>NZ_JBQCME010000005.1:0-296827 GCF_051965375.1 Pedobacter sp. SAFR-022
AAATATCTTGTTTAAACCTGCTAACCTCTTGAAAAACAAGCGTAATGATTTGCACAGCTTTTCACAGTACTTCGTGTCACTTGTACAATAAGCGCTATGAGCTGGTTTGAACTTCAATTGCAAAGCACATACAGGCTTCAACTCGGTAGCACCCTGCATCTGTTTACAACAAATCTCAAAACGCTGTTTAACAATGCTTTATTGCCAGAGACTCCATTTTACCGGCACATTTAATGTTCTAGCATAGTGTTGTATCACTGTAGCGAAGAAAGATCCCCTACCCTTTTTAATGTACAGGATTACCAACCTTCAGCCAAAACATGCATCTAGCTACATCCAGCTAAATTTAGCATGTATATATAGTAGCAACCTCTACAATATAATATCACCGCCATCGTACCAACCTCAAGTCTGCCGTCAAAACGAGTAGTAGGGTGACTAAAACGGCTTTCTTATTGCTCTTAAAGGGCTTTCCAGCGCCTCTTAAACGCCTTTTCTTCGCCTGGAGGCGAACAATAGGCGAACAATAGGCGAACAATACGCGGTCAAGAGGCGAACAAGAGCCGCTCAAGAAGCAAAGCTGTTCGCTGCCCATCAACATGACAATTCTGATAGATACCATACCATAGCAAATCCAAAAAGGGGTTTAAAGCATACTACTTTAGGTCTATACTTTACCTAAAGGGCTAATCTTCCGGTCATTCAGCTAATACAAGACCATCCACGATTCAAGCGGTATACCAGCACAGCGTGTCCCCCCCTTCAGCCTAGCCCACTGATCGTCAGGAAAATAATTGCAACACAATGCTGAATTTATTTTGCAATGTGATTCTCATCATCTACATTTGTCTACAATTTTAGTAGACTTTAATTTCAACTAAATTTAAGGACGAATTAGTAGTTTTTTCAGCAGGGTCAATGCGCACGTCGATTCCTGAAGATTAATAAACAAGTAAAGCAAAATCAATCTTCCATTTATTAATATTCTTTCCGACCTATGCCTAAAAACTACTGCAAACCAAGATTGATCTTACTTCTATTCCTGCTGGGCATCAATACACAGCAAAGCCTCGCACAGGAAAACCAACTGATCGAGGTCAGCGGAACCGTGACTGATCAGGAACAAAAGACGCCACTTGCCGGAGTCAGCGTTGTCATTAAAGGTGCAATAACCGGAACCACTACGGATCGAAACGGCAAATTCAAGCTACGGTCGCGGCTGAAGTTCCCCTTTAAACTGGTCTTCAGCAGCATCGGCTTTAAGACACAGGAATTTGAAGTGCGGGATATTGGAAACAACCTGAACATTGAACTGGCCAGTCAGACGGTACTGGCCAACGAGGTGGTGATTACTGCATCAAGGGTGCATGAAAGCATCTTAAAGTCCCCGGTAGCCATTGAAAAGCTCGACATCCGTGCCATACGCGAGTCGCCGGCACCCAGTTTCTACGACGCACTGGAGAATGTCAAAGGGGTACAGATGACCACTTCGAGCTTAACTTTCAAAATTCCGAATACACGCGGTTTCAACATTCCGAGCAACTACCGGTTTATGCAGCTGGTAGATGGAATCGACATGCAGGCTGCCACTTTGGGCGTTCCACTAGGTAATGCCATTGGACCAACAGAGCTGGATATCGCCAGCATTGAAATCACACCAGGTGCGGCTTCTGCCCTGTATGGCATGAACGCGATCAATGGCATGTCTAACCTGATGACCAAAAGCCCGTTTTACTACCAGGGCCTGAGCTTCTACCAAAAAGCAGGCTTAAACCACCTTGGCGGAACCGGTCGCGACTTGAGTAACCTCACTGAAACTGCTGTTCGATACGCCAAAGCCTTCAACAATAAGTTCGCGTTTAAAGTAAACCTGAGCTACCTTAGAGGTACCGACTGGCTTTCGGACACCCGTACCGACCAAAACCCCAACAACCTGAAGACCGCAAATCCTGGCTATCCTGCCCTGAACGGCAGCAACAATATCGCGTTCGATGGCTGGAATAAGTATGGTGATGATGTGCTTGCAGGGAGTAACACGGTTTCGGTATCTGGGCTCAGCATCAACGGGCAGCCAAATCAGACTTTGAACGTGGCCAGAACCGGATACTGGGAAAAGGATCTGGTAAATCCCAATGTCGATAACCTGAAGTTTGATGCAGCCTTACACTACCGTCTCGGCGAAACTGCAGAACTATCGTACGATTACCGTATCGGCAAGATGGACGGCGTCTTTCAACGTGGCAATAAGATCCAGCTGGATAACGTGATCATTCAAAACCATAAGCTGGAGTTAAAGGGCAGCAATTATCTGCTACGCTCTTATGTATCCATCGAGAGTTCCGGCGATTCGTATAATGTAAAGCCACTTGCAGACAATATGGACCTTGCAAGCGGTGGCAGTGGCAGTGCCTGGGGTACCAAGTACAAAAATGCGCTGAATGAATATGCAGCGGCAAACGGCGGTGCACTAACGGACGCAAACCTGGCCGCAGCGACAGCCTTTGCCCGTCAACAGGCAGACGCCGGGCGTGCAGAGCCGGGTACGCCAGCTTTCGAAACTTTGAAAAACACGATCATCGGTATTAACAACTGGGATATCCGATCAGCAACAATCCCCAATGCCCCGGAAACTGGTGGTGCAGCACTGATACAGAAAAGCCGCATGTACCATGTGGAGGGGCAGTATGACTTCTCCGGCAAGACCCGGTATTTCGACCTGCTAGTCGGCGCCGATGCCAGGCTCTACGAAATTATACCGGATGGAAACAGCTTTGTTGATTTCAGCAGGGCCATTGCCGACCGAGGCACAGCCTTACCGGATGGTTCCTATGGCGACAACATCCATTATAAAAAGATCGGAGCCTTTACGCAGCTCACCAAAACCCTGTTTCAGGATAAGTTAAAGCTGTTTGGCTCGGTACGCTATGACTATAACCCGGAGTTCGATCCGAAACTTACCCCTCGTATTGCCGCGGTTTATTCTCCTGATCAGCACCATAACTTCCGCTTCACCTATCAACAGGGATATCGCTTCCCCGGATTGTTCGAGGCCTTATCCTATGTAAACAATGGCCGGGTGAAACGTGTGGGAAGTCTATCCTATATCAATGAAGGCTTGGGATACCTGGATAACAGTTACACCCGTGCATCCGGCGTGTTATTTAATGCAGCGGTGAATGCTGACGTAGCAAATGGGGCCGACCGAAACACTGCAGCATTGGAAAACCGGGGATTGCTGGTGAAAGCGGATCTACCGAAAGCAGCACCAGAGCGGATCAACTCCCTGGAGTTTGGCTATAAAAGTGTGTTCTTAGAAAATCGGCTGTACCTCGACATTGATGCTTACACCAACACCTACACCGGATTTCTCGGCCAGGTTCAGGTGGATGTACCCCGGGGCGCGACTGTAGGCAGCGATGCAGCAGTACTCGCCATGCTCGATGTAAACCGGGATGCAGGTCAGGATCGCTACCGGGTATACACGAATGCCAAAAACAAGTATCGAAATTATGGAACTGCACTGGGCCTCACATTCAACTTCTACAAGAAATACACTGTTGCCGGAAATGTGAGTTACAACAAGATCAAGTCGAACGAGCAGAACGATATTTTCGTGACCGGCTTCAACACGCCGGAATGGGCAACAAACTTTACGATCGGAAATCGGGAGATTGCCAAAAACCTCGGCTTCAGCGTTGTTTACAAATGGCAGAATGCCTTTTTATGGGAGAGCCCATTGGTGACGGGCCAGATTGCGGCCATCCATACCTTTGATGCGCAGTTCAGCTACAAACTACCCGCGGTAAATGGAAGCATCAAAGTCGGTGGCACGAATATTTTCAACAAACCTTTCCTGCAATATGCGGGTGGACCAACGATTGGCGCCTTATATTACGCAGCCGTAACGTTTGAAGGACTACTTAACAGGTAGATATGCTTAGCAGCAAAGCGGAGCAGATATTGGATGAAGGTTCCGGTTTTAAATTTTTCCGGAACCTTCATTAGACCGCTTAGTCTTATAGGAAATATAAGTTTTAGAACGTGCCGGCACCTTTTTCGGTGCTGCAGCTTTAGCAGACACGATCAGACGTTGCCCAGGCACCAGTGTACTACCTTTCAGGTTGTTCCAGACTTTCAGGTCCTGAACTTCCACCCGGTATTGTGCGGCAATGGTACTCAGGTTTTGTCCGCTCTTGACGCGGTGGTAAGTCGTTGCTCCAGACGACGACGATCTGCTGCTGCCAGATCTGGATTTGCCACGCAGCCTCTTATCATCGTTGGAGGCAAGATACACGCGGGTATCCACATCTACAGGCATATTGTTTAGCACTTCATAAACCTTCGCAAAGTTTGACACCTTCGCTGAAGGCATGATGATTCGCTTCGGAGATTCTTCTGTACCATTAACAATCTTCTTTTTGTAGGAAGGATTTAACACGAACAAGGCATCGGTTTCCAGATCCAGCGCTTCAGACAGCGCCGTGAGCGAAACGAAGCGGTTCACCTGCACCGTATCGGTTTGTTGAGCCAAAGGTGATTTTTGCGCCATGATCTCGTGGCGCTCTGCATAATTCATTACATATACGGCTGCAATAAATGCTGGAACATAGTTCCGGGTTTCTTGTGGCAGGTAAGGACGAATTGCCCAGAAGTCACGGGAATTGGCCTTTTCTATTGCACGGTTTACATTGCCCGCGCCGCAGTTATAGGCGGCAATGGCAAGCAACCAATCGCCAAAGCGCTCATAAGCATCACGGAAATAGGCAGCCGCAGCATAACTCGCTTGTACCGGATCTTTACGTTCATCCACAAAATTGTCCATATTCAAGCCGTAGCCTTTCGCCGTGGTAAACATGAACTGCCAAAGGCCGGTGGCGCCTACCCTGGACACTGCATGTGGATTCATCGCCGATTCGATGATCGGGAGGTACTTCAGCTCATCCGGAATGTCGTATGCTTTCAGTGCTTTTTCGAAGATTGGGAAATAATAACTGGACAAACCAAGCATCTTCCCCATCATATTTTTTCGCCCAGAATACACGTCAATGTATTTCTGGACATACTCATTATAATCCATTGGAATTACATTCCGAATAGAGTCCAAACGCTTTTTATGAACGAAGTTGTAATTATAAAAAGCCAAACTTTCATCGACCAGGGGAACAGCGGTCGTATCCGTTTCGAAAGTATTGGGGAATGCAAATGGAGAGGCAGGTATGGAATCTAGTTTTGCATTTTTCTGCTGCGCATAACCTGAAAAAGCTATTGTCGTCAGGGCTAGTACGGTTTTAAAACGTAATTTTAATTTCATAGGCAAAGAACTGCATCTCGCAGATTTAAAAGATTTCTATCTTATCAATAGGCTATTTTAAAAAACTATATGACAAATTTAAAAGCGCGCTTTCATTGAAATGCCCGGCCATCAGCTGTATTCCTAACGGTAAACCAGCCTTATTATTGCCAAGGGGCAGAGATATTGCAGGAACTCCAGAAAGGGAAGCTAGTACGGTAAAGATATCCTCCATGTACATTACCAGAGGATCCTTGATGTTCTCACCAATCTTGAAAGCCGGTGTAGGCGTAACAGGCAATAGAATCGCATCATAGTTTGCCAGCAAACTTTCGATCTTATCGCGGATCAACCGGCGTACCTTTTGCGCCTTCTGGTAGTAGGCATCATAATAGCCGGCACTCAGAATAAAGGTCCCTAACATGATACGCCTTTTAACTTCGGGCCCAAAACCTTCCGCCCGGCTCAGTTTATAGAGCTCGTTAAGGTCTTTTGCTTCCTTATTCCTATAGCCATAATGTACGCCATCATAGCGGGAAAGATTTGAGGAAGCTTCCGCAGCGGTAAGCACATAATAAGCAGGTACAAGGTAATCCAGGAGATCGAAAGACACATACTCAATTTCGTGACCTTCTGCTTTCAACTTTTCAATTCCCTTTGCAATCGCTTCGCGGATCTCCGGATCAAGCGCTTTACTTTCCAGGGTTTCCTGCAGTACGGCAATTTTCTGTTTGTTCGCTGGGACCAAAGTCTGGCTATAAGCTGGAACAGGCTTTTCGGAAACGGTACTATCATGTTCATCCGCGCCCGCAAGCACCTCTAACAATAATGCGGCATCAGCTACAGAAGAGGTAATGGTACCCACCTGATCAAAGGAGGAGGCATAAGCAATAACACCATAACGTGAAATCCGTCCGTAAGTAGGCTTCAGGCCAATGCAGCCGCAGAATGCAGCCGGTTGCCGTACCGAACCACCGGTGTCAGTACCCAGGGCTGCAAGGCACATGTCGGCCTGTACTGCCACGGCCGAGCCACCGGAAGAACCCCCGGCAACACGTTCCGGGTCTGCAGCATTGCGCACAGGACCGAAATAAGAAGTTTCATTAGAACCGCCCATGGCGAATTCATCACAGTTCAAGCGACCGATGATGATGGCGTCTTCTGCAAGTAGCCGCTTGATTACTGTTGCATGATAGGGCGCCACAAAGTGCTCCAGCATTTTAGAGGAGGCGGTAACCAGGTGATCCTGGTAGCAAATATTATCCTTAATGCCGATAACCATTCCGGCCAGTTTACCTGCGGTCTGGTTATCTATCTTTTTCTGAACGGCTTCAGCCTGATTTCTTGCAGACAAAAAAAACACCTCATTGAATGCATTGAGGTGTTTATGATCTTCTATTTGTTGAAAATAGTATTCCAGCAGATCAGGAAGGCTCAGCTTTTGCTGGGCAATCTGGGATTGGATCTCTGCTAAAGTGGTGTATTTCTTCAAACTAAATGATAAAGGTCAGCGAATACTTATAATGGTTTGTTGGTGTTTGTACGATCAGGACCTAAGTTGTCCGAAGTATCGATACCGTCTTTACCATCTTTAAATTCTTTCATACCTTTTCCTAAGCCACGCATTAATTCAGGAATTTTTTTACCGCCAAAAAGAAGTAATACAATAACAAGAATAATTGCGATTTCAGTGCCACCTAAAGCAGCTAGTAGGGTTGTGTTTAACATAATCGTTAAGTTAAATATTGTTTTTTTCTAATTCAGTCTTTTCTGTTGTGTCCGTTACCGGTTGGCTTACTTCAACAGTACTAGCTGTTGACTCCACAACAGGTGATTCTGTACTGCCGGTTGTTGTTACAGTGCTGCTATTTGTTGAAGAATAACTATTGGTACCGCTCAAAGTATCATTAAAGGTACTCTTTACATCGTCAACTATATCCACGGCATTGATATTTCTGTGAATTTCTCTTTTTACCCCTTCGGAAGCGTCTTTAAAGTCACGGATACCTTTACCCAGTCCACGGGCAAGCTCAGGAAGTTTTTTACCTCCAAATAAAAGTAAAACGACAACCAGGATAATCATGATCTCTCCGCCGCCCATATTTAAGAATTCTAATAATGTTCCTGTATACATTGTCTGGAATTTATATGTATCGTTTTTATTTCTTGTTAATTAGCTATTGCAAATATAACGTATTTAATTTTTAAAATTATTTGGAAATCCAGGCTTCCGGATTTTGCGGCGACGCGCCCCTCCAGATCTGAAAATCAATTTCCGGCACCCCGTCAGATCCCGAAACCACCCCAATCGTTTGCTTTGTAGTAACTTCTTGTCCTATAGACACATTGACCGTAGCAAGGTTTTGATAAACTGTAAAATATTCTCCATGTTTGATAAGTACGAAGTATTTACCCATAGAGTTGCTGACGGTTGTAACTTTTCCATTAAACACAGCGCGAACAGCTGCACCTGCTGCTGTAGCGATCTTAACACCGTTCTGATCGATGTTCGCCTGATCTACACGGTGACGCCCAAAACGTTCCGTGATGGAACCTGTAGCAACGGGCCATGGCAATGAACCGCGGTTGTTTATGAATGCCGCGGAAAGCTTAGCCGCTTCTGGTGTTGCATTCAAATATCCCGAGTTGGTTTTTGCTGCTGCTGTAGGTGCTGCAGGTGCAGCTTTGTTTTCAGCCTTTGCTTTTGCAGCGGCTGCTCTTGCTGCTTCCTCAGCTCTACGTTTCGCCAAGGCAATCTCCCGTTGAATCGCATTGCGGATATCGCGATCAATCTTAGCCTGCTGCTTTTTACGGGCAGCGATGTCTCGTGAGTATTTACGCTCCTGCTGACTGTAGCGGTTAAGTACTTTAGATTGTTCTGATTTATTTTTACCCAGCTTTTCTTTCTCAGATTCCTGTTCTTTCAACAGATTGCTCTTTTCCTTCAAGCTTCTATCCAGTACGACGATCTTATAGCTTAGGTTTTTCTGCGTGCCATTGATATAATCGGCCTGCTTTTTACGGTATTGACTAAACTGCTGTAAATATTTAACCCGTTTATAGGCTTGATTGAAGTCCTTTGCCGCGAAGATGAACATCATTTTGTCGTATGCATTTCTGTTTCGTTGAGCAAAGCGGATCATTGCCGCATACTCCTTCTTCAACTGTGCAAGTTGCTCTTTCAGGGACAATACGGCATTGGTATTTTCGTGGATCTGGCCATCCAGGTTTCTGATCTCAGAGTTGATGACACCGATTTTATCCTGCATCAGACTGATCTTGGTATTTAGTGCCCGGATTTCGCTTTGTGTAAGCTTTTTACTGGTTGCGGTTTTGGTCAGATTCTTCTGTAACAAATTAATCTCGCGTTGCAAGGCTTCCTTTTTTCGCTTCAGTTGAGCACTGCTTTGTGCAAAAGCGGTGGTACCAAATGTGAGCAGGAAAAGGAATAGTATTAGTTTGTAGAACTTCATTCAATCAAAAGTATAAATTTTAGTTTATTAACTCGTAGCCCTTCGGAACTCTAAACGGAAAATCAAGCTGAACATTACTCTCGATCTTTGAAAAGTCGAAATCAATGTCCACCCGTCTATTTCCAGATAGAGAATTAATTGCGATCTGTGCTGGCGCCATAAACTCGTTCACTTTCTGATAATTGCCGTATGCTACTTTGAGCGCCTGGGCGGCTTTGGCATCATTCAAATTAAGCTGACCAGGTTTCTGCAGCGTATTGAAATTAAGGTTATAGCCCAATGAGCCCTCATTTCCTTTCAGAACCCACAAGCCCTGTGGATTTTGCTCGAGTGTAGCGGCAGGATTGAAGAGCGTGTTGATGGTATTACCTGTCAATACATCCTGCAGCATTTTAAAGTTCACCTGTTTGCTGGTGTAGCGGTAAATGTAGCTGAATGGCTGACGGACATAGGTGTTTTGTAATTTATTTAATACCATGATGCTGTCTGGGGTAATCACTGCCCGGGCAACCTCAATACCCAGTAGTGCGGTGATGCTCATCCAGATCTTCTGATCACGCTGGATGCGTACATTAACCGTAACGGTATTCTCGTTACCAGGTAAACGAAGGTTCGCTTTCCCCTTCATGGAAAGGGTGTTGAAGTTGATGTTTTTGCTTCTTAAAAGTTTGATGTGCGCTTCCTTCTTATCCGTTACAATTGGTGCTGGCTTTACCTCTGGCGTAGCAGCAACCATTGCTTTTTTACTCTTACATGCCATCACCACCGAAACCAGGCTTAGCATGACCATTGCTTTTACGAAACTTTTCTTCATTGATATGTTTTTATTTTCCGGTATGACCGTAACCACCTTGGCCCCTTGCCGTTTCATTTAACTGTTCTACAGGCTCCCAGTTAATGGTTTCATGTTTCGCAATAACCATCTGTGCGATACGATCTCCATTGTTTATGACGAAATCAGTATCAGAAAGATTAATCAGCAGGACTTTAATTTCTCCCCGATAGTCGGCGTCGATCGTACCCGGAGCGTTCACAATGCTGATGCCATGTTTGTAAGCCAGGCCACTTCTGGGGCGGATCTGTGCTTCATAACCTACAGGAAGTTCAATATGCAGACCTGTAGGCACCAACATACGCTGCAGGGGTTTGATCACGATCTGGAGTTCGGTATGTGCACGAAGGTCCATACCCGCCGCATGGGCAGTTTCGTATTTTGGTAATTCATGGCCTGATTTGTTGATGATGTTGATCTTCATTCTGATAAAATTTGTAGGTTATTTTTTAGACAATATAAATTTGAGCTGATCTTTTTCGAAGTAGAAAACACCGCCCAGAAAAAGCAGCAACATGGCGTTGCCAATGTAAATGTTCCGGTTGAATACGTAAAAGGACAAGGTCACCAGGATACAGGAAACCAGCAGATAAGCAAGAATTCTTTTTAACTTGTACGGGATCGGGTAATGTTTCTGCCCCAGCACATAGGAAGTTACCATCATGACCGAGTAGGCCAGCATGGATACAAATGCAGAACCCATATAGCTGAACCTTGGGATAAGCACAATATTCAAAACGATAGTCAGGATTGCGCCTACGGCAGAGATATACAGGCCATATCTCGTCTGGTCGGAAAGACGGTACCAGATGGAGAGATTCATATAGATCCCCAGGCACATATAACCGAAAAGCAGCAAGGGTACTGCCGGTAAACCCGACCAGTAGAGCAGCCGTTCTTCTGTATTTTTACCATGTATAAAGTACTTCAGGATCTCGATGTTGGCAACCAGTGCGACGAAAATCAATGTTAAGGCAATGACAAAGTACTGGAGAATGGTTGCGTAAGTTTGACGGGCATTCGCCTGTTTAGCGTGACTAAAAAAGAAAGGTTCTGCACCTAGTCTGAAGGCCTGAATAAAGATGCTCAGGAATACGGCAATCTTTGCGACGGCACCATAGATCCCAGTATCCCGGTCTGCAATGCTTTCCGGCAGGTAATGCCCAAGCATGATCTTGTCCAGGTTCTCATTGACAATAAAGGAAAGATTAGCCACCAGTATTGGCCAGCTGTAAGAAAACATGTTCATTAACATTTTGCGGTCCATTCTGAACTGGAGCTGCAGAATTTCCGGCAGCAGTAAAAGCAATGCTGCGCCACTGGCAGCAAGGTTAGCAATAAAAACATAGCCTACCCATTGCGGACGGTACCAGCTCTGGAACCATTCGGCACCCGGACCACCATTTGAGATGATCGCCGGGATTAGAAACAGGAAGGTCAGGTTGGTCCCGATGAATGTTCCAATATTCACAAACTTGATGATGCTGTATTTGATAGGCCTGCCATCAGCACGCAGCTTCGAAAATGGGATAACGGCGATGGCATCAAAAAAAGATAGCCATACGAAATATTGCACGTACCTGGTTTGATCTTTAAGCTCGCTGATATCGGCGTGCAACATCATCAGAGCAATATCTTCCGCCCATAACAAACCCGTAACCAGAAATAAGCTGGCAAGAATGAGAATGGTTAGAAATGCATTGTTATAGACCTCCTGCTTACGATCCTCATGTTTATTCAGGTACCTGAAAAAGGTTGTTTCCATGCCAAATGCGAGCACTGCATTAACAATAGAAACGTAGCTGTACATTTTGGTGAAAATACCATATACCGAAGGCGCAAAGACTGTGGTAAATATGGGTGTGAGGATGAAGTTGAAGAGCCTGGAAATGATGGTACTAAATCCATAGATCGCGGTATCACCAAGAAATTTCTTAATCACAGACATCCTATTTCTTTAGAATTTCAAAATTCTGGTAGCCTTTTAGTTCGCCAGGTGTTACCTGGACTTCCTCAACACGCGAGCGATCGGAGCCTTCATGGCACCATTCCAGGAAAACTTCCAGGGTAACATCGTCGGCCTCCGCTTCAATGAACAGCGAACCATCTTTCTCGTTACGAACGAAGCCGCGAACACCCATCTGGTCGGCGACATACTTTGTTGTTGCACGGAAAGAAACGCCCTGTACTTTGCCAGTTATTCTAATTTCTATATGTTTTTTCATCTGTTAATCTTTTGTACGCTTGATGAAGCCATCATGATCTTTACGCTTGCTGTTACGCCGCGAAGCTCATCTATATGGATTTTAATCTTTCTTTTTCTGTTAAAAACTCAGTCCAGATCTGCTGTATGATCTGTGCTGCAGGTTTAATCTCGCGGATCATCGCTGCCACTTGTCCGATTTCAAGTTCTCCCGCTTCCAGGTCACCCTCAAACATCCCGGCCTTTGCTCTTGCCCTTCCGAGCATTTGCTGCAACTGCTCCGCACTGGCACCTTCGGCTTCCGCAGTAGCAACAGCTTCTGCAAAGGTATTCTTCAATAGCCTTACGGGCAGCAATTTTTTCATCCGCAATGCGGTATCCCCTTCTGCAGCCTCAATGATCCGCTTTTTAAACGCCGGGTGCGCCGAGGATTCTTCTGCTACGGCGAAGGCTGAACCAATCTGCACGCCTTCTGCACCGAGCGCAAAGGAGGCCAACATGGCTTTACCACTGGCAATTCCACCCGCAGCAATTACCGGGATGCGCAGGGCCTCTGCGATCATTGGGACAAGGCAGAAGGTTGTGGTTTCCTCGCGACCATTGTGCCCGCCGGCTTCAAAGCCTTCCGCTACGACCGCGTCTACACCTGCCGACTGAGCCTTCAGCGCAAATTTCGTGTTGGCGATAACATGTACCACAGTGATGCCATGTTGTTTTAGAAAGCTGGTCCAGGTGGCCGGGTTTCCGGCAGAGGTAAAAACAATCTTCACTTGTTCTTCCACAATGATGTCGAAGATCTCTTTTATATCCGCATATAGCAAGGGTACGTTAACCGCAAAAGGTTTATTTGTATGGGCTTTGCATTTCTGCACATGTGTCCGGAATACCTCAGGATACATGGAGCCTGCACCGATGATGCCAAGTCCGCCGGCGTTTGATACTGCCGCGGCAAGCCTCCAGCCACTGCACCAGACCATTCCTGCCTGAATAATTGGATATGGTATACCGAAGAGTTGCGTAATTCTGTTCTGCATGCGGCTAAAATAATCTTTTGATACGGGTTGCACCTGATAGCTCTTCGTTTGCTATTGCTTCCAGCAGTACTACCCCAGGCTTTTTTCCGAGCTCAAAGCTACCGTAGGTATCCTCAATACCCAAGAATTTCGCGCCATTCAGCGTAGCCCATTCCAGTAGCGTCTGGAAACTGATTTGTTTGTGCGTTTGCAGCACCTTCATCTCTTCCAGGATACTTAGCTGCTGGTTGCTGGCCAGGCTGTCTGTACCTAAAGTGATCCGTAGGCCTTCGTTTTTCAGCATGTGCACATCTGGCAAGGTATTCTCGATGTAGCGGTTTGCATTCGGACACAGGCACCAGTAAAGATCGGGGTGCTGTGTGTTGGCTAACGCTACATCTGCTAGACTGGTTTGCGTGTTGTGTACGAGCAGGGTTCTGCTTTTCGGCAGCTTAGGCAGGGTGCTTTGCAAAGATGTTTTGCCACTAGCCTGGTAAAACTCCAAATCCAGGCCCAGCATTTTATAGAGTTCCAGGAATGCTCCGGTTTTATGCTGAAAAAATTCGTTTTCCGCCGCCGTTTCCTGATTGTGAATACTCAACAGGTTTTCCTGAGTCTGGCTGATGGTTGCAATTTCTGCAAAAAGTGCATCGGAGACGGAATATGGTGCATGTGGTACTATAGAAGCATTAGTCTTTTCAAAGCTATCCATGGTTTCCTTTGCTTCTGCGATGATTGACGAAGCTTGCGATGGATTGAAGCCCATGGCTTCCACGAAAGTATGGTAGTAAATCTTACTTTTTTGTTTTACGCTCGCGGATACTGCCTGATTGGAGATATCGCCGACGGCTACAATGCCATTCTGATACATCTCCTCATCTGCCTGTTCCATTGCTTTCATGATCTCAGAGGTATCTGCAGTGCGGCTTTTCATCACCTCCGACACAAATTTGAAGAGTCCGGTATGCTGACTGATTTTACCGCGCAGGTGCGAAAGCTCCAGATGACAATGTGTATTGATAAAGCCCGGTATCAGCAGGCCGGAATAGTGTTGGCTTACCGGAAGACTCAATGCTTCAGCTTCCTGCTGGGTGTACAGCCCCTTAACACAACCTTGCTCATCAAGTGCGATTACGCCATGA
Source organism: Pedobacter sp. SAFR-022 (assembly GCF_051965375.1). NCBI lineage: Bacteria > Pseudomonadati > Bacteroidota > Sphingobacteriia > Sphingobacteriales > Sphingobacteriaceae > Pedobacter > Pedobacter sp. SAFR-022. The sequence goes on from NZ_JBQCME010000005.1 coordinate 13,954, forward strand.
TCAATAGCGGGTGTTGAAACAGGGTATATGGTGGATGCTGATAGAAATGTTAGCATGGGGCAAAGTACGCGTATATGTGCGATTGAACCAAATTGGCTTTAGCGTTTAAGGGGAAAGCGCAAAACTTTTTACGGCGGTTGATCGTATTAAGGTAAACACCACAGCATGAAACCATTAAATATTGTCTTGTCCGCTTGCGCAGTGCTTTGTCTTTTCTTTAGCTCCTGTAAAACAGGGCCGGTGAACATTTTTAAGACAGCGAGCCCGTATGAGTTGTATCAGCGCAAGCTTAGTAATGCGGGCCTGGATAAAACTGCCATGGGCAAAGCCTGGATCGATGCAGGGCAGGAAAGTATTGCTAAGGCCCTTCGCATTAAGCTGCCCTATAAGGAACAGGGCTATTTCCCTGCGGAGCGTGTCGCAGCTACTGCTTTTAGGTTTGATGTGGTCCGTGGACAGCGTTTGAACATTCGCCTGGAGAAAACACCTGCAACAGATTTCATGGTATACATGGATCTATGGGCATTCCGCGAGGGGAATTCACCCAAGGCTGTGGCTTCTGCAGACACCATAAATGCCAGCATCACGGTTGATGTAGACGAAAATGCGGAATATCTGCTGCGCCTGCAGCCAGAATTATTGAAAAGTGGTTCCTATACTTTGGAAATCCTTAGCGGACCTTCCCTGGCTTTTCCGGTTAAAGGAGATGGCCGGAAGCGAATCGAAAGCTTGTTTGGCGTGGGAAGGGATGCGAATACCCGCAGGCATGAGGGCATAGATATCTTTGGGGCAAAACATACCCCGGTGCTGGCCAGTGCAGATGGAATCGTAACCAGGGTGGGTGAAAACAATCTTGGCGGACTGGTCGTCATGATGCGGCCCAATGACAAGAACTACACCCTGTACTATGCTCACCTGGATAAGCAGCTGGCGATTGAAGGTCAGGAAGTGAAAGTTGGCGACACCCTTGGTCTGATGGGCAACACAGGTAATGCAAGGACTACCCCACCGCACCTGCATTTCGGCATCTACACTGGTAGCGGTGCCATAGATCCCCTGCCTTTTGTTAACCCGGAGGTCCGGGAGCCCAAGGCAGTAACGGCGGCGACGGCAAACCTGAACGCGACGCTTAGAAGCAGCAGCAAAACGGAACTGCGGGAAAGTCCTGATGCAAAATCGCTCAGCATAAAAAAACTGGAGCCTTCTACAATTGTGCTTGTTGAAGCTGCAACAGACTCCTGGTATAAAGCTAAGCTACCCGATGGTAGCACAGGTTATGTACCCAGCAAAAGTTTGGGCTCCGTAAAGACGAGCTTGCGAAGCCTGAAGCTGGGTCCGCAGCAACTTGCCTTATATGAGCAGCCCATAGTTGCTGCGCCGCTGAAGAAAACTTTGGATAGTGGTGCCACCGTAAATCTGATCGGCCGGTTTGAGGATTTTTTGCTCGTTAGAGATGCCGAAGCGGAAACCGGCTGGATTCCGGCAGCGGCTAAGCGCTAAATGATTGGACTATTATCTTGTATTGATGGTTCCAATATCATATTTTGATAGTTTATATGGGTATAAATCTATTCCTTTGCAGTTCGTAATAAATTTTTCAACACATGACTGATTCGTCTACAAGATTAAATAAATACATAAGTGAGAGTGGTTTGTGCTCGAGAAGAGCGGCTGACCGGTATATAGAGCAGGGAAATGTGTATATCAATGGCAAGAAAGCCAAAGTAGGCGATAAGGTAATTTTTGGAGATGTGGTTACGGTGAATGGTCAGACCATTGAACCAAAAGCGGTTGAAAACTCTGTTTTGATTGCATTCAATAAGCCGGTGGGCATTACCAGCACCACAGAAGCGGGTGTTCCAAGCAACATCGTAGATTACGTGAACCATAGCGAAAGGGTGTTCCCAATCGGCCGTCTGGATAAAGATTCTCAGGGTTTGATCTTCCTGACCAACAATGGTGACCTGGTAAATAAAATTCTAAGAGCGGGCAACAATCACGAGAAAGAATATCTGGTTACGGTTAATAAGCCGATCACACCGGCATTTTTGGAGAAGATGTCCAAAGGCGTTCCGATCCTGGGTGTAATGACGAAGAAATGTAAAATTTCACAGGAGAGCACTTTTGTTTTCAAGATTACTTTAGTTCAAGGGCTTAATCGTCAGATCCGCAGAATGTGCGAGCATCTGGGTTATGAGGTGACCAGACTGGAGCGCACCAGGATCATGAACATCAGCTTGAAAGGTATTCCTGTGGGTGAATGGCGTGAACTTACACCGGAAGAGCAGACAGAGATCTATAAGATGGTGGAAAAGTCGGCTGCGAATGCACCAGCTCCAAAAGCTAAGCCAAGCCCTTCTAAGAGCAAAGAACAGGGTTTTGGCGATCAATTTACGCCTTTTGAGCCATCTGGTAAACGAGGAGGCACGGGCAAGCCATCGGGGAAATCATCTGGAGCAGGTAGAGGCACTGCCAGTGGCCGTCCTGGGGCAAGGGGCGCCAATGAAGACAAACGGCGTTCACCGGGAAGATCTGCAGGTGCTGCATCCAGCAACGATTGGAACAAGAGCAATGGTCCGGCAAAAAGACCAGTAAAGCCATCTAAAGGTAAATCTGGAACTCCGGGTAAAAGCCGCGGTGCAAAACACTAAAATTTTTGGTTACCTTTGTGCCTAAATGGTTTACACAAAAAAAACAGACATTCGGGCACTGAGTTTAAGTCAGTTACAGGAACATTTCACTTCCATTAACGAACCTGCCTACCGGGCGAAACAGGTTTATCAATGGTTGTGGGAAAAGGCTGCCCGCAGCTTTGCGGAAATGAGTAACCTGTCTAAGGACCTCAGAAAAAAACTCGATGAGCACTTCGCCATCAATGTGGTGGAGGTGAACAATGCGCAGGTCAGCAGTGACCGTACCATTAAGAGTGCTTTCAGGTTATACGATGGGAACATTGTGGAAGGGGTGCTTATTCCAATGGAAGAAAGAATGACTGCCTGTGTAAGTTCTCAGGTGGGCTGCAGCTTAACTTGCAAGTTCTGTGCTACAGGCTATATGGACCGCAAGCGTAATCTTAATGCAGATGAGATCTATGATCAGGTGGTGCTGATCGATCAACAGGCGAAGCAAAACTACAATGCGCCATTGACCAATATTGTGTATATGGGTATGGGCGAACCCTTGCTAAACTATGCAAATGTAATGAAATCCATTGACCGCATTACGGCGCCTGATGGCCTGAACATGGCTTCTAAACGTATCACCGTATCCACCGCTGGTATTGCCAAAATGATCAAGAAGCTTGGTGATGACAACGTTAAATTCAACCTTGCCCTTTCCTTACATGCTGCGAATGATAAAAAGCGTAATGAGATCATGCCGATCAGCGAGCACAACTCGCTTTCAGCCCTGGCAGAAGCTTTGAAATACTATTTCTCCAAAACCAAAAACCCGGTTACTTACGAATACATTGTTTTCAACCATTTCAATGATGAAATTCAGGATGCAATAGAGCTTGCGAAGTTCTGTAAACATGTACCTTGTAAAGTAAACCTGATTGAATATAACCCGATTCAGTTTGCTGATTTCATAAATGCCGAAGGCGATAAGATTGATGCTTTTGCAAATTACCTGAAGAGCCAGGGTGTTAACACCAACATCAGACGTAGCCGCGGAAAAGATATTGACGCTGCTTGTGGACAACTTGCAGTGAAAGAACAGGCTTAATTGTATTCAAAGGCTATTTTCTAGTGCGATAGCATCTCTATTTTGCCGTCATACACTTCAACTTAAGAATCTTAGTACTTCTGCTGCATGTTGACATAAACTGCTAACATGCAGCATCTCAAAATCCTGGCGGCCGAGCTTCTTCAGCTGCTCTTTCCAAGTGTTTGTAATGGTTGCGGTCAGCCACTCGTCAAGTCAGAACAACTGATCTGCCTAAGCTGCCGCTTTGACCTGCCTTACACTGACTTTCATCTATATCCTGATAATCCGGTCGCAAAACAACTCTGGGGCCGTATCCCCTGTGCACAGGCTACCGCAATGTTATACTTCAAAAAAGGCACGCGAGTACAGCAGCTTTTGCATAATTTGAAATATAAGGGAAAACCAGAACTGGGTGTGCTGCTAGGGGAACTGCTTGCGGAAACCATCCTGCAGAGCAGCGAGCACTGGGAGATTGATTTGATCCTGCCAGTACCACTCCATAAAAAACGGGAAAGAACGAGAGGTTACAATCAAAGCATGTGCATTGCGGAGGGTTTGTCTGCAGGACTGCATCTCCCAGTTTATAAGAACGTGTTGGTTAAGCGGAGTTCGACTTCCAGTCAGACTAAAAAAAGCAGATTTAGCCGATTTGAGAACCTGAAATCAGCTTTCAGCATTGAGGAAGAGGAAAAAGTAAAGGGGAAGCATGTACTTCTTGTTGACGATGTTATTACGACTGGTGCCACAATAGAAGCTTGTGCATCAGCACTTAACTTCGCAGGGATAGCTTCCCTAAGTGTCGCTGCAATTGCTTACACAAAATAATTTTTAAGTTTTTTAAAACATTTCGAATTTGGCGGCGTTTATATATTCGAGAGCGTTAATTTAGATGGTAAGGGTCGATAGTCACAAGATTATCGGCCCTTCACTATTTATACGGGCGCCCAGGAACTTCGTTAATACAGATTTAACCTTGTCATGGTTGAATGGCTTTAGCAAATAGCCGTTCATACCGGAGGTTGCGATTTTGGTACTATCATGATACTCCGTAGATCCTGTCAGCGCAATTACCGGAACTTTCTGGAAGTATTCTCCTTCAAGGTCACGAATAATGCTGGTGGTTTCAAAGCCGTCAATTCCAGGCATGTTAATGTCCATCAAAATGAGGTCATAAGCATTTTCCATCACTTTAGTGATCGCTTCTTCCCCGTCTGCAGCGACGTCGCTTTCAAGCCCCCAAGTGTTCAGAATACGTTTAACAATAAGAATATTGATTTCATTATCATCTACAACCAATACCTTTTTTCCTTTAAAAGCACCCGTTTCCTGTTCCAGAACGGCGTCAACTTTCTGTTGATCCACCTTTTCAAAGGCTATGGAGAAATTAAATGAGGTACCCTCTCCTTCTTTACTTTTTACCTGGATGTCCGATTTGAACAATTTCAGTAGCTTTTTGGTGATTGCAAGTCCGAGGCCGGTGCCGCCATATTTTCTAGATATATCACTTCGTGCCTGGGTAAAGGATTCGAAAATGTAAGCCTGTTTATCTTCAGGGATACCTATGCCGGTGTCGCTAACCGTAAACTCAATGGCCACCTGCGCTTCCGGAATCTTGGCAGCAGCAGAAATATTTACCAGGCTGCCATTTGCATTTTGTGGATCAAATATATTATCTGCGGCTGCATGAAGATGGTGTAAGGCTGAATTGTTTAACTCTTGAAATTCCGCTTGCGAGGTCGTTTCAGAAAGTGCAAGCTTTAAGCTGACGGTTCCATCTTTTGTAAACTTGATCGCATTGCTCAGCAAGTTCATCAGAATCTGGTACAGTCTGGTCTTATCACCCATCAACTGCTCGGGAATACGATCGTCATAGTCCAACTGCAAGTAATTATTATTCTTATTCCCGTTAATCTGAAGGGATGTCAGAATATCATTTGCGAGTGTTTTCAGACTGAAGGGTATATGCTCCAACTGCAGGTTTCCAGTTTCTATTTTCGTGAAATCGAGTACATCGTTGATGATGTGGATCAGGTTTTCACCGGAGAACTTGAGGATCTTGAGGTCTTCCAGCTGTGAAGGTTTAGGATCATTTTCCAGTAAGAGGTGTGTCATGCCAATTACGGCATTCAGTGGATTGCGGATCTCGTGACTCATCACAGATAGGAACATTTCCTTGGATGCACTCAATTCCAAGGCTTTTTCTTTGGCATCCAGCAGCTCACGCTCTGCAAGTTTCTTTTCGGTGATGTCAATAATGATTTCCACCTCCATCTCCACTTTGCCGCGCTCGTCCAGCACCACGGTATTATATACCGACAACCAGATGGGCTTTTTATCCTTTCGGTAGCCGAGCACATCCATGGTGAAAGATTGGTTTTGCCTTGATAGGGCTCTTGCGTGTTCAACCAAGGCCATATCGGTCGCGGGACCGGCGAGCAGGTCGCCTAAGCGTTGCCCACGGATATCATTCAGGTTAAAGCCGGTGATCTTTTCAAAAGCCTCATTGATCCAGACCACCTCATTGTTATGATCGTTGATCACCACCGCATTGTTCACTTTGCTGGCAACAAGCGATAGCTTCATCAACTCACTTTGTACATTTCTTGTTTCCGTATGGTCCCTTCCGTAAGCATACCAAGTGCGATTCTTTGTCACGAGACTCCAGCTAAACCAACGCAGGGATCCATCCCTGCTTAGTATCCGGAACAACAGCTCAAACTGGCATCTCCCCGCATCTAATCCCTTATGCAGCGTATCAAGCACCAGCTGCATGTCTTCCTTGTAGCAAATATCCCAAAGGTTGAGGTTCAAGGCCTCTTCAACTGTATAGCCGAGTAAACTTGTTATTGCACCATTGATGAAGAGAATTTTGCCCTTGAAATCAAGCATCGCGTGAATTTCAGGAGAGAAAGCGGAGATATTTAACATCGCTTCCAGCCGCTGCGTCTCGTATCTTAGCGCACGCGCCTTTTTACGGTTCGACAGGTGCATCATGATCTCTGTACCAATAGTTTTTAGCATTTCATGCTGCTGAACATTCAATTTGTGCGGCACTCTGTCCAACAGGCATAATGCCCCAAGTGCAAAACCATTTTCATCTATCAAGGGTACCCCAACATAGTAGCAGAAATATGGTGGTCCGGTAACGAGGGGATTATTTATGAAACGATCGTCAAGCCGTGCATCAAGCACTTCATGGACATCTGTTTGTAAGATGGTTTGCTCACAGAATGTAGCACCTCGGGAAACTTCCAGGGCATCATAGCCAATAGCAGATTTGAACCATACCCTATGCCGGTCCACGAATGTGATAAAGGCATAAGGCAGGTTAAATATTTGTTTCGCCAGTTTAGTCAGGTTATCAAAACCAGGCTCTTTCGGCGAATCCAGAATGTCATACTCATAAAGCGCAGTTAAGCGGTCCTCTTCAGCATTGGACCGCAACGCCTTTCGGGCTTCTGACATATACATGGTTATTTATAGAGCGGATAAAGCGCACTTAATGCAAGCACCTTACTTCTTACATCTGCAAGATTCTCCTCATCTGCCGGGTTGCTTAGCACCTGATCAATCAAGGAAACGATTTCCTCCATTTCAGATTCTTTGTAGCCCCTGCTGGTGATAGCGGCTGTACCGACGCGGATTCCTGAGGTTACAAATGGTGACTTATCATCAAAAGGCACCATGTTTTTATTTACCGTGATGTCTGCTCTTCCAAGCGCCTGCTCCGCATCCTTGCCGGTGATGTTTTTATTACGAAGGTCAATAAGCATCATGTGATTATCTGTACCTCCGGAGATGATACCATAACCTCTGTTCATGAACGCCTCCGCCATAGCCTGTGCATTTGCTTTTACCTGTGTGATATAAGTCAGGTAATCATCACTTAAAGCCTCGCCAAAAGCAATCGCTTTAGCGGCAATAATGTGCTCCAGCGGGCCACCCTGTGTACCCGGGAAAACAGCCATGTCCAGCACTGATGACATCATACGAGGTTCCCCTTTAGGAGTTTTCAATCCGAATGGATTTTCAAAATCTTTCCCCATCATGATCATTCCACCACGCGGGCCACGAAGGGTTTTATGGGTAGTCGTAGTTACAATGTGGCAATGTGGAAGTGGGTTATTCAATAATCCACGAGCAATCATGCCCGCTGGATGTGAAATATCTGCAAGCACCAAAGCACCAATCTGGTCCGCTACTTTTCTAATGAAGGCATAATCCCACTCTCTGGAATAAGCTGATGCACCGCAGATGATCAGTTTTGGCTTTTCCGCCAATGCGATCTCTTCCAGTTTCTCGTAATCTATTAAGCCGGTTTCCTGTTTGACACCGTAGAATAGTGGCTGATACAGTTTACCGGAGAAGTTTACTGGCGAACCATGGGTAAGGTGACCGCCGTGTGAAAGGTCGAATCCCAGAATTTTGTCGCCAGGCTTTACTACCGCCAACATTACCGCAGCATTGGCCTGTGCGCCAGAGTGTGGCTGTACATTCACCCATGCTGCATTAAACAATTGTTTTGCTCGAGAAATTGCGATATTCTCTACCTCGTCAACAACCTGACATCCGCCATAATAACGCTTACCAGGCAAGCCTTCAGCATATTTGTTGGTTAGCACTGAACCTGCAGCTTCCATCACCTGTTTGCTAACAAAGTTTTCTGAAGCAATAAGTTCCAGACCGTTTTCCTGCCTGTCTAATTCCCTGTCTATTAGGTCGAATATCAAATTATCTCTTTCCATTTATCGAAGTATATTTTGGTAAAAATAATGTTTTTTCCGCGTACTTACCGAGCAAATCAGCGTGTTACATGTTTTTTTACATCATATATTAAAACAAAATGACGTACTTTGTACATCTTTTCTATAAAAAACTACATGGAAGAAAACGCCCATCCATTGCTACCGAACATCAACTATCCCGCTGATTTAAAGCGGTATACCGAGGATGATCTCGAACAAATCAGCCAGGAACTCCGTCAGTATATCATTGATGTTGTAAGTGTAAATGGCGGTCACTTCGGTGCCAGCCTTGGTGTAGTTGAATTAACTGTTGCTCTGCACTACGTTTTGAATACGCCTTATGATAAACTGGTATGGGATGTTGGCCACCAGGCTTACGGCCATAAAATTTTAACGGGACGAAAGGATGTATTCCATACCAACCGCATCCTGCATGGCATTAGCGGCTTCCCGAAGATCAGCGAAAGTGAGTACGATACCTTTGGCGTAGGCCACTCTTCGACTTCCATCTCTGCCGCACTGGGTATGGCTGTTGCCGCTCATTATAAAGGCGAGAAAGACCGTCAACACGTTGCCGTGATTGGCGATGGTGCAATGACCGCAGGATTAGCTTTCGAAGGTCTGAATCATGCAGGCATAGAAAATTCCAACCTTCTGGTGATCTTGAATGACAACTGTATGTCGATCGATCCGAATGTTGGTGCTTTAAAAGAATATTTAACAAGCATTTCCACTTCTAAATCATACAATCGCTTCAGAGACGACATCTCGAGTGCGTTGATTAAACTTTCTGAACTTGGCCCTAATGCACATAACTTCGTTAAGAAGATCGAAAAAAGCATAAAAGGCACTTTACTTAAACAGAGCAACCTTTTTGAATCTTTAAACTTCCGGTATTTCGGGCCTGTTGATGGTCACGATGTGAAGAAACTTGCTTCGGTGATCAAGGACCTGACTGCCATTCCTGGCCCTAAGCTTCTGCACTGCATTACGGTTAAAGGAAAGGGCTTTGCCTTGGCAGAGAAAGACCAAACCAAATGGCATGCACCAGGCTTGTTTGACAAGATTACGGGAGAAATTAAAAAACCGGCAGCGGTAAAGCCGCAGCCACCAAAATACCAGGATGTTTTCGGACACACACTCGTAGAACTTGCTGAAAGCAACAAAAATATTGTGGGCATAACCCCTGCTATGCCTTCCGGCTCGTCCATGAACATTATGATGAAGGCCATGCCGAATCGTGCGTTTGATGTGGGCATTGCGGAACAGCATGCGGTGACTTTCTCTGCAGGCCTTGCCTCACAAGGACTAGTACCTTTTTGTAACATCTACTCCAGCTTTATGCAGCGGGCATTTGACCAGGTGGTACACGATGTAGCCATCCAAAACTTGAACGTTGTATTCTGCCTGGACCGCGCAGGTCTTGCTGGTGCAGATGGCGCGACACACCATGGTGCCTATGACATTGCTTATATGCGTTGCATCCCGAACATGACGGTTGCCTCACCGATGAATGAAGAAGAACTGCGGAACATGATGTACACGGCGCAGCTTGAAAACCAGGGACCATTTTCGATCCGCTATCCTAGAGGTAATGGCGTTATGGTAGACTGGAAACGCAGCTTTACGGAGCTTCAGGTCGGTAAAGGCCGCAAAATCTGTGATGGTGAAGATGTTGCCGTGCTAACGATCGGCCATGTAGGCAATTTTGCTGTTGAGGCTTGCAAAGAGTTGAACAGCGAGGGTATCTACCCTGCCCATTACGATTTGCGCTTTGTAAAGCCCTTAGATGAAGCCTTATTGCATGAAGTATTCAAGCGTTATCAAACTGTGATTACCGTTGAAGACGGCTGCCTGCAAGGCGGTATGGGTTCAGCAGTACTGGAATTTATGGCAGATCATCAGTACAAATCGAATGTGATCCGTTTGGGCATTCCCGATGAGGTGGTAGAACATGGTGAGCAAGCAGAACTTTGGGCTATTTGCGGATACGATGCTGCAGCCATTATGGATACCATCCGTAAGGTAGCCGTAAGTAGAACGACCAAAACAATCGCTTCATAACACAGCAATCTGTTGCATAGCTCCACACATTTTTTCACGAGGAAAATCCTTAAAACACTATTAAACACGTATTTAGACTTTAGGTTGGCATTGGCACAGTTGTGTATACTAGTGATAGTAACCACAATCATTTAAACTTAAAACTAAATAACATGAAAAAGATGATTTTATCAGCAGCATTCCTAGCATTCGCAGGTCTGACTACTGTAAAAGCAAGTGAAGTTAAATCACCAGTAATTGCCATCCAACAAGATAGTACTACTAAAGTTCCGGTAAAACTTGAAGAATTACCTGATGCCGTAAAAACAACCCTACAATCTGACAAATACAAGGAGTTCAGTCCAAGCGCAGCTTACCTGGTAACTGCAGCTAACAAGTCTGAATGGTACCTGGTTGAATTAGCTAAAGAAGGACAAACTGCCTCTTTGAAAATTGGAAAAGACGGTGTAGTTGTAGAATAAACCCTTATTTATATAAAATCTAAATCATAAAAGCCGGAAGTCCTCCGGCTTTTGTATTTTTGTTATCTTAACACATAAATATGGCAAAAATACTAATTGTTGAAGATGACTTAACCTTTTCTCAATTACTAGAGGGCTTTTTCAAAAAGCACCAGCACGAGCCAACCGTTGTTCACAACATTAAGAATGCTTACCGCACGCTTGATCAGAAAGAATACGATCTCTTACTTGTAGACTATCGCTTGCCTGACGGTACCGGACTGGATATTCTTTCCTATCTTAATTCGCAGGGACTTGACTTGCCATTGGTCATCATGACCAGCTTCAATGACGTGAGAACTGCTGTTAAATCCATACAGCAAGGTGCCTCCGATTACATCACCAAGCCGGTAAATCCGGATGAATTGCTGATGATCGTGAAAAATGCTTTGGAGAAAGACAAAGAAGAAGACGTTGCCAAAATCTCCTCAGACGACGATACCATAAAAGGGCATAGCCCCTCTGCCGATAAACTATACGAACACATTAACCTGGTTGCGCCAACCGATATGTCGGTGATCATTCAGGGCGAAAGTGGTACCGGGAAAGAATATGCTGCAAGAGCCTTACACAAGCAAAGTAAACGTGCTTCTAAACCTTTTATAGCTATTGACTGTGGTGCGCTGTCGAAAGACCTTGCTGCCAGTGAGCTTTTCGGCCATATCAAGGGCGCCTTTACTGGTGCAATCAGCGATAAGCAAGGCCAGTTCGAAGCCGCCAACGGCGGAACATTATTCCTGGACGAAGTGGGTAACCTCAGCTACGAAGTGCAAATTAAGCTACTTCGTGCTTTGCAGGAGCGTGTGGTCCAGCCACTGGGCAGTACCAAATCGATCCCAGTAAACGTGCGCATCATTGCCGCAACAAACGACGACCTGGCAAACTCCGTAGCAAACGGCAGTTTCCGCGAGGATCTATATCACCGGATTAACGAGTTTAAAATTCAGCTTCCACCACTACGGGAGCGCGGGAAAGACCTGGAGCTGTTTATAGAACATTTCGTGAAGCTTTCCAATAAAGAGCTCGGCCGGAATGTAAAGCACATCTCCGAAGAAGCAAAGACCTTATTGCAGCAATACGACTGGCCAGGAAATTTACGTGAATTAAAGAATGTGGTTAAGCGTATGGTGTTGTTGAGCCCTACAGAGACCGCTGAAGTTTCCGCACTTCCCGATGAGATGATCTTGGCCATCAGGCATACCGCACCGAAACCTGTGGGTTCTGATCTGAAAGCCATCAATGAAGCGAATGAAAAAGCGTTGATTATCGAAACACTTGTTAAAGTGAAGTATAACAAATCACAGGCTGCTAAGCTCCTTAATATCGATCGTAAAACGCTTTATAGTAAGATGGAGCGTTATGAAATTGAATAGTCATTAACCAGATCTACCAGGTGATATAAGCCTGGTATTAGACGATCTGCTTCCGCTTTGAGTTTTGGGTTGATATCTGTGCAACCCATTACTTCAATTTCCAGCTTTCTAAAATCTGCAGCGAGCTCACCCGAGCCGATCTGCGCGATCCTGCCTGCAAGGCGATGTACCAACAATGAAAACTGACTTACGTTGTTGCTTTCCATACTTGTCCTAAGGTCTTCAATGTCATGCATGCAATCCTCACTAAAGCGTTTCAGGATCTTGAACAACTGTTCTTCATCACCAAAGGTCATCTTTTCAAGATACGAAGGATCAAATGTAATATCTGGCGCCTGCAGGGCTGTATCCTGAACATCTCCATTGCGGAGCAAGCCAAGCAGTTCCTGCTCACGGAATGGCTTCATTACCACACCGTCGAAACCCATTTCCATCAGCCGTGCCCGTTCCTCAGGTAATACCTGCGCCGTCACGGAGTAAACCTTTACCTCTGGACTTAAAGTCGGCTTCATCAATTTAAACAACTCGCTGCCCGACATTTCCGGCATCCGGAGGTCCATCAGGATGTATTTGACCTGATGTGTAACCGGTGTTTCGAGCATTTCTCTAGGTGAGTCGAAACACCTGTATTTTATATTGTGACGTTGTAAGAGGAGACTGCAGAGTTCGAGAATCAACTTATCATCATCTATTACCCATACTTCCATTCCGTTATCTAGCTTTGGCGTTAATGATTGTTCTATCAGGGGTGCAGCAGCATACTTAAACCTCAGGTATACCATGAAACTACTACCCTGCCCCTTCTTGCTTTTAGCATAAATCCGGCCACCCTGACCATCAACCAATGCCTTAACAATGGTCAGGCCCAGACCTGAACCTTCCTTGGCCATGGAAGCCGTCGTTTCCGACTGTTCAAACTCTCCAAAAATGTGTACCGCCTCCTCCTCAGAGAAGCCGACGCCAGTATCTTTCACTACAAAAGTAAAATGCAGATCATCACCTTTGCGCTTATAATAAACCGTAAGCAGCACTTCGCCTTCGGATGTAAACTTAATTGCATTCCCAACCAGGTTTAGCAGGATCTGCCTCAACCTGAAGGCATCACCTGAAATATACTCGACATCCCCAAGCTGAAAATCGGTATTCAGTTCCAGATTTTTCTTCTCTGCCTGAGGCTTTAAAATCATGATTACCTCCGCTAACAGTGCTTTAAGCGAGAAGGTGTCCTCTGAAAAGGTGAATTTCCCGGATACAATCCGGTTATAGTCCAATACCTCATTGACGATCTGCAGCAGGTGCTCTGAAGAGTAATAAATGGCGTCGATATCTTTTCGTTGTGGGTAGATCTGCTGTTTGATCAGCTCCGCATACCCGATAATAGACTGTAATGGGGTCCGGATCTCGTGGCTCATATTAGACAAGAACCGCTGTTTGGCCCGTCCATGGAATTCGGCAAGGTCGCGGGCAGCCTCAAGCGCTTTCCGGTAGCGAATACTTCTGGTGATGTCGGTAAGGATGAGGTACAGCAGCACGATGGTGATGCCAAAAAACACCAGCATAATGGTGCTGATGCGTGAAATACCCGTATTCACAACCGCACGCGCCTGCAAGCTGCTTCGCTCAATCTGGTTGACCGCTTCATCCTCAACCTTCCGCAATATGTTTAGCATCTCCCCAATCAGCTTGGTATTGGCATTCGCCAGTTCTGCCTCTTTCTCGATGAATGCCTGACTCTTCAGCTTCTGCGCATTCTGTATGGCAAGAAGTGAGCGATTTACGTCTTTCGCAATCTTTACGTCATTGACGATGGAAAGTGTATCTCGTTTAACGTTCTCCTCATTTACAATTTTAAAGGATTTCGCTTCTTCAGGTTTCTTGCGCTTGAAGATCTTACCCAGGAAACCCCGGCTATCTTCTTCTTGGGGAACAACGGTTGTTGTGAGGGTTTTTTGTTCAGAGGTGACTACGGTACTGTCTATTTTCTCGGCATTTTTAGCGACAAGCGCATTCACCCGCTTCACCTGCCGGGTAATCACCCCATCGTTCATAAGCTGTTCCCTGACTTTGAGGTAGTTTACAAACTGCTCATCCCGTTCGCTGAGCAGCGCATTGATGGAAGCGATCCGCACTTGCTGTACCGAGTCACCACCATAGAGCGCCCGCAAGGTATCGAGCACAGCGCGAAGCTGTTTAGACTGCGCGTAGAATTTATCGTAATTTCCTGGATCACTGATGGCCTGCTTTTTTTGCAGCTGATCCATCGCCGAGATATTTCCGGCAAGTTTATGTACAATCCTTAAACGTTCATTGGGTGCGGTGATGTTCGCAACAGTGTTCAGCATTTGGGTAAATGCCACTTTGCTAACACCCCACGCAAGTAGTAACGCGCAGCACGCCAGTACAAGCGCGATGATTATTTTTGGCCTCAAGATATTCTTATTGTCGTTATCAGCAGTATTGCCTGTTTAATTACCAGTATTCTTATTTCCGGAGAAATATTCCACTGGACTCCAACTTATTAATAACGCAAAAATACAAAAAATCGGGTGCAGACGAATGTGCGAATTTACCCATTCTGATTTATCTACTTCTCAGTTTATCAGCGATTAAGGGGATCTGAACTTGCTCATCGGGCAATGCCGAAGGCATCAAAAACACATCCCGTAAAGCGCGGCCCAGCTTTAAATGTGCTGAAACCTCCTTTGAACGCTGTTTATAGTAAGATTCAAAGGCTTGGGGATAATCCATCTGCTTCAGATTTGTTGCCAGCATTTGCGCATCTAACATCGCATTGGTCGTTCCAGCACTGGTAAAAGGCAGTGCAAGATGGGCAGCATCACCGATGAGGACTACGTTTTTGTGAGAAAAGGAAGACAAAACATCAAAGTCCCGGGTTGTCCAGATGTAACTGGTACTGAAGTCATTGCTGTTCAAAATATCTTTTACCAAGGGTGGAAACTCAACCAGCAGTCGCTGGCAGAATGCCTCTAGTTCTATAGGGGAATCGACTGATGTGATGTCCGAAATTTCCGGATCATACTGCATGAACCAAACCAGTTCATCACCTGAAGAAGGGATCATGCCGAAGGCAAGTCCGCTGTCGTCACGTTGAAATTTGTTGAAGGTCCCACGGTATTTTTCGGCAAGTGCTTGATTGGAGGCAATGCCCACTACTTCTTTAACCCTCCCTGGGATAAAAGCCGTTTGACCCCAGAGTTCCTGCCGGACACGCGAAAATCCGCCATCCGCACCAACAAATAAGTCCCCATACTCGACCTCGCCGTTTTCAAAAGCCGCAGCCACAATGCGGTCATCCTCATAGATAAAGCGATCAAACTTCCTGTTGTCACGTAGTGTGTTATCCCGAAGTTTATCGTAAAGGAACTGCGTAAGTTCGGTCCGTTTGATACACCGCCAATTATCGAGAGGCAGGTGTTGCACCTCCTTCCCATCCGGACGGCGCAAAATAAAACGTTCAACCAGTTGCCCCGGCAAGCTGGCCGATGTTTCTGGCTGTTGGTTAACTTCTTCTTTCAAATGTCTGCTCGCTTTTGGGGCACTTTGTGCTACAGATGTCTTTTCCGCAGCAAGTTCCTGCAGCACCGACAAACCGTCATTATGCATCAGAAAGGCATGCCCACCACCAACCGCACCAATCGCACGTTCATTAACGACGACCTCAAACTGCTCATCCTGCAAGAAGTTCGCAAGGGTTAAGCCAGCGATTCCGCCACCTATAATTACAATTTTCATTCTAATAATAAATTAATTTGTTGATGATGTATTTGATGCATGGCTGCTATACATAAGATCAGGATCACCCAAGCATTTAGAAATTCTATTTGATGTTGGCTCATGTGATCCTATGTTTAATGTCAGCTATTTAAATTTTGCTTAATCCGCTGGATCGCTTCCGAAATCACATTTTCAGATGTGGCGAAGCTCATCCGGATAAAGCCTTCCGCACCCTCGCCAAACCACTGTTTCGATCCGGGTACCACCGCTACCTTCGCGTCACTTAACAAGCGTGCAGCAAGGTCCGCACTGGAATATCCTGTTGCTTTGATGTCGGTAAAAGCCACATAGCAACCTTCCGGTGTTCTGCAGTGAAAACCTTCAATGCTGTTCAAGCCAGTGGTAATCAGGTCGCGCATCCTTTGCAGGTGCGATACGAAGCCTTCCAGCCAGTAGCCACATTCATCCAGCGCAGCCACCACGGCCACTTGAGAGAGCACGTTTGCACCATGGATCGTGGAAGTATGCAGAGAAGCTGCAAAAAGCCGTTCATAATGTGCAGTGTTCGATGCAACCACCGTCCCAATACGCAGCCCCGCCAGTCCATAAGACTTGCTGTAGCCTGTCACTGTTACCGTTTGATTACGTATTTCCTCGTTTATAGAAGCAATGCTGGTAAAAACATGAGGTTTGAACATAATATCACTCCAGATCTCATCCGAAAGGATGATCAGGTTATGCTTTACCGCCAGCTCCCCGATGCGTGTTAGCTCTGCTCTGGTAAACACCTTTCCGGTTGGGTTAAGCGGATTACATAGGCAGATCATTTTAGTTTTCTTGCCGACGAGCTGCTCCAGACGATCGAAGTCAACTGCTTCGTCCGTTGCTGGAATGGCGAAAGGTACGGCGAGGGCACCTACATTTTCCACCGAATAACGGAATAGGAAATCCACGGGATCAAAGATGATCGCTTCATCCCCGGCCTGGAGAAAAGCCTTGCAGATCACGTAGATACCGAAGGCAGCACTGTCAACGGGAAACAGCAGTTCTGGTGATGCTGGAATCTGCCGTTTCTCCTGAAAGAAACGCGCAACACTTTCCTTGAACTCCGGCAAGCCTGCAGGCGGGCCATAAGATAAATACCGGTCTCTGGTAAAGCGGATGATGGCTTCTGCAATCTCAGGCGCACTTGGAAAATCAGGATCTGCAGCAGTTAATGGAATTACACCTTCAGGTACTGTAGCCCAGCGGAGGTTGAAAGCGCGTTGTTTTAGAATGTCAAAGTTGATGGTGTGATTTTCAAACATGTATCTGATTATAATGCAGCTATTAAGTCTATGAACTTATCCTTTACCATGGGCTTCACAATGAACTCCTGCACCGCAGGGATCTGCTTCGCACGTTCCACCTCATACGGTGAAATTGAGGAGGTGACGATATACAGGTGTATTTTATTCGGATTACTGAAATTGATATCCTCATAGGCTTTCAGGAACTCCCAGCCATCCATCACAGGCATATTGAGATCAAGCAGAATAATATCCGGCAAAGCATTTTCATCTTCTGCCAGGCTTTGCAGCTGCTCTATAGCATCCTGCCCATTGATGTAGGTCTCTACGGTCACCTCTAGTTCCGATCTTGCAATCAACTTCTTCGTCAAGAATACAAAAACCTCATCATCATCGATCAACCAAACGTTTTTCATATACTTAGTGTTGATTATTAAAAACGACATAAAATACGGCGCCCTCATCTGGAATACTCTCCACCCAGATTTTACCGTTCATTGCTTCAATTTGTGTCTTGGTCATATATAAGCCAAGCCCCTTAGCATTGGGGTGTTTATGAAACACCTTTCCAATTTTAAAAACACTGTCGATGTGTTTGGTCAGATCAATGCCCAGCCCGTTGTCGCGCACCATCAACAGAATGGAGTCTTTGTTCCTGCGGGTGCTCAGCTCGATCCGCGGTTTACGGTCTGGTGAGCGGTACTTCAGTGCATTACTGACCAGGTTGTGAAAAATGCTGTTCAGGTATTTTGGCGGATAATGAACCACCGGCGCATCATCGAAGTTGACAATGATCTGCGCCTCGGTTTTATTAATCTCCATCTTTAACCCATCCAATGTACGCTGCAGGCACTCCTGAAGTACAATCTGCTCAGAGGCAATCTCCATGTCCTGACGCACCTGGATCGATTCAACCAGTTCATTGAAAGTCGTATTCAAACTGTCAATCACCGGCGTAAGTTTAGAAGTCAATAACTTGATCTCTTCATAGTCATTGCTGTCATTTATAAATTCAACCAGCATGGCCATGTTGGTCAGCGGGCCCCTTAAATTGTGAGAAACAATATTGCAGAAGTCAAGCAGCTGGGTATTCTGAGCAGATAGCTGCTTCATCATCACCGACTGCTTTTCTTCTAATAGTTTTCTTTCCGTGATGTCAATACCGAACCCGATGAACAGGCTTAGTTGTCCCGCTTCATCATGTACCGGAAAAATCCTTCTTAGCACGGTGACCGTCTGTCCCTGCGGATTTTTTACACTATCTTCCCATCGCACCACCTGTCCGGTGTTTTTGGCTTCCAGAAACTGCTCGCGACGTTTGCGGGCAACACTTTCATCCCTGTTCCGAAAACGGGCATATTCAAAATCATCCATACCAATGATCTTTTTGCGTAACTGCGGATCCTTGATCGCCCCAGGGTTAACAAAAATATAGCGATGATCCAAGTCAAACACGGCAATGTCCGTGGGTATTTTGTTTAAAATATTTTCATAGAATGACTTCTGCTTTTCAAGCTCACGATTTACAATTCTGCGATCCGTCAGCTCGCGTATGGTAACAATGAAATAGATCTGACCCTCGATATCAGTGGGCGACACGCCCAATGTAGCGATGAACTCAGAGCCATCCCCGCGTTTCACCATAACATCAAAGTCCTGCTTTGGCAGGCCATCTTTCTGATGCTGTTCCTGCAGACGCATAAATGCCTCGTAATTACGTTCCGGGATAATAGCGTTATGCACCATTTTACCCATCACCGCTGCAGCAGAAATACCGAATAAGTCCGCAGCTCTAGGGTTCCATCCCCGAATTACGCTTGATGCATCAGCAATCAGCACCGCATCAACATTATACTCAAAGAGGGTAATAGCCTGCGTAAGTGCATCTGATACTGCCGTTTTCCCAGGTTCAGTTTCCCTGCTGGAAAGTCGTAGCTGCAGCAGCTTTCCAACCTGTGCCCCCAGAAGTTCCAGTCCATGCCGTTGTTTGTCATCAAATGTGCGCTGCTGGGTGTCTGCAACTGCGAGATGCCCAACATTCAAGCCCTCCGGATTAAATAATGGCACTAACATCATGCTTTGGATCCCAAGCTGCTGTACCATCGGGTGTTCTTTAACACGCGGGTCATTAGCGGCATCTTCCAGCACATAAGTCTGCCTGATATTCAAGTTCATGGCTGCTACCGGATTTTCCAGAGAACCCGCAAATCCCAGCCGACTTTTATACCAGATCCGGTCCATATCGTAAAAGCCGATCATGGCCATTGGTGTTTTACAAAGCATTGATGCCAGCATGGTCAGCTGGTCAAATTCAGGCTCTTCAGAAGAGTTCAGAATTTCCAGTTCGAGTAACGCAGCATGCAAGCTGCCCCCGTCTTGTGGCTTGGGAAATTCTGTCATTATAATAGAAGACGTTTAGGTTTTTGATCAATGTAGAGCGTCACAACTGCATTTAGAATACTAATTTACAATATTAATTCTTAAAAACTCCAAAGCGAAAAAATCGCTTGTAGTTAACACATGAAAGAAGCTGCACCTAATCGGAACAGCAGCTTTCACCAAATGTTATTTCTTTAAAGCAACCTTGATCGCCTGCTCTGCCAAAGGTTCCATTACCGAATACCCAAGTTTATTTGGATGCACCTCATCGCTGTGGTAAATAGATTTCATGCCATTACGTTCATCCACCATTGCAGAAAAGTAATCAAGATAAACAACCTTTTTCTTGGCCGCATAAGCTTTTATCCATTTATTTAGTGCAATGACTTTTGGCGCAGGTTCCATATTAGGGCGCCAAGGGAAATCATACGCAGGTAGTACCGAAGACAATACCACGTTTATGTTGTTCGCCAGCGCAATTTCAGTCATGGACGCAATGTTATCTTCGATCATTTCCAGGGTCGATGGGCCAGTATTGCCGGCGATATCATTGATGCCACACAGCAATACCACGACCTTTGGCTTTAGGGAAACCACATCCTGGCGGAAACGTACCAGCATCTGCGGTGTCGTCTGTCCACCAATACCGCGATTAATGTATGGACGCCCCT
Organism: Pedobacter sp. SAFR-022; assembly: GCF_051965375.1. Taxonomy (NCBI): domain Bacteria; kingdom Pseudomonadati; phylum Bacteroidota; class Sphingobacteriia; order Sphingobacteriales; family Sphingobacteriaceae; genus Pedobacter; species Pedobacter sp. SAFR-022. Next base: position 34,418 of record NZ_JBQCME010000005.1, read on the forward strand.
TGAAAAATTCAGGAGCCTGTTTAATCCAGCCTTCGGTGATGGAGTTTCCCATAAAAACCACCCGTTGCTCATTTGCTGCAGGTGGCCCCAACTCCGCATTTGCCTCCCTGTATTTTTTCAAGTTTGGCCAATCAGGATCCTGCTGCTGTGCCTGAGTGGAATGGCACGCGAAAAGGATCAATACAAAAGCGAGTATTCGGGAAGTCTTTATCATATCTGGTCAGGTTAATTTCGATTCGTAAATTAAGATAAAAATCAAAATTTTTACCAGCGTGCAGCATTTATTCCCGAAAAAAATAATGCCTTGCTGCGCCAGTCGAGGTGATCACTTTAATTAGATACGAACTCAACCTGGCAGCTTGAAATACATCGTCCCGGAAAGAAATAGCTTGAGATTTCTGAGCAAAGCCCGGAACCGCAGCATTGATCATACGATCCTAATCAAATCACACGCAATCAACCACTAAACTGGCATTCAGTTATTTCGAAGAAACTTTAAGCTTCCTGAATAAGAACTTGGAAACCGCATGGGTTGTCCGCATTGGCTGATATTGAAAACACTTTTTCAATGATAACAGAGCTTTTTTGAAGTCTCCTTTATTTGCGCAGAAAAAGAAGACCTTCAGGAACTCCGTATAATTTCTCCGCTTGAGCACCTGCTGGTCAAAGCCTTGAGGCAAAATTTGAGCGATGTCATTATTCCATTTCTCCATCAGAAAAGCCCATTCCAGTTTATCTGAGGAGAGCACAATGCCATGGGTACCCTTACGGTAAACGGAAGAGATCACTGGAAGGTAGCGGATCTTGCCTTTGCGGGCCAGAAAACACCACAGGAAGGTGTCGGCACTAAACTTATAGTTCAGCAAAGAAGCATCGAGCATATTCCTGCGCAGCAGTACAGAAGCCGTTGGAAACTGTCTTTTGGCCAACAGGTGATGAATCTCGAGATCCCTTTCATTCATGTTGTTGAAAGGATGTTCCGTCCCTTTGCGGGTATCAAGCACCAGTCCATTCTCAGCGACCATACTATAATCGGGATTAGCCTCCAGGAAATCAAGCTGGCGCTGCAGCTTGTGTGGATCGGTCCAGTAGTCATCCCCTTCACAAATGGCCAGGTAGTCGCCGGTGCATGCCGCGAAAGTACGTAGGCCGTTGGCCGTCATGCCCACATTCACCGGACCAGTGATCAGTTTAATCAAACTTGGGTATGCCTCCGCATACTTTTTGCAGATGGCTAGCGTACCATCCGAGGAAAGATCTTCGCCAATAACGATCTCATAATCACAATTCAGCACCTGGCTTACGGCACCTTGTAGACAAGCCTCTATATAGGCTTCGTGATTATAAGTGATGATACAAACGGAAACTTTCATTTTAATTTATTCAGGCTTTACGATATTAGTTATTCTGCACCCGGAGCATTAAACGACTGATTAGATCAACCTCTTCCGTGGTCAGATCGCAATACAAAGGTAAACACAGCACCCTGCTGGAGATGTCCTCCGTGACTTCCAGCTTTTTATAGGCCATGTATGGCAAGGAGCTTGCCAGCGAAGGATAAAAATAGCGTCGCGTAAAAATCTCATTAACTTTCAAATACTCCATACAATTCAGCATCAGCTGGATATCTTCAAAAATCAAAGGATAATATGCGTGATTGTTCGCCGAGGCCTCGTGCCATTTTGGTCTGCGCGCCCGCAGGCCTCGCAAATTCTGATCATAGCGGTCGTTAATGGTCTTACGCTTCTCCATGATCTCTGGCAGGTGTGTAATGTTCACCAGCCCCATGGCAGCATGAAACTCCGAGTTTTTACCGTTAATGCCCAGCTCGGCAAAAGCCTCCGGCCCATTAAAGCCAAAATTACGCATCAATGCCAGCTTTTTCAGGAAGTCCGGATCATTGGTCATGATCAGCCCTCCTTCTATAGAATGGTAAAGTTTGGTGGCATGCAGACTGCAGATGGAAACGTCGCCATAGTTGAAAATGGATTGTCCGTTTACCTGCACGCCGAAAGCATGAGCACCGTCATAGATCACCTTAAGGTTGTGTTTTTTCGCGATCGCATCAATAGCGTCCACATCACATGGATTCCCATACACGTGAGTAGCCAGAATGGCGCAGGTTTTCTCCGTTATGGCCTCTTCGATCTTCGCTGGATCAATATTCAGCGAGTCGGCATCAATATCTACAAACACGGGTTGACAGCCTGCCCAAACGATGCTGCTGGTCGTGGCGACAAAAGAAAATGCCGTGGTGATCACCTCTCCCTGCAGCTCCAGGCCCTTCATTGCCATTTCCAGGGCTACCGTACCATTGGTAACATACAGCAGGTGGTTTACCTTAAGGTAGTCTTTGATGATCAGCTCCAGATTACTGGAAAGCGGTCCCATGTTGGTGATCCACTGCCGCTGCCAGATCCCCTTCAAATAATGTGCATATTCCTCCTGTGGAGGCATAAACGGTTTGGTAATCGGGATCATATATTAAACTTTTGTTTGGTTTCGAGATATTCCTCGTCGGTAATGCTCAGCAACCAACAGTTACGGTGTTTGCCGTTCTTGTAAATGTATTTGCGAAGGAAGCCTTCACGTTTTAGTCCCGCACGCTCCATGATCCGCAGCGAACCTTTGTTCTCTTCCATCACGTAAACAGCGAAACGCACCATACGCAGTTCTTCAAAAGCATGCCGCATGCCCAACAGCAGCACCTGAAGCCCATAAAACTTACCTGGTGTTGGCGAAATCACCTTAATGCCGCCACCAATACAGGTGCCATTGCGGTAATCTATATCGTTCACGGAAGCATAGCCAATGATATCGTCATTGCCGCCCACTTCACATACCGCCAGCCAGCCATTTCGCGGGTCATCATTATAAATGATATCATTCACCCATTTCTGCTCCCGTTCCAGGGATACAAATTTAGTTACGCCACCGATTTTCTCCTCGATCTCTCTATTCTTCCGTAATTCATTTATAAAAACGGCGTCTTCAGGTTTAAACGCCCTCAGATAAACCTCAAAATCCATATATGATTTATTAAATCTTCCTTAATCAAACAGCCATCAACAAATATTAAGCCCTGTTCCAGTCGACCATCCGGCAATGTGAAGCGACTGAAAAACGCAGCAATGACCGGATCGCCGACGTTCAAAACTTTGATTTGCAGTGTAATCTACAAATTATAATATTGCCATGGCTCCCCTTCGGAGTGTGCAATTTCACGATTTGATTCACAAAAAAAATTCAATTTCCCGGCTCGTTTTGTTTCCCGGGCATCTACATACAAAATGAAAATTGTGCAGTCACTGTACTTCCGCCAGGCTTGATTCTGCTTTTCGCTGCCTATACTGGTTCATAAAAAAGGTCACTATGGAAAACAAAACCGGATAGATCAACTGTAAGCTCGACGCAGAATAGGCAATGGTATTGTGAAAATTCGCAAAAATGATCATGTTAAACAGGATCGCCATACCTGTTACTTTATAGGTATCAGACTTGCGGATCAACAGATAATAGCCATTAAACAGCACCAGGAAGTAGAAAAACATCATGATCATACCTTGCCAGCGCAAGTAAGAAAAGCTGTACACGTAGATCGTACCAACATTCAGAAAGCGGTTAATCTGGTGGAACTTTTTTTCCTCCGGCTGAACAATAAACTTGGTCACAAAAGCCGGCAGAAATTCATTCATAACTAAATCCTTGTAATTGCCCTCGGGGCTTTTCACCAGGTTGATGTTGTTCTGCAGGTTTGCCACTGGTGAAGCCACATACAGGTAAGACCAGTAAAACTCCTTTGGTATCCTGCTCTTCAGGAATTCCTCCGTAGCACCCGAAGCTCTAGGAATATAGGTGGCATCACCATTGGCCGAGCGCAGGTTACCCATAAAACCGAAAAGGAAGAATACCAGCAGCACACCGGCGAGGGTCTTCAAAATAAGTTTAAACGGAATAACAGGCTTATGAAATAAAAAAACCACCAATGCCCCGAGCAGCACATTAAGGATACTGGAGCGATAGACCAGTAAAATAAAGGGCAATAGCACCAGCAGGAAAAGCCAGAGCAGCCGGCGTTTGCGCGTTGAGATGTACTGATGAAACAAGAAGATTGCGTAAAAAGTGTTGAAGGACACCAGAAAGGTATGGATCAAAGGCAGACCAAAGGCATCCTCGGCATAGTTGAAGTTCCCCCGTAGCAGGGCATATATCGGTAGGGTTCCCGAGTACAGCACCTCCACACCGTACAACAGGTAGATGGCCAATAGTATCACCAGGTTACCCCTGGTTTCCCCGATGGGTTTATACTGAAAGGGGCTGCAGAATTGAAGGAGCAGGCCTGCCCCAGTACAGACTAAAAAGGTAAAAAGGTAAAAGAGAAAGAGCGATAGGCTTAAGCGTGGATACAGCGTTGACCATTCAAAAGAATAGAAGATAAAAGGAACAATAAAGGCTAGAATGTATACGAAATTAGGGTTGTAGATAATCTTCTTAATCATGGCCCGGCATAACTAAGTTTTCCTGAAACAAAATCCCCACCATTTTACCATATATTTAGAATAAACCATCAGCGTATTGGTATAGACTTCATTGCTTTTGCAAGCCTGCAGAATTTCGCCATTCAGCCGCAGCAGGCTTTTCAACCCAGCAGTACTCACGCCCCCCATACGCATTTTTACCCAGACATCCCTAACGTATAAGGCTTTAACTTTATGAATATACAAAAAACGCATCAAAAGTTCAAAATCACCAGCGATCATATATCTGGTGCTGTAAAGACCGTATTGTTCAAAAAGATCTCTTTTAGCATAGAACGTTGGATGCGCAGGTTGAAACCCGAACTTAAACATCCAGGGTTTAAAGTGTCTGGAAGAGTAATACCGAGTGACTTTGCCTAAATTCTCCCGCTCGGTGAAAATCACATCTGCATAGGCGGAATTAATACCGGGATATTTCTCGAACACGGCTGCAATTCTACTGATCACGCTATTATCGGCCAGGAAGTCATCTGCATGCAGCAGACCCAATACATCACCCGTTGCAAACTTAATACCTTTGTTGATGGCGTCGTAAATACCCAGATCAGGTTCCGAAACCACCTTATGTATTTTATTGCGATACGCCCCGATAATATCCAGCGTATGATCTGTGGACCCACCGTCCACAACGATGTACTCAATCCAGGGATAATCCTGCCGGATGACTGACTCGATCGCCGTGCCAATACATTCATTATTATAAACTACCGTAATGATGCTGAACTTCATGATTGCAGGCTTTTGTAAAGTTCGTACGTTTGATCAAAGCAGCGCTCCCACGAGAAGTGTTGTGATTGCTGCAGTCCACGGAGAATGATCCCCTGGCGGTCTAGCTGGATCTGGGCAACGGCTTGGCGCGCAAGTTCAATTTCCGCTGCCTCCAGTAGAATACCCGCAGTGCCAGCTACTTCAGGTATAGCCGACTTATTCAGCGCAATGAAGGGGCAACCGGCGCGCATGGCCTCTAGAATGGGGATGCCAAAACCTTCATATTCCGAAGGGTACAGCAAGCAAAAGGCTGCATTATACAATTCGTTCAGCATGGATTCGTCCAGGCCGGTGAAGACTTTATAGCGCCCCGGCAGCTTTTGCTCTAGCAGCGCACGTTCTACCGCATTTAGCGGAGGTCCCACCACATAAAGGTCAAAATCGGACTGATCTGCTGCAACGTCAATGGCAAAGCTGAAATTCTTGTAAACATCGCGTAGGCCTACATAAAGAAAGTAAGGCCGTTTAACAGGCATTGGTTGCTCCAGTTGTTTGTAGGTTTCGGAAACGCCGTTGTAGATCACCTTAATCTTTTCCGCATTCAGATCGGGATAAAAACGCAGCAGGTCCTTCCTGGTATGCTCCGAAACCGTGATGATCAGGTCACTCTCCAAGATCGCACACCGTTTCATACGATTGTGCAGCCAGACCCGCGGCCCAGAGAAATAGATGTCGTGAATAAAATCATGTACCGTGGTCACGATCTTTGCATTCCGGTTGCGTTCAGGTATGCGGAAATAGCTGGAATGAAATAGATGTGGGCCCGGAAAAGCAGGTAATTTTAAAAAGCGTTCCACCAGTATGCCCGCACGATTACTGCGTATCACTTGTTCCTGTGCAATGTTCAGCTGCTTCCGGCATACGTTATGTTGCTCCCGACCGGTTTCATAGAACCGAAGATCGACATCCGGCACATTCAACAAGCGCCTGGTAAGTTCGTACCAGTAAGTGGATATTCCACCAAATGGCTGCAAGCTATAAACCAGATTATCATAGCATAAGGTCATTGTGCGAAAGTTTAGGTCTAAGCTGCAGCGGAATGCCGATACTTACAAATAAACGCAAACGACCTAAAAAAATTCCAAAAAGTTAATATTCAGGCACTTACACCTGTAAAGAATCGCTACTTATCGCAATTTGATGGTAAATTTTACGCCAGTGTGCAGGTAGAAAATCGACTAGTGTTCGATCGCCTTTTTCAGGAATGCACCGGAGGCAATTGCCTTAGCGATCGGGATTGTAGCAGCCTTCATTTGCACATAATCTGCCTGTTGCAGCGTATTAAGTATTTCAGGAAGCTCGACCAACGAATTGATTGTTATACCCAGCCCGTAATGATGTATAAAGTCGCCAATGGCAGAGGATGTTGGCGCAATCAGTGGAATACCAGCCACCAAATAGAGTGAAGCTTTATGTGGGTTATTGTATTGCAGGTATCTGCCAAGGGGACCAGTACAGGCATCTACCGCATCTCCATCCCAGATCAGTCCAAAAGCGGCATTGAGCTTTGCAGGTAATTCATTTGCATGGAAGCAACCTGCCCAGGTCATGCAGGATGAGTTTGGCAATTCCTCGTAACCCGGACCATAAAGGACAAAGGAAATGCCTTGTACCTGATCTAGTTTTTTCAGGAAGACACTTTTGCCCAGGTTCCCTGCGAAGGCTACGCGTTTGTATTTAGAGGCTAATGTCTCAGCGTTCATGGAATAATTAATATGCTCCTGCAACCAAATTTCCGAAACATGCCGTTGCTCCAGTGCCTTCCACACGTTATCTGGCATCAAATAATCAAATAAGCAAAGCGGACGCATTTCGACATTCAAATGGTTATCCGTCAAGAGCGCTTTCATCCGGGCATTATGTACAATTATCCGGTCAAAAGCACTTAAGCGCAGCAATTCTTCTTCTAATGTCCAGGCATGGTGTACCTGTCGCAGCGAATCCAGGTCATGCAAGAGGCAGATCATGCGACAGTTTTTATGGCGCAACAAACGCACAAAATACTTCAACCACTTATTGATGCCGAGTAGCGGATATTGCAGCAATACCTCATCACCAGGTTTCAACAAAGCATATAATCGCCATAAATGCCTTAGAAACCTCATTAAGTTTAATAGTGGGTGTTTGTTGTTGTAGATCGGCACATCAAAATGCTGGTAGCCCAATTCGGCCAGTATAAAACTACAGTCTGCCGTTGCTTTAGACCCAGCTGTTTGGTTCAGCACATCTGCATAATACATCCGGAGCTGGTACTTCATGATTATGTTCAAGCCATGATGTCCTGAAACATCTTTTTAATAAATAATACGGCCACTGCAAGAAAGCCAAATAGGACCATGCCTTTGATGAAGCTGCTGATCTTGCCGGGCACAGATTTATACAGTGGAAATTTGGGATAGTCCACCACCTGAATCAGTGGTGTTTCCCTTAACAAGCTCATCTTAGAGAGCTCCAGGTTCTTAACCAATTCCCCAAGTATCGCCCGGTTAGTCTCTGCGCTGAACTGCGAACGCTGTATGGGTGCATTCCGCTGTAGCTGCCTGGTAGGATTCAGGTTAGGTGTTGCATCCGCCACGGCAGCAGCACTGTAGATCTCTCGATTCATGTCTTGCCGGATGGAATCCGTTTTCGATTGTAAAATCTTGACATTCGACATTGACTTCCGCGTTTTCGTCTGGACATAAAATTCGTTCACGTTGAACACAATCATGTCATTAAAAGCCTTGGCAAAAAATTCGTCTCCAGCATTTACATCTACACGGATGATGCTGTTTTTATCGGGTTTATTCACCACCAAGTAGTTCCTGTTGATATCATCTGCAATATCCTGTAACAGGCTATCCTGCAAACGCATCTTTGATTCCGGTAGTTGCAGCCAATCGGCCTGAAACTTCAAGTCTTGCAGGTGTTTCTTCTCCGCCCATTGCTCCCTTAGGTGGTTGACATCTACATAGCGATCGATCAGCAGCATTTTTTTGCCACGATAGGATACCTCAGAGAGTAATGTTTTTTCAATCATGGTTCTGGAGCGGTAAAGCTCCAGAATGTTGTTGCCTTGGAATATGCCGCCGCCCGTGTTCAAGTCGAGACCGATCATGGAGGCGATACCTGCATACTGACCAAAATTGCCCGGATTGTCGCCGCTTTCCAGTACAAAAGTCGTCGTGGCGGTATATATTGGTTTTTTCCAGAAAGCATAGGCAAGCCCGAGTAAACCACCAAACAAGGTCAGCAGTAAAATCTGGAGCCCTTTTGAAAATAGAAAGTTGTAGTAATTGCCGCCAAGCACAATTAATTCCTTAATAGAAATCTCGTTGTTCCCAGACGTCGAATGTTGCATATGTTCCGGCTTCATACAAATATTGTTATCGTTTACACTATCGTAGTAAGCTCACGACGATCGCTGCCATACTGGCGACTGCCGTTCCAATACCGATCCAGCCTTGTGGAGTTAATCTTTCATTTACCGCGCGTTTAGGGACCAGGATCTCTGCCCCTGGCTTCACCTTTGGATAGTTGTTAAAAAATAAGAACTTTCTGGCAGACTGCACGGATCCATTAGCGTATTTGATGTAGGCACCACGACGTAAGGCCTTGCTGGTAAACCCGCCGGCACCATTAACATATTGTTTAAAGCCCTTTCCAGACGAAAAAACAATATTATTGGGGTTTAGCACTTCTCCTGTCACTTTCACGGTCTGCAACTGCTTCGGTATGCGAATTACATCACCGTCTTCGACAATCAGATCCAATTTAGATTTCGGATGTGCCAGGATGTACGGCAACTCGATACCAACTAGATCCGACTGGATCAGCTGCTGTTCCAAATTCATAGCGAGGGTATCTTCTACCCCAGATTGCTGCACCCGCTTAAGGTTGAGAAACTTTCTGGTTTCTTCTTCTTCATCCTCGACTAGATTTTTTTTCTGCTCCAGAAGTACTGGCATAGGACCCGGTCTCTTCAGAGAGGCGCCTTCCGCATAGCTGGTGGGTGTTAGTCCACCAGCACGTGCAATCAAGTCAGATATACGCTCATCCTTACGGCTGATGGTGTAAGTGCCTGGATATAGCACCTCTCCTTCCAAGGTCACCTGGCGTTGCACCTGGTAGCCCTCAGAACCACGTACGGCGACCACATCAAATGGCCTCAGAATAAAGCGTTGTTCAGCGAGTTTAAGGTTTGGGTCAATGGTAACGGTATACACTTCTGCAGTGCGTGCGGAAACAGAACTAGCATCACTGTTCTTAATTCGACGGGAAATTTCGATGCGATTAGGTGTTGCACCTTCCCTGAATCCACCCGCCATTTGGATCAGATCTTCCAGGGTCATATTTTCCGCATAAGCATAAGTTCCCGAATCCCTAACCTCGCCTTGGATCATAACCTTAAACTCATCTCTCAGATCGAACAAAGAAGATATAGTTACTCTATCTTCCCGCTGTAGTGGTATATCCATCGCCTGTCCGGCAAGTATTCCTGCTACATCGAAAGAGATCAGCGAAAGTGTATTGTCCAAATTCAGACGGTTGATGTAACCTCGGTTTAAAAAGGCATCCTCCTTCAAACCTTCGGCTTTGTTAATCAGTTCCCGGAGGGTAAGTCCTTTATCAAGTTCATAAATCCCGGGTCGGAATACCGCTCCGGCGATTTCCACACGGTTTTCGAACCGATCTAATATTTGTTCAACTATATATTTATCACCATTTTTCGGCTTATAGGTAACGAAGTCAGTAACCGGAATGTCCGCAATCCTCCGTTCTTTTTCAGTGTTTTGTAACACCTTAATACGGCCAGTATAAGCGCGAGTATTAAATCCTCCGGCAAAGTTGAACAGCTGTTGCAGGTTTTCAGTTTGCAGTAGTTCAAATAAAGCGGGGCGTTTTACCTCGCCAGCTACCTCTACGCGATTGTCATATAATGGAACATGGATAACATCTTGGTCCTGCAACCGGATGTTTCCTTTCTGAACCCCATTGATCAGAAAATCGTATGTGTCTATAGTACTTACTACCCGATTGTTCCGAATTACTTGGATCTTTCGAAAAGATCCATTCTCTGCCGGACCGCCCGAAGCATACAAGGCGTTAAAGACAGTTGCCAATGAGGGTAAAGTGTAAGTTCCCGGCCTAACGACTTCACCCGTCAGCACCACCTTTATACCACGTATGTTGCCGAGATTAACCGCTATACTGGAGCGACCGGTACGAAGTGCCGGATATGTCTTGCTCATGAGGCTTCGGATTTTTGAGCTGGCCTGTTCTATGGTTAGTCCCCCAACGGGAATAATGCCAACATACTGCAAACGAATGGTACCATCTGGGCTAACTGGCAATCGGTAATTTGCTTCATTATCTCCAGTCAGATCAATAAGCAACTCATCATCCGGTCCGATTATATAACTTTTCGGTGTCGCCATACGCAAATTCGGTTCGAAGGTGACATTGAGATTTCGAAATAGCTCGGCTCCAAAGACTTTTGCCTTAAAACTTTCGAATATGGAATGAAATTCCTGCCGTCGTTGCAATTCCTGGTTTCTTGTGTTTATTGCAAGGCTATCAGAAAAGTAGTCCTGATTTTGCCGGTTCAGACTGCCTGGATAATCGCCATTATATAGATTCTCATTATATGCCCGGCTTCTAGGGTCCTCGTGCGGTTGCCGGTTATTGTATGGGGGATTTGAGGCACTGGCGGTTGCAGCCCTACCAATCTCATCACTGCGAATCTTCTGCACGCGAATCCGTAGCTTTAGAATTTCATTTGGTGCTATTCCTTGAGCTGCAGCCATTTGCTCAAGTTGGGCATCATTGTAACCAATAGACTCAGCACGCTGTATCATCTGGCGGATTTGTGCATCGGTAAGTTCATCGATTCTAACATCAGAATACTGCTGCTGCGAAAAAGCCGGGGAAGCTAATGCCAGTATGAACAGCAAAAGTAAATTCAGGAATTTTCTTGAAACCATTTATGTTCAGGTAAGACAAATCTAAATTACCTATTAAAGATAATTTAAATATTTATAGTTTTACCTGAAGTTCAGGGGGTTAATACGCGTTTTCCTCACCCCTTATGGCATTTATAATAGTCATAAAGATAATCCGCACGTCTAAGGCCGTGGTCCAGTTTTCCAGATAGTAGATATCATATTTTACACGATTATCCATATCCTCAAGCAACCTGGTTTCGCCACGAAAACCGTTTACCTGTGCCCATCCGGTGATGCCAGGCTTCAGAAAATGGCGGACCATGAATTTGGAGATGATCTTCTTATACTCTTCTGTATGTTTAAGCATATGGGGTCTGGGTCCAACCACACTCATATTGCCGATAAAAACATTCAGGAACTGCGGCATTTCGTCAAGGCTGGTTCTTCGTAAAAAGGCACCTATTTTGGTTATTCTTGCATCATTCTTGGTGGCTTGCAGTTTATCGCTATCAGAATTTACAGTCATACTGCGGAACTTGTAACACCAGAAAGGCGTGTCGTTGCGGCCCGAACGCAGCTGTTTAAATAGTACAGGACCTTTACTCTCCCATTTGATGAGGATGGCCATCAAAGGATAGAGCCAGCTTAACACGAAAACGATCACCAATGAACTAAAGACCAAGTCAAAAAGACGCTTTTTAAACCGGTTCTTCATCTCCTCCAATGGTTCAACACGCAGCGTTATGATGGGAAACTCTCCACCCAAATAATCTATGGTATATGGCGAAGCGAGTGAGCCCCCTAGATCAGGAATGAATTTAAGTCGGATACATTGACGGTCTGCTTCATCTACCAAAGCACTTACTTCTGTCATACGATGAGGCGCCACGGCCACATATACATCTTGTACTCCAGCTCCGGCGGCCGCCTCAAATTTCTGTGATACCAGATCAGATACAATGCCGCCCTCTTCATTGTAAATGCTGTCATCATTACCCACAAAGCCATAGAAACTTAAGGTCTTTTGTTTTTGCAGATATTCTGAGATCCGAATTGCTGTGGCATTTGAACCCATCACGGCAACTTTTTTTGCAGCGTTGAATTTTGCCAAAAGCACATACTGAAAAGCGGTGCCTAAAAAGCGATTTAACAAGAAGGATATAGAAAGCAGCCCGTAGAAGATAAGCAGAAAGCTCCTCGAAAATTCGCTGTTCCTGGAGAAAAGCAAGAACACAGTGAATAAGATAAAGTGAAAGGCAATGCTACGCCAGGTTTCTCTATAAATACGCTCGAGTCGTCTAATGCCATATAGACTATAGAGGCCACAGAACATGGCGCTAAAAAACCAAATTAAATTGCAAACAATTACATAATTAGCATCAAGTTCATCATAAAGATGTTTGCCTAAGTGCTCGGTAATAAAGTAAGATAAAAAATAAACAGCATTAAGCATGATTACATCTGTAATCAGCAAAATATAACGCAGCAGATAGTTGTACCGGGTCTGTATGGCCATAAATGTATATACTCTTAAATAAAAACGCTTAATTCCGCGTCTTTGAGCGTCGTGCAATTATAGCAAAAAAAACGACTTTGAAAAGTCGGACCCGTACGGTTGTGTAGCTTATCGTGCGTTTGCGGTCGAGTAGCTGTGTTGTAGCGGTTGTACAATCGGACTGTACTCCAAATCGCTGCGCTTCCAGGCATTCATGCCACCAATGTTGTAGGTCTTACCTGCTTCTGCTTGATGAAAAAGAATATCTACGGCACAGGCTTTTTCTTCAACCCAAAACCATTCTGGAACTTCCTGCCCTTTGGTATAAACTGGAACAGTATTGTTGTTGGAAATATATTGTTGCGCAACCGAGGCGAATACAAAAGGGAAATCTGAAGATGCAAAGGTGTCTTCACAGGAGCTAACCAGTAAGTTCATACCTTTGTTATCATGGTATTCGCGCAGAATCAACTCCGCTTCAAAAAGATCAGAGCTGATAAGGAGAAAACGATGAGCGTCCTGGTGGGAACACCACTTGTTGTTTGCTACCTGCAAAAGGTTAGCCGTACCTTGGGTATTTTGCCCCGGTGTTGATGCAAAGTGAATAACCGAATCAAAGTTCTGAGCATCAAACAGGTTGTTTAATACGTCGATATCCGAAAGATCATTTAGTTCTACGAGTCTGTAATCAGTATAATACTTGGAAAACCAGCTAACTACCTGCTTTCCTATTTCGCCCGCGGTACCTGTTAATAATACGTTCATATTTCCTATGGTTTTTAAGGTCTGGAACTCGGCATCATTTACACTATCAACAACTGCTTTGCGCAATAAGTTTTTTGACGGTGGGAACTTCTGTAGAACCCCTTTCACAATTATACACAAAGATGTTATTAATACTTGTATAATAAAAATAATAAATGTGCTTTGCCGCAAAAAACAGTATTTACCGCAACGACATACCTTAAAAACAAAAAAGGCAGCTTAAAAAGCTGCCTTAAATCATCGTAAAAGCTATTTAAATGCTATGAACCAATGGCTTGAACAAAGAAGCCGATTTCACGCAGCTTTTTAACATCCAGCAGATTTCGCCCATCAAAAATCTTGGCAGGTTTAAGCATATTGTCATAGATCCGCTGCCAATCATAATCTTTAAACTCATCCCATTCGGTAAGTACTGCAATTGCATGGGTATCTTTACAAGCTTCATAAGGATCTGCAAAAACCGATACGCCTTGATGGTTTTCCTCAGCAGGTCTGGTATTTAGGTAATCCAGATCCGCGTGAATCTGTTTCTCCTCTACCTTAGGATCAAAAACCTTAATCCCGGCCTGCTCGTTCAGGAGCATGTCGGCAACATAGATTGCTGCAGACTCGCGGGTATCGTTGGTATCTTTCTTAAAGGCCCAGCCTAAGAATGCTATTTTCTTACCAGAAACCGTATTATATAATTTGCGAACAATATTCTCCGCAAAACGTCTTTTCTGGTGGTCATTCATAATAATTACCTGCTCCCAGTAATCGGCCACTTCCTGCAATCCGAAAGAGCGGGAGATGTAAACCAGGTTCAAAATATCCTTTTGGAAACACGAACCACCGAAACCTACGGAAGCCCTCAGGAATTTCGGACCAATACGGCTATCTGCACCAATGGCACGTGCCACTTCAGTTACATCCGCTTCGGTTTTTTCGCAAAGCTCAGAGATGGAGTTCATAGAAGAAATACGTTGTGCCAGCATGGCATTAGCAACCAGTTTGGAAAGCTCGGAAGACCAAACGTTAGTGGTCAGGATACGCTCACGAGGAATCCAGTTTGCGTAAATAGATACCAAAGATTCGATGGCTTCCTGACCCTCTTCAGAGCTATCTCCACCGATCAATACACGGTCAGGACTTAATAGATCTTCTACTGCAGTTCCTTCAGCAAGGAATTCAGGGTTAGAAAGGATCTGGAACTTAACGCCATTTCCGGTATTGTGCAGAATATCGCGAAGGGCCTCCGCAGTACGTACCGGAAGGGTTGATTTCTCTACTACAATTTTATCTTGTTTCGCCACCCTTGCAATCTGGCGGGCGCAAAGCTCTATGTATTTCAAGTCGGCGCCCATACCTTTACCGGCACCATAGGTTTTAGTCGGCGTGTTAACAGAGATAAAGATCATATCCGCTTCATCAATGGCTTTATCTACCTCAGTAGAAAAAAACAGGTTTCTACCTCGGGCTTCCGCTACCACTTCGCTCAAGCCAGGCTCATAAACTGGGATGTTCTCTGTATTTTCGTCATTCCAGGCCGCAATACGCGCCTCATTTAAGTCTACAACGGTAACTGTAATGTGTGGACACTGCTTGGCAATAACTGCCATGGTTGGACCACCTACATAACCTGCACCAATGCAGCAAATCTTTGTAATGTTCTTCATTGTCTATAATTGCGTTTTTTGAATAATGTTGTGGCTGATCGTAATAATTTTTCTAAGGTATCTGTAAAATCTGTTAAACCCAAAAAACCGGGTATCCAGGCTTTATTATGTGTATGATTTTGTGAAGCTGCTCTATAAATTTTGTTCCAGTCCGAGAATTTACAATTATTTCGTATAGAATAACCTCCGTTTGTAGACATGAGCACGGAATTCTCCACCTATGAAAACATCTTTACGGGCTCTACTTGTATGCAAGATCTAAATATTTGCCTATAATTCAAGACAAGATATTGTTCCCTTCCATCTAACCTGCTAATGGATGTAGCGTTTTTCCTAATTCACTACACAAAAGCTTGTACAATCTTCAAATGGGGCATTATTTTTATAAAAGAGGCGTATCTTTGATTAAGAGCAAAATTATAAGCAGTTCATCTTTATAAGCTGAACTACATACAACATATAAAATCTAAAACAGCAATTTTTCATGAAAAAAGCTTTAATTACGGGAATAACCGGTCAGGATGGCGCCTACTTGGCCGATCTGCTTCTAAAGAAAGGTTATGAAGTTCACGGCATCAAACGTCGTTCATCTTTGTTTAACACAGACCGTATCGATCATTTGTACCAGGACCCGCATGAAAGTCATCTACGCTTGGTACTTCATTACGGTGATCTGAGTGATTCGACCAACCTGATCCGGATCATTCAGCAGGTGCAGCCCGACGAAATATACAACCTTGGCGCAATGAGCCATGTGCAGGTAAGTTTCGAAACACCGGAATATACTGCTAATGCCGATGGGATCGGAACTTTAAGGATCCTGGAGGCTATTCGTATCCTGGGTCTTGTAAATAAAACAAAAGTTTATCAGGCTTCTACTTCAGAGCTTTATGGTTTGGTACAGGCCGTACCACAATCAGAAACTACCCCATTTTATCCACGTTCACCTTACGCCGTAGCGAAAATGTATGCCTACTGGATCACGGTAAACTACCGTGAAGCATATGGCATGTTCGCCTGCAACGGGATCCTGTTCAATCATGAAAGCCCGCTTCGTGGAGAAACCTTCGTGACAAGAAAGATCACCCGTGGTACCGCAAAGATTGCCTTAGGCATGCAGGATAAACTATATCTTGGAAATCTTGACGCCAGAAGAGACTGGGGTCATGCAAAAGACTATGTAGAAGCAATGTGGTTGATCCTGCAACAGGAAAAGCCTGAAGATTTTGTAATTGCAACTGGCGTGACCACTACCGTAAGAGATTTCATCAGAATGGCCTTCAGTGAAGTTGGCATTACATTGGAATTCAGAGGCGAGGGTGTGGATGAAAAAGGATATGTAGTGTCTTGCAATAACCCAGATTATCAGGTAGAAATCGGCAAGGAAGTTGTTGCCGTTGATTCACGTTATTTCCGTCCTACAGAGGTAGATCTACTTATCGGCGATCCGTCCAAATGTAAAGCGAAACTAAACTGGACACCTAAATACGACCTTGCCGCATTGGTAAATGACATGATGAAATCAGATGTGGAGAACTTCCAAAAAGAGCGCATGTTGAAAGATGCGGGCTACATTGTGAAGAACCAATTTGAATAATATACAATTGCAACAAACAATATTCAAAGATGCCGGCTGAATCAGCCGGCATCTTTGTTTTTTGGATAATGAACTATTTAGCGTCTTGGAATGCTTCGATCTGGAATACCCAGGCTTCCTGCGACGGAAGTCTGGCAAAATCAGCAGCTGCAAGTTCAACATGAAGCCTAGTTCCCTTGAGATTCTGCTTGACCTTAACCTTACTGCCCAACAAGCTTACCCTACCAACCTTTTTTAAACCATCAATGTAAAAACCATTGGCAGGCCACTTTTTCAGGAGCGCGAAAAGCGTATCCCCTTTCTGCGTAAATGCGATTTCATTGCCGGCAGCAGCACTAGCACCTGCCCATGCCTGTGTCCCATAGATTGCTTCTCCATTTACCTTCAACCATTTACCCATGTCCAATAGGCGTTCTTGCATCACCACTGGGATTAAGCCATTGGCCTGCGGACCAACGTTCAGCAGCAGGTTGCCCCCATTGCTTACCTTATCAATCAGCAGATCGATAAGCTGTTTGGAGCTGAAATAATCTTCCGCAGTTTCGAATTGATTATACCCGTATGAAGTACCAATGCCCCGGCTTTCCTCCCAAGGATGGGACCTTTTATCCCCTATGCCTTTTTCATCATGCACCAAGTCGTATTCCGTGGTATAATAGTCCCCATGTTTGCTGCGCGTTTCCTTACCCCAACGGTCGTTGACCACCACAGTCTCTTTCACTGGAGATTCATTGTACAACCAGGCCAGGAAACTTTCTGATTTGAGGTCCTTACTGGGGTAATCCCATTCCCCATCAGAGAAGATAATCTCCGGCTTATAGCGGTTCACCAGATCTTTCATCTGGGGGATCATGTGCGTATCCACCCATTGTTCGAGCGTAGCGGCGCTATACAGCGGCCGGTCCCATTCCAATAGGGAATAATAGAAGCCCATGTGCAGCCCTTTTTTCCGTACAGCTGCGGTAAGTTCGCCAGCCAGGTCGCGCTTAGGTCCAAGCGCAGCACTGTTGTAGCCATTGCTCTCCTTGCTTGGCCATAAAGCGAAGCCATCATGATGTTTGGAGGTCAGCACCACATACTTGGCACCGGCACGTTCAAACAGATCGGTCCATTGATCCGGATTGAAGTACTCCGCCTTGAACATGGGTACAAAGTCTTCATACTTAAAATCGGGCCCGTAGTACTTTTCATGATGGGCCATAAAAAGTTTGTTCTTGCTCAGCAGCCGGTTGGCATAATGCTCCGCATATTTCTCGTACACGCCTTCCACTTCATGTACCGGCGCATAGGCCGGCACACTATATACCCCCCAATGGATGAAGATTCCGAATTTGGCATCTTTCCACCACTGCGGGGTTTCCCGCTTATCTAACGAATCCCAGTTGGGCTGGTATTGGGCAAAACTGCTGCTCGGGCAGTTCATGAATATCAAAGCTGCTATCACAGCCAATCCGTTCTTTTGTCTAGTTTTCATAAACAGCTCAATGGAGTAGATTGATTTTAATAAATCTACAGAATTCCTTTTTTATCCGCCACCTTAAAAAGAGGCTTTAGCAGTACCTAGTTCTTGAAATGAAAGTTTGCAAACCGGATAAAGTTGCGCCATTCGTAGATCGTAAGATCATGGATCCCTGCCCGGTTATGATAAGCCAGATGCGTGTTCAGGATCGGCTGATTGATCGCTGGTGCTTGTTCCGGTAAGCGGGAAGACAGGCCATAAAGGGCATAGGCGGATTCCGCATGTTTAAGGGCTAGATAAGTCCCTGTAGGATCTGCCCAAAGATCTTCTGAGGCATTGGTCACGTAAAGTGGTCTGGGTGCAATTAAAGCCAGCAGCATGTGCTGATCAACCGGGAGCTCCGCCTCCCGATCATTAAACTGCTTATAGTTTGGGGTGAACCAATGCGGGAAGTTGGTGTTGATTACTTTAACGCTTTCACCGAAGTTCCGGCGCGAAAGTGCCGCCCCGGTGTTGCCCGAGCAATTGGAAATACAACTGGCAAAACGCTGATCCTGCGCGGCTGCCCAAAGGGCCGCTTTACCTCCACGGGAATGTCCAACAAGTATCACCTGATCAGCATTGACATCGGGATCTTGCTCAAAATAATCCATTATTCTGCTAGCTGCCCAAGCCCAGGCCCCGATCGCACGCATGCCATTTGCAGCCGCCAGTTGTTCCGGGTACAACCGCAGTACGCCGTTCATGAAGCTTTCCTTATCGTCTGGAGCGGCATCAGACACATGGAAGGCTGCAATCGCATAACCACTGTCGATGGCAAGTTCAGCGGGCCAGAAGCCACTTTTTACCCGCCTTGTCGGATCGGTATTTTCCTGCCCGCGATTGTTGATCAATAGAAAAGCAGGAGCCGCTTTCCTGAGGTGATTCGGCACAAACAAAATCAGGTTAATCTTAACCGATTGTCCACGATTGAACACCTCCACAGAGACTTTCTTCATGGTTGCTTTGCCCTGCATGGCCAATTCATCCTTCTCGACCAGCGAAAATTTTATATCCACGAAGTGTTTAGGCATTTGCCCATAGATATTCTCTTCGAAAAGATCAAGCAGCTGTTCCCGGTTGTTCTCCCAATCTGCCTTGTTGCGAATTTTGGCATGCTTGGATGTCCGGAGCACATCAGGCAATAAATAAGGTTTTACATTAGCCTCAACAAAATTAGCATCTGCCGGCCGCTGTGCACGTACAGCGATCATGAAAAGAATCATTGCAGTAAAAAGTACAAATCTTTTCATGATCTCTGTTTAAAACTTATTTGGTCAGTCGCATCAAATATTGCCCGTATCCACTTTTTACCAGTGGTGCGGCAATTTCTTCAAGTTGTGCTTCGTCAATGTATCCCATACGAAAAGCAACCTCTTCAATGCACCCGATCTTGAGCCCCTGACGCTCTTCAATCACCTGGACGAACTCCCCAGCCTGCATGAGCGACTTAAAGGTTCCAGTATCCAGCCAGGCAGTGCCACGACTTAATACGCCAACCTTCAATCTGCCTTGCTCCAGGTAAGCCCTGTTCACGTCGGTAATCTCGTATTCACCACGGGGAGACATTGGGATGTGTTTTGCAATTGCAACAACGGAGTTGTCATAGAAATACAAGCCAGGTACAGCAAAGTTAGATTTTGGTTGTTCAGGCTTTTCTTCAATAGATACTGCATTTTTGTTTTCATCAAATTCCACAACACCATAACGCTCCGGGTCGGCCACCTGATAAGCAAATACAACGCCACCTTTAGGTTCTTTTAGATCCTGTAATAAGCGGGAAAGTCCATCACCATAAAAGATATTATCACCAAGAATTAACGCTACGCTATCCGAGCCAATAAATTCCTCTCCGATCACAAAGGCCTGTGCTAAGCCGTTAGGTTCTGCTTGCACGGCATAAGAAAATTTACAGCCGATACGAGAGCCATCCCCAAGTAGCTTCTCAAATTGGGGAAGATCGTGAGGTGTTGAAATGATCAAAATTTCGTTAATACCTGCAAGCATTAAGATCGAAAGTGGGTAATAGATCATTGGTTTATCGTAAACCGGCATCATCTGCTTACTGCAGGCAAGTGTGAGGGGGTGTAATCTGGTGCCAGATCCACCTGCTAAAATAATTCCTTTCATGAGGTGCTAATTAGAAGCTAATTTCTCCAAACAGATTTTTAGGCTATCACGCCAGTATGGAACTTCTAAGTTAAAGGTATTTTTGAATTTTGTCTTATCCATTACTGAATACGCAGGTCTTGCGGCCTTGGTCGGATATTCCGTTCCTGGAATCGGTAATACTTTAGTACGCATTCCGCTGATGTCGAAGATGGCTTTAGCAAAATCATACCAGGAAGTTACCCCTTCGTTGCTGAAGTGATATATGCCATAGGCTTGCTTTTCACTTGCAATGATGTGAAAAATTGCGCTTGCAAGATCCATGGCATAGGTTGGTGTACCCACCTGATCAGCGATCACCCTAAGTTCATCACGCGTACGCCCCAGATTCAGCATGGTCTTCGCGAAGTTGTTGCCATATTCGGAGTAGAGCCAGCTCGTACGTAAGATGTAAAACTCCTGCATTTGTGCGGCAATGGCTTGCTCACCTTCAAGCTTCGTTAAACCATATACTGAGAGTGGATTTGCACGATCTGTCTCTGACAACAATTTTGGTATATTCCCTTCAAATACGAAGTCGGTGGAAATGTGAATCAGAACGGCACCATATGATTTACACATACGGGCTAAGTTTGCAGCACCGTCACGGTTTACCTCTCGGACAAGATCAAGTTCATCCTCTGCTTTATCAACCGCAGTATACGCTGCACAGTTGATCACATAGGCCGGTCGAATTTTTTCAAAAGCTAACTTCAAACAGTCCATTTCCCGGATGTCTGACATTGCTTCTTCTGGGAATATAATATTGACAAAGGCTTGTTCCGCTGCCAACGTCTTTAAGCAAGTACCTAGCTGGCCAGCTCCGCCGAAAACAATAATTTTATTCATTCTTAATGTTTGAAACTGTGAATTGTGGTGATGAGACCATCCCTGGAAGAAACGGGAAGGTGATTAACATTGAGTGCATTTTTGATTTTCTGATTGGATACAACATAACTTTCCGTAAGCTTTTTTAAGCGTTCTGAATTCAGCGGCAAATGTAAATTATCACCAATATTGGCCAGCCGATGGATCAAATTCTTATTTAGACGCCAAAGACGTGCCTTCATTCCACTCGCATTGGCAATTATCCGTATTACCTCGTTAGTAGATATTGGATCATCATCAGCAATATTGTATATTCCACCAGTAATGGTAGGATCCTTCATAATCATTTCTACGATATACAGAAGATTTGCTATCGATAAGAATGACCTGGCATTCTCAAATGCAGCCAAAGGATATGGGAGACCTGTTTTAACCACCTGATATAGCAAATTTAAATTGCCTTTATTGCCTGGTCCGTGAACCATGCTGGGTCTAAGAATGAACACAGACTTTCCTTCAGGTAATAATTGTTTGCTTATATATTCTTCCGCCTGCAGCTTAGATCTGCCATAGGGTGTGTTCGGACTGGGAGTTACATCCTCCAGTAACCGGCCTTGAACTGTGTCTGCAACAGCCTTAACACTGCTAAAAAAAATAAAAATTCTGCATTGTGACCCTAAAAAAAGATCAAACAGTTGTTTGGTCTTTTCGTAGTTTACGCGGAAGTACTCATCATCATCAATAGACTGCTTTAGATCATGTGCTTTGCCTGCCAAGTGTATTACTGCATCAGAATCGGGTAACATTGCAGGTAACCCAAGACGCAAATTTAAACTTGTTACAGTTCCTATTTTCCGGTCAACCAAGTGAGCCATTAAGTGCTGACCGATAAACCCGGTTGAACCCGTCATAATGATGCGCATATAAAATTTCTTATTAGGATTCCTACTTTCTTTGTTGCCTAAATTAGATTAATACGGTTGCTTTCTCAAATTTAAAGGAAATTCATTTCAGAATGAGCTTTAGTTTACATCAACAACTTTGGCTTTCTCTGCCTTTTGAATGAAACTGGCTACAGCCGGGACTGGACTAATCATTAATTTAGGTTTCAATACTATGTAGATGATAACAAAAGGCAGGGTACAAACTAATGCCACCGAGGCAAAATTCCACTGGGTGCTTACGGCAAAGACAATAATTAACAATTGAAGAACTGCATATATGGACGAGACAACAAGATGAGATACCTTCTGATCATTCGCGAGAATCTGATAAAAATGCAGACGGTGGGGTTCTAGTATATTTTGTTTCAAGATAATCCGGTGTATAATGGTAAGTATAGTATCAACCCCATACAATGTTAAAAACAAGATGTATACCGGGTTTTCGCTTTTTATCATCAGATCAAGTATTAGAAACACAATCCAAAAAGCCATTGTAATGCTGCCAACATCCCCTGCAAACACCTTCGCCTTGTGTCTGAAATTGTAATACAGAAACACTAGGCAAGCTATCATTGGAAACCAGATCAGATCTTCTTCAATAAACTTGAACTGGTACAGGTTTACATATTGAACACCTCCCAACAAAATCAGACTGTATAATCCGGTTATTCCGTTAATTCCATCCATGAAATTATAAGCATTTATAATCCCGGCGAAAAGGACATAAAAGGCGGCTATCTGCCAGACTTGAAAATCGGTAAAAATTGAGAGGAATGCAAATAAAAGCGTGATAGAAAACATGTGGACGAGCAGCCGTATTCTTTTTGAAACATTAAGATTATCATCCAGGAAACTGATGACACCTATTGCTACAGCGCCGGAAATCGGCAGCCAATAAGCTGTCCGGTATTCAATGATAGCGAAAGCAATGGACAGTAAAAATACGATGCCTCCACCCCTGATTGTTGAAACGGTGTGCGAACTTCGCTCATTGGGTTTATCAAAAATCAAATATTTATTAGCTAGTTTTGTGTACACCCACATTCCGGTGAACAAAAGAACGGTAACAATTATATAAACCATAGTATCTATTAAGCCCAATCATCAATGCCAATCACTTCAAGGTAAGATCGTAATTTTGAATATTACTGTTCTCACGTTTAAATAACACTGTGGTTAACAAAAATATAACTTCAAATTGGATATTAAAATAATGTTAAGGAATTGTTCCGAACTGATGCATACAACTCAAATGAAAAGAACCGTAATTACTTTCATTTTTCTGATGCTCTGCTGCACTAGCTTTTCTTTTGCACAATCAAGCAAGGGTTACAGGCTTGTGTGGGCAGACGAATTCAATTATACAGGTGCACCTGATCCATCAAAATGGAATTGTCAAACTGGCTTTTTAAGAAATTATGAACCGCAGTGGTATCAGGCTGAAAATGCGCAGGTGGCTGGCGGTTTTTTGACCATTACGGCGAAAAAAGAAAAGAGGATAAATCCTAATTTCAATCGGCAGAGTAAGAACTGGAAGATCAACCGTAGTTCTGCACCGTACACCTCTGCCAGCTTAACTACTAAGGGAAAGTTTGATTTTAGGTATGGTAAAGTTCAGATGCGTGCTAAAATCGATATAGCTAAGGGTATGTGGCCAGCTTTCTGGATGTTAGGTACCAAGCAGGTTACCTGGCCTGCGAATGGCGAAGTCGACATCATGGAATATTTTCGCGGAAACTTGCATGCCAATGCTGTTTGGGCTGGCAAAAATGGTGAAGCTTGGTCAATCAAGAAAGTACCTACATCTTCTCTTGGAGGAGAAGCATGGGCTAAAGAATTCCACACTTGGGAGATGATTTGGGATGAGCGCAAAATTGTTATTTCGGTCGACAATAAAAATTTAAGTACAATAGACCTCAGACAAACCATAAATCATAAAACCAAAGAGAATCCCTTCCATGAAAGGTTTTACCTGCTTGTCAATTTGGCGATGGGCCAAAAGTGGGAAAAAGTTCCCGATTCGAGTCTCCCCTCAAAATTTATCCTCGATTACATCCGTGTGTACCAGAAACGAACATAAAGGCCTTAATTAGGCCAAATGAGCAGTATTGTCGATTTACTTTCGTAAAAAAGTATTGTAAATCCACAATACAACTTTCGGCGGCATCAGACGTACAGGGAATTTAAGACATACATAAACAACTTGATCAAGCCTTGTAAAGATTCCTGAGCGCACTGCGTAATTAACAAATTTAAATTCTTTTCTAAGATAATGAGATCCACTCCGTCGTTTGATGGTTTCTAGGCCGTCTTTAACTCGAAAATAAAGCAAGCACTCCTGCACGTTATAGAATTTTGTTCCATTTGCCATTAGTCGTAGAAACAATGAATAATCTTCAAAGAGCGGCAGATCGCCATTATAGTTCCCCGCGTTAAGTACCTCCTGTTTCCTGAAGATTATGCTCGGGTGATTGAACGGACTTTTTAGTTTAATCTGTCGGGTTAATTGTTCATGATGCTCCGGGTTAATCTTAAACCTTTTTAGATCCCCGGGAATCGAATTGAACTCTTCGATATTACTACCAACTATCCCGACATGCGGATTTTCAATTAAGAATTGAATTTGTTTCTCAAAACGTTCAGGAACTGCAATGTCATCGGTATCCATCCTAGCCACCAGTTCATAAGTACAATGTCTTAAGCCCACTGCAAGTGCATTGCCCAATCCAGCATTCACCGGAATATCTACCAGTTTAAACAAATCCCCATACTCAAGCTGATAGCTGATGATAATTCTGTTAAGTGCATCTGGTAATGGCCCGTCCTTTACAAGGACGATTTCTGTAGGTGGAAGTGTCTGCTTGATCACGGAGTTTAACGCTTCCTTAAGATTGCCCGGAGTTTCTTGACGATATACTGACAGGAGTACCGAGAAACGTTTATCTGCTTGCATTCCTATTTAAATTTTTAGTTTTCAGAATAGCAATGAAAAGGCTCGGGCTTATACGATAAGCTGTTTTTAAAACAAGTGAAATCAATGAGAACTTGTCAAAACCTAATGCACCATTTAAATGAACTACTCGGTCTGTTTTGCGTATATCATCAATAAACTCGTAAGCGCCTTGCTTTATACATTTGTTTAATACTGATAAGTATTCAATGCTCGAATAGTTGATCAAATTTTTGATAATAGCTTTGTCAGCCTTACGCTGCCTTAGATAGCTATAAACTCGTTCAAAAACGTTGAGTGTGGTTAGGCGCTTTCTGTTAAACGGCTCGCCCATAAGGGAGGTATCACGAACATTGTATTTGAAATACATCTTTCCAAGGTAGCCGATCTCCCGGCAATGAAAGTTAGCCTTAATTTGAAATTCCTGATCTTCCCCCACGGGTGTTTCCTCATCGAACCACAATTCATGCTTTCTGAGCAATGATAATTTCATCGCGAAAGAACATATATGTTGCTTCAACTTACGTTTTAGGTGTAACTTCATAAAATCGTGTCCGTTAAAAACGCATTCATGATGCTCAGGATGTACGAAATCCGAAATGAGTTTGCCGTCGCAGAATCTACCTGAACCAAAAGACACGATATCCAAATTCGGGTGCCTTTGCAAGAACTGCTCAATGTCCAAGAGTAAATCCGGTGAGTAGGTATCATCCCCATCGAGGAAAAGCACGTACTCGCCAGTGAGGTATTTAAATCCGGCATTTCTTGTAGCAGCCAAACCTTTATTGGGCGAATTATCGACAACTTTTATCCGCTCATAATGTTCATATGACTTCATTACCTGAAACGTATTATCCGTGGAGCCGTCATTCACTAGTATGATCTCATAATTGCTGCAGGTTTGTGCAAGAACAGATTCGATTGCGTTTGGCAAATCATTTTCAATGTTATAACATGGAATGAGTATAGAAAATAGCGGCATACTAAAAAAGTTGAAAATTCAGTGAGTAAGGAATGATCTGGATTCTGACACCAATTGCCACAATCGTCAATATGTAGAGTAAGATGAAAAGCATGTAAAAAGCGTAGGAACTAATTTTTTTACTTTTATATTCTAGCGTTTCTAGAATCATTGGGATCAGAAAAATATAAGTGGCTAGAATGTAGTTATGCAATCTTTTTAAAAGAAGGATCAGTGCTGAATTGTTCTGGAATATCAGCATCAACAACACGAAGACACTGAGAAAATTGAAGTTGAAAAGTATATTGGATAACGCTGTCTTATCAAACCTGCGGCGGATCAGTTCCAGAAAGATGCCCAAAAGAAGAAAAGCATAGATCTTTGCGTCGATCCTGACATCAAAGGATTTATCATCTCCAACATATACTGCATACGGCGTCATTGCAATCAGCTTGTCAATCATGAATCCAAAGGCAACAGCCAACACCAGAAGTAAAATCTTGAATATCGTAGAATAGTGTTTTTTAATTAGCCAGTATAGGGGATAATAAAAAATGATAGACAAATGCGCAAAAATCGCTGCGACAAAAATGTATATAGAATACCTTTTTAGGTCGGAAGTTTGAATAAACCAGATGGCATATAGAAATACCGCCCCGGCTAGGGATTGTCGGACACCATTGAATGAAAACAGGTAAAAAGACAAAATACAGAAGTAGATCAGGATTGACATTTCCTGATTTACGCTGTTTTTCTGGATGGCTTTATAGGTATAATATTGTGTAAGAACCGCAAAGATCAAAAAGAATAGCTGTGCAGTACCGCCAATTACAACCAACAGGTTTAGGAAGAAACCGAACCCGAATTCTTTTGTTACGAATAAGGAGCCATTTTTGACATAGTCGAACAGGTTACTATACTGCGGATAATCGATTCCGACCATGTAGCGGAAGCCAGCAAACAGCGCGAGTACTGAAAATAGGCAAGCATATGCACCTTCGAAGCCCTTTACCCTTCCAAGTACCAGAAAGAAAATAACAGCTATTAATAAGATGAAATAAATGCCCATTGCGATTTCCCGTTGTTATTTAAGATACACCTTGATATTATGTGTTAACCGGTCCTTTTCTGGTGGCAGTTGCATGTAGTTCCCGAATAAATTGGAAAGGTATTCCGAGTAATTTCCAGGAGCTCGATAGCTCTTATTTTCAAAAGTGACCGTGGTGTCGTGTTCGAAGGCTTCTATGGAACATATCTCTTTTTCCGCATATCCCCAGACTGCATTGCCGACGTATTTGGAAGTCTCAAAAGGAAAACTCATGGCGAGTTTTGTAAGCTTGTGCGTCAAAGATTTGGCTGGAATAGGAAGCAGTGCAAGTTGTATGATTTTCGACAAAACCTCTTTATAAGCTTTTCGACCAGGCCTAGGTTCAATTCTTTTCAATGCAATCAGATCCCTATAGAAAAAGATATGCTTGGCGTGTTTCACTGCTTGCTGTTTTTCTGATGGAAAGCCGTCAAGAGGGAAAATGTCGATATTAACGCCTATAGGCAAATCGTTGAGTCCGTTTTCATGAAGAACCGTGTTGGTGTCTGCTATTTTTGAAAAGGGTAATACATAATTTTTTACCGAAGTATAAGAAAAGAGTTCAAGTCCTTCTTCATTAAAGTGCTCAATAAGCTTCATGTAATGGCTCCGCGGCATCATCAAATCAATATCATCATCCCAGGGTATGTACCCCTTGTGCCGAACCGCCCCCAACAATGTGCCTCCACAAAGATAATAAGTAAGGTGGTTTCTATCGCAATAAGCCACAACCCTATCTAAGATTACCTTTTGAATATTTCGGATTTCATCAATAAATATTTCTTTCATATCAAGGGTTTTATGGCTTCACCTTTTCTTGCATATAAACTCCAAATGCTTGTACGCGCTGAACAAAAAGGTCTTCTGTTATCATATCCAGAATAGTAAACCTTCCCGGTCGCATTTCTCTAGCCTTCTGGTAGAGAAGTTGTAGTGTCAGCTTATCGGTACTATGTAACAGATTGGTAAAATTTAACATTATTCCTGTCGCTAAAGCATATTCCACATGAACGTTCAGAAGTTTATCTTGCAAAAATAAGGTAAACAAACTGATGCTAGCCACCTGATTTCCATGTAACACGTTCGTTTTCGAAAGATCAAGAAAATCAATAGCATGACTGATCAGGTGCTCACTTCCACTGCAAGGTCTGCTGCTTCCCGCAAGTGACATGGCTATACCCGAGTTAATCTGTCCCTGAACAATCATTCTTAAAAATGCTTTATCCTTTAGAACTTTCCGGTTGAAATAGATCAAGGCATTCGCAGCACTACGGGAAAGATGAAAACCAATATCGTTAATACTCTCACCCTTTTCTTTATTGGCCAGTATCCAATCGTTAGTGGCTGATATATTAGACAAGATATCGCCGGCAGCAGCCCTGATATAGTCAACAGGCGATTTCTGGATGATATCGAGGTCAATGATTACACCCATCGGCATCATGCCTGATATGCTTTCCGTTTTTCCATGATGGTTTTTTATCACGGATATCGGTGAGATCAGGCCATCGTTGGAGATGATGGTTGGCACTGACAGGTGATTTAGATTTGTCAGATAACTTACCCTTTTCACAACATCCAAGACCTTCCCACCACCAATGGCAATGATCAAGTCACAATTTGAGGTTTCACTAAACTGCTTCAGTCGTTCGACTTCTGCAAAGGTATTATCTTTAAGCACAAAGTGAGTCCAACTATTGTTTTGACATAGCTGAACAGCATAATTACTCGAAAACGACTTGCCCGAAACTACTACAACTTTATTGAAGTAGAAATTATTCCGCTGTAAAAGCTCGGGTACAGAAAGCAGTATTGCCTCATCCACCTGGAAAATAATTGGTATATAGGCGAGCTGTTTATAGATCATGTTAGTGTAGGATGAATTAACGGTAATTCTCTTCCGTCAAGAAAATCAGACAGCGTCTCGGAGCAATGGCTTAAAAGAACAGAAGTGTTGTTTTCTACGTCTTGGTATTTGCTCTCTCCACTCAATACCAATAGGGTCTTCACCCCTAGCTTATTTCCAAGTGCCATATCCGTGTATAGTCTGTCACCCACCATAAGAACTTCGTCCTTATTAAAGCTGACAATTAGCTTGGAAATGTAGTCATTCATTCGGTCAGATGGCTTACCAAAATCTGCTTCAGGTTTAGTCTTGGTAACGCTTTCCAGCAGCATAGAAATCGCTCCACAATCGGGGATAGGTCCATTTTCCGAGGGGCAGGCTAAGTCGATGTGTGTGATGTAGTATGGAATCCTCTGGTTGATGAATTTACAAGCGGTCTCGAGCTTATCATAGGTTAGTTCCCTGTCAAAAGCAGCCAGCACAAATTCAGGTAATTCATCATCTTGTTGCAACCCATAAGCACTTTCCATTTCAGCAATAAAACTCTTGGTTCCGAGCATGTATCCGCGCTCATACTTTTCTTTCAGATAAGCAGCTGCAATTATAGTCGGCGTAACAATTTCACTGATTGAGACCTGGAGTCCTAATTTCTCAAGTTTGGTTAGATAATGAGAAACACTAACGCTTGTATTGTTTGAAAGATAGAAAACAGCATTCCCTCTGCGCTTATAATCATTCAACTTTGTAATAACATCTTTGATCGGCTTACCATCGGTGTATACGGTACCATCCAGATCTAAAACCAGTACTTTATAATGCATTATGGCTACTTTTACTATTTGAAAATTTGTTCCGCTTTGCTTAAATCGCCGTGATCGTCTATTTCCATCCACTTACGGGTAGAGCAGTCAAAAGGTCGTAGCACCCGTTGCGCTTTAGCCAACATATCGATTGCCACTTCTGTCCAGCTGTTAAGGTCTCCGTCGGAAATAACCTTGGTGGTAACATTCAGAAGCTTTTCTTTAAGATTCTGATCAAAAGAATAGATATCCATTGATACAAAGTTACCTTCTGCTTCCGAAATTGCTTTCGACATGGCCATTATAAAGCCATCACTATCAACCGACACCTTCATGGATTCTTCATTGAAAATACTTTTATCGACAGCAATGAAGTTATCATCTGTTAAAAGCATATTGCTTACGATATCATCTTCATATACACAATCCGCATTAATGATTACCAATCCCGCTTGAGGATCTGTCTTTTTCAAAGCCAGGTTTAGTGAAAACATATTATTCGTACTGTTGTAGTCGGTATTCTCTATAAAGGTAACTGGAATGCCGAGAGCTGTAATAAAACTTTTCAATACATCTTCTTTATACCCGGTGACCACGAAAATATTTTTTTCAATGGATGAATCAGCGATCTGTGTTAATATCCGCTCAATAATAGGCCGTCCGTTAACCTTTACCATACATTTTGGTATCTCGTCTGTTAAGGGGCGCAGGCGCGAGCCAATGCCGGCTGCTAAAATTATAATGTCTTTTTTCATCTGTTTATGTTCTGATTTTATGATGATTTGTATTTTGCGACCTTACTACCAAATACATGTTCCGTTAGGCGCATCGTACTATTTGCATCAAGGTGGCTAAAAAAGCGGTCACGGATCTCAACACGTTTATCCTGATGCGGATCAATTCCCGAGTCTAGTATTTGTCTTAGTGTATCAAAGAATAACGCTTGGTCTTGGATTAATTCACTTGGAACCCAGTTCTCAATATCATCAAAATACAATCCTTGTGTTGCTTTATAATCCTCTAGGTCCGTACAGAAGCAAACTATAGGTTGCTCAAGCAATGTATAATCGATCATTACCGAAGAAAAGTCCGTCACCAACACATCCGTACATGCAATTAGTTCGTATAATGTGATACCTTGGCCGCACACCCATTCATCGTCAATCATCAGTATATTACTGTAATCGAAAACGTGATCGGCCGTTAAATAAAAATAATGTGGCTTAAGTAAGCAAATGGTATTCTGTTCTATTAAGAGCGCATTGAACTGCTCAATATCGAAACCTTCAACCTCAAATGGATTATCCAACTTTAATCCCCTTCTAACATTCATCATTTCAGTTGGAGACTTCCTGCGGAATGTAGGCATCCAGAATAGTATTTTACCGTATTGGCTCAGATCAGGCTTTATCCTTTTTCTTATTTCTGCCATTTTGTTCTTACTTCGAAGCATCAGGTCATTTCTAGGATATCCAGAGATCACAATGCTCTCGCTTGGTACACCAAAACACTCAGAGAACATTTTTCCAGTTAATGCTGATGTTGCGACAGTTATATCCGCGGTTATCCCCGACTCACCACGTAGTAGCCTGATTTTTTTATGCCCCACACCGTGCCAAACATTGACTTCAATTTGTCGCCTTGTTGATCCAGCCAAGGAACTCCCATGCGTACTAAAAATGTATTTGCAGGTTAAAGTCAACATCAAAAATTGAATACTCGACATATCAACGATCTTGATTTTAGTGTCAAGCAACTGTTTTACACAAGAATGGAACCGCGATGACACGCCGAAGTAAACTGTTATGTTATAATGGGCAGCTATATAATTTGCTGTTTCAATGGCATTGCTTTCTACCTTATCGCTTCCGGTAACAAGAACCATATTCAACTTGGGCATAACCATGTTAGCCATACGGTAAGCTCTATTCTTCAATGTCGACATATGGATTACAATTTTACGTCAACAACCTGGCCTGACCGATCCGAGAATAAAGTATTAATTGAAGCAATAGCTACAATTTCAGATTTCAGAAGGGAATGTTCAGGTTCATTTCCGAAGTT
This sequence comes from Pedobacter sp. SAFR-022, assembly GCF_051965375.1. Lineage (NCBI taxonomy): Bacteria > Pseudomonadati > Bacteroidota > Sphingobacteriia > Sphingobacteriales > Sphingobacteriaceae > Pedobacter > Pedobacter sp. SAFR-022. Next base: position 66,286 of record NZ_JBQCME010000005.1, read on the forward strand.
TTTAATCCGCATTGGCGTTTTGGTACGTTCCGGATTTATACAGTTAATCCTCACATCAGCCCATTCTTCGCTTAGCGCCTGAACAAGGTTTACAATGGCCGCTTTTGTAGAGGAATAGATACTATACAAGCTCCTGCCTCGGGTATAGGAGCTTGAGGTATACAGCAGAAGCGCACCTTTGGTAGCCTGCAAATATTTAAAACTTTCTTTAGCAACAATGACTGAACCAAGGTAGTTGATGTTTATGCTTCTGACAATATCTTCGTAAGACATATTGGCAAGTGACTGTTTATCAAGGACGGCCGCAGTATTCACCACAAAGTCGATCCGGCCCTCACGGGCAAAAACCTGCTGCAATGCAGCTGTAACCTGTTCCTGAGCCGATACATCAACGTTATTAGAGCGACTAAAAGAGTAGACCAGTGTTCCTGAGGATTTACATAGGTCGTGAATATCCTTACCAATCCCATAACTGCCTCCAAAAACAACCAATACTTTATCCTTTAGCATAGCTTTTATCTCAGCGGAAAGCGGCATACCATTGTCCGAGGAAGACTTTAGCTGAAACAATTTGTCGATTAAGAAAACATCTTCTTTATAGGTGAGCTTCATGTTAAATTGCTCGCCTTTCACAACATAGATTTTCTCGCCAGGCATATATTTTTTAACAACACCACAGTCGTCAGTGGCTTTAAAGGCCGGATCTTTTAAGGCCAAATCATAGGCAGCTTTAATAGTTTGAATTCTAAAAGCCTGTGGTGTCTGCCCATTATATAATAAGTCGCGGTTCGGAATAGCTTCGACTAATGCTTCCTGAACCTGTATAATTGTGTCTGTAGTTTTAATTGCTACGTCAACGGCACTATACGTGATTAGAGCTTGAATGCAGTCTGATATAATCCTGTGGTTCACCAGTGGGCGCACGGCATCATGAAAAATAAGATTTACATCCTGATCCACATAGGATTGAATTGCTGAAAGACTTGAATGATAGCGTTCGGCCCCGCCATTCAAAATTTTCTTGAGCTTGGAAAAGGAATTAGCCCGAGCTACCTCTTCAATATCACCTACATGCTCCGGATTGGATACTATAGCTATTTCGTGAATTTCGGGATGGCTTTCAAATACCTCTAGTGTATGTTCGATAACTTTTTTACCAGCAATTTTCAACAGTTGTTTTGGCCGACGGCTGTCTAACCTTACGCCCTTACCACCTGCTAGAATGATAGCAATATTTCTTGTCATTTGAATGATATTATTATTTATCCGATGTTTACTGAAGCTTGATTCGTATCGATGATGAACACAAACTTAACGATTAACTAACGGCAAGTTTACTTTAATGCGGTGAAGTTTGAATAAAAGCCTCATATATTGATCATAAAGCGCAAAGCTTCCCTTTTTGTACAGGTAAATGGAAAATTGGATTGGCGCTGGCAATTTCAGGACCTCAATGCCTTCAAGGTATTTTACATTTTGCGGCAGATACGCCTTTTTCAACAGCTGTATCCGGTTCGTAAATGTAAGTGCCGAGTTGTTATGGTAAAAAGTCTGAATTGCTCGGAGGAAAAATCTGCCGAGCCAATTCTTAATATACACTTGTGCAGCATGACTGAGTTCAAAGCATTTGATTATAACATCTAATTCTGCCTTCAAGAGTTCAAAGGCTTGATATTCTGAAAAAAAAGAATTATGTGTCTTTGACAACGAATCCGGATTGTAATGCATGTAGTGATACCCTGTATAATCCAAGTACTTAAGCTGGTCAATGTACTTGAGGTATTGTAGATTGAACAACAGGTCTTCAGCATAATGGATTTCCTCGTGAAAAACAATCTTGTGCTTTTTAACAATTTCCGAAGAAAAGAACTTAGCGCAAATAAAGCCAATTCGGAGAAAGTTCAGGTACGTGAATGCTGATGAGAAATCATTTTTCTTGTAACTTACATTTTGATAGGAGAATTTTTTGGTAACCTGCTGTTTTCTTTCAACATAATGGTTGAAAATGATTAAAGCATTCCCATCTTCCCTGCTTTGTAGAAACTGTTCGAAATAGTCAGATTCAATCCAGTCGTCAGAATCGAGAAAACATATAAAGTCGCCTTTAACATTTCGGAGACCAACGTTCCTTGCGGAACCCACACCGCCGTTAGTCTTATGGAATACCCGAATCCTCGGATCTTTTTTGCCATATTCATCACATATATCGCCGGTTTCATCAATGCTGCCATCGTTGACGAGCAGAATTTCAAAATGTGGATACGACTGGTTTAAAACACTGTCGAGGCATACATGAAGATTCTTGCCGACATTATATGCAGGTATGATTATAGAAATTAAAGGATTTATCGTCATTAATAGGGATTATAGGTCTGCTTCAAGAATTTCCTTCACCTCTTTTACAAGAATCAGAAAAAAGCAGATGAACAAACCAGCCAAAAATCCGCCGATCGCTAAACCGGTCAGTTTGCCAAACCGCTGCTTCTCCAATGGAAGAATTGGTTTGTCAATTACCTGTATCAATGGTGTTTCTCTTCGCAGCGCAATCTTTGATGTTTCAAGATTTCTAACCAGTTCCATTAGGATAGTTTCGTTTGCCTGTACATCGAACCTTCTTTTAGAGGAGGGCACCGATAGCATTCTCAGGGCAGGATTTGGATTGGGATTAGCATCCATTGCTGCCGCTACCCCACCAATGGCAGCATTCAATGCCCGCCGTACAGAATCAGTCTGGTACTGCATGATCGCAACATTCTCTGCGGATTTCCCAATCTTTGTCTCCACATAGAAGTCATTCACCTTTTCTACAAGGGCTACTGTAAAATCTTTGGCAAACTGTTCATTCTCTATGCTTGTTTCAACAGCTATTAAGCTTAGCTGTTTATCAGGTTTTGACACCTTCAGATTGTTTTCCCGAATTGTCTTAACAATCTCGCCCATTATAGAATCGTGCTGCAAGCTAAATTTCGATCTAGGTATGTCAAATCGGAGATCCTTTAATTTTGGCGAATCTTTCCAACCCTCTTTAAGTTCATTGAAAGCAATATAGCGATCAATGAGTAGGGAATCATTACCAGCTGAATTACTAAGCAAGGTTTCGCTCAACATGGTTCTGGAATTATAGAGTTCAATAATGTTATTGCCCTGGAATATTCCTCCACCTTCGGGTGACACTGTAATACCGGCCATACTAGCAAGGCCACCGAGGTTGCTCATTCGTTTACTCTCCGGATCCTCCAATACAAAGGTTTGTTTGGCCAGATATAATGGTTTTTTTAGGGATGCATATACAAACCCCAATGCACCGCCGGTTAAGCCAAACAATAAGATTAGCATCCATTTGCTTAACAAGTAGGTCCACCATCCCTGAACTTTTATGAAAATGTATTTCAATGAAACTTTCTCATCAGGAACTCTGTCTTTTATGCTTGCGTTTTGCGTACTCATGGGATAATTATAAACTTACTTCAGAAGTGTGACAATTACTGCTGCCATGGATGCAATAGCAGACCCCAGCCCCACCCAGGCTTGCGCACTGAGCGTTTGTCTTTCACGATATTTTTTCTTCGGAACATAAATTTGTGCACCTGGCTCAATTTTGGGATAGGTTTTAATTCCCAAAAAGGATTTCGTGCTTTGTACAGATCCATTGGCATATACTACATAGGCACGTTTTTTAAGCACTTGTTCCGTAAACCCTCCAGCTTGAGAAATATAGTCCTTAAAACTGCGGTTTGGCAGGTATACTGCTGTCACAGGAGATAGTACTTCCCCTCCAACATCTACAGTTTGTTGTTCTTTAGGAACATAGACCACATCCCCGTCTTTCAACAAAAGGTTTTGTCGGTTATTCGGATTTTCCAGGATTCTATTAAAATCCACACCTACATAGTCATTCTTCAGCTTCTCCTGGATTTCTGTATCCGATAAAGCTACGTTTTGGTTATCCTGTTGTAAAGATTTAAGCATCTCGACTTGCTGCTTTTGATCTTCTTCCTGACGTTTAACCTCCATTTGATCACTGCGACTGGCCTGAGTACGCAGTCCTGCTATTGCTTCTCTCTTAAGTGAAGCGCCCTTAACGTAAGCGAACGGCGTGAAACCACCAGCACGGGTGATCAGGTCAGTAATGCGTTCATCTTTCTTGCTAATACTATAAACACCAGGGAAGAGCACCTCACCTTCAATCTGAACTGTTTTCTGAGTCTCGTAACCAGGAGCTGTGCGCACTACAACTAGATCGAAAGGCTCAAGAATAAAATTCGCCCCTTCACCTTCAAAGGCTTTATTGAGGTTAACTTGATATACCTTGGCTCGTTGTCCTGTACCAGCTGTAACGTTTACATCAGTCATTCGCCGCGAAATCTCCACTCGCAACGGGGATGCACTTTCCTTAAAACCTCCGGCTTCAAAGATAAGATCTTTGACTGTCCTACCTTCAGAAAAAGCGTATGAGCCTGGTATCCGAACTTCTCCAAGTATTTCTACAGTGTATTCATCTCTGAGATCAAAAATTGACGAAATCGTTATTACATCTTCTTTGCGTAACGGAATGTCAGGTGCCGTTCCGGCTAAAATTGCAGCAACATTAAAGCTTAACTGCTCGGATTGTAAATCTTCTTTCTGCCTTGTTATCGTACCTAAGTTTAGGAATGCATCCTGGGTTACACCATCAGCTTTTTTGATTAGCATGGATAATGTCAAGCCTGGACTAAGTTCAAAGGCTCCAGGCCGAAACACGGCACCATTGATGACCACGCGGTTTTCGAAGCGTTCCAAAATGCGGGATACCATGAATTTATCGCCACTTTCCGGGCTATACTGAGCAAACTGGCTTGACAGTAGATCTTCAATTCGCCGTTCTTTTCGGGTGTTCTTTAAAACCTGTACTCGGTCCTGGTAGGCATATTCGGTAAACCCTCCAGAAACATCTAAAAGGTTCTGAAAAGTTTCATTGTTCTTGATCTCGAACAAAGCAGGACGTTTTACTTCACCAATTAGCTCAACACGCTTATGATAAGCCGGCACGAAAATCACATCCTGATCCTGAAGTATAATGTTATTTTTCAAACTTCCATCAACCAAAAAATCATAAACGTCCAAAATCGAAACTACACGTCCGTTTCTAAGTATCCGGATATCACGCATCGTTCCATTTTCGGTGGGACCACCGGATGCATATAAGGCGTTAAATACAGATGCTAAGGAAGGAAGTGTATAAGTTCCCGGGCGGACAATTTCACCTGTGAGGATAACGTTTATGCTCCGTATATTACCAACTGTGATATTTACCCTTGTATTGCCACTGCCGATGGCTGTATAAACCTTTGCCAATTGATTTTTGATCCTGGTGCTTGCCTGTTCGATTGTTGCACCTGCTACCATTATTACCCCTACATTTGGAATGTTAATGCTGCCCTCTGGAGTCACTGTTAATTCGTATTGCGCTTCTGAATAGCCATAGATGGAAATATTCAGTACATCTCCTGTTCCAACTACATAATTCTTTGGCGTAGCAATATTGAGGTTGGTTACAAATTGAGGATTTGCATTCTTAAATAGTGAAGCTCCGAAAATCCTAGATTTTAATTCATCCAGTGCCTTTTGTGCTTCAGTGTCTGGATCAGAGGCGATAGAATCTCCGAACTGCGCCGCACTATATTCCCGTAAAGTCTGTTTTTTCTGGCTTAAACTATCTGGTGTTTTAGTGAACGTGGCCCGATCCGTAATGCCCCCGCTGTTTTTTAGCCTATTTACGCGCTCACGAAGTTTTTGCACTTCTGCATTTGCCATTCCTCTTGCTATGGCGACCTGCTCAATTTGAGCGTCAGGAAGGCCGGAGGCCTGCACCTGGTTTATAAAACTTCTAATTTGACTATCAGATAATTCGTCTACCCTTACATTAGACATGCTTTGAGCAAACATATTGGTCGAGAAACCAAGGCAAATAAAGACAATGAGGTATACTATCCGTACAATTCTGTTCATAGGTTTTGAGGCATTATATATGGGCTTTTAGTTTGGTCCCATATAATCTGCAAAGGAACATTTATTTTTGGTACTATCAAAGCCTTGAGTCTCAGTATTAGTATTGAACAGTCCACCAGAGCAGATAAATATTCAACTTAATGCTTTATCCCTCTTAGCAAGCTCAGAAACTGATATGCATAGTGTTCCACCGTTAGTTCTGACTTAACTTTGTTATAGCCGTTCTGCACAATGTACTTGTATAACGGAAAGTCATTGATAAGGCGCTCAATTGCTGCAGCCAACTCAACAGCATCGCCGTCGTACAAAAGTCCTGATTTTCCGTGTTCAATCAATTCGGAAGTACCTGCACTATTATACCCAATCACTGGCGTACTATGCGCCATGCTTTCAACAGTAACCCGACCCATTGCCTCATTCGGAGAACACATGAGTGTGATGTCTATCTGACTAAATATCTCAGATTGACTAGATTTATAACCTTTAAAAAACACAGTATTTTCCAGGTCATGCTGCTTTACATACTCCAGCAGCTGCATGTAGTATGCTCCCCTCGCTTCTCCGATGATATCCAGCGTGACAGTAATGCCTTTTTCAGTTAAGGTCTGGACAGCTAAGATCGCTTCATACTGATTTTTCGATTTGTCAATTAAGCCTACGATTGCTAAACGGGCAACTGCACCTATCTTCCGGATATTTAACATCGGCAATTCTTGGTCCCCAATTACCCCATTATAGATGAGCTGACTTCTCGCATTAATGCCCCGGGCTTTAACCGCGATGGCATCAATAGATTTGGATATAGAAATTATATATGTGGCTTTATTCGCCCAGTATGCCAAATATTTAAACCCAAACTTATATTCATGATGATAATCTTTGTCCAAAAATTCCCTAAAATGCCATAAGTGAGGGATTCTGCTAATGAAACTAATGTAAGCGCCTAGGCAACTCGCAGTAGTATTAGAATGGATAAACTTAATATTCTTTACCCGTGCATAGGCACTGATCAAAAGTGCGAAAAGCATGTTATATATAAGTTCTATTGCAAAAACATATGAATTGTTCTTTCGGGCAGTTTTCGAAAGGAAAATATCAACTCTAAACGGAAGCACATAACACTTCACATGCAATCTAGCCAACTCTTGCCGAATATCGCCAGAAATTCCACCACCGCCCCTGCATATTACCGTCCAATCCACATAGTCTCTGGTGCCTTCAATTAAATTCAATAGAGAGCGGTTTGCACCATACAAAGCTGAGTAATGAGTTACCGAGAGAATCTTGATTTTAGGCATAGGCGGTGAATAGTATTAAGTATAGGTCATTCTTGTTTTCACGATGTGTCTTGACTATTAGCAAAAGAAAGCAGCTAGTACCTCCAAGGATTTACTCAGGTTAATCTGCTATCTGAATTTTATTTAAAAAGTGCTCTTGCTCTTAACAGCATTGATGTTAACCGGAGTTGTCTACTGGTTATGAGCCCCCAAGCCCTTCGAACTTTCAATGCCTCTATTTTAGCTTCGGTGGTATAAGAAGCACCACCAATTCTGAAGTTGGCTATAATGGTATTAACGGGATGAAATGGAACCCCAGCTTTATATAACCTAATGATAAAGTCCAGGTCAGATGAATAACGATATGTTAAATCAAAGCATCCGTTAGCATTATAAATATCTTTAGTCACAAAGGTTGTTGGATGTGGAATCATTCTCTTTGCGGGAAACATATGACTTGGTCGCTCAAGATAATATTCTTGATCATCAGCTAAATACCTTAAAATACCATAATAAACTCCAGAACCATGTTCTTTATAAGCTTGGATCATTGTCTCGATGGCTGTGGGCTCATACCAGTCATCGCTATTGATCATTCCGATGAGCTGACCGGAGGCGAGTTGTATACCTTTATTCATTGCATCATAGATCCCCTTGTCATTTTCTGATATAAGCCTTATAAACGGGTAGCGCAGAGCATATTCCTCAACAATGCTTTGGGTGCCATCTGTAGATAAACCATCAATAATCAGGTATTCTGACGGTAAAACCGTCTGGCTACAGACACTTTCTATAGTATCTCGAATTGTTTTTTTTCCATTAAAAACTACTGTAATTATTGTGATCATTTTATTGAACTCTATTTGATAATTTGGAACTTCAAAAATGTAATTTTAACAAAAGATATCCATACGCTGTCGTATACTAATAATCTAAGACTGTTACGCGATCTGTTGCTAGGCCAGTTTTGTTCTGGTGAGCGCCATAGACAACAACGGTGATCTTTCGCTTTTTGCGATCTACCGAGGTGAATGCAAATGTATTTCTTTCTTGCTCATTGCTTCTGAACATTTTGCCATCAGGATTGGTCCACATGTTAGACATGTTTATGGATACCTGATCTGGAAACTTATCCGCCCTTAAAAACTGAAGATTGTGAATGTGCCCACCCAAATAACAAATGAATTCACGCGGTTGGTCGTTTGAAAAGTCAAAAACTTTACTTGTTGAAAGCTCAGGGAAAGCTTTATTTTTATGTACATGTGTATAGGAAGTTCCATTTTTATATGCATTGATGATGGATGGAATAACATCTACACCTTGAATGTAGTTACCAACAGTGTATCCATTGGTAAAGGGTGCATGTGACATCACGATTAATCCATAATCATCAGGTGTTGTCTTTAAGGTATCATAAAACCAATCCAGTTCCTGCTGAGAGAAATAATGCCCCGACACCCAATACTTTATCACACCTTTTGCATTTCCAACCAAAGGGTAGTCATATGCATCTAGCGCGATCATGCGAATCTTGAACTTATCAAAGTCCGTATAATGATGGCCACGATTTTCTTGACCCTTAATTTGCGGCCATTTATCTACAAGCGGTTTCACCAATAAATTATATTGCTCAGCTTTGGAAAGTGCATTCGCCAAGGAATTTTCTTTTGTAACCGTTCCAATGTAGTTGATGTTATCATCATGATTTCCAATGACATTTAGCAGAGGTTTAGGGCTGGTAATTGCACGCTCCATAAAGGAGTTAATTTCATGAATTGTAGACTCTTTACTTTTCCCAGCACTTCCATTAGATACATCTCCTGTTGAGATAATAGCAGAAATTTCCTCTTTGATCCTCTTCTTATTGGCAAAAAGTAACATTTCCCGCATATTAACGTCTGAATTGTTCGATTCATAATGGACATCACTAAAATGCAGGAAGTTGAATTGTTGTAAACTATCAATTCGTCCGAGTGCAATTTTCTCATCATAAATCGCCAAATTTGGTTCAATTGAGTCCTTCGAGCAGTTCGAAAATAAAGATGGAATTAAAAGTAGTGTTAAGAGTAGGCGTAACTTCATTGGTTTTGTTAAGTCTCAAAAATACACTTTAGCGTGCAAGAGTGTTCATTATTAGCATTCAATACAAATGGGTAAGTGTGGACCAGGAATTACACTTGGATCATTACTATGTTAAATTCGTACCCCAAATCAGCTAATCGATGCATAAGTTGGCAGATACAGTCCTTTGATATGCAAGGTAAATCGGCTATTCACCCCATTTTAAATCGGGTACCCTGCTAAGACAAGTACGGAATCTTCATAACTATAGAATTTTATTTAACTCATTGGTGACTTCAGCGAGGAAAGGTAAGATGGCATCTTTTTCGGAAACGATCAACTCATCACTTGGGACCTGCCAATTAATATTAAGGGCAGGGTCTGCAAAATGAATACCTCCTTCAGCAGCTTTATTGTAATAATTATCGCACTTATAAAAGAATTCTGCCGTTTCAGAAAGCACAACAAAGCCATGAGCAAAGCCTTTAGGAATGAAAAACTGAAGCTGATTCTCTTCAGATAGGATTATACTTTCATACTTTCCAAATGTTGGAGAACCCGGACGTAAATCTACAGCTACATCTAATACCTCACCCTTAAGTACACGCACCAGTTTCGCTTGGGCATGTTCACCATACTGAAAGTGTAGCCCCCTTAAAACACCATATTGGGACCAGGATTGATTATCCTGCACAAACCGCACGCTGATGCCGCTCAGGTTAGCAAAAGATTCCTCATTAAAGCTTTCGAAAAAATAACCGCGCCCGTCCCTAAATATGGTAGGCTTAATCACGAGGCAATCTGGTATAGCAGTTTTTGATAGTTCCATTTAAGCTAATTTGTCACTATTATGGATGTCACCCGGAATAATGGTAGAGATTTCATTTTCTAACAAATGATCCAACTCTTCAAACTTAGAGTTTTTACTTTTAAATTCTGGTACTAATCTTTTCATTTTTAAAACCACTCTACGATTGTCATTTACAATAGCATCTGAAATAAGACTAATCACTTCCTTTTCAACCTCCTCAAAAACATATTCACGAACTTTCCCGATCATGATTTTTTCATGATGTGTAGGCAAAGTATTTTCATTATCATTAAGCAGCTCTTCATACAATTTTTCTCCAGGCCGTAGTCCGGAGTAAGATATTTGGATATCTTTATTAGGCTCCATACCGGCTAATTGGATCATACGCTTGGCGAGATCAGCAATCTTAACGGATTTACCCATATCAAAGATAAAAATCTCACCACCTTTTCCCATGTATCCGGCTTCCAATACCAGCTGACAAGCTTCCGGAATCGTCATGAAATAACGGGTAATATCCGGGTGAGTCACCGTAACTGGCCCACCGCGTTCAATTTGTTGTTTAAACCTGGGGATTACAGAGCCATTTGAGCCAAGTACATTACCAAAGCGTGTAGTTATGAATCGAGTTCCAAGTGCAGTTGGCGTATTATTCAAGGATTGTACATAAATCTCGGCAATCCGTTTGCATGCCCCCATAATGTTCGTAGGATTGACTGCTTTGTCCGTTGAGATCATTACAAACTTTTCAACGTTGTGCTTTACTGCAAGATCAGCCATAGTCTTCGTGCCGAGGACATTAGTTTTTACTGACTCTGCCGGATTATCTTCCATCAGTGGCACATGTTTATAAGCAGCAGCATGATAGACATATTGTGGTTTGAAGTGGCTAAACAGGAAAGCCATACGTCCTGAATCTTTCACGTCACCAATAAAGGCATGCACGTTGGATCCAGATTTATGTTCGCTCATTTCCAATGAAAGATTATGGAGAGCTGTCTCACTCTGATCGAGAATAATAATCAGCGCTGTTTCAAATTTTGTAAGCTGACGAACAATTTCAGACCCAATAGAGCCCGCGGCACCACTAACCAGTACCCGTTTCCCTTTCAATTCTGCACCAATGCCCTGCATATCCATGCGGATAGGCTTACGATCCAGAAGATCCTCAATATTTATCTTGTGAATAAGCTTGGGACTAATGTTTGGTTTGGTTAAAACCTCCGGTGGTGGAATGTTAAGGACCCGAATCCCTTTATCAAGACAAAGATCTACAATTTGGTTCTTGCGTGTTGCAGGAATTGAATAGCTTGCAAAAATGAGTTCATCCACCTCTTTACTATTGATTATCCCATCCAATTCAGTGGCCGGTTTGATAATAATACCATTGACTGTTTTACCGATTTTACGATCATCATCGTCTACAAAGGCGACAATTTTCTTGTTAGTTTTTGGATCATGATCGAAGGTTCTTTTTGTCACTAAGCCAGCTTCACCAGCTCCATAAATAATAACTCTGCGCTTGTCAATTTTCGCATGTTTAAAAAACAAAAATGCAGACTTGGCCATCATACGGTAGGCAGTCAGAATCAAGAAGCTGAATAAGGTAAAGTTTACTAGAGTTGTGAAACTAATCAGCGTATGCCCATAAAGAGTGACCAGAACGGCGTTTAGAATAAAGATTAAAAATGCACTTAGTAAGACTGACCCAAGGATTTTTACAGAATCTTGTGCTGAGGTGTAACGTACAATGCCAGCATACGTTTTAAGAATACAAAAGACAATGCTATTTACAACAATGACCGATAAGGCAGACTGGTAGAGGGTCTGAAAGTCTATGGAGGTGATGTTGAAATTCTTAGAAATCACTTCTGCAAGCAACAGGGCGATCACACTTAAGCAAATGTCTATTGCAAAAATAATCCAACGCGGTACAATTTCAATCTTCGAGAACATTACCATTTTTAAAATTTAATACAATGATAACAATAGTAGACCAAATTTTTCACCAATCAAGGAAACAATGCTGCAACACAGCTAATAATACAGTAGATTCATGGCTAACTGGCAGCTTCGACGACTGGGAGGCATCCTCTATATGCAAACAAGTTCAGGACTTGCTATGATGGTGAAGCGTGCTTTCAGATGCTGGTTCAAATCTGCCTAATCAATCTAGGCCAACAATCGCATTAAAGAAACTGGAATTGTTCTCCATAGCTAATTTTTCAAGGACGACCAGCCGGTTGTCCCGAAGATCTACTTCTAATAGGTGTTGAGGACTAGTTAGCACTTTTTTCTGGAAGTATTTGAGTCCCCACCTATCAAAAGTACTATTTAGCGGATTTTTCGGATGAGTTATTACAGCTTTTTGTGTTAAAAATGCAGTTAATAAATTCCCACCTGCTTGTTGTCTTTTATGGTTCATCCAAACTATTCCACAATTATTTATAATCTCTTGGTATTCGTTCAGTGGTAGAAAGTCAAGTAGAGGAATGAATTTCGCGCCGAAGAATTTATGCCCGAGTGCACAAACATTCCTAATGTACAATTGCGATTGGCCGTAAGATAATGGACAATAAATTTTTCCTTCAAAATTAATGGATTTAAGATACGTAAGTGCCTCAACATGATTATTAGTTGGTGCTCCAGAATTGCCCAAAAGTATATTTTCCAAATTTCTATCTTGAAGTTGAAGCTCATCTAGCTTCATTAATTCTGTTGTAAAGTAGTTGAAGTATAACCGCCTTAAACTTGGATTAAATTTTTTAGCTAATACATAATCCTCATCCACCCATGTGGCGCAATAGTCCATTTTACGTATGATATTCTGCACACGAAGATTTTCTTTCAAAATGAGACTGCTTTTTATACGGCTTAATGTAAATTTAGCAGCCCCTAGAACCGATCGCGGGTACATAAACTGGTTTGAGCGAAAGCTTAGGTAAGTAGACCTACGGAGAGCCGTATAGCCATCTGAGCCCCAAAAAAGCCAAACCTTCTTAGCGCATTCAGGCATAGAATTTATGAGTGGAAACAGCAAGTCATCGAAGCTATGAAAAATCACGACACTATCCTCTTGCAGATTCTCATGAATCTTTTTAGAACTTAGCTCATGATACTTAATAACAGCAATGTCGGAACTAGTAGATCTAATGTATTTTAAACCCGACTTGCCAGCAAGAACAATGTAAGACGATTTTCCAGGTATAAACTTCTCTGACATGGTGATGTAATAGTCCAAGAATTTTTCGTCTGGCATAATATTTACAATCTTCTTTAGTCGCATGGTAGAATTTGGTGTGTCAAGTAATTGATTATCGCTTCTGTACTTTCGTGGTATATCAGTGGGATCATTCTACCTATATCTAATAAGCTTGTAAAGATCTCCCATGGCTTCAACTTTAAAGATATATGATAAAGCTAAATATGCAAGTGAAAAGGCTAAGGCTTTAATAGCAAATTCAGCTACTACGTTTAAGAAAGCAGGAATGATATTCAACGAAAATAGACAAAAGCAGATAAAGCTAGTCACAAGATAGGGTAATACGTTAATTAAAATAGCACGAAGTTTAAGGTTAATCAACTTGCCGAGATTGTAAGTTTCTATAAAAAAGGCCAAACCTGAGGTAATGCAGTAACCATACACCATTCCCATCAAGTCTCCTAAAAAAAGCCCAACCACTATACCCGAAATCATTAAGACTTTCGAAATTAAGCCTAACTGGAACATTTTTTTTGTTTCACCGAGAGCCATGTAAATATTACCACTTAGTGTTGCAATCGCCTGAAACATTCCTAGAATGCTCAACACCTTGAAAATAGGCACTACTTCCAACCATTTATCACCATAAACAATCAGAATAAGTGGTTCAGCAAGAGCAGATAGACAAAGCATCATCGGAAATGCGACGAAAGCTATGACTCTAGATATTTTTAAATAAATCGTAGCTATTTGTTCCTTATCATCTTGTATAATGGAAAAACTCGGAAAAAGAACTTTTGTTAAAGTACCGGTAAGTTGTCTCACGGGCAATAGCATCAAGGCATAAGCCTTGCTATAATAGGCAAGAGGATCCTTTCCAAGATATCGGCCAACAAGAAGATTATCAACATTTCTGACCCAGTAGTTAATCGATTGGTCCGCAAACAAAGGAAGCCCGAACTTCTTAAGATCAGAAAAATATTCTTTTTTAATTGTGAACCTTGGAATCCATTTTACATGCAAGAAGTTGAGAATAGTATTGAAGATTAAGGTTAAGTATGTCTGAATTACTAATGCCCACACTCCATATCCTTTCAAAGCAAAGATAACTGCTATGAAGCCAGCCAAGCTAGTTGAAAGAAAGGACCTATAAAAAATTTGCTTGAATGCTATCGCTTTGATGAGTTTATTATTCCAGACAACTCCAACAGAATTAATAACAAAGGTAAAGGAAAGCGCTCTAGTAACATCCCCAACACGAGGCTCATTAAAATAGGAACTTATCAGAGGAGCAGCCTCAAATACTAGGGCAGTTAGCAAAACACCAACTATAATGTTAATCCAAAAGACAGTACTGTACTCGTCGTCATCAACCTCTTTTTTCTGTACAAGCGCTGCACCAAAACCAAAGTCCTTTATTACGTTTAGAAAACCAATTCCTATTGTCACCATTCCCAAGATCCCGAATTCAGACGGTGTAATCAGCCTGCTCAATATCCCAGATACCACCAACCCAATTATGGTAAGACTGAGTTGATTTGTTAGGGCCCAAATGAAGCCACTTAATGCAACCTTTTTTAATGACTTCAAGCTTTAAGCACCTTTAATATGGATTCAATGACTAAGTCCTGGTCTTCAAAACTCAGCTCAAAATACAATGGAAGTCTTAATAGCGAATCCGTATAAAAATCTGAGTTAGAAAGCTCATCACCAATATAATACTGGGAAAAGTAAGGGCTTTTGTGGAGCGACAGATAATGAAAAACCGGGTGAATGTTTTTGGATTTACAAGCATCGATTATTTGATTTCTTTGTTCTAGATTTTTAGCAACTAAATAGAACATATGGCCATTACATGTAGCATACTCAGGGATAAAGGGAATATTAATTAAACTGTTAGCAGCCGCTTCCTTAAATCCATCATTATATCTGTACCAAAGCTCCGTCCTACGTTTCTGAATACGCTCCAAATTTTCCAGTTGTGCGAAAAGAAATGCAGCTATAATATCCGAAGGCAAGAATGAAGAGCCTATGTCTACCCAGCCATATTTATCTACTTCCCCTCGGAAAAAGGAGGATCTATTGGTGCCTTTCTCCCTGATAATTTCTGCACGCTTAGCGAATCTTTCGTCATTAATAACCAGCATTCCTCCTTCACCAGAAATAATATTTTTAGTTTCATGGAAAGAAAAAGCAGCTAAATGGCCTATAGAACCGAGCGGACGACCTTTATAATAGCTATCGATTGCCTGAGCCGCATCCTCCACAACGAATATCTTGTGCTTATCAGCTAGTTCCATAATCTTGTCCATGTCACATGCCACACCTGCGTAGTGAACAGGTACAATTGCCTTAGTTCGAGGGGTAATTAAACTTTCAATCGTATCGACATCTATATTAGGAGTGCTACTCTCGCTATCAGCAAATACTATTTTAGCACCTCTTAAAACAAATGCATTTACGGTACTCACGAACGTGTAGGACGGAATAATCACTTCGTCACCTTCTTGTATGTCGATAAGTATCGCAGCCATCTCTAACGCATCTGTACAAGATGTAGTTAAAAGCACCTTACTAAAGCCAAATTTCGTTTCAAAAAAATCATGGCATTTTTTTGTATAAACTCCATCGCCGGATATTTTACCAGATTCTACGGCTAGTTGGATGTATTCTGTTTCTTTACCTGAGAGGTAAGGTTTGTTAAATGGTATCATTATTTTTTCTTATAAATTTTACTGGATTTCCTACGTATACACCAGCACGGTCAATATTTTTAACTACAACTCCACCAGCCCCAATCTGAGTGTTTGGACAAATTGTAAGATTGTCTATTATAGTACAATTAATCCCAAGTATACACTTTGCGCCAAGCTTAGAGAAGCCGCCAATAGAAACTCTGGGGGCCAGAAAGCTATGTGCCCCGATGATTGTATCATGAGCAAGACAACATCCTAGGTTTATCAAGGCATTTTCTTTGACTAAAACGTTTTGGTCTAAAATAGCACCTGGATAGATGATTGTTCCCTCACCAATAACACATGACTTATCTATTATACAGGTAGAATGTATTAATCGAGCAAGTGGTACTTGTCCAACAATTGATTTATATAAATCTTGCCTGAACTGCATATGATTATATCCTACTCCGATAAGAACCTCATCAAATTGATTATGTCTGAATTGATTAAGAACATCACTTAACTTTCCAAGAACCTCTAGGTTTCCAACCTTTGCCCCAATCGGTTTAAAATCATCGAAAAAGCCAATAACCTGAAATTGATTATCAGTGATAGCATGGTGGGCAATTTGCCGCCCTAAATCACCAGAACCAATTATCGCTAGTCGTTTCATAAAAGTTCTACCCTCCTATTTGAATGATATATCAAGTATCCAGAACGATCACTGCTATTAGCAACTTTTTTCAGATTATCATTATAAATCTGTTTCTCGACAACAAATGCGTTTTCATCTGCAAAAACCTTCTTTAAACTCGATGTTTCCTTACATAGGAAATATACACCTGAGAAGGAGGAGTCACCATCAATTGACGGAATTTCAAAGCGGTTTAATGCTACATCTAAAACTGCTTTAATGTAATCAAATCCTTTAGAAAGCGGAACGAGATGTGAACCAATGAAGTCACCGCCCATTCTTGCGCCAACTTCGATAAGGAAAACTTCTCCTCGATCAGTTATCTTAATTTCAGTATGGCCAGCACCATATCTCACATTCAATGCATCTAATGCCTTTATCGTTTCCCGTTTAACTTTCTCTGCTAAAGGTTCGGGTAAGTTGGTTGGTTGATGATGTGCAAGCTCAACGAAATAAGGTGCTCCAGTGGTTACTTTATCCGTAATGGTTACTATATAGTGTTTTCCTTGCCACGAAATTGATTCGACACTTACTTCTCTTCCATTAATAAATTCCTCCACGATGCACCTTCCCACAAGCGACTCGGAACAGGCATATTCAACCGCTGTCTTGAGCTCTTCAGTATTGTCCACCTTTGAGATGCCCCGACTTCCCGATCTATCGACGGGCTTGACAATCAACGGAAAGTTAAATGTTCTTAATTCTAGGTCTGCATAACTATTTATTTCATCATACTTTGGAGAAGAAACGCCCGATATTTCAAATGACGCCCTCATTCGTCCTTTGTTGGTCGAGCATAAAGATGATTCATACGAATTGCTAACTAAGCCTAGTTCTTCGGCAACGTAACTAATTGTAGGCATACCTATATCACTTGCGATAGTTGTAATGCCATTTATCCCAATGTCCTTGCACTTCCGAAGAATTGCTTCTTTGTCCAATATGGAAATTGGATAGTAGAAATCAGCTACATTGGCACACACAGCGCCCTCCATCCAAGCAAAACAGTGTGTTTCTAAGTCCATTTCTTTTGCTTTTAAAACGAGTGGAAGCTGAAGGTAACTAGCGCCAATGATTGCTATTTTCTTTTTATTGTTCATCATCCTTTTATAACTAAAAATAATATTCCAAGAATCTTGAGATTGAATGTTCATGCAAGGTCAAGAGACAGCTGCTAACATCTAAGCTAAATTGAAACTTTTAGATTGAGATCAAAAAGCGTCTGAGCTGCGCCATATTTAACATAAGGCGCCACAAGCATATAAAATTTTATTCTTATGGCATCTCTGATTTGAGAGATTCGGCATTATTAGGTGACATCGTACTAAAGAGTGCTCAAAATCACCCAGCTGTCCAGTTGATGCCCGGTAGACAGTGAAAGCGAAAACTTTATACAGCCAGAGAGAACGTTGCTTCATAGAAGAACCGAGTTTATTTAATTGTAAAGATAAGTGTTATATGTTTCATCTACGAGTTAATTCCAATACATTGCAGGCGCTTTAAAGCTGGAATGTATTTATCGTGGTATTGTCTAATAATCCTGATATAAATTTCTAAATGTACTTCTTAAACCAAAGGTAATTAGCTGAGTCCTCTGTGTAAACTCCACAGACTTTTCTCTTCGATATATTCCACCAAGTTCAATCCTCAAATTGTACTTCGGATTAAGCAAATAGGAAACCTTTGCTTCAAGGAAATTTAGGTCAGTCTTCAGCCCCTGACCAATTACATTTCCATATTCGGCTACGCGAGTATTGTACGGCTTGAAGATATTGGAACCATAATTCTTTCCTACCGGGTCCAAACCATACCTAGAATAGGTCGCCTCTGCTTGAAAATCAAATCGCCTGTAACTATAGTTCAAGATCCCAAGAAACTCTCTAAAATTGGCACCTAATGGATGTGCCAAAGGCTGACTCATACCAGAATAACTGGTCAATCGTTGAAAATGGGAATAGGTATATGGCCTTGCCGTATTAAATTCCGCCAGGTAATTTAAGCTGTTTACCTTGAATAGATCAGATCCCCTAACGCCTAGCTGTACGGCATACTTGTTAGCCCAATAACCCTTTCCGGCAAAGAACTCTTTTGCTGTAAATTCGTCAATCATAAACTGCACGTACACCGCAGTCTTTTCAAATAGCTCATATTTCAAGTTCGTACCGAGACGCATCTTGTCTGGTGATGAAGTATTTGCACCCTCTATCGGCCTTAAGAATACGAATGGATGGATATAGTTAAAGTCGAAACCGCGTTTACCCTCCGGCTCCGCATCTGCCCAGGTAACAGCCTGGAAGAGACCAACTGACAAGCGATTATTTACATTCCAATCCAGATAGTGCATAGCGTTCCATTTACCTCTGGAGCCCAGCCTGCGGTCGGTAGTTAGACGTGGAGCCTGATTGTCAATCATGTAAGAAAAGATCGTCTGATATTGCACATTACCTACGGTCGCTCTAATCCTTGCAAACGAATAATTAGCCGCAACATCAGACAACAACATGGACCGGTAGCCGTCACCAATAAAGTTCTTATCATAACCAAGTGCCAGGTTAAGATACTTATTTGGTGTATAAGACACCAATGCTGAAACATATGCCCAATCTTTAGTCTTGCCATCTAACTTTCCTGACATTTCACTCGGCACAACTTTATTGGTATTGATGAATCTGGTTAAATAATTGGCAAATTGAGCTTGATTCTCGTAACCACTGGTGTAAAAAGAAAACTTCTTTCCAATTGTCCCGCCTATCTGGTACCCCCTCGTATTTTTCCAGGTGCCTTGACCATCTTGAAACTCACGACCAATCTGAAAATCTGGGAGGAAGTCTGCATAAATATCATAATCTTCCGACTTGAAGTTTAACAAATGTTCATCTGTGATTTTCCTTCTAAGCCATTTATGGTAAACATTGCTATCTGTACCAAGGCGCATCAATTCATCATAGCGGCCAACAAGCAACGTATCATCCGCATAATAACTTCGAACAGAACTATGCATTCTTGTATTCACATCATAAACCTGCTTATTCAGCTTTTGATAAAACTGATAAGAATAAGGCAGGTTTACATTCGGTGTCTCCGTCTGTGCAAAGGTGCTTTGACTGCATGCGATACACGCAAGCAGCATATACAATATACCAATGGGGCTGCGGTTTAAATTCGTTTTCAAGTTATTCAACGGTTACAGATTTAGCAAGATTTCTTGGTTGGTCCACATTACATCCACGCAATACTGCGATATGGTACGAGAGTAATTGCAAAGGAATTGTCGCAAGCAGCGGTAGAAAAGCTTCGCTAGCATCCGGAATTTCGATTACATAATCAGCCATCGCACGTACGGTTTGGTCCCCCTCCGTAACAATAGCAAGCACGATACCCTTTCTGGCTTTAACTTCCTGAATGTTACTGATCACCTTTTCATAAGAAGAATTTTTGGTTGCAATCACCACCACTGGCATCTCTTCATCAATCAGGGCAATTGGACCATGTTTCATTTCCGCAGCAGGATAACCTTCTGCATGGATGTATGAAATTTCCTTTAATTTCAGCGCCCCCTCAAGGGCTACTGGGAATCCACTTCCACGACCTAAAAACAAACAGTTCCTCGAATCCTTGAAACGTGCCGAAATTTCGCGGATCATGTCATCTGCGGCTAATGCTTGCTGTATCTTTTCAGGGATCAAATCTAACTCCGTTAACAACTCTACTAATTTCGAGTTTTGAACGGTTCCACGCTGTTGCGCCATAAAGAATGCGATCAGCGTAAGTACAGTCACTTGTGCCGTGAACGCTTTCGTAGAAGCCACCCCGATCTCCGGACCGGCGTGGGTATAAGCGCCTGCATGGGTGATCCTTGGTATGGATGCACCAACCACATTACACACCCCAAAGATCGTAGCACCTTTTTCCTTCGACATTTCGATGGCAGCCATCGTATCAGCGGTTTCCCCTGACTGTGAAATGGCAATAACGATATCTTTCTCCGTGATAATCGGATTACGGTAACGGAACTCCGAAGCATACTCAACTTCTACCGGGATTCTCGCATATTCTTCAATCAAATATTCTCCTACCAAACCGGCATGCCAGGAAGTTCCACAGGCAATAATGATGATCCGGTCTATATTCTTGAACTTTTCCGCATATTCCTGGAGTCCGCCAAGCTGCACCCGTCCTTCATTCGGATAAATACGGCCACGCAGGCAGTCGCGAATGGATCGTGGCTGCTCATAGATTTCTTTAAGCATGAAATGCTCGTAACCACCTTTCTCCAGCATCTCCAGCTTCATCTCCAACTCCTGGATATAAGGTGTCTGCTCCACATTGTCAAGCCTTTTGATCACCAGCTCATCACGCTTTAAAAACGCGATCTCGTTATCTTTCAGGTAAATGACGTTTTTGGTATATTCTACAATTGGTGTGGCATCCGAAGCGATGAAGTATTCACCTACGCCTACGCCAATAACCATGGGACTGCCCTTTCTGGCAGCAATCAGTTGATCCGGATTATTTTTATCCATGACCACGATGGCATAAGCGCCGCTAACTTCATGTAGCGCTAAACGAACCGCTTCCAACAGGTCATTATTCTCGTTCTTGTAAATTTCTTCTATAAGGTGTACCAGAACTTCAGTGTCGGTATCACTATTAAAAGTATGTCCGCGTTCCAGTAGTTCTTCTTTTATGGTGGCATAATTTTCAATTATCCCGTTGTGAATAATACTCAGCTGACCATCATTAGACGTATGTGGGTGGGAGTTACGGTCCGATGGCGCACCATGGGTAGCCCAGCGTGTGTGACCTATGCCGACGCTGCCCGTTTGGTCTTTCTCCGCAGCAAAACTTTCCAATTCAGCAACCTTGCCTGCTTTTTTATAAATATTTAATCCACTTTCACCGATCAAAGCGATACCTGCACTATCATAGCCACGGTATTCTAATCTTTTAAGGCCTTTTATTACAATTGGCCAGGCTTCACGGAAGCCAATGTACCCTACAATTCCACACATAAAAATGAGATAATTAAAAAACGTTAATCGAACCAAAGGTAAATTAATTCCTTAAAATACCCTCGGGCAAATTAATGCCCTCGGGACTTTCCCAAAAGCCAGCGCCATGGTAATTTCATGTGAACCGTTCAGGCTACTTCCCAGATCGCTTGTCACATAGTCATAAGAATATCCAATTCTGAACCGCTCGGTAATAAAAATCTGTGCAATACCGGAAACCGAGTTATCCTTACTTAATCCCTTAAAGTCTTTCTTCCACAAACTCATGCCTGTCCTATAGGAAGCGCCAATCCAGATCCGGTCATTAAAGATCATCATCGCATTTAAATCCGCACTCGTAGGTCCTCTGAAATCTTCTTTCAACAAAATACTGGGGCGGATCCTTAAACCCTGGGATAAGTTAATTAATCCTCCTGCCATAAAATAGGCATGGCGGCTCCTGTCGATATTCAAGTCTGTTTGTGAAGGATCGACTACATCGTTCACCCGGGAAAAAACATTCATCACAGACAGGCCAAGGTATAAATAGTTCGAATTATAGAAAGCGCCAACCCTGAAATCCGGAACAAAGGAATTTTCCCTTCCTGTTGGCAGTGCCTGGTCATTATCATCAATGGTGTTCAATAGATCTCCTCTTAAGGTGTATTGAGCCATGCCCGCGGCAATCCCAAAGCTTAGTCTTCTATTGTCCTGAGGGTCTAGCTGCAGCCGGTAAGCATAGTTCAATGTTGCAGTCGTCACAGATTGGGGACCTAGTTTATCAGCGGCAATCTGGACGCCGAGTCCCATCTTTCGATCCCTCGGATCAAGGATACCATCTAAAGACACCGTTCCGGTTTGTGGTGCGCCTTCTACACCGACCCATTGTTTACGCAAGCCCATCTGTGCAAACCACTCTTCTTTGTAGCCCGCATATGCCGGATTTACACTTAAGCTGTTAAATATGTACTGGCTGAATTGGATCGTCTGCTGGGCACTGCTTTCCCGGGCAATGCCGAGTAAAAAGCTGATAGTGGCCAGAATAAGTTTTATATGTTTCATTAAATTACCTTTTAATCAATACCCAACTGCGTCGCGACTCCAGCACAGTTCCTTTCTTAAGTCTTAGTAGATAGTAATAGGTTCCTTCATTCAGGTTGGACCCATCCCATTCATTTTTGTAGTTATTACTCCGGTAAACCTCATCTCCCCACCTGTTGTAAATAGAAAGTTCTATGTTGTCATAGTTTTCTCTGCCCTTTATTTCGAACCTATCATTCTTTCCATCTCCATTTGGGGTGAATGTATTTGGAATTTCAAGGTCTGGTGGCGTGATCTGGATCAACACAAGGGCCTCGTTCGAAGACACGCCAATGGAGTCTTTAATCTGGTACTTAAAACGATCCGTCCCGATGTAACCTTTGTCAGGAGTATAGGTCACCCGTCCATCACTTCCTGGATCGATAGTGCCATATGACGGTCGACCGGTAATAATCAAAGTAGATCTATCCAGCGGGAATAGCTTAGCGATATCATTTTCAACAAGGGGGATTTCAAGCTTCACATCGCTTTTTGTAGAGCCGACATCATCATTCGCGACTGGCGGTACTACAAACGCTACCACAGTCGGTTCATCATCATTTTGGGTTAACCCGGATATATCGCTGACCTTTGCATTAATTGCGGTAACCGCAGTTACGATTGCAGTATTGATCACCTGACCATCAATTTTTTCTGCTGTAGAAATTGTATAACGTGCTGTAGTGGTCGTCGAAGCTCCTGGCACCAGTGAATTTACTGTTAAAGGCAATCCGGTTGAAGACAGCTTTTCATCCCTAAGATTTAAATTATACAGCGTCACATTTCCGGTATTCGTTACCTTGAATGAGTAAAGGATTGTTCTAAGGTCTGCGTTTAAAACACCTGTCTTCACCAATGTTATAGCCGGGTGGTTTCCAATCTGCGTAATTGTCGGATTGTCATCCTGAACTGTTGCGCCCGAAACATCACTTACCTGATCTCCTGCAGGCGTGATTGCTTTTACAACGGCAGTATTACTTATCAGTCCTTTATCAATTTCAGTTTGCGACAATCGATATTCTTTCTGCATTTCCATAGACGCAGCCGGAAGCAGAGTGCGTTCTTTTAACACCAACAAGCCACCGAGAAGCGGATCTGTCAACACCAAATCGCGTAGGGTAACGTTGCCCGTATTTCTAAGGTTAAACGTATAGTTGATTGAAGTTCCGGTTTTGTTTAGAATTCCGGTTTTTACCAGTGCTATGCCTGCTACTTGCTTTATCGGAAATATTGTAGGATCATCAGGAATTGGAGTTGAAGGATCATCGGACAGGGTAACTACATTATGATCTTGCGGGTCTCTCCATATTGCTTTTGCCTGGTTGGTGACCTTACCCTCGTCAAGATCTGATTGTGTAAGGATATGGCTTGCGTCAATTGTGAATACCTCGTTCGGCGCTAATGACGAGATTGAAGTTCTCGATAACTTTGCATTATCATCGTTAACCAAAATATTAGTTATAGGAACATGACCCGTATTGGTAAGAACCAGTTTGTAGTTAAGTACCTCTCCCGGTTGTTTGGGCAGATTCCCGGAAATTTCCTTGCTAAATTTTAGCGCAGCATTATTATCTATAATGGTTCCGGTAGCACTTGAGGCGGTTGACCCAACTATTCCAGACACAAGTTGTTTGTATACAATGCTGAAAGTTTCATCCGATTCAAGCAAGTCATCAACAACCGTTGGAACAATCAAAAAGCCTGCAGTTTCACCAGCTTTAATTATAATTGTAACTTCAGAACCTTTATAATCGGAGTCACCTGCGGTTCCCTTTAATAGCTGGTATATTAACTTCAGATCGGTTGAACTTGGATTACTCAGGGCAACCGGGAATGCCACCGGACTGCCTTCAATCGCATTTGCATCAGACAGCGTGATTGCAGGCGCGTTAGCATCTTTAATTAAAGTCTCTACATTTGATTCACCGAGTACCGCCCGGCCCCTCAGGTTAGATAAACTAACTTTGTAAGATTCATCTGGCTCCCCGATTTTGTCATTAATCGTCTGGACGCTGAAGATCTGTGTTGCACCGGTAACAGCGCCTGCTGCAAAGCTTAACTGCCCACTCGAACTTGTATAATCAGCACCAGCTATTGCTGAGCCATCTACAGTTCTATAGTGCAGCGACAAAGCATCCTGGATACTTACTCCAACCGCACCGGTCAGTGTTACCGTATAGCTGGCCAGTGCTCCTTCCGTAATTGTTGCAGGACCAGAAAGCACAACACGTATCTCGTCATTATCAGTAATCGTCGTAATAATCTCGGCGGTTTCTGTCGTTACAGGAGAAAGTCCAACAACATCACTGATGCTTGCAGTATAAGACTCTGGTGATTCTACCACCTTGTCATCAAGCGTCTGCACCGTGAAAGTCTGGGTCGCACCACGAACGGATCCTGCTGCAAAGTTTAGCTTGCAATCGCAAGTGACGTAATCAACTCCAGCCTTTGCTGAGCCGTCGGTAGATTTATAGTTTAATGATACAGATTCCTGAATACCATCAGCATCCCCCGTCAGGGTTGCTGTGTAAGTAACCGATCCCCCTTCGTTTACTGTTACCGGACCACTAAGCACAATGCGCATTTCATCATTATCCGTAATCGTGGTAATAACCTCAGCTGTTCCCAGGCTGACTCCCATTCCAATGAAGTTGCCACTAATGTTTGCAGTATAGTTTTCTGCTGGTTCAACAATTCTATCATCAGTAGTCTGAACAGTGAAGGTTAGTTGGTTACCCTTAACTGCACCCGCAGCGAAAGTCAGCTTGCTGTTGGAACTGGTATAATCGCCACCAGCCTTTGCGGTGCCATCAACAATTTTGTAGTCTACCGAAATTTCATCCTGGATCCCATTAGCTGTACCCGTCAGGGTTGCTGTATATTTAGCCACCCCGCCTTCGGTAACTGTTGGTTCACCACTAAGCACAATTTGCATCGCATCATTGTCAGTGATGGTCGTAACAACTTCAGCGGTGCCTATCGTTACAGCAGAAAGCCCTCCTACATTGCTGATACTTGCAGTATAGGTTTCTGCTGGCTCTACCAATTTATCGTCGGTCGTCTGAACAGTGAAACTTAGCTTAGAATCCCTTGCTGCGCCAGGAGGGAAAGTCAACTTGCCACTTAATCTGCTGTAGTCAACACCAGCCTTTGCTGTACCATCAGTATTTTTATACTCAACCGATATCTCGTCCTGAATACCTTCAGCAGGACCCGTCAGCGTTGCGATGTAAGTTACTTCATTCCCTTCAGCAATAGTAGATGCTCCGCTAAGCACAATTTGCATCGCATCATTGTCTGTAATTTCGGTAACAACTTCTGCAGTTTCAATCGTCACAGACGAAGCGCCCGCAAAACCGCTGATGCTTGCGATATATCTTTCTGCAGGCTCTACCAATTTGTCGTCGGTGGTCTGAACCGTAAAAGTTTGCTTTGCCCCTTTAACTGCACCTGCAGCAAAGGTCAGCTTGCCGCTTAGACTGGTATAGTCAGCACCAGCTTTTGCTGAGCCATCGGCAGTCTTATACACTACCGATATCTCATCCTGGATCCCGTCAGCTGTACCCGTCAGGGTTGCTGTATAGATTACTTCTTTACCTTCAGCAATAGTAGATGCTCCGCTAAGCACAATCTGCATCGCATCATTGTCTATAATCTCAGTAACAACTTCTGCCGTTTCTATCGTTACCCCTGGAATTCCCCTAACACCGCTGATACTTCCGGTATACCTTTCTGCTTGCTCTACAATCTTGTCATCAATAGTCTTAACCGTAAAGGTTTGTAGGTCACCTTTAACTGCGCCAGCAGGAAAAGTCAGCTTTCCACTTAAGCTGCTGTAGTCAGCACCGGCTTTTGCTGAGCCATCAGTAGTTTTAAAGTCTACTGATATCTCGTCCTGAATCCCATCGGCAGTACCAGTCAGGGTTGCTGTGTAAATAACAGCTGTACCTTCTGCAACTGCCTTTGCTCCAGTAAGGATGATCTGCATTTCATCATTGTCTGTAATTTCGGCAACAACTTCTGCTGTTCCTATCGTTACAGACGAAGGTCCCGAAACACCGCTGATACTTACGGTATACCTTTCTGCAGGCTCGACCAATTTATCATCAGTGGTCTGAATTGTAAAAGTTTGCTTGGCACCCTTAACTGCGCCTGCAGCAAAGGTCAGCTTGCCACTGGAACTGGTATAATCAGCACTAGCTTTTGCAGAGCCATCAACAGTCTTATACTCCACTGATACCTCATCCTGGATCCCATCAGCAGCACCCGTCAGGGTTGCTGTATACTTAGCCAACCCGCCTTCGGTAACTGTTGATTCACCACTAAGCACAATTTGCATCGCGTCATTGTCGGTAATGGTTGTAACAACTTCAGCTGTTTCTATCGTTACAGCTGAAAGGCCCACTACATTGCTGATACTTGCAGTATAGGCTTCTGCTGGCTCTACCAATTTATCATCAGTAGTCTGAACAGTAAATGTCTGATAGGCACCCTTAACTGCACCTGCAGGAAAAGTAAGCTTGCCGCTTAAACCGGTATAATCAAGACCCGCCTTTGCTGAGCCATCAACAGTCTTATACCCCACTGACACTTCATCCTGAATACCTTCAGCAGTACCCGTCAGAGTTGCTGTATATTTAACCAACCCGCCTTCAGGTACTGCCCCGCCGCCACTAAGCACAATTTGCATCGCATCGTTATCGGTAATTTCTGTGGTAACCTCAGCGGTGCCCAAACTTAATCCGAGACCAATGAAGCTGCCGCTTATGCTTGCAGTATACTTTTCTACTGGTTCTACCACTTTATCATCGGTGGTCTTAACCGTAAATGTTTGTTGAGCACCGTTAACTGCGCCGGCAGGAAAAGTCAGCTTGCCACTGGAACTAATATAATCTGCACCAGCCTTTGCTGAGCCATCAACAGTACTATAGTCTAACGACACTTCGTCCTGAATACCTTCAGCAGTACCCATCAGGGTTGCTGTATATTTAACCAACCCGCCTTCAGGTACTGCCCCTTCGCCACTAAGCACAATTTGCATCGCATCATTGTCTGTGATGGTCGTAACAACTTCAGTTGCTTCTATCGTTACAGATGAAAGCCCTCCTACATTGCTGATACTTGCAGTATAGGTTTCTGCTGGCTCTACCAATTTATCATCAGTGGTCTGAATTGTAAAAGTTTGCTTGGCACCCTTAACTGCGCCTGCAGCAAAGGTCAGCTTGCCACTGGAACTGGTATAATCAGCACTAGCTTTTGCAGAGCCATCAACAGTCTTATACTCCACTGATACCTCATCCTGGATCCCATCAGCAGCACCCGTCAGGGTTGCTGTATACTTAGCCAACCCGCCTTCGGTAACTGTTGATTCACCACTAAGCACAATTTGCATCGCGTCATTGTCGGTAATGGTTGTAACAACTTCAGCTGTTTCTATCGTTACAGCTGAAAGGCCCACTACATTGCTGATACTTGCAGTATAGGCTTCTGCTGGCTCTACCAATTTATCATCAGTAGTCTGAACAGTAAATGTCTGATAGGCACCCTTAACTGCGCCGGCAGCAAAAGTCAGCTTGCCACTGGAGCTGGTAAAATCAACTCCAGCTTTTGCTGTGCCATCAATAGTTTTAAAATCTAATGATATCTCGTCCTGAATCTTATCAGCAGTACCCACCAGGGTTGCTGTGTAAATAACTTCATTTCCTTCCGCGACAGTAGTTGCTCCACTAAGTACAATCTGCATTTCATCATTGTCTGTAATGGTTGTAACAACATCAGGTGTTTCAATCGTTACCCCCGGAAGTCCAACAACACCGCTGATAATTGCGGTATAACTTTCTGCAGGTTCTACAATCTTGTCATCAGTAGTCTGGACGGTAAAGGTCAATTTGGATCCCTTCGCTGCACCTGCTGCAAAGGTCAGCTTGCCGCTGGAACTGGTATAATCAGCACCAGCGTTTGCTGTGCCATCAGTAGTTTTAAAGTCTACGGATATCTCGTCCTGAATCTTATCGGCAGTACCCATCAGGGTTGCTGTGTAAATAACAGCTGTACCTTCTGCAACTGTCTTTGCTCCAGTAAGGATGATCTGCATTTCATCATTGTCTGTAATTTCGGTAACAACTTCTGCAGTTTCTATCGTTACCGCCGGAAGTCCAACAACACCGCCGATGACAGCTATATAGTTTTCTGCAGGCTCTACCAGTTTATCGTCGGTGATCTGAACAGTGAAGGTTAGTTGAGCACCCTTAACTGCACCGGCAGCGAAAGTCAGCTTGCCACTGGAACTGGTATAATCAGCACCAGCTTTTGCTGAGCCATCAACAGCCTTATAATCTACTGAAACTTCGTCCTGAATACCATCAGCCGTACCCGTTAGCATTGCTGTGTAAGTAACAGCTGTTCCTTCTGCAACTGCCTTTGCGCCACTAAGCACAATTTGCATTGCATCATTGTCAGTAATGGTCGTAACAACTTCTGCAGTTTCTATCGTTACAGATGAAAATCCTACAGCATTGCTGATAACAGCTGTATAGTTTTCTGCTGGCTCTACCAATTTATCATCAGTGGTCTGAACCGTAAAAGTTTGCTTTGCCCCTTTAAGTGCACCTGCAGCAAAGGTCAGCTTGCCGCTGGAACTAATAAAGTCAGCACCGGCTTTTGCTGAGCCATCAACGGTCTTATAGTCTACTGAAACTTCGTCCTGAATACCATCGGCTGTACCGGTCAGAGTTGCTGTGTATTTAGCCAACCCGCCTTCGGTTACTGTTGATTCACCACTAAGCACAATTTGCATTGCATCATTGTCAGTAATGGTCGTAACAACTTCAGCTGTTTCTATTGTTACCGCTGAAAGTCCTACAGCATTGCTGATAACCGCTGTATAGATTTCTGCTGGCTCTACAACTTTGTCATCAAGCGTCTGAACCGTAACGGTTTGTTGAGCACCCTTAACTGCACCAGCGGGAAAATTAAGCTTGCCACTTGAACTGATAAAATCTAGACCCGCCTTTGCTGAGCCATCTGTAGTTTTATACTCTATTGAAATTTCATCCTGAATCCCATCGGCAGTACCAACCAGGGTTGCCGTGTAAGTAACGGCTGTCCCTTCAGCAACTGTTGCCAGCCCACTAAGCACAATGCGCATTTCATCATTATCGGTAATTTCAGTAGTAACCTCAGCGGTGCCCAACCTTACTCCGCCAGCGAGGAAACTGCCGCTTATACTTGCAGTATAGCTCTCAGTCGGTTCTACAAGTTTATCGTCGGTTGTCTGAACAGTGAAACTTAGCTCGGTTCCCCTAATTGCGCCGGCAGCAAAAGTCAGCCTGCCGCTAGAATTAGTATAATCAACTCCAGCTTTTGCTGAGCCACCAACAGTCTTATAGTCTACTGAAACTTCGTCCTGAATACCATCGGCAGTACCGGTCAGAGTTGCTGTGTATTTAGCCAACCCGCCTTCGGTTACTGTTGATTCACCACTAAGCACAATTTGCATTGCATCGTTGTCAGTAATGGCCGTAACAACTTCAGCTGTTTCTATCGTTACCGCTGAAAGTCCTACAGCATTGCTGATAACCGCCGTATAGGTTTCTGCTGGCTCTACCAGCTTATCATCAGTAGTCTGAACTGTAAAAGTCTGTTCGGCACCCTTAACTGCGCCAGCAGCAAAGGTCAGCTTGCCGCTGGAACTGGTATAGTCAGCACCAGCTTTTGCAGAGCCATCAACAGTCTTATAGTCTACCGAAACTTCGTCCTGAATACCTTCAGCAGTACCTGTCAGGGTTGCCGTGTAAGTAACAGCTGTACCTTCTGCAACTGCCTTTGCTCCACTAAGCACAATATGCATTTCATCATTATCTGTAATTTCGGTAACAACTTCTGCTGTTTCAATCGTTACAGACGAAGGTCCCACAACACCGCTAATAACCGCTGTATAGGTTTCTGCTAGCTCTACCAATTTATCATCAGTGGTCTGAACCGTAATAGTTTGCTTTGCCCCTTTAACTGCACCTGCAGCAAAGGTCAGCTGGCCACTGGAATTGGAATAATCAAAACCAGCCTTCGCTGTGCCATCAGTAGTCTTAAAGCCCACGGACACTTCATCCTGAATACCCTCAGCAGTGCCCGTCAGGGTTGCTGTGTAAGTAACAGCTGTTCCTTCTGCAACTGCCATTGCTCCACTAAGCACAATGTGCATTTCATCATCGTCCTTGATAGTCGTAACAACTCCGGAATTGACTAAGGTAACGCCACCTGTGGGAGAACTCAAGGTTGCAGTGTAATCTTCCAAACTTTCAACAATAGCATCATCCTTGATCCCTACTTCAAAAAATTCTGCTTTCCCTACTGACGCTCCGGCAGGAAAGGTGATAACTGTAGGCGTAAAATCATAATCAGAAACCTTTGCAGTTCCAGCGGTTATCCCAGTCTCCAGGCTAATTGGAAATGATGTAACCAAACCAGCAGGCCCATTTAGAGTAATGGTATACTTAACCAACCCGTCTTTCTCCGAAACGGATGTCAAGCCGGATAGGGTGACACTCAAAACTTCAAAAGTAATAGTGATTGTACCCGTATTTAAACTTTCATACCCGGCGTTGTCAATAAGTTTATACGCGATCATGGTTTCAACTCGTCCGTCATCTGGATCTACCTGAACTCGGAGCGATTTATAGTCCACTTTGATACCTTCTGATGGGAATGTCGCCTTGGTATAGGTCGTGCCGTTGGCAACGAGTGAGTTCAGGTGCTCTGGAAAGGAAGTTATGTGTACAAACTCAATGGTACCGTCGTCAGTGCCGGAAAAGCTTGCCGCCGGAACTTCAACAGCGTTAGTCCCTCCAGGATTCTGCAACCTTATGGAAGCGGGGTTCAAATCTACTTTGGGCCGCTCCTGCACACCAAAATCAGCACTAACAGCATTTATAGAAATAGTCGGTACTTTCCGAACCGATATATCATCTATACCCAGATCATTTCCACAGCCACCCGGGGCAGTATTGGTAAGGAAAAAGTCAACCTCCGTATTGTTTGAAGTATTAAAGTCGAAAGTGTATTCAATCCATTTCGCGTTCGCAGCATAGGCAACTACACCGGTGGCTCCAGAGCGTAGAATCTCTAAACTGGACGCACTTTCGATGCTATATTTGATGTTCGGAAACACAAAACCGCCTCTTGTTCCTGAACAATAATCATAATCGGCCTTGCTATTGACATTTATGGCCCAGAACTTAAGCTGGTAAGCCTGATTTGGCAATAAGCCGCTAACCTTCCTTCGATAAAATTCTATAGGCCTTGTGTCTGCATTTACAAGCAGGAAACGTCCGTCACCTGGTGTTGTATGATCGGAAACATTCTGCCATGAATTAGAGCCTTGCTGCGCATTGCTTGCAATGGTATAAAAGCCGTCCTCGACCTTGGAATTATTTGCCAGGTTCGGAACTTTATAAGTGTAGGTCGTAATACCTGTCCCAAGCGCCGGCCCAATTCCTTCCCCAACACCGAAATCCTCAACAAATACGAGCTCCGTGGCATTTACGCTGTTTGTTTTCAACAACAGCCCGCCATCCGGCATATTGTCTGAAGAACCGCTAAATCCTTCAGAGGTGTTCACCCACCCAGTGGGCAAACTTGATGTCGAAGAGCCCGAGGGATTCTGATGTAGCACCAGTTGATAGAAGCCCCCTGGTTGATTTTCAAAACGAAATTTTTGGTCAGCGGAGACAGGCTTTGTAGCCATGATTGTTTTGACCTGGTCAAGTAAACTCACGTAAACTGGTGCAAATAAGGGCTTAGTGGAAGTATTATTCGTTAATGCGTCAGTAAATCCATTAACATCGTGATAAACATTTCCAGCAATGGTATAAACTGGAGAAACAAATTTGGTGGATACATTGTTGGTCAGATCCGATTCTATTTCCGCACCGGAAATGTTAGCAACATTGGTATAGGAGTCATTGCTTAATACCTGAACCTGAATTCGCAGGTTTCGCCTACTTGAAACAGCCATATCGCCGATGTTCCAGATACCGGTTGTATGAACATAACCAGTACCTTCCAGCGTTGAAATATATTTGAAGCCTATGGGCAACAAATCATTTACCGTAACCTTCGTAGCATTTTGAGAACCCGTGTTCTGTGCGATCAGCATCAGCGTGATTACGTCGCCGATCTTCGGATTTACTTCACTAAAACTTTGATCGATCTGTAAGTTAGATTGAGCATTCGCGGACTTACCAGAAGCAAATGCAAGCAGAAAAACAGAAATAAATATTAAACGAGAAAATTTTTGAAAGCCACGAAACCAGTTGATGTGAAGCAAACAGGTGCTTACAAGAGCGCTAAGGTCCAA
This sequence comes from Pedobacter sp. SAFR-022, assembly GCF_051965375.1. NCBI lineage: Bacteria > Pseudomonadati > Bacteroidota > Sphingobacteriia > Sphingobacteriales > Sphingobacteriaceae > Pedobacter > Pedobacter sp. SAFR-022. The sequence continues at coordinate 99,422 of NZ_JBQCME010000005.1, forward strand.
GTACTTAAATTCAATTGTTAAATAATATTTAACAAAAGTAATCTAAATTTCGATCGCACTTACCGAACAGCCCAAAAATTTTTCATTAACAACTGTGCCAAAACAGATTAAATAGGCATTATCAATATAAAAACCGCTCTCCAAGGCAACAGAATTAGGATTTTAAAAATTACGAGCGTTGATAAACTAAAAACTAAATGTGTAGATTTTCCCCAATGAATGCGAGACAGCGAATAAACCTCTACATTTTACCACATCAGGCTCAACCATCACTACAATCTATAATCAACCTCGCTCCGGTCTAGAAAAGCTTTGATATCATACACTATTGATTTGTCCTTTTTCAATTCTGACAGTTTAAGCGATTTAAAAATATCATGTCCAACCGCCAGAATTATGGTGTCAAACCGATCCGAAGAGATCGCTTCAAATTGGTTGTAGGACAGTACACCATATTCCGACATCACTTCCTCAGGCTTTGCCCATGGATCATAAACAGTAACCTTGGTATCGTAAGTCTCAAGCTCGTTAATGATATCGATTACTTTGGTATTTCGGACATCGGGGCAGTTCTCCTTAAATGTGAAGCCTAAGATCAGGATTCGGGAAGCTTTCACCTGTATATCATTTTTGATCATCAGCTTGATCACCTCCCCTGCGATGTAATTGCTCATATCGTCATTCAGGCGCCGCCCGGCCAGAATGATCTCCGGATGGTAGCCTAATTCCTGCGCCTTTTGCGCCAGGTAATAAGGATCCACGCCAATGCAGTGCCCACCGACCAATCCGGGATAGAATTTCAGGAAGTTCCATTTCGTACCGGCAGCCTCTAAGACATCGTGGGTATCAATCCCCATGCGGTTAAAGATCTTGCTCAGCTCATTCACAAAAGCGATATTGATGTCCCGTTGTGAATTCTCAATCACCTTTGCGGCTTCTGCCACCTTGATGCTGCTGGCTTTATGGGTGCCGGCAGTCACAATGGAACGGTAAAGGGCATCCACATAATCCGCTACTTCTGGAGTGGAACCGGAGGTCACCTTCAAAATATTCGTGATGGTCCGTATCTTGTCCCCTGGATTGATGCGCTCAGGGGAATAACCTACAAAAAAGTCTTCATTATACTTCAACTGGCTTAAACGCTCCAGAATAGGCACACATTCCTCTTCTGTAACGCCAGGATAAACCGTCGACTCATAGATCACCAGATCACCTTTCTTCAATACGCTTCCCGCCATCTCACTAGCCTTGTACAATATGCGCAGGTCTGGACGATTGTTTTTGTCCGCTGGAGTAGGCACCGTCACGATATAGATGCTACATGCCCGGATCTCGTCCAGCGCGTTGGTAAAAACCAGTCCGCCACCTGTTGTATCCTTAGCCATGACCTGCCTTAAAGCATGTTCCTCCACCTGCTGTGTCTGATCATTAGCCCTATTCAGATGATCAATTCGCGCAGGATTGATGTCGAAGCCCATAACGGGATACTTTTCAGCGAGGGCCACGGCCAGTGGCAAGCCTACATAGCCAAGGCCTATAACAGCGATGCGGGTGGCATCAGTTAGCACAGCAATCGGTTCTTTCATTTGCGTTCAAATATAAGGGCTATCTACAGAATAGAACTCCGGCTAAACAGAATATAATTTAGCAGCGTAAATGCCGGGGGCTTGAAACGCCCTCAAGCCGCCCTCGAACCGGCCTCGAACCGGGGTTGAAACGCCCCCTCACCGGATCAAAGGCGGCAAGACCCCAAGCAAATACCTCGTCAAGGTTTAATTATTTTCTAATATTGTTGTTTTGTTTTAACAATTAGTAATATATTGGATACTTAACCAAATAAAACGTTCGCCAATATGGCAAGATCCACTGGCCCCGCAGGGGCCGCAAATGGTAAAATATCCAAGATGGTTTTTTACCAACTCAATGGTCAGGAAGTTATCCGTGGCCTCGGCAGTAAAAAGAAAATCAAATCGAAGAACGTACTGGCACAGAACAACAGCATGAAACTGCTGATGGCCTTCTTCAACAAGATCAAGCCTTTTATTAAAGCCGGCTTTAAAAACAAATCCGCAGGTACGATCCACAACTACCATAACCTGGCGACCGCTTATAACCGTATGCATGCGGTGACCTTTGAAGGGCAACAACCGGTAATCCTTTACAATAAAGTATTGCTGAGCCAGGGTACTGCCCTTTTACCCAAGCAGCCGAATGTTGCCAGGGATCCTGAAGGCCTCCGGTTTAACTGGGACATTGAACCGGAACTGCCCTGGTCCACAAACCAGGATCAGGTGATGCTGCTGGCCTGGTTTCCAGAGATCAGCGAAGCGCTGTTCAGCACCGCCGGGGCGCATCGCAGCACAGGTACAGACCTGCTGCCCTTACCTCCATCCTATCGGGCTATGGCCGCGGAAACCTACATCGCCTTTGTATCCGAAGATCGTGAAAGTGTGTCAAATAGTGTCTACCTGGGTAGCATTACCCAGAACTGAGGGTCAAACCATGGGAAAAAACCGTTGGACCTATAAAAGGCCGCCCGCCTGGAAAAGAAATGAGCCGACTTTCACACAAACCGCATGCACCCGGATCCTGCAATTGAACCGCTGGAGCAATGTTGCAGTCGATGAGCTTTTTCGCCTGGGTGGTGTGGATCTCAGGAACCCCGAACTTCCTTTCATTGACAGACTGGGCTACGACACCATTGTGAAAACAAAAAACCAGGAGATTGAACACCTGGAAAGTTTCGGCATACAACTATTTGCAAATAAATTACCAGTCTGGAGACCAGCTGACCTATAATGTACCTATGGAAAAAAATATGACGGTACTGGACACCACAGTACTTCCCCTGCCTGGCAGGGAAGGAAAACAGGCAATGCTGCAAATTATTACGCGCTGCACGGCACTGGATCAGCTGAATTCCAATTACCACTATACGGTTGTAAAAGCGAACGCTGCACCCAGGCCCTGCTGGTTGAATGCGGAAGAGTTGCCGGTACAAATTAAACCCGCAAGATCAGATAAAGGTGTGGAAATGGTTTTTACCTTGTTTCAGGTGTATCATGGAAGCGAGCCAAACGGCGTGGTCTTTCAGCGCATGGAATTCAGCTGCCGGGAGTTGCCCTGCGACGCTGACACACTTTTCCGCCTGCAATTGGAGCCGCAAACCAACAATGAGATCCTCATAGGCATCCAGACTGCCTGGATGGACAATTTAAACAGCTTTAAACAGGCACATGATCCCGTAAGCTATGTAAACTAAGGATTTAACCATTTTAAGAATCTCCGTGTGAAAATCCGTGTAGCAAGCTGTTCATTACATTACTGGCAATGAAGTTGTATCTTGCCCGCAATCAGGAATGAAAGATGTCCTGAGAGTAATGGACGGACTTTATGAACAGAAACAATTACGCATTAATCATGGCGGGCGGCGTTGGTAGCCGCTTCTGGCCGGTTAGCAGAACTGCACATCCGAAACAATTCATTGACTTCTTCGGCGTCGGAAAAACGCTGATTCAAAGTACTTATGAGCGATTTTTAAAAACCTGCCCGCCTGAAAACATATTCATCGTGACCAACGAGATCTATGTGGATCTGATCAGGGAACAACTCCCTGCCATGCAGGATAACCAGATCCTGGCAGAACCCATGATGCGCAATACCGCAGCCTGCATCGCTTACGGCGCCATGAAAATTGCCGCCATCAATCCGGAGGCCGTAGTAATCGTTGCACCTTCCGACCATACGATTGCCAACCAGGATGCTTTCATCGACGCAATTGACCAATGTTTGCAGGCGGCTGCATCCAATGATGTGCTCGTTACCCTGGGCATTAAGCCGAGTCGCCCCGATACGGGATATGGTTATATCCAGTTTACAGCCGATAGTCTCGAAGGAGACGAGCAGATCCATAAGGTGAAACTATTTACCGAAAAACCTAATCGCGAACTGGCACAGACATTCATTCAAAGTGGCGATTTTCTATGGAATGCCGGCATTTTCATCTGGTCTGCAAAGGCCATAGCCAACGCTTTCCGCAAACACCTGCCGGATATGCATGAGATCTTTGATCAAGGGGCTACCGCCTACAATACCGGGCTGGAAAAAGAATTTATCGCAAGGGCTTACCAGCAGTGCACCAATATTTCCATCGACTTCGGCATCATGGAAAAAGCAGAGAATGTTTATGTGCTGCCAGCTGACTTCGGCTGGTCTGACCTTGGAACCTGGTCTTCCATCTACGATATGGCGGAAAAGGATTATGTCGGTAACGCGGTGATCCCCTCCGAGCAGGTCATGATGTTCGATTCCTCCAATTGTATGGTGAATGTTCCGGAAGAAAAGCTGGTGATCTTACAGGGTCTACACAATTACATCGTTGTCGAATCCAATAACACGCTGATGATTTGCCCGAGAGCGGAAGAACAAAGCGTTAAACAGATCGTCGCGGACGTAAAATCTAAATTTGGGGAACGTTTTATATAAGCCCTATTGGCGCTATTCGCCATAATTGTCAAACTTTTTATTCTGGTCCTTTGTTCCTTTAGCAACAAAAAATTGGACCATGTCAGATAATAAGAACATACAGGACGGCCGCGACCGCAGCCGGGTTAATGGAAATGAAAGTTATGAACTGTCTTACCTCGAAGAAAAACTTGGGGTAAGCCGGGAGCAGGTACGTGCCGCGATTGAAGCCGTTGGCAACAAACGCGAGGATGTAGAGGCTTGGCTGAAAAAGCAGCAATGAGAAAAACTGTGCGTTTACTCGAATCTACACAGGCAATTTCTCATAATGCGGACAGAAGCTATGGAACATTTCCCCCGGTGAATACTTTGCCTAATTTTATAACAGCGAATTTAACCAACGCTTTGTTTAATCACGCTCGTTATGAGAATTCTAATTACCGGAAACATGGGCTATGTAGGCCCGGGGACCCTGGCCCAACTACGCCGCGTTTACCCGAACGCAGAACTGATCGGCTATGATACCGGCGCTTTTGCGCATGCGCTGACCAATGCAGGCTTTTTGCCGGAACGGAACCTTGATGCCCAACATTTTGGCGATGTCCGCAACATCCCCTCCAGCCTGCTTGAAGGCGTAAACGTAATCATACATCTTGCAAAAGGTGCACCTGAAGCTTTTCCGGAAATTAATGCCTTGAACACCATCCGGCTTGCAGAGATGGCTAAACAAGCTGGTGTAGAACATTTTATTGATCCTTATGGCCCGGGGGACATCGAGGTTTCGAGCAAGCTGCAAGCATTGGCTGATGCGAATTTCGAGGTAACCATGCTGCAGTTCGGTATCGCTTGCGGCATGACCGACCGCCTTCGTTTGGATCTGCTGCTCAACGAGTTTGTATTTCAAGCAATCACCGATGGGCGGATCCTGGTTCCCGGTGACGCTAATACCTGTATCAGCCTGATCCACGTGAAAGATCTGGCCAGGGTGATCACCTGGGCGGTGAACCGCAAGCAGGTAAGTGATGAACCATTTTTAAACATCCAGGCTGGTGCTGCCAACTGGACCTTCCGCCGCAGCGAACTTGCGGATATCGTCGCAGAACTCATCCCGGGCAGCCTGGTGATCTGCTCCGCTGTTCCACAGGAGCGATGCATACCGCCGTACGACTATAGCCTGTTCCAACAGCTTGCCCCGGCACAGCAACCACGTTATACTTTAAAACAAACCATACTGGAACTTTACGCCGGACTGCTGGAAATGGGCATAGGCCATGGTGCCTTTGATCCCGCAGTATTCAGGCGTATTGATCCGATCAGCAGCCTCGAAGAGGCTTAAACAATATTAACGCTCCAATCCTGGTCCACCGAACAGGGTTTTAAACAAAAAACCGGCTCAAAGGCCGGTTTTCTTTTATCGTTTCAGCAGGTCCCAGATCCATGGGAACAAGGTCTTCAACCACATCTTTACCTTTTCACGGAAAACGTGCTTCGGAAAGTGTCTTTGGTAATATTTCATGTAATTATCATAGGAAAGACCTTTCACACTGTACATAAAGGCAATACGCTCCTTTAGAGTAGATTCACCTTTAGACAGCCACTTTTTACCGTGATCATTTTCACAGATGCCCAATACCATCGACGTGATCATTACCGGGATGTTATGTTTACGTGCCGTAAGGGTGTACTCGAAATCGGCAAAGCCATGTTTGTAGGCATCAGTAAGCACTCCGATCTTTTCAACCACGGGGTGACTCACCAGCATAATGTTGGCATTACCAAGGTCAATCGCCTGCGGACTTACGCCATTCGGGGTAAGCAGGGTTGCCTTCGGTGCTCCAGGCTTCAGCAATTTGCGGCCACCATAGGAGATGCTTCTGTCCTCAGCCGAGCTATAGGTACTGCCAACCAGGATAATCTCCGCATTGTTCAGCATCGCCAGATCATGTTCGAAAACATCAAACAGCTCCGGAAAGATCAGGGTATCATCATTCAGCAACAAATAGTAGTCGTAAGCAGTGTCGGAAGCAATGGCTGCTTTCCAGGCGGTATTGCTGCCAGCTGCCCAGAAAAGTGAACCATCCGCTACAATAATATGTACTGCCGGGAAATGTTCCGCAACAGCTTCTTTGGTGCCATCGGTACTTCCATCATCAACCAGGTAAACATCAAAATTCAGGTCTTCAGGCAGACTGCAGGCATGCAGTGCCCTTAAACAACTCAGTGTCTTGGCTTTCCTGTTGTGACAGGTGAGCAACACGGCAATTTTCTTCATTATTCTTTTTTGAGACAATATTGTTTTTTATTATAAATCAACTGCCACATATCAAGTAGCGAGCCGATTTTGTATCAAATTTGAAAATTTATTTCAAAAGCGCCGTTTATTTATCGTGATGTTATTGTTAACTGTTGTTTTAACGCGGATTCGGTACAGGAATTGTACTTCGAGGATCATACATTTGAAATAAAAATATTCCTTCTTAATGCCAGAACAGCCACTCGTTTCCATCATTATTCCTGTTTATAACCGCGCAGACCGTGTAGCGGCAACGCTCGACAGCCTGATTGCGCAAACCTATACCCATTTCGAGATCATTCTGGTCGACGACGGCTCTACAGACCGCTCGGCAGAAGTGATCGCCCCTTACCTGAATACCAGGATCAAATACTACAAACAGCAGAATGCGGGTGCTCCGGCAGCAAGAAACTATGGCTTTAGCCTGGCAAATGGGGAACTCATCGTGTTCTTCGACTCCGACGACCTGATGCTTCCGAGCAGGCTGGAAGAACAGGTCAAAGCCATGGTCAGCCAACAGGCCCAGGCCTGCGCCGCGGGTTTTTACGTCAACATGATCGGCGGTCAGCAGTACCTGCCTGTCTTACCGGGCAAAGAACCCATCATGGACCTGTTCATCAAACGTAAGGTGCTCGGGAGTACACAAAGCTGGATGTTCTCCAAAGCAATGGTTGCCGCAGTAAATGGCTTCGATCTTTCGCTAAGCTGTCGCCAGGATATTGACCTGACCTTCCGCATCTTGCAGCAAAATCCCACAGTTGCCCTGCTACCAAAACCACTATCCCTCTTTATAGATCATGAAGGTGGCGAACGCATCATGAATAACTGGAACAGCCTGAAACACCTCGGCTCCAAGGAACGCTACCACCATAAAGTACTGAACTATCTGGCAACACAAAATCGCGGGGATCTCCTGCCAAAAGCATTGGACTACTATTACTGGGATGTTCTACCAGCCTACGTAAAAAGAAAAGAATACGGGAAAGCGGCAACACTATATAGTGCGGCACTAAAATATTCGAAAGCTTTGAATGTTGGAAGCCGCCTGAAGGTGCTGGCAGAAGCGTCGAAGTCGCTGATGCACTGGTTTGCAAGCGGACTGAAGAATTAAACCCTATGCGGAAGGGCAGCTTTATATAATGAGGTTTCGGGAATGCTGAGCCACCACTCGTGATCCCCGAAACCTTTTTGGTAATTTATAAAGAACAATTCTATAAACCTTTCTACCTAAGGTTTTACTAAAGTTAAACAACTTTAAAATAAAAAGGTTGTATTATTTTTGAAATAAAGAAATATTTTGACGAAGCCAGCGTTTTAATCTGCTAACTTTCAATCAGATGCCGCCAGGTTAAGCTGCTGGTTAACGGCTTCAAACAACTCATCAATATCAAAGGGCTTCAGAATAACCTCGTCCGCGCAGACATCTTTAACCTGAGCTGCCTTCGGATGCGTTGAAAGCACTATTACAGGGATATCCTTGGTTGCTTCCTGCTGATTCAGCTGCACACAAAGGGCGGTACCCTCCTCGGTAACACGGATCACATCCAATATGATCACATCCGGCCTTGCCTTAAGGATTGCTGACAGTGTATCTTCAAATGGTGATGCCGTAAGAACGCGTAATCCTTTTTCTTCCAAAAGCAGTGTCAGCAGCTCCAGTAGCGATGGATCTTTCTCAACGACGAATATTGTCCCTTTCATGGATTTGTTTTTCAGGAGGTTAAAATCCGGACAAAGATAAGATATTCACAGTTTCAGACAGCCCTTTCTCAAATCTTTACAACAGTTGAACAAATTAAGGTTAGGGACTACTTTTCGGAAATTAATATGCCGCTTTAAACCCCTTTCTGGGCCCATAAGCTTATCTTTGTGCCATGCAAACACCAGCAATATACAGCCTGATCTATATGAGTGTTGCAACCAAGGGATTAAAACAGGAGGAAATTGATGCAATCGTGGCGCAGTCCAGGTTCAATAATAAACTTGATGACATTACCGGTTGCCTGGCCTATATTGAAGGCCAATCCAGTCAGGAACGGCACCGTAAATTCATCCAGGTGCTCGAAGGTGAAGAACATAAGCTGGTTGATCTTTTTCAGCGGATCCAAAAGGACCGGCGACACACCAATGTGACGCTGGTAGTACATGGCCCCATTAAAACCCGGAACTTTAATTCTTGGGAAATGGGGTTTGAAAAGATAAACCTGGATCTTAGCCCATCCTTCAGCGGCTTTTTTGAATTAGATCCAGAGGTACTCGCGACAAAAGAAGATATCAATAATCACATGTTACTAGACTTTATGAAGTCGTTTTGTAAAGCCATGTAAAGCCGTCCAAGCTTTTCACCTGAACGGCGCTTTTCTGATCGTCAAAATTTACTGCGCAGATGGTGGCGGCACTTTGGTGCCCCAGCTTTCATTCGGCTGATTACCCATGGTAAATACCAGCTTACCACCTTTCATCAGTTCATCACGGTATAACCAACAATTATCTAAGGGTCTGCCATTAAACTCGGCCGACTGCACATATACATTTTCCGCCGCATTGTTATTGGTTTGTATCGACAAATACTGCCCATTACCGAGCTTGATTTCCGCTTTATCAAATAGCGGGCTGCCGAGTTGAATAATCGGCCTCGCATCTGTCAATCCTTTTACGTCAAAAAGGCCTAAGGCATTCATCACATACCAGGACCCCAATTGGCCTTGATCTTCGTCCTGCCCATAGCCATAGCCATGTATGGGATCCGTACCGTAGAAGTCGCGCCCAATGAGACGGGTCCATTTTTGCGTTAACCAGGGTTTACCAGAGAAATTAAAAAGCCAGCTGATATGTAAGTTGGGTTGATTACCGTGATTATAAATGGCATTGATCCCGGCGAAAGCATCAATGGTCTTGCCACCGCCGAAGGCCAGTTGCTCCGAAACCTTGAAGATGCTGTCCAGGCGTTGATTGAATTGATCTTTCCCAATCGCATCTATCAGGCCCGCGGGGTTCTGAGGTACATAAAAGGTGTATTGAACAGCATTACCTTCCTGAAAACCGCGCCATGGCTGATAAGGGTCAAACTTGTCCACAAATTGACCATTAGCCATTTTCGGTTGCATGAGCTTATTTGCCGGATTCAGCAAAGCACGCCAGCCATTAGAATATTTCAGCAGCTGCTGGTAGTCTTCATTTTTCCCCATCACTTTGGCCATCTGTGCGGTTGCAAATGCGCTGAAACTATATTCCAAAGTATGCGATCCAGAGAAATTCGAGCCTGTAGAGTCAGTTACAAAATCGCGCCCGGTTTGTTCCAGATGTGGCACATAGCCATGTTCCAGGAACGCTCTGGTATCCATCTTACCGGAGCCGATGATCCGGCCTTTATAGTTCAGGTCATTTGCTTTAACAGCTTCGTAGGCCAGGTTAACATCGTAATTGCGAATACCGGAATTATAGGCCGCAGCAATGGCCAGTCCGACGAAGTTGGTACCCACACCCGAGACATACTGGCTATTGGCGATACCATCACCAAACCAGCCCCGGTCCTTATACAACTGTAACTGTGTATTCACGAAACTACCGTACCATTCGGGGTAACTCAGTGCCCAAAGTTGGGTGATGTTCCAGTAGCCACCCCAAATCGCATCCGTGTTGATGAATTCGGCTTTCATGTCCTTTCCAGACTGCGCAGGAAGCTGCCCAATGGTACCCTGGTGTTTTGGGTAGGCACCATTCACATCGCTGGCGATACCCCTGCCCAGCAAGGCATGGAACAGTCCCGTATAGAATTTTTTCTTATCTGCTTCATTGCGACCTGTCACGGCAATTTTGCTCAGTTCCTGCTGCCAGCTTTCCTGTGCCGCGGCCTTGGCCTTTTCGAAGGTTAAACCTGTAGCTTCGGCCACAAAGTTGCCCTTAGCATTTTCAATGGAGGTGTAAGATAAACCTGTTTTAACTTCAATCACTTCCTGATCGCTGGTTTGATAGTTCAGCACCAGTCCGGCTCCAACACCTTTTGCAGCATTCGTGTTTGGCCTGACCTCAGCCGCAGTAAATGACGTTACATTCGCAGGTTTTTTGCTGATCTCTCCATAGAAGAACATGGCCACTTTACCTTCAGGGTCGTAGATCTTAACATATTTTGGGTAGGTATATACATAGCCTTCAAAGTGCGTATCGTCTATCATCCTGATGCTTGCATCCGTTACATCACTGCTTTCGCCCTGTTTATTACCAATATCCAGAATGATGTGCGACTGCGCATTTGCAGGAAAGCGGTAGCGCTGGAAGCCTACTCGCCTGGTCGCCGTGAGTTCGGCGGTAATGCCATAATCCTCCAGCAACACCTTATAATAACCAGGTTCAGCCTGCTCCTGCTTACGGTCGAACTTCGACCGGTAGCCGCTGTTGGTATCTTCCAGTTTTCCGGGTTTCACTTTCAGTTCACCTGTTGTTGGCATATAACTTACACCACCCACCTGCCATTCGTGAAAGTGTACAAACCCTTCTATGGAGTTTTGACGCGTATCATAACCTACCGCCTCCCAACCGGACTCGTTGCCATAATGTCCATTGGTTGAAGGAGCAAGTTTCGCCATGCCGTAAGGCACTGCCGCAGGGGTATAAAAGAACCAGCGGCTATGTGCTGTGCCAATATTAGGATCAACATATTTCAGAAAATTTTCACGTTTGACGTTACAGGAAGCAAGCGCAAACAGTAATAGGACAAGGATGGGTTTAAATGTTGTTTTCATAATTTCCAATCTATGGCAACAAGCCAATTTAGTTTTTATTTGTATGCTTCCAATGGTTCTCAATGTCTTCCAAAGAACGTCCCTTGGTTTCGGGTATCACTTTCCAGGTCAGCCATAATGCCGGAGAGCAGCAAATTGCGAACAACCAGAAGGTCCAGGAAGAACCCAGCCCCTCCAGCATAACGGGCGTGAGTTGTCCAACCAGAAAATTTCCCACCCACAATGACAAGGTTGCCAGTGCCATGGCTTTACCCCTGATGGCATTTGGAAAGATCTCTCCGATAACTACCCAGCAAACCGGTCCAAAAGAAAAAGCAAAGCAGGCTATGAAGGCCAGGATGAATAAGAGGATCCATGGCCCTGATGTAATCCCAAGTGCGAATAAAGCACCGATGATAATCAATGAGGCAACCGCACCGCCGATGCCGACAAACAACAGTGGCCTTCTACCCCATTTGTCGACGGTGAATATGGCTACAAAGGTAAATACGACATTGACCAGACCGATCGTCACCTGCCCGCCGAGCGCGCTGTTCAGGGTGAATCCTGCCTGCTCGAGTATGCGGGGTCCGTAGTAGATAACCGCATTGATGCCGCAGACCTGTGACAGGAAGGGCAACAGCAAACCGATCCATAAAGCTTTGCGGTAAACCGGGGTAAAAAGGGCTGCGAGTGGAGTGTCCTTATCATCCCCCTGCATTTTAAAAGCTTCTACTTCACGCTTTGCGGCTTCAGGACCATCAATTTTAACCAAAATGGCTGCAGCTTTCTGCTCCTGCCCGGTTAACAGCAGCCACCTTGGGGATTCGGGCACCAAAAACAGACAGATCAGGAAGATGGCCGCCGGTAAAGCCCCCAGGCCGAGCATGGCACGCCAGACTTCCGTAGAAAAGATTTTGGTCATGCTCTCCGTTGCGTAAACTGAACTCGCATGATCCGCAAGATAAGCGTTCGAAAAGTAAGCCAGTACAATACCAATTGTTAAAGCCAGCTGGTAAAGCGACACCATCATGCCCCTTAAACGGGAGGGTGCAAATTCAGAGATGTATAATGGTGATACCATGGAAGCCACACCGATTCCCAATCCCCCGATCAAACGGAAAATGATCAGTATGGAAAAGGTCTCCGCGTACATACAGCCAAGGGCAGAAGCTAAAAACAGGATTGCTGATAGGATCAGTACAATTTTGCGCCCGTACTTGTCACTGAGCTTACCCGAGAAACTCACCCCGATAATACAGCCCAGTAAGGCACAGCTTACAAACCAGCCTTCACTAACCGGGTTAAGGCTAAAGTCATTTTTCACCAGGCTGATCGTGCCAGATATTACGGCTGTATCAAATCCAAATAGGAAACCACCTAAAGCAGCGACAAGGCATACCAGGTATAGGTAAGAACTGCTTTTTTGGGGTGTTAGGCTGTTGTTGCTTAAAGTGTTCATCTTTGCTTACTTTAAAAATGCTTTGATCACCTTAGCGCGGCCTGTACCCAGATTTGTTAATTGATAGGATCCTGCCGCAGCCGGAATCACGAAGGTCTCCGCGTAAGCATATTGCTGAATGCTGCCCTCTGCTGTTTGAATACTTACCGCATCTCCTTCAACGAGCATTAAAACTTGACAGCTGTCTTCCGTCTGTACGCTGATCTGCTGGTCAAATTCCAAACGGTGCACATCATAGAAATGCTCCGGATGTGTAGGCAGGTGCAGGATCTGCCAGTCCTCGCCTTCTGCAAGCAGCGCCTGCTTAGAGATCAGTTCCTGTGGTACCTTTTCACCTTTGCGCTCAAAATCCAGGTTATTAAAGGCATGTTCAATATTTATAGGTCTCGGATTTCCATCCAGGTCGAGCCTCACCCAATCGTACATCTTGAAGGTGAATATGTATGGCGTGGCACTGATTTCAAGCACTAAATTGCCCGCTCCAGCGCTATGCACCGTGCCGTTTGGTATTAGAAAAAAGTCATGCTTTTCCGCTTCGAACGATTGCACATACTTGTCTACCGCAATCTCTTCTCCCTTTTCCTGGCTTTCTTCTAGGATTGCTTTAAAGGTTTCGGGCTCGATGTCGTCCTGAAAACCCAGGTAAACTCTTGCATCTTTTTCGCAGTCCAGAATATAATAGGTCTCATCCTGGGTAATCTGCTCACCAAAGTGCTCCTGAATATATTTTAGACTGGGATGGCATTGGATGGATAAATTGCCCCCTCTTACCGTATCCAGAAAGTCAAAGCGGATTGGAAACTGGTCACCATAAATTCCGGCATGCTTACCAAGCATTTGCTGCTGATTATGGAACATCAGCATATCGAAAGAAACTTCCAGTAAGTTGCCGTCGCTTTCGAACACCAAACCATTTTCAGGTGAAATCAATTCAAAAGACCAGGCATAATTCACAACATCGGTATTCAAGCCGCTGATGCGCTCCTTGATCCATTGCCCACCCCAGGCCCCCGGTTCGAACCAAGGTCTGGCGCGAATAACGGACTGACTGAGTTGATCCAGCGCCGAAGCAAGGTCCGACTGATACATCCAGTTGATGGTGTCGGGCCATTGGCCGTCTGCGACCACATTCATTTTATTTAAAATTGACTTTTTATGCTCATTCAGCAGCACCCAGTCTACAAAGAAGGCCCGCTTGTACATTTGAAAGGGCTGTACAAACTGCGTTGCACCCAGGTTATTTACTGCTCCTGCGCGCATCCGAAACTGAAACTCATTTTTAGGGAGATCGATATATAGGATTGCGGCATCCCAATTGGCCAATGCAGCCGCAGGGCCGATGATGATATTGACCTCTGCAGTGTGATCGGGCAATTGCGCCTTTAGTGCTTCAATCTGGTATAAGTCCGGCAGGCTTAAAGTACATTTGCTACCCCATACCGCGTCTTCTACACCAAGGAAAGGCGCAATCATCGAATCGATTTCGGCACTTGACTTTAAAAAATCCTCCGTTTTGATCCAATTTGCACGGCGTCCCTGTGCATTGAGGCAGCTATTGATGGCCTCCTGTACTTTATCCCAGAATACACCAACATAACCGTCAATAAGCACGTTCTGCTGATCCACAATCCACTTCGTTAAGGATTCATAGCCACTGAAGATTTTGTCCCTACCCAGATCAGCGGAAGGATAAATATTATACCCATCCTTTACATTATGGGGCTTATCTAATTGGGAAGGCATGAGGAACTGCGCTGTTTTACGTAGTTCGGCACTGGTCTGAGCTGGGTTGGCTTTTAGATCTGAAGTCATGATTTTATTTATGCGTGTACATATTATTTTTAATTCGTGCTTGTTAAAGGCTGCCGACATATTGAACAAAATGTACAATCTTCAACACCTTATATGTACAAACATATACATTTGTTTAGATAAACAATATGTTATTAAAGATTAAATTCGACAACCAATAGTGTCTAAAATACACTAACATAGGCGTTTTCACGTCCTTATATGTACATACATATGTGTATTAAAGGAATTATTATACTTTTGTGTATAATCATGACCATGCGCTACAGTATAGATCACAAAAGTCCCGTTCCGCTACATGTTCAGGCAGAGAACCTGCTCAGGCAACTTATTACAGAGGAGCAATACCAGAATGGGAAGAACATCCCGAATGAAGTGGAGTTGGCTGAGCGACTGGGGATTTCGAGAACTACGCTTAGAATAGCGATCAACAAACTGGTATTTGAGGGTTTGCTCATCCGTAAAAAACGAGCAGGAACGAAGGTTGCCCCAGGTGCCGTAAGCTCCAAATCAAATAACTGGCTGAGTTTTTCACAGGAGATGAAATTGAGGGGAATCCCGATCAAGAACTTTGAACTACATGTTACCTGGGAACTGCCGGACAAGAACCTGATGATCTTCTTTAATATCCGGTCCGATGAGCCGGTCTTGAAAATGGAGCGGGTGCGCGGTCGGCCAGAGGAGCCATTTGTTTATTTCGCCTCATACTTCCATCCCAGAGTGGGCCTTAGCCCCGACGACGACTTTAAACGCCCCTTGTATGAGTTACTGGAACAGGAACATGGTGTGATCGCAACTTTATCAAAGGAAGAGATCAGCGCCATTGGTGCAGACGCGTTCATTGCGGAAAAACTACAGGTTCCAGCCGGCAGCCCGATTCTTTTCCGCAAGCGTTTTGTGTACGATCAGCTGGAGCGACCCATTGAGTTTAACGTAGGTCACTACAAAGCGGACAGCTTTATTTATACGGTAGAGAGTACAAGGTAGCTCAAATGACGCAGCCTCCACACCTTGCGCATATTTACTATAAACCTTTATTCAATCATTAGCGATATAGCAATGTATAGGCTTGAGCAACTTCAGTAGTTGTAATGAGAAATTCTATGTTGAAAACGGCCTTGCACTGACCCAGGGTCTTAAAAATTAACAGCTGAACAGAAAGGTTTACAACTGAAAAGGATGTTCACTAAGTGCTTCAGGACTTACGACTTGCGTATTGTAGCACGAGAAGATTATACCTGTGCAATAATTTCACAACTTTCTCGCAATATGCTTATATTGCGGCTTGTTCATAACGATCTCATATGGATTTCCCAACCTATAAAGTCTTTTTTAAGGCAGTACTGGATAGTGCAAAAAGCCTTCCACCCTACAACAATCCCGACTATCACAACTATACCAAGCTGAACTGGTCCAGGCAACGCCGTTGGCTCAGCGTTGGCGAGCTGGATGACACCCTGGTGCAACACCTGAAGCAGCTTGATAAGCCCCAGCAATGGATCGTGATCACCGAACCCTGGTGTGGCGATGCGGCACATATCCTGCCTTTTTTGTACATGCTTAGTGAGCAAAATCCATTGATCAAACTCGATATACAGCTCCGTGATTCGGAGCCCTTTCTGATCGAACAATACCTGACCCGCAATGCGAAGTCCATCCCCAAGTTTGTGATCCGTGATGGCAGCAATAAAGATCTGCTGGTTTGGGGGCCAAGGCCGGAGCAATGCCAGGTGCTTTATGACCGGCTAAAGGCTGAACATGCCAGCGATGAGGAAATCAAACTTCAGTTACAATGGTGGTATAATGAAGATAAAGGCCAGAGCCTGCAAAAGGAATTATTCCAGGCCATGAACGGGAAGTTCTAGCCCCTTGCATATTTTTGTTGTTTTTATTTAAACTTAGTGCAGGAATTCCCGTTAATACATTACAAAAGAAAACATGGAAAGGGTTATACAGATTGTTGAAGATGATGCAGACATCAGGTTTATTGTAGAATATGTACTCGAAGATGCTAGCTATACCGTGGAAACCTTTGAAAATGCGAAAGCCTTTTTAAACCGGAGCAACAAAGAAAACGTTCATCTGGTGATCATGGATGTGATGTTGCCTGATGGCAGTGGCATCGACCTTAGTAAATCCCTTAAACAAGCTTCTGATACCAGCACCATTCCGGTTATTATCATGTCTGCGCATGCGCCTTCAGATATCGCGCTCTCGGAAGGTGCCGCCGACGGATTTATACAGAAACCTTTCGACATTGATCACTTTGTAAATCAGGTTAACGCCTTTATCAAGGCTAAAGGATAAATACCTGCTGCCGCATACAGATATTTAATATCTTTGCCGGCAAATGATCCGCCGCATTATTGCTTTTACGTTACTGCTTGCACTGTTAAGTTCCATCTTATCCAAGCTCTTTGTTTACGCGGAATTCAAATCCAATCAGGCTTATATCGCTGCTACCCTTTGTGAAAACCGGGATCGCCCGGAACTGAACTGCGAGGGAAAGTGTTATCTGATGAAGAAACTGAAGGATGCGGAAGACAAAGAAAAGAAGCAGGAAAACCAGACACAGAAAAAAGCATCCGTAGACCTGTTCTTCCTGAACGAAACGGCTGCCCCTGCCCTGGTCATCACCGTTCCGGCGAAAAAGAAACCTTCCATCCAGAAGTTTGAACTGCCGGAATTCAACCGCGAAATCGCCCACCCACCCAGTCTATCCTGTTAAAATTTTCTGCGCCAGCGACCGGCTTTGTTTTTCAAAGCCCCGGTTCCGCCTGCGCGCTACTTTTCTGAATTTTTAACATCCTTTTCGCGTAAAATGAAAATACCATTTTTCAGCATGTTGATGCTGTTGCTGCTTGGCGGCGTAAAAATCTATGCACAATCCGATAAAAACAACCCTGCAGAAAACAGAGAGCGTCTTAAGGACACACTCGCGGGCGAGAAACTGAAGGAAGTGGAAGTAAAACTCCATAAACCCCGCTATCAGGTTTCTAAAACCAGCGCTGCCACCCGTAGCGAAGTTCCGTTGTTGCTAAGTCCGCAATCGGTGCAGGTGATGAACACAGCAACCATGGCCGACCGGCAGGCGATCACCCTGAATGAAATTGCCGGCAGCTTCACCGGCATGAAAGCCAACAATGGCAATGGCTCTTTTAACATGCGTGGCTTCACTGCCTACTCCCCGAATGATGCAAGCTTCCTGTTGTACAACGGCATCCGGGGGAACCTGTTCCTCTGGAGCCAGCAACCGCTGCTTTATAATGTTGAAGCGGTGGAGCTGCTGCGTGGCCCTTCCGGCGCACTGTTCAGTGAAGGTGCACCAGGTGGCGTCATCAACTTCATCACCAAAAAACCCCAGGAAGAACGTCTGGCACGAATAGACCTGAGCCTCGGCAGCTGGAAATTCCGCCGGGCAGCGCTCGACCTGGCTGGCCCCCTGAGCAGAAATAAAAAGCTGCTATACCGTGCAAATATCGGTTATGACCGCTCGGAAAGTTTCCGCAATGATCAGGATAAGGAGAACATTTTTCTCGCACCCTCCATCAGCTACCGCTTCAATGTAAATACAGACCTTAATCTGGAAATCAACTACGCCAGGCAAAAGGCCGTGCAGCAATACGACAATGGCAGCTTCATCCGCCGTAATCCGGATGGCAGCTTTGATTTCGACTACTACCCTGCAGCATTGACTGTGCAGAGCCCAAGTGATTACGGACGGACAAACAATAGTTCTGCAACACTGACCTTCAACCACCGCTTCAACGAAAAGCTGAAGCTCACCGTGGTGCAGCGCGCGGTAAGAAATGTGCTCGACTATACCGATCATATTCCACAGGGCCAGATCAGGAATGACACGATTAGTCGCGCCTACCAGGACTGGGAAACGGACCGGTTCTCCCTGCAGACGACCGCATTCGTCAATTACCGTCTGAAAACAGGGGTATTGCAGCATGAATTTATTGTCGGTGCGGACTATAACCGCTACGGCTGGACCAAGAACGATTATGTCTATAAAGCCTCTACCCGTATTTCGATCTTCCATCCAGATTACAGCAATGATCCACCTGCCGCAGATGCACCGGTGCTGGAGTCGGACGACAATAAACGGATAACCAATCTTGGCGGCGCATACCTGCAGGATCAGATCAGCTTCGGTAAAAGTCTGCGGGCACTGCTGTCCTTAAGGTACGACAACTACGACGCTAAGGAAACACCACTTTCTGCCCGCGATAGTAAACAAGGTGATGCGTTGCAGGCTTCGGGATGGATACCGCGTGTAGGCTTAGTCTATCTGCCGGGGGAAAACATTTCCATTTACGGTACTTATCTACGATCCTTCAATCCACAGACCTCCAATAATGTGCTTTCCGGCGGACCCTTCCCTACCCGGACGGCAACGCAATATGAACTGGGCTCCAAAGCAGAACTGCTGCAAGGCCAGCTGTCAGCCGTATTTTCTGCCTACCAGATCAACTATGCGAACATCCTGACGGCGGCGCCAACACCAGAAAACTCGCACCGCCAGGCTGCTATTGATGGTACCCGCAGCAGGGGCCTTGAATTTTCGTTAATGGGCAGCATCCGGCAGTTTAACGTCATTGCAGGTTATGCCTACAATGAACATGTGGTACGAAGCACGACGGCCTTTGGCAAAAAAGGCGACCGCTTTGCCAATGCACCTAAACACATGGCCAACCTCTGGCTGAAATATCAGGTTGGGGGTACTGCTTTGAAAGGTTTGGGTATTGCTGCCGGGATGCGGTATGTAGGTGACCAGGTCGGGCTGATCAGCAATCAAAACTTCATCTTCCCGGAATATACCGTCTTTGATGCGGCCCTGAATTATCAACGTGGTCGTTACAACATCCAGCTGAATACTTACAACCTGGCTGACAAACATTATTTCACAGGCAGCAGGTCGGGCGTAACAAATGCCGGCTTAGGTGATCCTTTCAACTTTAGGCTGGGCATGACTTACCAGATCCTTTAGTCCTATGAAAAAGACCACAAAAATAGCCTTTGCACTACATAGCTGGCTTGGACTGATCAGCGGCATCTTCCTGCTGCTGCTCGGTTTGAGTGGTTCCGCACTGGTGTTCATGAAGGAAATCGATCAGCAGCTCAATGCCGACCTGTTGAGGGTTCATCCGCCAGCCCCGCATGCTGCACCAATACCGCTGGACCGGGTTTACCGGCAAATCACTGCGCACCATCCGAATCTCGCAGGTATCGCCTGGCTGAACCCGAATGCCGCAGCTGACCAGGCTTGGGCTTTCCGCTTGTACCAGAACGATGGCCGGATCAGCACTTACGATCTGGGGCTGATGAACATTGATCCCTACACCGGCAAGGTGCTGCGGGAGGGCAAACTCCGGGAGTTCAATCCCGGTTTGATGCACTGGATCCTGCAGTTCCACTGGAGCTTCCAGCTTGGGCTCCCCGGTTTATTGCTGGCCACCATCTTTGGCATCACCATGCTGCTATCCATGCTGACCGGACTGATCATCTACCGGAAGTTCTTCTGGCGGGTACTGCTGTTCAGGGTGCCTTTTAAATGGGACAACTGGCGCAGGGCCTCCTCCAGTCTGCACCGCATGATCGGTGTCTGGACACTGTTGTTTAACCTTATTATCTTCTTCACCGGCTTTTGGATGAACATGTTCTCGATGGATCCGGCTTATTGGAAAAAGCAAATGCGGCCAGCGCCGGAAAACACCCTGGCGGAAGTATCCATGGATAGCATGCTACGCAGGGCCAAAGCAAGCATGCCGGATCTGATGATCAAAAACATCTATCTGCCTACGCAGCCAGGGAAGGATTTCCGCATCAGCGGCTTGCGGAAAGGACAGCTACCCTTGTTCTATAACCCGAATTCAGTGTCCATAGATCCGAAAAATGGCCGGATTGTTCATGTGCATCGTTTTGAAGACATGGGAATCTGGGAAAAGATCGAGAGTAGTTTTATGCCCCTACATACCGGAAGTTTCGGTACCACACCAGTGAAGGTAGGCTATGTGCTCCTGGGTTTAACACCTGGGTTACTGTCCATTACCGGCGCCTTGTTGTTCTGGAGAAGGCGCAGTAAAACGAAGGGCAGCGTTTAAAAATAAAATGTAATTTATACCAACCTAACAGCTTCGTTACTTAAACTTAACACGAGTGGTAGCGAGGCTTTCCAAATTTATCAGACATTTGCGGTTGATGCGAAGAGAACGTAAACAGATTTTGAGAAGATGCTACCAGGCCGGCGCCATGCTGCTGGTGATGCTGTTTCTTTCCATTTCTGTCGCACAGATCTTCCACAGTCACCCGAAAGTTGCCGCACTGGAGCACACGCACCAGCATGAAGGCAATGATCAGGATCAGGTTGCTGCAGCCGACAAATGTCTGATATGTGATTACCTAGCACATCAGCAATCCAAAGAATTCTACATCAGTCATCCATTGGTGCTCAGCGTACCCCTTCCGGATGCAATTACCTTAAATACCAATGTCTTTGTTGGAAACTACAAGTTTAGCTTACAAGGCTTCACCAACAAAGGTCCTCCTGCTTTTTCCTGCTAGTCAGCCATCTTTCTAGATACTGACGCCGATGCTGCCAGCATGCTGGCCTGCAATCCCCTTTGCTATATTTTTTAATTCTTAATGCTATAAAATGACTGCTTCTGTATGGAAGGGCGTTTTCACCGTAGCGTTTTGCATGTTTTCCTTTTTGCTTCATGGACAGACCATACGTTTGTCGGGCATAGTTGTGAACGCCGCAGAACAGCCGCTGGAAAATGTCCTGCTTAGCCTCCAGCCTGTAAACCGCAATGCACACAGCGATGCTTCGGGCAATTTCCAATTTTCAAACCTGCAACCTGGCAAATACAGGCTTAGTGCTTCAGTAGAGGGCTATTTGCTGTTGAACCAGGATGTGGAGCTTTCCGCCGACCGGCAGCTGCGACTTATGCTGCATGAGCGGCAGCACCAGCTGAAAGAAGTGGAGGTACGGGACAACCTGATCCAGCAACGCAAACAGGAAGAATCGCTGAATGTGGAAGTGATCCGGCCGGATTTCATACAAAGGAATCTCGGGGGCAGTCTGATGAAAACGCTGGAGCGGCTGCCAGGTATTAAGACCATTGGCATTGGTTCGGGGCAGTCGAAACCCCTGATCCGCGGCCTGGGCTTCAACCGTGTGGTGGTGGTAGACAAAGGCGTAAAACATGAAGGGCAGCAATGGGGTGCCGACCATGGGCTGGAGCTGGACCAGTTTGCTGCCGGGTCGGTGGAGCTGATCAAAGGTGCAGCGGCGTTTGTATATGGCTCGGATGCCATTGCCGGAGCCATTGACGTGAAGCCGCCAGCTGTACCTGCAGCCCAGACCCTCGGCGGCTCGGTGGAGCTGATTGGGAAAAGCAACAATGATCAGTATGGCACTTCCATCAATTTGTATGGGCGCAAACAGCAGCTCTTCTTTGATGCGCGGATCACGGAGCAGCGTTATGGCGATTACCGCGTTCCCGCAGATACGGTATTCGTTTATGATTATGCGGTGCCCTTGCACAACAGGCAACTCCGGAACACGGCAGGCCGGGAAAGTGGATTGCATTTCAGTACCGGATACCTGAGCGATCATTTCCGGTCGATCTTCTACCTGAGCAATAGTTATAGCAAAAGCGGCTTCTTTGCGAATGCCCATGGGCTGGAGCCGCGCCGTGTGGATGAAGTCATGCACGATGCCAGCAGCAGGGACATTCAGCTGCCAAGCCAGAAAGTGAACCATTTCAAGATCATCAACCGCAGCAGCTACCAGCTTGCGGCGCATAACCTGGAGCTCGAACTCGGCTACCAACGGAACTTCCGCGAAGAGTTCAGCATGTACGTTAACCATGGCTTTATGCCTTCGCAATACCCGGATTCCATGCGTATCCCCGCTGAACTGGAGCGTGGCTTCGACAAGCGGGTTTATACTGCGAATCTGCGGGACAACATCAGCCTGGGAAAACACCGCCTGACTATGGGGTTCAATCTGGAACAGCAGCATAATAGCATTGACGGCTGGGGCTTCCTGGTGCCTTCCTTTGATCAAAGTACAGCAGGTGCATTCGTGTACGATAAGCTAAAAGTTAATGAGGAACTGCTGTTACATGGGGCCCTGCGCTTTGATTATGGAAGGATCAGGATGTTTGAATACCGGGACTGGTTTCCATCTAACATCAATGCCGGCGATGGAGAAAATGCCGAGTATGTACTGCGTGCCGCAAACCTGAACCGGAACTTCAAGAGCCTGGTCTGGTCACTGGGCATGAACTACAATCTTGAGCGACTGGCACTAAAGGCTAATGTGGGGAAAAGCTTCCGGATGCCAATCGCCAAGGAACTCGGCGCTAATGGGGTGAACTATCATTATTTCAGTTATGAACGCGGAAACGCAGATTTGTCGCCGGAGCAAAGCTACCAGCTCGACTTCAGTGCCGCCTGGGCAGCAGAACGCTGGTCCCTGCAGTTCAGCCCTTTCTACAACTATTTCCCCAACTACATTTACCTGAACCCTACATCCGCGCACGACCGCAACTATGGCGCAGGGAACCAGATCTTCGAATATGCGCAAAGTCGTGTGTTACGCTATGGTGCGGAACTACAGCTGAAGTACAATTTTTGGAAAAGCCTGAGTACAGAAGTGCTTGCCGAGTACCTGTACAGCAGGCAGCTTTCGGGTGCCAAGAAAGGTTATACGCTCCCCTTCTCCCCGCCGGCTTCCTTGCTGCTGAACCTAAGCTGGACCCCAGAACTCCGGGGACTCGAAGGCAGCTATCTCTCCCTGGACTACCGGATGACAGCCGCGCAGAACAAGATCGTTCCACCGGAAAAGAAGAGCCCGGGTTATCAGACGCTGAATGTTCAGGCGGGCACAAAACTGCGCCTTTACGGGCAGGAAGTGCAGCTGAGCCTGCAGGCGCAGAACCTGCTGAATGCACGTTACCTGAACCATACCAGCTTTTACCGGCTGATCGAACTGCCGGAAGCCGGAAGGAACCTGGTGCTTTCGCTGAAGCTGCCCTTCAAGATCAAACCGCAGCATTAAATGGATCAACTAAAGCCATGCCCAGCAAGAATCGAGTTCTTTAAACAGTATACAACCAACAAAATCAAAAATGAAAACAACAAAAACAAGTAACATGAAACACAACAAACTAATTGCAGGATTCCTGCTGATTGCGGCAACTTTTGGCGCCTGTAAAAAAGATGATGATGTCGCGGAGCTTTCTGCACCGGTGATCAGCGCCCTGGAGATTGGGCCAGACAACAACAAGACCGCACATCCGGGTGGCGATGTGCATGTGGAAGCGGAAATCACCGCGACCGCAAACATCGAAAGTGTAACCCTGGAGATCAACCCTAAAAGTGGCACAGGTTGGAAACTGAACACTGTTTATACGGAGGGCTTTGCAGGATTGAAAAATGCTGAATTTCACAAACATATCGACGTACCTGCGGATGCGGCTTTAGGCAGCTATGATGTTGTGTTAAAGGTAAGGGACAGCAATGGACAGGAAACCAAGGTTGAATCGACTTTAGCGCTGCAAAATGACCCAAGCCTTCCGTCCTTGGCTGGTTTTGAAGTTGGCCTGAACGCCGCCGGAAATGACCTGCATGCCGAAGCAAGGGTTACCTCACCGAATAAGATTGCCCAGATCATCGTAGAAATTCATGGTAAGGACTGGGAAAAAGAATTCAGCTATGCTGATGCGAACATGGTAGGACAGACAAGTTACAATTTCCACAAACACATGGATGTAACCGCCGCGCCTAAAGGACACTACCATGTGCACTTGAAAGTGGTAGATCAGGCTGGTAAAGCAGCGGAATTTGAGGAGCATTTTGATAAACCTTAACACTAAGCAACGTAAAACTTATGAAGATGAACCAGATAAAACAGCGGGCAATCCTAATCCTGCTTTGTACCGGCATATTCAGCGCCTGTAAGAAAGACGAACCGGTTACAGCACCCGAGGCAAAGCAGCCCATCATAGAAAATATGGAGATTGGATTGAACAACAGCGGGATCGGTGTAATTGAACGCGATTTTCACTTTGAGGCCGATGTGGTTGCAGGCGACAAGATCGATATTGTAGAGCTGAAAATCCTGCAAAAGGCGGGCGAAAGCTATAGCAAAGGCTGGAAACATGAAATCGTGTGGACGCAGTATCAAGGCACAAAAAACACGAATATTCACAAACACTTTACGATCCCCGCTGAAGCAGCGGAAGGTAAATACGATTTCCTGATCATTGTTCATGATGAAAACGGCTCGAAGCTTGAAATCAAAAAGGAAATCCAGCTCTATACCGTTGCCAACATGCCTGCTGATCCACAGCTTAGCATTTTCAGCATCTTCAAAAATGGAGATTTCGCTCACCGCTATAAACCGGGTACTGCTGCTGCGGATTTAAGCTTTAAGCATGGCGACACGATCCATTCACAGGTTGCGATTTCCAATGTTAAGGGAGACGGACAGATGTATCTGCTGATGGTCAACAAGAAACACCATCATCACCCGGAAACCATCAAGGACATTGATCTGAGTAAGGTTGTCGTGTACGACAAGCTGGAACATAAGCAGGTTGCGAATGCATTTGACTTCAGCAATGTGATCTTTGATGAGCAAACTTTCAGCTTTAAGCGTGATATGCCTACACTTGTGATTGGTGATAACACCACCTGGGAAGCTGGCGATTACGAGTTTGTCATCCTATATGAAAGCAGTACACACCAGCTGAACTTTTTTCATAAGCAGGACTTTAAGATCCAATAAACAACACCATTACAAACCTAACCGGAAGGCCAGTGGCCTTCCGGTTTTTATACGTTAAGACCATGAATATTTTTAAAGGAGGCATCCTGATGCTATTAAGCTGTGCAGCGATTCTAAGTGGCTGCAGCAAAGACGAGGACAAAAGCCCGATTGACGAAACCTATCCGGTGATCGATATCACTGCGGCAAATGCATTTCCAAAGCAATGCAGTGAAATTGAACGAGGCAGCAAATTCACGTTACGTGCAACTTTCAGTGATAATGTTGAACTGGGTTCCGTGAGTGTGGATGTACACCATAATTTCGACCAGCACAGTCACAGCACAGAAGTAAACAGCTGCGCCATGGAAGCCAAGAAAACGGCCGTTAAGCCATTTCTCCTGATCCAGGATTTTCCGTTAGCTCCGGGATTGAAACAGCATGTACTGGAGCAGGAAGTTGAGGTACCGGCTGATGTTGATCCGGGCGACTACCACTTTTTGATCCGGGTAACGGATAAAGCGGGCTGGCAGACCATTAAGGGGATCAGCATTAAATTGAAGTAACAGTTAGTAGATGTATCGTGCAAATTTCCTTTTGAAGATCTGCGATACACCCAAACTCAGCATGAACAAATGTAAAACTTCGTTAAGTTTTGTGCAATTTTTATACGAAGTAGAAATATTTTCCGGAACTGTTGTATCTATTTCTATATTTGTCCTGAGAGCGTTAATGCAGGGGGGTAGCTGAAAGGTTACTCTCTTGCATACCTTTAAATCAAAATGCCCTGGCGGTTTACCATTCTGGCCTTGGTCTGCCCTTCCATATTTGGAATCTGCACTTCACCATTCGAAATCCGCAATAACAAATTATAGCGCTCCAGCAGATCGATATATTTTTCTTTCCAAACATCTACTTGTTGATCCTCAATGCTTGCACTGTGTTCTAGGGCGATAAAGTCTGCAGAAACAAACTGGTCCGGGAACTGTTCGGAGAAATCATGACCGATGGCTTGTCCCAACTTGACGATGTTTTCCGGCTTTAGTCTGGGCTGTAAAAACCAGTTGTAGATTGAGCGTCGGTTAACGCCGGTAAGTTTCGCTAGATCAGAGATCGAATGACCTTGTCTTCTGATAATTCTTTCAATGATGTCACCCTGATGTGCTGCCATTTTTTTTTTGTGTTTGATGGTTCCAAAAATTGATTGCCTTGTCAAAGTAGTGTAAACATTACCCACATTGTGGTCATCTGTACTCATTTTTTCCCTAAAGATCAGGGATTTATACGAGAAAAAACGTCCAATGAGTTGGGAGCGCATTACAACTTCTTTTTCACTGGAAATGTTGCAAACAACAGGCCTAAACATTTTTATCCGCCAGCCATGCCTGTCCGGCAACACGCTCGCTGAAGAAGGCCATTTCTATCCCCACCTCCGCCATATCTGCGGTTTTTTGTGCGGATAAGCGACTGAAGGCACCGCGGGATTGAATCCAGGCGATGTACTTCAAACCTGCAGCCTCCATACTAACCAACAGATCTTTGGCTACCCATTCTGCTGCTTCTGACCAATTGCCAAGCACATCAGTATTGTCATTGAGCAGCTTGCTCGCACGGTTGTACCGCAGCAGCTCCAGG
Organism: Pedobacter sp. SAFR-022; assembly: GCF_051965375.1. Lineage (NCBI taxonomy): Bacteria > Pseudomonadati > Bacteroidota > Sphingobacteriia > Sphingobacteriales > Sphingobacteriaceae > Pedobacter > Pedobacter sp. SAFR-022. The sequence goes on from NZ_JBQCME010000005.1 coordinate 126,595, forward strand.
ATCTTCAGTCCACCGCGTTGTACGGACTCAAAGTCCTGATAACCTTTCCATGTAGATTCGACCTGGTGTAAAGCTGAATTGTAATGAATGCTGACATATTCATCCTGGTAGGTTTTATGTTCATCAATAAATGGTTTTGCGGGGACCTCCGGTTCCAGGGGCAAGCGGAAATAGAAGCTCGATCCCTTTCCAGGTTCGCTTTCCAACCAATAGGTACCGTAATGGCGCTTGATCACCTCTGCGGAAATGAACAAGCCCAGGCCCAGCCCTTCAAAACGCATGGCCGTATTATCGCTGCGGAAATAACGGTCAAAGAGCTTGTTCACATTACTTTTATCTATACCAACGCCATAATCCTGCACGCAAACGATCACATGCCTTTCTTCCAGGCTCACGCGTACCAGCACCTCCTCACCACCTGGTGAGTACTTGATTGCATTATCAAGCAGGTTGATCAGCACCTGCTCCAACCGCAGCCGGTCGCCCTCCAGTTCAAAAGGCTCACAGCTATTTAGAATGATCTCATGTGTGCTTACAGTCAGCTGTACATTCTCGATGGTTTCCCGTACCATTTGCAGGAAGTCGAATGGCTGTATATCATAGGTCATTTTACCGGCATTGATCTTGGTTACATCCAGCAGGTCGTTGATAAGCTTCTCCAACCTGAGGATGTTATTATAAGATTTTTGAATATAGATACCCAGTTGCTGTCCATCGCGCACCCGGTTCATGAGCTGGTTGAAGGATTTAATGCTGGTTAAGGGTGTTTTCAGTTCATGGCTGGCGATGGAGAGAAATTCATCTTTACGTTGTTCATTTTCTTTCTGCGCATCAATATCCGTGTTGGTGCCCAGCCAAAAGGTTACCACGCCATTTTCAATCATCGGCACCGCACGACCAAGGTGCCAGCGGTAACTGCCATCGGCAAATCGAAGACGATATTCGGCATGGTAGGGCGCTCCGGAGCGCAATGCTTCGGTCCACTGCCGGAAGATGACCGGCAAGTCGTCCGGATGCGCAAAATGTGGCAAGCCGATCTCCAGGATTTCCTCAGTCGTATGCCCCAAGGCGGTACAAAGCACATTGTTCACCGCGAGCAGTTGCCCACCAGGATCTGTTGTCCACACCTGTTGTGGAATAGCATTGAGCAGGAAGCGCAATCGTTCACTTTCATTTTCTGCCTGCTGCCGCATGCGTTCAATTTCTGCGGTACGCAGTTGCACCCGTTCCTCCAGTTCTGCGTTGAGCTGACCTAAAGCTTCATGCGCCTGCTGCAACTGCTCATTTGTTGCTTCGAGCTCTTCATTACTCGCATTCATCTCTTCACTAGCGGCGAGTACTTCCTCATAGGCCTGACTCAGTTTTTCATTCAGGGCTAGCAGCTCTTTTTCCCGAAGTTCCAGCAGCTTCCGCGCTGCGACATGTTCGGTAATTTCGTATTTAAAACTTAGCACACCAGTGATCTCCCCCGCCTCGTTCCGCAGTGGCTGGTAGACCAGATTGAAATAGCGGCTGACCATCGCCTGGCCATGCTGTGCGGGCAGGGGGATCTCGATCTCCGTTTCGATGAAGGATTTGCCCTGTTGATAGCTTTCCTGCAGGATCTTCCAGATCGGCATGTTAAATACTTCAGGCATCACCTCAAGCACCTTACGGCCTTGCAGGCCGCTGCCCTGCCCCATTTCCCGTTCATAAGCCGGGTTCACATATTCGTAACGCATTTCCGGGCCAATGGCAATGGCGACCTGTGCGGGGATCTGATCGAAGAGCTGCCGCATTTGTGTGCTGAGCAGCATTGCCTTTGCTGCGGCTTGCTTTTCTAATTCCAGACTTTCCTGAAGGCGCTGTTCGTAAACCACCTGCGCAGTGACGTTATTGATGTCGTGAATGAGGTAAAGCACTTCCCCAGAAGCATTTTGAACTGGTGTATGGCTAATCTTCCAATACGATTCGATGGCTTTAGCCTCGGGTGCTTCCCAGTCAGGGATGTGAAATTGTACAAGGGACATCTCGTGCCGTTGTCTGGTTTCAATAGCCGTTTCGAAAGAATGCCGCAAACCTGCATCCAGCGCCCGCTGCCAGTTCGCATTCCCCTGAAAGACCTCATGGACGTTTCTGCCCAGGAGCAGCTCCCGCGTTCTGCCCACCAGCTTCAGATAGGCATTACTGGCGGTTAGTATACGGTAATCCGGACTAAGTATTAAACAGTGGTAAGGTAAAGTATCGAAGACTTTAAGGCTTTCCGGACTAAGAGGCGCCTTGGCATTCATTTTCATACAGATTATATCAGGTTATTAAAAATACACAAATTTGCTTCGGTGCAAATACCTTTTTGCAGGACAAAAAAACCCGGTCACTTGTGGCAACCGGGTTTTCAGGTATGTTAACGAATTACAGGATGTTCCTGTCACGTTTATCCGGATCAATGTTTTCGGTATCTACCTCCGTATGACGTACGGTATCTACGATCGTCTGATCGCTTTCGGTAACCTCCTTATTCAGGCTAACTTCTTCCACCACGCGGGCATCTTTACTAATCACCGGCACCTCTGCACTTTCGGTCATTTCTACGGTACCCTGTTGAAAGGTATTAAAATCTGCTTCAGTTGCCGGACGGTCTACAGGGGTACGTGTAACAGTAACACGTTCCTGGCGTAAACGGATGTTCTCCTCTACGGGGCGTTCCACAATGCGGCTGCGTAGACGTACACCCCCGGTGTGCACTTCCTGCTTACCTACATTCAGATTTTCTTCCACAACTTTAATGGAGTCTGGATTGGAAAGGTTGGAGTCGATGTCTCCGGTAAGGCTTCGGCCGAGGTTCGCATCGGTATTTTCGGTGTAAGCAGCAGAGGTGGTTTCATCGATATCTGCAAGCGAGGCTTCGTCAAAGTCGCTGCCGCCAGTTCCCGCGAATCCGCCTATGGGTGTGGCATTTCCTTCCGGCATATCCGAATAATTCGAAGTGGTTGCCGTATCGAAGTCGCCGCTCAGGTTTGCCGCACCCGGGATGTTACCCGACGTAGTGTCCCAGTCGTCGCTGTCGTTCACGTTTACCGCGCCATATTCATCCAGGATATCTGCTGCGCGTTCCGCTTCATCATAGGAATTTGCATGTACGGTAACGACGGTTCCTCTTTTTCCAGCTTCAATATGGCGGTTTATCAGATGCTCATCGTCGTCATCATTTCCACCGAACAGGTTCCGGAAGAAGCCGCCAATAGAGTCATTGTCTTTATGATCGTGCTCATGCAATCTGGACTCCGTAGTAACATCGGTGACGCCACCGGTAATGTCATTACCTGAATAGTCTGGTGCAGTATAGTTTGAATCCGCAACGTCGACATTTCCAGGATGGAAACCGTTGTTTTCCAGGTGCTGACGGGCTACAGAAGCCTCTGTAAAGGTTTTAAAAATTCCAATTACTGTGTGTGACATAATTTTACGTTTTAGGGGTTGTTTTTGTTTAGGTTGTTTTTCGTAGGTAATTCGATTGCGCTAATTTTATTCAGGTAGATGTAGGGTTGCGTTTGATTTCCACCGACTCTTTGCGGAGCACTTCCGTACCGCTGAGGGTTTGTTCGGTATTGCGTTTACGGATGTGCAGCTCTTCCACCAGCAGGAGTTTCTTTTCTACGACCAGTACTTCCTTAAGCACGGGAATGATCAGGGTATCACCTTCGTACCGGCTTGCCGCCGGAGCAGTATCAACATACTGGTTTATGGCTTTTCTTTCCATGATCACCTCTTCCTGGTTCAGCGGCACACTGTAGTCCACCGCTTCCTCAGTAACGGTTTTGGAGACCTGCACGCGGCCGGTTTCCTGCCAGACCTTATGAATGTGCAGCTGCTCTTCGATGACTGGTATTACCGTGTTCGGTTCATGTGGTTTCTGTTCCATAGCTCGGTTTTGATATACTAGTCAACCACTTAGGCTAAGGAATGTTTAATTTTCTTATAAAAAAATTATTGTATTAACAACGTAACCATTGTGTTACAATTTGATAGCGCTGTGTTGTTCCCGACGAGATTCGAACACTTATCTGTTTAATGGAATCAGAAATCTGATTTCTACAGGAAATGCAATTGGTGGTGTTATCAACGCATTTGGAAGATTGTGATTTGCTTTGACAGGTTAAATCCAGCCTTTTACTTTCTTTAGCATGAGGATGTGCGCCAGGTGATGTTTAGAATGCCAGGCATACATGCCGGTAGCCTCCTTTATGCTGATTTCCCTTCCATGGTCCGGGTGTATGAAAACCATGGCAAGTTGTTCTTCGCGCAGACTGCTTAAGCATCTTGTCCAGCGCTGGTGCAGCCCGTCGAGAATTGCTAAGGAAGGATCTACAGGTAGGGCGGCGTCAGGAAGTTCCGCCCAACGATCTTCGAAATACGGTTTAATAAGAGGTTTATCTTCCGTCAATGCCAATTTGAACCTGCAGTAAGCATTCATGTGGCTATCGGCCAGATGATGAACAAGCTGGCGTACCGTCCAGCCCCCCGCACGATAAGGCGTGTCAAGTTGCTGTTCGGAAAAGCCTTTTATCGTATGGCCAAGATCTTCTGGTAAGGCCGAGACTGTTGCGATCCAGTCATGTAATATCGCAGGGCTGATTTCAGCTGGTTTAATAAACGTGCCGATAGGGTATTGCTGGTTTGGTGTACTCATCGCTATTGCGCTTTTGCTTTTTTGTTCCTTGACGCATTATTGCGGTCATACTTTTCTTGTTTAAATTGAGGCTTTAAGCCTATTGTTCCCGGATGAACGTCAGGCGGTTGATCCAGATCTTCTTACCCTCCTGACCGGGTTTAAACTGGAAGGTAATACTGCTTTTGAAGGCATCCAGCGTGATGGGCACAAGGAAGCTGCGATCCCGGATCTGCTTGTCTGGCGAATAAAAGGAGATACTATCGCGCAACAAACTTTGGCGCTGCCAAAGGCTCACCAGGGCACCCTGTTGATTACTTTCCAGATCAGCATACAGCTTGTACCGGCCGGCCGGAATTTCGGAAAGGTTGATGCGGATATTGCCGCTGTTGTTTGCCGTATAAGTATTGCCGTCGATGCTGAAGTTGCCCATCACACTATAGTTCATGAGCTGCGGATAAAGCATCAGCGTGTCTGGCATATAGACCTTTGTGAGCGGATTGGATGGTTGTTGCTGATTGCTGTGAATGGCCTTATCAGCATAATAAAGGGCAATGGACGTATAATCCACCCGTTTGTTGTTGTGCTCGGGCCCATGTTCGATGAAGTGTCGCAGCTGCTTTTCAAAGGGCATTTTATCGGATAGGAAAAGCCGGTATCCGCCGGTGCGGCTGAAAGGCAGGGAATAATCCAGCGCGCCATGCAGCGGTAGGCTCATTTTGGTGTCCCAGCGGTCGAGCATGGCATACCAGCCGCCATTAAAGTAATCTTCCGATCCGGTACCGTGGGCAGTCATTTCACCATCTACATAGGTTTCATCATCCCCTTCAAAGAAAAGTGTCATACCTGGTTCCAATCCCTGGGCCTGTAATATGGTGCCTACATAATGTCCTTTACCGGCCCCTTCGAGAAAAAGGTGTGGTTTGCCCAGTATTGCATTCAGGTCCTTATTCCAGAAGGCATAGAATTTTCCTTCCTTGCTGATGTTCCGCTTTTGATCGTTGTACTGCAATTCAACATGGACCTTCTTCGTTTGTGCTGCAGTGGCAGCCAGATTTGATGCTGCCGGCTTTGGTGGACGGTATAGCAGTTCAATCTTGGCTTTACGGTCGTAGGGCATCGGGAAGTTCAGGTAGAGCGTATCGCCCTGGGTACCCGTCAGCAGGCTTTGCATGGAAGGGCTGCCGAAAGCATAACCGAAGAAATCGGCCACAGGCGCATACACCGCTGCTATATTTTCATCATCCCAGGTGATGCGCAGGTCAATCTGCTTGTCAAGTCCGCTAAATGCCGAGGCCGGACTCAGGGCCAGCCTGGTTATGCGGCCCGGGGTGTTGAGCTCGGCGACAACCTGGCTTGCCTCCGGCTGCAGTTCCAGATCTTTGACCAGGCTTTTGGTACCTGCGCCGCTTGTTCCATGCGCCTGAACAGCTTTCCAGGAACTTTCGAGCGACTTGACCGCTTGGGTTTCCGCGGCATTCAGCTGCAGGCTAAAGTTCTGTATTCTGGTGTTCTTCGGGTAAGCACGGTATTGGATCTGGTAGAACTCCATCTTCTTTCCCCGGGAAACCACCTTGCAACCATTCTTAAACGGAATGGGCAGGTAACTGTAATAGCCACCCAGTTGATTGCCACAAAGCGGAAGTACAAAGGGAAACACTTTGTTACTGAACAGATCGGAGAACCGAATGCTGAAGCTGGGTTTGCTGGCGCCGCCGAAGTAAAAATCTAGGATGTCGTTATTTGGTGTAGGTGTCCAGATGCGGTTGATCACGCCATTCCCCTTGGCTTCGAAGATCACCAGGCTACTGTCTGCATTACGCCGTACGAAAGAGTATTTGCCGCTGAAGCCATCATCATTGTTGCCGGTGGTATCATAGGAAGAGGTTTGCCGAACCAGCAGGTTCGTTTCGTAGGCGGGAAGTGTGGAGAGGTCCTGCATCTTCCCGAGTTCCGTTAATAATGAAACCCGGCCTTGTTGTGCAGCAGCGGGAGTGCTAATCACCAGGATCAGGAGCAGCAGACACTTCAGCGTCTTAACATGGCGATCTTTAAATAGGTTCATAGGGGTATTTGGTTAGGTATGCTCTAAATTAAACAAGATTAGCCAAGTTCTTCACAAATTATGAATGATCTCTTAGAGGTTCAAACAGCAGGTTTAACGATTTAGCTGATGCTTGCGCTTCGTGTGGGGCCGGCAGTGCTTCTCCCGGTATCGATTTGATCCAGGATTATTGTTGAAAAGTCTGTGGACAAGTTTATCGCCTGTGCAATAATGTGCACTTGTGTAATGTATAGCATCTACTTACCTTGAGTATATGAATTTTAATTAATTCCTCCTTATGTATTTAATAAATCGAAAGCGATTTTCTTTAGACAACATTGCAGCGCTTCTGAAATCGGATCTCCAGCCCGCCAACATTGAGGCCAGTATTCACAAACAATCTTTAGCAGTCCTGCAGCAGTTGATCGCCAGCAGCGGACTTGAAGCGGTTGAAGGTTTGAAAGCTTTCCGCTACAACATTCCGTCAAAGGATTTCGAACAGCTTTGCCAGCAGAACTATTCGGACCTGTTCCGGCTTAGAGACGATTTTCAATTGCTGCAGCAAACCGACCTGGTTGAGGGCTTGAATTCGGATGCTAAGGCGCTTTATACCGCGTTGTGGGCGATGCTTGACGTGCTGGCCAGCTACCTGGAAAGCACAGGTATTTCTGGTATGGCCCCGCATGAAATGTTGCCGAAGTATTACCTGGAAGGCAGATTAGGCATATTACGGAAGGAAATGTTATTGCTCCAATCCAAATTTCAGGCCTGCAATGCGGATGAGCAACTAACCACTGTTATTCTGGATCATTTCAGGCAGTTTTCCATCTGCCAGGAATGCAGTCAGCAGCAATTACAGTACATGGAGCAGCTGATGGCTGCCCTGCTGGATATGCCAAAAGCGTGCGGTAAGGAAAACCAGGATTTAAACCTGATGCATAAAGTTATCCAGCTGAACTTTAATGCCCCGGGCGCCTATCAGTATTGCCGCGATAAGATTCTGGAGTTACTGGAGGATACCCAAGGCAGTACCAGACGCATGCTGCTGCTAACCTGGCAGCTCAAAACGCTTAAACAATTGTTGCCGGTTCCCGGCCTGGCCTTAAACCTGCAGTATCCGGAGCTGAAGGTCCTGCTGATTGACTTTGTCCAGGCAGAGATCAGTTATCAGGAAGTTGCTGCATCAGAAAGCCTGCAAAAGCATTTACAGCCAACCAAAACCCAGAAAGCGCCGGGCCAGGCCGGCAGGTTTGGCAAATTCAGGCTGCAGCTCAGTCAAAGGGCATTGGCCATCGTTTCGCAGACACTGATGAGCATGGACATCATCCCTTTAGGTGTAAAAGAGCAGCGACGCTTTACGGAGTTTCTGGCTGATCATTTTACGACCGCAGGGCTGGAAGAGATCAATCCCGACAACTTTCGCCGCCGCTACAAAGAAAAACACGGCTCGACCAGTGAAAGCGTTGTAGAGCTGCTGGAGCGGATGATCCTTTTTATCAAACAGGAATATATGGGACTCGCTAGTCCGCTTAAAAATTAACTCATTTTTTTTCAGCCAAAATTCGGCCTTCTGATGCCTTTAAATGCTGGAGGCAAAAAGGTGGCTGCCACCCTGCCACCATAAGCCCCGGGCTAATGAAGTTCATTTGTATCGTAATGTTTGCACAGCGTCTGACCAGCGGCGCAGTGGGACTTACGAAATAAACAAATTTTATAAACCCCTTAAAACAAAAGAAAATGGGAATTTACAATGAAGGCATCCTCGGCTTTTTCAGAGGAAAAGTAGGACGTGTAGTAGGCAGTGTGGTACGTGGTGTACATTACATGAAAGGACTTGGTGATGTGCGGGCAGACAATCCGACCCAGGCACAATTGGATCAGCGATTGAAGTTCGCTTTGATGACGAGCTTCTTACGACCGCTGCACGGTTTGGTAAAAACAGGCTTTCCAGCCGGAAAAACAGGGCTGACCTCGCTGAACAAAGCGATGGCTGCTAACCTGAACGAGGCCATCACGGGTAGCTCACCAAATTTCAGCATTGACTACTCCAAATTCACTTACAGCAAGGGCAACCTGCAAAAGCCAATGGGTGTATCGATCGACGGTGCAGAGAACAGCAGGCTGGTGTACAACTGGGAGAATGCGGGCGCAAGTGCCGGCACAGATCAGCTGACCTTGCTGGTGTACAACAAAACCAAGGATCTGTATGTGCTGCTGCCAAATGCGGCACCACGATCGGCAACGACTTATACGCTACAGTTGCCGCTGGATTTCTCGGATGACCTGGTGCATTTATGGTTGAGTTTTGTAGCTGCTGATGGCAAGGATGTGAGTGACAGCTTCTACATGGGTTCATTGAACGTGATGTAAGCGGTTGTTCTGCAGGAAGCGCGGCCCGCTGGCGGCCGCGCTTTTATTATAGCCAGCATTATCCCCTAAAAACATAAAATTTTCTGATGAAAACATTAGGTATCAAAATAATAAGTTATATCAACCGCATTCCCCGGCCCGGACTGCGGCTGCTTCCGATGGAACTGCTGTTGTTATCCGGCCTGCTGCTCTCCCTCTGGGTGATGGGCAACCGCTGGATGCAAAACAATATGCCGCTCTCGGGCAGCATCGATCCCAACATCTGGCTGCTGATCCTGCTGTCGCTGATCTGCTTTGTGACGCTTGCCGGCTTCTGCGGGCTGCTCCTACAGCGGCTGTGGCAGAGCCTGACCTTGCCCCCATTATCGACATTGGTTTCACAATTTAACACCTTAGCACCATGGCAACAGCTCGGATTCTATTACTTCTCCTTTGCACTGCTCCTGCTTTCGGCTATTGGCTGCCTCAACGCCATCTGCTAAGCCGAAATTTGCCACTTCAGGCAAATCGCAGGCTATATATGCAGGATGCAGCTCCTGCAAAGCTTGCTGCCGCCTTGCGCATGATCGCCCTTGCGGAAGCCGCACTGCTGGTCCGGGAGTCCCGGGGTAGAAATGATGGTCCGCAGGTGGAAATTTACCTGCACTATGTGGGTCTGAAGAAAGGACATGCCTGGTGTGCCGCTTTTGTAAGCTGGCTGCACGGACAGGCTGGTTTTGCACAGCCGCGTTCGGGCTGGTCGCCCGCGCTTTTCCCGGCAGCGAAACAAATCCAGCTGGCACGGCCCGCAGCGGTACTTGGCATTTACATACCGGCATTAAAGCGCATTGCGCATGTAGGTCTGGTCACGGGGACCAGAGCGGATTGGGTACAATCCGTGGAGGGCAATACCAACCCTGCGGGTTCGCGCGAAGGTGATGGCGTGTACCGCAGGTTACGCCACCGGCGGTCGATAAACCGCTATGCCTATTTTTTATAACCCTTTTACTCAAAACATTTTAAGATCCTCCTATGAGCTTTTATATCCTTTTAAATGGCTCCGCTTTTCAGCCGGGCCTGATCCGCCGCAGGAAGTATGATGCGCCAGCCTGCTTCGAAGTGCGGATCGCCGCGCGGGAGTGCGCGATGTTCTTTGAAAAGCTAAAAAATAGATTGCCTGCTAGCGGCCCAGGCAAACTGTCTTTTGCTGCGGTGAGCCTGGTATTACTGCTGCATAATGCCGGATGCGGAATGCGTAAAGTGGAACGGCAACGACAGGTACAGGAGTTAAACGAAAGCAGCGCGCATCATGCTGACAGTTTAAAACTGGAGAAAACAGCATCGTACAGAACTTACCAGCGGCGAGGGACGGATTCCATAAGCAGCGCCTTTGCCCTGGAAATCTGGCCAAGCGGTCCATTCCGCATCAATGCTGAAAAGGGCTTTGAAGGTACAGCGGAGCGGGTGCTGGTTCATGGGCATCGCCTGGCATTGTTGCGCAGCACCGAGCAATCGGAACTGCAGGATAGCAAGAGCAGTCTTGCGAGCAGCCGCAAGCAGGATAAGCAGCAGCGCAGTTTGAGCCAGAAACAGGAAGTATTGAAAAAGAACCCCGCATGGAAATGGGCCTTGATCATGCTGGCCTTAGCTATTGGCTGTTATATGGCTGTTGATCTGTTAAGACGCCACACTTTCTCCGGGAAGCACCTGCTTTGATTTGGCCGGGCCGATCTTGTCACCAAAAAACATCAAGGCCAGTAGGGATCTTTTAGGTACGATCAGCTGTAGGATGATGGGTGCTCCAAGTCCGATCAACAGGCCGGCAAGTACATGTACCAGGTTGTTGGTCACATGCAGCTTCAAAAGGAAGATCCTGGCGGCAGCCGTGCCGAATACATGGAAAAGGTAGATGCCATAGGAGAAGTTCCCCAGCCAGATGAGCCGTTGGTTCTGCAGGCCAAGGTTGATCAGCAGCATACAGGCGGAGCTACCGACCAGTAAGGTGAGGCCATGATCCAGGAACATCGGCATTTTCGGGCCATCATATACATATAGCTGGTAAGACATCGACACCAGGAACACCAAGCCAACCACGAGCATATTCGTTCTGGTAAAGATGAGGTCGAAAAACCGCTTCAGGATCAGCCCCAGCAGGAAAAACGTGAGCAGGAAAGGTACATGCTGGAAGCTGAAGAAGCGGAGGTCTACCAAGCCGCTGAAGAATACCATGGCGGCAATAAACAGGCAGAGCAATGCGGTTTTCAGGTTGTCCAGGAGTTTCAGCTTTTCCAATGCCGTAACCACAAGGAAAGTGATGATCATGCCCTGCAAAAACCAGAAATGTGCAAATGGAAACAGGTAGATCGTCCAGATCTCGCCAAGTTTGGTCTTGCCATTGGTGCCTGGGGTAAAATATTGCAACAGGAAAAATAACGTCGATACCACAATCAGCGGCACGAGCAGGCGGTTCACTTTACGTTCCAGGAACTTAGGCACGGAACTAAACCGGGAAAGCGGCTTATAGGCATACACGAAACCCGAGATGACGGTGAACAGGGGCATCCGGATATACTGCAGGATATAATAAGCATAACGCCAGCCGGAATCGTCAGGCACCTTCAAGCCATCCTGGGCGGTGTACCCGATGATGTGGCCGAAAACCATAAAGAATATGGCCAGGCCGCGCAGGGTTTCAATATTTAGATCTTTATTACTACGGATCGTCTCCATTCGAATTATTTTGTTGCTAACCGGCGATTAAAGTAGTGCTAATCGCAGGAAAGTTCAAGCCTGCAGGACGAATGGGGAGCAAAATGTGTAGTTAGCGGCCTGCCGCTTCCAGCAAGGCCCGATAGGCAGCTTTGGGTTTATACTCCACATCGAACAACATCGGATGGTCCCGGTTCTTGATCTTATTGTTCCGGAAGGCATCGGCATCGCCCACATTCCAGGTGGTGATACCAAACTGCTGCTGCTTAGGGATATTCCGGTAGGCCAGGAATACGGCTTTATATTTTTGGGCCTGCTGACTGGCGAGCAGATCGTCCATCAGGAAAGTTTTCGGTTTATTGTACTTTACGGAGATCTCCAGCTCGGAGATGTGTACCAGCAATCCCGTACGTGCAGCACTGTTGATGGCGTTTTTGATCTTTTGATCAGAGATCCGGACCACCAGGTGCATCTGCATTCCCAGGCCGTGGATCGGCACGCCCCGGCGTTTAAAGTCCTGCACCATAGCGAGGATCTTCTGTAATTTCTTGCCACCAAATTCATGCCCGTAGTCGTTGTAGAACAGCAGTGCATCTGGATCTGCCTCATGGGCAAAACGGAAAGCCATGGCGATATAGTCCGGCCCCAGCTTGTCGAGCCAGATGGACTTCTTCAGTGCGCCACTCTCCGCCACAGCCTCATTCACGACATCCCATGACAGCACCTTGCCTTTGAAATGTTTTACTACGGTATGAATGTGCGTTCGCAGCAAGTTCTCCCAGGCTTTCCGGTCACCTTTGTAGTTTTTGATCCAGTCTGGAACTTTCTGCGGCCACAGCAGGGTATGTCCGTGCACACGCATGTTGTGCTGTTGTGCAAAGGCGACAATTTCATCTGCTGCTTGAAACCGAAATTCGGTTTCGGAGGGGTGTAATGCTCCGAACTTCATTGCGTTTTCTGCAGTGATGCTATTGAACTCCCGGGCCACAGTTTCGCGGTAAATGGCACGTTTACGAAGGAGATTGGCATTGAGGGCGGCCCCCACAGGAAAGTCGAAAACGGACTTCAGGCTTGATGAGCCCTGATTGGGCAGCAAAGTACGGGTATTTGCGGTGCCTTTAATGTTTTTAGGCTCCTGTGCCCATGTGATGGTCTGAAATGTTGTACTGATAAAGAGGATAATCAAAAACAGGCTGAAATTCATATGTTCAGATCTAGCAAAAGCCATGCACGAAAAAAGAGTGACCCGGAAGGATCACCCTTTGCAATGAAAATGCGATTTTGAAATTAGCGTCCCAAACCGGCTTCAATGAAACCTCTGTAGGCACGTTTTGCTTTATATTTTTTATCGAACAATAATGGGTAATCGTGGTCACGATTTGGATAAGCCTTATTGAAATAAGAGTCATTATCGCTTACCCCCCATGTGGTGATACCGAACTGTTGTTTTTTAGGAACTGTTTGTAAGTAGCCTTTTACAATTGCCTTAATTTTTTCTCCTTGCTCTCTGGCTAGCAGGTCATCCAGGATAAAGGTTTTCGGCTTGTTCTTTTTCACCGATACGTCGAACTCGGAGATGTGAATTAAGAGACCTTTGCTTGCTGCCAATGCTAAGTTAGTAGTGATTTTGGATACGGTGATACGTAATACTGTGTGTAACTGGAAGCCCATACCGTGGACTGGAATACCTCTTTGCTTAGCCTCTTCGATCAAAGCCATGATGGTACGCATTTTTTTACCGCCAAACTCCTGGCCATAATCGTTATAGAATAATTTGATGTTCGGATCAGCCTCATGTGCGTATTTGAATGCCTTGAAGAAGTACTCTCTTCCCAGTTTTCTGTACCAGATGCTGTTTTTAAATTCACCGTTATCAGCAATGGCTTCGTTTACCACATCCCATGAGCTTACTTTACCTTTGAAGTGCTTAAGAACAGTCTGGATGTGTGATTTTAAAAGTCTATCGAACTCGGCTGCGCCACCTTTGTGGTTAAGCAACCATTTTGGTTGTGTGCCATCGTGTGACCAGACCAGTGTATGGCCGTGAACAACCATGTTATTTCGTTTAGCATACTCCACAATGGCATCTGCTTTTTCGAAGGTGTATTTATCTTCCTCAGGGTGAAGGGATTTAAATTTGAAGTTACTTTCGGAACTTAACCTTGAAAAATCTTTACGGAGGGTTTTATCGTAGAGGGGCTCCTCCAGTCTCTCCTTTACCACGGCTGCACCGATTGGAAAATCAAAAACCGTTTTAAAAGTATAATCTTTCAGGTGGAAACTTCCGGCAAGTGCCTGTTCATCTCCCAGTTCATTTGCACTTACAACCGCTTCGCTAGAAACATCATCTGCGGGGGCAAGATCTTCTTCCATGGAAGACTTGCATGCCATAAGGTTGGACGTGAAAAGTAAGAAAGTGAGGGCGGCTAATTTGATGTTTGTTTTTCTGAGCTTTGAGTTGGTGGACCTCATTTGTAGATTTTTGTTTAGATCAGTGATATGATTAATTACTGGTCTATAATGGAAAAATATGCCATTGGCACGAACAAGCGCTACAAACTGATCTTATTTTAGGACAAAAAACAAAAATGGCAGGGTAATTGCGTTTCAGGCCGGTTTTGAAGTCATCAAAAAAAAATATTTTTTTTTATAAATTTTTATTGGCCCTACGACACTTGTAGAGCTTCTCTACACATTGCGGAAAAATAATTCATTTATGGAACAGAAAATGCTGATAAGGACCATTTTACAACCTTAATGTAAATTTTCTGTTGCATTTATAACTAAAAGTTAAAAAGAGCGCTATACAGCAAATGCCCCGCTACATCGGGGCATTTGCCGGATTTTAAGGATCATCAAGTCAATTCCTTAGGTAGCCAACACTTCTTTGGCAATCCTTTTACAGGAATCACCGTCTAAAAAAGTATATATCAGGGCACTCAGGCGTTCGCGATGTCCTGAATACTGATCATCTCCATTTAGCAGGTTTGAAAAGTGCTGAAGTAATTCTTGTTGTGTAGAGATCTTCGGTCCAGGCAGCATATCCAGGTATGGATATTTGAATCCATTTTCTTTTTCAAAACGTTCCAGATCATAGGGAATAAAATAGATCGGCCGGTTCAATAACAGAAAATCGTGGTAAATGGAAGAATAATCGCTGATCAGTGCATCTACATAAGGCAGCAGGAAATTGGTTTCCACGAATTCGTTGATCGTGGCCAGCCTGATGTTCGGGGTTTGCTGTACCAGCTGTTCTACCACGTCGATGCATGGCTTGTTGTCACGGAGATCCTGCACATGTAACCGTAAAAGCAGCAGGATGTTGTATTGCTCCAGGTAAGCTGCCAGCGCTGCCGGTTCGAAGTCG
Organism: Pedobacter sp. SAFR-022; assembly: GCF_051965375.1. NCBI lineage: Bacteria > Pseudomonadati > Bacteroidota > Sphingobacteriia > Sphingobacteriales > Sphingobacteriaceae > Pedobacter > Pedobacter sp. SAFR-022. The sequence continues at coordinate 141,712 of NZ_JBQCME010000005.1, forward strand.
GCAAAGGGGAACATCATGGTCTTGGGGGTTTTACGGCGCCAGGTTGGTGCATACAGGATCACTTTCGAATACTGCTTACCCCCGGTAAAGCGCTGCCATTCTTCGAGTGCCGATGCAGGCGGACGGAACATCCAGTCGTTGCGGGGAAATCCGGTAAGTTTATACATTTCCGGTTTGATGCCGTTGCTGGCTGCCTGCACCTTTGCCATAAACGGCGAAGTGCTCACGGCGAAGGCCATCTGCCTGGAGGCAACCAAGGTATCATTGCGGTAACCAGCATCAACACCGGCATTGACTGCAAGTCTGGTGTTTTTGATGGACTGACCGTGGCTCAGGAAGATCATCTTTAATCCGGAAGGAACGGCGCGGTAATCAATGGCGATATCGCGGAGGCGGTTGGTGTAAAAGGCATATTTTGCTTTGTTGAGCAGCCATACGCCTTTGAGGCTGTCGATACGTGCAACGGGTAATCCCTGCGCTTTCAGTGATGCCTCCAGTGCCGGGTTGAGCGTAAGCCAATAATAGTTTTCGGAAGTATGGTGTTTGTTGAACCATTCGTACAGTGCCCGGCTGTTGTCCATGAAGTAAGCACCGTCCCTCGCACCAAATAGAATAAGATTAGAATTTCTATTATTTATCAGTAAGCCTACGGCCTTCGACAAACAGATATACCACGACTTTAGCAGTCTTGAAGGCATGATACCCTTATTGCGCATGTAATTTGTATAAGTTGAGATCGATATTAATGATTTTGTGGTTCTAAGATAAGATTTTTAACAAGCTTTTTGCTCCAGGGCATTCCTGACCATTGTACTGGAGGTTGAGGTGGTATAATCGAAATAGATGACGGATACGCCTTTTTCGGCGAAGTCACGCTCCAATGCGGTCCATTTAGGACTACCGGCCCAGTCACTGCCTTTGAAGATCTTATGGAAGCCGTAACGTTCTAAATCGCCAAGCTCATCGATACGCTCCTGTGCCACCACACGGTCTACCACACGGATGGCTTCCACGATGCTGCAACGTTCCTCAAAAGGGATCACCGGAATTTTGTTCTTCAGTTTCAGACAGAGTTCATCTGTGGTAATGCCGACGATCAACTCGTCGCATTCCATTTTCGCCCGCTTCAAAATATTCAGGTGTCCGATGTGGAACAAATCAAACACGCCTGTGGTGTAACCAATAATCCTTTTCATACCTTAAATTTAATGATATCTATACCCGATATCATGTTACAAAGTTAAATTTAATTAAACAATACCGCCGCGTATGCAGCTGCGATCCGTGCTGCCGAGAAATGCAGTGCCCTATCGATCAGTGCTGCAGGCTCTTGTGTTTCCGCCAGCGCTGTCGACATAGCGGCGGCCAGCGCTTCGTGGTCCCCTACGGGAAAGAGCCTGCCATATTCCCCATGGTTCAGAATATAGGCGGGACCACCGGTGCAAGCTGTTGAAATGACCTTTTTCCCCAGTGACAGCGCCTCGACCAGGACATTGCCAAAGCCTTCATAACGGGAGCTCAGCACAAAGAGCTCCGCCTGCTTGAGGATCGGATAGGGATTGTCCATCGCCCCGGGCAGCTTTACGTCGGCCTCCAGATTTAGGTCATTTATCAGCTGCTGCAGGTTTGCCGCCTCCGGCCCATCACCGATCAGCATCAGTCTGGCTGGGCACTGCCTGCGCAAGATGGCGAATGCACGAATAAGCGTTGCCTGATCTTTCATCTTGTCCAGGCGGCCGATGGTAACGATCAGTGGACTGCTGGCGCTTGCCAGCCAGGGATCATCCAGCTTTGCGGCTGCCTTCTGGTAGAAGCTTTTGGTCAGCACCGGATTATCAATGGTGTGGACCTGCGCCGGAGCGAGCCATTTCTTGGCTTTCAGCGCTTCAGCAACATCAGTAGAATTAGCAATAACGGCAGATGCGCCACGGTATGCCCAACGGATCAGGGCAATCATGACCGCATTGCGGTTTAATGTTTTGGTGATCGGGTTGATCTCGCGGATTACAAAACGGCCTTTACGGCCATAAAGCCACCAAGCTAGCGCGCTGACCACGGTAGCATCGTGGCGCACCGCGAGTATAGCATCTGGCTGCAGCTTGCGGAAATATTTCAGCAGTGTATAGGCATTGATGAATGGCCGGATAAAATGATGGATCCTGCGCTGCGGCAGTTTGTGGAGCTGCAATCCCGCCGGCAGACTGCTGAAATCCGGATCCTTGCTGTTCCCGTCGGTCAGGATAATGTGTACATCCATCCCTTCCTCCAGGTATTGCTCTGATAAGTTAAGTGCGATTTTTGCCGCACCACCCACTCTTAACGAAGGAATACAGATGACCAACTTTTTCTTCATTTCAGCAGGCTTTGCATGAGACGACCGAGCTTATAAGTTTCTTTTTTCAGGTTGAATTCGGATTCGATAAGTTGCCTCCCCTGCTGTCTCATCTGCTCGAGGGCTTCGCCAGGCATGTTGATCAGCAGCGCGATCTTATCTGCGATATCTGCCGGATCACCTTCCCTGGCCAGCAGGTTTTGAGCCGCCGTAGGGATTACTTCGGGAATACCGGAGTGCAGTGTTGATATACATGGGAGTCCCATGGCCTGCGCTTCCATTAAGACGGTCGGAATACCCTCTTTATCTCCGGTGGCACCAGTTTTACTGCATAGGATAAATGCATCGGCCTGGTTAAGTGCTTCTTTCACTTTAGCATGTGGCAGGGATCCCAGCAGTTTAATGTTATTTTTTAAGGCCTCGTCTTTTAGACGCTCCTGTAACTCGGCTTCCATTTCACCGGTACCAATGATCTTGAGGCTCAGGTCGGGATATTGCTTCAGCAGTAACTTGAAAGCCGCAATACAATCCAGGAAGCCCTTCTTTTCGCTGAGCCGGCCAATGGAGATGAAGTTTCGAAGGGGCCGTTGGATGGCTGTGCGGTAGTGATATTTGGAAATAGATTTTCCCACATGGATCAACTGCAGCTTAGCCTCGGGGCAGCCCAGGGCTTGCAGATGTGCCTTCATGTATTTGGACACCACCGTAATGGCTGCCGCGGCGTCGAACAATTCACGGAAGCGGCTGCGCCATACCGGGCTTTCCGGCAAGCGGAAAGCATCATAGCCGTGAAAAGAAACGATAAAAGGGATGTTTAGTGCTATAGCGACCGGCCTCAAGGTCCAGCCTTGAAGGCCAAAGTGGGCATGCACCAGGTCGGGGCGGTGGCTCTTGAGAAAGCGATGCAGCAGGCGTTGCCTTTGGCTTTCCAGCTCAGCAGCAGGGTCGAAACTACCGAGCCCTATGATGCTCAGCGCTTTCTTCAGGGCACTTGCTGCGCGCATCCAGGGACTGGGTACCAGGAGATGTACTTTTGAAAATGGGCGGTCTGTAGCATGGATGCGCTTAAAGGTGACCACCTCATTTTCAATTTCTGTTGCGTCCAGTTCCGTAATGGCATCATAGATGAACGTTTCGGAAAGCTTGGAGAATGTACGACACAAGTGTATAACTTTCATTAGAGCGAGTTGAGCGGTTAATTTTAGATCTGCTGCAGTGACACCATTCTTTTGAATTTAGGAGACAATTCCGTGAGTTCTTCGAAAGTACCGTGGCTGCTAACTTTCCCATTTTCGAGCATATAAATCTGATCGGCCTTTTTAATTGTCGACAGGCGGTGCGCGATGATGATTAAAGTATAATTGCCTTGCAGTTTTTCAATGTTGCGCTGAATGAAGAGCTCGGTTTCAGAGTCGAGCGCCGAGGTCGCTTCATCCAGGATCAGGATCTCCGCCTTTTTATAAAGCTCCCTGGCAATGGAGATCCGCTGTTTTTGTCCACCAGAGATCAGCATACCTTTGTCGCCAAGGCTGGTAGATTCCTTCTCCGGCATGTTCTGGATGAAGTCTGTCAGGGAAGCAAGTTCGATGACATCCCAGAAGCGTTTGACGTTTTCCGGGCTTCTTTCCGACCAGAAAGTAACGTTGTTGAACACATCATCTTTGAAGATCACCGGTTCCTGGGAGATGTAGCCGATGGTACTCCGGAAGCTGTCCATATTGTATTCTGTAACCTGGACCCCGTCAAGGGCAATATAGCCTTGTTCTGGTGGCAGGATGCCCGTGATGATGTTTGCAAGGGTGGTCTTCCCCGATCCGCTTTCGCCAACGAAGGCTACAGTATGGTTTTTCGGGATCAGCATGCTTACATCGTTGATCACGGTTTGATTGCCATATTTAAATACGAGATTTTTGAGTTCCAGTTTGTTCTGCAATCCGCCAAAGAGACGATCCTTCTGGATCTCACGGTTTGCTTTCATGTCGTCCTTCAGTTTAGACACCGACTCTATGGCACCTACGTTCTGCACGAAATTCTGCCAGGCATTCTGGAAGCTCATCAGGAAGGACAAGGCGCGGTAAAATAGTAGTAAACTCAAAAGAATGGAGCTGAGGTTGCCCCCCATCCAGCGGATCTGGATGATGATCACCAACACGACAATGATCATTACGATAGGCTCTCGGATACTGGCCGTGATGGCCTGGTAGTAACCGACCTTACGGTTCAGGGTTTCGGTTTCGTCGATCACTTTTTTGATCTTACGGGTAAATCCCAGGAACTGGTTGGTGGCTTTGAGGTATTTGAAATAGTGTACAGCCTCGATCAGGTAGGCTGTAAAGATATCGCCTTTGGAAGAGATCTTAAAAGAAGCTGTTTTTACGCTGCGTACCATTTTGCTGAATAAAAGGTTCATCACCATCGATCCTACAGCCACCAGGATGGCGAACTGCCAGTTGGCGAGGAAGGCCATTGCTACATAGGTGAGCAACATCCCCACAGCACTTGTGGAGTTCAGGTAATGTGTTAGGGAAACCTGTAATTTCTGTACTTCGGATGTTACGACGTTCTGGATCTTACCGGCATTCTGGCTCAGAAAGCCTTTGTAGGAGAGATTTTGAAGATCATCTGTAAGCCCGTAACGGATGGTACGGATGAAGGTCTGTTTTAAACCCACCTGGCAGTATAGCTCCACGAATTTCAGGGTGCCCTTGGCCAGGAACAGGAATACCAGCATGGCCAGCACACTATAAATGTTAAGTGGCAGGTGGAAGTATTCGAACATTTCTGTCAGGAAGTTCAGCTTGCCCATGGATTGGGACTGGTCTGCACTAGGCTGCCCGCTTTCACTCATCGACTGCAGCAATGGAATAAACATGGCGAGCCCGACCCCATCTAAGAAACTGACGCCAATACTCAGCATCAAGGTGATCACGAACTTGATACCAAGAACCTTATAAAAGAAATTAAAATACCCTAAAAAATTGTGTTTGATACTGGTCGACTTCATCTATTCCTATCCTGTTATATTAATCCTATTTGTTTCATCATCCTCCTGTTCGGGGAATCTGACGTTCGTTGTCATTAGAAATACCATACTTACTGCGAAAAATAAATTGTTGAAGGATGATACGGAGAGGCCGTTAATTAGTACGATGGCGATGAACACCCAGGAAACATCTTTCCTGACGCCACTTCTAACAAGCAGCTGGTAGCAGGCATAAATGATGAATACCAATCCCAAGATACCGTGATCATAGATCACGCGGAGCAGGAACGAGTGCAACACCACGGAGTAGCAGGTGCCATCGCCGGACCTACTGAACATCATCTTGAAGTAGTTCATATAGCTACAGGCGCCACTGCTGAGCCTGCTGATGCGTGGTGCACCAAAGAGCCATTCAAAGAGGTTCCAGTCCTTTACCTGACTCCACCATACGAGCATAAAGCGGTAACGATCCACGTCTTCCAGGCTGTCGGAGCGTTGGGAGAAAACCATGTAAGCGACAACACCCAGCACGAGAATAGCACCTGGCACGATAAATACCCTTGTTTTTTTGAAGGTATCGTAAAACACGAACAGCACCAATACGCTGTACATCAGCAAGGATGAGCGGGAAAGGGAAAGAATGGTAATGACCCCGGCGAATGCAAGCAGCATTAGTGATTTCTCCTTAGTAACGGTATATCGTACCAGGAACAAGGCATAGATGAACATCAGCTCGAAGTTATTCTCCATGAATAAAATCGGGCGGTTTTCACCTTTGATGACGATGGCCGCCAGATACTTGGTGGAGAACAGTGCCAGCGCAATCATAAACACGCGGTTGGTACCCTTGTAGGTCATCAGTTCTTTTCGGGTGAGAAAGGTGAGGAAGAAGAAGTAGATGACAAACTTATAGATGAGCAGGAAATCCTGGATGTTGGCCCCTTTATACATGACCGCCCAGAAATACGATAAGACGAGGTAGAGGATACTAAACCATCTTATGAATATGATGCTGGGGATGATCTTCTGCTTTTTGGTCCACCAGAAACCCAGGAAAGCATAAATCAGAAATAACGCTTCCAGGGTATATTCTGTGAATTCTGCCTGTCTCTTGGTGAGTAGCAAAGCAAGCGAAACCAACCCTAAAGAAGTGATGGTAATGACAAATATGTTTTGAAAGAAGAAAGATTTTAAGCTTTTTGCCTGTTTGTACACCACTTATTTTTAACTACTTAACATAAAACCACGGATAGAATTCACCAGTGTGCTGGATGCGTATTCGCCAATGACGGCTTCTTCCGTTTGTGCATCCTGCATTAACATTTTAACAATCTTTATTTTCAACTGCTCCTCGTCATAGGCGACCGGCACGTAACCCAGCTCTTCCATTTTACGGGCGCTGTCGATCTGGTGGTTATCGCGGTGTTCGCCAAGTTCGGCTTTGCGCGGAATAACGATGATTGGTTTACCTTTAGTAAGTGCCGACACTATTGAACCCATGCCGGCGTGGCTGATGATCAGTCGTGCTTCATTGATGATCCGGCTGTATTCTACCGGGTGCAGGAAACCGACAAGTTTGATGTTTTTAGTTTCAAAGTTTACACCAGATGCCTGCACTATCACTTCTTCCCCATCCAATTCAGCCGCCAATGCGTCCATGACTTTTACAAGTCTGTTAAAAGGAGCCTGTGTACCTGTTGTTACAAAAATCATAATAATATATTACCAGCGTAAATAACTTTGGGGCCAGATAGATCCGGCCACTGTGTATATAAACGATCGACAAATTTCAGCGCGATCCTTCCACTTAGGGAAAGCTTTTCGGCGCTGGCGATGGAGTCGATCCATATTGTCTTCATGCCTAATAATTTTGCAGCAAAAAGGCCCATTAAGCCTGGTGCCGCTCCTGTAGAAATCACAAATTTCGGGTTTTCCCGTCGTACAATACTGAACAGCAAATAGAAGATCCGGATCAGCTTGTACTTGTTCCAACGGTTTGCATCCGGAACACAGTAAAACTTTGATCCCTTTACGGTCGCGGCTAAATTTGGGTCTGTTGACACATATACCACTTCCATGCCAGAAAAGGCGGGTAGCAGCCGTAGCAGCTCTACCCAGTGACCACCTTTAGACGCTATTGCAAGCACTTTCATTTTGAATCTCCTGTATATACGAAATTATTTTTCCATCGTTGAGAGATAAAAGCCTTGATTACTGCTTGTTCCTGGCTATTTACCAGGGGCTTTGTCGTTAATGTTGCTTTGAGACCGTAATAGAAGTACAAAATACCCGGATAGATGCCTCTTTCTTTGATGAGCTTCAAAGTTTTGAAGAAGTACATATAGAAAGGATACCCCATATTGCGGTATTCTGTTGCTTCGCGTTTAAGTCCTTTTTTAAAACCACCTTCGGCCATTCTTGTTTGCGTAGGATACAAATGAAGAATCTCCTGTTCGAAGAATTTCTCTGTAATGTATCCATTGCCACGTGCCAGGATATTATCGATGCCGTCCCAACCTTTGAAAGGTTTCAGTCCGCCCATCGCTTCCAGCGTATTGCGTCGGTAGAATTTTGTTTGTCCTTGCGTATGCCATCTGTATGGCGACTCATAGATTTTTTTACCGGTATTGGACAAGGTGTAAATCACGCCACTTGCAATGCCCAGCTTAGGGTATTCATCGAATTTACGTACAATGAACTCCAGGTAGTCATCCCGGTCGATCACCAGATCAGCGTCCATCTTGCCAACCAAGTCCCATTGCAGGCCCAGTTCATCTGCAACCTTCAGGCCAGCATTAAATACGTCAACAACGTTGTTCCCGGTTGCACGCTGTGCAGATGCCCCCTGGCGGCGGTGGTAATGAATGAACGGGTATTTCGCCTGATATTCCTGCACCATCCTGGGCGATTCGTCGTCCGAACCATCATCAATAAGAAGCCATTTTACGGGATGCATTGTTTGTCTGACAATGGAATCCATCGTTTTTAAAATTGAATTTGCTTCATTTTTAAAAGGCGTAATAATTAAAAGCTGCATATTGAATTAAGATTTTTTGAACCAAGATTTAAATTTCCTTCCTACACCAGGTACATCATGGCCGTAACTGCCGTAGTTGTATCCGTAGCCATAGCCATAACCGTTTCCGTTACCAATTTTAATATCGTTGACCATGATGCCCAATTGCTTCATCCGGTTGTTAGCATTAAGATCTTCAACAATTTCCAGCTGTGACTTTTCTGTATAAGCATGTCTTACTACGTACAGACAGAAGTCGGCATAGTCGCCCAATAGCTGCGCATCAGTTACCACCCCAACTGGAGGTGCATCCACGATGATGTAATCAAACATTGTCCGCAGCTGTTCAATAAGTTCACCCGCTCTGTTGCTAAGCAGCATCTCTGCCGGGTTGGTTGGAATATCTCCCGAGCTGATGAGGAACATATTTTCATGTACGGCTAATGGTCTGATGATCTCTTTAATGCCGATCTTTGCATCGTTCACATAGTTTGTAAAGCCAAATAGGTTATCGATCCCGAATTTGGAAGACAAGGTCGGTTTGCGAAGGTCAAGCTCCATCAGCAGGACCTTTTTACCGGATAGTGCAAGCACGTTTCCAAGGTTGATGGAGGCGAAGGATTTACCCTCACCGGAGGTGCCTGAAGTAACCAAAATCAAGTTACCTGAGGGCTTGCTGAGGTAAAAGCTAAGATTGGTTCGCAGGGCACGGAACTGCTCAGCAATAGCGGAGCGGGTCATGTTGCCGATGATGAGGTTCTTCACATCCGAGCTGTGGCCAATTTCTGCAATCACCGGCACTGAAGTACGTTTATTGATGTCGGCCTTGGTATCGATTTTAGAATTCAGCAGGTATTGACCATAAATTGATCCGGCTGGAATGATGAGCCCCAATAAGATACCTGCCGCATAATACAGCATTTTGTTCGGGCTGATTGGTGAGGTACCCGACTTTGGTGGATCAATATTGGTTGAGTTGGGTGTGTTATAAGTCTTCGAGATTGCAGTTTCTTCGCCCTTTTGCATCAGGAAGATGAAAAGCTCTTCTTTGATCTTTTGTTGTCTGGCAAGGTCAAGGTAGTTACGCTCATTTCTTGGAACATCCTGCACCTGTCCTTCAACATTGCGGAGTTGGGCCATTAAACGGTTCCGGGTAATGTTCAGCGTATTTTTGCTGCTGTTCAAACTCGCAAGCATGTCGCTGTTTGTGCTGGCGATCTGCTGGTTCAGGTTTACAATGATCGGGTTGGTTTCAGTTACGCTCATTAAACGTCTGTCGCGTTCCAGGATTAATGCATTGTGTTTTTCAACCAGGTTCTGAAATAGCGGATCAGACACCACCAATGAACTTGGGACGATACTCGAGCCTTTTGCATTTTTACGCATGTAATCTTCCAGACTCGCCAGAACACTTAACTGCGTTTCAACCCTTGCCAGTTCGTTCACATATTGAGAACTGTTGCTGATCAATTCGCTCGACTGTTTAGACATCTCGGTAATCTTGTTCTTCTGTCTGAAGCCCTGAATGTTTGATTCCAGACTACCCAACTCTCCACCAAGATAACGTAAACGTGCCTGGATGAAGGCATATGCGCTATCGGCAAGGCGGTTACGGTCGTTGACATTTGTTTCAACGTAGTTTTTCAGGAGGCGGTTCATGATGTCCTCTCCACGTTTAGGCACGGGATGGTTCATGGTCATGTTGATGACCGATGCCGTTGTACCTGGAAGTACGATCAACCCTGCACGTAATGACTCCGTAATTTTATCAATGGAAGTTATGCCAACCAGGTATTTCGTCTGGGTTGATGGCCTGGATTCAGCCTTAAGGAACTGTACTGTTCCGACACCATTTAGCTTAAACGGCTTATTGTAGTTCACCGTAGTATCCAGCACATCAGATTTGATATTGATCTTATCAGCACCAGTAAATTGCACTTCAAGAGATCTGCTGCGGATGGTATCTATTGGCTCAACAATATCCAGCACAAACGGCGCGGTATAAAGCTCGCGGTCACGAAGTTTGCCTTTTTCGAAGTAAGTCACATTTAACTTCAGGTCTCTTGCAACAGTTTCCATCAGGTAGCGTGTTTGTAGGATCTCTGATTCATTGGCAACAGTTGCACTTGCCATAGATCCGAGTTCACCCAGCAGCTGCGTTTCTGCAGTTGTACCTCCCCTTTGGGGGTCGTTGATCTGTACTTTCGCAGTGATTAAATACATCGGTGTTTGTGTTTGTGCGATGTAATAGGCAATTCCAAAACATACCAGGATGGAGATCAGAAACCAGTACCACTTGGACCAAAACTTACGTAAAAGATTTTCCAACCTAAAGTCATCCTCGAACTCTGTCATGACCTGGGTATTTTTTTTTGAACTCATATTAAAGTTAAGTGTATTTATTTATTTTAATAACCCTTATAAAGAAGGGGGTGCAATGATAATAGAATGTTAATCTAGTTTTGTCAAGAGCTTAACCTGTGCTGTGAAAAGCGCTAACTTACTAGATCGACAATTAATCCAGCCTGGTATAAATTAGTATAATCGTAGACAAAGCGCTGATAACTAAAGCTGCGGTTGTTCTTGTCGAGTTGTTCAACTGCAATACTTTAGCCTTGTTGGGCTCTACATAAACCACGTCATTCTGTTTAAGGAAATAATATGGGCTTTTAAAGATGTCGGTAGAGTTCAGGTTTAGTCTTGCAAATTCCTTTTTGCCATTCACATCGCGGATCACCATGATGTTATCTCTTCTACCAAAAATGGTTAGATCGCCTGCTAAACTTAGCACATCCAGAATCGACACTTTTTCATTTGGCACACTGTAAACCGTGGGGCGGTTAACTTCGCCCAGCACAGACACCTTAAAGTTTGCAAAGCGTACCGTAACATTCGGGTTTTTCAGATCGCGGCTGGCTTTATCACGGATCAGTTCTTTAGCCTGAAAAGTTGTTAGACCTGCAACCTTTACTTTACCGATCAGGGAAAGTTCGATCTCCCCGTTTTTATCCACGAGATATCCGCTAACCTGTTCTCTTCCGTTGTTTGAACCCGAAGATGAAGCTACAGAAATGGTGGTTCCTGCCTGATTAACAACCGCCGCACTGCCCGGATCGATCGTATTAATACTTACTGCAAGAATATCATCCGCTTGAATAACAGGTTCAGTGAAAGTTGCTACCTGCTCCAACACCGAACGGTTAGCACCGGAAACATTTTCAAGATAGGTAACGTTTTTCCGGCTGATACAGGAAGAGATAAAAAACAATGTACTGATACATAATGTTTTTACAATTAATTTGCGCTTTAAATGAAATGCCATATTTAATGTGTTTTTTAAGAATATTCTAAAAACGTAGACTTATAGTTAATAATGTAAGCAGCCTTGGCTGGACATGCGCCTTATATCAAGAATTAATCCAAAGATAATCCATAAAACCCTGTTTTTACTGCCAAACAGGGCGAAGGATACCTTATGGGAAATGGAACGTGAATTTTATGAGAAATAGTGTATAAAGTAAACTGTCCTAATTAATCTATTTTTGCTGAGCACCTGAATAAAAGGCCTCAGCGTACTGGAAAGGGCCTGATTTTAGTGGTAAATACCTCCAAACGGGCGTATTTACGACCATTTTGGGCGATTTTTTTAAACAATTTATAAGAACACACATGATTTCAATCATTATACCTTGTTACAATAGTGAAACTTTCGTTGGGCGGGCACTCGATAGTGTGTTAAAACAGACCTATAAAGATTGGGAGATCATCCTGGTGAACAATAATTCTACGGACGGTACCCAGGCCGTGCTGGACGCTTTTCAAGCGAAATATCCAGAGAAGGTTCGTGTATTTAATGAAACAAAAAAGGGTGCCCCAGCTGCCCGGAATAAGGGACTGCAGGAAGCAAAGGGCGAATGGGTGCAGTTTTTGGATGCTGATGATGAAATTTTGCCGGAGAAACTTGCCGGACAGATTGCCCTGGCAGAAAAGGAAGGCGCAAGCATCGTTACGAGTCCTTATACGCGTATCGGTACGCGCGACAGGAAACACTTTGTGGTACCGCGGGGCTTGTATTTGGATGATGTATGGTCTGCGCTTATTCTCTCTAATATGGGGATCACCAGTTCCAACCTCTTCAAAAGAGCACTGCTATTACAAGTAGAAGGTTGGGATGAGAAACTGGTTGCTTCTCAGGAATACGACATGATGTTCAGGATGTTGCAGTTAAATCCGAAGGTAGCATTTGACAACCGCGACCTGACCATCATACATTTCGGTTCTGTGGAATCCGTATCACGCACCGAAGACCGTGTTAAGGGCAGAAAGATCCTGGATTCCAGAATTGACCTTCGCTTCCGCATTAAGAAGTATCTGGCTGAAAACAACCTTTTAACGGAGGAGCGTTCGGCACATGTCAGCAAGTTCATCTTTGAAACCCTGATGCTTAACTATCGTACAACACCGGAGGACGTTACGGAAATCCTTGGCAAGTTAAAACTTGATATTTCTATCTGGAAAAGATTACATGGCTGGTATTTCATGCGTAAAATGGATCTGAAAAAGCTCTTGATCAAGTATAAACTGATGCGCTAAACATCCGGGAAGCACAAGGCCTTTAGCCAAACAGCTGTTTATTCTTAAAGTCATAATTGCCCACAAGCTGGTACAACTTGCCGCTTTTCACCATCTGATCGAGCACCTTCAGGTGTCGTTCGTGATGAAGATCGGTCGCGGTAACATCATATATCCGGTTAGATAACAGGTATTCTGCGGCCTGCTTTACACCCTTTCCATAGTAGCCTGATAAGGAGAGCAGGTTAAGCTGGAACAACACGCCCATATCTTTCAGACGGTTAAAGCGGGGATAGTTGTTGTGGTAAAAAGTATAACGCTCTGGATGTGCAAGAATCACGTAATAACCCTGTAACTGGAGGTCGAAGATCACCTGTTCAATGTTTGGGTTTTCAGAAAGGTATGACATCTCGATCAGGATATACTTTCCTGGAAAAGCCATCAGATCAGGCCCCACAACAAAGGTCTCATCAACCATATGCTCAGCCGCAGCAGAGATGTCAACGGTTAAGCCATCCACAGCAAGACCTGCTTTCAGGTTATCTAAGGCGCCGGTAATTGTGGCTCGGGTATTTGGATATAGTTCGGTAAAGATATGAGGTGTACAGATAAACTTGTAAAAACCCAGTTCCTGAAGTCCTTTGATCAGTTTTATCGAAGTGGCCACATCTGGGGATCCATCGTCTATACCAGGCAGCAGGTGAGCGTGAATGTCTACGCCAAGCCATTCAATATGATCTACAACCGGTTTTCTTTTAAAAAAGGAGAACATCTATGTCATTTAAGCTTTATGCACTGCAAATCTAATACATTTGAGCGTATACCTGCAATGGCTGCTGCTAATGGACTAGATTTCAGAGATTTTCTGAAGGAGTTCTTGCCCGTTGTGACTGCCGGGCTCTTGATACACGCCGAACACCGGATCTTTGGCTTGCATATTTCTTGCAAGTATTTTCCGGTAGCGTCCGCTCAGAAAGGAAAGCACTTCATTACCAATCAAAGTAATAATAATCAGGATGGTGAGTATCAGGTTATCTCCCAGTTGCTGAAAACTGCAAGCCATGATGATCAGCAGCAAATTGAATCCGGAAAGAATAGCAGTAGCCTGGATATGATTCAAACGCAGTGATAGTAATCTATGGTGCAGATGATTGTTATCTGCACTGAAAGGTGAAGTGCCTTTCATGATCCGCAGTGTAAATACACGAAGCGTATCGAATACAGGGACAACCAGGATGGCAGCAAGCAGTGAAACCTTGGCGGTGATTGCAAAACCAGCCTGACCGGCATGAAGCACCTGTGTGCTGTTCATGAACTTGATGCTGAACACTGCCGCAAGCAGGCCGATAAACAGCGATCCCGAATCACCCATAAAGATTTTTGCCGGCGTAAAATTATAATAGAGGAAGCCCAGCAATGCCCCGGCTACCGACAGGGCCAGCCAGCTCCAGCCCGGTTCCGCAGTTTCATAAAACAGAAAAGCGAACATAAACATGGCGATGCTGGCCAGTGTTCCGGCCAGACCATCAATGCCATCAATTAAATTAAATGCATTTACGACGCCAACAATGAACAATAGACTTAATACCAGACTCACCGCCTGTGGGATTTCGTAAATACCGAGGATACCCTGCAGGTTATCGATCCGGAAGCCACCGGCAACGATGAGCACCAGCGCACTTAACAGCTGAGCCATAAACTTGACCAATGGCCCAAGCACCAGAATGTCATCCTTCAGCCCAGTCAGGAACAGGATTAAACCCGCAGCGATAATGGTGTTAGCCTCCGGGACCATAGCCGGAGGAATAAATAAAGTACAGGTGAAAAGCACGGCGAAAAAGAGTGCTATGCCTCCGAAATTTGGTATCACGTTCTTGTGAACTTTCCGGCTTTCTACAGGATCATCAAACAAGTGCTTTTTGAAAGCGATGTCAATGATCTGTGGTACTGCAAATACCACAAAAAACAAGCTTGTGAAGAATACCAGAATAGACTGCATCTTATTTATGTTTTCGAACCTGTAAAAACGCAACAATTAAGCCAATTGGCAAGTAATCCAATGAACTTAGATTGTCGTTATCTTAATTTTATGCCTTGTCTATAGAATTGAAGCACAACTTATTACATAATAAGCTCCTCCTCTTTAAACACCTCGGCCACCTTTTTCAGTGCAATGCCCACAACGTGGTGCATATCGTAGTATTTATAATCTGCCAAACGTCCACCGAAGATCACATTTGTTTCCGATCGCGATAGTTCTTTGTACTTTTTAAACATCTCTTCGTTGCGTGCATCATTTACGGGATAGTAGGGCTCATCACCTTTCTTCCACTCGGAGGGATATTCGCGTGTAATCACTGTTTTTTCCTGAGTACCGAACTCAAAGTGCTTGTGTTCAATAATCCTGGTAAAAGGTGTTTCGGCATCCGTATAGTTCACCACAGCATTTCCCTGGTAGTTGTCGGTATCCAGTGTTTCATGTTCGAAACGCAGGCTCCGGTATTCCAATGTACCAAACCGGTAATCGTAAAATTCGTCGATCATACCGGTGTAAACGACAGTCTCCGCGATATCATTCAGGGCTTCACGGTCTTTGAAGTAATCCACTCCTGTCCGTACTTCAATGCCCTCCAGCATTTTCTCGATGATACTTGTATAACCACCATTTGGAATGCCCTGGTAAGTATCATTGAAGTAGTTGTTATCGAAAGTAAAGCGAACGGGTAACCTCTTGATGATGAATGCAGGCAATTCCGTTGCCTTTCTGCCCCATTGTTTTTCAGTGTAGGATTTAATGAGCTTAAAGTAGATGTCCTTCCCAACCAGCGACATGGCCTGTTCTTCCAGATTCTGCGGGTTTTCAACGTAGGCATCGCCGATCTGTTCCTCGAGTTTGGCTTTCGCTTCCTGAGGGGTTTTCACTTTCCAGAGTTGATAGAAAGTATTCATATTGAATGGCAGGCTGAAGAGCTCACCATTGTAGTTTGCCACGGGCGAGTTGGTGTACCGGTTAAATTCAACGAAGGAATTTACATAATCCCATATTCTTTTGTTGCTGGTATGGAAGATATGAGCGCCATAGGTGTGTACATTGATGCCTTCCACCGGTTTGGTATATATATTTCCACCGATATGCTCCCGCTTATCAATTACAAGGCATTTTTTACCACGTTTTGTTGCTTCATGTGCGAATATGGCTCCATAAAGGCCGGAACCAACAATTAAATAGTCGTATTCTTTTTCCATATTTTACTTTTCTAGAAAAAAGAGCTAAATCGACCAAAATGTTTTATTAAAGGCTATTCAAAGTAATTTAGCGTATTAAACCCGCCACTTTTCAGGTGTTCATCCTTCTTCATAAGGGTAAGGTCCGCAAGAATCATCTCTCTGACGAGCGCAGGCAAATCGTATTTTGGCCTCCAGCCAAGTTGGGTTTTCGACTTTGTCGGGTCGCCTAACAGCAGATCAACCTCCGTGGGTCTGAAGTATTTAGGATCTACACGTACAACTTCCTGACCCGGATGCAGATTCACCGGATTAAGTCCAAGCTGCACCACCATATTCTGGTCCACATCAATGATTACACCGCGTTCATATTGATCCTTGCCACTGAACTCGATTTCAATTCCAAGTTCCGCGAAAGACATTCGTACGAAATCCCGAACGGTGGTCGTAATACCGGTGGCGATCACAAAATCTTCGGGTTGCTCCTGCTGCAGGATGAGCCACATGGCTTCAATGTAATCCTTTGCATGGCCCCAGTCGCGCTGTGCAGAAAGGTTCCCAAGATATAAGCAACGTTGCAGGCCAAGCGCGATTTTCGCTGTTGCACGCGTGATCTTGCGGGTCACGAAGGTCTCCCCGCGCAGCGGACTTTCATGATTAAACAAGATGCCATTACAGGCGAACATGCCATAAGCCTCCCGGTAATTCACGGTGATCCAGTACGCGTACATCTTCGCTACCGCGTAGGGAGAGCGTGGGTAAAATGGGGTATTTTCACTTTGCGGCACCGCCTGCACCAGTCCATAAAGCTCCGAAGTCGAAGCCTGGTAGATCCGTGTCTTGTGCTCCATACCCAAAATTCGGATGGCTTCCAGCAAACGCAGGGTACCAATACCATCAGCATTGGCCGTATATTCCGGCATTTCAAAACTCACCTGCACATGGCTCATGGCGGCAAGATTGTAAATCTCGTCGGGTTGGGTCTCCTGAATGATCCGGATGAGGTTCGTAGAATCTGTCAGATCACCGAAATGCAGCTTCAGGTTTACATGCTGTTCGTGTTGATCCTGATACAAGTGGTCAATACGATCGGTGTTAAACAAAGAGGACCTTCTTTTAAGGCCATGAACGAAATATCCTTTGTTGAGCAAAAATTCTGCTAGGTATGCGCCATCCTGCCCGGTAATGCCTGTAATTAGTGCCGTTTTCATGTTCATCAGGGTTAACAGGCACAAATAAACCCAAAAATTGTTACTTTGCCTTAATATACATCAAGCAATATATGATCCCGGGAAATCCTGACGAACAGCAATCCAGCCATCATTACCATGATCTTTTCGAGGTCAGCCCACAGCCGAGCTGGGTCTATGATGTTGCGACCCTCAGGTTTCTTGATGTAAATGAAGCCGCTATAGCACATTACGGCTATTGCAGAGCGGAATTTTTAACGATGACGTTGCGGGATGTTCGACCGCCCGAGGATATCGCTGTATTGGATGACGCTATTTCGTTGGTGCGAAGTCATGTTCCGAGAGCTCCTAGAAAAATCTACCGTCATCGTAAGAAGAACGGCGACATCATCGATGTTCAGATTCAAAGTAACGCATATACTTTTAACGGCAGGGAGGCGCGACTTGTGCTGGTGAATGATATTACAGCCATCATCCAATCCAAGCGTGAGATGGAGCGGTCCAAACTGGAGCTACTAAAAAGCGAAGCGCGATGGAAAGCGCTGGTACAGGATGGTTCGGACATGATAGCCGTGGTAGATGATTCGCTGAACTACACTTTTGCAAGTGAAAGCTGCACCTCTATTCTGCATATTGCTACGGAAACCTTCCTGACCAGCAATGCATACGATTTCGTTCATCCGGAGGATAGGCGAAAAGTTCGGGAAAGTACGGTAATGCTGCCACAACTTAAGCGTGTCTCGCTAGACCCCTTCCGCTTCCGTGACGGACATGGCAACTGGCGCTGGATAAAGACTACACTGACTGATCTGAGAGATGATCCCGCAGTTCAGGGCATTGTTGCCAACTCCATGGATGTTACCGCATCCATACGGACAAATGAAGAGCTCAGGCTCAGTAACGAACGTTATAAACTGGTACTTAAAGCTGCCGATGAGGCTATTTGTGACTGGGATATCGTGAATGATGCGGTTGTTTGGGGCAGTGGTTTCTCCGAAATATTTGGTTATGATTTAACAGAATATAATAATAACCTATGGTCAGACAATATCCATCCCGACGACCGTGATCGCGTGCTTCTGGAGGTAAAAGACATGATTAATGACCCTACACGTGATATTTATTATAGCGAGTACCGTTTCTTAAATGCCCGACGGGAAGCCATTCTGGTACAGCATCGTGGTATATTTCTTAGAGATGAGCAGGGCCGTGCCATCCGGTCTGTGGATACCCTGCGTGACATCACTGCCGAGCGGGAACGCTTACACCGCATTGAACAACAAAACAAACAACTCAAGGAAATTGCCTGGGCACAGTCTCATCATGTACGTGCTCCGCTGGCGCGTATCATGGCACTTTCCGAATTACTGAAAGGAGAAGTTTTTAGTCCGAAGCAACAAGAGGTGATCAACTATCTCTCCGCATCGGCATCAGAATTGGACGAGGCCATCAAAGCCATCATCAAAAAAACGGAATAACCTTAACGCCGGCAACCCGCAGCCATACCAGCTAATTATCAGGTATTTACCATTGCGCCCATAAAGATTATTCGCAATAATCTGAACAACTGCACTTGTTTAAATGTTCCATTGTAACATTTACCTAAAAAACAAGGAGGAACTTTATGTTAGCAATGAATTACCGCGGTCCGCGCCGCGTTCGTGCAGACCAAAAACCAATGCCGGAAATCCTTCATCCAAATGATGCCATTGTGCGGGTAACCCGTTCATGTATCTGTGGTTCGGATCTACACCTTTATCATGGACTTGTGCCGGATACCCGAGTGGGAATGACCTTCGGGCATGAATTTATTGGTGTTGTGGAGGAAATTGGGCCATCGGTGCAAAAACTGAAAGTGGGCGATAGTGTGATCGTGCCATTTAACATAGCCTGCGGAACCTGTGCATTTTGTAAACAGGAACTTTACGGCAACTGCCATGAGTCCAATCCACAGGCGACAGCTGTAGGGGGCATTTTCGGCTATTCACATACTGCCGGCGGTTACGACGGTGGACAAGCAGAGTTTGTACGTGTACCATACGCAGATGTTGGTCCAACGGTAATCCCTCCAGGCATGGATCATGATGATGCAGTATTGCTAACAGACGTGGTACCTACCGGCTATCAGGCTGCCGAGATGGGCGGCATTAAAGCCGGCGATACGGTTGTTGTATTTGGTGCAGGTCCCGTAGGTATCATGGCTGCGAAATGTGCCTGGCTGTTCGGTGCAGCACGTGTCATTGTCTTTGACCATGTTGAATATCGTTTGGAGTTTGTAAAGGAATACGCCAACTGCGAAGCCTATAACTTCCGTTCCATTGAAGACCCCGTACTATTCGTTAAGAAAACTACAGACTGGCTTGGCGCAGATGTCTGCATTGATGCGGTAGGTGCTGATGCATCTGGGAATGCGCTGCAAACCATTACCGGAAAAAAATTACTGCTGCAGGCGGGTTCTGCCACAGCACTGCACTGGGCCATCAATGCTGTTAAAAAAGGTGGTATTGTATCTATTGTTGGGGTTTACGGTCCTACAGACAACCTGGTGCCGATCGGCAACGTGGTGAACAAAGGTATCACCATCCGCGCAAACCAGGCATCCGTTAAAAGATTATTGCCGAGACTTATCGACCACGTTCAGGCTGGACGCCTTGATCCTAAAGCAATGATCACACACCGGGTGCCGCTTGAAGAGGTTGCGGACGCTTATCACATCTTTTCTTCAAAACTGGATAATTGTATTAAAACAGTTCTTATTCCACCATCTGCAAGGAGATAAACATAACGATTATGGAAAATTTAAGTAATGATTATACACACATCAAAGGTTGGGGCATAGATGCGGATCCTGAAAATGAACCCACCTATCCGATGAAAAAATATACGGGCGACGATCACAAACGCATCAATTGGGAGCGCCCGCCATTGCAGCCCGTGAATATTGAGGTCCTGCACTCCAACGAACGGCCAAATATCACAGCTGTTTTCGGTACTTCCACACCACCCTCAGGTTTGAGTGGCGCCATTCGCCGGTATGCTTTTCAATTCAGTGAAAATGAGTACATGCATTGGCTGCCATTACTACTAGCCGACCGCGTCAATGTGGTTGAAGGAATTGTGGATGACCTTAAACGCGGTCATATCCCAAATATCTTTGCCGAAAAAGGCATGAAAGCGGAACTGAAGCACAATCCGAAAGGTTTGGCGAAGAAAGTACTGGTAACGCTGGCGGTAACTTCGATCGCCTATGCGCTATTGAAAGGCAAGAGCAAAAAACACTAGAAAACTGTGCTCCAATCAAATACAGCTTTCTTGTGTGCTTCATGGAGTTTAGGAGCATTTTGCAAAAAATATGATCCTATAAAAAACGCCGTTGTGTAAACACAGCGGCGTTTTTTATAGGATCATCGGCTTAGACTGCCTACTTATCTTTTGTTCGCAGCAGAATGATCGATCGGCCGCCAACAGTAATCACCGATGAAGCACCGTAGACTTCTTCTGACTCTTTCCAGCCGGCAGCAGTGTTCAGGACTTGGATCCATTGATCTGCGTACTCGGGTCCTGGAAGATGGAAGTCCAGATTATCGTGATAAGCATTGAAAATCACGTAAAAACTATAGTCAATCACTTTTTCGCCCTTGAGACCTACACTGTGCAGGCCCATACCATTCAGGAATACGCCTAAGGATTTCGCAAAATCCTCATTCCAATTATGTTCTTCCATCAGGCCACCTTCTGGAAGAAACCAGGCGATGTCACTAACGCCTGAACCTTTAATGGGCTGTCCTTGAAACCACCTGCGCCTACGGAAAGATGGATGGCTCTTGGTTATATCTATCAGCTTTCTGGTATAGTTCAATAGTTCCGCATCAGCATTCTCCCAGTCGATCCAAGAAATTTCATTATCCTGGCAATAGGCGTTGTTATTCCCATGTTGGGTCTTGCCGAGCTCATCTCCAGCAACCAGCATCGGTACGCCCTGTGACAGAAACAAGGTGGCAAGGAAGTTTCTTTTCTGCTTATTCCGCAGCTCTATAACCTCTTGGTCATCTGTTGGCCCTTCAACACCACAGTTCCAGGAACGGTTATGGTCTTCTCCATCCTGGTTGTTCTCACCATTTGCCTCATTATGTTTTTCATTGTAGGAGACCAGGTCATGCAGCGTAAAACCGTCGTGGGCGGTAAGAAAGTTGATGCTGGCTGTGGGGCGCCGGTTATCATCCTGGTAAAGATCCGGGCTACCGGTAAAACGTTGCGCAAATTCTCCCAGCATGCTGTCCGCTCCGCGCCAGTAATCCCTGATACAGTCGCGGTACTTACCGTTCCATTCTGCCCATCCCGGAGGAAAGTTACCAACCTGATAGCCCCCTTCGCCGATATCCCAAGGCTCTGCAATGAGTTTCACCTGTGAGATCACCGGATCCTGATGGATAATATCAAAAAATGCACTTAGACGGTCTACTTCATGCAACTCTCGCGCAAGGGTAGGTGCCAGGTCAAAACGGAAGCCATCCACATGCATATCGAGCACCCAGTAGCGTAAGCTATCCATCATCAGCTTCAACACCGCAGGCAAGTTCGCGTTCAAGGTATTGCCGGTGCCGGTATAATCCATGTAATAGCGTTTATTATCTTCAACCAGGCGGTAATAGGTTGCATTATCAATGCCCTTGAAGGATAGGGTCGGCCCCAACTCATTTCCTTCTGCCGTATGGTTATACACCACGTCAAGGATGACCTCAATACCAGCCTTATGCAGCGCTTTCACCATATCTTTGAACTCCTGCACATGAGCGCCACGGTATGGATTGGATCCATAACGCACGTCGGGTGCAAAAAAGCCAATGGTGTTATAGCCCCAGAAATTACTTAGGCCTTTTTCCTGTAGGTGATGATCGTTTACAAACTGGTGTACAGGCATCAGTTCCACCGCCGTAATCCCTAGATCTTTCAGGTACTTAATCGTAACCGGGTGCCCCAGTGCCGCATAAGTTCCACGAATTTCTTCCGGGATGTCCGGATGCCGCATCGTAAAGCCTTTCACATGCAGTTCATAAATGATCGAATTGTGGTAACTCGTTCTCGGTAGCTTATCGCCTTCCCAATCATAGGTCGGATCAATCACAACAGCCTTTGGAATATACGCAGCACCATTCTCCTCACTAAAACTAAGATCCGCATGTTCGGCGTTGAAGTCGTAACCAAAAAGTGAATGGTGCCAGTTGATGACGCCAGAGATGGCCTTGGCATAAGGATCTATAAGCAGTTTGTTCGGGTTAAAACGGTGGCCATTCTCCGGTTCATAAGGCCCATGTACACGGAAGCCATAAAGCTGCCCAGGTTTGATATCCGGCACGTAACCGTGCCAAACCTGGTGGGAATGTTCCGGCAGAAACATCCGGTATGATTCCTCAGCATCGTCCTCATGATCAAACAAACATATTTCAACCGCTCTGGCATTTTCGGAAAACAGCGCAAAATTTACCCCCTCTCCGTCCCAGGTGGCGCCTAATGGATACGGCTGACCTGGATATATGATTCCTTTTCCCATTATATTGATATTCTACCTCCTGTTACTGGAATTGTTGCACCCGAAATATAACTTGCCTCATCTGCAGCAAGGAAAACATAGGCATAAGCCACTTCTACCGGCTGCCCGGGTCTTCCCATCGGCGTGTTCTCTCCAAATTTTTCCGGTTCTGGCATGGTCGAAGGAATAAGTGGCGTCCATATGGGTCCTGGTGCCACAGCATTTACACGGATGCCTTTACCAGCTTCCAGTAGCATTTGACTCAGGTTAGCGGTAAAGTTCTGGATAGCCCCTTTTGTCGCCGCATAGTCCAGCAATGAGGCATTTGGATTGTAGGCATTGATTGACGTTGTATTGATGATGTTGCTGCCCGGCTTCATGTATGGTTCGGCCGCTTTGCACAGGTAAAACATCGCCGTAATATTGGTATCAAAGGTCCGGCGCCATTGTTCTGAAGGAATGTTCTGCAATGATTGCTGTGCCATCTGGTAGGCGGCATTGTTAACCAGAATATCAATTTTTCCAAATTCCTGTATCGCATGCTTCACAATACTCATGCAGTGTGCCTCCTCGCGGATGTCGCCTCTTACCAGAACAGCCTTCTGTCCTGCCGCACGCACCAGTTCAGCAGTATGCTCTGCATCCTCATCTTCAGATTCATCGAGATAGCTGATCAGTACATCTGCACCTTCACGTGCAAAGGCGATGGCTACGGCCTTACCGATACCGGAGTCACCTCCAGTGATTATGGCCTTTTTGCCCTTTAGCCGGCCGCTCCCTTTGTAGGATTCCTCGCCGTGGTCCGCCAGGGGCTGCATCAGCTTTTCCTGTCCGGGTACAGATTGCTCCTGTTTGGGGAAGGGTGGTTTCGGGTATTTGTCGCTTGGATTTACGTTTATGTTGTAGTTTTCCATGGGTATGATTTAGGTTGATACTTAGGTCCATTTTTAACAAAGCAGCATTTGCAATGTTTGAAAGATTATTTAAAACTTACTGATTTCTCTCCTGTTAATCTGCTAAACCTTGAACTATGGAAAACAGTAATAAAACCGCACTGATCACAGGTGCTACAAAAGGTATTGGCTATGAACTGGCCAAACTTTTCGCGAAAGACAACTACAACATCATCATGGTGGCACGTACACCAGAGCGCCATGGCAGCATTGAAGAAGAATTTGCCATGCTATATCCACAAGGGACCTTTCACTATTTAGAAAAAGACCTTAGCCGCGACGGCGCAGCAGATGAGCTTTACCAGGAAGTAAAGGCATTGGGGCTACAGATCGACGTCCTGGTGAATAATGCGGGTATTGGTGAAGCAGGTCCTTTCATTGAAACAGATCTGAAAAAGAACCTGGAAGTGGTCCATACCAATGTCGTGAGTCTGGTTAGTCTTACACATTATTACCTTAAAGAGATGGTGGCTCGCAATGAAGGAAGGATTCTGCAGCTGGGTTCTGTGGCAAGTTTTAGTCCTAACCCTTTGATGTCGGTTTACGCAGCTTCGAAGGCATTTGTTCGCTCCTTTACCGAAGCACTCATCAATGAAATAAAAGATACAAATGTAACCATGACCCTGCTCGCACCGGATGCGACGGATACCGGGTTCTTTATCAACGCCAACGCAGAAGATACGGTAGCCAACCAAGGTAAAAAGGACAGCCCTGCTGATGTGGCAAAGGCGGGGTACGAAGCGCTAATGAAGGGTGAGCATCGATTGATCTATGGCCTGTCTGCAAAAGCAATGGTGACCATGGGTAATGTAATGACCGACGAGGCGCAAGCTGCGATGGCCAGAAAGCAGTTTGAAGAAAAATAGTTTAACAACAACACAGCTAAGACCGGAACCACTAGTTCAAAGCCGCTTAACACATCTGTCAAGCGGCTTTTTAGTTGAATAATGAAAGTAACTAGTGTTTTTGTTTAAGGCTTTAAAATCACCTTTATACAGTCGTCCTCTTTTTCATCGAATATCTTATACGCATGTGCGACCTCACTCAAAGGCAGGTTATGACTGATGATGTCATCAAGCACTACCTTCTCCTCTTTCACCAGCTCGATCAGGTGATCAATGTAGTTCAGCACAGGTGCCTGTCCCTGCTTGATGGTGATGCCTTTATCAAACATCCGGTGAACCGGGAAAGCATCGTAAGGGCTTCCATACACACCCACAATGGAGACTGTTCCACTTCTGCGAACAGCTTTAAAGCATGCTTCCATTACTTTAATACTGCCTTTCTGGAAGTTTATGGTCGATTTTAGTTTATCCAGTACATTACGTTCCGGCTCAAAGCCTACTGCGTCGACACAAACATCCGCACCGCGGCCACCAGTCATTTCGCGAATAGCCTCTATAACATCTACTTTGTGCGGGTTTAGCGTGTCAACCTTGTTCACAGCTTTGGCACGTTCCAGGCGATAGTCCAGCGGATCTATTGCAATTACACGGCTTGCCCCATTGATCCAGGCGGCCTTCTGCGCCATCAGTCCAACAGGTCCTGAACCGAAGATGGCCACCACTTCACCGCCTTTAAGCTGTGCCCAGTCAATCGCAGACCAGCCGGTCGGGAAGATATCCGTCAGGAACAAAGCCTGTTCATCCGTGAGGTTATCAGGGATCTTGCGTGGGCTGATATCTGCGTAAGGCACACGAACATATTCAGCCTGTCCGCCGGAGTAACCCCCATAGAGGTCCGTGTAGCCGAACAAGGCAGCACCTTTCTGGTCTGCCATATCGCCATTTGGTCCATAATGTTTGTAGTTGGAGTTTTCGCAATGCGGAGATGCGCCATGACTACAGAAAAAACAGGATCCGCAGGCGATCGGAAAGGGAACGATCACCCGGTCGCCTTTCTTTAAGTTTTTAACTGCGGGCCCCACTTCTTCCACCACGCCCATGAATTCATGACCCATGATCATGTCGGTAGGTTGTGGCACGGCGCCGCTGAGGATATGCAGATCTGAGCCACAGATTGCGGTTGACGTAACCCGGAGGATGACATCGCCACCTTCTTCTATACGGGGATCGAGAACGGTATCATAACTGATATCGCCAGGTTTGTGAAATACTGCTGCTTTCATAGTGTAGGTATATGGTAGGTTGCTGGCTATTCGCCAGGATTGTTGATTTGTTTCAGATTCAATACTGGCGGTCCGGTGATCACCTGCCCTTTCAGATCATAGCGGCCTCCATGACACGGACAATCCCAGCTTTTTTCCACAGGATTAAACTTTACGATACAGCCCGCGTGGGTACACGTTGGACTTAAAGCTGTGATCTGCCCCTGAGGATCTTTATACACCGCAATCTTCTGACCTTTATATTCGACCACTTCACCGCTGTCTGGTGCCAGCTCAGCAAAGCTTTCCATGTCCTCAGTGCCCAGCCGGTCGGCAACAAAGTGATAGGCCACGTCAGCATTTTCTGCAACGAAGTCCTTGAAGCCGGCAACGGGTTTTATCCTGGATGGACTGAACAGCTTCTGATATTCGTCTTCTTTTCCAAGAATAGCATCACGAAGTACCTTGCCGGTGATGGTACCCAGGATCATACCATTGCCGCTAAAACCGGTAGCCACGAAGGTATGATCATCAAAACCAGGCATTTTACCAATGAAAGGCAGTCCGTCAGCAGGAACGTAATACTGTGCCGACCAGCGATAATCGATGCTGTCGACATACCAGTATTTCCTGGCATATTCCTCTAGGGCCTGAAAAGCAGCCTCAGGATCATCATGACCGGTTTTGTGGTCTTCACCACCTAAAATTAAATAGGGTTGCCCATCAATCGTGTGGGTACGGATGTAATGGTATGGATCCTTCATGTCATAGGCCATGTTCTTCGGATAATCGCCATTTGTAAGTTTAATACCCAGCACATAACTGCGGTATGGGAAGCACTCCACATCAAACACCGTTAATCCTGGCGGCATATGAGTAGTGTATACCAAATTGTGTCCTTTGATTTCAAAACGGTCGGTATGAGCGACCTGAAGGGCATCCGAGGTTGTTGTTTTACGAACAAAGGCATTTTCCACGATGGTGCCACCGAGTTTTTGAAAGGCTGCCGCCAATCCCATGCAGTACTTCATCGGGTGAAATTCAGCCTGATCGTTGAACACCACAGCAAATTCAAATGGTACCGGAATACCATTGTCGCGGATTTCAACGGCCTCAACCCCTGCTTTCCGCGATGCTTCAAGCAAGCTGAGCAGGGACTTTGTCTCCGCTTCGGTTTCTGAATAGATGATGCCGTCTTTAAACGTAAAATCACAATCGATCTGGTACCTTTCGACAAGCTCCTGAATAAGGGAAATCGATTCCTTGGTTGCATTTGCCAGGGTTCTGGCACCATCTTCACCAAAATCCTGAGCCACCTGATCGTAGGAGGTATCCAGAAAGGTATTCAAGTGCGCAGTTGTTGCACCCGTGGTACCAAAACCTATATTATGGCCTTCCAGGATAATGCAGTTTTTACCCTGCTCCTGCAGCAGCAATGCCGTAGTAAGCCCGGCAATGCCGGCACCAACAATCACGACATCATATATCGTTCCTGAATAGACAACATCTTGCTGCTGGTCCAGACCTGGCTGCTGTTGCCATAGACTTACTGTTTTACTATCCCTTGGATGGAGGTTCGAGTTATTCATAAGTATAATTGGAGGTTTAAAAGGAAACGCCCTGGCCTCGGGAATTGTTTACTTTTGCAAGGTGTTTATCAGAAACTTATTCTTTTATAGCGGAATTGCGCTTGCAATTACCACCGGATTTCAAGCTACAAACAATACGCCTGTCAGCAAGACGGAAGTCTTAAAGCCTGCAGCATCGAACAAAATGGCTGATCTTATCGGTGAAGATTTTGAATCGGGAATAAAATGCAGCTATAGTAATGCAGATCTGGATTTAAATACTGGCAGCTGGAATCTGAATAATGCCTTGATTGGAAGTTCTGCTGCAGACCTGAAGAACGGTCTGCGCAGCATTCGCATGAAAACAGGTAGCATCGGCATGAACTTCGACCTGGAAAACATCCATCAGATCTACATATCCCATGGCCTTTATGGCCAGGATCCCACATCAACATGGAAGCTAATGGTATCGCTCGATGGCGGTAAACACTACAGTCAGGTCGGAAATTCCATCCAGGAGAAAAACCGGGCACTGGTGACGGACACCTTCAGCTTAAAACCGTTTTATAAAATGCGGATTCGGATTGAAAATACTGGGTCCAATGCCGCTGCGCGGATCAACATCGATGACATCATCTTCGTCAAAATAGCCCAAGCCAGCAGGCAAATTACTGTAACCAGCGATTCACTTATCCCATCAGGTGCCGGTCAGCAGCAAGGCCTTGGCTTCCAAACAAACACAAGCAGCTTTTCAGGCAAGGCCAGGGGACTAATTTACGATGATGATATACAGCCGGAGAAGGGTGATGACAGCAATATGCTGTTCGGGAATCCATCGAAAGCCTCCTCCACCACACCAGAAAACTATTTCCTCGATCTTAAATATTACACGCAATCGTACAGCCGAAGTAGGGCCATCCCCAATTGGGTGAGCTGGCACCTGGACGCAAGCAGCACGACGAAGGTTGCTGAACGCATGGACAACTTTGCAGGCTTCAGCGATCTTCCCCCGGACTTCTACATGGCCACCAGCAGCAGTTATACCGGTTCGGGTTTCGACAGAGGGCATAATTGTCCTTCTGCAGACCGGAGCAGCTCCCCTGCCGCAAACAGCGCGACCTTCCTGATGACGAATATGGTACCACAGGCGCCAAAGAACAACCAGCGCACCTGGGCGAATTTTGAGGCTTACCTGCGAAGCCTGGTCGATCTTGGCAACGAAATCTACATCATCATGGGTAACTACGGTACTGGTGGTATTGGCAGCAAAGGGCCGGCAAAGACAATCGCCAATGGTAACATCGCCGTGCCAGCCAATTTGTGGAAGGTCGCCGTGGTATTATCTAAGGGCAACCGGGACCTTTCCCGTGTAAACGCCAGCACCAGGGTGATCGCCATCAGTACCGCCAACGTGAACGCTGTAGATGCCGACTGGCGCAAGTACCTGGTAACCGTGAATGACATAGAAGCAGCCACCGGGTACGACCTGCTTTCTGCACTGCCCGAGCGCCTGCAGACCATTCTGGAACAGCGGAAAGATAGCGGTTACTGAAGGTATCGTCGCTTGGGCATCAAATTATGATTAGAGCCCATTTTTATTAAATTTGCTTCATTCAAAAATATTAAGATCGATTAATATGACATATCAAGAAAAACTAAGCGAGATCCGCAATCAAATGAAAGCAGATCAGGTCGAAGCTTATATCATTCCTTCCGCAGATCCTCATATCTCAGAATACCTACCTAAATATTACAAGTGTATTCCTTTTGTCTCCGGCTTCAGAGGCTCGGCGGGCACATTGGTGATTACACATGACTTTGCCGGACTTTGGACCGACTTCCGATACTTTGAACAGGCAACAGAACAACTTGCAGGGAGCGGATTTGAGCTGGTGAAACAAAAAGTACAGCATGCCCCCGAATATATACAGTGGCTTGCAGATAAACTAGCTAAGGGTGCTAAGGTTGCTGCTGATGAGAAACTGGTATCAGTAGGATTGGGTGAACTGATCAGTGATAAACTTGGGTTAAAAGGTATTACTTTAGTTGACCGTGACTACCTGAGCCCGATCTGGAACGATCGTCCCGCACTTCCTTCAGAAGCCGCATTCCTGATTGATGAGCAGCATATCGGACAATCTGTAGGCTCAAAAATTACTGCGGTTCGGGCGGTGCTTGCTGCAAGTGATGCAGACTATCATCTGATCTCCTCACTGGATGATCTAGCCTGGCTGTTTAACATCCGCGGTAAGGATGTCAGCTATAATCCGGTGGTCCTGAGTTTCGCATTGATCAGTCAGGATCATGCCAAGTTATACATGGATGAGCATAAACTTACCGAAGAAGAAAAGCTCGCCTTGCTAAAAAATGGTGTGGAAGTTTGCCCTTACGCAGAAATCGAATCTGCACTGGCTAAACTACCTGAAAACAGCTCCATTCTTATCGACCCAAAAAGAAACTGCTATGCATACCTGAAGTTGATCCCTAAATCGGTCAGGATCATAAAGGACACCAACCCCTCCACAAATCTGAAAGCGGTTAAGAACGATACAGAACTGGAGAACACACGCATTGCGATGACCAAGGACGGTGTTGCAATTACCCGTTTCCTGAAGTGGTTAGCTGAGCAGATCGGTAAGACCACCATCACGGAGCTTTCTGCTGCCGCCCAATTGAGAAAATACCGCGCAGAACAAGATGGTTTTGTCGGCGACAGCTTTAACACCATCAGTGCTTATGCTGCGCACGGTGCCCTGCCACACTACTCCGCATCTGCGGAAAGCGATGTAGAGGTTAAAGCTCAGGGCTTGTTCCTCGTTGACTCAGGCGGCCAGTATTTCTATGGCACCACAGACATTACCCGGACCATTCCAATGGGCCCCACAACTGACGAGGAAAAACGCGACTATACACTGGTTTTAAAAGGCATGATTGATGGTTGTAAGGTACGCTTTCCGCAAGGCACCTGTGGCTATCAGATCGACGCAATTACCCGCAGGCCGCTTTGGGACCATGCGATCAACTACGGGCATGGAACTGGCCATGGCGTAGGTTATTTCCTGAACGTACATGAAGGTCCGCAGGTGTTTAACCCAACACCTACCCCGGTAGCTTTAGAGCCTGGCATGATCACTTCCGTAGAGCCTGGCGTTTATCGCCCTGGAAAACATGGTATCCGCATTGAAAATCTGGTAAATACAGTTGTAGCAGATCAGAATGAATTCAATGTGTGGTATGCTTTCGAATGCCTCACCATCGCTCCGATCAATACATCGATCGTACAGAGAGAACTGATGGAACAGCATCAGCTCGACTGGTTAAATGCTTACAATGCGCTTGTTTTCGATAGACTCAGTCCACACCTAACTGCTGAAGAAGCTGAATGGCTAAAAGCAGAAACACAGGCCATTTAACCTGGTAGACTGATTTTACCCATTGCAACGGCGGGCTGGCCTTCAATATTGATCTCCGGCCCGCTGATGCATTCGTTTGCAAGCAGTGCAAACAACACAGCTTCCTTCGCATCCGGATTCAAATCCAGTAATGCCGTACTTTCCAGCTTTTTCCCGAGTTGTGCTTCCAGATGCTGAATCAGCAAAGGATTGTGCATGCCACCGCCACTTACATAAACCTTATAGGCTATTCCGGCAGGAATCGTTGCCTTAAGCGCACGGACAATCCCGATTGCACTAAATTGGGCTAAGGTTGCTAGTACATCTGCCGCGGAGATCGGGGCCTGAGCGCCTTCAGCCGCAACTACACGCTGCTCCTGGCTTTCAACTTCATCAATGACTTGCTCCAGATGACTTAAGCTGAATACTTCGGGGCCGGTAGTTTTAGGAAATTCGAGTTTGAAGAATGGCAGCTCCAAAAGACGTGTCAGAAGATCTACATGTACTTGCCCGCTTAACGCGATCTTAGCATCCTCATCATACTGCTTTCCAGGGAAGTGCTTTTGAACATATTGATCCATCAGCGTATTTCCGGAACCGGTGTCGGTGGAAAAAACCTTCGGTAACAGACCTTCATTTTGCTTTTGCTGCAATGCAGGTAGCCAGGTGAAATTCGCAATGCCGCCGATGTTCAGCAACACCCGGTGTTCTTCAGCATCTGAAAATAGCAGATAGTCTCCATACAGCGCTAGTGGCGCTCCCGCTCCCCCTGCAGCAATGTGCTTCTGGCGGAAGTCACTCAGGGTGATGATACCTGTTTTCACCGCAATATGGTCGCCATCACCAATCTGCAGCGTTGCATCGCCATAAGGCGTCAACTGATGTTGAAAAAACGGGGCATGGAAAATGGTTTGTCCATGGCTCGCAATCAAATCCACTTGCCTCGGACTGATGTTCCATTCTGCTAATGCCGCATTGATGAGATCTGCAAAATAACAGCCCAGCCAGTCGTTTAACAGTGTTACAGCTTGAAGCTCCACCACCGGCTTAGAACTGATTGGCTTTAGCCTTGATTTAACCTCCTCCGGGTAGCTAACCGTTTTGAATTGCAGCAGTTCCACCTTTGTGCCGGGGCCACTGCCATGAAATTTACACAAGGCGATATCCAGCCCATCTAAAGAGGTACCCGACATCAGTCCGATAATCAGCCTTGATGGCGCGCTAGCAATTTTAAGAAGTCTGGAAAGATCTTTATGCATTTTCTGTTTAATTCCAACCGAGTATGGCTCCGTTTTATGTTGTGCTTGATTGCGTTCCTCGATTGCAGTTCGCCCGATTAAAGCTCAACTACAATTTTCCGGTCGGGATAGTCAAGTTTACTGCTCTTGCGTTTCCCATAACCGCTGAAATGCATGATGTTTGATTGATCATCAAACTGGTCGTACAGCACACTATTGGTTGTTTCAATTTTTTTCAAGCCTTGCACCGGCTCAGATTCCAGGTAAACGATCGTTGCCTCGTTATCCTTTTCAAAGCCGAGATAAGTCAAATCCAGGGTTTTCGCGGGCGTCCTAAAGCCGATATTGGAAAGTACATATTTTTTCACCAGCACATCCATCGCTTTATGGCGGGCATCGGATGACAGGTCGGTCTTCGTATGGTATGCCTTAGCCAGCGCAAGCTCAAAGTCGTCGGTAAAGATCCTGCAGCTAACTTCAAGTGTATTCGTTTTAGGATTATAGTTGATATCTGTAGAACTTACATGAAAAGGGTGGAAACTTTCAGCACTAAGGTTTACCGGTACCAAGAACCCCAGGATTAGGTAACAAATTAATAGCAGTCGGGGCATTCTCTTTTGCATAATTGGAATCTTTTTTCGGTTTACAAAAAAACACTTTAAATTTAAACATTCCATAAAAAACAATAATGAAGAAACTCTACATCTCTTTGCTTATTGCCGGTGCCGCCTTTCA
Organism: Pedobacter sp. SAFR-022; assembly: GCF_051965375.1. Taxonomy (NCBI): domain Bacteria; kingdom Pseudomonadati; phylum Bacteroidota; class Sphingobacteriia; order Sphingobacteriales; family Sphingobacteriaceae; genus Pedobacter; species Pedobacter sp. SAFR-022. The sequence goes on from NZ_JBQCME010000005.1 coordinate 174,553, forward strand.
GGGCTTACGCGCACAGAACATCCAGAACAATCCTGGAAGTAACCATGGCAATAAGTTCGAACAATTGGGAACCATCCTGACTACACCGAATGAGCAGCGTACTGCGAGCGGTGCACCAGGCGTGAAGTACTGGCAACAACAGGCCGATTATGACATCAAGTGTACGCTTGACGAGAAAAATCTGATTCTTAAAGGTACAGGAACCGTAACCTACACCAACAACTCCCCCGATGTGCTGACTTACATCTGGTTACAACTGGACGAAAACGAACATAGCACAACCAAAAACGCCGGTTATCAGTCCAGCAGCAAAATGCCTTCCATGTCTACCATCCAAATGGTAGATCGTGCAGCAGCAGAAGCTAAAGAAAACGGTTACGGCGTAAACGTCACCAACCTTACTGATGCTTCAGGCAAAAAATTAATCTACACGGTGAACAAGACCATGATGCGTGTTGAATTGCCAACACCACTTAAATCTGGTCAAAAATTCGTGTTCAACGTTGGCTGGGACTATAAAATTACCGACAGGATGGTTTTTGGCGGACGTGGTGGATATGAATTCTTCCCGGAAGATGGCAACTACCTGTTTACCATGGCACAATGGTATCCAAGATTATGCGTATACAGCGATTTCCAGGGCTGGCAAAACCACCAGTTCACTGGCCGTGGTGAATTTGCCCTTACTTTTGGTGATTTCAAGGTGCAGATCACTGTACCTGCGGATCACGTCGTTGGCGGAACCGGAGAGGTGATTAACTACAATGCCGTGTTAACCCCTGCACAGCTGAGCAGATACAAAAAAGCAACTACCGCAACAGAACCGGTTGAAATTGTAACACTTGCCGAAGCAAAAGCCGCTGAAGCTAAAAAAAGCACACAGACAAAAACCTGGGTTTTCCAGGCGCAGAATGTACGTGACTTCGCATGGACCTCATCCAGAAAATTCGTTTGGGATGCAATGGCACAACCTATCGAAGGTAAATCTGTGATGTGTATGAGTTTTTATGGTAAAGAAGCTTATGGCCTTTACCGTAAGTTCTCAACCAAAGCTGTTGCACATACCGTTAAAACGTATTCACATTTTACCTTCCCTTACCCATACCCTACTGCCCAAAGTGTTGAGGCTGCAAATGGTATGGAGTACCCAATGATCTGTTTCAACTACGGCCGCACCGAAAAAGATGGTACCTACAGCGAGACTTCCAAAAATGGCATGCTGGGAGTAATCATCCACGAAGTGGGCCATAACTTCTTCCCGATGATCGTGAACAGCGATGAGCGCCAGTGGACCTGGATGGATGAAGGTTTGAACTCTTTTCTGGAGTACTTAACAGAAGAACTTTGGGATAACAAATTCCCAAGCAAAAAAGGTCCTGCCTATACGATTGTAGACTACATGAAACTGCCGAAAGATCAGCTGGAGCCGGTAATGACCAACTCTGAAAACATTGTACGTTTTGGACCTAATGCTTACTCTAAACCGGCAACGGCCTTAAACATCCTTCGTGAGACCATTATGGGTCGCGAGTTGTTCGACTATGCTTTCAAAGAATATGCTAGAAGATGGGCTTTCAAACACCCTACACCAGCGGATCTATTCAGAACCATGGAAGATGCCAGCGGTGAAGACCTGGATTGGTTCTGGAGAGGCTGGTTCTACAGCACGGATGCCGTTGACATTGCGCTAGATTCTGTTAAAGTTGCGCGCCCGGACTTCAATGGTAAGATCCCTGCACCGAGAACCATTACGGCTAGAGTCGATAAGCCTGCAGTTAATGCCTTTGAAGACATCTCCAAGATTAGAAATCGCGAGGATAAAAGAATCGTATTCTACACCGACCAGGATAAAAATGCAAGAGACTTCTACTGGAGATATGCCCGCGGCATGGAAAAAGTAGATACCACTGCACAAAAGATGGAGTTTGCCAGACAGATCGAACAGCTGTCCTCTGCTGAACAGGCTAAGTATGCTGGTAAATACTTTTATGAAGTAAACTTCAGCAACAAAGGCGGATTGATCATGCCGGTTATTCTGGAATTTACTTACAAAGACGGTACTAAAAAGATCGACCGCATTCCTGCGCAGATCTGGCGCCACAACGAAAAAAATGGCTCTAAGTTCTATGTTGAAGACAAGGAAGTAGCTTCGATTAAACTAGACCCAATGCGCGAAACCGCTGATATCGACGAGTCGAACAACATCTGGGGTGGTGAAGCTAAACCTTCGAAATTCCAGTTGTTTAAACAAAGCGGTGCAACCGCTGCAAGAGGCCAGTCTATCGGCACAAATCCAATGCAAAAAGCAATTAAATAGCTATTTGATCATAAACAAAAAGAGGGTGTCCAAGTCATTTGGACACCCTCTTTTTGTTTATAGACCGTTTGTTATAGCGCGCTTGGCTCCTGGTTCGCAACAGATTGCTCCAGCTGCGTATACCATTCTAAACCATATTTACGGATCAGTGGTCCTTTAAGAAACTGGTATACCGGAACCTTCAACTCCCTGCCGAAAGTACAGGCATCGCTGCATATGCTCCACCGGTCGTAGTTCAACACCTCGAACTCCGGATATTGCGTAATACGGATTGGATATAGGTGGCAGGAGATAGGCTTTGGCCAATCCACCAAACCTTGTTCATAAGCCTTCTCGATGGCGCACTTTGTGATGCCGTTTTCAAAGGTCACATAAGCGCATTCTTTGTTCCCATCCACACATGGTGTGGTCAGGTCCCCGTCCATATCCAGAACCGACGTTCCATACTCCTCTATGGCTGCAATACCCCGTGGTGCAAGCAGATGTTTGATTTTAGGATAAATATCCTCCAGAATTGCCTTCTCTGCATGCTCCAGTGGTGCCCCGGCATCTCCTTCTACACAGCATATTCCCTTGCATTTATTCAAATTACACACGAAGCTTTCAGAGATCACATCTTCATGTACAAGGGTATTTTGTACTTCTATCATATTAATTGGTTTTGGCAAGCGGATATTTCAAACCCTCTGCCGATGAAATTTCCATGGTAACAGCGCCAACCAGAATCTCTACCTGCGCTTTTACAGGCACCCTGTTGCCATCATCTGTTATCCATAGGTATAGTTTACTATCTTTCCTGAAAATACGTCCTGGCTGAATAGAAGGACTGAATTTAAGGCATCTTATTTTTCCCAGATTGGTCTTGATCACTTCACGCCCTACAAACGCGATTTCCAGCTGACTGATCTCATCACCGAGAAAGTAGTTGAGCTTGAACTTGTCACCCACCTTCATCTTAGATACATCCAGACTTCTGGAGAAGTAGTAGGCAGACACAAGATCAAAGGTCTGATTGGTCGGCCCCGTAAAGGTTCCCCTATTGGAAACCACCTTTCGAGTCTTCTGGTTGAATCTCGCTTTATCCGTTCTCCGATACCCGCCCTCCCGGATGTTTTCCTGGTAGAAGTAAGGTGTCAGCGTCTCACGGTCAATGTACGAATCATAATGATCTCTGATTTTGTAGAACACATCAAAAGTTCCGGAAGTACGTCCATCAACAGAAAGCCTGTAAGTGGGCTTGTCTTCAAACTTCAGATCTGTGTTTAGCACCTTTAAGGTACCTTCAGCGGCGGTAATAAAACCATATTTAAGTTTGTACTTCAAAACCTCCCCCGGTTGGAATACGGGTTCCGGTTTCACCGGCAACTCCTGTGCAAAAACATGGAGGCTAAACAAGCTTAGGGAAAGCAACAGAAGGAAATATCTCATCCGGGCGTTAAACAAAAAGCTTTCCAATTAATCCTTTCGCTTATAGATCGGCACCGTAGAGCATGGTTCCCCATACATGATGCTTTTGGCCACTTTACTCAACTGTCTGGTAATTTCTACATAAGCAAATACTGGAATATCAATGTCTGCACAGCCTTTTACCACAACACGTTCATTCGCAAAGGTGTTGAAATCAATCTTAGCAAGTGCTTTACTCAAAAGAATAGCCTCGAGCGTTTCCAGACTTCCGAAAACAAGCTCATTTACATACGGACTAAGTCGGTTAGACAGTAACATGTAAGCCCATGTTGGCACAATTGCATCGGCACTGCAGGTGATTGCAACGTTCTTCCCCGTGTATTGTGACCAGTCGTGGGTTTTAATAAACTCCCGGAAATCCTTTTCCCTTAAGATAAGTCCATGAAAAAGATTGTCCTTGATATCATAGACCACGCGCTCGGCCTGATCATAGTAAGCTTCCAGGTCTAAAGTGATTAAACCGCTGGATGCTACTTTGTTGACTATATTTTCCTGAATTTCCATTTTTTACGACATAAAAAAACCGGAAGAGAGATTCTTCCGGTTACAAAATTACGTAAAATAAGATTAATAGAATTTCACCCTATTGTCTTTTATCTTGATTTTGTCCTGAAGTGCCTGGAAGGCAGCGCCTAATGAGCGTTGCGCAACACCAAGGGACATGGTTTCTTTTTGTTTGTAAGTATTGGCTAACGGTGCCGGTTTACTGAAGCTCGTTGCTGCATAAACATACACACCACGTTCGCCATCAATCGGCCCGCCAACTTTGTTCACTGGCGTTCCAAAAACGGCACCAATAAGTTTATTTTCCTGCGCTGCACCTGGTAAGATCGGGTTTGCAAAAACCACATTCTGAACCGGTGTCACCGGCTTACCCAATTTCTGAGCAACCTGGTTGATGCTTGAAGCACCCTTTACCGCCGCATTCATCTTCTCTGTCAGCATTTTAGCTTTAACAGCAGTAATGACCGCTGGAGTAATGTCCTTTTTCACCGCTTCAAGTGGTAACAAGCCTTTCGGACGAATATCGGTAAGCTGTGCTACAACATAGGAGTCTTCCATCTGGAACACCTGATCAAGCACATCACCTTTAGAAGCATCGAATGCAGCCTTAATAATCGGACGTGGTGTATCAAGGCCTGGCGCATAACCCTGGCTTGCTGTAATTTTATCTGCTACAGCTACGGTATAACCGTTTTTCTTTGCTTCCGCGGTAAAGTTCTTTTCATTCACGCCAGCAAGGAAGTTCGTTGCCTTCTTGTAGGCCGCCTCTTTAGTTTTGCTGCTAGGTGCAAGGTTCTTCTCGATATAAGCAAGCTTCACCACTTTAGATGAACCGACTTGTTTTTCAATTTTGATCAGGTGTACGCCAAATTGAGACTGTACAACTTTCAAATCTCCTGCTTGTCCATCGAATGCAGCATTCTCAAATTCCGGAACCATTTGGCCACGGCTGAAAGTACCAAGGTCTCCCCCTTTATCTTTAGAGCCATCAACGCTGTATTGCGAAGCAAGCTGTGCAAAGTTTCCACCTTTCTGAACCAGGGTTTTTAGCGAGTCAGCAAGTTTCGTCGCAACGTCAACTCCACCCAAGGTTGCCGGGTTTAACAGAATGTGACTTGCTTTTACCGAATCCGGTGATAAACGGGCATTAACAACCTTAGCCAGTTTGTAAGAACCGTTCGTCAACACTGGACCGTAAATGCCACCTGCAGGCAATGCAAATACTGCGGAATCTACTGCCGGATCAAGTCTGCCTTTGGTCAAATAGGTAAATGGAACTTTAACATCTGAATTCACAGCAGCAAACAAGGAATCGTTTTGGCTGGTCCTTAGATCCTGTGCCAGTTTCTCTACCTGCTTAGCAATGGCTAATGAATCCGCTTTTGTCGGACTAACATTAAAAGAAACGTAGTTGAAGCTGCGGGTTTCAGCCGGGTTATCAAATAGTTTCTTGTTTTTAGCGTAATAATCATTAAAATCAGCATCTGTTGGTTTCACAGAAGCATCAGCGATACTAGCATAATCTAAGGATACGTAGCTGAAGTTTGCCAGTTTGTTCCTGTTGATATACTCTTCGTTTGCCTCAAGCGAGGTTACGTATACAGAGTTTTTAACCAGGTTAGCATATTTTTGCTGTAGGGCCTGTTTCTCCACCTCTGCTTCAAGCATATCCCACTGGGCTTTAAGCTCCGCATTTTTCTGCGCCTGCTTCAAAGAACCAATTACAGCAGCACGGTCTACCTGACCAGTTTGTGGATTGCCAAAATATTGTACAATTAATGGGCTTGGTTTGCTGCCTTGATATAGATCAAACAACTCGTCGCCAGAAATTGAAAGTCCTAAACGGTTATATTCTTTGGATAAAACAATATTTGCAACTTCAGCATTCCAAACATTCTCCACTGCCATCGCTTGCATCTGCGGATTCGCAGCACCACCGTATTGTTGTCTGAACTGTGCTTCAGTTTGCTCTACTTTCCTTCCGAAATCGTCAATGCTGATATCTTCCCCATCTACGGTTCCAACGACTCTCTGAGATTCCGCCCAGAATGGCTTCCCTGCACTAAGCGCGTCACCTAATAAAAATGCAACAATTGCGAAACCGATGGCGCCAATCAAAATGTAGCCTGCACGATTACGCAAAAATGTCATTAAACCCATAATAATCTTTATTTACTTTTTTTAAGAGGGCGCAAGATACAACTTTTGCGAAAAAAAGAAAATATATAATCGTATTTGAATAAGTAATTAAAAATTAGCCTTATATCACCCTAAAAAGGCGAATTTTATTGGGTCAGATCGCCTTTGATATAGGTCTCCCCGTAAGCGTTCTCAAACGCTACAGTACTGAAATCTTCGGGTGCCTGAAAGTTGATTGCGTTGATTACCGTACCGTCTGGTTTAGTAATGATTCCCTTGGGTGAGGTGAATTGCTTATTGTTTTGATTCCATACCAACTCTTCGGTATTAAAAGTGAGATTGGCATTGATCACAACCACATTCTTCCGGAAGATCGTGATCTGCTCGGTCTCCTTCATGATCGCATACTCCGAGGTGATGGTACCCTTGGATGCCTGAAGTTCATCGAAAAACTCGATTTTTACGCCTTTCGGCATCTCTTGGTAGTTACCGCCCGAATTTGGCGTCACCTTATCCAGAATGGGCGCAAAGCCCTTCGCTTTAACCTTTGCAGAATCGCTGTAAATCACCTCGGCACCAAAGGTGCGATTTGCATTAAATGCCTCTTTTTGCAGCTTAACCGTCTCCACCTTTTTCAAATCATCATCATTACATGCATGAAGCGACATCACGCTTATGCATGCAACCACAACAAGATGCAAACGACTGCTTTTCATTAGTCAAACTTGAAACGTTGGAACCAACGGTCATTCAGCGTAAATCCTAAATGGAAGTTTACAAAGTTCTCCTGAATCAATCCATTCGTCAAAGCTCCGCGTTTACCGATCTCCGTGGTAAAGTTGATCTTATAAAAAGACCTTCTTGATGGTGACGGGGCTAAAGGAAAACCAAAACCTAAGCTTATTGCAGACTGCTTAATATCCTGGTTGTTCAGCTGTACGTAAGTCTTGTCATAACTGAACCCCAGGCGGTAATCTACCCTGTTCCAGTAACTGCCGATCGAGGTAATGTCCGGGGTGATCTGTCCACCAACGGAAAACCCGTAAGTGTCCTGCAACTGCTGATTGACGTCCCCTATGGAGAAGTCAGACCATTTACCCCGTCGGTAATCTGCACCGATTACCCAAACATTATACTTCTGCAGTGAAATACCGAAGTTGTGCATCATCGGCAACTTCATCTTCGCATTAGGGCGCTGCATGTTCGATAAAGTATCCAAAGCTGTGTTCTCATCACCCGTAGTCGGATTTTTCAAATATTGAGTCGCTACGATAGAGCGCTTAGAATTGATATTCGAACCGGCAGATCCGGAATAACCAAGTGTAAAAGAGGTTTTGGTGTTAAATGGAATATTATACTGTGCTCCGTAGCTAAAGGACATTCCACCTATGCTGTTCTTTGATTGTACCCTGGCATTAATCACGTTGGAATTTCCATTTCCATCCGTTTGGTTCACCAATTCAGAGGATCCCGTCTGCATCAGATTACCAAAGATATATTCTGCGTTGGCACCCAGGCGGAAGTGTTCCCCGATTTGAAAACCGTAACCAAGATAAGCTTTGTTCAAGCCGCCTTCTCCAGAATAAAGATAGTCGATCTGCTCAGAGGTTGTCCCACCTGCTGAGGTCAGGGTGGCACGGTTAGAAAACTCGTACCCAAGTTCCGTATATGGTAATACACCGACACTCAATGCCGATCCACGACTTACCGGGAAAGCCAGGGTAACGTGATTTAATGAACCATTGAAGCTCCGCTCACTCGCATCACCTTTTTTAAGGTTCATGATGGTACCACTGGCACCGATATCAGCCGTTGTCAGCGAAATACCCGCGTAGGAAGCCGGATTTTGCATGTTGATATTGCTGTAGCCTGTAGGGCTGAATATCGCTGTAGAAATACCGCCCATTGCCCGGTATTGCGGCAGCACCAAGGGTTTTATATTCCCGAGTCCATACCTCGAATAAGGAGACTGTGTAGTAACCTGGGCTTTTGCCGCGGTGCCGAAAAGCAGTGCCAATACAGCTGCGGTATAATTTATCTTTTTAAACATATTCAAATGCAATGACTTCATTTAATCCTTTAAGTACCAAGTAGGGATCATGAATGATCTGCGCCGCAAAGATGCTGTTTTTAAACTGCCCCAGCAAGAACCTCGCATCACCACCCGTTACCATGATTTTTAACGTATTGTTGTCTTTATATCTTTGATTTATAAATCCTTCCAGTTCACTCTTCAGCCCCTGCAATACACCTGAGATGATCGCAGTTTGGGTGTCCGTTCCGGAAGGGATGACCTCGCCCCGGTCCCATTGTATCAGCGGCAGCTTTCCGGTATAATGCGCCAGCGCATTGAACCGCATCTGAATGCCTAAGCTGATGCTTCCGCCATCATAGCTTCCCGCAGCAGACAAGTAATCGTAAGTGATACAAGTACCCATGTCTATGATCAGGCATGCTTGCGCCGCATATAGCTGATGTACAGCGAGCAATTTTGCCCACCTGTCTAATCCAAGAGTAGCCGGCGATTTATAGTTATTTTGAATTCCGGTATTCTTTTCAACAGAAAACGGAATATATCGGGTATTCGCTTGCAAAAAGGACACCAGGGCATCCTGCGAATGGTTTACATTAGAAAGAATAGTATTTTCAATCTGGTAATCTGAAATCAGCTGACGCAGTCGTGCTTCATCAATGCGCGGTACAGCCTCATGAAAAACAATTGCCCCACTGTCAAATACAGCAACCTTACTGTTTGTATTACCGATATCTATTGCAAGATTACGCATTCACCATTCCAAGAATGGATTCAAATATAATTAAGCCATCCTGATTGTCTAATATAGGGTCCGCAGCGCGCTCCGGATGTGGCATCAAGCCAAAAACATTACGACCTGCATTACAAACCCCGGCAATATTACCGATAGAACCATTTAAGTTAGATTCGGTGCTCATATCGCCATTAGCATCACAGTATCTAAACAAAACGCTATCGGTGTCATTCAGCATTTTTATGGTGTCCTCGTGTGCAAAATATTGCCCCTCACCATGTGCAACAGGAATCTTCAACAACTTATCCGGATTTGCCAGTCGGGTCAGCATGCTATTTGTCGTCGCAACTTTCAGGTAACTGTTTCTGCAGATAAATTTCCTGTTCTCGTTGTGCAATAAAGCACCTGGAACAAGATTGGCCTCTGCAAGAATTTGGAACCCATTGCAGATCCCCATAAGGTAACCACCATTATTTGCAAAGCGTACCACCTCCTGCATAATCGGAGAAAAGCGGGCAATCGCACCCGACCTCAGGTAGTCACCGAAAGAAAATCCACCTGGCAAAATGATAAAATCCGCACCTTGCAGATCATGATCTTTATGCCATAAACGAACAACTTCCTGACCAAGAATATGCTCTAAAACATATATTACGTCCTGATCACAATTGGAACCGGGGAAAACTACTACGCCAAATTTCATGATACAAAGCTATCAATCTTTAGCAAGTTTCAAGGGGTCAAATTGTTAAAAAAAGTTAAACGAACAAAAAGTACTGAATGGCAAAAACGAGGATCAGGAACAAACTTTCATAGAACCAGCGGTTGCTGGCATTTGCAAAATAGTAGGCCAGCAGTACTGCACCCGGCGGCACACAGAGCAGGAAATGGTACAGCCTGAAGTTCGGTTTGGTATAGAAACTCACAATGGCACAGATGAACATAAAAAAAAGCATCTGAAATCCTTTTCTCGTACTGATGAAGCTGCGGAAAAAACTTTCACGCAATTGGATCATGGCCAATACCATCATGACACTTACCGGAACAAGCACCAGGTAATCGTTATAATTGATCTTGAATGTTGCCGGAAACTTATTGGCTAAGGGCAACCAGATTTTATAGAACATCCCCAGGTTATCGTTCAGATAGTAGAATACGCCCAGAAAAAAGAATATGGTAATGAATCCGACCAGGCCCGAAACCCACTCCCGCCAGCTGAAGGACCTGTACAAAAGCAGTGACAGCCATAACATCAACAACATCACGATGAAAGGAAAATAAACAAGCGTTCCCACCGCAATGATCATCCCGATATCGAACATGATCATGATCACGTTTTGCGCCTTGCCTAACTTGAGCAACTTATCCATCATCCAGATCAGAAGAAAATTGCAGATCAAAGTCGGGCTCAAAACCAAAAAGGGCATGAACAAACTCGCCCCTGTGATGTACAAGAGCGCAGGCAGATAACTGGGCTTTGGAAGAAGTCCGTGATTGTTGATGATCACATTAAAGATGATCGCCTGGATAAATATAATCAGTCCTGCAGTAATAACATTGGTTGTTGGGCTGAAAGTACTCTGTAAGGGAATCTGGAGAAAGAACTTCGCATAAGGTTCCAGGAACTCAAAGCTTAATTGCTCCGGCATATCCAGCAAGATCACGATCCGCATAAAGAAAGTATATGCAAAAAGCAACAGTAAGTTTATCGGATTTGATGTTCTGAACTGATTAATCATGGACTGGAAAATTAAGCATATTATCTTGCAAACTGTTTTACCAACCTGTCAATCACCATTGCGGTTTCATCCGGGTAGTCCACTTGTACAGCATGCCCCGATTGCACCCATTCTTTCAGCACCGGCAGCCAGTTCTTATTACTGCCCCAGATCACCGGAATACCGAATTGCTTTAAAGCAAAGGCATTACATTGCTGCTCATACTGAAACTTCATTGGTACAACAAGCAGCTTTTTACCCAGGAATAAGGCCTCTGCAGGACCTTCAAAGCCTCCGCCGGTAAGCAAGCCGCTGCAGGATGCAAGACTTGCATTATACTTCTCGTTATCGATCAGATGAACCTCGACATTTCTGCTCGTATAATCAAAGGTCGCATGTTTAGAAAACACCTGCCATTTCACCTCAGGCAGTTGATGAAGCATGGGAATGAGGAACTTATCATCGATCGCCGGCAGGTACACCGTATAATGGCCATCGTCCGAAACCCTAAGGTTCCGGATCTGGGAACGGATAACCGGTGTGTTGATGAAGTGATCATATTTCTCAAAATGAAAACCAACATACTGCGTTGCCGGGGCATAGTACTTCAATACCAGTTGGGCCCAGTCAATACTCTTCGGTTTTGGTACATTCCTCGATTGAAAGGAAGCCTGATGACTTAAGCCAACACTCTCAAGCCCCTTTCTCTTGCAGGCCCAGGCCGTTACCGGCTCGAAGTCATTAATGATTAGGTTGTAATCTTCCAGCGGCAGCTTGTTCATATCACGGATAAACCGTGGCAGGTTCATGCTGCGCCAGGTTTCATAGTGATTAACGCCACCTTTCTTTCCAAAGATGAAGCTAAAGCCATGAAGCTCATATTTAACATTTTCGATCAGGCTTACATCTGCCTGCGTTCCGCTGATCAGCAGATCAAGCTCACCATACTGATGCAGCAAGGGTACGATCTCTTTCGCACGGCTGATATGGCCATTGCCTGTCCCTTGAATTGCATATAGTATCCTCATTAAATGTTAGAATTCCTTCAGCTTATGCCGCAGAAACCTTGCCTTTACGTTTTTCGGTATAAACTGCGAAACCAAGAAATGCAATTAACAATAGGCTACCTGCTGCAGAAACCTTTTCACCCATGTAGTAAGAGGTTGGCTCAAACTTAAACTCGACAGTATGGTTTCCGGCTTCAAGCTGTGCTGCACGCAAGACATAGTCTGCCCTGAAATAAGGCTTCTTAACCTTGTCTACATACATATTCCAGCCTTTATCATAGTAGATCTCCGAGAATACAGCAATGACATCATTCGGTGAACTGTAAGAATACACCAGATGGTCCGGATGATAGCTATCCAGTTTGATCATGGCAGTTGGTCCGCCAGCGCCAACCCTTTTCAGATCGATCATACCTTTGTATTGCTGATCAACAATAGCCTCACGTTTTGGATCAAAGCTGTTGATGGCCTTCATTTCTTCATCCGCATCTTTTGCAAATTCAACTTTTTGTACAAACCACGCATTTCCAGCGGCGGTATTGTTGCGGGACATCTTGTAAGAACCGGTCTGACGATCCTGGGTGATGATATATTTGGTGTTCAACATGTCCAGCACATCCTGGTTCACGCTTTTCGAGAACTGTTTATCTATAAGCTCCTGATACCGTTTTAGCTTTGCGGCATGATACCCTCCAACAGTCTTATGGAACTGTGAGGCACTTGCGTCCGAGAAAGTAGAGATCGTCAGGTCCATGACCCTGAAATTCGGGTCCTTATCTGCTAAAATGAACGTATCCACATCACGCGGCTGGAAATGATTCTGAAGGTCTATCTTGCTTGCGAAATTGTCTTTATTCAAATATCTTCTATCCACCTGCCACATATCAATCAGCACCAGAATTCCGAGCACTACATATACAAACTGCATATTCATCTTTTTGGTGAAAAGTGCCCATAGCAATCCGTAAGCTAATGCAATAAACAACACGCTTCTTAAAGCATCTGCTCTAGCGATATCTACGCGATCAGACACCAGTGCATTTGCGATGTTCTGTGCCATACCCCGGTTGTTCTGCATAATTTGCGTCAGGGCATCCAGAATTTGCGGATGAGTGGCACTGGTAAAGCTAAATAGTGCCGTCGGCATTATCGCTACCAATAGTGCGAATCCGCCTGTAATTGCCGCAGCAATGCTCAGCTTTTTAACCAGCACCTTTTGTTCCCATTTACCTTCCTGCGTATCACGCAAGGCCAGGAAAGCCAATATAGGTACCATTAAACCTACGATGGCAAGGATCGACTCTACAGCCCTGAACTTGTTATACAACGGGAAGTAGTCGAAGAAAATATCTGACACCAATGGAAAGTTTCTACCAAAGGACAGCAACATGAACAAAATGGTTGTTCCAAGAATCCACCATTTAATACGACTTTTTACAACCAACAAGCCAAATACAAACAAGAAACATATGATCGCACCAAAGTAGTAAGGGCCAGAGGTACCAGGTTTTTCACCCCAGTACTGCTGCATGCCCAGTTGGCCGGCAAGTTGCTGGATTGCTGGTGTCGGATCACCGCCGGTGACTTCAGCCAGCGCTTTATAAAGATGGCTTTCCGGTTTTACAAGTTCATCTATACTCGTTGCACCGCCATATAAGTTCGGAATCAGGAAAGTGAAACTCTCCCCTACACCCTGGCTCCAACCATAGGCATATTCCTTTGACAATCCGTTTTTCTCTTCTGCCCGGTCGGTAGTCAGGTTTGACTTACCACGGTTAGATTCTGCACCATACTCATAGGTCGTCCAAAGTGTTCCCGCGTTTACCATTAAGGCGACCACAGCACCTGCCGCTAAGTAACCAAGGCCTTTTCCGATCACAGCGATACGCTTTTCTTTTATTGCATGGTAAAGTTCTATGCCAACAAAAATCAGTAAGGCAATCGCGAGATAATAGGTCATTTGGATGTGGTTGGCACGGATCTCCAGTGCCATGAACAAGGCGAACAAGCTACCACCAAGCCAGTACCGGCCCCGTATGCTCAAGATCACGCTAGCCAGAATTGGTGCGCAAAAGGCTATTGCCAGGGCTTTATTGCTATGCCCTGCTGCGATGATGATAAAGTTGTAAGAGGTAAAAGCAAAAGCGATTGCACCTGCTGCAGCCAGGAAAGGATTAACCTTTAGGGTGCAAAACAACAAATATGCACCTAACAGATAAAGCAATACTACGTCTACGGGGTCAGGAAGTACGGTTTTGATGAAATTGATGCCATGAGAGGCGATGTTCATCGGGTACTGCACCCAGATCTGATACGCCGGCATACCGCCGAACATCTGGTTGGTCCAAAGGGGGCCTTTGCCATCCTTTTCCTTGTAATCCATAATTTCCTTCTGCATGGCCTTAGCCTGTAAGACATCGCTTTGAGCTGGGCCTTTACCTGACAAAACAGGACTGAAGTACGCAAAACAGATGATTATGAAAAATGCAACGATGGCCAGATGTGTGCCATTCCTTTTAAACCATGTATTCATTAAAGGTTAGTTTAATTTAAATCTAACCCCAAAAATATAAAAAGGAAGGAAATAAGCGCCTAAATGAAGAATTATAAAATATTATTTCACTTCCTCATACTCCACGAAATCACCAAGTTTATCGGCATTTCCCTTCTTAGGCTGTGGTGGTACATAGTCAATATTGATCGAACCTTCAGGGGTCCTTCTTCTTTGCTGCTGCTGCTGCTGTTGCTGCCTTGGGTCGGCGGCAGTCTGCTGCATCTTGCTAAACATACTTTTTAGCACCAATGGAAAGATCAGCCTGATAAGTAATCTGATCAACCAAAGCACCATTATGGTGATAAATATAAATTTTATTAAACCCATGTTTTACAACTGATATTTACAAATATGACGGATTTGCCCTTTCATTATTACAGCAAGCTGAAATTTATTGCACAAGAATTACATACACAATAAGCACACCACTTTAATCTTCGTCCAATATTTCCGCTACCCGGCCAACCTGTCCATCTTCCAGTCTAACCTTTATTCCGCGGGAATGATAAGGTGCTGAGGTTAAAATATTTGCAACAATGCCTTCGGTCAGATTACCGGTACGCTGATCCTTTTTCAATATGATATTTACCGCCAAGCCTGGGTAAATGTCCTTTCTGTTTCTTCCGTCCATATTATTTTGAAAACCGCTCCTTAAATATTTTTTCCATAGCAAACATCTCATCACGAAGCCTTGCTGCTAACAGGAAGTCCATATCCTTGGCGGCTTTTGCCATGTCTTTTTTAGTCTTGTCAATTGCCTTTTGCATTTCCGGTTTACTCATATACTGCACCACCGGATCTGCTGCCAGGCTTACCTCATCAAATTCCACGTATGCTTTAGCGCTTTCATTCTTATCAGCAAAGTTCAACATGGAGGTTTGTTCCATGATCGCTTCTCTCGATTTTCCTACCGTCTTTGGCGTAATGCCATGTTCCAGGTTATAAGTAATTTGTCGTTCCCGGCGTCTTCGGGTCTCATCAATGGTTTTTTCCATAGAATCCGTAATGCTATCCGCATACATGATCACCCGGCCGCGATCATTCCTCGCCGCACGTCCGATTGTCTGAATGAGCGAGCGCTCCGAGCGAAGGAAACCTTCCTTATCTGCATCAAGAATGGCCACCAGCGATACTTCTGGCAAATCAAGTCCCTCTCTTAACAAGTTAATTCCGATCAGCACATCAAATTCGCCCAAACGCAAGCCACGCAGGATCTCTACGCGTTCAAGGGTCTTCACTTCAGAGTGAATATAGCGGACTTTGATGTTCAAACGATCCATATACTTGGTCAGCTCCTCAGCCATACGTTTGGTTAAGGTGGTTACCAGCACGCGGTCCCCCATCTTAATCGTTTTATCCACTTCATCCAGCAGGTCATCCACTTGGTTGATGGCCGGGCGAACCTCAATCTCCGGATCAAGCAAACCTGTAGGTCTGATCACCTGTTCGATCACCACACCTTCAGATTTCTGCAGCTCATAATCCGCTGGGGTCGCACTTACGTAAATCGTCTGTGGAGCAAGCCTTTCAAACTCATCAAAATTTAAAGGCCTGTTGTCCAATGCAGAGGGCAAACGGAAACCATATTCCACCAGCGACATCTTTCGGGAGCGGTCACCACCATACATCGCACGGATCTGCGGAACCGTAACGTGGCTCTCATCGATGACCATCAGGTAATCATCCGGAAAATAATCCAGCAGGCAGAATGGCCGCATCCCCGGCGAACGGCCATCGAAGAACCTGGAATAGTTCTCAATACCAGAGCAATACCCAAGCTCCTTCATCATTTCGATATCGAAATTTACCCGCTCTTCAAGTCGCTTTGCTTCCAACAGTTGCCGGTCACCAATAAGCTGATTCTTACGGATCTCCAGCTCTTCCTGTATACCCCAAATGGAGGAGTTGAAGCGGTCTTTAGGCGTAACAAACAAATTGGCCGGGTATATCGCCATATCTTCCAGCTTTTCAATCGTCTTCCCCGACACCGGATCAATCACGGAGAGTTCTTCAATGTCATCACCAAAGAATGATATCCGGTAAGCGTTATCCAGGTACGCCGGATATACATCCACCGTATCCCCCTTTACGCGGAATGTACCACGTTTAAAATCATTGATGGTCCTGGCATACAGGATCTCCACCAGGCTATGCAGAAACGAGTTCCTGGAAATTCTCGTACCGACAGCAAAGCGAAACACCGATCTTGAAAAATCCTCTGGATTACCCATACCGTAGATACAGGAAATTGAGGAAACAACGATCACATCGCGGCGTCCCGACATCAGCGCAGAGGTGGTACGAAGCCTCAACTTCTCGATCTCCTCGTTAATGCTTAGATCTTTTTCAATATAGGTGTTGCTGCTGGGCATGTAGGCTTCAGGCTGATAGTAATCGTAGTAGGAAACGAAATAGTTTACGGCATTATCCGGAAAAAACTGCTTAAACTCCCCATACAACTGTGCAGCAAGGGTCTTGTTGTGACTTAATATTAAGGTTGGCTTTTGTGTCTGTTCAATAACATTCGCAATGGTAAAAGTTTTACCCGAACCCGTCACCCCCAGCAGGGTTTGATAGTGTTCATTATTATTAACGCCCTCCACCAGTTGGGCTATTGCATTTGGCTGATCACCGGTGGGTTTATAATTGGATGCTATTTTAAATTTCATAGGTATTCAAAGATAAGCATTATTGCCATATTGGAATATCGTCTTAATATCCTAATTTTAGGTACCTTTACTGCGCCTATGATGTTCGAATTAAACAAAGTCAACTCCATTGCAAACACCTTCATCGCTGAATTAAGGGACATTAATATACAACGTGACCCCGCGCGTTTCAGAAGAAACCTTGAACGCCTGGGTGAATTCTTTGCCTTTGAAATCAGTAAAACTTTGAAGTACAGTGATGCGGAAACGCAGACGCCGCTTGGCATTGCTCAGACAAAAACGCTGACCAGCCCACCGGTGTTAGGTACCATCCTTAGAGCAGGACTCCCATTACATGCCGGAATGTTAAACATCTTCGATCTTTCCGATTCGGTGTTTGTTTCTGCATACCGCAAGATGCATAGCAGCGGCGCTTTCACCATACAGATCGAGAACATTTCCACCCCCGACCTGAATGACAGAATCCTGATCATGTCTGACCCGATGCTGGCCACAGGCTTAAGCATGGTCATGTGTTGCAAAGAGCTGCTCGCCAGGTTTAAAGTCAAGGAACTGCATATCGTCGGGCTTATCGCCAGTGCAGAAGGCATCCGTCATATACAGGCAAACCTTCCAAATGCAAGACTCTGGGTCGGTGCAATTGATGAAGAGATGACAAGCAAGTCGTACATTGTGCCTGGACTGGGTGACGCCGGTGATCTGGCCTTTGGAAAGAAATTATAATGAAAAAACACATCTTTTTTGACCTCGATCATACGATCTGGGACTTTGACAGAAATGCTGAAGAAACCCTTATGGAGTTATATCAGCATTATAAATTAGATGAATTTGGGCTGAGCTCTGCAGAGGAATTTATCCTGAACTATACGCTTAACAATCACGCACTCTGGGCCGACTACCATTTAGGAAAAATATCCAAAGAACTCTTGCGCGCCGAACGCTTCAAAAGGACGTTTGTTCAGATGGGCATCCTTCCTGAACTTGTACCCCTGCAGTTTGAGGAAGATTACGTACGACTTAGTCCAACCAAGACCAACCTTTTTGAAGGTTCACTGAAGGTCCTGGAATACCTGAAACAGCGGTACCAGCTGCACATCATTACCAATGGTTTCAAAGAAACGACCATTACCAAGATGAACCTTTCCGGGTTAAACCCCTATTTTCAGCATGTCATCATCTCCGAGGATGTTGGCTTCAATAAACCGCATCCTAATGTCTTTCAATATGCGATTGATAAGGCAAGTGCCAGCCTGGAAGAAAGTGTGATGATTGGCGACAGCCTGGAGGCAGACATTTACGGTGCACAGCAATTCGGTATGGAAGCGATTTTCTTCAATCCATTACGGAAAAAGAAACCAGCGGACGTGACACGTGAGATCTACCACCTGGAAGAATTGCTTCTACATTTCTAAGCTTAAATTTACCCTTATGGATACAGCAGGCGTTTTTAATTCCATCCAGATCACAACAGACGCTTACCGGAAGCGCCTTGGAGCGGTGACTCCAGCAAAGTTCCACCTTAACCCTGCTGATGGCGGCTGGTCCTACGCCGAGGTTTACGCACATATCTTCGACCTGAGCATCTTGTCGCTGGAAGCCATTGAACGCTGCCTTACAGGGGAGGCAAAACAACGGAAAACACCATTTATTACACGTGCCATACTCTACTTCGGCGCATTTCCTCCAGCGATGAAATTCAAAGTCCCCAAACAGTTCGAGTCGCGGGTACGCAAGATCAGCAGCGCTGAAGCCGCAGCCTTAATCGCTGAATTTGAGCATAAGCTTCAACCCTATGCGGAAAAGCTTAAAACCGCAGCACCGGAGCGCAAAATTGCACACCCGAGACTTGGCTACTTGAACGCGCTGCAATGGTTGAGATTTATAGAGATTCACTTGAAACATCACCTGAAACAACTGAATCGAATCGACAAGCAAGATAATTTTACATCTTTGCGCCCATGAACATTCCGGGGATCAAGGGCTTTGACCAAGATGCTTTCCAAAAATATTTAAAGAATACCGGATGGCTGATGTTCGGGAAAATCCTAAGCATGGTCATCAACCTGCTTACGGCAAACTATTTAGGTGCTATATCCTTTGGAGATCTCAGCTTTGCAGATGCGCTCACAGCCATTGTAGCTGCCGTGGGTACTTTGGGGCTAGACAGTTTCATCATCCGTGAGATCATACAAAACCCCGACAAAAAAGACGAGATCCTTGGTACTTCACTGTACATGCGAATTGCAGTCAATTTACTATTGATTCCCATCTCGGTACTGATCTATGTCGTTTTTCATCATTTCTCCGGACGCAGTGATCACTCCTTGACATGGATCGTATTCTTTCTGGCATTTGCCTCATTTTTTAAATCCTTCAATGTGATTGACTCCTATTTCCAGTCGCAAGTTGCATCAAAATATGTGGTGCAGGTTCAGAATGTCTGCGTCATCATATCTGCGGCCGTGAAAGTTTTGCTGGTTGTTCTAGGATTACCCGTGATCTACTTTGCCGTCGCCCTTTGTTTTGATGGTTTTATCCTCGCCGCTGGATTGGTCTGGATGTACCATCGCCGCGGACAGCAGATGCGCAAGTGGTACTTCAATATGAACCGGGCAAGATCACTGCTGAAGCAATCCTTCCCGCTGATCCTTTCCGCAGTAATGGTATCCATTTACATGAAAATCGACCAGGTGATGCTAAAGACGGTTGGCAGTGCGGAAGTGGGCATTTATGCTGCAGCGGCAAAACTAAGTGAAGCCTGGTACTTTATCCCTGTGGCAATCGTGACATCCGTCTTCCCCGCAATCATACATGCACGAAAGACGGACCTGGAGCGATACCATAAAAGGATGGGTAATCTCTACGATCTGTTGATCTTTATCAGTCTGCCTGTGGCCTTATTCATCAGTTTCTTCGGTTCAGACATCATCAATCTGCTATACAGAAATAACCAATTTGAGGGTGCCGGACCAATGCTCGCCATCCACATCTGGTCGGGTGTATTCGTTTTTCTTGGCAGTGCAAGTACCCAATACCTGCTTGCAGAAGGCTATACATTAGTTTCTTTTCAGCGCACGGCGCTTGGTGCGGTGCTAAATGTGGTCCTAAACTTGTGGTTAATTCCACTTTATGGCGGCATGGGGGCATCAATCGCAACGTTGATCGCCTGTATATTTTCGACCTTTTATCTTTTATTTTTACCTCATACCCGGCAGCAAGGCATCATGATGTTAAAATCCTTATTTTTGATTTCCGCGGCACAAAAAATATTTAAATTTTGAGTACACTTAAAGCATTAACGACGCTGCTGGCTAAACCACGCCGGTTGAAAGCGCTCCTATCCTACGGGCACAAAGGTTATCTGAACAGCATCGGCTGGTTTCGTGCATTCGATGAACAGCAGGCCATCGATGAAAATGGCGATCCCATTCCTTGGGTAACCTACGCCTTCATAGATTTTATCCGTGGCAGGTTGAACAAGAACCAGGTTGTATTCGAATACGGGTCCGGTAGTTCCACCCTGTTCTATGCTGCTCGTGTTGGCCGGGTCGTTTCCGTGGAACACGATGAATCCTGGTACAAGAAAATTGTAGGCAGCAAACCCGCAAATGCCGAGATGATCTATACGCAGCTGAGCACCGATGGTGAATATGCCCGCAAAGCCGGCATGCTCAGCGAGAAGTTCGACATCATCATCGTTGATGGCCGCGACCGTGTGAATTGCTGTAAATATGGCCTCGCAGCACTTAGTGACAAAGGCGTAATTGTCCTTGATGATTCTGAACGCCAAGCCTATAACGACGCCAGGATCTTGCTGAAACAAGCAGGCTTCAAAGAACTTTCCTTTAGCGGCATTTCGCCTGGACTGTTTTACCTGAAAGCAACTTCCGTCTTTTACCGACCTGATAACTGCCTCTCGATCTAAGAATTTCTATGTTAAGTGAAGACGTAAAAAGCGCTTATAATGACTTCTACAAATCCAGTGATGAGGCCTGGCGTATGCTTGGTGCCAAAGCCAAGGCACGGAACATCATGGAGGTCTGCAGAAGTATAAATCCGGAAAAGATCCTTGAGGTTGGTGCCGGCGACGGCAGCATCCTTCATTTTCTGGATGCCGCGAATTTTGGGAAAGAGATCTACGCCCTTGAAATTGCAGATACTGGCGTGGAAAGGATCAAACTCCGTAAGCTAAAGAACCTGCGTGCGGTACAATCCTTTGACGGCTACAAGATCCCTTATCCAAACCAGCATTTTGACCTTGTCATCCTCGCCCATGTGCTTGAACATGTAGAGCATGAGCGTATGCTGTTGCGTGAATTAAACCGGGTAGCGAGGTATGTGGTTATTGAAGTGCCGTTGGATTACCGTTTCGGGGTGGACAGGCGGATGAAACACTTCCTGAACTATGGGCACATCAACATGTACACTCCCACGTTGCTCCGCTTTTTACTTCAAACTGAAGGGCTGGAGATCATTGCCGACCAAACCTCCCTTACCCCTCCAGAGACCATTAAGTTTAATGAGTTCGAGAATAAAAAAAACAAAAAGACCTTAATCAGGGTACTTAAAATAGAACTGGAATACAGCCTGAAAAAGCTGTTCGGATCCATTCTTGGAAAGAAAAAACAAGAGCAATTTGGAAACGCCTATACGGTGCTCACCAAAAACTCCAGTCAAAACCTGCAAATATTTTAGAATGCAAAATTTCGCTCCAATAGCATTATTTGTCTATAACCGGCCTCAACATACAGAAAGGACGATCAAATTTCTTCAACAGAATGAGTTTGCGCCAGAAAGCCGGTTATTCATATTTTCTGATGGCCCGAAAAGTCCTGCGGATGAAGACAAGGTGCAGGAAGTACGTGACTTCCTCAAAACCATTGAAGGCTTTAAGTCCGTAGAGATCATCCAGCGCAAGGAAAATGCAGGGCTGGCAAATTCCGTGATTGCTGGTGTGACACAACTTATCAACGACTACAAACAGGTGATTGTATTGGAAGATGATCTGGTTACTTCACCGCATACGCTTACCTATTTCAATGAAGCGCTTAACCGCTATCGCTACGAACACAAAGTGATGCACATCGGTGCTTACATGTACCCCCTTTCAACCCCTAACCTTCCGGAGAGCTTTTTTTACCGCGCTGCAACCAGCTGGGGCTGGGCAACCTGGGAACGGGCCTGGAAACAGTTCGAGCCAGACATTGATGTACTGATCCCACAATTTGATGCCAAGATGATTCATGACTTCTCTATTGATAAGACCATGAATTTCTGGAAACAGATGCAGGACTTCAAAAAGGGTAAGAACAACTCCTGGGCAATCCGTTGGTATGCGTCGATTTTCCTTAAAGGAGGTCTAACACTTAACCCTTCACACTCCCTGGTGAATAACATTGGTCATGATGGCACGGGTGTACATTCTGGTGTAAACGACATTTACAATGTAATTATTAATCCCAGGCCAATTCGCCAATTTCCAGCAACGATCAAGGAGCACCCAGCGGCCTATCAGGCCATCAAAAAGTTCCTGGCAAACCGCAAGGGATCATATTGGACCAGGCTTGTACGGTTCGTTAAAGGGAAGTTCTCGTCTTAAAAGCGCTTAAATCTAAGTAGAAGCCTAATCATAACCACTGATATTAAGGTTTTGATTGTCAATGCAATTACTTATTTTTGCGCGCTGTCTTCAGTTATTGCAGATAGACTTTAAGTTAATAGATGAACCTCAAAGTACATCCTTTGCTACGATTCAAATCAACGCATTCTCATTTTACCAGTATCAGAAAAGCGCAACAGCAGCTATTCTACTTAATGCTCGGGGGCAACGTGCTCAAGGGCTTTATCAAGCTCGTAATTGCGATCAGCGGAAAGCACCCGGCCGATATTCCTCCGGCTTTATTTATGATATTCTCCTCGGTATTGTTGATTTATTTGATCAGGAAACACCAAAAATACGTCAAGATAGCCATTCACATGGCGCTGCTGGCTACCATATTCCATATTTACCACAGGGTGTTTAGTCCTTCAGTCGGCGCTGACATTCTTGCACTCCAGTATGTGTTTATGACCATCATCTGCAGCTTCTTTGGCCTGAATAAAAAGTGGGGCACGATCTACACCCTCAGCGCTTCTGCGGCATTAATCCTGCCCAATTACCTCAATGTTGTCTGGACACCAGCACTGAAACCTTATCCCCAGCCATATAATGACCTTTACATATTCATCAATGTGGTCGTAATTCTGGTATCCTATATCTATTTTCATGGTGCACTGTATGGTAATCTCAATAACAAAAAGCTGCTCAACAAGAGGTTAACAGAAGTTGCAAAGATCAAAACAAACTTTCTGGCAACGATGTCCCACGAGTTAAGAACACCTTTGAACTCAGTTATCGGCATTGCAAGCCTACTTATTCAGGACAATAAAGACAACAAGCAGAATGAACAGCTTGATGCGCTGAAGTTTTCAGCAGAAAGCTTACTTGCATTGATCAACAACATACTCGATATCAATAAATTGGAGTCTGGGAAATTTGACCTGGAATCTATTCCCTTTAGCCTTCCAACCCTATTAACGAGTATTGGCAAAGGTGCTTCGATCAAGGCGGAAGAGCATAAGATCAACTTTTCCCTGAATGTAGATCAGGAATTGAGCAGCATTCAGATCATTGGAGATCCCACCCGCCTGAGCCAGATTTTGTATAACCTGGTTGGCAACGCGATGAAGTTTACCGAAAAAGGAGCGGTCACAGTAACCATAGAAATTGTTGAAAAAGTTGGCAATCGTTATACGTTGAGATTTAATGTTTCGGATACCGGAATCGGGATCAGCAAGGCTCAGCAGGCCCTCATTTTCGAACCCTATGCACAAGCTTCCGCAGATACTACACGGAAATTCGGCGGCACAGGATTGGGGCTATCTATTGTAAAACACCTGGTAGAAATGCAGGGTGGCCGGATCCAGGTGGAAAGCACTCCTGGAAAAGGCACCTCCTTTTTCTTCGACCTTGCCTTTGACACGGTTACTCAGGCACCTGCGCGGATCCCGAAGAATAACGAGGCAATCGACCCCGAGATCAGTAACCTGCGGGTGCTGCTCGCTGAAGACAATATCATGAATATCTATTTTATGAAACAGCTGTTCAAGCGATGGAACATCACGGCAGACATTGCTGAAAATGGTGAAAAGGTGCTGGAGTATTTAAGCAACAAGGACTATGATGTCATCCTGATGGATATGCATATGCCTGTGATGGACGGTGCAGAAGCTACGCGTCAAATCAGACAATTACCTAATCGGGAAAAGGCAGCAACCTATATCATTGCACTAACGGCTTCCGTTTCCGAGAGTGTTCAGGATAAAGTTAGAGAATGTGGAATGGATAATTACTTACACAAGCCATTCCAGTTAAATGAGCTGAAGGAAAAGTTACAGGATAGGATACATTCGACAATTGCTTAGGCAGCAACTAAAAAGCCGGCTTCCTGGCCTCCAGGATAATATAGGGTGACAGCTGCCTGGAGTTAAAAGGTATAACTTTGGTAAACACCTTTCCTGCGGTCCACACCATCTTTTTAAACAAGCGCACCAACCTGGGTTTATGCTGCTCATCTTCAAGCCAGATGCTGAAGTTTCCATAATAGCCTGCTTTGATGACTTCCAAACCCTGCGCCCTGCATATTCCGGCAAGCAATTCAGGGTCCATGCAGTTGATGTTGTGTATCTTATAATTCTCAGGGTCAAACTGCTTCTGAAACCAGCCATTTACCGCTTTGAAATTGGGTAAGGTGATGAACAGCGTTCCACCAGGTTTTAGAAAGCCAATGTGGCGCTTGATGATATCGGCAGTGTCGACAAAATGTTCAATCAATCCGCAAGAAAGCACCAGATCGTAGCGTTGTTCCGGCTCGTATTTAAATAGATCAGTCTCAATCACCTTAATTTCGTTTACTTGAAGCGAATTAGCCTCCAAAAGCGAATTGGTAATGGGCTGGTGAATAAAGTAATCCAGCAGAGTGACATCTAATCTGAAATACTTTTTCAGAAATACGGCATAGTAGCCAGGGAATCCACCCAATTCAATGGCCGTTTTAACCTGTTGTTCTTTAATGATCGTGCCCAGTTCTTTATGGAATAAATAATTGGCGGGAACATTTATGGATAAGCCCCTTTTACGTTCCCAATAATTCACCCAAAATGCTCTGTCTGTTAAAAGATTGTCCATAAAAGTTGTAAGCAAGTTAACCCAGCTGATCAGCAAGGTTCTTGCCTTTCAAAAATACAAGATTATAGCAATCGCTAATCAATAATCTGTATTTTTGAGAAATTGAAAATTGTACACTTAAATACATACGAAGGAAATGGCGGCGCCGGAAGAGCCTGCCTTCGCTTAAATCATGCCTTGAATGCAGGCGGAGCTGCTTCCAGGGTGATGGTATTCTTCCAATTCAACGACAGCACCAAGACTGGAACGTTCAGTAAAAATGTCTTTCAAAAAGCTAAGGCTATATTCAATATTCTGGCAGAACGCTACCTCGTTAAACTCTTTGCTAAAAACAGCAAAACCCCTTTTTCTCTAAGTTGGTTTGGGCGTAATGTTGCCAAAAACCAGGAGCTGAAAGATGCAGACATCATTCACATTCACTGGATTAACCATGGTTTCCTGCGCCCGAAAGATCTGGCGAAACTGGATGAACTCGACAAACCTATAGTTTGGACCTTTCACGACAGCAATGCCTTCACCGGGGGATGCCATGTCCGGTATACCTGTGAGAACTACCATAAGTCCTGTGGTTTTTGTCCATTGCTGAAAAACAGCAGCGAAAAAGATATTTCCCATAAAACCTGGATGCGGAAAAGTAAAGCCTATGCTGCACTCAACTGCCACATTGTGGCGCCGAGCCATTGGATGGCAAATTCCGTAAAGATGAGCAGTCTCATGGGCTTTCGTCCGGTAACGGTCATTCCCAACACCATTGAAACCAATGTATTCAAGCCCTATGTGAAATCTGAGGCCAAAAGGATGCTCCAAATTCCGGCAGACAAGTTCGTGCTGATGTCCGGCTTTATGCCCTCCAAAAATGATAAGCATAAGGGTACCTCCTACCTCATTGAAGCACTGAATGATCTGGCAAGCCGCCCTGGTATTAATAAAGAGAAGATTGAGCTTGTCATCTTTGGAAACAAGGAAAACGCCGACATGCCGGATTTCCCTTTTAAAACCACCTTCCTGGGTGCGATAGCAAATGACACCCACCTGGCGAAGTGTTACTCCGCAGCAGATGTATTCGTGGCGCCATCGCTGGAAGATAACTTGCCGAACACGGTAATGGAAAGCCTGTCCTGCGCAACACCTGTAGTGGCTTTTAAAACCGGGGGTATCCCGGATATGGTTAAACACCTCGAAAATGGATACCTCGCAAACTATAGATCCGCTGAGGACCTTGCCACGGGTATTGAATGGTTGTACCACGATGAACATGCCCCGGAGATTCAAAAAGAAGCCCGACGCTCCATTCTAATGCATTTCTCCGAAGCGGTTGTTGCTGAAAAACATCTTAATCTGTACCAGTCGCTGTTAGATCTACAACCCAAATAATATACAATGTCAAAACCAGTTTTAAGTGTCATCACCATTGTCTATAATAATGTGCGGGACATTGAACGTACCATGCACTCCGTGCTGGAACAGCGGTATCCACATATTGAATACCTGGTGATTGATGGTGCATCTACAGATGGCACAAGACAGGTTATTGAACGTTATCAGGACAGACTCGCATGTTACCGGTCCGAGGTAGACAAAGGCATCTATGATGCGATGAATAAAGGCCTTGCATTGGCTACAGGTGATTATGTGCTGTTTATGAACTCTGGTGACGAGATCTATGACAGCGAAACGGTAGCTGCGGTATTTGCTTCAGGAGATGATGCGGACATCTATTATGGTGAAACAGAGATGTTCAATGACAACTGGGAGAGCCTTGGCCAACGGCGCCATAAGGCCCCTGAACACTTCTCCTGGAGAAGCTTTAAGTATGGCATGAACATCAGTCATCAGGCCATTTATATCAAACGTGAGATTACAGAACCTTACGACCTCAACTTTCGGTATAGCGCCGACATCGACTGGATCATTAAAGCCGCTAAAAAGGCTAAAAAAATCGTGAACACCAGGCGATATGTTGCCAAATACCTGGTGGGCGGCGTATCCAAGCAAAAACATTTGGACAGCCTGAAAGAACGCTTTCACATTTTCAGCAAGTATTACGGCCTGTTACCGAACCTGCTTAATCATGTCGTTATTGCTTTCAGGCTGACTTATTACTACTTAAAAAACCGCCGGACCAACGACTGATTACTCTAGGCGGGTGACTTCCAGCGCATTCAGTACCGGACGTCCTGCAATCGCTTCAAACTCCAGTCGGATACCCCGGTCATTCCGCACAATCGCTACTGTCTTTTTAGAAACTGCCCTGGCAGCTCCAAATCGCTTTGGTAAGTCTAATTCCGTTTCGATCCTGACCTTATCCAGGTAGATATTGAAAATCCTGTTCTCTGCTGCGGGTTTCTTGTAACGTGCCAATAGGTTGTAAGGCAGCATGGTCGTCATTTCCGAGCCAACCAGTTCTGCGAAATGCATCGTGATTTCATATTTTCCATCCGGAACATCCAGACGGTATGCTTTGAGTCCAATGCGCTGCGTTTGATAAATCGGATTGGATAAAGTGTTCAGGATAGTTTTGTCCGTTCCGAAAGGCTGGCGCAGGTGATCTTCCATCTGATACATCTCTCCTCCGATAAAACCCCAGGATCCCTTCCGATAAGGCTGATCCGGTAACCAGATCTTGCCTTTGATGTCGTCAATATAGTACCTTGGATCTCCAACAGAAATCGCGATATCCTTGAACGACATCGCCTTACTTTTTAAATTTTCAGGAATGATCTTGAAATGAACCTCCGCCTGATCTTCTATGCCAGGTCTGTCTACGGATACCACTTTGATGCTGTTCTGTCCATTATTAAATGGTACTTCCCAGCCCGCAGTCCGGTCTTTAAGTGTTTTCATACCGATGGATCTGCCGTTTACAAACAGCTCTGCTTTTTTCACATTTCCAAACACATCGACATGCTGTTTCGCTAGTTTCCCATCTATTGCACCCTTCCCACTCCGGGTTTCACCATTACCGGCGCCAATCTTCAGGTAAGCCTTGGGCGACAAATAGGCACTATAAAGAAAATAGGTGTTCTTGGGTCTTCTATCGTGGGTCATCAGGCCTTTGTTATTGATGTGGGACATCGTTTCCTCTCGATCTTCCGAACTGAAATCTGCAAAGTTCCAAGCCTGTGCACCAGCTACAAACGGCCGGTCCAGGATGGCATTTAAGTAGATCTGATGGTATTTAACTGCATATTCTACGCTTTTATCGAACCTTTCCGGTTGATCAGCATGGATTCTTGGATCAGCATCCGCACCATATTCAGTGACCATGAATGGCTTGTTCGGCATTTCCTTATGAAGCTTATCCAATATGGGCCCGATGTCGGTTACCTTGCCACCATACCATCCCGGATATAAATTCCAACCCAGAACCATTGGAATGCTGGTCAGACCAGCTTTTTTATACTGACTGATGCTGTTGTGGTTAGACATCATCGTGTACCGGTATGGATCCACACGGCGCGTAACTTTGTCAAGTGCCAGCGCGAGTCTTCTAACATTTTCCAGATACACCTCTCGCCGTTTCTCGTCATCCTTGAACTTTGTTTTCAGTAGGATTTCATTCATATAAGCCCATATTACGATGCTGGGGTGATTGTAGTTCTGAAAGATCATCTCCAACTGCATACGGATCGCATTGTTGGTAAAGGCTGCGCTTTCTGTAATTTCACTTACCACCGGAATTTCCACCGAGGCCAGGATACCCAGCGCATCACATGCATCAAGTACCGCCTGATCTTGTGGATAATGCGCTACCCGAAGAAAGTTGGCACCCGTTGCTTTCAACAATTTCACGTCTTTCACCTGTAATTCTGGTGGAACAGCATTGCCCATGCCTTTAAAGTCCTGATGCCTGCTTGCCCCCAT
Source organism: Pedobacter sp. SAFR-022 (assembly GCF_051965375.1). NCBI lineage: Bacteria > Pseudomonadati > Bacteroidota > Sphingobacteriia > Sphingobacteriales > Sphingobacteriaceae > Pedobacter > Pedobacter sp. SAFR-022. The sequence continues at coordinate 203,787 of NZ_JBQCME010000005.1, forward strand.
CAGCTTATAAGGCCTGCCATTGAGGAAGAACCCCTGGTTAGCATCAAACTTAAACCAGCGAAAGCCGGTTCTCTGTTGAACTTCATCTAAGATTGCACCAGTTTTAGCATCGACAATATTGCTGATTATGGTGTATAATGCTGGACTTTCGGGCGACCAAAGTACAGGCTTTGTTACTTCAGGTAGATTGTGACTAAAGGAAATTCGTTTTCCATTTACAGCATTACCCAAGGGAAAGGTGTTCACGGAAACCACTTTTCCTTGTGGATTTCTTATGAAATTACGCAAGGCCAGCATGCGGCTGCGGCCGGAATTATTGATGAACTGGCCGGTCACTTTGATGCTGGCCTTCGCTGCAGACACCGCGGGCGTGGCAACGTAAAGCCCCCCTGCCCCATAGTTATCATCATTAAAGTGCACCGGATTTAACACCAATAGCGACACATTCCGGTATATACCTCCGAAGAAAGTAAAGTCGGCCGACAGTGGTGCGATGTTTTCATTGTACCTATTATTCACCTTCACCGCGATCAGGTTCTCGGCAGCGCCTTTAAAGTTTAGCATACCGGTAAGCGGAATTAAAAAGCGGGTATAGCCGCCTGCATGTTCCCCAACCTTTTTGCCATTTAAAAACACTTCAGTTTCCTGGTTAGCACCGTCAAAACATAAATACACCTGCTTGCCTTTCCAGCTCGCCGATGCTTTGAGCAGCTTCTTATACCAACCTGCCCCCCGATAATAGCCTGGGATATGATCTTCTACATCCTTGTCATTCCAGGTATGGGGTAAGTTGACCGCCTGCCAGGCTAAGTTTGATTTTGGAAGAACAGATTGATTTGCGGGGTCCTTGATAAACTTCCATTCCCGGGAAAGCGGAACGATATTGCGGATGGATTTAGGGCTTGCAGCTTGCGTGGCCACAGATTGATGCGCGTACGAAATAGCACACATGCAGGTCAGGAACGCTGCAAGCAGTTTAAGATTTTTCATGAGAGCGAAAGGATGTTTTTTTATTAAGCGCCAAATCTATGATAAAGATCAGCATCGTTCACTACACATTTTCAAAGCAAATTTCACATAATGTAATGCCCTAAACCTGAGCATCGGTGCTAAAGCAGATGGTATCTGAAAACAGGTCTGTAAGCCTTTCTGCAGGGGTCGAGCCGGCACGACCCCCTATTGAGGCCGTCTCAAGGGCGGGTCAACTTCAAAGCTGATACCGTTCTGCCAGCCGCGATGGCCGCGGCAGGTCATGCGCATGTCTGAATGATCATGGATAGCAAAGCCACAAAAACAATCTTTTCGCTGACTTGTAGTTTATAACAGAAGAACATCAATAACCTAAATGAAATAACTATGGGACAATTAAATAACAAGAACATTGCAGTACTTGCAGCAAGCGGATTTGAAGAATCGGAATTAACCAGCCCGGTTCAGCGCTTAAAGGAAGAAGGTGCTAACGTACACATCATTTCGGTGGAGCCCGGAAAAATTCAGGCCATGAAAGGCGATAAAGACTGGACAATTGAACTTGACGTAGATAAAGTATTGTCTGAGGTTAAAGCTGAAGATTATCATGGATTACTGCTTCCTGGCGGCGTATTGAACCCAGATGCCCTAAGGCGCAGTGATGAAGCGATCAGCTTCGTAAAATCATTTTTTGAGGCTGGAAAACCTGTTGCCGCCATCTGCCATGCACCGCAGGTATTGATTTCCGCTGAAGTGGTAAAAGGAAGAAAACTTACCTCCTTTCAGACCGTGAAAGTTGATCTGGTAAATGCGGGTGCAGACTGGGTGGATGAGGAAGTTGTGGTTGATCAGGGCTTGGTGACCAGCAGAAGTCCGAAAGATCTGCCTGCCTTCAATGATAAAATCGTAGAGGAATTTGCCGAGGGTGTGCACGACGGTCAGCACGCTTAATCTCGACAGAAGAATAAAAGGAGCCTGTATCATAAATTATGATCAGGCTTTTTTAGTATAATTTGGATTTCACCTGGTCGTTTCAAGACCTAAAAGGCACTTTTCGAAGGTTTGTTTTCATTATTTCTTAGGCGTAAAAGCATGGCAGATGTGGCTTAAACTAAGTCCTTTAATGCTTTCAAAGGTGCTGGTTTAGGAGTTTGTGGCTAACAGTTTTTCAAGCGGCGCGCTTGCGCTGAAACTAAACTAAAAGCTGTAATTTACGCAAATGAATGAGCCACTAACTGAGCAAGACCTATATAACATGGGAATAGCTTTCGATGAGAGATTAGGAATGTATAAACTATCTGGGGTTTTATGTTATGACCTTACAACCCACATACTTTATTGCTATGACAGCAAAGGCAATACAATGATTCCGATCAGTCGGGAAATTAAAACCCGACAAGATATCTCCGATTTGTATTCATTGCTTTTCGATGCATAAATCATATCAAGCAAGAAAAGCAAGCTTCGGCTGCGTTCAAATAAATTACGTTGAAAGTTGAATTAACTTGTTGTTTAGACTTATCACCCTACTCAGATGACTAAAATGCAATGCAGAAAATGCAATTCGGACAGGCTGGTGGTCTACAGCCGCAAAATGAAATTTACGTATGGTGTCGGACTTTCAATGCTTAGTTTACTCCTAATTTCTGCCGGTGTGATGTTCTATATCTATATCTGCTTAGTTTTTGGGCTAGTGAGCGCCATGATTGGTCTGGCCTACTTAGGAATGGCTGCAGCTCACACGCGCACGAAGATTAGATGTAAGTTTTGTGGAACTGAGTGGAAGTTGCGTTAATAAAGAAATTTGAAGCGTTTAACGCCGGAAAACACTACTTTAATCCCATTTTAATGTCGCCTTATTACCTTGCCGAAGATTTATGACTCAAGCGTTGAGTACTGGCGTTACAGTAGCGGGTGCCTGGATAGGCCACCCGCTACTTTTTCCCTAAAAGACAAAGCTGTTTTTGCTTTTAAGGATTTGTAGACCATAACCCCGCTTCCTTCACAAAGACACGGCGGTTCAGCTTCAACTGAGACACCATAAATTCTGCGAAATCTTCAGGCTGCATAACCCGCTCCGGATTACCGTCGGTGAGCTTAAGATCCTTCGCCATATCTGTAGCGATGGTGCTTGGCAGCAGGGTGCTTACACGGATATTGTGTTTACGAACTTCCTGCATTAAGGACTCGGACATACCTATGAGGCCAAATTTCGATGCGCTGTAAGCGCTAGTCACTGCGGCGCCATTCTTCCCTGCTGTGGAGGAGATGTTCAGGATATCTCCTGTTTTACGTTCCATCATTTCCGGCAGTACTGCACGTGTCATGTAGTACGGGCCGAAAAGGTTCACTTTCACGATTTCCTCCCACCTTGCCGGCTCAAGTTCCATAAAAGGACCAAAGGAAGAGATCCCCGCATTGTTGATCAGGATATCTATCGGGCCAAGTTCAGCTTTCACTTTAGCCACCGCTGCATTTACTTCTTCAATATCGGCAACGTTAACCGTTGCGATAGCCGTTTTAACACCATACGATGCCAGCTCCGCAGCTACAGCATCCAGATCTGCAGCAGTCCTTGCCATCAAGCCAATGTTGACACCTTCTTTAGCAAGTTCAATGGCCACTGCACGTCCGATACCTTTACCTGCACCGGTTATGATTGCATTTTTTCCACTTAATGATTCCATGTTATTGAGATTTGTGACAAATGTAGAAAAAAGCATAGTTCAAAAAACAACAGCAGTGTAAACAAAAAAGTGCCGGCAGAATGAACTGCCGGCACTTTATATGTATTGCCTATATCTATCCTAAAAAGATATAGCTATTTGCTATTGATAGTTTTTAGCGTTGATTTTACGTGCATTCTCTGTTAAGTGAATTTTACGTAAACGCATACTGATCGGCGTTACTTCAATGTACTCATCCGCCTGGATGTATTCCATCGCTTCTTCCAGTGAGAACTTAATTGCTGGTGCGATACGAGTGTTATCATCTGTACCCGAAGCACGCATATTGGTTAGGGCTTTACCTTTAACAATATTTACAACTAAGTCGTTATCACGGATATGCTCTCCAACAATCTGACCTTCGTAGATATCAACACCTGGATCAACGAAGAAACGGCCTCTATCCTGAAGTTTGTCAATAGAATAAGCAGTAGTAGTACCTTTATCCATAGAGATCATTACACCACTCAGACGACCAGGGATTGTTCCTTTCCAAGGCTCGTAAGCTTTGAACCGGTGTGCGATGATCGCTTCCCCTGCGGTTGCTGTAAGTACGTTATTTCTCAAACCGATGATTCCACGTGCAGGAATATCAAATTCCAAATGCTGAAGATCACCTTTTGGTTCCATGATCAACAATTCACCTTTACGTTGTGTAACCAACTCAATTACTTTACCAGCAACTTCACCCGGTACGTCAACGATCAAAGTCTCGATTGGCTCACATTTTTTACCATCGATTTCTTTGATGATAACCTGTGGCTGACCAACCTGAAGTTCGTATCCTTCACGGCGCATGGTTTCAATGAGTACTGATAAATGCAGAATACCCCTTCCGTATACCAGGTAAGCATCAGGAGATTCGGTTTCAACAACTTTCAAGGCAAGGTTTTTCTCCATCTCTTTGTACAAACGCTCTTTCATACGCTGAGAAGTAACGAATTTACCTTCTTTACCGAAGAAAGGAGAGTTATTGATGGTGAACAACATGTTCATGGTCGGCTCATCAATACTGATTACCGGTAATTGTTCCGGAGCATCGAAATCTGCAATGGTATCACCAATTTCGAAACCTTCAATACCAACTACGGCACAGATATCACCAGAAGCTACTTCAGTAGCTCTGATTTTACCCAGACCTTCAAAGGTATATAGTTCTTTTACTCTTGACTTCACCATTTTACCATCACGTTTGATCAGGGTAATAGGCTGATTTTCCTTGATGGTACCACGGTGTACACGACCGATTGCGATACGACCTACGAAAGAAGAATAATCAAGAGAAGTAATTTGCATTTGTAATGTTCCTTCATTGGTTGGTGCTGCAGGGATTGAAGCAACAACGGCATCCAATAGCGGGAACAAATCAGTTGTAGGCTGTTTGTAATCTGTACTCATCCATCCTTGTTTAGATGAACCATAGATTACAGGGAAGTCCAACTGATCTTCTGTAGCCTCAAGGTTGAAGAACAATTCAAAGATTTGCTCATATACCTCTTCCGGGCGACAGTTTTCTTTATCTACTTTATTTACGACAACAATAGGTTTTAAACCTAATGCCAAAGCTTTTTGAGTTACGAAACGAGTTTGTGGCATTGCACCTTCGAAAGCGTCACAAAGCAACAATACACCGTCAGCCATCTTTAATACCCTTTCAACCTCACCACCAAAATCGGCGTGACCAGGGGTATCGATAATGTTGATTTTATAATCTTTGTACCTTACTGAAACGTTTTTAGAAACGATGGTAATCCCTCGTTCACGCTCCAGATCATTGTTATCCAGAATTAAATCACCTGTTTGCTCGTTGTCACGAAAAATGGAACAAGTGTGTAAAATTTTATCAACCAAGGTGGTTTTCCCGTGATCGACGTGTGCTATAATAGCTATGTTTCTAATTTTTTGCATAAAATGCGCCTGTATTTTGGCGCAAAGATAAGGTTTTTAATCGTAAAAACCGTCTATGAAACAGGCTAATATCTTGATACTAAAAGACTGCCGTTCTGGGGAAGGCCCAACAAAGGAAGGCAGGCAGTGCCTTTGCCCAGCATGGCACTTCATGGCGGCCACCAACCATCTCATAATAGAATACCTCATCCGGACGACTATATCCTTTATCCATCAGTTCTTTGATGATGTCGATCGTGTCGTCAATGGAGTCTATGATAAAGTTTTGGTTACGGTCTTCCGTTTCATCTTCCGTACCGGTCATCAGCCAAACTTTGAGCTCCGGCTTATGCCCTGTTTCCCTGATCACCTGGTGCATGATCCTGTCCTCGGGAACATAGCCATCGCTCAGGTCCCTGGTCCGCCACCAGAAAGAGGCTGAAAAAGCACCAACGACGTCGAAGATCTGACTGTGGTGCCAGGCAATATCGAATGCACTGAGCCCACCCAGGGAAAATCCGGCAAAGCCAACTTTAGCTTTGTTCTTCAGGTTCAACTTCTTTTCCAATTGCGGAAGCAGCTCGGTAATGATGAAACGGCTGTAAAGATCGGCCTTCGAACCTCGGTTCTGGAAGTCCGGGCGCCCGGCTACGCCGTATTCATTCATCCGGTCGTCGGAACACTTGATCGCGACCAGCACCAGGGGATCGATCCGCTGGGTCGCATATAGATCTTCCAGCGTCTCCTTGAGCTGAAGTCCTTCGGCATCCTGGCCATCATTTAGCAGCAGCAGGTTCATTGGGATATTTCCGGAAATACCCGCAGGCATATAAACAACATACTCCACCGGCCGTTTCAGCGGTGTAGATTTAAGTGTATGCGTACTGATTTTCAATCCCCGGATCATCATAATTAACCTATTTACAACCCGCTTAAGCAAAATGTTTTCCACAATCTGGAATTAACAAATAAAAACAAGCCGCTATGTATAATAAATTTTGCAATACGACCGCTTTTCCGCAACAAAAGAATCGTATTCTTGTTAAAGAGAAGTTCTTCGTATCTTATTATCTAAATTACCTCTATGCAGGAAGAATACATCAAATGGTACAGTCCAAACCTGAGTATGGACATCGACATGCTAACCTTCGGGCATGGCGGTTTTCCGGTCCTTTTATTTCCAACCAGCCAAGGCCGTTATTACGAGAACAAAGACTTTAGACTTATTGATTCCATTCAGCATTTCATCAACGCAGGTAAAGTGAAGGTCTACTGTCCGGACGGGATAGACAGCTTAAGTTTTTATAACAAAGGTGTACACCCATCGGAAAGGATCCGCAACCACATCTGGTACGACAAGATGTTGCTGGAGGAGGTGGTTTCGCGGGCGCAAAATGATACCGGGCATCACAAGGTAATCACTGCAGGTTGCAGCTTCGGCGGTTACCATGCCGCAAATTTTGCTTTCCGTTACCCATGGTTGGTTTCGCATATGTTTAGCATGAGCGGCGCCTTTGACATTCGCGGGCAGTTTGATGGGTTTTACAATGAGGATGTTTACTTCCACAATCCGGTGGATTACCTGCCGGCAGCGAACAACCCCGAGCTTTGGAACATGAGGATCGTGCTTGGCACATCAGACCGCGACATCTGCAGGTCCTATAATGAACAATTATCAGAAATCTTAAATAAGAAGGGGATCTCCCACTGGCTGGATATCCGGCCCAACGCCGACCATGACTGGCCGATATGGCGGGAGATGTTTCCTGATTACCTATCTAAACTATAAAAAAACTAAAAAGCATCAACGATGAAAAAAATTGGAATTTTATTCGGACAAGAAAGATCTTTCCCTGAAGCCTTTGTAAATCGTGTAAACGAGTTGGCAGCGGGAGAATTTGTTGCGGAATATGTAAACATTGACAAAATTTTCCAGGCTGAACCACTGGATTACGCTGTTATACTGGACCGTATTTCTCAGGGCGTACCTTTTTACCGCGCTGCGATGAAGAATGCGGCCAGCACGGGTACTGCAGTGATCAACAACCCGTTTTGGTGGAGCGCAGACGAGAAGTTCTTTAACAACGCTTTAGCCGTGAAGCTCGGTATTCCGGTACCGAAGACAGCACTGATTCCTTCACGTGAATTGCCCGCAGACACCACAGACGAATCTTTCAGTAACCTGGCCTACCCACTGGATTGGGATGCCATATTTGAGTATACCGGATTCCCGGCATACATGAAGCCTTTTGACGGCGGCGGCTGGAAGGACGTTTACAAGATCAACGACAAAGAAGATTTCTTCGAAAAGCATAAAGAAACCAAACAGCTGGTGATGATGCTTCAGGAAGAAATCAAATTTGAAGAGTATTATCGCTGCTATTGCATTGGGGGCAAGTATGTGCGCATTATGCAATATGAGCCGAATAATCCTTTCCACCTGCGTTATGCTGTTGACAAGGCACCGTCCAGCGAAGAACTGCTGCAAACGATGCACGATTACGTGATTAAGCTGAACCAGCACCTGGGTTACGATTTCAATACCGTAGAGTTTGCCGTTCGTGATGGCATTCCATACGCGATAGACTTCTGTAATCCGGCACCAGATGCGGAAATTACCAGCGTTGGTGAGGAGAACTTCAATTGGGTGATTGAGCATGCAGCATTATATGCGATTGAACGCGCCCGCGCGCACAAGCCAAACCAGGATAATCTGACCTGGGGAGAATATGTTAAAGGGTCGGTGAAAGCTGGATCAAAGATCAAACTTGAGGCAGCAGAAGATATTCCGGTTACCGAAGAACTTGCAGCACCGGTAGAACTGGAGCCACAAAAGAAAACGACAAAAGCAAAGAGCACGACCGCTAAAAGTTCCAAGGCCAAGCCTGCGGCGAAAGCTGACGATGCCAGTCAGGCGGCCCCTGCAGCGGAAAAGAAATCTACTCCATCGAAGGCTGCGGCAAAACCTGCTGCAGCAGAAAAGCCTAAAGCTGAAAAAGCAGCCAAACCTGCAAAGACGGCAGCTAAAGCAGCAGCACCAAAAGCCAAGAAGGAAAGCAGTACAAAGAAATAGTATCCACTTAAGCGGATTGTCATGAAAAACGAGTTTACACTTGGCATTGAAGAAGAGTACATGGTTGTTGATCCGGTGACCCGGGAACTCACTTCGCATGACCAGAAGATTGTTGATGCGGCACAAAAGATCCACAAGGACCAGGTGAAAGCAGAGATGCACCAGGCCGTTGTGGAAGTTGGAACGGGCATATGCACGGATACTACCCAGGCCAGAAAAGAAATCTCCCAGCTGCGATACACGGTATCGCAGCTGGCTGGAGAACAAGGCCTGCGGATCGGTGCTTCCGGCACCCACCCTTTTTCGCATTGGGAAAAACAATTGATTACCGAACATCCGCGGTATAGTGAGATCGTAAATGAACTTCAGGAAGCGGCAAGATCCAACCTGATCTTTGGATTGCATGTACACGTTGGCTTCCAATCCAGGGAGCTGGCGGTACACATCGCCAACCAGGTGCGTTACTTCCTGCCGCATGTATTTGCACTATCCACCAACTCACCATTTTGGGAATCCAGGAACACGGGGTACAAATCTTTCCGTACCAAGATCTTCGATAAATTTCCCAGGACCGGCATTCCTGACATCTTTAACAGCATCGAAGATTATGATAATTATGTCAAATTGCTGATCAAAACCAACTGCATTGATAATGCAAAAAAGATCTGGTGGGACATCCGTGTGCATCCATTCTTCCAAACCATCGAATTCAGGATCTGTGATTGCCCGATGTTAATTGACGAGACAATGGCGCTTACAGCCCTTTTTCAGTCCCTTTGTGCTAAGCTGTACCAACTTCGGTTAAGAAATATGTCGTTCATCAATTATTCTCGTGCACTGATCAATGAGAATAAGTGGCGTGCGGCACGTTACGGGATTGACGGAAATCTGATTGATTTTGGCAAGGAAATGGAGGTGAACTGCCGAAACCTGATTTTAGAGCTACTTGATTTTGTGGATGATGTCGTTGATGACCTGGGTTGCCGGGAAGATATCAACTATGTTCACAAAATGCTGGTAAACGGAACAGGCGCAGACCGGCAGTTGGCCGTTTATGAACAAACGGGCAAATTGGAGTCGGTTGTAGATTTTATAACCAACCAAACGCTAATAGGAGCGCGACAGTAAAAAATGGATAGTATTAAGAAGATAAAGGTTGCTGTGATTGACATGAATAATGGCGCAGCGAACCAGGGTATGCGGGGGATTATAGAAATTTTAGGTAAGTACGAACAGGATCATGATGTTGCGTTTTCACTTGAAATTTTTGACTTGAGACAGAAAGGTGAACTACCAGGCCTGGATCACCATCTTTATATCTCTACCGGCGGGCCGGGCAGCCCTTATGATGGCGAAGGTGAAGATTGGGAGAACCGGTTTTTTGAGCTGCTCGAGAAGATCCATGAACATAATTTAGGTGGCGAACAGGAGAAGAAATACGTATTTCTGATCTGCCATTCCTTCCAGCTGGCATGCAGAAAATTCGGGCTGGGTAATGTGACCGAACGTAAGTCCAACGCCTTTGGGATATTCCCAATAAACTTAACGGAAGAAGGTGAACAGGAACCCTTCTTTAAGGGCCTCAGCAATCCTTTCTATTCTGTAGACAGCAGAGACTGGCAGGTTATAGAACCTGACGAAGCTGCATTTGCCGCATTTGGCGCCAAGATCCTGGCCCTGGAAAAAGAAAGACCTAATGTAGATCTGGAACGTTGCATTATGGCCATCCGTTTTTCGGATGAGATCATAGGTACGCAGTTCCATCCGGAAGCAGATCCGACAGGGATGCGTATGCACCTGCTTCGTGAGGATAAAAAGAAGTCCATTATAGAAAATCACAGCGAAGAGAAATACTATGACATGCTTGACAGTCTTGAACATCCGGAAAGGATCTCTCTTACACAAAGCGTGATTTTGCCGAACTTCATTACCAAAGCAATTTCGAACACCTTACAAGAAGTTTAATTATGATCAGGTCATACCGGGAAAGTTTCAATGCAAACTTTACAGCAGCGAAATATGAGGCATTTCTGAACAAAGCAGATGAGGGCTTCCCGCCCATTGAATTCAGACTTGCCGAGACGCCCGTATTTATTCCCGATGACCTTAAATCAGAACTGATCAAAGCCGGAGAAGAGATCGTCAACTTCATCAAACTTCCGGGATTTAAAGCTTTGACGAAGAAGGCTATTCCATTTGAATGGGAGGTACCTTTTGAAAATAGTCACCCGCATTTCCTCACGCTTGATTTCGGCATTGTTAAAGATGCAGAAGGTAAGTTAGTGCCGAAGTTGATCGAGCTGCAAGGCTTTCCATCGTTGTATGGCTTCCAGATGCATCTTGCAGATTTGTATAAGACGGTCTTTGACCTAGACCCTAGCCTTACGCCGTACTTCAATGGCCTTAACCAGGAAAGCTATATTGAGCTGCTTAGAAGGGTGATTGTTGGTAACCATCCACCACATCAGGTTGTACTCATGGACCTTGATGTAAATAAGCAGAAGACTGCAATAGATTTTTACATTACCGCAAAACACCTGGGCATCAAGATCATTGGACTGGAAGACATCTTTAAAGAAGACGATCACATTTGCTACCGCGAAAACGGCGTAAACGTGCGGATCAAACGGATTTATAACCGCCTGATCTTCGACGAGATTAAAGACGATTTCAGCTTATTTAAGGAATGCTTTGACCCGCGGGAGATCATTGATGTCGAGTGGATGACACATCCAAACTGGTTTTACCGGATCAGTAAGTACACGATGCCATTTTTGGAAAGCAAGTATGTACCGGAGAGTTTCTTCCTGCATGAAGTGAAAACATTGCCGCCGGATTTGGAGAACTACGTTTTAAAACCCTTGTTTTCGTTCGCCGGGATGGGGGTGATTATCGATGTGAATAAAGAAGATATCTTGAAGATCGAAGATCCGGAAAACTGGATCCTACAGGAGAAAGTACAGTATGAACCTGCACTACAAGCTCCTGATGGTGGTGTTAAGGCAGAACTGCGCTTGATGTACATCTGGCCGGATGGCGAAGAGCCAATATTGGCCATTAATCTGGCACGATTAAGTCGGGGTAAAATGATTGGGGTACGTTATAATAAAAATTTTGATTGGGTAGGCGGTACTGTAGGGTTGATGCGCCCATAATTTGACATTCGATCGACCAGCAAAATCACTGATAAGGTTAAATTTGAATATGGATTTACAAGCTGTATTAGTAGCCATTTTGTTTGCGGCGGCCCTGTTCTACATCGGCCGGATCATTTACCGCTCCATTAAACCATCAAAAGATGGTGGTTGTGCTACCGGTTGCAACAAATGCAATGTAGATTTCAGCAATATCGATCCTAAAACGAAATAGATTTAAACTATATGCTTGAAAAGTTTAAATCCTACCTCCAACAACGGATCGCACTAACGGATGCGCAATTCGATGTCATTGCAAAAGACCTTAAAATAAAGACCTTCCTGAAGAACGAACTGATCTTGTCTCAGGGTGAAACCAGCACCAGAACGTATTTTGTACTCGAAGGTTTGTTACGTAGTTATTCTATTGACAGTAAGGGGAAGGCACACATCATTCAGTTCGCGCCGGAATCCTGGTGGATATCCGATCGCAATGGCCTGCTTAACAACGAGGCTTCTGATTTCAATATGGATGCCATAGAGCCTACCACGGCATTGATCATTCCAAAAGATTTTTTTTGTACCGCCGCGGTAAATGCACCCGAGTTTACCTTGTTAAATTCAACAATGCTGAATAATGCTATTCGTTTTATGCAGCGACGCATAAACCTGCTGCTGGCGGCAACTGCGGAAGAACGTTACCTGGACTTCATCAAGTTGTATCCCAACCTAACGCTGCGGGTGCCACAATGGATGATCGCTTCATATCTGGGCATTACGCCAGAATCACTGAGTCGGGTGCGTAAAGATCTTGCGCACAAGCCTTTAAAATTCTGATTTCTTAACATACATCAACGGTCACAAACACAGTTCTGCTTAACTTTGTTGTATCAAAATAACAAATCTAAATCAGACTATCATGGCAACAACTAAATGGATATTAGATCCAACACATAGTGAATTACAGTTTAAGGTTAAACACCTAATGATCACCACGGTGACCGGCAGCTTCAGGAATTTCACTGCTGAACTGGAAAGCGAAGCAGATGATCATTTTGAAAATGCTAAGGCGAGGTTTAGTGCTGAAGTAAGTTCGGTGGATACGGGTAATGCAGACCGTGACAACCACCTGGTGACAGGCGATTTCTTTGAAGTTGAAACTCACCCTACCATGAGCTTTGAATCTACATCCATCACCCGCGATGGCGATGACTATAAAGTATCTGGCGATATTACCATTAAAGGGGTAACCAAACCGATCGTTCTTGATGTGGAGTTTGGCGGTATCGCTGTTGACCCTTGGGGAAATACTAAAGCAGGCTTTACTTTAAGCGGTAAATTGAAAAGAGGCGACTTTGGCCTTACCTATAATGCTACCCTTGAAACTGGCGGTGTAATGCTGGGTGAAGAGGTAAAGATCTTAGGTGAGCTACAATTTGTGAAACAAGCATAAGAAAATATATCAGCCATTCTGTGGCGATTACGAACCTAAGTTCGTGAGGCATGCTAAAAAGCCGGGTAAATCCCGGCTTTTGCTTTATTTGTTCTTGATACCTTCCTGGTTACTTTGTTTTACGCCATCGGCACCGCCATTTGCCGAACGGTTCTTACTTACGCTATCCCGTAACGTGGTATTGATGTTGCTTTGGCTTAGGCCTGTGGTGTCTGCAGCACCTGAATCAGAACCAGAAGAAGTCTGCCCGCTGGCGGAATTCATTGCTGGAACTTGTGTGGTATCCAGTCTTACCGAGTCTGCAACAGATTCATCGCCTTTATCTCCGAAAGAACAAGCACTCATGGACAGCACTAAAAAGGAAAACGCTAAAACCGGTTTGAATAAACTTTTCATAATTAGGATTTTCTTTTATTAACCTGCAGCTTCCCGGAATTGTTTTCTGAATTTACCCCGACGTTTTTCGAGTTTCGAGAAATACCAGCCGACTTCTTTGGATGCAAAGATGGCGGCGGCAGGGCAATTAGCTTTCGGTTTGACTAATGCTTTTCATCCGTTTAACTATGCTTTTCAATCAAACAAACCGCATAGGCGACAACACCTTCTTCCCTGCCGATGAAGCCCATGGTTTCGTTTGTAGTGGCTTTAATGGAGACATCATCGATAGAAATACCGATTGCTGTTGCGATATTCTGCTGCATTTGTGGGATGTGAGGATTGATCTTTGGTGCTTCCAGGCATAACATCGCATCAATGTTGCCAACGTCAAAACCTTTTTCCTTAATCAGCTTGACGGTTTCCTGAAGCAGGATCATGCTGCTGATACCTTTCCATCTCGGATCAGTATTCTTGAAGTGAAAGCCGATATCGCGCAGGTTTGCCGCCCCAAGCAGGGCATCGCAGATCGCGTGCAGCAACACATCCGCATCTGAGTGCCCGAATGCGCCTTTATGGTGCTGAAGATCTACGCCGCCGACGATAAATGGGTGATTGTCCTTTAACTGGTGGACATCAAAACCGAAACCTACCTTGATTTTCATGATTATATATTTTGCTATGGCCCGATCAGCCCTTCACGATAATGTTCTATTTGGCCGAAATTAAACATTAAGCCAATCTTTAGCGTATTTGCCATCGGACTTTTTTCCATGTTGACCGGCAGATAGGCAACATCAAAGTTTATCTTCTGGTATTTAACTCCTGCCCCGAGACTCAGGAAACTGCGATTTCCTTTGGCCGGATGTCCATATACATAGCCGGCACGAATTGAGAAAGCTTGTTTGAAAGTGAATTCGACACCGAAGGAACAGCTAATTTCAGCGATTTCTTCCTTAATGGAGCCGTCGCTGAAGGATCTCCAGATGCTGGATGGAAAGCCAGTGACCTTTTCTTTATTGCCCGATGTATTTACCCTAACCGGGACCAGCAACTTGTTGAAGTCTGCAGCGAGGGTTAAACGGCTTAGATCATCAATGGCGAGCGCCGCGGAGCTGCCGAGCTTGAGGTTGGCAGGCAGGTAATGATATGGGCCGGCAGGATTGTCACGGCTACCCGGGCCAATGTTAGAAAGATTTGCGCCACCGGCGAATGTTGCATTATAACCAAAGAGCCTGCCTGGCCTGACCAGGTATGCAGATACATCAACGGCTAGTGCAGCACCTGCAGAACGAAGCGCAGTGCCCTGCTCGTTTAAGGCGAGCCGTGATTGGGCATACCGGGTTGTTATGGCCAGCGAAAAGTCTGGGCCGAGCTTTCGTGCATAACTGATGTCAAAGGCATATTCCACTGGATGGACAATACCGAGCAACAGCGCATTTTCGTCCCGGAAGGTGCTTTCACCAAGGGCGAAATAGCGCATTGATATTCCAATCGCCTGCTGACCGGAGTTCAGATAAGCGCTGAAATAACTTAGACTCATGTCTTTGACGACGCCCTGCAGCCATGGATTGTAAGAAAGGCCTAAGCCGGCTTTAGAAGGTAAAAAGACGATTGCTGATGGATTGATACTCAAATTATTTACATCTGGATCACGGGCTACACCTGCTTCGCCCATCGCCGCTGCGCGGGCATCCGGTGTGATGCTCAGAAAGGGGTAGCTTGTAGATATGGCAGTATAATTGCTATGGGATTGACTGTCAGAATTTAGATTTTGCGCGGCAACCATTGAAAATCCGGCAAAAACAAGGCCTATCGCGAGCAGAAATTTTGTTGAAGCGCTCCAATTCATATGTAAAATGTAATTATTAATCCACTTTTACAATTTACAAGAGATCCGTTTACATCAAAAGCAAGTTTCGATATTATTAATTAAATTTTGAACATTTATATATTTTGGTGCGTAACTTAATTTTTTAGTAATTTTAACACTCAAGTTTATCGCTTTGCGTCTATGAAAAAAACATACCTATATTCATTATTTGCATTACTAATTATTGGATTATATTCCTGTAAATCCAAGACCGTCAGCAAGTCGGACAAAACAGGATGGAATTATAATGAAAAAGAATTCGGAGGCTTTCAGGTTCCCGCTAACTATGACCGGGGAGCACCAGGACCCGGACTTGTAGCAATTGAAGGTGGTGTTTTTGTAATGGGTGGAAGTGCACAGGACGTTCCTGGTCAGGAACTTGGCAATTATAACCACAAGCGGGAGATTACAGTATCTTCTTTTTACATGGATGAAACGGAAGTTTCAAACACCAACTGGCTGGAGTACCTGGACTGGATCAGACAGTCTTATCCTGATGATTACGAATATTATTACAATGAACTTCCAGATACCTTGGTGTGGCGCAGACCGTTATCTTACAACGAGCCATACGTAGACAATTACCTGAGACACCCTGCTTACGGAGACTATCCGGTAGTTGGCGTGACCTGGGAGCAGGCACAACGTTACTGTACCTGGAGAACATCAAGGGTTAACGAATTGCTTTTACGTTCTCAGGGTTACATGACCTCTTTCGAAGATTTATATGGCACCGGCAAGGGCCGCAAGAAGGATCAGGTTCAGGCGGCACCAAGACCGGAGGGTCCTTTCAATACAGATGTATACTTGAATGGACAATACGATGATCGTGGTAAAAACGCGATGAAAGATCTTGGGACTGCAGCGACGAACCCAACGGGTAAAAAAGGCGATGCGCCGACCAGAAACGTAAGATTGGAAGATGGTATTCTGAAGCAGCCTTACCGCTTGCCTACAGAGGCAGAGTGGGAATATGCTGCATTGGGCCTTATTGGAAATACACAGTATGAAAACATTGCATCCAACAAGATTTATCCATGGGATGGCTTAGGCTTGAGCTCTGCTAAAAAGAGCACCCGGGGTATGATCCTTGCCAACTTTAAACGTTCTAAAGGCGACTACATGGGTGTTGGCGGTTCATTGAACGATAAAGGAAGTTTAACCGTAGCGGTAAGATCTTATCTGCCGAATGATTTCGGTTTGTATAACATGGCTGGTAACGTGAACGAATGGGTTGCCGATGTATTCCGTCCGACTACATTTGAAGCTGCTGAGGCTTTTAACCCATATAGGGGTAATTACTTCCAGGATAAAAAACTTCTAGAACCAGGATCGGCTAAGATCGCTGTAGATAAATACAACAATCCTATTCTGGTTCCGGCAACCAGTGGTAAAAAACAAACCTGGGCAGAAAAGCAAGCAGCATTGGCTGCAACTACAGCAACAGATTCTCTGGGCAATACGACCGTGGCGAGCAGTTATGTTGCCGATCAAAGAGGTCACCGGGACAGACAAAATGAGCTTTACGGCGAAATTACGCTGGTAAATGATAAATCAAGGGTTTATAAGGGAGGATCATGGGATGATCAGGCATTATGGTTAAACCCTGCTACAAGGCGTTTCCTTCAACAGGATGAGGCTACAGCAGATATCGGTTTCCGTTGTGCAATGACGATGTTAGGTGCTTCGGAAATTAGTCCAAGAAGCAGTAATAGCTTCAAAACTAAAGCGCCAAGAAAATTCAATCCTAAAAAGATTTAGCACTTGTCATGAGCATAAACAAGAAAAGGAGCCATTTGGCTCCTTTTCTTGTTTATGCTCATGAAGGATTTCGTGGCCCTTATTGGAACTGTAGCAATACTGTATTCTTTTCGATCTTGTCGCCTTGTGCAACATGTATTTTCTTTACCACGCCATCGGTTGTAGACTTTAGAATATTCTCCATTTTCATGGCTTCAAGAACAAGCAGGTTATCTCCTTTCTTCACTTCGGTACCTTCCACTACCATGATCTTTAACACAAGCCCAGGCATCGGCGCCTTTATTTCCCGGATCTTGGTCCCTGCCGCAGCATCCATACCCAGCTGCTTCAGCAGTAGATCAAACTGATCTTCTACCTGTACAGTATACAAAGTGCCGTTAACTTTGATTATTGAGGTCTTTTCCAGGTTATTGAGCTCGACTACTTCAACGTTGTAAGATTTGTTCTGGTAGATCACACTGGAGGTGTTTGGATGGGTGAGTGCTTGCACATCCAGATTTACTGGAGAGCCGTCGACCTTGAAGTGTGTATCTGTTTTATCGACCTCAAAAAGCAGCTGATCATTTACTTTAACTTTATACATATGGATGCAGGTTAACGATTAATATAGTTTAGCTCGAAGCAAGCGGCCAGCGCGGCTGTTTCCGTGCGCAGGCGAGTAGTTCCAAGTGTCACTGGCATAAAGCCCTGCCCTAGCGCAGAACTGATCTCCTGTGGGCTGAAATCACCTTCAGG
Organism: Pedobacter sp. SAFR-022; assembly: GCF_051965375.1. NCBI lineage: Bacteria > Pseudomonadati > Bacteroidota > Sphingobacteriia > Sphingobacteriales > Sphingobacteriaceae > Pedobacter > Pedobacter sp. SAFR-022. The sequence goes on from NZ_JBQCME010000005.1 coordinate 221,773, forward strand.
TCCAATCAGCATCAGGTAATTGCCATGTGGTTGAACAAGATCTTTGATAAAGCTTCTTTCGGCATCATCGATACAGTGGGCTATTAACTTTGAAGCGGTCGTTTGTTGTTGCAGAAGCTGCGCAAAAGTTATCGCCGGATGGAGTACCGGATGATAGGCCTGTAAGGATTGTTTTACCGCGGAGGTAATTACCTTTTGCAGACGATCCTCCTTCACGACCTTACGTTCAGAACGCTCGCAGATGACCGGTGTGATCTCATCAATGCCGATCTCGGTTGCTTTTTCTAAGAACCATTCCACCCTGTCGATGTTTTTGGTCGGTGCAATTGCGATATGTAAATGATGGTTCCGTTTCTGGTATGCCTTTGTGGTTTTAGTGATCAGCAGTTCGACATGTTTCTTGGACGCTGAGTCAATCTGGGCTTCATAGAGCCCCCCTCTACCATCAACAAGATACACCTTATCCCCCGCAGCAAGGCGCAGCACCCTACTGCAGTGTTTACTTTCTTCTTCGTTTAAGGTGTAATGATCCTGATCCTGAAGATCCGGTGTATAGAAAACATGCATAGCCTGGCTTTAGTGCAAATCTACAGCGTCTTCCTTGTTGATGACCAGCTCAAGCTTAATGGTTTCTACATTCTGTTCCGTTTTTTTCAGGATCGTGAACAAGTAACCATAACACTCTTCGCTTTCACCTACTTCCGGGAAACGGCCGAAAGTATGGGAGATCAAGCCACCAATGGTGTCATAATCTTCATCCTCTGGCAGGTCATGTGGAAGATATTCGTTTACATCGTAAACGGTAGCATATGCGTTTATGATAAATTCAGTGTCTGAGATTTTCTCAACTGTAGGTTTTTCTTCATCGTACTCATCCTGGATCTCCCCAACAATTTCCTCTACGATGTCTTCCAGGGTAACCATACCTGCGGTACCACCAAACTCATCGATCACAATAGCGATCTGAATACGCTTCTGCTGAAGCTCGCTTAATAGATCATTGATCTTTTTGGTTTCAGGTACAAAATAAGGCTTTCTGATGATGTCACTAAGCTTCCACTCCTTATGAGAGGCAAGTAGTGGCAATACATCTTTAGCGTGGATAATACCGACGATCTTGTCGATGATGTCATCGTATACCGGGAAACGGGAGTAGCCCTCAGAAATGATCATATTGATCACTTCCTCTTTCGTCGTGTTTAATTCAATGCCAGAGATTTTGGTTCTGGGTACCATGATGTTCTTAACAACACGCTCGTTAAAATCGAACACGTTTTTAATCAGCTCATGCTCATTGGTATCCAAAGCGCCGCTTTCGCGACCCTGATCAAGCAGGTAATATAGTTCTTCCGTACTGTGAATGGTTTCGTGGGTACCAACGTTATTGATCCCGAAAACTTTAAGGATGATGTTTGCAAATCCGTTCAGAAGCCAGATAAAAGGCCTGAACACGACATAAAAAACCTGTAACGGAAAGGCAATAAACAAGGTGGTTTGTACCGGGCGCTGAATGGCCAGGGACTTAGGTGCAAGTTCACCGAAAACGATGTGCATTACTGTGATTACGGAAAATGCGATGATTGGTGATGCAGTTTTAGAGAATGAATCTACGAATTCCGGCGCAGCGCCGAATGATGCAAGCAGGTTGTGTAGAATATGCTCCATAACGGATTCCCCGACCCAACCCAAGCCTAGGGAAGCTAAAGTAATACCTAGCTGGGTTGCAGCTAGGTATCCGTCTAAATGTAAGGTAATGTGTTTAGCGATGTTCGCTACCCGACTACCCGATTTAGCTTGTATTTCTATTTGCGACGCTCTGACTTTAACGATTGCAAACTCTGCTGCAACGAAAAAGCCGTTAAGGACGACCAAGAAAAACGTTAAAAATATCTGAAATCCCATTTAAGAATTATTTCTATAGGTTGTATTGTACAGTTCCAGACTTTCTTTGATAACTTTAAATGCGTACTCTCTGCCAAGCAATTGCTCGATGGCAACATCTTTTCCTTCCAGTGCTTTATAATCCTGGAAAAATCTTACAATTTCCTTCATGGTATGTGGTGGCAACTCATCGATGTCGTTGATGTAGTTTACTGACATGTCATTCTTTGCCACGGCTATAATCTTGTCGTCCTGCTCACCATTATCAACCATGTGCATTACACCGATTACTTTAGCTTCAACAATAGACAAAGGGTAAACATCCACAGAACATAAAACAAGGATGTCAAGAGGGTCATTATCATCACAGAAGGTCTGTGGAATAAACCCGTAGTTTGCAGGATACATTACCGAGGAAAATAATACCCGGTCAAGCTTAATCAGATTAGAATCTTTATCGATTTCGTATTTCGCTTTTGATCCTTTTGGAATTTCAATAATTGCGTTAACACATTCAGGCAGCTTCTCGCCTGGTGATACCTGATGCCACGGATGGTGATCGTCTTTATTCATTTTTTAATTTAGAAAGTTTTTTAATCTTCATTGTTTGACACAGACCTTTTCCTCAAAAACGCGATGATAACAGGTAATGTGGTAATAACGATGAAGCCTAAGATAATATATAGTAAGTATTGATTTATTTCCTTCTCAAATTTCTTGCCTAAAAAATAGCCGAGCAAAGTTAAGGAAGCAATCCAAAATACCGCACCTACTACGTTATACAACGCAAATTTACGGAAATCTAATTTTACTACACCTGCAATAATGGGTGCAAAAGTCCTTACAATAGGGACAAACCTACCCATTATGAGTGCAAAAGCCCCTTGTTTGTTATAGTAGGCTTCTGCAGCTTTAAGGAATCTTTTCTTGAAGAAGAAGGAGTCTTTGCGCTGGTAGAGCACTGGTCCAGTCTTACGTCCAAACCAATAACCCGTAAAATTACCTGATATGGCAGCTGCCATAAGGCCGGCAATAAGTACATAGATGTTGACGTCGAGTTTACCGGTTGCTACAAACATACCAGCGAGGAATAATAGATAATCCCCTGGAAGGAAGAACCCAAAGAAGAGTCCGGTCTCTGCGAAGATCACGAACACTACTACATAAAAACCACCTTCTCTAAGTAATTTTTCAGGGTCGATGAGGTGCTGTAGATAGTTCCAAAAATCTTGCATAGTTCTATTCTTCGTAAAACTACAAATAATAATCTGTAGAACTGTTTAGATCAGGTTTAAAATTAAAGAAGGGTAAACCCCCAGAAAAACCGTGATCAAGAGTGAAAACACCAATACAACCTTGTACTGTAGCGGAATGCTTAACTGCAGTTCAGCACCTTCCTTGAAGTACATGGCTGCAATTACACGGAAGTAATAGTAAAAGCCTACCAAGGCATTCAGGATAGCAAAAGCAACCAAATATATCTGGTAACGGTCCATCACATTCAGGAACATGACGTATTTGCCGATAAATCCGGCGGTAAGCGGGATACCCGCAAGGGACAACATCGCTACGGTGACGGTCAATGCCAGAAATGGGTTCTTTCTGCCAAGCCCATTGAAGCTCTCGAAGGTATCTGCACCGGTCTTCTGTTTGACCAGGATCATCGCAGAAAAGGCAATTATATTCGCAAAAGTATAAGCTGCAGCATAGAATAAGACATCATTGGCACTTCTGGAGCTTAACGTAACCAGGGAAAACAATAGGTACCCTGCATGGGATATACTGGAGTAGGCCAGCATGCGTTTGAAGCTTTTCTGGAAAAGCGCCGTCACATTTCCCACGAACAAAGTCAGGCAAACAATGGCCATCAATGGTGGCAACCAGAAATCGTGCAGGGGAGCAAATGTTCCGGAGAAAATTCTTAAAAATGCCGCGAAGCCAGCGGTTTTAACCACGGTAGACATAAATGCCATGATTAGTGTTGGTGAGCCCTCATAAACATCGGGAACCCAGAAGTGAAAAGGCACAGCTCCAACCTTGAAGCTCAGCCCGATGAGCATTAGTATCAACCCGGGGTAGAACAAAGGCGAGACCGTCTTATAGTTGCTGATGAGGTACTCATTGATTACATCCAAATCAAAAGAACCGGTAGCGCCATAGATCAGGGCAATACCGAACAGCAGGAAACCTGTAGAAAAGGCCCCCATTAGAAAATACTTCAGGGATGCTTCATTAGAGGCGAAGTTCGTTTTCCGGATCCCTGCAAGGATGTAAAGGGCAACAGACATGATTTCGATGCCAATGAACAACATGGACATGTTTTTATAGGAGACCATGATGATCATGCCCGCAAGCGAGAACAGCATCAACGTGAAATATTCAGCGATATTCTCGCTGTGCTCGGCAAAATAGTTCTGCGTAAGGAGAAATACCAATATTGACCCGGAGATACACAAGCCGGAAAATGCCAGACCGAAATTGTCCATTTGCATCATGTTATAGTACACGTGATTACTATCCCATGAAGCAACTACAAAACCCAGGGCGGTAAACAGACCAAGTAAGGTTAGGGGTAATAAGGCCTTCTTAGCCTTGAATAACCCGGCATAAAGTACGACTAACGCTGTTACTGTAATTGTTATAATGATATTCATGCTCTATTTTACCGAAATTAATTTTTGATTCACCTGCTCCAATAACTGCTGTACCGCTGCTTCTGATAAATGAAGGATGGGCTTTGGATATACCCCAATGATTATAACTAATGCACATATGATATAAAGCACAACCTGCTCTGAACCTTGTATGTCACGGAATGTAAGGGTGAGGTCGTTCGTTTTGCCCAACATAATGCCCTGATAGGTTCTGAACATATATACCGCACCGAATATGATGGTCAGTCCTGCAAAAACGGCCGCCCAGATACTCACCTGGTACACGCCCATCAATAGTAGAAATTCACCGATAAACCCGTTTGTACCAGGCAGGGCCACTGTACCTAGCACGATGATCAGGAACACGATTGCAAGTTTTGGTGCTACCTTAGCGATTCCGCCCAGGTCAGCAATTGTATTGGTCTTCATACGGCTGGCGATGATATCCATAATGAAGAACAACCCCACGACGTTGATACCATGGCTTAGCATCTGAATCATGGCGCCTTGTAATCCTTGCGCATTAAGAGCAAAAATGCCCGCCGAGATCAGGCCCACGTGGGCGATTGAGGAGTAGGCAATTAGTCGCTTCGCATTCTGCTGTTTGAAAGCGATGATGGAAGCATAAACGATTCCGATGATTGATAAGATGAAGGCTGTCATCCCCCATTCTGTTAATCCGGCTGGCACTACCGGAAGAATCCATCTGATTACACCATAGATACCCATTTTAAGCATGATGCCTGATAGCAACATGGTACCCGCGGCTGGTGCTTCGGTATAGGTGTCTGGCTGCCAGGTGTGAAAGGGAAATACAGGCATCTTGATGGCGAAAGCCAGAAAGAAGGCCCAAAATATCCAGCTTTGCTGTGCTGCATCAAGATCCAGATTGTAGAACGCCTGAATGTCGAAGTTCTGTGCCGGGTTCTGCAGGTATAAATAAATGATGCCTAAAAGCATGAAAAGAGATCCGCCTACAGTATAAACAAAGAACTTCATGTTTACACGAATGCGATCTTTTCCACCCCAGATTGCGCAAATGAAATAGATCGGAATCAACGCAGCCTCCCAGCCAATATAAAACAGAAAGGCATCCATGGCCGTAAACACGAGCAACAGCCCTGATTGCATGAAAAGCATTAGTGCAACAAAAGCAGATTCATTTTTATGGTCTGTTTTAAAGGTCGTCAAAATGATGATCGGCATCAGTATGTTCGTCAACAATACCGGGATAATACTCAGACCATCTACACCCGCTTTAAAGCTTATCCCAAGCGATTGTATCCAGGGATAATTCACCCCGAATTGCATACTGGAATCTGGTACGAAGTTCATGACCAGCACTATCGCGATGCCCAGTGAAACCAGCGAAGAAATAAAAGCGACCGTCTTGGCAGCTCTGCCTGCACACGCGGCGACCATTGCACTAACCAGCGGGAAGAAAAGAAGTAATAGTAAAAGTTGTCCCATTATGTTTTCTGAACGATCTTTTAGATGGATAAATAAGTATACAATAACATAGAGATGATGCCGACAACCATCATAAAAATATAGAAACCGACATTTCCGGTCTGTATCAGTCGTAAACCCTTACTGGCTTCATTGGTACCCCAACCCAGGCCATTGACGATACCATCAATAACTTTCGTATCCATGATCTTGTAAAAGAAGCCCGACAATGCGTCAAGTGGCTTCCTGATTACCGCATCATAAAGCTCGTCAATGTAGAACTTGTTGTAAGAGAGTCCGGCAATACCAGTACGCGCATGCTCATCAGCTACAGGCACATGATTTTTGCCTACATATCTGCTGTAAGCAATACCAATGGAGACAATTACACCTACGATCGTGATGCCCATCAGCATATATTCTGTGGCGTGATCCGGAGCAGCAGCATGGTGTGTAATAACCGGAGAAAGCCATTGTGACAACCAGTGGTTTCCACCAAGGCTGTGTGGTATACCAATGATTCCTCCAACCGCAGATAATACCGCAAGCACAATCAGGGGAATGGTCATCGATTTTGGAGACTCATGGATGTGGTCTTCCGCGTGATGTGATGCCCCCCTATATACTCCGAAGAAAGTTAAAAATAGCATGCGAAACATGTAGAATGCGGTTAGGAATGCCGTAAACACACCAATCGCCCACATGACTTTGTCCTGTTCGTAAACATGTGCAAGAATTTCATCTTTCGAGAAGAATCCAGAAAACGGTGGAAGTCCTGCAATGGCGATGGTACCAATAAGCATGGTGATGAACGTAACCGGTAACTTCTTGCGCAAGCCGCCCATGACACGCATATCCTGAGCGTGGTGCATGGCATGGATCACCGATCCTGCACCTAAAAACAATAGTGCTTTAAAGAAAGCATGTGTAATAACATGAAAAAATGCACCATCATAGGCACCGACACCTAAACCCAGGAACATATAACCAAGCTGGGAAACGGTTGAATAAGCCAGTACCTTTTTGATATCGGTTTGGGTTAAGGCAATCAGTGCACCAAGAAGTGCAGTTGCCAATCCCACGATCGCAATCAGATGTTGTATCACCGGAGCAAGTTCAAACAACACATTCGAACGTGCGATCATATATACGCCAGCGGTTACCATCGTAGCCGCGTGAATCAATGCGGATACGGGTGTAGGTCCAGCCATTGCATCTGGCAGCCAGGTAAACAAGGGCAGCTGCGCGGATTTACCGCAAGCACCAATGAACAAACAAAGCGTGATCAAGATGATGGTGCTTTCGCCAGCGGCCAGCCCTGCGGCTTTTGGAAAAACTTCTTTAAACTCCAGGCTTCCGAAGGTATTAAAGATGAGAAAAACAGCAATCAGAAAGCCAAGGTCACCAATACGGTTCATGACAAAAGCCTTCTTCGCGGCCGATGCGTAACTGCTGTTAGTGTACCAGAAGCCGATCAACAGGTAGGAACAGAGTCCAACACCCTCCCAGCCAATAAACATCACAATGTAGTTTGAGCCAAGGACCAATAGCAACATGAAGAAGATAAACAGGTTCAGGTAGCTGAAAAACTTACCGTAGCCTTCATCATCATGCATATATCCCGCAGAATAAACATGGATCAGGAAACCCACTCCGGTAATAATAAGGAGCATGATGCTGCTTAATGGATCAACAAGGAAGGATAAGGGAATATTTAGCTGACCAGCACTAATCCAATCAAAGAGGAATACTTCATGTGATTTCTGTCCATCGGCACCTAAGGCCATGAATATGGCTACACTGAGTACGAATGATGCAAAAACTGCAGTACTGCCTAGGAAAGCAATAACGCTTTTCGGAAGTACATTTCTGCCTAAGCCATTAATGATGAAACCAAGAAAAGGAATCAGTGGAACCAGCCAAACTAAATTTATGATCATCTTTATTCTATTCTATATTACCACTTAAGGCGATTCAGGACATTAATATCGGTTGAAGAAGTATTTCTGTAGACCATGACAATGATACTCAAGCCAATGGCCACTTCTGCTGCTGCCAGTGCCATAATGAAAAACACGAAAACCTGTCCCGAAGCATCATTATTATGCACAGAGAAAGCAGTTAGCAACAGGTTCACTGCGTTTAGCATTAACTCCACAGACATGAAGATCACAATGGCATTTCTGCGGGTTAATACGCCTAAAACACCAATGGAAAAAATAATTGCACTTAGCCAGATGTAATGATTGAGGGGAACGCCCTGTAAGGTTTGAGTAATATCTCCCACTATACTTTTTCTTTTTTAGTTAACAATACAGCACCAACCATTGCCGTTAGCAACAGAATAGATGATAGTTCAAAAGGCAACATGAAAGGCCCGAAAAGCTCACGGCCAAGATTTTGAATTAAGCCTAACCCTGAATTCTTAAGTAAAAGCGGGTTTGAAACCGCAGTTGCCTTAAGTGAACCTACCAGTGTAACCACCAGGCAGCAACCCGCAATGATGCCTACGACTTTCACCAGCGGGGATTTTAATGGCTCATTATCCTTGTTCAGGTTGAGTAACATCAGTACAAAAAGGAAAAGCACCATAATTGCACCCATATAAACAATGAAGTTCACCACGGCCAGAAACTGTGCATTCAGCAGAATGTAGTGCACGGTAAAGGTGAAGAATGTTACGATCAGATAAAGTACGCTATGCACCGGATTCTTTGAAAAGATCACCATCAGAGAAAAGAAAATGCTTAGTGCTGCTACGATATAGAACACGGATGTACCCATTAATATTAGTGTTTTGGTGCCAAGCTGGCTATTTATTTATATTTTCTATTGAGCCTTAGCTCATAACTATTTAACTGTTAAAGGTGCCTCTACAAGTTTATCTTTTCCGTAAATGAAATCCTTCCGGAGATAGTCGGAAGGTACGATTGGTCCGTCCAGGTAAATTGCTTCCTTCGGACAAGCTTCCTCGCATAATCCGCAGAAGATACACCTAAGCATGTTAATTTCATAAACTGCGGCATACTTTTCCTCGCGGTAAAGATGTTTTTCTTCCGGCTTGCGCTCAGCAGCGATCATTGTAATCGCTTCTGCCGGGCAGGATAATGCGCAGAGGCCACAGGCCGTGCAGCGCTCCCGACCGTCTTCGTCGCGTTTTAGCGAGTGCATGCCGCGCCAGTTGGTCGAGAATTCCCTTTCAACTTCCGGGTACCGGATGGTGGCCTCTTTTTTAAAGAAGTGGCTTATGGTGATAGACAAACCTTTGGTAATTGCCGGCAGATACATGCGCTCGGCCAGTGTCAACGGCTTTTGTTCTAATACTTTCTTTTTATTGGTTAATGGTTCCATGAAACCTCCCTATTTATTCCGCTCTGCGGGTTATTAAAATTTTTCAACTATCGCAATGACTACCCCTGTTACAATAACGTTGGCAATCGCCAAAGGTATAAGCACTTTCCAGCCTAAATGCATCAACTGATCGTAGCGGAAGCGTGGAATGGTCCAGCGCACCCACATGAAAAAGAAGATGAATGCAAATATCTTAGCGAAGAATACTACCGTACCGATCAAAGGGCCAATAGTAGTCCCGGTATGCTGCAATACCCAGTCCATTCCAGGGTAATTGTATCCGCCAAAATAAAGCGCTGCGATCACCGCTGAAGAAACAAACATGTTAATGTACTCGGCAAAAAGGTAGAAGCCAAGCTTCATAGACGAATACTCGGTATGATATCCTCCGATTAACTCTGTTTCACATTCCGGTAAATCAAATGGTGCACGGTTGGTTTCCGCAAATGCACAAATCAGGAACAGGATAAATCCTATAGGTTGATAAATTACATTCCAATGCCAGCCATGCTGCTGCTCTACGATCTCTTTCAAACTCATCGTGCCCGAAACCAGCAATAATGCGATAATAGATAGACCCATTGCAATTTCATAGCTGATGTTCTGTGATGCAGCACGAATCGCACTTAACAATGAATACTTATTGTTAGAGGCCCAGCCCCCGATCATTACACCGTATACACCCAAAGACACCACACCAAAAATGTACAATACGCCAACGTTGATATCGGTTACCTGCAAAGGAATTACGCGTTCACCAATCTGAATGGCCGTTCCCCAGGGTATTACCGCGGTACCAATACAGGCTGTAAGCATGGCTAAGCCGGGGCCAACCATAAAAAGCCATTTATTCGAGTTTGCAGGTACAATTTCTTCCTTCATGAACATCTTTAAGCCGTCGGCAAGCGGCTGAAAAATCCCGAAGGGACCTGCTCTGTCCGGACCTAAGCGGTCCTGCAGAAAAGCGGCTACTTTACGCTCTGCATACGTCGAATACATCGCGATCACCAGACTGATTCCGAAGATTATGGTAACGAGTATAAATTTCTCTAAAACAAAGGCTATCTCCATCAGAATTTACTGGTTTTTTCAAGTTCTATTTTGTTTGCCTCCCGCAATTTAGGATTAACCTGGATTACTGGCAATGGCTTTAGTGTTTCATAGTGATTAGATGCAATTACCGAAGCATCGCTGATGTGTGTAGGATGTTCCAGCACCCAGTCAGATGTTTGCTTTTTATCAAAGCGGCAGGTATTGCAAATGAAGGCCTCCACTTCGCCGTAAACATCCTTACGCGCAGTTACACGTAGTACATCTTCACCTTTGTACCACAAGGTAACCTTGCCACTGCAGGTTGGACAATCCCGATGAGCATCAATCGGCTTGGTAAACCAGACACGATTCCTGAACCTGAAAGTTTTGTCCGTTAAAGCACCAACAGGACAAACATCGATAACGTTGCCAGAGAAATCGTTATCTACAGCTTGCTGTATGTAGGTAGAGATTTCCGAGTGGTCACCACGGTTGAGCACCCCATGTACACGCTTTTCGGTGATCTGGTCGGCCAGGAAGACACAACGGTAGCAGAGTATGCAACGGTTCATGTGCAACTGAATCTTATCACCGATATCAATACGGTCGAAGGTCCTACGCTCAAACTCATACCGGGTTTTCTGTAATCCGTGCTCATAGGTAAGATTCTGAAGATCACATTCTCCTGCCTGGTCGCAGATTGGGCAATCCAGCGGGTGGTTGATTAAAAGGATCTCCACTACGCCACTGCGTGCCTCCATTACCTCCGGAGAAGTTATGTTTAGAACCTCCATGCCATCCATAACGGTGGTCCGGCAGGAAGCGACAAGCTTCGGCATCGGCCTTGGGTCTTTCTCAGAACCTTTACTCACCTTAACGATGCAGGTACGGCATTTACCGCCACTACCCTCAAGTTTAGAATAATAGCACATCGCAGGTGGCACAATGTCACCTCCAATTTGCCTTGCGGCATTCAATATCGTCGTTCCGGGTTCCACTTCAACTGTGATCCCGTCTATCGTCACCTTAACTTTATCACTCATAACCGATGATATGTATTTGGTTAAATTATGTAGTAACTTCTGTTTTTGCAATAGGCACTGCATAGTTCGCCAGGCCATAATTGGTCTCCAAACATTTTACAGGCTCTTTTACATGCCATTCAAATTCATCCCTGAAGTGCCTTATTGCACTGGCTACCGGCCAGGCTGCAGCATCGCCCAGCGGACAGATGGTATTTCCTTCTATCTTTCTTGCAACATCTACCAGAAGATCAATATCGCTCATTTTACCCTGACCATATTCAATCTTACGCAGAATCTTCTCCATCCAGCCGGTACCTTCACGGCATGGAGAACATTGTCCGCAACTTTCATGTGAATAAAAGCGCGCAAAATTCCAGGTATTGCGAACCATACATTGGTCTTCATCAAAAGCAATAAAACCACCCGAACCCATCATGGTTCCTGTGACAAAACCACCTTCAGATAAACCCTCATAGCTCATCACACGTGCTTCGCCATTCGCCTGTTTCAGGGTGAGATTCGCAGGAAGCACGGGTACGGAGGATCCTCCGGCAACGGTCGCTTTCAACCGCTTACCATTGGCAATACCGCCACAATATTCTTCAGAGTAGATAAACTCCTCCACAGGGAGGCCGAGTTCAATCTCATATACCCCTGGGCGAACAAGATTTCCGGAAGCTGAGATCAGTTTAGTTCCCGTACTTCTTCCAACACCTATCTTCGCGTATTCATCACCACCATCGTTAATGATTGGAACCGTCGCGGCAATCGACTCCACATTGTTCACCACCGTTGGGCAGCCATAGAGGCCTGCAATCGCCGGGAAAGGTGGTTTGATCCTCGGATTACCCCGTTTTCCCTCCAGTGATTCCAGTAATGCGGTTTCTTCACCACAGATGTAGGCACCACCGCCTGGCTGCACGTACAACTCCAGATCATAGCCGGTGCCTAAAATATTTTTCCCAAGGTATCCAGCATTCCTAGCTTCCGCAATCGCGCGCTCTAAAATCCGGACCTGGGGCATCATTTCACCCCTAACATAAATGTAAGAGGTCTTTGCACCCAATGCAAAGCTGGAGACGATCATCCCCTCGATTAATGCATGAGGTATATGCGTCATCAGGAACCTATCCTTGAAAGTTCCAGGTTCCGATTCATCTGCATTACAAACCAGGTAGCGTGGCACGCCTTCCGGCTTAGCCAAAAAGCTCCACTTCATTCCCGTTGGGAAACCTGCACCACCCCTGCCGCGTAAGCCCGACTTCTTAACTTCCTCCACAACCTCATCGGGAGTCATCTTCAAAGCCTTCTCAACGGCCCGGTAACCACCTTTCTGGCGATAAACATCAAAAGTATTGATGCCCGGTACGTTTATATGTTCTAATAATAGTTTACGCCCCATTATTTATTTCGTAAGTCTTGGATTAACTGATCTACCTTTTCTTCATTCAGGTTCTCATAAAAGGTGTATTCTGGTCCAATTTGTAGTACCGGTCCAAACCCGCATGCCGCTAAGCATTCTACCCCTCTCCAGCTGAAAAGACCATCTGGAGTAACCTCGTTTTCTTTTACGCCGAGCCTGTTTTCAATATGCGCCATGACCTTCTCCGCGCCAACAAGGCAGCAAGGCCCGGTACGGCATACCTCAAGTACATACTTTCCTTGTGGTTTTAGAAAATACATGGTGTAGAAAGAAGCGACTTCATACACCTCAATCGGCTGGATGTTCAGGTAAGCCGCAACCTTATCCATTGCGGGCACACTTAGCCAGCCGAAAACGGCCTGCACCTCATGTAACATCGGCAGTAAGGCCGACTTCTGCTTGCCAGCAGGGTATCTGCTTATGATTTCATCAAACTTTGCAATCAAAGTCTCCGGAAATACTTCAGGTTGTTGTTCTTCTACTTTAAGCATCTAATTCTCCAGCAATAATATTCATACTACTCATGTTGATAATGGCATCTGAAAGCAGCATACCTTTACTCATGGGTGCATACATTTGATAATTTATAAAACTAGGTCTTCTGAAGTGTAACCGATATGGTGTACGACCACCATCATTGATCAGGTAGAAGCCTAATTCACCATTTCCACCTTCTACGGCATGATAAACTTCTGCTTTAGGGGCATCAATCTCACCCATTACGATCTTAAAGTGGTAGATCAAGGCCTCCATGTTGTTATAAACCTCTTCTTTTGGCGGAAGGTAAAAATCAGGCACATCGGCATGGAATATGCCAGCAGGTTCCTGCTTCAGCTTCTCCATCGCCTGCTCGATCAGGCGCAGGCTTTGCCACATCTCTTCGTTGCGCACCAGGAAGCGATCGTAAATATCCCCATTGGTACCTACCGGAATTTCAAAATCAAAATCCTGGTATGATGAATATGGCTCACTAACGCGTACATCATAATCTACGCCTGTAGCCCTTAGAAGCGGGCCTGTCCAGCTATAGTCCAAAGCTGCTTCCGGCGTAACAGCGGCTACCCCCGCAGTTCGGTCAATGAAGATCCTGTTCCGGTTAAGAAGACTCTCAAACTCTCTTAATGCAACCGGAAAATCTTTCAAAAACTTGTTGATCTTGGCAAAAGCAATTTCATTAAAATCACGTTCAAAGCCGCCAATCCGGCCAATATTCGTCGTTAATCGCGCTCCACAGATCTCTTCGTAAATTTCGTAGATGTGTTCACGAAACTGGAACAGGTAAAGGAAAGTCGTTGTTGCACCGGTATCCTGTGCAATAATGGTGTTGCAAATGATATGGTCAGATATACGTGCAAGCTCCATCACGATCACGCGCAGGTAATCTACACGTTTAGGCATTTTGATGTTCAGCAGTTTTTCCACTGTCATGTGCCAGCCCATATTATTTATCGGCGACGAGCAATAATTAAGGCGATCTGTAAGCGGTGTAATCTGATAAAATGGGCGGTGTTCCGCGATTTTCTCGAATGCCCGGTGAATATAGCCAATAGTAGATACGCCGCTTACTATGCGTTCACCATCTAGCTGAAGTATGTTTTGAAACACACCATGAGTTGCTGGGTGTGTCGGCCCTAAATTCAGGGTCACCAACTCACTCTGCGGATCATTGTCTGTTGTTACTGGTCGATTGTGTACCATAAGTTATCTGCCAAAGTATTCATCTTTCTTGTCCACCCGATTAGGGTCTTCAAGCGGGTATTGTTTTAACATCGGATGTACACCCAATTCATCCATATTCAAGATTCTACGCAGGTCAGGGTGGCCATCGAACAGTACACCAAAAAGATCATACGTTTCGCGTTCCATCCAGTTAGCCCCATTCCACAGATCTGAAGCCGTAGGAATATTGGGTGTTTGAGTATTCAAAAATACCTTTATACGAATCCGGACCTTCGCTACCATATTGTGAAGATGATAAACAACCGCAAGCCCCTGTTGCTTTTCAGGATAGTGTACGGCGGTGATATCTGTCAGGAAATGGAAATTGGTCCTCGGATCTTTCTTTAGAAAAGTTAACACTTCAATGATATCATCCTTTGTAGTCTCAACTGTTAATAAGCCATAAGGCTCATCCACGTTCGTGACACGTGTTCCAAATTCGCTGCTTAAAAGTTGTATTAAATTATGGTTGGTCTCTTCTGTCATTATAAAATTCCGTATGAGGCTAACAATTGCTTATATTCTGGAGAATCCCGTCTTCTACCTGATTCATTGCGCACCAACTCCTGAATTTTCCCGAAGCCATCAAGAATGGCCTCCGGTCTTGGCGGGCAACCTGGCACGTAAACGTCAACAGGAATAATCTCGTCAATGCCTTGCAGCACCGAGTAGGTATCGAAAATACCACCACTAGATGCACAAGCACCGACAGCCATCACCCATCGTGGTTCAGCCATCTGTAAGTATACCTGCTTCAACACAGGGCTCATTTTTTTAGCGATCGTTCCCATCACCATCAACAGGTCTGCCTGACGCGGCGAAAAGCTCAAACGCTCAGACCCAAATCTACCAAAATCATAGTGTGAACCCATGGTGGCCATAAACTCAATACCACAGCATGAAGTCGCAAATGGTAGTGGCCACAAAGAGTGTGAACGAGCCAATCCAATGACTTTATCGAAGGACGTGGCAAAGAAGCCAGATCCTTCTATGCCCGGAGGGGCGTTTACGATATTGATTTCACTCATGATCTTACAAAAAAAAAAGTTCATTCCGACGAAGAATGAACTACAAATCTACAATAATAGAGGAATTTACATAATGTTGGCCTGATTTAGAAAGAATCTAAATAGCTTAGTTCCAGTCCAATGCTTTCTTCTTAATCACGTATATAAAGCCTAGTAAAAGCGTTCCCATAAAGATGAACATTTCAATCATACCATCCATGCCCAGCTCCCTAAAGTTTACCGCCCAAGGGTACATAAAGATCACCTCGACATCGAACAACACGAACAGGATCGCCACCAGGAAATACTTGATCGAAAATGGCTGACGCGCATTACCCACAACCTTAATCCCCGCTTCAAACGTGGACAATTTATCTGCTGTTTTCCTGCTTGGACCCAGATAATGCGTAGCGATTAGGGTTACAACGACGAACCCGAGTGCTACAATGACCTGAAAAATGATCGGCAAAAAATCTACTGGTACACTTTGACTTTCCATAAGCATGCTTTAGACACAAAAATATAAGAAAAAGGCAGGATAACAACCCTGCCTTATCTTTTCTGAAAATTTATTTACGCCTACCCGAACGTACCGGGCCAGCTAGTGACTTAATACCTGCCAAAGCTGCAGGATCCTGTGATTCCAGAGCCAAAGCTTTATTCCAGTAGGTTCTGGCTTTTTCCTTGTCCAATTTCGCAAATGCGAAAGCCGCAATGGCATTATAGGCCTCAACCAGATTTCGCTTGGTAGCGGCGGTTTGTGCAAGGCTACTTCGATCGGCAGCCTCAATATAGGCCTGATAGGCCGGCACCATGGCACCTTGTGGGTTCTGCTGGTCCTCCATTAGGAGCAGCGCTCTTGCACGCCAGAGATGAGCTGTAATCAGATCTGGTGAACTGCGCAAGGCCTGATCAAAAATCGCGTTAGCCTGAGCAAGCAGCGCCTGTGAGGGCTGCTCCTGACGGTTAAACGATTCGACGTACCGGAAATATAATGCCGTTCCATGATATAACCCAAGTTCCCCAGCATTCACAGGCTTTCCACCAAGCTGTTTCATCAATTCGAAGGTCTCTATCGCTTTGACCCAGTTTCTTGCATTGTAGTAGCGTTTGGCAATATGATCCATTGCTACTGTTTTTGAAGAATCAATTCTTATTGCTTTGGTAGCACTTACTAAGGCAGCATCGCCTAGCTGAAGTTTCTGTTGTGTCAGACTTAGATAAACATAGTCATCTGCGGTGGCTTTCCGTTCGTCAGCAAGGCTGCTAAACATGCTGTTCAGGTACTGCTGGGCTGCAGGGTAATTGCCATTTTCATAGGCAGCATAACCGCTTAACCGCGCCACGACGGGTGCTTTCCAGTTATTCGCCGGAACTGGCAAAAGCGCCTGTAGTTCCCGTTCAAGATTCCGGTAGTCCCCTACGGCAAACAGCAACTTGGCAAATTCAAGCCTAGAATCGAAGGACCGGTCTGTTAAATTGAGATATAGGCTGTAGTTCGCAACGGCGTTTGCTGCTGCTGCAGCATTATTCTTATCGTTTAAATAAGCTTGCAAGCTGTAATCAGACATCAGGCGATATGCCGGACCGTAGTTGCTGTTAGTTGCCAGCACAGCTTTTAATACACTATCAGCCTTTAAGGGCTGACCCGCCTTGAAGTACATCCCAGCGATCTGCACCTTGGCACGCAGCAGCGTAGAATCACGCTGTAGTGCTTTCGTATACTGCTCCAGCGCCTCAGTATATTTACCTTGTGCCGCATAGAAGTTCCCAAAGGCTAAAAAGACTTGTGCATCTTTATCTGACTTATCCAGTTCATCGGCCCTTTTCAAATAAGGTAATGCAGCGTTAAAATCGGGCTGCGCCGCAGATGTATAAGCCTCGCCAATGGCAAGATGAGCGTTATATTTACGCTTGGAACTTACATTGACCGCTTTGGCAAAGTTAATTTTAGCTGCGGCAAGGTTTCCAGCTTGCAAGTCGGCTTGCCCAATACCAGCATAGTTTAAGGGATTCTTTTTGGCAGCACGAATACCCTGGGCAAAAATAACTTTAGCCGAATCAAGGTAGCCGGTCTTCAGGTAAACTTCACCCAAACTGTAGTATAGATCACCCTCCTTGGGCTTTGTCCCCAACAGCGTTTTCAGCATTGATTTGGCCGTTTGGTACTGTTCCGCATCAATCGTTCTCCTGACCTCCCCTAGTTCCTGCCCAGAGGCGCCGAAACCCAGCGTCAGAAGTACAATCGCCAGAATATATTTTTGTTTCTTCATAGCTTGTCAAAATGGGTTATTAAACCACATTAAACAAAAAAGAGAATGCCAATGCGGCACTCTCTTCTTAAGATTGAATTATTTAACTTTTTACTTCTTTGCTGTTTTAGCAGGAGCTGACAATGATTTGATACCAGCTAATGCAGTTGCATTTTGCGGATCAATAGCAATTGCTTTGTTCCAGTAGGTTCTTGCTTTTTCTTTGTCTGTTGTAGACGCAAATCCAGCGATAGAGTTATAAGCTTCCACCATATTCTTTTTAGTAGCAGGTGTTTGCTTATCTACATGTGCTTCAGCAGAATCTAAATATTGCTGATAGTGTGGCACGTAGATACCTTGTGGGTCGGTTTCACTATCCTTGAAATAGTTAACCCTTGCACGCCATAAGTGTCCGTCATAAGTAGATGGAGATAATCTAACCAACTTCGCAAATGACGAATCCGCTTTTACTAAAAGATCTTTCGAAGGATTCTTCTTAGCAGTGTAATCTGCAGCATAGCTGAAGTAAGCCGCCAGACCATGGTAGTAGTAGTTATAAAGTGAACCTACACCACTTGGATTTAAACGGTTTACAACGTCATAAGTTGCCACTGCTTTTGGATAGTCTTTAGCCTCATAGAAGGACTTAGCCATGTTAGCTAATGCTTCAGCTTTAGTAGAGTCCATCTCAACAGCTTTGGTGATGTTGATCAAGGCAAGGCTATCTTGTTTTTGTTGCATCTGTGCCTGACCTAAGTACAGGTAATCATCAGCAACGATACGGCTTGTATCTTTAACCTTTGCAAAGAAATCGTTCATGTATTCCAATGCCTGAGGATAGTTTTTGTTTTCGTAAGCAGAGTAACCTCTCAAACGTGAAATCAAAAGACCTTTAGGGCTGTTTTGAGCCATTGCTGCCAACTCATTGGTTTCAGCTTCCAGTTTCTGGAAATCTTTCGCATAGAACAAAATCTGTGCGTATCTGATACGTGAGTCAAAAGACTTATCTGTTAAGTCTAAATACTTCTGATAGTTCTCAATTGCAGCTGCTGATTTTGCCTGTCCGTTTGGATCACCGAAAGACCATTGGTTATATAACTCAGAAAGCTCTCTGTATGCAGGACCGTAGTTAGGATCTTGAGCAATTACCTCCTTTAAAGCTGTTTCTGCCTCAGGAAACGCACGTGATTCTTTGTACATCCTTCCAATCTGAACTTTAGCCCTTAGGATGTTCGGATTAATGTTTAAAGCACGCATGTAGTTCTGAAGTGCTTCAGAGTTCTTACGCTGATAAGCATAGAAATCTCCAAGTGCTAAAAACGTCTCCGCATCTTTGTCGTTTTTATCCAGCTCATCCGCTTTTTGTAGATATGGCAAGGCCGCATTAAAGTCAGGTTTGTCAACCTCGATGTATGCTTTACCAATATATAGTTGAGGAATGTAATCGTTCTTTTTAGATACATCTACCGCTTTATCAAAATTTGTTTTCGCGGAAGCTGCATTGTTAGATAATAGATCTGCTTCTCCAAGTCCAATGTAGTTCAATGGATTCTTAGGATCAGCAGTTACACCTTGTGTAAACACCGCTCTTGCAGAGTCAATGTAGTCTGTTTTTAAGTAAACTTCACCTAAATTAAAATAATTCTCTCCTTTGCTGGCTTGAGATTTTACAAGCCCTTTCAGCATTGAAGTCGCTTTTTGATACTGTTCAGCATCTACCGCTTTCTTCGCATCTTCCAGGCTTTGAGCAAAAGAGGCAGAACCCATTACTGCTAAACCTAGACTTAAGGTTATTGCTTTTTTTGTCATCTTCATATTTCAAATATATTATTTAGTTTGAATTCTTTAAGTTAAAATCCCTTGAAATCAGCTTATGTGGCCCCAGACCTGATTTCAAGATTATAAGCTGTCCTCGCGGACTTGCTAACCAGTTTGCAAATCCCGTACCGACACCATCTTTACCTTCACAGTTGATGATGTAAACATTTCTAAGAAACGGATATATACCACTGATCAGATTATCCTGGGTAGGTTTGTAAAATGCATCATCACCCTTTCCACCTTTGACATTCTTTACACCAATTAGTTTAACCTTAGGATAATCGCTATCGCCTTTTTTTCCAGCTTGTAGATACCAGTTCAGGCCAATAACGCCAATGTAGTCTTTGTCCTCTGCGACGTATTTAATAACGTCAGCATTGCTGTTTAAAGTATACACCCCTTTAGATGGAAGTGTATTTATTTTAGCAAGATCCTTAAAGTACTTTACCGTGCTCGAATAAGGATTGTCAAAAACCAACTGCTTATTACCTGTGTAAGTTCCCTTCAAAATGGCGATCATCTCCTCAGCAGTGACGGTGCTATCAGGGCTTTCTGCATTCGCAATCAGTGCAATGCCATCAATCGCAAAACGCTGCGTATAGGCCACGATACCTCGATTGGTATAAAATTGCTCCTCTTTTGGCGTCAAGACCCTGGACATGACAATCACCCGGATGCTGTCATTCAAAAATGTAGGCAAAATCCGCTGTTCCTGGCCTTTGATCAGTTCAACTTTCGCGTCCGGATAGTCCGAGTTAAAAACTTCCAGTTGCTCATCCACAATATTGGAGAAAGTGTCATCAACCAGTACTTTCACCGAACCTGTGGTCCTCGTTTCCTGAACCCCCTCCGATTTCGGCTTGTCTTTACAAGAACTGAACGCTATCAAAATGCATAAAAAACCAAGATACTTCATGTCTATCTGTCCGTTTGATTAAGTCTGAAAAATCTGATGATCGCATATACGATCAGCAGAATACCAAATAAGATCCTGTAGGTCGGTTGAATGTCGAAAGGAATGTCCTTCCAAAAGATTAAAAGGATGCCTAATGCAAAGTAAAACAGCAAGATGATTAGGCCGAAAATAAACAGAAATCGCTGTTGGGGCGATTTCTGCTTAAAATTATTGTAGTTAAACATATTTTAACTCTTATTGAGATAAGGTGAAACTGATTGGAATGTTGTACTTAACACGTACTGGTTTTCCATTCTGAATACCTGGGGTCCACTTAGGGCTCGCCTTTAACACACGGATCGCCTCTTCGTCGGTACCACCACCCAGTTTTTTACCTGCTAATTGAATATCAGTCAGTTCTCCATTTTTCTCTACTACGAAAGAAAGGAACACTTTACCTTGAATATTGTTCTCAGCGGCCATTGGCGGATATTTTACGTTTTTAGAAACATAAGCGTAAAATTTATTGATACCGCCTGGGAAACTTGGTGGAGTTTCGATACTTACGAAATCGTAAACCTGGTTATCTTCTACCACAGCAGCTTGTTTCGGACCCTCACCTACTGGTGCGGTAATCACGATATCAGCATCCGGATCCCCGGCTATGGTTTTCTGACCTGGGTCAGCTTTTTTCAAATCCTCGATCTGTGGTGGCTCCTGGTCACGCACCTCAACATCCGGTTTTACAATCGGAGGCGGGAACTTCACCTGATCAACTTTTGGTGGTGGTGGCTCTACCGGTGGCGGCGGTGGAGTCTTTGGATCAACAGGTGGTGGTGGCTGAATCGCAACCTCAACCTGCTGTACTATTTCTTCTTCTGGCATCGAGCCTTTGATCAAACTAATGATCTTCGGCGTCATGAACAGCAATATAAATGCTGCCGATGCGATCAGCGTTGCTCTTGTTGTAGTTGAACCATTGTTCTGACGAAGCCTGTAGGCACCGTAAGACTTATTTTTGTTTTCAAAAACAACATCAAGCCATTCTTTTCTGAACAAATCTATTTTAGACATTGTGCTTGGTTTTAGTTGTTAAATGTTAGAGTATACCGTTTTGCTTCATTACAGCAATCTCAGAATCAAGGATGTTTTCATCATCAATAGCCGGAGCCGCGCTGATTTGAGCAATGTTCAACTCGTCCATAATATCCACAAAGTTCTTATAGGTTGCTCCTGAAGTTGGCTTAATAACGACTACAAGAGATTTCTTCGGGTCGTTACCATATAACTCAGCAACTTTCTTTTTGTTTGCCAGGATAGACTGTCTTACTTCTGGGTACCCTTCAATTGTCGGGGTTTCCTTACCTGCTTCTCCCATATACCAGGCTACCTTGTTGTTTTTTCCAAGTAGAATGGTCATGGTTTGAGATGCACGCAGCTCCAACCTGTTGGTATCGTCTTTTTCGTTTTTATCGGGTTTTGCAATGTCCATTGCAATAGGCTTCGAAAGCGACGTAGTTAGCATAAAGAAAGTGATCAAAAGGAAAGCTAAATCCACCATTGCGGTTAAATCTACTTTCGTGTTGGCTTTCTTGGTTCTAACTTTGCCGTCTTTTTTGCCACCCCCGCTGGAGGTATCTAATTCTGCCATTGCTATTTCTTATTGAGCACCGCCTTCGGCCGATGTAATTAAACTAAATTTGTTGATTTTCTGTTTCTGAAGAATATCTACAATCTTCTTAACAGTAGGATATTCTTCCTCAGCATCTCCTCGAATACTAATCCGCATCGCTTCAGAGTGCAACTCCGCAACTGCCTGGCGTGAATTTAAGATCCAATCCGCCAATTGGTTGTTTGTTGAATCTGCCGGGATTCCGGTACCCAAACCAGATTTCTCACGTGCTGCTTCATCCGGTAAATTGATGTACTGCTTCAAACTCTGAATTGGTACGCCAAAGGACTGAATTACACCGAAACGCTTACGTTCTTCTGGAGTAAATTCGATTTTGTACTGCGCTGCCATTTTATCCAAAGTGGCCATCTTCACGTCTTGTCCCGCTACTTCATAAAACACCTTGCCATGACCGATCGATAATTTTGCAATATCAACATCAGGTACCGGAATTTTATAGGTCGATGTCGGAATTGTAATCTTAAGAGGATCAGGTTGACGTGCTGTAGCTGTTAATATAAAGAAAGTCAGTAGTAAGAAAGACACGTCGCACATGGCGGTCATATCGATCGAAGTACTCTTTCTTTGAACCTTTGCTCTTGGCATAATTTAAATATTACTTATGTTTTTTTATTAATGATGTTTATTCTTCCGGTTTTCCATAAAGCCGGTAAAAAAAATTCATTATTTCTTATTTATGCGTAGAAGCATAAGTCTGGATGATGCTGAAACCAGCTTCATCAATTGCATAAGTTAATTTGTCAATTTTAGAAGTAAGGATGTTGTACATGATAATCGCAACAGTTGAAGTCGAGATACCTGTAGCGGTGTTGATCAACGCCTCAGAGATACCATTCGCTAGTGCTGCCTGATCCGGAGCTCCAGATGTAGCCAAACCACCGAATGCCTTGATCATACCTGTTACTGTTCCTAATAGACCGGTTAATGTACCTACTGATACTAAGGTTGCAATTACAGTTAAGTTCTGCTCTAACATTGGCATTTCTAATGTAGTTGCTTCTTCAATATCCTTTTGGATTGCAAGACATTTCTGATCTGTATCCATGTTAGCCTCAACTTCCATTTCACGATATTTTTTCAAACCAGATTTAATCACGTTTGCAACAGAGCCTTGTTGTTTGTCACACTCAGCCATAGCAGCTTCGATGTTGTTTGAACTTAAAAGGCCTTGAATTTTCTTGATGAATGTATCTAAGTTTCCGTTTCCTGTTGCTCTACCAATTACGATAAAACGCTCTACTGAAAACACAAATACCATTAATAACATACCCATTAAGATCGGTACGATAAATCCACCTTTGTAAGCCATACCACCATAATTTCCTGGAAGTGGGTGATTATCTGGATTGCCATCCACGAAGTTTGATGGATTACCAAGGACAAATTTGAAAAGCAGAACACCAATAATGATACAAATTGGAATTACTAGTGTTGCGAACATGTTAGAAGCTGTAGACGAGCCTTCTTTTTTAACTGGTGTAGTTTTTGGTGCGTTTGCCATTTTTTTGTTTTTAGTTTTTTAGTTTTTAGTTTGTTTTAATTTCGAATAATTTCTGTAATACACTTCAACGGCTAATGTAGGCAATTGTTGCTATAACAAATTTAAAATTTCAATTTTAAAATTACAGTAAAATTTCAAAAGTTATCAATTCGTTACGTTAACCGACAGACATTGGTAAAATCAAAAAAAGATTGCCCCTTTCCAGACAATCTTTCACAATTAAAACTAAAAAAAAAATGAAATGCAAATTTTAGCCTAAATTTCCGCCTTTAAATTGCTATTTCACGTACTTTAGGTAAAGAAGCTGACATCTCCTGGTTAGCATATGGCTCAAACACCCGGAAGTTTTCCAGGAATGCTTTTGCAAGCTCGTTGGCTTTGGCGTCGTAGGCTGCAGCATCTGCCCAGGTGTTTTTAGGATCCAGTATTTCAGCAGGTACACCAGCACAACTTTCCGGCATCTGCAACCCAAATACAGGATCGGTCTTATAACTCGCATTATTTAGCGTGCCATTAAGGGCTGCGGTAATCATTGCACGGGTATGCGCAAGCTTGATCCGCTTTCCAACACCATATACACCGCCGCTCCAGCCGGTATTGACCAACCAGACATTTACCGCATGCTTTTCCATCTTTTCACCAAGCAACTCGGCATAACGTGTAGGATGCAGGGGCATGAAAGCTTTTCCAAAGCAGGCTGAAAAAGTTAGCTGCGGCGCTGTAACGCCAGCTTCAGTCCCCGCTACTTTAGCAGTATAACCGGAGATAAAGTGAAACATGGCCTGTCCTGGAGTTAATTTCGATATGGGTGGTAATACACCAAGGGCATCTGCTGTAAGAAAAAAGATGTTCCGCGGAACTGGTGCTATGGAGGGTTGCAGGGCATTATCTATATAGTTAATCGGATATGCTACGCGGGTATTCTCCGTTTTTGACACATCTTCAAAATTCACCTCCCTGGTGTCCGGAAAAAAGTTGATATTTTCCAGCAAGGCACCAAAGCGGATAGCTGAATAGATCTGTGGCTCCTTTTCTGCGGTCAGGTCAACACATTTCGCATAACAGCCACCTTCGAAATTAAACACAGAGTCGCTACCCCAACCGTGCTCATCATCGCCAATCAAACTCCTTTCTTCGTCAGCAGACAGTGTGGTTTTACCCGTTCCGGAAAGACCAAAGAATATTGCCGTATCACCCGCAGCCCCAACATTGGCGGCGCAGTGCATAGATAAGGTCCTTTTCTGAACCGGCAACAGGAAGTTTAGCACCGAGAATATGCCTTTCTTAAGCTCTCCGGTATAACCGCTGCCACCTATTAATATTACTTGTTTACTGAAATTGATAATGGTAAAATTTCCCTGGCGGGTACCGTCACTTGCCGGATCAGCCTGTAAACCCGGTGCTGCAAGGATCGTCCAGTCCGGCCGGCTTAACTGATCCCGCTCTTCTACGCGCAAAAACAGGTTATGTGCGAAAAGATTTTGATAGGCCGTTTCCGTTACTACGCGAATGCTAATTTCATACGCAGGGTCTGCACAAGCAGCTGCATCCCTGACGTAACACTTCCTACTATTAAGATAATTGGTAACCTTATGATATAGAACCTCAAATTGTTCAGGCGAGATCTTAATGTTTACATCACCCCACCAAACATCATTTTCCGTCAGGGCATCGGCAACAATATAACGGTCTTTTGGCGAGCGGCCAGTAAACTTTCCCGTGTCAATGGCCAGGGCACCGCTATCGGCAAGTTTACCCTCTCCATTTGCCAGCGCCTCCTCTATTAACTCGGGAACGCTTAGCTGATACTTCACTAAACTTGTACCTAAACCCAGGTAACTTAAATCGGGTGTTGTTGATTTAACTTCAGGCATAAAATTTGGTTTATGCCTCAAAGCTAAATACTTTGAAAGGAATTTTTGCCCAGATTCAGCTATTTATTTTACTTATTGTGCTGCATACACTATAGACATCATGCTAAAATACAGCCATTTATCAGCAGCCCAGCCCACAACCTTAGCCTCCAGATCTTTTGGCTTTATAACCCTCTTTTTGAAGCAAGCTCAGCACCTTCTCCCTGAAGTCGCCCTGAATAATGATCTCGCCGTCCTTAGCAGATCCGCCCACCCCACATCGGGTTTTCAGCAGCTTTCCCAATTGTTGTAAATCTTCATCAGAACCTTTGAATCCGGTAACCAGTGTCACGGCTTTACCACCACGGTTTTTACGATCCAGCGTTACCCGGAGGTCTTGTTGCTGATTGGGTATGTTTATCGCCTCCACCGGCTCCACAGGATATTCAAAATCCGGATCGGTGGAATACATGATTCCTCCAAGATCCTCCAACGACTTCTTTTTAGGCTTCATAATCTGGTGTAATAATATTTAACGATAAAGGCACGATCTGGATCTTAAGCTCCGTTCCCATCTGGAAGGGTTCCCCATCAATATGAATGGCAGCCTCCTGATTGCGCCTGATAATAATGTTTTTGCCCCGAATGATCTCCACCATATCGCTATGGTGCGCATTAGCCCGCAGCATCTGATAGGCAAGTTTAGGCAACCGTAACAGTGGAAAGGATTTGATTACACACACATCCAGCAAACCATCGGTAACAGAGGCCTCCGGAGATATATAGGTATTGTTCCCATATTGTGAACTGTTGGCAATACTCACCACAAAGGCTTTCCTTGTAATGGACCTGCCATCTATTTCAATATGATATACCTCAGGCTTATAGTTTAACATCTCCTTCAATCCAAGTTGCACATACCCGGAAAGTCCACGCTTTTTGTTTCCGGCAAATATGGAACTAATATGTGCATCAAAGCCCATGCCCGCCATATTGAAAAAGCATTTTCCATTGAAAGTAGCTGTGTCAATGCGTTTCACATGCAAGCCGTTGATCACCTTTATGGCTTTAACGGTATCCATTGGAATTTTCAGGTACCTGGAAAGGCCGTTCCCTGAACCGAAAGGTAAAACACCCATGATTTTGCCCTGCGGCATCACCGCGGTGCCCACTTCATTGATCGTCCCGTCACCACCTACCGCAACCACGACCTCGAAGTTCTTATTCCCCGCTTCCGCAGCAAGTTCGGAGGCATGCCCCACATACTCCGTAAAACGGAAATTGGCATTGAACCTGGATTTATCCAGATACTTGTCAATCAGCCCAGGAATGTTCTTTTTATCCCGGCCACCGGATATCGGATTTATGATGAATAAGATGTTTGTTTTAGACAAGGTACTATTTTTAAGAAGTTGCAAAATAATTGATATTTTTTGACTATATGAATATATATCCTATTTTTGAGCGCTTAAAGTGGACTGATTTGTGATGCTATTTAACGATAGCGGGATTGCAACCACGTAAAAAAAAGTGCTAACCATCAATACACTTCCTTTTACTGACTGTTTGACCAGGATCATCATCCATTTTATCTAATTATTAATCGTTAATAAATTATTTAGAATGTCATACTTATTTACATCAGAATCTGTTTCCGAAGGTCATCCTGATAAAATAGCAGATCAAATATCAGACGCACTAATTGATAACTTTCTAGCATTCGATTCTGATTCTAAGGTTGCCTGCGAAACCCTGGTTACTACAGGTCAGGTAATTTTAGCCGGAGAAGTTAAATCCAAAACTTACCTGGACGTACAGCAAATCGCTCGTGATGTCATCAAAAAAATCGGCTATACCAAAAGCGAATACATGTTTGAGGCGAATTCCTGCGGGATCTTATCCGCCATCCACGAACAGTCGCAAGACATCAACCAGGGTGTAGACAAATCCAATAAAGAAGATCAGGGTGCCGGAGATCAGGGGATGATGTTTGGTTATGCCACCAATGAGACTGAAGATTACATGCCGCTTGCGCTGGATCTTTCTCATAAATTGTTGCAGGAGCTTGCGGTTTTGAGACGTGAAATGAATGAAATCACCTATTTACGTCCGGATGCAAAATCGCAGGTAACACTTGAATATGATAACAACAACAAGCCTGTTCGCATTGATGCCATCGTGATCTCTACGCAACATGATGAGTTTGATGAAGAAGCGGCGATGCTGAAAAAGATCAAACATGACCTGGTAAGCATCCTTATCCCAAGGATCATTAGCAAAAACCCGCAATACGCACACCTTTTCAACGAGCAGATCCAGTACCATATCAATCCCACCGGAAAGTTTGTGATTGGCGGACCCCATGGTGATACCGGTTTAACCGGCCGTAAGATTATCGTAGATACCTATGGCGGTAAAGGTGCTCATGGTGGTGGTGCCTTCTCGGGTAAAGATCCAAGCAAAGTAGACCGCAGTGCGGCTTATGCCACCCGTCATATTGCTAAAAACCTGGTTGCCGCGGGCGTTGCAGACGAGGTGCTGGTACAGGTGAGTTATGCTATTGGCGTAGCAAAACCTATGGGTATATACATCAATACTTATGGCACCGCCAAAGTATCTAAAACTGATGGCGAGATTGCAAAGATCGTAGAAAGCATCTTCGATATGCGCCCTTACTTTATTGAGCAGCGTTTAAAACTGAGAAACCCAATATATAGCGAAACAGCTGCGTATGGCCATATGGGCAGAAAGCCGGAAACGGTAACCAAAACTTTCAGAACCCCGAATGGTGAGGAGAAAGTGCTTACGGTAGAGCTGTTTACCTGGGAAAAGCTCGATTATGTAACCGAAGTTAAAGCTGCGTTCAGCCTGTAAAACACGAGTAGATACACATCATTACAGAAGGTAGCCGTCTTACATGCATATTGTAAGACGGCTTTTCTTTTGAGCCATGGTTATGGGTTTAACAGGCATCGATTAAGCCTTTATAGGGGGTTCATCCGGCTGATGGCCGGCTAAGGGCGGGTTGAGCCCGGGTTGAGGGCGGGTTGAGGGCGGATGAACCCCAAAGCTGGTAGCAATTCAGGCAAACCATTTAGGTTAGCTGTTGTTTTATTTACATAAACCTATAGAAGATGAAACAACCAGCAGAAATGAACACCCTAAGCCAGATTCTTGAAAAATTAAGGCAGAAGGGCTACGATAACGAACTCACCATGACTGAAGATGGCCATATGAAAGGTAATAAGATTTATAAAACTTATAGTCCTGAAGACCTGACCATCATCAAAACCTATCGCTTTGAAGGTCATTCCGATCCTGGAGATAATTCGGTCATTTACATCTTAAAAGATAATGAAGAAAACATCTCCTTTATCTCTGATGCATATGGCATGTACAGCGAACAGAAAGGTCCGGGCTTCGATGAATTCCTTAAGAAAATTAATACCGCAGACCGGGACATGCAGGAGTTATTTTAAAGAAAGGGCGTTAAGCCCTTTTTTTATGACGTTCCATACTTTTCCTCATACAGCTTAATGATCTTATGTTGTAGGTTTGCCAATTCTTCCTTCGATTTACGTAGTTCATTGATTAACTCTGCGATTTTGCGTTCCACCGAATCATCAAGTGGCTCACCAAAGGTGAAGATCTTGTCAATTCCACAATTGTATATTGCAGCGAGTTGAATAAGCCTGGATCCGGTAACATCCGTGGCCCCGGTCTCCAGTTTGCTGTACGCCGGTACAGAACAATTCAGTTTCACTGCAACTTGTTGTTGCGTCATGTTGTGTTTAACTCTGAGTAATCTCAACTTCGCATGTAATTTAGTCATATAAGCGTTTTTAGCCGGAATATCCCGGTAATAAAAAGTATACGCCCGACTAAATTGGAGGTAATAATTTATTTTAAATTTATTTACAATTACCACGTTACTGTTGCTGGTAGGTTAATTCCAATATACACCCCTTGTAAGAAACCTCTTCCGTATGCTGCTCTGATGGCCCCGAGCTTACCGCTGAATTATCCGCAGATAGATAAATTTTCTTGCCATCACTGGAGATCGCCAGATCCCGGTAGCGTACCTTTCCTTTTACATAGACCTCGGGCGCCCCATCCATCACCTTACCTGCTGCGTCCAGCTTCAATCGCAGCAATGCGGAGCCTTTCAAGGTTGTGATCAGGAGCGAATTTTTCCATCCCGGGATGCCATCACTCGTATAGAGCGCGATACTCGATGGGCCATAGGCTTCCCATTCCTGCTCCTCACCTTTGACGATCTTACTAAACAGCGCCTGCAATTGCTTAGCAGGCATGGCATAGAAACTCCGCTCCGGATCTTTGTAGCTGGTACCCATGGCTTTTGTATTCGCTGATTCTGAATTGATCTGCGGATAACTGGTATGCCATTTTCCGGGAAGCTCCGCATGGTCGGAGACCGAAGCCGCCAGGCCATCATAGTTTCCGTCGTTACGGCCAATGATCAGCGGATGACCATAGTTCTTTCCCCCTTCGATCAGGTTCAGTTCGTCATCGCCATAAGGCCCATGCTCCACACTGTACAACAAAGCCTTTCCATTAATTGCCGCATAGGTTAAACCTTGCGGATTGCGGTGCCCCATGGACCATACCGCGTTTTGTGCCGCAGCATTAAATGGATTATCATTTGGTATCCAGCGGTCAAATGGATCCTTGTCCTGATCCGGCTCGGTGTTAAAGCGGAGGATCTTTCCTTCATAACTGTTCTTGTCCTGTGCCTTGTTCTGCCGCCCGCCGTTAGCAAACTGTCCCGCACCCATATCACCGATGCTATAATACAAATAGGACTTACCTTGTACCGGCGCAATTAGCAGTCGCCCCCCGTTATGGTCAGAGCTCGCCGGGATGCTGTCGCAGAGGGAAAGCGGACTGTGCAAGCGTTGTCGCTGCTGATCATAGGTGTAGCGTACCACGCGCCCCACAAAGTGATAACCTTTAAATCCAGGCTCGCCGCCATCCCCCTTTTCAGCTGCCGCTTTAAAGCGATAGATATAGGCAAGATAAACATAGGGCTTGCCACGCAGCAGGTCCGGATGCAGCGCCATGCCCATTAATCCTCCCTGGGGCCAGGGTTTACCCCCATCCTGCTCATCGGGAAGCTCATCATATCTTGGAAATTCACGTGCCGACCGGAGATCTAACAGCTGCTGCCGCTTGCCGCTTACCGGGTCTATTCGCCAGACCTTGTAGTTTTTAGATTCCGTCACCCAAAGCTGATCATCAGGGCCATAGCTGATCTCCCAGGGATCACTGAGCTTGTCGGCGATGACCCTGATTTTAAAATCGCCCTGCTTAGACATCGCAGGCTCCTGGGCTGTAGCGCCGGTATCTGCAAGAATAATAATCAATATAGCAAAGTATAGGGAGTATAAACGGCCGGTCATGCGCATAGAATCTTTAGGGTTAAGGGTAGAAGTGTTGCTCAAAAACAAGCAGGACACGTTTTAGGTTTTCCATTTTTCAGAGGCCTTGTACCCGTTATTATCAGGTAATTATCCCGATCCATGCAGAAAGTACCCCATTTTACATTAAAGCAAAAGGCGCCGGCATCAGGCATCAGTTTTGTTCGACGTCCATAATAAACATCACCTAAACCGAAAAACGTCATGATACAGGGAATTACAAAAGACATGCATGTCTACGCCGATTACAGTTACATTCCATTGGTGTTACTTGCACCAAATCTAATGGGTTTTGAAGATGACCGCAGCAGTGCCATGGTCTGCCGCTCCTTTGCTTTTGCGGAACTTGGCACCAGTCTGCTTACGGATGCGAAATGGGGCGCCATCAAGTGTATTCCATATAAAACACATGCCATCATCGACCTTGCTTCGGGTGTGATGGCCCTGGGTGCCGCGGTAATGAGGCCCATGTCCGAGAACAAGAACGCCAGAAACACGCTGATTGCAATGGGCATTACCGGACTGGTGGTGGGGGCACTTTCGATATTAGGTGCTAAACAGCGTTAAGGTATTCGATTTTTTTTACGTTCTTAGTGTTATAACTAAATATGATCACCTAACCTGTTATTTCATTAAAATGAACGCAAAAACAAACCGCATTAACCTACTTTTGCTTTGTGCCGTGGTTGTGTCCGCAACTGCATGCAACAGCGGCAATAAATCCAACGAAGCAGATTCATCAACCAAAACAAGCAACGTGTCACTAAACCCTAAAGATTTCGAGAAAACCATAGACGGCAAAGAAACCAAACTCTTTACCCTCCAAAACAAATCCGGCGCAAAAGCCCTGATCACCAATTACGGTGGCCGACTGGTGAGCATGTATGTTCCCGATAAGGATGGCAACCTAACCGATGTTGTTGCGGGCTTTGATGACGTTACCGGCTTTAAGGAGTCTGCCGAACCTTATTTTGGTGCCACCATCGGCCGTGTGGGCAACCGCATCGCTAAGGGCAAGTTTACACTCGATGGTAAAGCCTACACGCTATTTACCAATGATGGTCCAAACACCCTGCATGGTGGTAAGAAAGGCTTTCAGGATGTCGTTTGGGAGGCGAAACAAGTCGATGATCATACCCTGGAGCTGCACTACCTTTCCAAAGATATGGAGGAGGGATTTCCAGGCAACCTGGATGTGAAGGTTACGTACGACTTACAGGATGATAATGCTTTAAAGATCAGCTATCATGCAACAACAGACAAAAACACCGTAGTAAACCTTACCAACCATGCTTTCTTTAACCTGAATGGTGAAGCCAGCGGCAGCATCCTGGGGCATACCGTGGAGATCAAAGCGGATAAGTACACCCCTGTGGATGCAACGTTGATTCCAACGGGAAAAATCGAAGCCGTAGCTGGTACACCACTTGATTTCACGAAAGCAGAAACCATCGGTGCCCGCATTGAAGACAAACACCAGCAACTGCAGTATGGTGCAGGTTACGACCATAACTACGTGTTAAATCAACATGGTGTAAATGACGTTGTGGCAAGTGTTACCGGTGACAAAACCGGCATCATGATGGAGATCTATACGGAGGAGCCTGGATTACAGTTTTACAGCGGTAACTTCATGAAAAGTAAAAACGTTATGAAAGGTGGCCATAAGGATGATTACCGTACGGCATTCGCCATGGAAACGCAACATTTCCCGGATTCACCAAATCAACCGGCCTTCCCTTCCATCACTTTGAAGCCTGGGGATACCTACCAGACCAGCACCACATACAAGTTCAGCGTAAAAAAATAAAAATGGCCCGAAAGGGCCATTTTTATTTTATATCAGCATGCCAGGTAGATTCAGGCATCCAGGGGTAAAGTAAACCAGAAGGTACTGCCCTTCCCCGGGCTGCTGTCCACGCCAATTTGCCCTTTGTGTCGCCTGACAATCTCCGAGGCGATGTACAAGCCCAGCCCCAGGCCAGAATACTGCCCCGAGCTGATATCCGCACGGTAAAAACGGTCGAATAAATGTGGTAACTTATCCTCTTCTATTCCAGGCCCCTGATCGGTCACCGAAACCTTTACATCCCCATCAACTTTGGCAATGTTAATCCAGATCTTCCCGGTGCCATGTGCATACTTCATTGCATTGTTTACCAGATTGATCACCACCTGTTGAATGCGTTCAGAATCGGCCTCCACCTCCTGGTCCAGGTCGCCGCTGGTGATGATCTCGAAGATCCCTTCTGCAGCTACATGCAAACAACAATCATCTACGGCGCTGCCAATGCGGAACCGGGTCTTTTTCAACCGGAGCTGTCCCTCCTTAAGGTTGTTCACGTTCAGCAAATCATCAATCAGGTGGGTGATCTTATGCATACTTTTATTCGCCTGCGTAATCAGACTGGCCGCTTTAGGACTTTGTCCCTGCTTCATGGTATCCAGTAGCTGCAGGGAAGCCTTCAAAGCAGTAATTGGTGTCCTAAGTTCATGACTGGCAATGCTGATGAAGTCATCCTTATCCCGCTCCGCAAGTTTCTCCTTCGTAATATCTGTGATCGTACCCAGGATCTTTGTCGGTTGGCGCCCATGCTCAAGGGAGGGCTTGCCCTGCAAATACACCCAGCGCACCACGCCATCCAGGGTTCGGATGCGACCCTGAAAGTCAATGGTAGATTCTTTGTTGATGTTTGCCAGAACCTCCCGGAGCCTTTCGCCATCTTCTTTCAGGAACTGACGTAACAATCGCTCCCTGTTCCATGCTTTTACCGGCTCTTGGATACCAAACAGTTGCTTGAAGCCGGTAGTATGCATAATAGAACCATCCTCCAGATCAAGCTCCCATACCGCCATCCTTGAATTCTCCAGCGCCATGCTCAAACGCTTTTCCGTTTCCTCCAGGTTCTTCTGATAACTGAAGTCGTCCAGTACCGTATAAGCAAAATATTCCTGGTCCTGCTGGAACAATACCGTTGTAACGTGGATCCAGGCCAATGATCCATCTTTACGGACCAGGCAGGCATCCAGTTTAAAGTAGGGCTTTCCGTGTTTCCACATGGCGTCCTGCAGGTCTTCCCAATGGTGCACCACATCTTTACAGGCGTAATCCATGATTTTGGTGCCCACGATCTCCGCTTCCGAAAAGCCAAGTAACTCGACCAATGCGCGGTTTACCTTTAAAATCTCCAGATCTGAATTGATGATCTTACTTGCGGCAGAGGTATGGTCAAATACACCTTCAAACCTGCCATTACACTCCTCAAACTTATTCTTATAATCCGTTTCCGGCTGCTGTTCCTTCATAAAAAATTTCTTGGGAATAGAATAACAAAAAAATATTTCGTTGGTTTCTAATGGACTATGAAAACAGCAGACATCAAGAGCCAGCACTATAGCTTAGGCAACCTCAATTTGCACGTGATCGAAGCGGGACCGGCAGCGGGAACACCAATTATATTCTTACATGGCTTTCCCGATTTCTGGTATGGCTGGAAGGATCAGATCGCTTATTTTGCCGATCGCGGCTATCGTGTGATTGTACCCGATCAACGCGGATACAACCTTAGCGGGAAGCCACAAGGCATCAAGGCTTATCGCTGCAAACACCTCATGGAGGATATCTGCAGCCTGATTGAAGTGCTGGGCTTGAAAGAAGTGCATCTTGTGGGCCACGACTGGGGTGGGATTGTATCCTGGTTACTCGGCATCTATCACCCACAACATTTTAAAACCATCACCATCCTGAATGCCCCGCATCCTGGCGTTCTCCGTAAACGGATATCTCCAAAGCAGCTCCTCAGAAGCTGGTACATATACCTTTTCCAACTGCCCTGGATCCCGGAATGGCTTTTCGGACGGAACAACTTTAAACTGCTTCGTAAAAGTATGCTGAAGATGGCGCTGCCCGGAACCTTCAGCACATCAGATATGGAACGTTATACGCAGGCCTGGAAAGGCAATCTCAGGACCATGATCAACTGGTACCGTGCCATCAGACGCAGTAAGGAATTCCGGGATAACCTGAAGACACCAAAAGAGGTCTCACTGCCCTTGCTGATGCTTTGGGGAAAACAGGACCTCTCCCTGGATTTCTCTTTGGCTGAAGCCAGCATGGACTTTGCGGGTAATGGCGAAATGAAGGCCTTTGGGGATGCCACACACTGGCTACAACATGAAAAAAGCGCGGAGGTGAACCGCGCCATTCTGGATTTTATAAAGAAAGAAGACCGGAAAGAACCAGATCTATAACCTTTTGTGATTAGTTAGTTTTCATGTTAATTTTTTCAACCAGGAGTTTGTCGCAGATAAGTTGACTGAAGGTCTCCTTCGATTTCCCTTTGATCTCCACCTGCATACTACCATCAAAGTGTTCCTTAGCCACAACCCTGATCTGATCACCCAGGAGAATGGAACGCCCGTTCAGAAAACGCAGGAAGCCTTCCGAAGAGTCCGAAACTGCCTTCAAGGTCAGTTCTTCCGCTGGCGAACATTGGCTTAGTGGTACGTACGCAGGTTCAAAAAGTGCTCCGTTTTTATCCGGAATTGGCGAGCCATGCGGATCAAACTTCGGATAACCCAATAGCGCATCCATCTTCTCGAAGAACAAAGGTGACTTAATATGTTCAATCTGCTCGGCAATTTCATGCACCTCTTCCCAGTTGAAATCCATTTTCTCCACCAGGAACATCTCTGTAAGCCGATGCTTGCGAACTACCATGGCAGCTTCGCGTTTCCCCAGTGCCGTTAATTTCACAGGCTTATAACTCTCATAGTTGATCAAGTCCTTCTCCACAAACCGCTTCATCATGCTGTTCACCGTAGGCATCTTGATCTTTAACCGTTTGCTCAGCTCATTGATGCTCACCTCGTCCTCCGTATTCGCAAGACTAAGTAAGGCTTTCAGATAATTTTCTTCAACAACAGAATACATAGACCAAAATTACACAATCTACCGCTTGTAAGTTTATTTTAAACAAAACTATTGTTAGCATTGTCTAACAATATATATTTGTATTTCTAATACTAAACATGATATGAAGCTAAAGACCTTACTAATCTTATACTTATTATTAATGAGTCTATATGTATTTGCACAGCAGGGGCAGTTGCGTGGACGTGTTACGACACCAAGCGGTAGCGGCGTTGAACATGTTACTTTAAATATTCCTGCGCTGAAGCAGAAAATACAGGCAGACAGTCTAGGCTACTTTTTCTTAAAAGACCTGAAGCCTGGCCGCTATACACTGCGGCTAAGTGCAGTGGGCTATGTCAATCAGCAACTGGAGGTTTCCGTAAGTGAAAGCCTGCCGCAGGATCACCATATCATCCTGCAAGCTCAGGGCAATGACCTGGATGAGATTGTCGTGTCTGGAACCATGAAGGCGGTTTCAAAGCTCAACAGTCCCGTTCCAGTGGAGGTATACACGGCAAAGTTCTTCCGGGCAAACCCCAACCCATCAATCTTTGAAAGTCTTCAAAATATTAACGGCGTGCGCCCGCAGCTCAATTGCAACATCTGCAATACTGGCGACATCCACATCAACGGACTGGAGGGACCATATACCATGATCCTGATCGACGGTATGCCAATCGTAAGCGGTTTATCTACCGTATATGGTTTAAGCGGCATCCCGCAGTCGATCATTGACCGGGTGGAGATCGTAAAGGGGCCAGCCTCCACCTTATACGGAAGTGAAGCCGTAGGCGGTCTGATCAACATCATCACCAAAAAACCGGAAGATGCGTCGCGTATCTCGGCCGATGTCTTCGGCACCAGCTGGGGCGAAATAAATACGGACATCGCGGCAAGATTCCAGCCGGGCAAAACGGCCAGTGCATTACTTGGCATCAATCATTTTATTTACGACAACCCTATCGACAACAATAAGGATGGCTTTACGGATGTTACCCTGCAGCACCGCGTTTCTGTGTTCAATAAATGGGATTTTCAACGGAAACAAAACCGCCAGTTTTCCATCGCTGGCCGCTATGTGTATGAAGACCGCTGGGGTGGCGAAATGAAATGGGAGAAAAAGTACCGCGGTGGCGATGAAGTGTATGGTGAAAGTATCTACACCAGTCGCTGGGAAGTTCTCGGGAATTATCAGCTGCCCCTGCGCGAAAAGCTTTTTTTTACCTTTAGTGCAAATGCCCATGACCAGAACAGCGTATATGGCAACCTCAACTACCAGGCCCAGCAGCAGATCGGTTTTGCGCAGCTTACCTGGAACCGCCGCCTGGGCAGGCATGATCTGCTTGGTGGACTGGCCTACCGCTACACCTTTTACGACGACAATACCCCGGCAACCGCCGCAGCAAGCGACATCAACATCAACAGGGCTTCTCATATAAATCTTCCTGGAGCGTTTTTACAGGATGAAATCAAAGTCGACACGAACAACACCTTGCTACTGGGCCTTAGATATGACTACAACTCCATTCATGGCAGTATTCTAACCCCTCGAATAAACTACAAGTGGAATTCTGATGACCAGCACAACATCCTGCGGCTGAGCTTTGGAAACGGCTTCCGCGTAGCCAATGTTTTCACGGAAGATCATGCCGCATTGACCGGCGCCCGGGATGTGGTCTTCATCGACGACCTTAGACCGGAAACTTCCTGGAATGGTAACATCAACTTCGTAAAGCGGATGTACACCGCGGGAGGAGGCATATTTGGCCTTGATGCAACCGCATTCTACACCTGGTTCAACAACAAGATCATTGCAGATTATGAAACGGACCCAAACAAGATCATCTATAATAATCTGGATGGTTATGCCGTATCGAAAGGAGTTTCCCTGAATGCGGACCTGAGTTTAAAAAACGGGTTGAAGTTCCTGGTTGGCGGTACATTGATGGATGTTTACAGCAAACAGCAAGGTGTTAAGATTAAACAGCTCTTTACGGAGCATTTCACCGGCGTTTGGAACATCGGCTATAAACATGAAAAGTATGGCATTCAAATCGATTACACGGGAAACGTTTATGGCCCCATGCGGCTTCCGCTTTTAAGCGATACCGATCCACGCAAGCCGGTTTCTCCATGGTGGAGTATACAGAATGTGCAGCTTACGAAAAGCTTGCGCAATGGCATAGATCTTTACGGAGGCGTGAAGAACCTGCTGAACTGGACACCAAACAAGGGAAATCCCTTTCTAATCGCCCGCTCACATGACCCCTTCGACAAGCAGGTGCAGTTTAATGAAGCAGGTCAGGCGATGGTGACTCCGGAGAACCCCTATGGCCTGACCTTTGACCCTTCTTATGTGTACGCACCCAATCAAGGGATCAGGTGGTTTTTTGGTATTCGCTATCAGCTTAAGAACTGAAACTAACGACCATCGCCGTCGAGTAGGTTACCGAAGCCACCTAAGATGCTGCCTTCCTCCTTGCGGTTTACGGTACCGTACTGCAAAATTCGCCCGGCAAGCCTGCTGATCGGAAGTGACTGTATCCAGACCTTACCGCTACCACGTAGCGTAGCGAAGAACACACCTTCTCCACCGAAAATGGTATTTTTGATGCCACCAACAAACTCAATATCATAGTCGATGCCGGAAGTAAATGCCACCAGGCAGCCGGTGTCGATCTTCAACGCTTCACCATGCTGGATGGTCCTTTCCAGCACGTGCCCCCCGGCATGCATAAAGGCCATACCGTCACCTTCCAGCTTCTGCATGATGAAGCCTTCACCGCCGAAAAGGCCGGTACCAAGTTTCCGCTGAAAAGCGATACTCACACTCACTCCTTTTGCTGCACAAAGGAAGGCATCCTTCTGGCAGGTGATCCTGCCCCCAAGCTGATGAAGGTCGATCGGGATGATTTTTCCAGGATAAGGCGAAGCAAAACTCACCCGCTTCTTGCCGTAAGCTACATTCGTGAAAGCCGTCATAAAAAGGCTTTCACCAGTAAGCAGGCGCTTTCCTGCGCTGAAAAGCTTACCCAACAGCCCACTGTCCTGCTGACTCCCGTCTCCAAAAATGGTTTGCATCTGTATCCCATCGTCCATCATCATAAAGGCTCCGGGCTCGGCAATTGCTGTTTCATTAGGGTCTAGCTCAACCTCTACATATTGCATTTCTTCACCATATACATGGTAGTCAATTTCATGATTGCTGATCATTTGATTCTGTTTTGATGGAAGGAAAATTACAAATAAATCCAGCACAATTTCAAGTATTCAACATTACATCAGGAAAAAATTGTCCCAATAAGCTGTAATTTTGGCTCAGTAGGAAGCTGAGAAGCATAACCTCCTGATTACCGCTGGAAATCTTAACATTACCACGGAAAGCAAACCTCTACAATGCTGAAAAAGCAGCTTAGATGATTATGGTGGCTATGCGACATATTCCAATCCCCACTTATACAATTCGTTAATAATTGGCTCCAATTTTTTCCCTTTTGTAGTTAAGGTGTATTCTACCGTCGGTGGTACTGTTGGAAACACTTCTCTGACCACTATGCCGTTTGCTTCCATATTCTTTAATTCCTTCACCAACATTCGACTGTTAATTTTAAGCACAAGTCGCTCTAATTCACTGAACCGCTTCGTGCCTTCAAACAAAGCGTAGATAATAGACATTGACCATTTTCCACCAATTACACCCAAAATCTCCTGGAGTGCACATCGTTCGTCCGTTTTTTTATCTTTTTTATCTTCCATAAGTACTTGATTATCTGCAAGGCTTTACCTTTTGGTATTACTGTACAAAGATGTAACTACTTCCAAAAGTAAAGTATTGTATTTTACTTTACAACTCATTAATAAAGAACGATATGGAAGGTACATTGAAAGGACTGGTTGCTTTGGTAACCGGCGGTACAAAGGGTATTGGCAAAGCCGTTGCCGATAAACTAAGCAGCAGTGGTGCTCAAGTTGTGATAACTGCACGAACCGCACCCGAAGAAAACACAAACGTACATCACTTTATAGCTGCTGATCTTACGAACCCAAAAGATGCAGAAGTTATTGCTAGGGATATCGTAGAAAAGTATGGTAGAATAGACATCATTGTCAATAATGCGGGGGCAAATTTAAGTCCGGGTGGTGGCTTCCAGGCACTTTCAGACGAACACTGGTATAGTGACTGGCAACTAAATTTTTTGTCAGTTGTTCGCATTAATAAATTGCTATTGCCTTTGATGATCGAAAAAGCTACTGGGGTTATTATCAATATCTCTACCAATGCAGCCAAAGAACCGATTTGGGAGATGACAATGTCCTACTCTTCCGCCAAAGCAGCGCTGAATGCCTATAGCAAGGCGCTGGCGAGTGAATTGGGGCCGAAAGGAATTCGGGTGAATGTAGTGTCCCCCGGCCTGGTTAAAACAACCTTAATGATGGATTTTATTGAGAATATAGCAAAGTCTTCGAACATTACAGCGGATGATGCCTATAAAGCCATGATGGATAAGGTAGGGATTCCCCTGGGCAGGATGGCCGAGGCTGAAGAAGTTGCTAATCTGGTAGGCTTTTTAGTTTCCTCGGAAGCCAGATACATCACCGGCACAAATTACGCAGTAGATGGTGGTGCTTTTTCCACGGTATTATAGAAATTGTGTTCAAATCTCTAAAAAAGGCTCCGAATACTGGAGCCTTTTTTATTTCTAAATGAACTGATCAACTTCCCGGTACGCCTCGATAACCCGCAGCTCACCTGCTTTCTCGGGCCTGGAGTTCCCATGTTCCATCCCCATAACTCCCTTATAACCTTTGCTGTGAATGTGCTTAAACAAGTTCTTGTAGTGGATCTCCCCAGTGGTAGGTTCTTTACGCCCTGGATTGTCCCCAATCTGGATGTAGGCAATCTCATCCCAGCAACGGTCCATGTTCACGATCAGATTACCTTCAGTTTTCTGCATGTGATAAATATCATACAGGATCTTACAGGAAGGGCTATTTACGGCCTTACATACGTTATAGGTTTCATGGGTCTGTTGCAAGAACAACTCCGGCGTATCGCTCAGCGTTTCCAGCACCATGATCAGGCCGGCAGGTTCAAAGATTTCCGCCCCTGCACGCATGGCATCCACAACATTGGCCATCTGAATACCGTAAGGTAGTTTACGTTCATAGAAGCCCGGCACAACGGTCAGCCATTTGGCATTACAGCGTTTCGCCGCTTCCACAGATCGCTTGCAGGTATCAATAAACTTGTCCTTAAACTCCTTTTTTCCGGTGGTCAGTGAGGTCTTCCAGTTATCGCCGCCATCTACCACGAACACCCCCATGCGCATGCCCAGCTTGGCCAGCAGGTTCCCGATCTTGGTCTGCTCCTCTACCGGACGGTTCAGGTAGCCATTATCTTCGATCGAACGGAAGCCCTGGTCGTACATAAACTGGATCTGATCCAGGAAGTTCTTACCTGCGCTATTGGCGAACATGCCTTCATGCGGGGCATAGTCCAGGTTAAAGGTTTTTCCTTTTTGCGATGCCGCAAGATTCTCGCTTGCAACCGTTGCTGCATCAGCAGACATGATGGATCCTGCCATCAATGATCCGCCTGCCAGCAGGCTATTTCTTAAAAATTCTCCTCGTTTCATGATGATTATAATTGGTTAATTTACCAGCAGCTTTTTAAATCCACTGGTAAGCGTATCTGCCACACGGCCATCCGGTTTGTGGTAGATGAAATATGCTTCTAAATCTGCTTTCCTGGCAAATGCCATCGCCTGCTCCACATCCATCGCCATCAGCGCATTATCGTAGCCATCCGCAGTGATGGCATCCCTGGCATACACGGTTACACTGATCATCCCGTTATTCAGCGGATAGCCCGTCTTCGGGTTGATGAGGTGGCTGATCTTCCCATCTTTATAATTCAGGTATTTGTTAAAATTCCCGGAAGTCGTGATTGCACCTTGCTTAAGCTCCACAATATGTCGAAAGGATGCAGCCCCTTCCTTCGCTTTCAGACTTGCATGCTCCGGAACAGGACCTTCAATGCCAATCCTATAACCGCCGCCATCCGGCTTAGAGCCATGAACAACCACTTCCCCACCAATTTCGACCATGTAAGACTGAATACCCCGCCGCTTCAAAAATCCCGCGACCTGATCAACACTATAGCCCTGCGCAATACCATTCAGGTCGATGCGTATCTTAGGATCCGCTTTGTAGAGCATATTCCCCTTCAGTTTAAGCTTGCTCATACCCACCTGCTTTAAGGTTTCACGCACCTCACTGCTGTCCGGAAAGCCTTGCACCGCAACTGGTCCAAAGCCCCACAATTGTACAAGCGGAGCAACGGTAATATCAAAGCGGCCAGCGGTTTTGTGATAGATCTCAAAAGACTTTTGAAGAACGGTCCGAAATCCATCGTCCACACGCAGCTGCCGCCCGGCACTATTGAACTGGTTGATCAATGACCCAGGCTTATACAAAGACATGGAAGCATCAATCTGCCGCAGCAAGCTGTCTACCTGCGCTTTAGACACCCGTTCGGTATCCGCATAATATCGCAGGCTGTACCCTGTACCCTGTGCAAAGCCTGTGATGGTATATAACTGCTGTTCCCCGGATTTAAAAAGAAAGGGGAACAGCAATAACAGACAAATAATGGTTGATCTGTAAATAAGCACCGAAATTCTTTAGATCACCTTCGTTTTCCCCGGTGTTGGAATCGGATATAAACCATTTGCATCCGGCAGTATCCTCGGTTTAGCATCCCATGCCAGCGTTTCCGGGAACAGGCTGTTGTTTGCATTCAAGGCCTCATCCCACTTAATGGTCTGCCCCGAGTAAGTTGCATAACGGCCCATGATTGCGGTCAGACAGCTTTTCGCTCCGCGTTCGGCATCAGCAAACTTGTATTCGCCTTTGCTGATCGCTGCAAATAACTCATCATGTTCCGTCTGGTAGGGGTTTGCATTTCCTTTTGTCGGGTGACTAAAGATCTCTTTTCCGGTATGATCCCAAAGTATGCCCTGGTTGTTCGCAGAAAGGTAGGTCCTGCCCTTGGTGCCCTGAAAGGTTTCATCCACACGGTTTGCCGTACCTTCGAAATGGCGGCATTGGCTGTAGATCACCGCACCATCAGCATAAGTAAGCTCTACCGCATGGTTGTCATAAATTTCGCCGTAGTCCTTACCTGTTCTCCAGGCGCGGCTGCCGGTACCCTGGATTGAAACCGGATAGGCATTTTTCGCCCAGTTGGCGATGTCGATATTGTGTACGTGCTGTTCTACGATGTGATCCCCGCAAAGCCAGTTGAAGTAATACCAGTTACGCATCTGGTATT
The DNA here is from genome assembly GCF_051965375.1 of Pedobacter sp. SAFR-022. Lineage (NCBI taxonomy): Bacteria > Pseudomonadati > Bacteroidota > Sphingobacteriia > Sphingobacteriales > Sphingobacteriaceae > Pedobacter > Pedobacter sp. SAFR-022. The sequence continues at coordinate 265,015 of NZ_JBQCME010000005.1, forward strand.
CCATTTCTGTTTGTTGTGGCTGACGTGGTTTCACCCATACACCGCCACTGTTCCAGTACACCTGTCCGCCGACGATATCCCCTATCGCACCATCCTGAATGCGTTTCATAGTTTCGCGGTAGTTGGTCTGGTAGCGGCGCTGCAATCCTACCACAACGTTTAATTTCTTCTTTTTGGCAACCTCTGCTGCGGCAAGCACCTTACGGATCCCTGGTGAATCCACAGCAACAGGTTTCTCCATGAACACATGTTTACCTTTGTCTACCGCTTCTTCAAAATGCATCGGTCTGAAGCCCGGAGGGGTTGCAAGTAAAACGACATCTGCCAAGGCAATAGCCTTTTTGTAGCCGTCGAAGCCTACAAACCTGCGATCTGCAGGTACGTCGACCTTATCTTTGAACTTATCACTCAGCAGCTTATAGCTTTGATCCATCCGGTCCTGAAAAGCATCAGCCATGGCCACCAGCTTCAGGTTAGATTTGGTACTTAAAGCCTGGAAAGCAGCACCGGTACCCCGGTCTCCACATCCAATTAGTGCGATCTTTATGGTGTCATTTACGCCGGAGTGTCCTGCAGCAAATGCGAATTGGTCAAGCAGTAAGCCGCCGGTTAACAATGCGCCGGCCTTTATAAAGTCTCTACGTTGACCAGATAATTTTTCGTTTTCCATTCTGTTAATATTTGGTTTTTAGTTTTAATAATCAGGAATTGCTGGGGTATCATAATACTTCTTGATCTCTGCTTCCGAGGGCTGCACCGCCGGGCGCACCAGGCGCATGCCAATGAAGGGCGCTTCCGGGAACCACCAGTTGCTCTTTGGGATCTGTGGATCAATCTGCTTCCATGCCGGATCAGAGGCCAGACGCGCCGCGGAACGAAGGTCTTTCGCCACATCTTCATACGAGCCTCCTCTGATCACATGGGCGTAGAGCTTGTCCGGCACATTTACCGGGTCCTGCTGACCGTCCTTTACACTGGCGTAATAGTCGGCCTGATACTGGTCGTAGGTCCATTCCGCCACGTTGCCGTACAAGTCATAGATGCCCCATTTGTTTGGCTTCTTCTTGCCCACCTGCTGGGATTTTCCGCCGCTGTTATCCTTATACCAGGCATATTCGCCCAAGGCAGCTGCATCATCACCAAAAGCATACTCGGTGGTACTGCCTGCCCTTGCGGCATACTCCCATTCTGCTTCGGTTGGTAAACGGTAAAAAACACCAGTCCTGGCGTAAAGCCATTTACAGTACTGGATGGCATTGTAATGTGTCATGGCCAGTGCCGGATGGTTTTCCTTACCCATGCCGAAGGTCATATCCAGATAAGGTTTCGTGGGCCGCGTTACCGCATCCACATTCGCCGGCACAGCGCCAATGCTATGTGTCGTTTCATAGTCCTTATACAGGAAAGCTTCATACAGGTCCCAGGTCAGCTCATGCGTACCCATCCAGAATTCGCTGATCCTGACCTTATGCACCGGCTTCTCGTCGGGATTGCCCTTGTTGCTGCCCATCATAAATTCACCAGCCGGTACCGGCTGCATGGAGAAGGACAGCTTTGTCCCATTGATCTCTTGCACGTAAGGCTTCCCTTTCTGCTGTGCATAGCAGAAAGAGGAAGCCCACATGAACGTTAATACACCAAAAATTCTTATTCTCATCGGCAGTCTAATCGGATTTAATATCCGGGGTTTTGTATCAGTTGATTATTTCTATTGATTTCGTCACGGCTAAAAGGCCTGAAGTAGATTTTGTCCTCCCACTTGCGATTCTCCTGGGCGGTTTCTACCGTAGGCGTATAGGTATAGTTATAAATGGTCTCATCATGGCGGTATGGCGCAGAAAGTGTCTGTCCAGGCTTGAACTTACCGGTCACCTTGATATAGGTTGTTTTACGGCCAAGGGTCTCCGGAGCAATCATCCAGCGGCGTGCATCATGGTAGCGCTGCTCTTCATACACCATCTCAATGCGGCGCTCATGGCGATAAGCATCTCTTAAAGCTGTGCCGCTTGCCGTGATTGCAGGCATCCCCGAACGGTAACGGATTCTGTTGAGCCATAAAAGTGCCTCACTCTCCTGACCAAGTTCGATGCTGGCTTCCACATAGTTAAACACAGCTTCCGTGTAGCGGAAGAAAGGCCATGGCACGAACTGCGGATTGGAAGCTTCTATGATGTTCGGATCCGGATCAATAAACTTGTGGGTGTAATAACCGGTCCAGCTGCCGTTCCAGTTTTCGATAGAACTGCCACGGGTATCAAGACCTTTGAAAGTAATTACACTGGAACCCTCTTGGAGGTCGTATTCACCAGTCTGGATTTGATTTGCAGGGTCTACATTCCCTGATACCAGGTTCCGCGGTTTCCAGTCTGCCCCATCATACAGGATCGTGGCATAGAAGCGTGGATCTCTGTTTACGTAAGGTCTGGCTTTCTGCGCAGGATTGTTCCAGCTGAAAGGTGTTCCGTCAAGCATTTCGTAGTCGTCCACTAGTAAACCAACGGGCGTATTTCCCGCCCAGTTGTGATAACCGTTAGGTCCGTTTGCACGACCATAGCGCATATCGCTGCGATCAATAAAATAGCGGGCAAAGATCAGCTCTGTTGCTGCCGAGGCATCAACACCCGGCGCCTTGCTGCCGCCACCCATCGCTATGCTTTTATAGTTCATACGTCCTTCTTCCGGTGTCACTGGAGCTGTAAGGTTTAACTTATAACCAGCACCTGCATCAAGAACTGCCTTGGCAGCAGCTTGCGCCGCAGTCCAACGAGCAGCTCGGTCACCGGAAAGATAGCCAAGAAACTCTGGATTTGCAAAACCGGCAATCACGGAAGACTTCGTTTTTGCAGTCGGAATATCATGTAAATCACTCGCGGCATACAGCAGCACACGGGATTTTAAGGCCATGGCAGCCATCGCTGTTGTCCGGCCTTTTTCCATGGTACGTCCATTCAGATAACCGATCGCTTTCTCGCAATCGGCAAGAATAAAGTTCACACACTCCTCATAAGTGGCCCTTTTAACCTGAAAATCATCATTTAAGCCGTAGCTCTTTGAAATCAGCGGTACACTTCCATAATAGCGGAGCAGCTGCTGATAGAAGTAACCGCGAAGAAAATAAGCCTCCCCAAGCAATTTGTCTTTAACATTCTGGTCGGAGATACCGTTCTCCCCGCCTTCCAGTCTTTCAATAACAATGTTACATGAACGGATGCGATTATACATCTGATTGTAGCCATAAGTTTCATCCACCCAGCCCAGGGTAGTCGGGTTAATGGTACCCGCATTGATCAGGTCGATGCCCCGGTTAGGATGCGTGAACATGGATTCATCTGATAATGACGAAAGCATTTGTTCATCAAATCCACCCACATCCAGACCGTTGTAGATCTCGGTTACAAAGCCTTGTGCCAAGGCTGGATCCTGCCAGACCAGCTCTGCGGAGATCTGGTTAGGCGGCTCGACTGCCAGGAAGTCTTTTTTGCAACTTGTCGCTACTGTTGCGAGCAGTGCAAGGGCATATAAATAGGTATTTCTATAAATCGGTCTCATAGTAAATTTATTTTCAGTTCGCATTGTTTCTAAAATCCAGCTTTAATCCCTGCATTGATCACCCGCGCTTGTGGATAATATTGAGCACTGGAGTTTGTTGATTCCGGATCCCAGATCTTGATCTTATCCATGGTAAACAAGTTCAATCCATTCGCATAAACTCTCAGCGACCGCAACCCGATCCGCTTGGTAAACTCCGGCGACAGGCTATAACCCAGCTCTACGTTCTTCAGGCGCACATAGTTGTTGCTGCGGATCCAATAGGTGTTTTGCGCGGCATTATTGGTGTCGGTATAGTAGGTCTGCCCACGGTTGGATAGCCTTGGGAACTCGCTGCTTGGATTATCTATACTCCAGCGATTGATGTATGACCACTCAAGGAAGTTCCCGATATCACCAGATTCGGTTAAACCTACAATCTGAACACCACCGGTAGCACCCTGAATTAATGCGGAGAAATCAAAGTTCTTATAGGTCAGGTTAATGTTCAAACCACCGGTAAACCTCGGCACATTCGTTTTATCCAACCGGATCTGGTCATCACCGTTGATCTTACCATCCCCATTCACGTCCCTGAACTTCATGTCTCCAGGCAATAGCCTGTTCGTTAGGCCGGTGTAGTCAATTGCATTGGCATCAATCTCCGCCTGATCCCGGAATACACCGGTGTATTCATAAGCGAGGCCAGTGCCAGTCGGCATGCCAGTGGAGCGTTGCCATTCTGGTGCACCAGGGGTTTCATCCCAGAAAACGATCTTATTCTTCGCATAACCGCCGTTCACGCTAACCGAGTAACCGAAATCTCCGGAGTGATCTGCATAACCCAACTTAAACTCGAAACCTTTATTATCAACCTTACCCAGGTTCACCGGAGGCAACTTATCAGTGATACCGGAACTTCCCGGAATAGAATTACCTCTGGAGATCAGGATGTTTGTACGTTTGTTATAGAAACCATCCAACTCTAAGGTCAGCTTGTTGTTCAGGAAAGACGCGTCTAAACCGATATTCGCATTATTTGCAACCTCCCAGCCAAAATCAAGGTTGGGCACGCGGTTTTCAAACAAGGTTTGTGTCAGCTGATCATTGATCACATAGTTCCCAAAACCCATGGTACTTAAATACTGGTATTCTGCAAGTGCATCACCAAAGTATGCCTCAGCACCCATCTGACCCCAGGATCCACGAAGTTTTAAGTTATTGACGAAGGCGATGTTGTTTTTGAAGAAAGGCTCTTCAGAGATACGCCAGCCCACGGAAATACCTGGGAAAAATCCAAAACGCTTATCCTCCGGGAAGATGTATGAACCATCTGCACGCCATAAGAATTCGGCAAGGTACTTTTCTTTGTAGTTGTAACCTATTCTTCCGAAGTAACTTAACCTTGCCCTGCGGTAAAGGTTATATGGCTCGTCTGTTGGATTGCTGATCGCTTGTTCTTTATCACTACCGCCAACAAGTTCCTGCAAGGCTGTTGAAAGGAAGTATCTGCGGAAAGCAGAAAAGCCACTGTTATCCACTTTCTCGCGGGTAACACCTGCCATGAGATTAAACTGGTGATCCTTGATTTTTTTGTCATAGTTGATCATACCCATCAGGTTAATGGCCAGCTGATCGCCTGCATATTCCTGTAAACTCGGGTCTGTTCTTTCCGAGCGCACGGAGCCCACCAATACCGGCGTTACACCGTCGGCCTCAAAGGTCTTCTTGTCCCAATCGTACAAGGTCCATGGCGTTTGCCAGCGCTTGCGTTTACCCCAGAACTTATCGATTGAGGCGGTACCTGTTACTTTCAAACCTTCAACACCCGGAATCTGAATTTCCAGACGGCCGGTAGACTGAAAGTAATCCCGTCTGTCGCGGTCGTATCCGGTAAGGTCCGTTGCAATAACATAAGGGTTGTAACCAAACTCGATATCCCGCCCCGGCAAACCATTGGGCCAGACCTCAATCTCCGTTGGCTTACCGCGCATCAGCATCCTGAAGATGTCGCCCGCACCTACCGTAGGAAAATTGCGCATCTCCTCACGTCCGGTAATGCCCAGATTGGCCGTAACATATTTATTGAACTTCGATTCCAGGTTTACCCTAAAATCATACTGCTTGTAACCGGTAGCAGATTTATTATAATAGCCATCCTGATCCAGGTAGCCCATCGAAACCAGGTACTTCGTATTCTCGGTTCCTCCATTTACCTGTAAATTATGGCGTTGTTGCGGCGCCCATGTTCTCAAGGTGGTCCCGTACCAGTCTGTGTTTGGATAACGTAAAGGATCGGAACCATCCCGCAGCTTTTGCATCTCATCCGGGCGGTACGCCGCGTTTAAGGTATTGCCGTTATCCGGCCGTACATAGGAGCCCGTATTTTTGAAAGCCTCCCAGGCGGCCGACCATTGGTCTACCGGCAAGTCGGATCCAAAGATGTTCAGCTCATTGAGGATCTCGGCATACTGTACCGAGTTCGACATTTTCGGAATCCGTACAGGTTGCTGTAAGCCATAACCAAAGTCATACGAGACCTGGGTTTTTCCGCTCTGACCTTGTTTGGTGGTAATCAGGATAACACCGTTTGCTGCACGTGATCCATAGATCGCTGCCGAAGCATCTTTCAGTACGGATACACTTTCGATATCGTTCGGGTTGATCCTTTCCAATCCACCGGCCCGGTTAGGCACCCCATCGATAACGATGAGCGCATTATTGTTGCCCAGCGAGTTTACCCCGCGGATCCGGATGGCAGAGCCATCATAACCGGGTTCACCGCTGGCTTGAACGGCAGTGACACCGGGAAGGCGGCCCGCCAGGGAGTTGGACAAGTTGGCTGTAGGTGTTTTTGCCAGCTCGGTACCTTTTACAGCGGTCACCGCACCAGACACCACAGCCTTCTTCTGGGTGCCGTAGCCCACAACGATCACTTCTGAAAGTGCTTCGGTATCCTCCAACAAGGTGATGCTGATGGATTTGCGGTTATTCACCGGCTGCTCGCTCGTGACGTAACCCACATAGCTGAACACGAGCACTCCTGTTTCAGGTACCCGGATGGTGTATCGTCCGGAAGCATCTGTGGTGGTTGCAACGGTGGTGTTTTTAAGTTTGACGCTGACCCCGGGGATGCCGGAGCCTTTAGCATCAGTGATCTGGCCGGTGACCACGATATCAGCCTGGTTGGTACTTAGATAGCTGTTCGGAAAGGCCGCTGCTGCGGCCTGTTCACAGGCAAAAAGGCTGGAGACAAAAATCACATTCGCGAGGAGCATGACCCTGTTTTTTCGCAGGCGGAAGCATCGCGTGTTCGTACACTGTTCCCTTTTTTTCATAAATTTGTGGTTGATTGTTAAAATTCTGATAATGGTTCATACTGTTGTCGGAGGAAAAAGGAGTTGAATGTTGGCGCATTCGCTCCTTTTTTTATTAACTATTCATAGGCGAGCTATTAAAATCATTTATACAGTCGATTTCACCGGCCAGAAAATGGCCAGTGCATGATCAATGCTAGAAATTATGGTAGCCGAAGCTGCTCCGAAGAATTAAATGTATTTCTCGGAATAAAACTGGACTCGAATAGACAGGTTTGTTGTAAATAAACAGCAGGAAAGGTACTTTTTGTCGACTTGATGGGTGCCACGTGGTTCATTGTGACCGGTCAAGTCTGCTGAGGTAGGTAAAGGTTTAGGCATAAGGATATATTTGGTTAAAACAAATTTAATATTTAAATCATAACCTCCAAACATTTAATCTATTGATTGTATATTTTATGTTATACGATCGAATTGCTCAGGTTTTCTCAATAAAAAGCTAAAAATATTCAGCTCATCCCCGCATTCCTGTAAAAATTCACGGAGAAAAGCAATAAAAAGTTAAGACTTCATGCATACCTCCCTTAGGCGCTGCTACGGCGAAAGCTTTGCAGTACAAAGCCTTTTCGGCACCTATTCGCCGCCTTTGCTTCGCCCGTAGCCGAACAATAGGCGAACAATAGGCGGTGAAGAGGCGATGAAGAGCCGTACAGTGGCCGAGGTTGGTAGCGCATAAAAAAGCCGCACTAACTTTCATTAGTGCGGCCTAAAGCAAAAAATTTAAGCTGTTACCAGAAAACGGTATAAAGTGCTACAATAATACCCAACACGATCAGCGAACCAGCGGCGAAACTGTTGCTGGTTTTGAACATGCTGCTGTCAATCTCCAGTCCTTTCGGGTTTGCGCCTTTACGACCTTCGATGGTACTGATAATCCACATGACAAGCACACTGATCAGGAACACAAATCCCATTCGATCCAGGAATGGAATCTCGTATAAGCTGCTGCCATCTTCCTGTGTAACGAGCTTTGAAAATCCATAAGGACTAAGCCATTCCAGATTGGCGAAATTCGGCAAAGCTTTGAAGAATACCGATAGCAGGAAGCCTCCGATCGTTGCAAACAATGCTGCATTTGAAGTGGTTTTTTTCCAGAAGAAACCGAGAATAAACATGGCGAAGATGCCCGGGGATACAAATCCGGTGTACTCCTGAATAAACTGGAAACCGCCTTTTTTGTCCATGCCCAGGTGTGGTGCAATGACAATGGCGATAACCATGGCGGCGATCACCGTGATACGACCAATGACTACCTGCTTATGCTCATCCGCGTTCTTGTTAATGACCTTTTTATAAACATCAAGCGTAAAGATCGTCGCGATGCTGTTCGCTTTACCGGCCAAAGAAGCGACAATTGCGGCAGCAAGGGCTGCAAATGATACCCCTTTAAGACCTTCCGGCAAGAGGTTCAACAGTACGGGATAAGCCGAATCTGCGTTTAATGAACCGCCTTTCTGCATGGCATTCCGGAAGTCACCAAACCCTTCCTGGTAAAGCACATATGCCGCAATACCCGGTACAACAACAATTAAAGGCATCAGCAACTTCAATACCGCAGCGAATAGCAAACCACTTCTTGCCGTTTGAAGATCCGCGCCCAATGCCCGCTGGGTGATGTACTGGTTACAGCCCCAATAGTTCAGGTTCACGATCCACATACCACCGATCAGTACGGTTAGTCCTGGAAGGTCCATATAGTTTGGATTCTCCTGTTTGAAGATCATGTGGAAGTGGTCTGAGGCCTTTTCTGTGATCAGCTTCATTCCACTCGCAACGCCTGAACTGCCGAAGTGTGTGGCTACAAGCTCGAGTGCCAGGTAGGTCGTTGCCAAACCACCCAGAATTAAAAAGAATACCTGAATTACATCGGTGTACCCAATAACCTTCATACCGCCAAGGGTGATTAGTACTGCGAAAATGGCCAGGATATACATACATGCGGTGATGTTGATTCCGGAAATGCTATTTATCGCTAATGCACCCAGGTAGAGTATGGATGTCAGGTTAACGATTACATACAATAACAGCCAGAAGATGGCCATAATCATGGCTACGGTACCGTTATACCGCTGCCCCAGGAACTGCGGCATGGTGTAGATCTTATTTTTCAGGTAAACCGGAATAAAGAAGACCGCCACGATGATCAGGGTTACTGCAGCCATCCACTCGTAGGTTGCAATGGCAAGGCCCATGGTGAAGCCGGAGCCACTCATGCCGATGAACTGTTCGGCAGAAATGTTGGAAGCGATCAATGATGCGCCGATCGCCCACCAGGTTAAAGAATCTTTAGCAAGAAAGAAGTCTTTCGAGTTTTCTGCATCTGATTTTTTCTTGTGGTAAACCCAGTAGCCATACGAAGCTACGATAATGAAGTAGACAAGAAAAACGACGTAGTCGTAGGTTCCTAATGAATTCATGTACTTTTAATTGTTTATATCTGGTTAAATATACCGGTTGACAATATTCTCAAGCAGTTCCTGCTGTCCGCTGATTGTCTCAGGCTCGCCGTGTTCTACGGCATAGTTCCTAAGATCTTCAAGGCTCAGTTTACCATTTTCGAAGTCTTTGCCGGCTCCGGTGTCGTAAGATGCATATCTTTCTGTACGGATTTTCTTATAGTCTGATTTTTGTAGAATCGCATCTGCGGTAACCAGTGCACGGGCGAAGGTATCCATACCGCCAATATGCGCGTAGAACAGGTCTGCAGGGTCTGTAGAATTTCTACGGATCTTCGCATCGAAGTTGATCCCGCCTCCTTGTAGCCCGTTGTTTTCCAGTACGATCAACATCGCTTCGGTAACTTCATTGATGTTGTTAGGAAACTGATCGGTATCCCAGCCGTTCTGCACGTCACCTCTGTTCGCATCCATAGAGCCCAATAATCCGGCATCTGCAGCGACCTGCAGTTCATGCTGGAACGTATGTCCGGCTAAGGTTGCATGGTTTACTTCGAGGTTCAATTTAAAATCTTCCAGCAGGTCATACTGACGAAGGAAGCCGATTACGGTTGCCGCGTCATAGTCGTACTGGTGTTTTGTAGGCTCACATGGTTTCGGCTCAATAAAGAACGTGCCTTTGAAGCCTTGTTTACGTGCATAATCTTTGGAGGCATGCAGGAATTTAGCCAGGTGCTCCTGTTCGCGTTTCATGTTGGTGTTTAACAGGCTCATGTAACCTTCACGGCCACCCCAGAACACATAATTCTCACCGCCCAGGGCGATGGTTGCATCGAGCGCTGACTTTACCTGCGCCGCGCCGTGTGCAAGTACATGGAAGTTTGGATTGGTCGATGCGCCATTCATGTATCTGCGGTGTGAGAACAGGTTTGCTGTGCCCCATAGTAGTTTAACACCACTTTCCGCTTGCTTTTGTTTGGCGTATTCTACCATGGTCTGCAGGCGTCTTTCGTTTTCCACCACATCATTACCAAAATCCACCACATCCACATCGTGGAAGCAATAGAAAGGCAGGTTCATTTTGGTTAAAAATTCAAAAGCCGCATCCATTTTATCTTTTGCACGTTCAATTGGATCTGCTTTCTCATCCCATGGATGATTGATGGTTCCCTCGCCGAAAGGATCGTTGCCTGTTGCAACGAAAGAATGCCAGTAGGCACCTGCAAAACGAAGATGGTCCTTCATCGTTTTACCTGCAACAACACGGTTTTCATCATACCAGCGGAATGCCAGTGGGTTATCTGATGCTAAGCCTTCATATTTCACCTGGCTGATGCCTTTGAAGAATTCCTTTTCTCCTGTGATTACATTTCCCATAATTTGTCTTATTGTTCTTAGATTAATTTTGCTTGTTTAGAAAGTTCAGCCAGCTTTGATAAACCGGCTCGTATTGTTCAACTGCTGATGGTTCGACCAGCTGTAGTGGTTTAATGTTGTGGAATGCCTCGGCGGCGGTGCTGAACATGCCCGAGCCTATTCCAGATCCTAATGCGGCACCTACGCTACCATCATTCTCGTATAACTCTACCGGCACCCCTGTTGCATTTACAAAAGCTTCCAGGAATAAATCGCTGAGGAATAAGTTGGCTTTGCCGGCGCGGATCACACTTGGGTAAAGGCCATTGCTACGCATGATATCCAGTCCATAGCGGAAAGAAAAGGCTATGCCCTCCTGTACCGCCCGGAATATATGGCCCTGGTGATGTAGATTCAGGTCGATATCGTGAAAGTGCACCCCAACGATCTTGTTGTTCAACATGCGTTCGGCGCCATTTCCGAAAGGAAGGATACGGATTCCGGCAGCGCCGATGGGTGTTTGAGCCGCCTGTTCGTTCATCTGCATGTAGTTTACGGCGGAGCCAAAAAGATTCTTCGTCCAGCGGTTTAGACTTCCCGTACCATTGATGCATAGCAGTACGCCAAGCCGTGGTGCTTCCGCCGTGTGGTTCACGTGGGCGAAGGTATTTACCCTGGATTGCGGGTCGTAAGTGAGCTGGTCACTAACGCCATAGATCACACCCGAAGTGCCAGCTGTAGCTGCAACTTCGCCTGGCTGCAGCACATTTAACGAAAGTGCATTGTTTGGCTGATCTCCGGATTTATAAGATACCGGGGTACCTGCTTTGAGGCCTAAAAGTTCAGCAACCGCCTGGGTCACACGTCCATGCTCGGAGAATACTGGCCTGATTTCAGGAATTAGCGAAGCGTCGATGCCATAAAGCGCCATCAATTCAGCAGATACCCTATTCGTTTGAAAATCCCATAGAATGGCTTCAGAAAGCGCCGACATGCTGGTGGTGATCTCCTGCGTAAGCTTCATGGCTATGAAATCGCCGGGCAGCATCATCTTATGGATGCGTGCATAGACTTCCGGCTCATGCTGCTTTACCCAGGAGAGTTTAGAAGCGGTGAAGTTGCCCGGAGAATTCAGTAAATGGGAAAGACTGAAGTCATGCCCAAGCGCATCAAAAGCCTGGTTGCCGATCTCCACTGCACGACTGTCGCACCAAATGATGCTGTCGCGCAGCACCTGCTGATCTTTGTCGACCAGCACCAAACCATGCATCTGGTAAGCGATGCCGATGGAACTGATATCATGCGGATTAAAAGTGCCTTGCTGTTTACAAAGGTTAAAAGCTTGCTGTACATGCGCCCACCACATCTCCGGCGACTGTTCTGCCCAGCCGGGCTGCTTCGCGATGATGTCGCTTTCTTGTTCAGGGTATTGTCTGGAGATAATGACTTGCTGTGTGTTTGCATCCAGCACCGACACTTTTATGGACGAAGTGCCTATATCAATTCCTAATAATAACATAATTGCAGAGGTGTTACCCGTTAAGTTTATCTTGGTTATATAAAAACGAATTTAGTATAATAATTTAAGTGGGCAATCGATTGCAAAGATAATTATCTGCATTTTTGCAATTATGAAGACTCCCCAGAAAAGAACGACCATTTATGATATTGCGAAAAAGCTGAATATCGCCGCTTCTTCAGTCTCCAGGGCACTAAGCAACAGCAGCAAGGTAAATCCTGCAACTAAAGCACTGATCTTAAAGACTGCGGCTGAGATGAACTATCAGCAGAATGTGATGGCTTCGAATTTACGTAAAGGGAGTAATCGTACCATTGGAGTGGTTGTGCCGAGGATTAACCAGGGCTACTTTTCAAACATTATCGCAGGCATGGAAGATATCACCTACGATAAAGGTTATAATCTGATCATCTGCCAGTCGAATGAACTCCATGCCCGGGAAGTGGATTGTGTAAATACGCTGATCAATCAGCATGTGAACTGCATTGTCATCTCCATTGCTGCGGAAAAGGGCGGTCATGAGCACCTCCAGCAGGTGATTGATCACCGGATCCGGCTGATTCAGTTCGACCGCGTGGTTGATGAGCTGGAGACCTTTAAGGTGATTAATGACAATGAAAGGGCTTCTAGTGAAGCGGTAAATCATTTAATTGAACAAGGCTATCAACGGATCGCCTTGTTGGAGGGTCCTCAAAACCTGGACATCTTCCGTCAGCGTAAAGAGGGCTACCTGAATGCTTTACGTAAACATGGGCTGCCTGTAATGGAGGAATTGATGTGTGAGAATGCCTGGACGAAGGAGCTCAGTTCGGAAGCAACACGCAAGCTGCTGCGCATGAAAAATCCGCCAGACGCCATCTTTGCCTCCACCTCCGACTTCTCCGCACTGGGCGTACTGGAGGTTGCCACGCAGCTTGGGATCAGTGTTCCCGACGAGCTTGGTATTTGTGGATATTCCAATGAACCCTTCACCGAGATCACCAGTCCATCCATCACCACCATAGATCAGTATAGCTTTAGTATGGGTAAGACGATTGCTAACTTATACTTTCAGGAGATGGAGGTTGCAGATTTAGATGTAGAACCAAAAGTTATGAGCATTAAGCCAAAACTGATTGTGAGGAACTCAACCAACAGGTGGTTGAGTCTTTGATGCTCTTAGATTGCTGAGGTAAGCTACTAATGCAATAGATTGCATCATCTTTGAGGCTCACCATTTAAGGGTAAGGGGGAATTATCGATTGCAAGGACAGGTTCCTCCTTTAGGCTCCGCCTGATCACTGGCTTTCTTAAACGCGGTTCAGTTTGCTGATTAGCATCGACCAGCGCCGTTGCTTTTTTCTTTTTCTTTTTGAACTTCCGACCGTACCAGATGAGGAAGCCAGTGACTGGCAAACTTGCACCGATCAAGGAGGCAAGAAATGCCAGCACCTTTCCTGGAAATCCAAGAATACTCCCCACATGAATATCATAGTTCATTTTCCTGAGCTTACCACCCACTCCGGAAGCCTCATAGCTTTTTGAATAAACATCATCCCGCTTTAGGGGCTTAAGGGTATGGCGGTCAAAAGTATAGCCTTGGCTGTTGTAGAACTGACCTGCTGTTGGATAAACGGTGATGTCGATGGCAGAGCTTGCTTTCAACAGATCAGGAAATACATAATAGAATCCTTCTGACTTCGGATGGTTCCTGATCACCCGCTCCCAGGCAAGATCCATCGCCTGCTCCGCGGTATATAGCTTGTTTGCTGCCAGGGAATCTGATTGTAAACGCCTGTTGTACTCCGGCAATTTCTCCCCACCAGAAGTTACCCAGTACAAGCCCTCACTGTACCACTGGATGCCGTACACCATGCCCGACAAGGCGATGGCCATTAGCGCCAACAGTGAATAAAAGCCCAGCACATTATGCAAGTCAAGGTTTACCCGTTTAAACGATGCACCCCACTTGATCTTGAAGCTTTTATCAACCGTGGATTTATTCCATTTCTTGGGATACCACCAGATCATACCCGTGATCAGCAACACCACAAACACCAGCGTTCCGTAGTTTACAACTGGTCTGCCGATTTCAAAAGGCAGCCACAGAAAACGGTGGCCATTGAGAATAAATCGGAAGAAGTCGGTTTCACCTTTTTTACGCACCTCTTTTTTCAGCAGTTCACCGGTATAAGGATTGACCTTAAGCGTGATACCTCCGCCACGGCGTCCGGTTTCCTCTGGATTCCGGAGCACCATGTTTATCGTCCTGCCCTGCTGGTATTGCGCATAGCCTATAACCTTTTCAGGATAAAGCGAAGCGGCGATGTGCTGGAGTTGAGAGGGTTTTAAAACCGGCTTATCTTGTTTTTCGACTTTTGTCTCGGGTTCCATCATACCGGTAATCTCTTCATTGAAAACCCAGATGCAACCTGTTAGACATACAATTAAGACAATGAGGCCAGAGGCAAGCCCAAGCCATAAATGCAGCCATTTGTTAATGCGGGTAAAGGTTGAATCTTTAGCCGGCTTCTTCGCGGGGGTTTGTTTTGCGCCTGTCATCATTGTCTTGTGTATAAAAGTTATTGTACTTGCGTATTTAGGTTATTGTAAATGTTGAATCGCCGTGATCACCCCACCTTCAACTTTAAGCCCGCGACTAGCAGCTGCGCTGGATGCATCCACCTTGTACACATAACTTGATCCGTCTTTCAGGTTTACACCGACGTAAGCCGTCTTACCATCTTTCGGCGTATAGTTGTTCACTGTTACAGATTTGATTTCCGAAACCTCTGGAAACCCACTTACGAGCTTGAAAGTCTTATCTACTACATTTACGACGCCGATCTTTGTACCGTCCACGAAAGCACCTTTTTGTGCCTTTAGAGTGGCGTTTACCACAAAGTTGTTGTTACCGATATATAGCCAGTTCGTGATGACATAACCATTTGATGCCGCTTCAACATCCATGAAGTAATCCTTATCGAATTCGGTTGTACCTGCTTTGATCCTTGTAATTGCAGATGGTTTTGTAGAGGTAAGTACACCGCCCTTGGTGGCTACACTGGAAGAAAAGGCGTAAACATCACCATTTTCGACCAGGTCAAGTCCGTTGGTAAAGTAGCGGCCAATAAAGCTGGTACGGTCGTCCTGGATCACCTTCTCCAGCTTCATTTCCGGGTAAGAATACACTGCAATCCATGCCTGATCCGGGTAGTCAGTTCCAAATGCATCGTTACAGCAAGCTTTGATGGAGAAGTATGGTGCATAAACTTTGTTTCCCACTTGTTTTATCCAGCTGAAAAATGCGGTTTCACCGTTGTTAGAAGGGGCATGAACATCTATGGTGCCCTGACCGCTGATCAACAAGGTGTTTGTATTTACGCGGTACCAGTTGGCCAGCGGCGTTGCGATGTTCCTCGGAATCTTTACCAGCAGCAGGTCGTCATTTACCGGGGCAAATGCCTGAACCGTTTCAGTCTGGAAGTTGGATAATTTGTTCAATTTTCCTGCTTTAACATCGTAAGTAGTAACTGCACCAGGATTATTCTGCCCATAAAGCATGCTGAAGAATTTGTTGTTGTGCGCTACATAATAGCGGTAGGTACCATCCTGCTCCACACCATTTCCGATGATGGATTTCACCCCGCCGCCCAGGTCAGTGGTGGTAAGCAGATAATCTGCCACACCGGTGGAAGCGGCTGGCGTTACTGCAAGAATGAAGTTCCCTTTGCTTTCCGGATTTACCGGATCAACCGGGGTGTCTGTAGATTCACTTTTAGTGCAGGCGCTTAGGACAGCTGCAAATGCGATGGCAATAAATGCTTTTGTAAATTTGGTTTTCATGATTAATAGGATTTGAAGGAGGCGTTAGGTTATGTGTTAATTGTTGATTTGTACTTGTCTAGATACGTTGGCTGCATTTGCTACATGCTCAAATGCTGACCTGAACTTGGCTTAATGGCGACTGGCATTGATGAAATACCTGATGTTCAGGTAGAATGACCGTCCTGGCTTCTGCAGGCTGAAGTTGTCGTACAAGTCCGCATTACCCAGGTTTTTGCCTTCCAGCCCGATGTTGTACCTGCCCCTGCCCATGCTGTATACGACATTCACATCGTGCGATAGCTGCTGCGGCACAACCTTCTTTTCGTCGCTTTCCGCCCGCCCCCCGAGGCTCGGCCAGTACAACCAGAATGCATGTACATACAGGAGGTTGTATCCAATACTGAGGTTGTTGCCTTTACGGCCGAAATCTTTTATTGAAGCAGAAACATCGGCATTGCCAAAGAGGTAAGGGATGTTCGGCATCTGATCACGGTACAGCGGGCTTACGCCAGTAGAGCCTGGTTCATACTGCTGCAGGTTGCGCAGAAACTGATAGGTCACCGTTGTACCCGCTGTGAACCAATTTTTGTAGGCATAACGGATTTCCGCATCACCACCCCAGGTGCGTACACCATCACGGTTATCGGCCACGAGCTTCGATTGATTATTGTTCAGCCGGTTGTATATAAAATTATCCGCATGCCTGTAAATCCCATTTGCGGTTAGCAGGATGGTGTTGTCTTTATCCAATGCAAATCCGTAGGTAACACCAAGGTTCACATTGTTACTTTGTTCAGGTTTCAGGTTGGCATTCCCCTCCTGATTTTCGACGTCACCGAAGATCTCCTGGGCCTCAGGCATGCGGTTAGTTAACTCATAAGATGTTTTTAATTGCAGGTTTTTATTGATGAAGTAGGTGGCTGCGGCACCATAACCCAGCCTGTTCTGGCCGGCGCGGTTTGCAGTACCTCCAGAACCGCTGCCATCAACACTTCCCTGATAGAGGTATTTACCAAATACCGTGGCACTCCATTTATGTTGCATATCGAAGCTGTAGCCGAAACCGAGCACGTTCTTATTGGTTTTCTTGGGTTGCTCGTATGCTGAATTCGCAGGATTTAGTTTATCACTGCCTTTGCGATTGAAAGTGCTGAAGACCTCGCTTAATGCCAATGACTGATGATCATCAATTTTGTAAGTCAGTGTTGCTGTAGCCAGGCCGTTGTTGTTCTTATATTTGTACAAGCTCCTGGACCGCTCCCCATTGGAGCCCTGCGGTATGCTGTTGCCGTACCAATCGTAACGTACGTTCATGGTATCAATATTCTGTTCCTCCCCGAGATTGTAGTTGGCATTAACCGTTACATCCAGTCCTTTGATCAGGTTGGTTTTCCGATACTTCAGGCTCGGCATAATGATATTCCCCCGGCGATGCCAGCCACCAAACACCGAAACCATACGTGCGCCGGTTTGAATCTCTTTGTAGTTTTTACCCAGCGTTACCCCGATTAACAGTTTGTCAGCATAGCTTTTATCCACCACACCCACATTGGCGATTAAGGTTTCGTTATGATAGTTATCATGGAAGCGCCTTAGGGCCGCTCTTGCTGCGTAAGCTCCAGTGTTAATATCAGCAGCTTCCACATTTACCTTATAATCGTTGTCCGAGTAATTCTGAAAGGCATTTACCTGTACGGTGAATCCATTTTCGGCAGTAGCCGCGGCATTAATTACACTGCGATGGGTGTTAAATGATCCGAAAGCATAGGAGGCGTCAAAGTAATTCCGGTATTTGTCGCCAGTAACAATGTTTATCGCCCCACCCAGGGCGTCAGAGCCTAGCCACATGGGTACTACGCCTTTATAAACTTCTATCCGGTCTGCGATATTGATCGGGATATTATTGATCTGGAAAGAAGAACCGAAGTTGTCCATCGGAATACCATCGATGAAATATTTCACATGATTACCGGAGAAGCCGTTTAATGAAAGGTTAAAGTTTGAACCTACGCCTCCGGATTCACGAACACGTACCCCTGCCACCCGGTCCAGCGCTCCAGAGATATCAAGTGTCGTATTATAAAGCTTTTTAGCGTCGATCGCTGATACATTAAAAGCCTGCCTGTTGGTTTCCTGCGCTACCGTCCGCCCAATGACAGACACTTCTGACAAATCCTGCTGCGCATCCTGCAAGGTAAACTGCAAAGCCTGATCTCCATTTAAAGGAACTGACACTCGCTTTTCAAGCAGGGCAAAGCCGATATGAGATATCCGGACGGTGTAAGTGCCTGCGGGTAAAGAAATGAACACAAATTTACCCTCCTGGTCGGTCAAGGTAGATTTTTGAACCTGTTTGATCTCTACCCCGGCGCCATAGACAGGCCTGCCATCGGCAGTAACTATCCGGCCGCTCAGCCCATGCAGTTGTTGCGCAGACAGCTGAAGGCTGCTCAGAATAACACATATAAAGAATATAATGGACCCGAATCTTTTTGTTATGGAATGCATTGTTTATGGTATGCTTATTTAGACTAATTCTTAACTTGGCCAAAAATACAGGTTACCATCTACGAGATTTGCAGGAATTCGTACGCATTTAACAGCACAATGTTTAAGGTCAAAATCAGGAAAGCAGCAGAAATTATTTTAGAAACATATTTTGAACCGGCTGAATATCCGTTAGTTAATATCTATTTCAGTACAGACTTATTGTATTTGCGATACTGGTACAATGCAACAGCGCCTGCAAACGTGGCGCTTGCCGCGGAACCGGACATACTGCTCGACCTAACCTTATCAGAAGACACTTACATGAAGTTGACTGGAGAATTTCCAATCACTGAGGGAATAGACAACTCCGGCTCGATGGCTGCAAAGCGTGTAACGAATGACGTGAGAAGCATCATCTTTGAGATTTTGCATTGCGACTGCCAGCCGCGGTACCGGGAGGCCTACCTTAAAGCGAAGGTTTCCGAGTTGTTGGTAATGATGCTTTCTACCGGGTACATGGAAAAACCATCCGGGCGCTGGACGGTCCGGGAGATCGCCATGTTAACAGAAATCAAAGAGCTGATCTCCCTGAACTTGCAGAACTGCTACTCGATTGAGCAGCTCGCGGAGATCTCCGGCATGAACCGCACAAAGCTGCAGGAAGGCTTTAAAGACCTGTTTGGTAAAACGATCTTCAGTTATACCACAGACATGAAAATGCTAAAAGCCAAGATGCTCCTGGAAGACGAACAAGGACTGAGTCTAAAGGAAATTGCCGGGATGCTGGGCTACAGACACACCAATCACTTTTCTGCAGCCTTTAAAAAGCGCTACAACTTTTCCCCTTCCCAGTTAAAAAGATCATAGTCGCAACTGCGCTAAATGGCTTTAACCTTCAGCTGGTCAAAGGCAGCCTGAGCTTTATAAGCCCGGAGACCAATGCTACCGGATTTGAACTCCTCGTCCTTAACAGATATTATTGGCATGGAGGCACCATCAAGGAATACTTTCAAGCTGTTTCCCTGTGCCCGCACCTTCAACCTGTATTGCTGGTGTTGCTTCAAGTTCGCTTCTTTACTGCTGATGACCTGCCAGGTATAACCATTAGCCTTCCCTAAGGTCACCAGACCGGTTTCAGGATTAAGTCCAACGTAGTAGCCTTGGTACGCGTTTGCACCGATCGCGGGTTTAGTCACACGGAAAATCATCCCTGCATCGCCCGGACTGGTAAGTTCCAGGGATGCTTCATACTCGAGGTCCGAGAATTCAGTCGCATTGGCTACAATCTTGGACCCATCTATGCCATAGCTTCCCGAGCCTGCATTTGAAGCCGAGTGAATGGCACCATCTTTCCAGAACCAGCCACCGCCATAAAATACCCAACCCTCTGGCATACCTTTTTTGAAATTCTCCGCTATCGTCTTATTGCGCTTCCCGGGTGTGCCAACAACCGGAAACAGGCTTAAGCGGATGTTCTCCGAACCAAATGGCACCAGGGTGATCTCTTCCATTGGCGCGTCCGAAACGACGGGGCTTACCGGAACATCAAATGCAGCCACTTTACTATAGGAAATACCCCAACCCGGAATCTTACGGGCGCGCATTTTCAACTTTACGGGCGCATCTGAGGCAATAAAAGGGTTATCAGCCATAGCAGATCGCAATACTTCGGCATCGCTAACCGACTGGGTAGAACTAAAACCAGCGCATAGTTCCAGGATGTTTCAGGCAGGATCTCATAGTCATTAAAGCCTTGCACAGCATGTGTTTTAGTGATCTGGTTTTTAGCCTTCATGTCAAGGGCAAAAACCAAGGGTCCACGTTCTACGCTAACCGCATTGTTTACCTGATGCTTTGTCCTGACTTCCATTGGGAAATTAAGCTCCAGCACATCATCTGCTTTCCAGGTTTGCGCAACCGTAAACATTTTACCCGCCTGAATACCGCTCAGCAATTGCCCGTTATATTTCACTTCAGGATTTACACTCCAGCTTGGTATTCTCAGTACCAGGGGGAAGGACACAGGCTTGTTAAGGGAGAACTTCATTCTGATCTTTTCTTCGAAGGGATAGGCAGTTTCAATCGCCAACTTCAAGTTCTCGCCGCCAGCTACCACTGCATTTACTTCCATGGGCCCATAACTTAACATCGCCAATCCTTGCTCCGGTGTAGCCATCACGCTGTTCTTCACAAAATAGGGCCAGCCCATGTGCATGTTGTAGCGGCAACAGGGGAATCCGGAATATGGGCTAGAAATAATGCCGGTTCCATAATCCTGATTAAAACCATGCCCACCATGTATACTGAGGACCTGATTGGGCAAGGTATAGTAGGAATGATTTTTAAAGTCCCTGCTAAATTGTGCTGGCAGTGCATTGAAAGCCACTTGCTCCAGCTGATCCCCAATATGCGCTTCGTGAATTACCCGGCCGGCAGTCTCCAGGCTTTGCATCCATTCCACCACAGAACAGGTTTCCACCCCCTGAATGGAGCTCCTGCCCGCAAGGAACTCTGTACCTGAACCAAGTCCCTGCGGCTGACCGTGGTCGCGCATGATATGCCTGATGCCCGCCCCCATTGCCTGCAGGTTCGTCGGTTTATCGTTTAATTGTCCATATATCACCGGGAATTTCAGCGCCTGGGCAACATTGACCATATGCTTTGGTTGAAAATCATCTCCATAGTAGTAGAACTGATTCTTCGTGTAGATATCAATCCATGGATAAGCCTGTTGTTTCAGCTTTTCTACCAGTTTAAGCAAATCGGCATCACCAGTTTTATTGTACACCCAAAGGGCAATCTCCATGTTATCCCCTGCACGTGATTTACCCCAGTCTTTCAGTGGGTCGCCATCGAGATGAGCAAGTTCATACTTCAGGTATTTCTGCAAGAAAGGAACAACACGCTTATCACCTGTTGCTTCAAAATAGCTCTGCAGCGCATACATCATGGGCATGCGTGGCCACCAGTCCTTCATTTTGGCAGGACCAAACAAACCATTAGTCTGCTGGCTGTTCAATGTCCAGTCGATGTATTTCTGTGCCTTTGCTTTTAGTCCGGCATCATCAAGGGTGTATGCCAGGGCAACCAATCCTTTCAGGTAATACGGTACCCGCTCCCAGCCAGGTTCGCTGCCGCCAAGCCAGTCCGAACCTTTCCCCAGATTGCCATCTTCGGGATATAGCGCCTCTGCATGGCCCGTGGCGCCATCCCGTTGCTGCTCAAGCTGCTTAAGCAGCCAGCCTTTTGCTTTGATGCTGCCCAGTGGCAGCTGCACATAAGTATCTTGTTTTAAAGGCTTACGGTTGAAATCGTAAGCACCGCCCGATTGCGCAACACTGCTCCATGGAATTGCCAGGCAAGCGAGCACTGCAAGGCCGATAACTTTCAATGGAATTGCCATACCAAAAGATTATTCACACTAAGATAGCATTTTACTACTTTCCTGGAGCATAACAAATTACCTACCTGTAATTAACTGAGTTCCAGTCCGCCAAGCTGGCTCGCACTGAATTCGTATGCAGGATCAAAATCAGCAGACTGCATATAATTCAAGATAGAATTATAAAGCTGTTTCGCTTCCGGCTTATCCATGATCAGGTTTAACTGCGACATACAAACCAGTAGTTTTCCTTTACCCACTTTGAATTCGAATATCAGACCCAGCTTATTATTACGTTCCAGGTTGTCGATCACCTGCACAACAGGGCGATAAGAGTGATCAGTTTTGTTCAGAATCAAAGGATTGCTGGCCTTGATAATGGAAAACCACTGCCAGTTAGTATGTGAATTCGTAGGAAATGATGCAAACAGTGGATGTGTTGGGTTCATCAGCAAGCCCAAGGTACCTGGAGATACGGGCTTCTTAGCGTTTTCACTGATACCTTTGAACATACCCCAATTCCAGAATTCAGGCGGGAACAAGCCTGGAACAGCATGATCTTTTACATCTTCAAACTGTGGAAATAGCAAAACCTTTGCTCCACGCTGTAGTTGTTTAAACACGTTCTCATCTAGTTTCGTCACAACGTTAATCGATTTCTCCTCCACAACACCCGCAGAAGCTGGATACACCCAAAGGGGATAAACATTCTTGTAGTTGCTATTCTCCATGGAGATTTCCAGAAACACCTGCTCGGCTTGCTTTATAGAACCAAGTGGAATGCTGATGTCCTTAACAGCGGTCAGCCCACCTTGTTTAACGACCAAGCCCTCCAAAATGGACATGGCAAAGGCCTCACCGTTCGACTTCATCAACTTCCAAATAATAGCTTGTTCGAGGTCTTTATCCGAATAGTTCGCAACCTCTATCTTAGCCTTAAACTGCTCGGCATTGGTCCACACGTACTTCGGAAAGGCTGCAAGAAGCACCACGTCATTGATAGACATCCGCCAATCTGCTTCAGAAATTACATGTTTGCTGTCCATAAACGCATCGAGTATTCCCACGAGTGCTGTTCCCTGTCCTGGGAAATCCTGCAGGTCCAGCAGTTGGAAACCCCCGAATCCTTTGGTGCGAAAAGCAGCTTCCATTTCCGCTTTGTAACAGATGGCGGCCCACTTGCCTGATGCCTGCTGAAAGGCTAAATTCTGATCCAGCATGCCAGCCTTCTTCAAGCGGTTGCGAAACGCTTCAAGGTTCCGCGCCTCAACGACACCGGTGTATTTTTGAATTTCCCGGTAATCCGGATAAATCTGGTATTGCCCAATCTCATGGCTTACAATGGGTACGTTAAGCTCGGATACGGGATAACTGTAGTCGAAATCTGTTGAAGGTAGCAGCGAATTTAACCTGGCACCCTGCTTTGAGTCCGCAAATGCATGTGTCATTCGCGTATGGGTAAGTATTGTATCTCCTTTCGAGCCCGTCCGGGATCCCACAAAAAAGTCGGAGGACTGCTGTAAAGGATGATATCCGATATTAACATTTGAACCCATGGTGTACAGGGGACGTGGATCATAGGCTTTAAAAGCCAGTATGTTCTGCTCCACCCGATCATGACCAGCCCAGATCTCATTTCCATGGGAGAACATCACAAAGGATGGATGATTTGCAAAGTGCCTTAACATAGCCATACCTTCCGCCCGTAATTCCGAAGCCAGGGTATCGGTGTCCAAGCCGCCCCAGAATGGCAACTCCACCTGCAGGTATATACCAAGCTGATCGGCTGCAGTAAATGCCGCTTCGGGTGGCGACCAGGAATGGAAACGATAATGGTTTATGCCATACGTTTTAGCTACATTAAACACCTTCAACCAACCTTCTACATCCATCGGTGGATGTCCGGTTAAGGGAAATACTGCAGCATCATGTTTACCCCTTAAAAAGGTAATGCGGTCATTGATGGAGAACTGGGTGCGTTTTGCACTGAACTTTCGCATGCTAAATGTAGCCGATAGAGCATCCTTGACTTTCCCAGCCGAAAGCACTGCGGTAAGCTTATACAGCGGCCGGTTATACTCGTCCCAAAGCTCCGGTTCCTCCTCAAAGCTGTAACTTAAGCTCAGCTTCCCGGCACTAGCCTGCTTAAACCGCTTTGTCTTTAACTGAACGGTCTTACCATCCTGCGTTTTCTCCAGCAGGAGCTCTACCGTGAGGTGTTTTAATGCTTCCGGATTGTGGATATTAAGTTTAACATCAAACTTTTTATGGTCGATGTCCGGAATAACCTGAAGATCGTTGATAAAAGTCCTCGAGGAAGCTTCAAGAAATAATTTCCCAATGATGCCGTTCCAGTTCGTTTGTGCATCATCAGAGTAGATGTGTACGTTGCCATAAGGCGTAAGTTTAAGATTGTTGTCTACCCGGATGGTGATAACATGATCACCCGGACTCAGATATTTGGAAAGGTCAAATTCCTGGGGTGATTGCAAGATGGTAGAGCCACCAATTAAAGTCTGATCGATCCAGATCTGAGTTGATTTGGTTCTTTCCAAAAATAAACGGATGTGTTTATTTTTAAAGTGCTTAGGAATGGTAAGCTTCCGTTGGTACCATGCGGGACCTTCATACTTGTAAACCCTGCTATAGTGCATGGTTGTGGAATCTTTATTCAGGAAGCCTTTTTTGTTCAGGTCCGTCGTACCAGGCAGGTTTAAACGGTCATCTAGTTGCCTGGAGTACCATTTTTCTGCAATACCTTTATTCGCACTATCCAGGGCAAACTGCCATTCTCCTTTCAAATCCAGTCGTGCTCTTAATGCATCATCATTGGTATTTACGTTTTGTGCACAGGTTAATAGAGTTGTAATGCTAAGCAAAAGCGTAAGAAAGTATCGTATCATCGTAAGGGCGGGTTGTTAGAAGTACCTAAACCTCTAAAGTAATACAATCGCCACAAATCTTTAGCACAAAAAACGGGCTACTTGAGGTAGCCCGTTGCTGGTAGATTGGTTTATAGATGACCTTACAGAATGAAAAACACCTTTGAAGGTCCCTGAACGGTACCTTGTGGTTTTTCCTCCGCCTTGTAACTCTCCTTTAACATTTGTTTGATGTCACGCTCTGCAGTCATCGAGATGGTGGTCGTCGGTGTATCTGTAGGCATGTTTTCAAAGGGATCCTGCAAGTGAATGGCCATTTTTTCAATAAGGAAGAACGAACTTGATATGGCTATAACCAATGGGATCTCCACCACACCAAAAAACTCGATCAATCCAAACGGTAAGAGCATGATGAACAAGATTAGTGACATGTGGATGTAGATGCTGTACGTTGCCGGGAATACGGTATTCTTAATCCTTTCGCAACCACCCAGCTCGTCTGTTAACCTGCTGAAAGTTCTATCGATCTCCACCTGTTGAAATTCATTGATCCAGCCCAGCTTATAAGCCAAACGCAGATCGTTACCCTGCATTTCCAACAAGCCTACCGGTACATTGGTATAATTCTTCACATAGCGCAGGTCCTCATCAGAGATCCACTTTTCAAGCTGATACGTTGGATCCTGATTCCGGAGGTGCCGGCTCAGGCTGTAGTTCCAGGCAATCTGCCGGTGTGCGATACGTTCACAAAAAGCCCGTTTCTCTTCAGTGCCATAATCCACGTCGATGAAGGTCAGTAACTGTCGCGTAAGTGTTCTGGAGTCATTTAATATCGCACCCCAGAGTGTTCTTGCTTCCCACCAGCGATCATATGCCTGATTGGATTTAAAGGCCAGCAATAAGGAGATGACAGTACCCAGTATTGTCGGTATCGCAATCGGAATGGATATCCGCGTAAAATGAAAATTATTATACATCAGGGCCACGATGATCGAATAGATGGATACAAAGATCAGTTCCTTTTTAATCTTCCCCAGGATGTAGGTGAATGGTATGTTTTTCTTTAATAGCATGGTCGTAAGTTTAGGTTGACAGCTTTAAACCGCTTCTTGTAACTGTTCTTGCGCCGGCACGCGAATTTGAGCTTTCCGTTCTGCCTGAAGATGAAGCACTTTAAGTCCGCACTTTTGAATCAATCCTTCCGGATTTACGCTCATTTTATTCAAAGGCTTCAAGGAACAGTGTTTCAGGTCAAGAACAGCGTCTACATCATGTGCTTCCATGTAGTTTCGGAACATGCTCAACGTACTTCCGTAGAAGAAGTCCACTTTGATGCTTTCAACTTGTGGATATGCCGATTTAATCCTTTCGCAGGCCTGATAAAAGTCATCATTTACGTAATCGTACTCCCGGTTACGCCTGGAAAGCATCAGCAGCTCCGTGATAGAATCTGAGATTTTAAAAAGATGGATAAAAATTAAATGAAATCGAGTATTTTCGTACTGCTCACACAGATTTTCAATACATGCTAAGGTGCTAACGTTGAAATCGGTTGGGATTAAGATGTTTTTCATGTCCGTAGGGTTAAGGTGATTGCTCTGTTTTATTTACAATGCAATACTATCCCCCAAACATTAAAATGAATTAAACACCTTATTAGACCTTCATTAGAATATACCTTTGTTCTAAATTCCCAAAAGCTGGACTTACCCTTAAAAATCAGCCATTTACAGATAAGGAAATTATTAGCAGGCCTGCCGCATTAGAAAGTTATTAGAACGGCCAGCTCAAAATGCTATTATTGCTGGGCTATGCCGCAGAAATTGGCAGGTAAACCTGTATCTCTGTTCCCTTATCTTCCTGTGAACTGATGCCGATGGAACCTTTATGCAACCTGATGATATTGAGTGTTAAAGGCAGGCCTATTCCGAAACCTTCAAACTCGCTGGTATTAGATGCGCGGAAGAAAGGTTCGAATACATGTTGCTGATCTTTCTCCGGAATTCCGATCCCGTTATCAGTGACTACAATTACGATAAAGCCGTTTTCGGTTTTTGCCTGCACCTTTACCGGTTGTTTTTTAGAATATTTACAACCGTTCATAACGATGTTACTGAGCGCGAGCAAGAGCAGGTTATTGTTGCCAGCGGTATATAGCTGTGATTCTTCCTCGGGCAGGGTAGAGAAATCAATGTCAATGGTACATTCGGCATCAATCTTTTTAACGGCATCAGCAACATTCAAGACCAGCTCGTCTACCCGGATCTGCTGCCAGTTTTGTTTCTTCCCATCAAAGCCGGATTGTGCCAGACCAAGCAAACTGGTCAGGATATGATGTAACTTTTCGGCTTCACCCAGAATGGTTTTCACAGAAGCTTCAGCAACAGGATCAAGTTTCTTCCCCGAAAGCAGCAGTTCGGCCTCACTGGTCATGATGGTTAACGGTGTTCTTAATTCATGAGAGGCATTGCTGATGAAGTTGTTCTGTGTTTCAAAGGCGGTCTCCAGCCGGGTCAGCATGGTGTTGAAGGTCGAGATCAAAATAGAGACCACATCATTACCTTTTACCTCTGGCAATCGGGAATGCAGGTTATTCGCCTTGATCTGTTTCACACTGAAGGTAATATCCTGAATAGGCTTGATGATGTATTGTGACAGTACCAAGCCGGCAATGTAAGACAGTACAATGGAAATGAAAAAGCAGACAATAAGGACTTTTTTAAGCTGCTGCAGCTCTTTGAAACCATAGGGATCTGATGCAGCAACAATGACCATATAGCGCTCGCCCTTGGTCTGGAAGATTTTACCGAAGTAAAAGTGATTGGCTTCATTATACTTGGCACTCCCGTTATCAAGGATCGACTTATAGAAACTTTGCGGAAGGTTTAAAGGATGTGGAAAGCTGCTTGCATTACTGTCAATTTTAACGACATAGTTCTGTTCATCTTCCAACTTCTCCAGGTATCTGGCGCGAACTTCTTTATAGGCATCTGTATTGGGATCAGCGAACAGATTTGTCTGCGCCGTTAAATTCACACGTGCTTCCAGCCTGTCGAAGAAATCTTTAAAACTAAACTGAGATACAAAGTAAAAGATCGCCGCATTCAGTAAGATCAATCCACCCGCGGAAATGGCAAAAAATAATAAGGTGATTTTAGTCTGAAACTTCATTCGCATCTGCTTTAAACATGTAACCCATTCCAAATACCGTATGGATTAGCTTGGTCTGATATCCATGATCGAGTTTTTTCCGGAGGTAATTGATATATACATCAACCACATTGGTGCCCATGTTGAAATCAATATCCCATACATGCTCCAGGATCTGGATCCTGGACAGCACCACATTCTGATTGCGTAGAAAATATTCCAGTAAACGGTATTCCGTAGCCGTTAATACAATCGACTTACCATCACGGACAACTGTTTTTGACAGCAGGTCGACTTCGAGACCTTCAATGCGGAGCGTATTGCGTGCAGGTGCTACATTCTTGCTTCTACGCACCAACGAGCGGATCCTGGCCTCTAACTCCGCAAACTTGAAGGGTTTTATCAGGTAGTCATCTGCGCCGCTGTCAAGGCCTGTAATGATGTTTTCCGTACTGCTTAAGGCTGTAAGCATCAATACCGCGACATTGTTATCGGCTTTCCGGAGTTCCCGGCATACTTGTATGCCATTCATGCCGGGAAGCATAATATCTAAAATGATCAGGTCGAACTGGTGTTTCATCGCCATTTCCAAGCCTGTCTGCCCATCAGCCGCAACGCTGACTTCCATACCTGCCTCATTTAACCCCCTGATGATAACAGAAACTAACCCCGGTTCATCTTCAATCAGTAATATCTTCAATTGCCTCCTGTTTTCTGAAATGTAAAACGTTCTTGTTAAAGCACTGCAGGGTAAGTGTATGTTTGACACACCCGTGACCATACATCGTACATGTTGTGCTCCTGCTGTCTATATCGGACTAACAAAAACATTTAGTGTTAATTTAGCCATCAGATCGTTTGTTTGAAATTATACCTGGTATACAAGAAAACTACCTCTTTATTCAGGTAGATCAACGGAATTCTTTGATATTCTGGCCAGGTCCTTCCCTTAGCTCCTTCTTTCCCTCGAGGATGGCATGTTTTTTCGGCTGCACGATGCTTTCCATCATATGAAAGCGTCCCGGGGAAGTTTAAAAGCATTGGATTGGGCCAACCTGTTTATGGCAGATGTCAAAGACGGTGTTGGCGTATATCTTTCCGTGTTCCTGCTAACCGTCCGGAACTGGGAACCTGACCAGATTGGCTATGTCATAGCTATCCCGGGATTAGTCGGTATTCTGATCCAGCCACCTGCAGGTGCATTGATCGACCGGAGTACCTATAAACGCTTCCTACTTATTGGCGCGTCCATTATTATTGCTATTTGCTGTTATGCACTAATCATCAGCGGAGACTTCTACGTTACCTTGATTTCACAGGCTATTGTTGGCTTTGTCCAAAGTGTATATGCACCTTGTGTGGCCGCTATTACCTTGGGTATGGTTGGACATGCGTTACTATCACAACGCATCGGCCGGAATGAGAGTTTCAACCATATGGGCAATATGGGTGCAGCAATCATTGCAGGACTGCTGGGCAGATTTATTTCTTATGAAGCGATCTTCTACTTTTCGATGTTCCAATGCGCTGCCCTTGTGATAGCGGTATTGCTGATTAAAGAAAAGGATATCGATCATGAGCTGGCCAGGGCTGCAGCGGAAGATAATGCTGGGAAGGCTGTGGGTGTAATGGATTTATTCCGCAACCATAATATTCTATTCTTTACCATTTCCATGGGCTTATTTCACTTAGCCAATGCTGCCATGCTGCCATTAGCTGGCCAAAAGATGGGGCTGGCAGACGGAAAGAACTCTTCATTGTATCTTTCAGCAGCAATAGTGATTGCGCAGGGCGTAATGGCCTTCGTTGCTGCCATTAGCGGCCGGCGGGCAGAAAAAGGAAGGAAGAAAATTATGCTCATAGCTTTCATGCTACTGCCAATCCGTGCGGGACTCTTCGCCTTCCTTGATGATCCTTACATACTAACGGCGATACAGATCTTAGATGGCATTGGCGCCGGGATTTTTGGTGTAGTCAGCATCCTGATGATTGCCGATTTAAGTCAGGGTACAGGACGATTCAATCTGCTGCAGGGGTTTGTATATTCAGCTATTGGCCTGGCTGCTTCAATAAGCAGCGTTATTGGTGGATTGATCGTAAAGTGGGGCGGCTATCCAACAGGGTTTGGTTCATTTGCAGTACTTGGGATCATTGGTCTCCTGTTCTTCTGGAAGTTTGTACCCGAGACCTTGGTGATCCCCGAAGGAATGAAAGAGAAAGCAACTGCCGTTAAGTGTTAGATACGGCGTTAAGTGGGATGGAAAATGAGAAAGTTGAGCCTTGCCCGAACTTGCTTTCTACCCAGATCTTCCCGCCGTGTCTTTCCACGATCTCTTTGCATAGGTACAATCCAATGCCAAACCCGGCAACTGCATTTGTCTGCTTATTTTCGATCCGGTAAAAACGGTCAAACACATGAGGTTGATCCTCATGTTTAATACCGATACCGTTGTCCTTAACACTCACCTTTACAGCATCCGGGTCCTGAGGTGTGCAGGTGACCTGAATGGTGGCATCAGCTGGAGAGTATTTTATAGCATTGCTGATTAAATTGGTAATTACAAGTTCAAGCTTATCCCGGTCAACATTCATCCAGGTGGTTTCCACCGGGCTGAAGATGATGTTGCCTGAGCTGTTATCAATCTTGATGTCGGATTCAATCTCTTTGATTAATTCCGCCATATCACACCAGCTGGTTTCCAGCTGAATCTTACCAGCTTCTAATCTGGAAACATTCAGGAAACCAGTAATCAGCCCAATCATCTTTCCAACCTGTTTTCCGGCCTTTTCGAGAAGTATCGATACTAAGGAATTACCTTGAGGCGCCAGTTTCTTTTGCAGCACTTGAATATACCCGTTCAATGAAGTTAGGGGCGTTTTAAGCTCGTGGCTCACCATGGCAATAAAATCGTTCTTACGCTGTTCATCAAGCTTGGACTTGGTAATGTCCAAAACGGTGCCCGAAAAGTTGGCCGCTTTACCGCCCTCGGCAGCATAAAGCCGCCCGGTGGAGCGGAGCCATCGCAGCTGCCCATCGTTACGTCCTATTACTGGAAATTCAAGATCATTGATCTGACCCTGGGAGAATGCCAATTCGATCCCCTTTTGAATTTTTTTCTGATAGGCCGGATCTACTTGACCGAGCGCTTCATCGAAGGTCATCGGTTCTTCCTCAGCAAAGCCAAAGAGTGCTTTAAAGCGGGATGAGACAATAAACTCCCGGGTAATTGCATCAATATGCCAGGTACCAAGGTTTGCAGAGTCTACTGCCAGGCGCAAGCGCTCCTCCATCTGTTGCGTTGCTTTACGTCTGGCTTCTGATAATTCATAGGCAAAGCGTTCCTCCTGTGCACTTACAACGGCTTTGGTAATGTCAAGGACTACATGGGCGATGTATTCAACCTCACCAGCATCATTTACAATAGGCGAATTCGTTGCTTTCCAGTACCGCGTTTCAAAGCGGTCTGTGCCACGGATGGGTATATCATATTTCTGACTCGGCAGAATATCCTGAACCTTGGTATGCAGTACCGTGATAAGACTGTTGCGTAAGCTTTGTACATTCTGGGTAACCGGATCATCCGGATTATCTGGGAAAGCCTCCAGTGTTCCGAAACCAATGAGATCTTCAGGTTTAGCGTTTACCGCCTGAAGGTACGCGGGATTCACATCAACAATCGTGAATCTGGGCGAATCAGGCTTTAATAGCAAAGTGGGCGGCGCAGTTTGAAAGTAAGCAGCGAAATTAACGGAATGATGTGGCACGCGATTTCTATTTTAATAAGCTGTTGTTTAGATGCCCAAAACAAAAACCATGCGAAACAGACAGGAAGTGGGAAAAACCCGTAGAAACAAGAAAAGCCTGCAAGGTTTAACTTACAGGCTTTCTTTAAGATTTGGCACCGACCTACTCTCCCACGTGTTAC
>NZ_JBQCME010000006.1:0-290666 GCF_051965375.1 Pedobacter sp. SAFR-022
CCTGTGGTGCAAAATCCTCATCTGCGGATTTCTTACATGCGGTGAAAGTGGTTGCGAATAAAGCTAATGCTAATGCTGCTGCTTTGAATTTGTTGTTTGTGATTGGGCTGGTAGACCTCATTTTGTGTGATTTTATAGGGTGATGTTTTTGTTGTTGTTTGACAATGCAATATTACGCAACATTTTGGGATTTATACCATATTTGAAAATATTTATACGGTATATACACTTTTTGGCTACGTATTTGAATACAGTAGGCCCCTAAAAAATACACTAAGCACCCAACAGCCCCCCGCAAAGCAGCACACAACAACCAAACATCATCCATAAAAACCAATACTTATGGTTAAGCACCCTTAACTAAAAGCCTCCAAATTCATCACACAACTAACTAAAAATTAATAGATTAACCTACACACCCCATGATCAAAGGCCGCGGAGATCACAACCAACTCGCATGTGGTTTAACGCAGGACTACACTATCATCCAGCGGAAAAAATTTAAAAATATTTTTACTAGCCTAAGAAAAGGACCTAAAAACAGCCAAAAACAAGGAATTTCAACCCTATTTTAGCACTGTCCAAAACTAAATCCTGCGTGAAAAACGCGTAAAATGAGGAAAATTGGGAAAATACTGCTCCGGTATGGGGATTTTTCGCATAATACAAATTGAGAATTCTATTCCACCCAATGCCTGAAAGTACTGGCCACAAAAAATGCCGGCATAAAGCCGGCATCAAATCCATGTGGTTAATTTCCGCTGCTAATGAAGTGGATATTCCATTTTTACATTAGCACGTTCATAGACACCTGGTTCAAGTGGTACGTCTACAAAACCTTGCTTCCTGTAAATGGAGATGGCCGTCTCGAGAATACTTGTTGTATAAAGCAACAAACGTTTGGCATTAATTTGCTTTGCTCTGTCAATAGCAGCTGCGCATAACTTCTTTCCTGCGCCAATTCCCTGGTATGCTTGATCAACAGACATCTTTGTCATCTCATAAACCCCGGGCTCAATAACCTTCAGGGCCACAGTACCAATTATCTTGCCATCATAACGCGCCAGCAAGATGATGCCCCCGGGTTTGAGGATAGCTTCTTCAGGTTGTTCCAGCACATAGCGGTCGATCGGCTCGAGGGTAAAATACATTTCAAGCCAGGCCTTATTCAGACGCTCAAAGCTTGTTTGGTATTCAGGTTGGTATTCAATGATTTCTACGTTATTCATATACATAATTTTCAAGATCAGCCCGTTACTTTACGGGGCTAATTTTATCCTTTTGAATCGGCGAGTAATCTTTCCTAACCGATCCATTTACTTTTATTGATTCGAAATAAGCTTTAATCCCTGTACCAGAAAACAAATCGTTTGTATTCTGAATATGGAAGTGTAGGTGTGGCTCAGAAGAATGTCCAGAATTACCGCACAATCCCAGCAGGGTACCTGCGCTAACTTGCATGCCCTTTTTCACTTTAATAGAATGTTGTTTGAAATGCGCAAAGAAGAGGTATTCATCCTTCGAGGTTCTAAGCACCACCGTATTTCCGGTGATATCAAGTTTGTTCATCTCTCCAGGTTTATTATCTATAACCCCGTCGATAACATCAATCACCTCCGCATCACAAGGCGCAAAAATTGGCTGTCCAAATGCATAATAATCCGCATTGGTTTTCCCGGTTGATTTGAAGGATTTTCCTTTTGCATCAGTAATTACAAAATCGAAGGCGTTCTTCTGTGCAGTATCTTCTACATGGTAGTTCAGTTCTTTCGTGTCCCCACCCCAAACAACGGTCCATTCTCCCTTAAATGGAAGATTTAGCGAGGTTGTTGTACGCTCAGGTTTAATCAGACTATCGTCTTCATATGGCTTAACAAAAAAACCGTTTATCCGGTGATTAGCATCCAGCGCGATATTCACGGCAAAAGTGCCTTTACCGAAAGATGTTTTATAGGAGGCATATGGTCCATCATATCTTTTAAAATCCATACGCCGGATGACTCCAGC
The DNA here is from genome assembly GCF_051965375.1 of Pedobacter sp. SAFR-022. Classification (NCBI taxonomy): domain Bacteria; kingdom Pseudomonadati; phylum Bacteroidota; class Sphingobacteriia; order Sphingobacteriales; family Sphingobacteriaceae; genus Pedobacter; species Pedobacter sp. SAFR-022. The sequence continues at coordinate 2,008 of NZ_JBQCME010000006.1, forward strand.
CTGCGCTTTCAATGCGCCAAGAAATTCATGTGCTTTTTCCCTAGGTAATGCTGCCTGCATGTCCGGCGAAAATAGATTGTAGATACTATCTATATGATTTCGGTTGAAGAAGTCTTTAAACCTGGAGGCGCTATACTTGTTCTCAATCCGTTCCACCTGCGCAAAAATCGACGATGAAAGTAACATCAACGGAAGAACGAACAAACATGCAGCCCTGAATCTTATTTTACTACTTTTCATATTCGCTATATATTGAAAAGCAATATTCGCCATTTTCCTCCTAAAACAGGTTAGGAAACTGCAAACATCAGCCCAGTGCTTCTTGTTTTTCTGTAAAATGCCCATGGTTATTACGCATATTGGCTGTTCGGGATTCCACTATAAACATTGGAGAGGCTCGTTCTACCCCGATAAACTCGCACAGAAATACTGGTTCAGCTACTATTGTGAACATTTCAACACCTTGGAACTTAACGTCACATTCTATCGCTTTCCCAGAGTCGAGAACTTGCAGCAATGGTACAACACAAGCCCACCAGGCTTCCAATTTGCGGTAAAAGCACCGAGAGCGATCACGCAGTTCAAAAAGTTCATTGGCACCCAAGGGATGCTCCAGGATTTTTATACCGCAGTAAAAGCGGGGCTTCAGGACAAATGCGCATGTTGCCTTTTCCAAATGCCTCCAAATTTTCAGTATTCAGGAGAAAAGCTTCAAAGAGTTGTAAACAGCCTTGATCCTTGCATGAATAATGTGATGGAGTTCAGGCATCCGAGTTGGTGGAACGAAGAGGTATTTGAAGCGTTTGAAGCACACAACATAAGCTTCTGCGGCATGAGCCATCCAAACTTTCCGGCCGAGCTAATTAACACCTCAGCCCTACTATATTATCGTTTTCATGGAGATGAACAAGTTTACGCCAGCAGCTATACCGATGAAGCTTTAACGCGTTTCTCTAAGATTCTACTAAGCACCAAAAATATAAAGCGAGCCTTCGTTTATTTCAATAATGACATCAATACCCACGCGGTTTACAATGCAAAGGAATTAAAAAGGATCTTAGGCTCGTTTTAAATTAATTAATTACATTCGAAAACAATTCTGGCCAAAATAGATGACGTTTACTTTCGTAAGAACATTTTTATTGCAATTCAAAGCAGCCTTCGCTTTGCTACAGAAGAATGATCCGCTGCGACTTGCGGGAGCGACGGCCTTCTTCGCCAACTTTGCACTGCCCCCGATTTTGATTATCCTTATCCGGCTTTTCGGCTTCTTTATGGATCGAAAAACCTTTGCTCAACGGTTGTTTGAACGGCTGGAAAACATTCTGGATAAAAGTAGCATCGACCAAATCCGGAATACGCTTGAAAACATCAGAGCGGTGGACCAGAACTGGATCGCAACGATGATTAGTTTTGTATTCTTCCTGTTTGTCGCCACCACCCTTTTTAGCGTGATTAAAGGCTCCATGGATCAGATATGGTCGATTGGAATAAAACCGCATTCCAGTTTTATGTTTAAGTTGAAGCTGCGTGCCCGGTCTATGGTTATCATCATCCTGGCAGGCTTCCTTTTTACGGTGGGTCTGCTTACAGATGGTATCCAGGCCTTCATCGGATCGTACCTGAATGACTCTTCGCCAAACTTTAGCCGCGTTCTTAATGCGGCATTGAACCAGCTGGTATTCATTGCAATTGTGTCGACCTGGTTCACGGTAATGTTTCGATTTTTAACGAATGGCCGCCCTACCTGGAAAGATTCCATGATTGGAGGACTACTCACCGGGGTGCTATTTACGCTCGGCAAGTATATCCTGAGAATAATGCTGCCGCTTAGCAATATTGGAAGCATTTATGGGACCTCCGGTTCCGTTATTTTAATTATGCTCTTTATTTTCTACTCATCAATGATCTTTTACTTTGGGGCATGCTTCGTAAGAGTACTGAGTATTGCCCACGAATCACCAATCAGACCAATAAAAGGCGCATTTATCTATGAACTTAAAGAAATTGAAAAATCTAATTAATTAGACCTGCAAAAGTTTAGACACAAAAAAAGAGGCTGTTAAATGCCTCTTTTTTTGTGTCGTACATTAAACTTAAAATAATCTATATGAAAGCCCAAGCGTAAACAAGCTCATTTTACTGTCTTGGTACCCTTCTTTTGCGACATCGCTCAAGCCTAGTTCGTAGCGAAGATCGGCACCTAATTTACCGACATCCAGACCAAGGCCGAATTGCCATGCGAAGTTTTGATCTTTGAAATTTCCATTAAAGATCTTACTTGTCGCTTGATTTGCAGACTGCGACTGATCCAACACAAATGAAACCATTGGTCCGGTTTGTAGGCGTACACCAACACCTGCCGCGCCGATCTTGGTTCCAATCAGAACGGGAACATCAATACTGGTAAAGCGAACCTCATTAACTTCTGTACCATCGGCACTCTTGAGATCGGCATTTTTACCAGCAACATATATCTCCGGTTGCGCATGAATACCACCAGCGCCAAATCTTGAATAAAGCCCTATGAAATATCCGGCTGTATTTTCACTGCTGAAAGTATTGTTTGTGCTAAAATTCGACAGGTTAGCACCACCGCGCAAACCCACCTGTACACTGGGCAATACCTGGCTAAAGGCTGCAGAACTAATTCCGATTAATACTGCTACTGATAATAATATTTTCTTCATATATGAACGTTTTGTTTGCGTGTAAAACTAAGATAATTTTCAGATTAAATGGACTTCTACCCTTTTGTGCATGCTTAGAAAAAATCATACCAAAAAGGGTGTGAGCTATAAATTGTGCCGCTTTCCCTGCCGCCATGTTCAACGGGACACACGTCCGTTAATATTCAGACCAGAAACGCTTTGTATTTCAAAGTATAACTAATATATTAGTTATATAATTAACATATGGCTCTATGAAATACATATGCACGCTTGTTCTGTTATTTTTTTGTTCCTCTTTCTCAATTGCACAAGCATTGAAAACTACCGAGCAGGAACAATTACTGGAATATTATCAGTCTCAACGGTATGACGAGGCTGCCAAATTGCTCAAACATGTATTTGGCGCGGATCCCGAGGACCTAAAAGCAACTGCAATGCTCGCCTATGCCAGTAATATGGCTGGTGACCTCAAGGTTGCCGAGGCGCAGTATATAAAGCTAAGCCAGGCGGATGCCAAAAACATAGCTGTACTATTTAGCCTCGCAAGCATTTACGCCAAGAGAGGAAATGAAGAAAAAGCCAGAGGATTTTACAGGCAGGTGCTGGCTGTAGACAGCAACAATTTCAGGGCACTTAAGCTGCTGGCGAACAGTTTAGATGACCCTATTGAAAAGATGCAATATCTTACCAAAGCCAATCAAATTAAGCCGACAGATGGCGATGTTGCCTATGAGCTGGCCACCGAATTGAGCAAACAAAAGCAACTAACCGTAGCATATCAGGTTCTGAAGCATGCATGGGAGGCAGACACGAGCAATTATCTGCTGCTAAAGGCCAGGCTTCCACTCTGTGTATCGTTAAAGAAATTGGACGAGGCGCAGGAAGCTGGAGAAATGTTGCTGCTAAATGGCGACAGTTCATCCTTCGTGATCAATAGCATGGGTAAACTCGCCATGGAAAAAAAGGACTTCAAAAAGGCAATTAGCCTATTTAAAGTACTGGAAAGAAGAGTTGAGGCTACTGAATCCAGTTTATACTACACCGCCATATGCTACGAAAAGTTAAATGACCTGAAGAATGCCCGTGCATATACGAATGCAACAATTGTAGCTTCTATTTCACCGAACACGGGAAGCTATTACGCTATGCTGGCGTATTTACAAGAGCGTTCCGGATTTTACAGATCCGCGCAGAGCGCCTATTTAAGAAGCCTTCAATATAGTCCAAGCAGCAATGTTTACTATAGCCTGGGCTTGCTTAATGACTTCAAAATCAAAAACAAAGCTGCAGCACTGCGCTACTACAAGAAATACATGGAAGGCAATCTGGATGAAAAGCAATCCACTGAAAACATTAGCTATGTTAAAGACAGAATTAAAGTACTAAGTAAATAATGCTGCTACTTATTTAATAGGCGGGCGACATATTTTCCGATAATATCAAATTCCAGGTTCACCGTAGAACCTACTTCAACCGAATTCAGGTTGGTATGTTCATGCGTATAAGGGATTATAAAAACAGAAAACTCATCAGCTGATGAGTTAACGACAGTTAAGCTAATGCCGTTTACACAGATGGAACCTTTTTCAACCGTCACATTGCCGCCCGCAGCATCATATTTGAAACGGTATTCCCAGCTACCCTCTAGTTCTTCTTTTTTCACACACACCGCTGTCTGATCAACATGGCCTTGCACGATATGGCCATCCAAACGGCCATTCATTTGCATGCAACGTTCCAGGTTAACTCTTGAACCAACTTCAAGCTCCCCAAGATTAGTTTTATCTAATGTCTCTTGAATAGCGGTCACGGTATGGGTATCAGCATCAAGAGCAACTACCGTAAGACACACACCATTGTGAGACACACTTTGATCTATTTTCAGTTCCTGGCCAATCTCGGAGGTTACGGTGAAGTGTACATTGTCCTGTTCCTTTCGCACGGCCTCGACGGTTCCAAGTGTTTCGATTATTCCTGTAAACATGTTATTTATATAATCTGTTTTTTCTCCAATGATTAGCAGATAAGCTTTCAACTGCAATTGAGGATGCTGTTTGTTTGTTTAATGCTTGTACTGCAATAACTGCAGCAATCAAGGCTTCATACTCGTCCATGGCTATTTCCGATTTGGGCTGGTAGTACTTGCTTACAAAATGTGTATCGAAATTTCCCGAACGAAATGCTTCGTGTAACATTACGAACTTACCGAAGCCAAGTGTAGTCTGTATCCCGGTAATCTCATATTCTGAGATTGCTCGAACCATCCGCTCGATCGCTTCTGTTCTTGTGGCGCCAAAGGTGATTAGCTTGGCAATCATCGGATCATAGTAGATGGGTATTTCCATACCTTGTTCAAATCCATCATCAACACGAACACCATTACCTTTCGGCGTCTTGTACGTTGCCAATGTACCAATATCGGGCAAAAAGTTATTCGCCGGGTCTTCAGCATACACCCGAAGTTCTATTGCATGTCCATTTATCTTCAGATCCTCCTGAGTGAAACTTAGTGCTTCGGCCCTGGCGATCTTAATCTGTTCTTTAACAAGATCGAGCCCGGTGATCATCTCCGTAACCGGGTGTTCAACCTGCAGCCTTGTATTCATCTCCAGGAAAAAGAAGTCGAGATTTTCATCAAGGATAAATTCCACTGTACCAGCGCCAACATAATTGACCGCCCGGGCAACATCCACGGCACACTTGCCCATCTTTGCACGGATTTCAGGCGTAAGCACCGATGAGGGGGCTTCTTCAATGACCTTCTGATGCCTCCGTTGGACGGAGCACTCACGTTCAAATAGATGAACAATGTTGCCATGCATATCTCCAAGCACCTGTATTTCAATGTGCCTTGGAGAGGAAACGTAACGCTCTATGAAAACGGCACCATCGCCGAAAGCCGAAGTAGCTTCACTGACTGCAAGCTGCATCTGCTCCAGAAAATCCTCCACCTTATCGACTATACGCATTCCTTTACCGCCACCTCCAGCGGCCGCCTTGATCAGAATTGGAAATCCGACTTCCACTGCCCGATTTTTGGCTTCTTCCACATCGGTAATTGCTTCCTCCGTACCGGGAACCATCGGGATGTTGTACTTCAACGCTGCAGCTTTTGCAGACAACTTGTTACCCATGACTTCCATAGCCTCTGGTGTAGGCCCGATGAACGTTATTCCGGCAGCAACCACCTGCCTTGCAAACTCTGCGTTTTCAGAAAGAAATCCATATCCCGGGTGGATTGCATCCGCACCGCTGACTTTGCAGGCTTCAATAATTTTATGCCTGAGCAGATACGATTGATTAGAAGCTGCAGGGCCGATACAGATGGCTTCGTCCGCATATTGGACATGCAAAGCGGTCCGATCGGCTTCCGAATAAACAGCAACCGTGGCGATGCCCATTTCTTTCGCTGAACGCATGATCCTCAGGGCGATCTCACCCCTATTGGCAATCAGAATTTTCTTCATGAACAGGTTTCTTGTTTATGGATACAAATGTAACAGGATTTCAATTGCGCGGTCAACCATCTCAGACGAAATATCAAGATGCAGTACAAAGCGGATGGTATCTCTATTCGTCGTATTGCACAAGATTCCTTTCTCCGTCAGTTTACGCACCACGTCGATTGCGGCATACTTGGGCTTAACCTGAAAAATAATGATGTTTGTTTCAACGGGCATGACAGCATTTACCCAGCTCAGTTCAGACAAGGTTTTCGCGATCGCTTTGGCCCTGGAATGGTCGGTTTTTAACCTATGCACATGATGGTCAAGGGCGTAAATCCCTGCAGCGGCTAAAAAGCCTGCCTGCCGCATTCCGCCGCCAAAGACCTTCCGGATTTTCTTTGCTTTATTAATCGTCTCCTTTGAGCCAAGTAGCACCGACCCGACTGGCGCGCCAAGGCCTTTCGACAAACAGATCGATATCCCATCAAAATACTGCCCATAGTCTTCTGCCTTGTCGCCAGTTGCAATCAACGCATTAAATAAGCGTGCACCATCCAGGTGCAGTTTTAGCCCCTTGATCTTACAAAGGTTGTGTATGGGTGCAATCTGATCCAATGTATAACATGCTCCGCCACCTTTGTTCACCGTGTTTTCAAGCACAACCAATGTAGAATTTGGATAGTGTATATTCTCCTCGTTGATTTCAGGTTCTATCAGGTCAGTAGTCAGTATACCGCGCTCGCCATGCAGGAGCCGTACGGAAGCAAGTGAGTTGTAGGCAATTCCGCCTCCCTCATAGCGGTACACGTGAGCGGTCTGGTCGCAAATGACCTCGTCCATTGGATTTGTGAAACATTTGATCGCGATCTGATTGGTCATGGTGCCTGAGGGACAGAATAGTCCAGCTTCCATATTAAACATCCGGCTGAGTTTAGCTTCTAGCGCATTCACTGTTTCATCTTCCTCAAAAACATCATCCCCCACCTTCGCCTGCATCATGGCTTCCCGCATTTCGGCTGTCGGCTTGGTAACGGTATCACTTCGGAAATCTATTTTGTTGATCATATCGTCTACTTGTTAAATAATTGATGTGGTTTATCACAAATATTGAAAATGTAACACTGCATTACATTAAGCATTTAAAATTTTACACTTCAATTTTTGAAGATCCATACACGCATGTGCCGGATTTCTGCATACAATGTATTACACCTGATTTATTTACAGCGCTATAGTACCTAAAAGCAGGCGCAATAGATGAGATAAAACGTAACAAAATGTGTCTCAATCGCCCCGTAAAATTTGGAAATGAGAATAACAAACGTAATTTTAGGGCCGAACCATCAATTATTTAATACTTTTTGGTCCTCCCTTAACCAAATCATAACCTACTTTTAACCTAATGTCTAACTTTTAGAAACACTGAAAAAAATAAATTATGAAAAAAACTAATCTCAACGAATTAAGAATTTCTACATTTATCCCGAAAAATTTAAATTAACATGATAGTTATTGCAGATGGAGGTTCCACCAAAACCAATTGGTGTTTAATTAACGAAGCCGGAAGAAAAATTCTATTTAATACAGAAGGGTACAATCCATATTTCTCCAATACAGAATATATAGTAGGTTCACTAAAAGTAGGTTTACCTGACCATTTAGAAACCGAAAAACTTACTGAAGTTTACTATTATGGTGCCGGCTGTTCAACAGACGCGAACAAAAAAATAGTTGCTGACGCCATGCAACAAATCTTCCCAAATGCGGAGATCAATATCGGCCACGATCTGTTGGCTTCTTGCAGAGCACTATTGGGTGACGAAGCAGGATTTGCAGCAATCTTGGGTACAGGAACAAACACCTGCCTTTATGATGGTAAAGACATCTCTTTAAACATCGATTCGCTTGGCTACTTCTTAGGTGATGAAGGTAGCGGATGTTTTATCGGCAAAAGAATACTTGCTGACTACATGAAAGGCTACATGCCAAAAGGATTGAGAGAAGCTTTCTACGATAATTTCGCATTAACTAACGAGGATATATTCGACAACATCTACAACAAACCACTTCCTAACCGTTTTTGTGCAAGCTTTAGCAAATTCTTGTACGATTTTAAAGACAGCTACGAAGAGTATACATTTAATACCGTTAACTACGCATTCAGTGCATTTTTTGAAAATCTGGTAATTCACTATCCAAACTACAAAGACTATAAGTTAAACGTAATTGGATCTGTTGGTTACAGCTTTAGAGATATCTTAAGCGTTGTTGCAGACAAATATGAAATGGGTATCGGAAAAATCATTCGCTCCCCTATAGATGATTTGGTTGACTACCATTTAAGAACGTCAAAAATGACTAAACTGTAATTCGCAATTTGATATAACAAAAACGCCGGACATGAATCATGTCCGGCGTTTTTGTTATAAGTCGTGTAGTAACGGAGTTTAAAGTTCCTTAGCTACCAGGCTGTTGCCTCAAGTGCCTATATGCCGCCCTTACCAGCTCGCTAAAACGATATTTCTTTGCCGAAAAGCTTCGCATACTTTCGCTTGTCAAAGCGATATAAGGTAGCAGCTCTGAAAGAAACGCCCTTTTGCTTTTCCTCCAGATCTCTCAGCACACCAAAGCTCAACATTTTCTTCCTGAAGTTCCGTTTATCAAGCTTTTTTCCGAGGATTAACTCATAAACGTTTTGCAATTGCGTGAGGGTGAACTTTTCGGGCAGCAATTCGAATGCAATCGGCTGATGTTTAATCCGGCGTTTAATCTTTTCCAATCCTTTATCAAAGATCTGTTGGTGGTCGAACGCGAGTTTGGGAAGATCTTTAACATTCACCCAGTGGGCCTGTTTAGCATAAGTGCTGATTGGCTTAAGTGCCTTATCACCACCTAAGCGTAATAATGCGTAATAGGCAATACTAACCACCCTACCTTGCGGGTGACGGTCCGGATCACCGAAAGTATAATATTGTTCCATGTAGATATCACCCAGTCCCGTAAGTTCGTTCAAGATTCGGGATGCTGATTGATCAAGACTTTCGTTTGCTCTTACCAGGTTTCCAGGTAGTGCCCACCAATCTTTAAAGGGCTCTTCATTACGCTCAATTAACAGTATTTTCAGTTCACCACCATCAAATCCGAAAATCACGCAGTCAATCGAAAAGGTAGAATTAAATTGAGGTAGTTCTTCTTTCAAAATAAATAAGTTTGATCTTAACCTGAAATCCCGAAATTATATCCGGCAATTCAAATTAATTGAGTTTGTTAATATATAAAGTTAATTATTTCCGTTATAAACCAGGGTTAGTGTAAATAACACAGTAAATGTAAATATATTTTGCGCTTTGCCTAACAAAAAGTGTTTCCCGGAATTCCATTTATCCCCACTCTATTCCCGTTTTTATAATATTTTTTACATCTTGCTCCTGATAGATTTACGCAGGAGATAAATAGTAGTGTATTTCACAAATGCAAATACCAAATTCAGACGATTTATTCTTTAAGTGCAAGTTCAAGTTAATGTAAAAAAAACAAGATAAATTACTTAGTGTAGTAAATACACGTTATATTCGTTTAATTAAAATATGAACCAAAATATAAATAATATTGCCGTACTAACCTCTGGAGGAGACGCTCCCGGTATGAATGCCTGTATAAGGGCAGTTGTTCGTACCGGTATATTCAACGGAGCTAACATGTTTGGTGTTAAACAGGGATATCAAGGACTTATTGATGATAACATCATTCCAATGGATGCCCGTTCCGTAAGCAATATCATCCATTTAGGTGGCACAATTCTTAAAACAGCACGTTGCAAACCTTTCATGACAGAAGAAGGCATGCAAACGGCATACAATAACTTAAAAGCACGTAATATCGACGGATTAGTTGTAATTGGGGGGGATGGAACCTTCACCGGAGCCAAGATTTTCTCTGAAAAATTTGGTGTAAAGGTGATGGGTGTTCCTGGAACGATTGACAATGACCTATTTGGATCTGACTTCACACTTGGATACGACACCGCTATGAATACGGTGATCGAAGCCATTGATAAGATACGGGATACTGCAGACGCACACGACCGGCTCTTTTTTATTGAAGTTATGGGCCGTGATTCTGGATGCATTGCACTAAGAAGCGGCATTGCTTCGGGTGCAGAAGCTGTACTACTTCCTGAAAAACAAACCAGTATCGACGAGTTGGTAAATCAACTTGAAATTGGTGCTTTGACAAAGAAATCCTCCAGTATTGTAATCGTTGCCGAAGGTCATAAAGCTGGTGGCGCCTATGATATCGCCAAAAAAGTAAAGGAGCGCTTCAATCATTACGACACCAAAGTTACCATCCTTGGCCACTTACAACGTGGTGGTAGCCCGAGCAGTGCCGACCGGATTTTAGGCAGTCGATTAGGCTTTGCAGCGGTGAATGAACTCTTCAAAGGAACGACCGCAGCGATGGTTGGACTTCGCGGTAATGATGTAAAAGTGACTAGCCTTGACGAAGCACTTACCGAACATTCCTTTAAGCTCGAGGACGATCTGTTAGAAATGACTAAGGTATTATCGATCTGATATGGTAGCAGTGGTATACAGTGGCTCGAAAGCTGCACATTGGAAAATCGCCCGCGAGGGCAAGACAGTTGCAGAATGTACGATGCCCGGTATCAATCCATGCCATAACAATGAGAAGACGATCTTAGATGCCCTGAATAAAAAATCGATCCTCATAAATAATGCGGAACGCATCAAGAAGATCTATGTCTTTGCTTCTGGTGCAAGCAGCGAAGCACGTAGCAGGGAGCTTGCATTGATTCTTTCAAAGTTCTTCAAGTATAGTGAGATCACCGTTAAGGATGATCTGTATGGTGCTGCAGTTGCAGCATGCTATAACAACAGTGGAATCGTAGCGGTGCTCGGAAGCGGTTCAAATTGTGCCTATTTTAATGGAACTATTCCAAAACAAAACAATTTTGGATTAGGTTTTATCCTTGGTGACGAGGGCTCCTCGATCCATTTAGGCAAGACGCTGCTGAAAAAGTTTATCCAGGGCAAACTACCAAAGGACCTGCACAAAGCTTTTACGCAGAAGTCAAACTTAGACCGGCCACTGATTCTTGAAAAAATATATAGAAAGCCGATGCCCGAGCAATTCTTAAGCTCATTCTTCGACTTTTTTGTAGAACACAGGTCTCATCCTGCAATACAGGAAATGATCGATCAAGGATTTGATCAATTTATGAAGACCTACTTGTTACCTACAATAAAGGCATATCCTGAACAAGAAATACATTTTATTGGTAGTGTTGCCGGACAGTTTGAAGATCGCCTTCTAACCGTCGCAGAGAAACATAACATCAACATCACCACAATTATAAAAGAACCTATATATAATTTATTAAACTATTATTCAAATTAGTACAATGAGCAAAATTGGAATAAACGGCTTTGGTCGTATTGGCAGACTGGTTTTCAGGGCTGCACTTAAAAGAGGATTAGATGTTGTTGCGATAAACGATCTTGTAGAACCAACTTACATGGCTTATATGTTGAAATATGATTCAACACACGGCCGTTTTGATGGCACCATTGAGGTTGAAAACGGACACTTAGTGGTAAATGGTAAAACCATCCGTATCACTGCTGAAAAAGATCCTGCAAACCTTAAATGGGATGAAGTTGGTGTTGACGTAGTAATCGAGTCAACTGGTTTATTCTTAACGGAAGCTGATGCTAAGAAACACATCCAGGCAGGTGCTAAGAAAGTTGTTCTTTCTGCTCCAGCAAAAGATGATTCTATCCCAACTTACGTAATGGGCGTTAACCATGATAAATTAACGGCTGACCAGACGATTGTTTCCAACGCATCTTGTACAACAAACTGTCTTGCCCCAATCGCAAAAGTACTTAACGATAAGTTCGGTATTGTTGAAGGTTTAATGAGCACAGTTCACGCGGTAACTGCAACGCAGAAAACTGTTGACGGACCTTCTGCTAAAGACTGGAGAGGTGGTCGTGGTGCTTACTCTAACATCATTCCTTCTGCAACTGGCGCAGCTAAAGCTGTTACTAAAGTTATCCCTGAATTAAAGGGTAAACTTACGGGTATGGCTTTCCGTGTTCCTGTAGCTGACGTTTCTGTTGTTGATTTAACGGTACGTTTGGAAAAACCAGCTACTTACGAAGACATCAAAAATGCAATGAAAGAAGCTTCTGAAGGCTACTTGAAGGGTGTTCTTGGTTACACTGAAGATCAGGTTGTTTCATCTGATTTCATCGGTGATGAGCATGCATCTATTTTTGATGCTGATGCAGGTATCGCATTGAATGAAAACTTTGTAAAAGTTGTTTCATGGTATGATAACGAAATGGGCTATTCTGCTGCTTTAGCTAAATTCGTTGAGCACTATGCAACCATCTAAAATATTAATAACATGAAAAAGGGATGCTCGTAAGAACATCCCTTTTTTTATTTCGTTTGTTTCAGCACGATCCCTGTAAGCGGCGGAAGATCAATATAGATCGAATATGGTAGACCATAGCAGACATCTGCCGTCGGAACATATGGAGTGGTCACCGTTCGGCCTGCCCCAAAAAACGTTTCATCATCGGTGTTAAACACCTGTTTCCACTTGGACTTACCAGGCACACCAATCTTGTAATGATTTCTAGGCACCGGTGTCAGGTTGATTAGAACAACAAGGGTGTCCTTCTCTTTTTTACCTTTTCGCATATAGATGTACACCGAATGTTGTACATCATCCGCATTGATCCATTCAAAACCATCATAAGAGAAGCTCTTCTCGTATAGCGCCGGTTCCGATCTGTAAAAGGCATTCAAGGCTTGTACGGTACGCTGCATTCCGGCATGGGATTCATATTGCAGCAGGTGCCAATCCAAAGACTTTTTGAAGTTCCACTCACTATTTTGTGCGAATTCATTCCCCATGAACAACAGTTTTGTACCTGGCTGGGTAAACATATATAAGTACAATGCACGCAGGTTTGCGAACTTCTCCCATTCATTACCTGGCATCTTATAGATCATCGAAGATTTACCATGTACCACCTCATCATGTGAGAAGGGCAGCATAAAACGCTCGGTGAAGGCATAAGTAATGGAAAACGTAAGTCTATGGTGATGGTAGCTTCGATTGATGGGATCGAGTTTGAAATACTTCAGCGTATCGTTCATCCAGCCCATCATCCACTTCATGCCGAAGCCAAGGCCATTTTCAGAAACTGGCCGCGTCACACCTGGATAGGTGCTGCTTTCTTCAGCAATGGTTTGTACGCCCTCAAAATTCGAGTAAATTGCTTCATTCATATCCTGCAAGAACTGGATTGCCCCAAGGTTTTCGGGTCCCCCATGAATGTTGGTACCTGCATCTTCCGGCTTTCTCGAAAACGTATAGTACAACATTGATGCAACCGCATCCACCCGCAGCCCGTCGGCATGATACTGATCTATCCAAAACATCGCATTGCTGATCAGGAACGAGCGAACTTCATTACGATCATAATTGAAAATATAGGATTTCCAATCCGGATGAAAGCCCTTGCGCATGTCAGCATGTTCATAAAGATGGGTACCGTCGAACTTATACAGCCCATGGGCATCACCCGGAAAATGAGAAGGTACCCAATCCATGATCACTGCGATATTGGCTTTGTGCAGTGCTTCTATCAAATACATCAACTCCTCTGGCGTACCATGCATCGAACTTGCAGCATAATAACCTGTGATCTGATATCCCCAGGAGGGAAAATATGGATACTCCATTACGGGCATCAACTCGACATGCGTGAATCCCATTTCCAGAACATACGACACCAGGGTATCTGCAACTTCCTTATAGGTCAGAATCCTTGAAGGTTCAGAAGGATCGCGTTTCCAAGAGCCTAAATGCACCTCATAGACCGAAATCGGCTGATCAAGCGCATTGATTTTTACCCGCTTTTTCAACCAGTTTTTATCCTTCCACTTATAATTTGTATCCCAAACTACAGATGCCGTTCCAGGTGGAAGCTCCCAGCGCCTTGCGAAAGGATCTCCCTTTTCCAGCCAGTTTCCCTCAAAGCTATGAATCGCATACTTATACAAGCTGCCGTGCTTTACGCCTGGGATAAAACCCTCCCAGATCCCCGAAGCATCCCAACGTTTGTAGAGTTGATGACTAGTTTTGCTCCATTCATTAAATGTTCCCGCAACATTCACCTGTTTTGCATTGGGTGCCCAGACCGCAAAGTAGGTACCCTCGGTGCCATTTAACTTCAAGACCTGAGCGCCCAACTTTTCATACAAGCGAAAATGCTTGCCTGAAACAAACAGAGCCACATCAAAATCGGTAAATAAGCTGTGAACCCAAACGGTGTTATTGGCGCCAGCACCTTGCAGCGCCTGATTGAAGGATGTCTTTGTGGAAGATATATTAGTTTCTGAGCTATCCATTATGGTGTAATTACAAGTTTAGTGGTATACCAAAACTTCTAGAAGGTTTTTTGATTTCTAAGAAGAACAGGTTTCCCGCTGAACTAAGCTAAAGATCAACATTAAAATCAGTAAGATGGTTTTTGTCTAATAATTAAAAATAAAAAAGCCCGGAATAAATTCCAGGCTTCAAAGTTGATAAAATAAGCTTTTATGGGTTAAAGGTGATCGAGGTGTAGTAGACTGCACCAACTAATGGGTTTCCGAATGATGTACTATAATATTTGTTCAGCAGGTTCGATCCCCCAAATTTAAGGGTAGAGTTGATCGACGGAATTTTAAAGCTAACCTGCCCGTCAAGTGTACCAAATGCTGGTACATCGCCCGAGCCGAATGTAGAGTTCCAGGTAAATTTCTCCTGCCATCTGTATTGTAAGTTGAAACCTACATTCTTGATGATCTCACGATTACCAAATCCAAAATTGTATCGTAGTTCCGGTGTATTAAAGGTGTTGATGAAGTTAGCCGGAATATCGCTGATCTTGTTGTAAGAAACATTACCGCTCAAATTGTATTTTCCTAGAATATAGTCCAGCCCGAACGCGCCACCGTAGGTTTTCACATCTTCAGTCAGGTTTACCGGCACATTGAATTTCACTGCCGTAGCCAAAGGATTCTGGTAAATTTCCACAGCACTGATGAAATCACTGTAAATGCTATAATAACCATAGGTATCGATCAACAGCTTAGAACCTAGAAGTCCTTTATAACCCAACTCATAGGATTGTACACTTTCCGGACGTACCCCCCTGGCATCAAAGGTATACGTTTCCAGCACACCGGGATTTGGTGTGCCTGCCGCAGCAGAGGCCAGCAAAGCCCGGTAACTTTCAGACGTTACTGCAGGGTTGCCAATCAGGTTATATTTGCTAAGCAGCTCCGGCAATCCACCAATCAGGCGTGTCGCTCCCCCACCCACAGCAAGGTCAATATACTGGTCTTGAGTGGTTGGGTTTCGATAACCGGTTTGGTAGGAAGCACGGATGTTATTATTTGGTGCAACCGTCAATACGCCGGTAATCCTTGGGGTAAAGCGTCCTTCGAAGTTCTGGCTTTTATCATACCGGCCAGCGAAAGTAAGTTTAAGCTTATCATTCAACAACTTCTTTCCAATTTGCCCAAACGCGCCATATTCCTCTATCGTGATGTCACGGGTGGCATCATCAAAGATGGTACCATCGGAATGTAGAAAATAGTTCCGGTAAGATGCGCCAACCTGAAATTCCACCACATTATTGAAGATGTTAGAAAAGTTGTACATACCTTCATAGTGGTACAGGTTGGTCTTATCATTGAACTTAGCGCCATTTTGAGGACCTATTGAGCGTTCGGTGATCGCGATCTTCGCACTTTCAAAGCCCGGTGTACCAGGGATCAAACGGCCAACGTCAGCCTGTGAGCGGGCAAATTGCTGAGCCGTAGCATCTGGCTGCCCCGCTGCGATCGCGCCAATATAGTTTCCGATGTACTGCGGAAACCAGGTGGTGGAAGGCTTCCATGCCTCATTGATGAACGTTCCAAGAATCGTTGCATTGTAAGCGTCCCCAGATCGTTCCTGCGTCGTATATGCACGCAAAAAGAAGTCCGAACCCTTAAGTTCAAGCTTGAACTGCCCGATAGAGAAATTCCGTAACGAGTACCGGTCTGTTCCGGTATATACCGATGTTCCCGTTCCCCAGTTTACCTGTGCTACAGCTTCAACTTTGTCCGTGAAACGGTAATGCAAGGAAGTGTTTGCCTTCAATGATTTGGTATCATAGTCTACCAAGTCCTGCTCCGCATAACCGGTTCTGGAAACCGCTTGATTAGGAATCAGGTCATTCCTCAATCCAAAGTAAAAAGGCAGGTAGTTTTGAATCGCAGGCCTTAAAGCTTCCGGCAAACTGCCCAGGAACTGCGCTTGTTGCCCTGGTGTAGCGTTCTGCGGTAATCGGGCATCCATGAGCTGTTTTATGTTTAGTGTTCCGCCTGTAGCTTGCAGCACACCTGCCACGGTTTGGTTTTCCACACTCCGGGCCACGTTGAGCATGTTCTGACTGATCTCATCACCATAAACATTCACCCCATCATAGTTGGGATCGGTATTCCGGTCACCGCCCTTAAGCTGCCGCGCTGTCCTGTCAAAGTTCCTGGTGTCTGTTGCGCCCCAATCTTTTGCCTGCAAAAATGAAAAAGCCGTTTTGATACCGAACTTATTGTTCCAGGCTTTTGCCAAACGGACATCAAGCTGGTTGAACTGCTGTGTGCCCGCGTTATCATCGTTCACGTGATTGACGCCTGTCTTGAAAGCAAAGCTTGCTCCTTGATAATCAAAGGGATTTTTGGAAGTCATCAATAGCGTACCATTAATTCCGCCAGCCCCATATAAAGCTGAAGCCGCTCCCGGAAGGAGCTCTACATTGTCTACATCCAGTTCGGAAAGTCCTACAATGTTGCCTACAGAGAAGTTTAATCCTGGTGCCTGATTGTCCATTCCATCAACAAACTGGTTAAATCTAGTGTTACCATTAGAATTAAAACCTCTTGTGTTCACAGATTTAAAGGTTAAACTCTGGGCGCTCATCTCCACGCCCTTCAAGTTGGCCAAGGCATCATAGAATGTCGCTGCAGGCAAATCCCGCACTGCAGATGCACTGATCCGTTCAATAGAAACTGGAGATTCCAGAATCCGCTCCGGTGTCCGGGATGCAGAAATCACAACTTCCTGTCCTAAAAACGTAGTCTCCTCCAATTCAACAGAAAGATTAGTACTCGAGCTGCTAACCTGCCGCTCTACTGTGCCATACCCCACATACGAGAATACTAATGTTGCCGGCGCCTGTCGGACATTTAGCGAGAATGACCCGTTTTGAACAGAGGCGGCCCCGTTGGCCGTACCTTTAACAGTAATGCTGACCCCCGCCAGTGGAGCCCTCGTCGATTTGTCCGTTACTGTACCACTTATCACAATGTCTTGAGCCTTTGCAAGCATAGCTGTGCCAAAGACCATTAAAAGCATACAGAATGCCCTGGTAATTTTCCTCGTCATACAATAGGTTATTTGGTTTTATATCTAATATAAAAAACTTTCACACAATAAATATGTATTTTCCGGCTGTGCTACAATGTATTACCGCAGCCTATTCCTCCCGCCAAGCTTATGTTAATGGAATATTCTACCACTTCAGAAAGGGCAAATTCACTAGTGATCTATGTACCAGCACTTTGGCAGTCAAAATAGGCTTAACAATTAATTAAGCTGAAATATTTAATTCTTACGAAATTCAGGGCAGAGATTTTTGTTATCTTCTCACAATAATTTAAATTGCTGCACAAGCCACCTATGCCATCACCTTACCAGCTTAATCATTCAGCAGATGAATAAAATTAAAGCCCTGATCTGTTTGATCATTCCGATACTATTGATTTACTGTTTCAATACGAAATTCGGGGATCTCCCGCCCATTATCAGGTTTCTGGATCCATTCAAAGGCTTTTGGCAGAACGCTGAAAGCATGCGCGTCAGCCCCAGGCAAAAGCTCCTGCTTAAACATACCACAGCTGACGTGGATATCATCTTTGATGATCGAATGATCCCACATATTTTCGCGCAGAATGAACATGACCTCTACTATGCGCAGGGCTATGTTACCGCCATGCATCGACTGTGGCAGATGGATTTTCAAACCAGGTATGCAGCCGGCCGTTTGTCTGAGGTTGTTGGAAAAAAAGCCATTGAACTGGACCGCTATCAGCGCCGTATGGGCATGGTCTATGGTGCAGAAAACTCACTTAAGGGCATGATGGAGGATCCAGTTTCTAAAAAGATGCTTCTAGCTTATACGGAAGGTATCAACGACTTTATTCATAATCTCTCCCAGAAAGATCTTCCTATAGAATACAAGATACTTGATTTTAAACCCGAAGACTGGACACCATTAAAATGCGCTTTGTTGCTCAAACAAATGTCGGCTGTCCTGGCCATGGGATCCGACGAATTCTATATGACCAACATCCTAAACAAGTTCGGACCTGAAGTCACAGCTAACCTGTTCCCCGATTATCCACACAAAGAAGATCCCATAATACCAGAAGGCACCAAATGGGACTTTAAGCCGCTACCTGTTCCATTGCCTCCAGGCAGCTTCAATCAGATGAGCAGCAGCAACATCAACACCACACGTCGTGTAGAAGGTATTGGCAGCAACAACTGGGCAGTTTCGGGGGAGAAGACTGTAAGTGGGAAACCTATTCTCGCCAATGATCCCCATTTGAATCTAACCCTGCCTTCCATCTGGTATCAGATACAACTTCATGCACCAGGAATCAATGTCTACGGCGTTTCACTGCCGGGTTCACCAAGTGTAATTATAGGTTTCAACCAAAAGATTGCCTGGGGTGTAACCAACGTTGCAGCAGATGTACTTGATTACTATCAAATTAAATTCAAGGATGACACACATCAACAATATTGGTATGATAATGCCTGGAAGAACACCAATAAACGCCTTGAACAGATCAAGATACGCGGTGAAAAAACGACTACAGACACCGTGATCTATACTCACCATGGTCCGGTTGTATATTTTCAAAAGCCTGCACTAAGTCTGGCAAAGCCGGTTCCGGTCGGGAATGCATTGCGGTGGATTGCTCATGAACGTTCCAACGACCTCATGACTTTTTACCATTTGAACAGGGGAAAAAATTACGACGACTACCGTAAGGCACTTACCTATTACACCGCACCTGCACAGAACTTCATATTTGCTTCTGCAGATAACGACATTGCCATCACCGCGAACGGAAAGTTCCCGCTTAAATATAAGAACCAGGGAAAGTTCATTCTGGACGGCACTGATCCGAAAAATGACTGGCAAGGCTGGATCCCGGCAGCGCAAAATCCAACGGTGAAAAATCCGGAACGCCACTTTGTGAGCTCCGCTAATCAATCTTCCACAGATCCGAGCTACCCGTATTATATCAACTGGGAATTTTCACCTTATGAACGTGGAAAACGCATTAATGACAAGTTAGCTACCATGGAGAACATCACCGCGGATAGTATGCGTATCATGCAAAGTGATTCCTATGGCATTTTCCCGGAGCATGTACTTCCTACCCTGCTCCCATTGGTTAACCGGGCAGAACTTAATGCGACACAAAAAGAAGCCTTGATCACCATTCATAAATGGAACAGGTTCTATGATGCAAAGGAGATCGCACCTGGAATCTTCGACCTCTGGATGTTTAAATTGAACAAGTTGATCTGGGATGATGAGTTTGAAGTAGCTGAAGTACCTATGCGTCACCCTTCGCGCGACCGTACCGTTCAAATGATCACCAAAGAGCCTAACGCACCCTGGTTCGACAATGTGAACACCCCTGAAAAAGAAAGCCTTAAAGATCTCGTAAACCAGTCCTTCAAATATGCATGCGATAGCCTGGAGCGCAAGTATGGAGTGATCGGAAAAAACTGGGCTTGGGCAAATGTCAAGCATAGCCACGTACCACACCTTGCCGCAATACCAGGCTTTGGCTCCAAAACCTTAATGATCGGCGGCTCAAAAAGTACAATCAACGCATTGAGCGAGTCAAACGGTCCCTCCTGGCGAATGGTGGTCGAGCTTGGTGATACCCCTAAAGGCCATGGCGTATTCCCCGGAGGCCAGTCCGGAAATCCTGGGAGTCCGTTTTACGACAACATGATCAGTACCTGGGCAGAAGGTAAGCTGTACGACTTATACCTCATGCATAACACCGATGATCCTGCTGTTAAAGCACTTAAACGTTTAAAAATCTCAAAGAAATAAAATGGTATTCCTTATTGTTTTAATAGCCGCATTTCTGCTACAACTTATTTTACCCTGGTGGGTTATCGTCATCATCTCATTCCTAACCTGTGCGCTACTCGGAAAAACTGCAAAGATTGCCTTATGGTCGCCCTTCTTAGCGATACTCGTACTATGGACTGCAATGGCGCTTTATAGCAGCATCCCCAATCAGCACCTTATGGCGGGGCGTGTAGCAGAGATGCTTGGTTTGGACAGCTGGTTATTGGTCTTATTGATTACCGCTTTACTCGGCGGGTTTGTTGCCGGCGTTAGTGGATTTTGTGGTTATCACTTCCGAAAGGCCATGATTCGGGAAAAAAGCAATCGTTAATCTGTTAAATTGTTCCGTATTTTTGTGCCGTGGAGAATATCAAAGAACAAATTTTCAACATCAGCACTCCAGCGGCATTTGAGGAAACAGCCTTAACCATCTTCCGGTATCAAGCTGCAAATTGCGAAGTCTACAGGTCCTTTCTACACCATCTGAAAGTGCAACCTGACCAGGTTACAAGCACCGCAGAAATCCCTTATTTACCCATCGCGTTTTTTAAATCTCATGAGGTAAAAAGCGCGGCAACACCAGCACAAATTGTGTTCTCCAGTTCCGGAACTACCGGCCAAACACAAAGCAAACATATCGTCACGGATCTAACGCTGTATGAAGAGAGCTTTAACCGAGCTTTCCAACACTTCTATGGTGATCCGGCCAACAGCTGTATTCTTGCGCTGCTACCATCATATCAGGAACGCGAAGGCTCTTCATTGATTTATATGGTCGACGCATTGATCGCGCAAAGCCAACATCCTAAAAGTGGCTATTTTCTGCATGACAATGAAGGTTTATATCAAACTTTGGTGGAGCTCAAGCAACAAGGACAACGAACCATCCTTATTGGCGTGACCTACGCCTTATTGGATTTCATAGAAGCATACAAGCTGGAGTTCCCCGAATTGATCGTCATGGAAACCGGTGGCATGAAAGGTAAACGAAAAGAAATGGTACGTGAGGAACTGCACGAACTGCTTACCTCTGGGTTTGGAGTCCCTGCTATTCATAGCGAATATGGCATGACTGAATTGTTGTCGCAAGGCTATTCCTCTGGTCATGGCATCTTTAATTGCCCAGCCTGGATGCGCATTGTACTTCGCGATACGAATGACCCACTTAGTTTGCTGAAAAACAAACAAACAGGCGGTATCAATGTCATTGACCTGGCTAACCTGCACTCCTGCAGTTTCATCGCTACACAAGATCTGGGCAAAATCCATCCCGATGGCTCTTTCGAAGTACTTGGGCGGTTTGACAATGCCGATATCCGGGGTTGTAACCTTCTTGTGCAATAAGCCATTAAGAAATCAAACATACCATAACAAGGGCTGTCAAAGAACAAAAAAAAACGCGGTAAGTAGATTACTGCGTTTTTTTATGATATATGGTAAAGATTAACCCTCCGCTGTGATTAGGAAGTAGTTCTTCTTGCCTTTTTGAACAATGATAAATTTATCATTCAACAGATCGGAAGTATTATACTGTTGACCAGCATCGGCTGGTTTAGCTTTATTAATGCTTAAGCCACCACCCTGAATCGTTTTTTTAACCTCGCCCTTGGAAGGGAATATGTTTGTTTTCTCTGCGAGTAAGGTACCAAGGTCTAGCCCTTGCTCCAACTCAGCCTTAGCAATGTTAAATTGTGGAACGCCATCGAAAATTTCCAGTACCTGTTCATCATTTAACGTTGCGAAAAAGTCAAGTGAGCCGTTACCAAATAAAAAGCCTGAAGTTTTAATTGCGGTCTCAAGTGCAGCCTCGGAGTGGGTACGCAGGGTAATGTCTTCGGCTAAAGCTTTTTGAAGAATCCTCATATGTGGTGCCTGATCGTGCTCCTGCTCCAAACGCTCAATTTCCTCCTTTGATTTTAATGTGAAAATGCGAATCCATTTCTTAACATCCTCATCAGAAGCATTTAACCAGAACTGGTAAAAACGGTAAGGCGACGTTTTCGAGGCATCCAACCACACAGCACCACTTTCAGTCTTTCCAAATTTGGTACCATCAGCTTTCTTAATCAGCTGTGTTGTCAAGGCATACGCAGTCCCATTGTCTTTGCGACGGATAAACTCGGTGCCAGTAACAATGTTTCCCCACTGGTCAGAACCGCCCATTTGAAGAATACAATTGTGGTTCTTCCACAAGTAATAGAAATCGTATCCCTGAATCAACTGGTAGCTGAATTCCGTAAAGGAAAGACCGGCACCAGCTTCGCCATTGAGACGCTTTTTGACGCTGTCTTTCGCCATCATGTAGTTAACCGTAATGTGTTTACCTACGTCACGGATGAAATCCAGAAAGCTAAAGTTCTTGAACCAATCGGCATTGTTCACCATTACCGCATCATTGCTCTCCTCGCCAAATACAAGAAATTTGCTCAACTGTGCTTTAATCCCATTGAGGTTATGTTCAAGACTTTCTTCGGTAAGCAGGTTGCGCTCGGCAGATTTGCCCGAAGGATCGCCCACCATTCCGGTAGCACCGCCAACCAATGCATAAGGTTTATGCCCCGCACGCTGAAAATGAATCAGCGTCATAATCTGTGTTAAATGGCCAACATGGAGCGAATCTGCTGTCGGATCGAAGCCGATATAACCGGCACACATGCCTTCATTCAATTTCTCTTCAGTATTCGGCATGATGTCATGCAGCATACCCCTCCAGCGTAATTCTTCTACAAAATTGGTCATTATCATAACTTTTGCGGCAAATATAGGAAAAGCCTGCTTAAAAATTTTCTACTTTTAGGGGATGAACTTCCTCTCCCATTACTACTTCGAGCGCAATAACCCCGACCATTATGTGGTCATGGGTGTCGTGCTGCCCGATCTGGTCAAAAATGCGGACAAGTACTGGAACATTCATCCACAGAAAACGCCTGACTTATACCAGGATAAAACAGCGCTTCAATCCATTCTTCGGGGCTGGCAAAAACACCTTGAGGTGGATAACTACTTCCACACTTCCGAATTTTTCAAAACTGAAACGGCAAATCTGAAGAAGATCATCCTTCCTTGTGTCACTGCCGGTCCGGTAAAGCCGTTCTTCCTCGCACATATCGGTTTGGAGCTCATGCTTGACCATCTGCTTTTGCACTCCGGCATGATCAATATCGAAACCTTCTACCAACAACTGCAACAGGCAAATACCGCCCAGCTGGAGACATTTTTAAGAAAAGCGGAACTTCCTGACCATGCCATATTCGATGCTTTTCTCCATGACTTTCTCGATAGTCGCTACCTTTTCAGCTATCAAAAGCTCGCAAGTATCAGCTATGCATTAAACCGGATCTGTATGCGCGTTTGGAATAATCCATTCACAGAAGCACAGCTCGATTTACTCACGCATAAACTTGATGAATACTGCCCTGAACTCGAGTCAAGGTTTATAACCATCTTTAACGAACTGGAACAAAATCCGGCTATAAGCGCATTTTAAATAGTATTTGTATCTTCGTTGCATGTCCACAGCGAGCATTAAAAATACCATGGATGAACTGGTTAAGGAACTTAATCAGCACACTTACAACTACTATGTCCTGGCAATGCCCACCATTGCTGACTATGAATTCGATAAAAAGCTGGAAACACTGGCAAAGCTCGAAAAAGAACATCCAGAATTTGCAGACCCCAATTCACCTACCAAACGTGTAGGTGGTGACCTTACGAAGAACTTCGTTACCGTCAAACACAAGTGGCCAATGCTCTCGCTTGGAAATACCTATAACGAGCAGGACCTGCGTGATTTCGATGATCGCATCAGGAAAGCCTTGGGCGACGATTTCCAATATGTATGTGAACTGAAGTTCGATGGTCTTTCCATAAGTCTCACTTACGAGCATAATCAACTTGTAAGGGCCGTTACGCGTGGGGACGGCACGCAAGGTGATGATGTGACCACCAACGTAAAGACCATCAGGAATATACCACACCACCTTAAAAGCACCGATAATCCAGAGGTCTTCGAAATCCGTGGCGAGATCTTCATGCACCGTGCTGCTTTCGAACGGCTTAATAAGGAACGGGAGGAACTTGGCGAAGTAACATACGCCAATCCGAGAAATTTTGCAGCAGGCACCATAAAAATGCAGGACTCTGCAGAGGTCGCTAAAAGGCCTTTGGACGCTTTCTTCTATTCCCTGAACACAGATAGAACAATCTTCCAAACCCATTGGGAAAGCCTACAGGCGATAAAATCCTGGGGCTTCCATGTCAGTGAACATTCCAGACTTGCCTCGAATATGAATGAGGTCCTCGAATTTATCAAATACTGGGAACAGGAGCGGTTTAAAATTGGCTACGACATTGATGGTATTGTCATCAAGGTAAACAGTTATGGGCAACAACAGGAGCTCGGCTTTACCGCAAAATCTCCACGTTGGGCAATATCATACAAGTACAAGGCCCAGGAAGTAGAGACGATACTGCAGAAAGTTACTTATCAGGTCGGCAGAACCGGCGCCGTAACCCCCGTTGCCAACCTCAAACCGGTGCAGCTAGCTGGGACAACCGTTAAACGTGCTACCCTGCATAATGCAAATGAGATTGAACGCCTTGACTTACATGAAGGCGATACGGTGTTTGTGGAAAAAGGCGGCGAGATCATCCCGAAGATCATCAATGTGAATCTTGAAAAACGTTCCCAGGATGCACAACGAATCATCTACCCTACAGCCTGCCCGGAATGCGGAATCCCCTTGATCCGTAATGCCGGTGAAGTGGCTTTTTACTGCCCAAATGATGAGGGATGCCCTCCCCAGATCGTTGGTAAAATGCAGCACTTCATTGGGCGCAAAGCCATGAACATCGATGGCCTGGGCGATGAAACGATAGAAACCTTCTATCGCCAGGGTCTTGTTCGTCACATCAGTGATCTATACACGCTAAAAGACCGTGCAAGCGAACTTAAAAACCTGGATCGATTCGGAGAAAAGTCCATTGTAAACATGCTGAACGGCATTGAGAAGTCGAAGGAAATGCCCTTCGAGAAAGTACTCTTCGGACTTGGAATCCGCTATGTAGGCGAAACCGTTGCCCGTAAACTTGCCTACGCAATTAAGAACATAGACCGGCTGATCAACGCCAGCCTCGAGGAACTCACGGCGATTGATGAAATAGGCTTGCGCATCGCAGAAAGCATCGTAGACTATTTCCGTAAACCGGAACATATGCGGCAAATCGCACTGCTGCGATCTCATGGATTGCAGTTTGAAGCCGCAGAAACAACAATAAAGCTGCAGAGCGATAAATTAACTGGAAAAACATTTGTAATTTCGGGCGTCTTTGAGGGTATTAGCAGAGACGAGTTGAAAGATCTTATTGAAGGTAATGGTGGTAAAATTCTAAGCAGCATCTCTGCGAAATTGAACTTCCTTGTCGCAGGCGACAATATGGGTCCTTCCAAACTGGAAAAAGCACAAAAATTAAAAATTCCGATGATCAGTCAGCAGGAACTACTAGAGATGTTGAAGTAAAAATAATGGAAAAATTTCATGGCACGGGTGTAGCACTGGTTACACCATTTAAAGAAGATGGATCGGTTGATTTTGAGGGCCTGAGGAGGCTCATCAATCACATGGTAGATGGCGGCGTGGATTACCTGGTTTCCCTGGGTACTACCGGCGAATCGTCGACCTTAAATAAAAAGGAAAAATCAGAAGTTTGGTCGTTTACCGCTGAGGTAAATAATGGCAGATTACCTTTGGTTGCGGGCATTGGTGGTAACGATACCGCGGCGGTGATCGAAAGCATTAAAGCTTTTGCACACGAAGGTTACGATGCCATTCTTTCAGCAAGTCCAAATTACAACAAACCTACTCAGGAAGGTATTTATCAGCATTATAAAGCCATCAGTGAAGCTGCGCAGCTTCCTATACTGCTTTACAACGTTCCGGGCAGAACAGCAAGCAACATGAGTCCTGAAACCACCTGCAGGCTGGCACACGATTTCAAGAACATCATTGGCACCAAAGAAGCTTCCGGAAGTTTTGATCAGTTCAATCAGATCCTGAGAGATAAACCCACAGATTTCATGTTAATCTCCGGAGATGATCCTGTTGCGCTGCCGATGATTTCCCTTGGAGCAGTTGGGGTAATATCCGTTGTCGGTAATGCATTACCTGCAGAACTGTCTGAGATGATCCGGCTGTCGCTAAAAGGCGAATTTAAAAAGGCGCTGCCAATGCATTTCAGTCTGATTGAATTTACCCGCTTGATTTTCGCCGAGGGAAATCCAGCAGGTATTAAAGCTGCCTTGAAACACCTGGGCATCTGTGGCGATGCGGTTCGTTTACCACTGGTACCTGCATCTGCAGATCTGGCGCAAAAAATTGCTGCACAGATTGCCGGCATACGCGCTTAAGTCTACAGACCACAAGCGGCATTGCTGAAAAGCATTAAACATAAAAAAGGCCCTTCAGCTAATCTGAAGGGCCTTTTTTATGTTTAATTATATTATGCTTCTACAAATTTATTGTCTTTGTAGTAACCACTTTTCAGTTTATCCGACACTTCACTGAAAGCATCCAGCGTACGCTGAACGTCTTCAAGCGTATGAACCGCAGTAGGAATCAATCGAAGCTCGATCAGACCCTTAGGAATTACTGGATAAACAACGATTGAACAGAATATACCGTAATTCTCACGAAGGTCCATGGTTAAAGCTGTTGCTTCCTGTAATTCACCTTTCAGGAATACAGGGGTTACCATGGTATTGGTTAGACCAAGATCAAATCCTCTTGCCCTTAATCCATTCTGAAGATTTGTCGCAATATTCCAAAGGTTCTCTCTTAGCTCATCGTTGTTCTTAAGAAGCTCCAGACGTTTAAGCAAACCAATTACCATTGGCATAGGAAGCGCTTTCGCGAATGTTTGTGAACGCATGTTGTAACGCAGGAAGTTGGTGATTTCCTCAGTAGAGGCCACAAAAGCACCAATGCCAGCCATGGATTTCGCAAAGGTACCGAAATAAACATCCACACCTTCAATGCAGTCCTGCGCTTCGTGCGTTCCCGCACCGGTAGGACCCATTGTACCGAAACCATGTGCGTCATCAATCAGTAAACGGAAGTTAAATTGCTTTTTAAGTTCAATCAGTTCTTTCAGTTTACCTTGTGCACCAGACATACCGAATACACCTTCGGTGATAAGCAGGATACCACCACCACTCTGCTCAACCAACTTTGAAGCACGTGCAAGTTGTTTAGCGGCGCTATCAATATCATTGTGCTGGTAAACAAAGCGTTTACCCATATGTAATCTCAAGCCATCGATAATGCAGGCATGCGATTCACCATCATATACGATCACATCATTCCGGTCTACCAAGGCATCAATGATTGATACCATCCCCTGGTAACCATAGTTAAGCAGGAATGCATCAGGCTTACCTACAAAGGCAGCAAGCTCACGTTCCAGCTGCTCATGATACTTGGTGTTTCCAGACATCATTCTGGCACCCATTGGGTATGCCATACCGAAATCTGAAGCACCCTGTAAGTCAGCAGCCCTAACTTCCGGGTGGTTAGCCAATCCTAGGTAATTGTTCAAGCTCCAAACCAGGTGCTCCTTACCACGGAAAGTCATATGAGGCCCTAATTCTCCTTCTAATTTGGGGAAGGAGAAATATCCATGAGACCATTTCTGGTGCTGGCCAAGCGGCCCCATATGTTTTGTAATCTTTTCAAAAATATCCAATGTATTATGTTTTTAAGGTTATTCTATTGTCGCAAATTTAAGGTTTATAAGCCTTATTTACAACTATGTACTTTCAAGAGCGTCAGTACGATCAGCATTATATTTCAGCAAAAAAGCCTTAAAGGGTTTATTCCTTAAGGCTTTTAATGATGTTAACAATTATTTAATCCACATTGTCGTGCAAGAATGAATTATTCGGGCGAATTTCTGTCGATCCATCTTCATCGCTGCTTAGCGTAAATCTGGATACTTGAGACTCCGAAGAATGCTGTACCTGCTGCAATTGCATTTGTTTTCTTTTATATGCAGGCTCATTTTCCAGTTCCTGTAAACCGTTAGCGGTACGAAGTTTCATGCTCAGGTCCTTTAACCTTAAAATCCTTTCTTTGGATTTTCTAAGCTGATCTTCCATCGACTCATCGGTCTTATTGTCATCAGCTCCTGCCGGCTCAACTTCAGGTCTGCTGGTTTGTTGCTGGTTTGAATTAAAGTCTGCGACAGGCTTTTCAAAGGTGAAGTCTGTTTCAGCAACTTTCACTTCGAATTCGAAGCCGGGCTCAGGCTGTGCCTCATTAGGATAGATTTCCTCCTCAATTAAGGTGTGTTTGATCACATTAGAGTCCTGATCATCTGCTCTTCTGTTTTTTGGTGCATTCATCATGTCGCCAAACATATCAGATTGTGCTTCCTTTGCTTTCATTACCGGCTCAGTGCTGCTATGTACCTGTGGCTTTGGTGCCATAAAGGTATTTACAGGCTCAATCGGTTTTACTAAAGGTGCTTCTTCAGGCGTCAACAAAGAGATCTTCTTAACGTTCTTTCTGTCCTGCGCCCGTTGTTCCGTGGTCTGAAAGCCAGTTGCAATGATCGTTACAGAAAGGCGATCTTCCAGGTTCTCATCGATACAGTTACCCCAGATCAAGTCTGCAGATAAACCTGCTTTGTCCTGAATGTAGTCTGTAATAATAGCAACTTCATCCATGGTAACCTCGTTCACACCAGAGCTGATGTTTAACAAGATGTACCTTGCACCTTCAATCTCGTTATCTTTCAACAATGGAGAAGCTAGTGCGCCTTCAACGGCAACCAAGGCACGGTTTTCACCACTCGCCGAATAGCTACCCATAATAGAAACACCGCTGTCTTTCATCACGGTGCGTACATCTTTAAAGTCTACGTTGATATAACCAGGTACGGTGATGATCTCTGCAATTCCTTTTGCCGCGGTGGTTAAAATATCATCGGCCTGCGCAAATGCAGAACCAAGGGTCAGGTTACCAAAAATTTCTCTCAACCTGTCATTCGAAATTACCAGGTAAGAGTCTACATATTTCTTCAGCTCATCCAAACCATCTTCAGCTTGCATCTTCCTGCGCTTTCCTTCGAAGGAGAAAGGCGTTGTAATGATCGCTACGGTTAAGATATCAAGCTCTTTTGCAGCTTGCGCTATAATGGGACTTGCTCCGGTTCCGGTACCACCACCCATACCGGCAGTGATAAACAACATCTTTGTTGTGTTACCGAGCATAACTTTAATATCTTCTATATTCTCAATGGCAGAGTTCTTTCCTACCTCCGGAATTGAACCTGCGCCCATTCCTTCTGTTAAGCTCGCACCCAGTTGCACCTTGTTCGGGATCGGACTTGACTCCAAGGCTTGTGCATCTGTATTACAGATGATGAAATCAACACCTGTTATCCCCTGACGGTACATATGGTTTACCGCATTACCACCACCACCGCCAACACCAATAACCTTGATGATCGACGATTTATCTTTTAACATTTCGAATTGCATATCTTTCAGAATCAGTAGATTAAAAATAGGTTATACCTGTTCATCTCCAAATGTAATATTAACACTTTTTAACATACGTTTTCCACATGTGTTAATAATGTGGAAAACTATTTACATGTTGAAAATTAT
Source organism: Pedobacter sp. SAFR-022 (assembly GCF_051965375.1). Lineage (NCBI taxonomy): Bacteria > Pseudomonadati > Bacteroidota > Sphingobacteriia > Sphingobacteriales > Sphingobacteriaceae > Pedobacter > Pedobacter sp. SAFR-022. The sequence goes on from NZ_JBQCME010000006.1 coordinate 32,096, forward strand.
TAAGGTTTTATGTAATCCTCATCACTTACGTTCATATCGTCTTTGATGAAATCTTTTGTTTTTGCAAGTAATTTATCAAACAAACCACTTCCACTTTTCTTTGCTTTTTCCTTGCTTTCCTTAGGCTTTTCCACAAACACACCAGGCTGCTTCATTTCCTCAACCAGCTCTTCTGCTTTTTGAATTCCCTTAATCAACAAACCAACACTGGTTGCATACATCGGACTCTTCAAATCGTCGTAAATAGACTTGGGCATATCCTCATACTTCGCTAGGTGCTCATTAGGATACCCTACCCTGCAGTCCAATCCGGTTACATATTCTACCAACTGTGGCAGATGTTTCAATAAAGAACCACCACCAGTGATCACAATACCGCCGATCAGTTTTTTCTCATAACCGGAAGATTTAATTTCATAGTAGATGTGCTCGATGATTTCTTCCATCCTCGCCTGAATTACATAGGCCAGGTTTTTCACAGATATCTCTTTCGGCTCACGACCTCTCAATCCAGGTACGCAAATGATCTCGTTCTCTTTATTTTCTTCGGCCAGGGCAGAACCGAATCTTGTCTTCAATAACTCCGCCTGGTTGCGCATTACAGAACAACCTTCACGGATATCTTCTGTCACGCTGTTACCGCCAAACGGAATCACAGCAGTGTGACGGATAATTCCTTCGTGGAAAATAGCAATATCGGTTGTACCACCACCAATATCAACCAAGGCAATACCGGCTTCTTTTTCTTCCTCACTTAAAACCGATTCAGAGGAAGCCAGCGGCTCAAGAATTAACTCTTGTGTTTGTAGTCCTGCATTGCTTACACAACGCATAATGTTTTTTACAGCGGTAACCTGTCCGGAGATAATGTGGAAATTCGCTTCAAGACGTACACCAGCCATACCAATCGGGTCTTTGATTCCTGGCTCGCTGTCTACGGTGAATTCCTGAGGCAACACATGGATGATTTCTTCTCCTGGGGGCATAACCAGTTTGAACATATCATCTATTAATTTGTCAATATCCTTCTTCGAAATCTCGTTGTTTAGCTCCCTTCTGGTCAAAATCCCACGGTGCTGCAGGCTTTTAATGTGCTGGCCCGCAATACCAACATTAACAACCCGAACTTCTACGTTCGACTGTCCACTGGCAATTTCCACGGCCTGCTGAATGCCCTGGACGGTTTTCTGAATATTGGATACTACACCACGGGTAACCCCCGCCGACTCTGCTTTGCCAATGCCGAGTACTTCTATTTTGTTGTGTTGCGTTCTGCGTCCAACAATGACACAGATCTTAGTGGTACCAATATCTAATCCAACAACAATAGGTGATTGAACCGTAAATTTTTCTTTGCCCATAACTATATCAATTTGCTGCGTTTTGTATTTTGTTTGTTTTTCTGGTATCTGTTAATTATTTCTGATCTGTTTAAGGATCTCATCCTTGACAATAGAATCCACAACCTTCCGATTGCTTTTAATACTGTCTACCGGGCTTTTAACCACTACCGGTGCGGCTCTATAAACGGAATCAACCTTGTTTCTTTCACAAACCACCTGGTTGGTGTATTTGATGTTGATCGTTTTGTAAGCGTCCCAGCCAACTGTCGGCATGGCTTGCTTATAGAACTCCCGGAGGTTTCGCATTTTCACGTTCAGTGAATCTGCGTCACCAAGTATTATACGCTGATTTCCAACTCTCGGAATCAGCTCAATGTCTTTATTTTCTGCAACATACAGCTGCTCAATTTGCGCGTCCCACAGCGTATCTGCACGGATAAACAACGCCGTTTCATACAGATCATTTGCAAGCGGATTGCGCAGGGTATCCAGCCGTCCGTTGAAGAACTCCGAAATGTTTCCGTTTGCCACAAGAACATTCGCCGTGAAGTTCGACGAGACCGGCATTTTCAAACCCTCACGGTCTACATAAAAATCCTGTCCACCTGCGTTGATAATACGCAACACGGGCTCCCGCTGTTCAATTTCAATATGGATTACACCATTCATATCACCAAAAACCTTCGCCGATGCGATGTATGGATTGGATTTGATATTTCGCTCAATGTCATCCAGGTTAATCTGCTCCATGGACTTCCCAATCAGGATGCCTTGGTTCTTCTTTAGAATGTCATCGATCTCTTCACGCTCAATGAAGTTGTCCGCACCAGGAATGAGGATCTTCACATTAGAACACTTCATGGTCTGTTTTTTCGTCTCCACGAAACTCATCAGCATCACAATACCCACCATAGAAACCACCCATGCTGTTGTTTTAAATACCAGTTTCCAGCGAATCCTCTTAAGCATGGTAAATGGCTTTTAAAGGTTCAACCAAGGTATCGATGTCGCCTGCACCTACGGTTACCAGCAAGGCAGGATTTTTTGCTTCTATATAACCCAGTACCTGGGTTTTGTTCAGGATCTTCTTATCCTGTATCGTAACTTTATCCAACAGGTACTCCGCGTTGATGCCTGCAATTGGCAACTCCCGTGCAGGATAGATATCCAGTAACACCAGATCATCTACAGTACTCAACACTTGTGCAAACGCTTCCGCGAAATCACGAGTGCGTGTAAATAGATGTGGCTGGAAAATCACGGTCAGTTTCCTGCCTGGAAAAAGCTCGCGCACCGCGCTGAAACATGCTTTCAGCTCCTCAGGATGATGGGCATAATCATCGATATACACCTGTTCCGCATTCCGTACCACGTACTCAAAGCGGCGTTTAACCCCTGTGAAAAGTTCCAGTGCTTTCTTAATCTGATCTCCCGCTACGCCTACTTTTAATGCCACACTGATCGCGGCCAATGCGTTCTCAATATTATGCCGCCCGGGAAGTAACATCCGGATGCCCGATATCGATGCAGATCCATTTTCGTAGTCAAATACGAAGTGGCCTGCTTCTACGCGGATATTTGTCGCCGAAATGCCGCCCTCATGCCCGATGCCATAAGTATCCAAAGCTGTCAATGGTAGTCCTGCTTTCACATACAAGGTTCCCCCAGATTTCAGTTGACCAGCAAATAACCTGAATGATTCCTCCAATTGTGTTGCATCACCATAAATATCCAGGTGATCAGCATCCATGGACGTGATCACTGCAATGTCGGGATGAAGTGTTAAAAAAGATCTGTCATATTCATCTGCCTCCACGACAACAACGTTGTTCTCGCCCGCAATGAAATTGCTGTTATAGTTGCTGGCGATGCCACCAAGGAAGGCCGTACAATCATGGCCTGTTGCTTTCAGTATATGCGCGATCATTGCAGAAGTCGTTGTTTTTCCATGCGTTCCCGCAACGGCAATGCAAAACTGTCCTGCACTGATAATACCCAATACTTCAGAACGTTTGTACAGCTTAATGCCTGCATGTCTGAAGTAATGCAAAATGGCACTATCCGCCGGAATAGCTGGCGTATATACAACAAGCGTACTTTCAGATGGCGCAACGAATTCCGGAGCAATACTTTCTGCACGGTCCTGATAGCTGATGGATATTCCCTCAGCTTCAAGCGCCTCACAAAGCGGTGTACGGGTTTTATCGTACCCGTTTACCAAACAACCACGCATCACAAAGTAGCGGGCCAGGGCACTCATTCCAATGCCGCCAACACCTACAAAGTAAACACGTCTAATTGCCTGCAACTCCATCTATAATGCCCTCCTGGTTAATTTTAAAACTTCGTTGGCGATGATCTCATCCGCATTCGGAAGCGCCATTTTTCCGATATTTTCTGAAAAAGCTTCGCATCTCGACTTGTCGTTTAAAAGATCCAGCGCAGCTTTCACCAGCGTGTCCTCTGCCGAACGGTCAGCGATCATTAAAGCCGCATGGTTCTTCACCAGGGCCAGTGCATTTTTAGTTTGGTGGTCTTCAGCAACATTCGGGGAAGGCACCAGGATCACTGGCTTTTTAATCAGGCAAAGCTCCGCAATGGTCCCCGCTCCTGCACGTGAAATAATGACGTCAGCAGCAGCATATGCCAGGTCCATCCGGTTTAAGAACTCCAGAATGCGCACATTTGGATGCGGCTCCGCACCTAAACGTTCAATGATACCCTTATAATAGTATTTACCAGTTTGCCAGATCAACTGCACATCCTGGTCTGTAATATCTTTTAAATGTTTTTCCAGGCTTTTGTTCAGCGTGCCTGCACCCAAACTACCTCCTGTTACCAGGATCGTTTTCTTCAGCGGATCAAGTTTCAGCAGCTCTGCACCAGCAAAGTGTTTGTTCTCGATATCCACAACATCCTTGCGTACCGGGTTACCCGTCTTCAGGATGCGTGCTGCCGGAAAAAACTGATCCATCCCGTCAAAAGCAACACAGATCTTCGCAGCTTTCTTGCCCAGCCTTTTATTGGTGACACCAGCATACGAGTTTTGCTCCTGAATCAGGTACGGCACATTCTTCCAGGATGCTGCAAGTAACAGCGGCCCCGAAGCGTAACCACCTACACCCACTGCGGCGTCTGGCTTGAAGTCCGTGATCAGCTTCAATGCCTTACGCATGCTGTCGAACATTTTATAGGGCAGCGCCAGGTTCTTTACGATGGAACCCCGCTGGATACCAGCGATGTTCAGCCCAATGATCTTGTACCCGGCGGCAGGGATCATGTCCATCTCCATCCTGCCCAATGCACCAACAAACAGGATCTCACAACCCGGCTCCAAACGCTTTAAAGCATTGGCAATGGATATCGCCGGAAATATGTGTCCGCCGGTACCGCCTCCTGATATGATAATTCTTGTTGGTCTCATTGTTATAACTTTATGCCATTGCTGGAATTTCACCAACGACAACTTTCTTATTATTTTCTTCTACGTCTCTACTTACACTCAGAATGATACCAAACGCAATACTGGTAAAGATCATCGAGGTTCCACCCATGCTCACCAATGGTAAAGGCACACCAGTAACCGGGCCTAAACCTACAGCTACGGCCATGTTTGCAAAAGCCTGGATGGTTAAACTAAAACTTAGTCCGGCAGCAAGCAAAGCGCCAAATGCTTTTGGACTCTGCGTTACGATCCGGACACATCGATAGAGCAACACAAGATAGAGTATAATGATGATCAAGCCACCAAAAAAACCATACTCTTCTACAATAATTGCAAAGATAAAATCCGAATACGGGTGCGGCAAGAAATTGCGCTCAATGCTGTTTCCAGGCCCTGTACCGAACACGCCACCTTTAGCAAGGGCCATCTTCGCGTGGTCTGCCTGATAGGTCTTATCGGAATGCTGCAACTCGGGATGCAGGAAAGACTGGATCCTAGATTTATAGGTCTCCCTTCTTGGTCCAAGGAACACCACAAAGAGCAGTAATATCGCCCCACCTGCACAAACTATTCCAATCTGCTTAATGCTGATCCTGCCGATAATTAACAACAGAATACTCACGCCAAAAAGCATCAGCGCTGTAGACAAGTTCGCCAATGCAATAAGGATAAACACCACACATACTGAACCCATAATTGGCACAAAGGCCTTTTTTACATCCTTGATATTTTCCTGTTTCCTGGTCAGCATACGTGCGAGGAAAGTGATCAGCGCAAGCTTCGCCAAATCGGATGTCTGGAAGGTTAAACCAATAAATGGAATCTTAACCCAACGCGAGGCGTCGTTCAAACTGGTTCCAAACACCAGGGTATAAACCAGCAGTGGCACCGTGATGATCATCAGCACCTTCGAAATACCCGCATAATACTTATAATCCAGCAAATGCGAGATGTAGATCATGGCAATACCCATCACCACAAAGATGATGTGCTTGGTGAGCAGGATCTTTTCTACGGCTTTCCCTTGTTTATAGGCAAGTGTGCCCGTTGCACTGTATACTGCAAGGATCGAAATTAACGACAACAGGATAATGATCAGCCATATCCAGCGATCTCCCCTTGTTTTTTCCAATAGCGCACTTACCGACATATCTATAGTTCTTTTACAGCTTTTTTAAACTGGAGGCCACGGTCTTCGTAGCTGGTGAAAAGGTCAAAACTTGCACATGCAGGTGAAAGTAACACGGTATCACCTTTCTTTGCCAGATGATAAGCAACCTGTACCGCTTCATCTGCCGAAAAGGTGTTTACAATGATGTCCACATCATCTTCAAAAGCCTCATGAATGCGCTTGTTGTTTTTACCCAGGCAAACGATCGCTTTTACCTTGTCTTTCACCAGGTCCTTAAGCATTTCATAATCGTTTCCTTTGTCTACCCCGCCCATGATCAGCACCACGTCTGTACTTACACTCTCCAGTGCATACCAGGTTGAATTCACATTGGTCGCTTTAGAATCATTGATGTAAGTTACACCCGAGATCTTGGCAACAAACTCCATGCGGTGTTCAATATTCTTTATATCTCCCATCCCTTCACGAATGGTCGCGTTACGGATATCCAGCACTTTGGCAACAATACCCGAGGCCATTGAATTGTAGATATTGTGCTTGCCTTGTAAGGCTAACTCTGCTATAGACATAGTAAATTGATCTTTTGAGTTTATATTTATGTGGATTAGGTCGTCTTCTACCCAGGCACCTTCATCTACGTGATGGAGGATTGAAAATGGAAATTGCCTGGCCTGCAGCTTCATGGTCTGCAGCATTTTCATGGTTTCGGCATCATCAGCACAGTAAACGAAATAATCCGCTGCTGTTTGATTTTGTGTAATGCGCATTTTTGATGCTGCATAATTTGCCATTTTGTAATCATAGCGGTCCAGATGATCCGGTGTTATGTTTAACAGTACCGCGATATCTGCCTTAAATTCGAACATGTTGTCCAGCATGAAACTTGAAATTTCAAGCACATACCAGTCGTATTGATCTTCAGCGACCTGTGCAGCAAAGCTTTTTCCGATATTTCCTGCCAGTGAAGCATTGATACCTGCTTTTTTCAGCAGATGGTAGATCAGTGTTGAAGTCGTTGTCTTCCCATTTGAACCTGTAATACAGATCGTTTTTGCTTTGGTATAACGTTTAGCGAATTCGATTTCCGAAATCACCGGCACATTTGCAGCCAGCAAGGTCTTCACCATAGCTGCAGTCTCGGGGATACCAGGACTCTTAATCACTTCTGTCGCATTGGTGATCAAGTCACTGGTATGCTGACCTTCTTCAAAAGGCACATTCAATGCGGTTAATTTCTCTTTATAGCCGGGTGCTATCTTGCCCGCGTCTGAAACAAAGACCTCAAAGCCCTGCTTCTGCGCCAGCAATGCTGCACCGTATCCGCTTTCACCAGCACCTAGTATTACAATCCTGCCCTTTTCCATTATCTTACTTTTAAGGTGATGATTGTAATGATGGCCAGCAGTATTCCAATTACCCAAAAGCGAACAACGATCTTCGCTTCATGGTAGCCTTTTTTCTGATAATGGTGATGTAAGGGAGACATCAGTAAAATACGCCGTCCCTCACCAAAGCGTTTCTTAGTGTATTTGAAATAAGAAACCTGCAGCATAACCGAAAGTATCTCTACCAGGAACACGCCACAAAGTATTGGAATTAACAGTTCCTTCCTGATCATGATCGCAAAGGCTGCAATGATTCCACCGATCGCAAGACTGCCGGTATCGCCCATAAAAACCTGTGCGGGATAAGAGTTGTACCATAAGAAGCCGACACATGCACCCACAAAAGCGCCCGCAAAAATCATCAGCTCTCCAGAATTTGGAATGTACATGATATTGAGGTAGTCGGCAATGACGGTATTACCAGAGACGTAAGCCAGAATGCCCAGCGTGATCCCGATGATGGCTGAGGTACCCGTGGCGAGCCCATCGATCCCATCGGTGATGTTTGCGCCGTTGGAAACGGCGGTGATGATCACTACAACAAAAACCATAAACACCAGGAAAGCATACTTCTCATATCCTGGACCAATGAATTTCAGCACCTTGGCGTAATCAAACTCATTGTTCTTGTAAAAAGGAACATTCGTAATCGTAGTCTTGATGTCCTGTGTATAGTAGTAGGTTTCACCTTTTTGCCTTAACACCATCGGTGCTTTAGATTTCGTGATGTTGGCCTCATCAACTTTCTGACGTGCTACAATGTTCGGGTGAAAGTACATGGTATAGCCAATGATCAGTCCAAGACCTACCTGACCTACAATTTTGAAACGACCAGCAAGGCCTTCTTTATTTTTCTTAAAAACTTTGATGTAATCATCTAAAAAGCCAACTGCCCCCATCCAAACGGTGGTTACAATCATCAGAATGACATAGATGTTCGACAAATTTGCCAGCAATAAGGTTGGCACCAGAATACCAAGCAGGATCATAATACCACCCATCGTTGGTGTACCCTGTTTTTGCATCTGGCCTTCGAGCCCAAGATTACGAACGGTTTCGCCAACCTGCATTTTTCGCAGATAGCTGATGATGTTATGTCCGAAAACAGTCGTGATGATCAAAGAAATGATGATCGCCAGGGAGGTACGGAAGGTGATGTACTGGAACAATCTTAATCCAGGAAAGTCATAATGTTCTCGGAGGTAATCAAATAGATAATATAACATTAGCTGATTAAGTTTAATTGTTCCGTTAAAATTTCCTTATCATCAAAATGATACCTCACCCCACTGATCTCCTGATATTTTTCATGTCCCTTTCCAGCAACTAAAATGATGTCTCCAGGCTTTGCCAGATGACATGCTGTTTTAATTGCTTCCTTCCTATCTGTTATGGTTAATGTTTTACGTTTATTGCTGGGTGAAACACCAGCCTCCATATCGCGCAGTATGGCGTTTGGATCCTCGGTCCTTGGATTGTCGGACGTCAGGATCACCTTATCACTCCAGTCGCAGGCTACCTGTGCCATCACCGGACGTTTTGAGGTGTCACGATCACCGCCGCAGCCAATTACAGTAATCACTTGCTCTGTGCCCTTGCGGATATTCGCGATCGTGCTTAATACATTCTGCACGGCATCTGGTGTATGCGCATAATCTACAATACCGATGATTTTTTGGTTATTTGCAACATAGTCAAAGCGACCTTCCGCGCCACTAAGCTCACTAAGCACCGTAAGCACCTGCATCTTGTCTTCACCCAGTAGTATGGCTGTTCCATATACCGCCAGTAAGTTATAAGCGTTAAATGAACCCACAAGTTTGAAGTACACTTCAAGCTGATCGATCTCAAGGTTCAGGCCACTGAAGCTGTTTTCAATAATCTTGGCTTTGAAGTCGGCCATCTGTTTAAGTGCATAGCTCTTCTTGGTCGCTTTCGTGTTCTGCAGCATCACCATACCGTTTTTATCGTCTGCATTGGTCAAGGCGAAGGCTGCCTTTGGCAAACCATCAAAAAACGCTTTCTTTGCTTTGATGTAGTTGTCGAAGGTTTTATGGAAATCCAGGTGATCGTGTGTAATATTAGAGAACACCGCCCCTGCGAAGTGTAATCCTTCAATCCGGTGTTGCACCACCGCATGTGAACTTACCTCCATAAAGCAATAGACACAGCCGGCATCAACCATTTGCTTTAATAGCAAGTTTAGTGCAACCGGGTTTGGTGTGGTGTGCGTAGATGGAATAACCGTTTCTTTAATCTGGTTCTCTACAGTTGAGATCAGACCAACAGCATATCCAAGTTCCGTAAAGAGCTTGAATAATAAGGTTGCAATGGTCGTTTTGCCGTTTGTTCCGGTAATCCCAACGAGTTTCAGCTTGGAAGATGGATTGCCATAGAAATTGGCAGCCATAATCCCGAGCGCTACATGGGCGTTTTCCACCTGGATGTAGGTCACCTCCGGCGACTGTACTTCCGGCATATCTTCACAGACAATCACCGATGCACCTGCAGCAATGGTCTGCCCGATGTACTGATGCCCATCGGCCAAGGTGCCTTTAATGGCAAAAAATACGGTTTCAGGCTGAACTTTTCTGGAATCAAATTCCAGTGCGGCAACCTCCCTGTTTGTTACACCAACAAGCATCTGTATCGTTACGCCATATAGGATATCCTGCAGCTGCATATTATTTCAATTCTATTTGTACGCCTAAGCCCTTGCTGATCTTTGAGCCCGGCGCTATCGACTGTTTTACTACTTTTCCACTACCTGTTACTTTCGCTTTAAGGCCTGCATTCCCCAAAAGGTATAATGCATCCTTTAAGCCCATGCCGGTAACATTCGGCATCACGCCCTTTACGGAAGTATATTCCTGGTAAACCAGGCCATTGCTGGTATCAATGCTGTTGAAGTAATCACCTTTGGCAGCATATAATGTTTTGATACCTAAAGACTGATAAACGGTTTTCACGGCTTTGCTTTTACCTGCTTTTGCTTCAGGTGCTTTGGTATTTCCCACCAGATGTTCGGTGTAGTTTTTGGCCAGGGACATATCAGAGGCGTAAATGCGGTCTGCGATTTCTTTGAATGGCGGGCCTGCTACCAGCGCCGCGTAATAAGCACCTTTAGGATCGTTGATCACCACAATTAGGGAATATTTTGGATTGTCTGCAGGAAAATAGCCACAGAAGGAACTTTGATACTGACGTTTAGCGCGGTATCCCTTGTTCCCATCCGCTACCTGTGCAGTACCCGTCTTTCCGGCGATCTTGAAATATTTAGAAGCCAGCGATTTTCCTGTACCCTGTGTGAATACACCTTCCAGCAGATCCTGCATCTTATCGATGGTTTCATCGGAAGCAATTTTCTCGTTGATTACCCTTGCCTCAAATTGCTCTATTGGGTTGCCTAATTTACGGATCTCCTTAACAAAGATGGGTGCGATCAATTTACCATCGTTTGCAATGGCATTATAGAAAGATAGCATGTGTAAAGGCGTTAACTGCATCTCATAGCCATATGCCATCTGCGGTAAAGTCAGGTTCTTATTCCAGCTTTTATTCTTTGGATTTTTAACTACCGGCTGTGCTTCACCTGGGATCTGCAGGTCAAGTTTCTCATTCAATCCCCAACGATACAGATGATCCGTGAACCTGGACTGATCATTACGGTAATGGGTATTTACCATTTGTGCAATCGCAGCATTGGAAGATTCTGTAAAAGCTTTCTTCACGGTTACAACACCGATGCTACCATGCGAATCTTTGATTGTCTTCCCTGGCACTCTGTAATTTTCCGTTGAAACCAATGTATTTGTATCAACCAGACCATCTTCCAGCAGCGCCATGTAAGAAGCAACTTTGAATGTTGATCCAGGATCCTGGTTACCTGCAATGGCGTAGTTGAACGTTTCTTTATATTCTCCTTTGGCAACCTTGGTGTAGTTGGCAATAGCACGAACCTCACCGGTTTTAACTTCCATCAGGATCACCGTACCATGGTGTGCATCACTTGCAATAAGCTGCTTCTCCAAGGCACTCTGACAAAGGTCCTGCATATTAATATCGATCGTGGAAATGATATCCGCCCCTTCTTTAGAAGCGATCTCCGCTTCTTCATTCACCGGCATCCAAACACCACCCGCCGTACGCTGCACTAAACGCTTACCACTTTCACCATCGATATATTTACCGTAGGCACCTTCCAGACCTACCCCATTCTGCACGTTTACATTCTTGTAACCAATAGTACGTTGAGCTAAAAATTGGAAAGGAAGAATGCGTTTATTCTTTTGAATGGCAATTAAGCCGCCGGAGTATTTCCCGATATTGAACAGCGGGAAGCTTCGCACAACTTTAAGGTCCTGGTAATTAACCTTACGTTTAAGCAACACATAGCGCGAGGAATCCTGTCTGGCACGGCGCAGCATTCGCGCGTATTCCTTAGGACTCTTATCCCTGAAGAAGCCCGACAAACGAATCGCCAGGGAATCTACCTTGCTGTAGAAAACCTCGTTATCACTGATGCCACCAGCAAACATATCAATACGGAGTTCATACTCCGGAACCGAAGTCGCCAGCAGGCTTCCATCGTTAGAATAAATATTTCCACGCGCAGGCTCTATATTGACATACTTTGTAGAGAGGCTATCGGCCATGGCACGCCATTTACTCCCCTCTACAAACTGTACATCGCAAAGTCTGATTAATACCGCCACGGCAAGCAGTACAATCAGGCCGAAAGCCAGATAAACACGTAGTAATATGTTCGCTCTAATGTTCATTGTTCTTCACAATAATTTTCTTTGGCGGTTCGGTTAAAGTCTTTACACCCAAAGTGTCTACCTTCTTTGCAACTTCGGTCAATTTACTCTTGAACATCAAGTCAGCCTTAAGCGACTTGTATTCCCAACTTAATTCTTTTACTTCTTTCTGCAGTTTGTCAATATTCCTGATGTTCTGCATCGCGATGTGACTGTTTCCAATGTATAACATCCCCAGAAAGGATAAAAACAACAAAAACGGCAACATCTCCGTTGCAGCTTCCTTACTCACACCACCCTCACTAAAAAGCTTCTTAAAAAATGTCTTGGCGCCCATTTTGGCTTCAGGCACATCTTTTACAGGCTTTGCTTTCTTTACCTTAACGATCGGTTCAGCCATCATTTCCGGCTCGTCGACCTCATATGTTCTGAATTGGTTACTCATATCTTTTCTCCAATCCTTAATTTTGCACTTCTTGAACGACTGTTATCCACCAGTTCATTTTCATCAGCGACAACAGCCTTTCGCGTTACCACATTAAAAGGCTTCAGCTGATTACCATAGAAATCTTTATCTACTTCTCCGCGGACCTTGCCTTTGGCAATGAAATTCTTTACAGGCCTGTCTTCCAGCGAGTGATAGGACATCACCACGAGGCGACCACCCGGATTCAACACCTCTGCTGTTTGCTCCAGGAAGCGCTCCAACACTTCAATCTCCTTGTTCACTTCAATACGAAGCGCCTGAAAAACCTGCGCCATATACTTGTGTTCTTTACCCTTTGGGATATGCGAAGCAATTGCGGACTTAAACTCGGCAAGCGTGTTGATCGGCTGCGACACACGTGCAGTAACAACTGCTTTCGCCAGTGATTTAGCATTCTTAACTTCACCGTAAATGCCGAAGATGCGATGTAATTGCTCTTCAGAATAGGTGTTTAAAACTGTCGCTGCAGTTAATTCACCTTGCTTATCCATACGCATATCCAGTGTAGACTCGAAGCGTGTGGAGAACCCACGTTCAGGCTCATTAAATTGGTGTGAGGACACGCCTAGATCAGCCAGGATGCCATCTACTTTTTTAAATCCCAATAAACGAAGGTTGTTTTTAAGAAAAGCGAAGTTTTGATCTACGAAACGGAATCTTGGATCATCAATCTTGTTACGCTGTGCATCAGGATCCTGATCAAAAGCAATCAGGACACCTTTATCGCCCAGGTGTTTTAAGATCTCACGGGAATGGCCGCCCCCACCGAAGGTTACATCAACATAAACACCATCGGGTTTAATGTTTAAACCATCAATACAGGCCTGCAACAATACTGGTACGTGGTAATTAGTTTCCATGCTCCCCCTTGTTTTTATTTCCCATTACTTCTTCCGCTAAAAGTGCAAAGCTCTTCGGATCCTCGTCAAACAAAGCTTCGTAAGCCCCTTTGTTCCAAACTTCGATCTTATCCAGCTGACATGCTAAAACCAGTTCTGAGTTGCTGGAAATCCCAACAGCTTCCATCAACGATTTTGGAAGATTAATCCTTCCAGTAGCATCCATCAGCAATTCGGTCGCACCCCGGGTAAATAGTCGAATAAAGATCCGGTGTTTTTCTTCGTATTGATTAAGTTTGCTCAACTCTTCAATCTTCTGTTCCCAAACTTTCTTCGGATAAATAACCAGATGCTTTTCGAACCCACGGTTGATGACAAGTCCCTCTTGGTCAACATTTGGCAATTGCTTCTTCAGACCGGAAGGCACCATCAGGCGACCCTTCGCATCCAATTTACAATCATACTCTCCCAGCAGTTGAACCATTATAATATTTACACCTTTAATGTAGGGTAAAATTAACGACTTCTACCACTTTTTACCACTTTCTACCACAAAAAATTTATCAACATCGTAGGATACAGCAAAAAAGGGCCTGGCGGCCCTTTTTTAAGTGTTTTATCGGTGGGAGATCAGCGCTTCTCTAAGGTCTTTTATGCGAAAGGTAACGAAATATGGAAGGTAGATCCTTCACCTGTGGTACTTTCTACCCAAATATCACCACCATGTGCGTCCACAATTTTAGCTGCGATATACATACCCATTCCAAGTCCGGAATGTTTGCTTAGCACTTCTGGTTCACGGTGAAATTTCTGGAAGATCTTCGTGATGCCGTCCGGCGAAATGCCGATACCCTCATCTTTGATAGAGAAGATCAACAGTTTGTTCTCATAATCATTTTTGGTACAAAGATGTATGCTCGTACCGGATTCAGAGTACTTGCCAGCATTGCTGAGTAAGTTACTCAGCACCTGCTCCATACGTAGCTGGTCAATCCGTATGGTATAGGTATCAGCACAATCGACCACAAGTGTATGGTGCGGAATCAAGTGCCGCAGATCTTCAATGGTTTGATGAAGATAGCTCACAAAATCCACTGGCGTCATTTTGTATTCCAACTGACCGATTTCAATTTTGGCGGAGTCCAGCAACTGCAAGGCAAGCGTAGATAACTTGACACACTGTGCATTCATTTTTGCTACGATCGACTGTGCTTGCTCTACTGTTTTCACTTTGGGCGAAAGCGCCAACTGTCCATATGCTTTCAATATGGTAATCGGGGTTTTAAGCTCATGGCTGGCCATGGAAATGAACTCTGATTTAAGTTCATTCATCACCTTGGAAGCACGAAGTTCGGCCTCCTGAAGTTCAGCCTTCGCCGTAAGTTCATTCTTACTGATCTTCAGCACTTCATAAGGTGACACCGGACCGTTTTGCTCAAGCGCTTCCGCAATCTGCTGAATTTTAAGCCTGTTAAGGTTCAATGATTTAGGTAAGCCGATCGAAAATTCAACAATAATTTTTTCGGCAGTTTTATGGGTATCAAAGAAAGGCACCAGCTTTTTAGCATACATGAACAGGTCGGGATCTATAGGCGGTTCATCTGCTGGGTAACATATTTTACATATCAGCTTCTGACGGCGATCCTGCTCCACAATCCCAAGCTGTAACACACCATGGTCGGTGTGTTCGGTCATCACCCGTACAACCTCCGAAACCGCACTCGCAAAGGTGCTGCGGGTCGACAAATTAAGGTGTAGCAGCTCTGTTATTTTCAGAAACTTCTGACCAGATAATACCACATCCATCTCGTTTTCTAAGGTAACCTCTGCTAACTTGATCATACCTTATTTATTTTTATAATTACAACCGACATATCATCCGTATGCCGGGCAAAATCTTTATAAATAGCTGCTGCGATGATGATCGGATCGTAACGCTGTATGTGTGGATACTTCGTAATATCCCAGCGAGTTTTAATTCCGTCTGAACACATCACAATAAACTTGTAGTCCTTAGCTGGTATCTCATGGCTGGTCATGGTGTTTGGAATGTTATGGCCGATGATACCGTTATAAGGCATAATATTTTTACACTCTGTATTGCCGACGATCTTTGATGCAATATTCCCAACACCAAGAATGCTATAAACATCCTTCTGTCCATCGTACACCAATACAGTGCCTACCCCCCCTCTGGTTTTCTTCAGTGGTGGATGCATGTACCGGACAATATCTGCAGGATCATGTAAAGGACAAAGTTTAAATGCACTGAATGCTTCTTCTACAGCTTTGTTGGCTTCAGGTCCGTGTCCCAGCCCATCCATCAGCATCAGCTTAAAATAGCGTTCTGAAAACTTATACGTAAAACCATCACCGCTAACTTTCTCCGGCGGTTTTGGCACCACGATACCCCGAACCACAATCCGGCGGTTTTCAGTACGCGCATCTGTTTTATAGAGCCTGGATACTAGGATCGTCCCCCAGCCTTTCAGGGAATAGATGCTGAAAAAGTCAGACATCCTTTTGATACTGCCCAATCCATGGCCCAGAGTACTGCCTGAAGATATACCATCACCCATCATAAGGGCCAGGTCATTGAACCCCGGTCCGCTGTCCAAAGCGATGATCTCCATATATTGGTCATTCCCCAGCCCCTGAACGGCACAGAGCACCTCTCCACCGTTGGTGTATTTGTCCAGGTTGGAGGTAATCTCGGCAACAATAAGATCCAGGTGCGCAATCTTAATCTCGGAAAAATCAGCCTGTACTGCCTGTTTATGGATACCTTTTCTTAGCAGCGCATAATAACTCCGGTCGGAAGCTTCATAACGTGTATAGTTCTTGTTAACCATTACACCATTTAATGATAGACACTTTGGTGCCTACGCCAACTGTCGATTCGATTTCAAATTCATTTACAAGCCGCTTGGTTCCGGGAAGTCCCAGTCCAAGGCTTTTACCAGTGGAGTAACCATCTTTCATGGCAAGCGCGATATCAGGAATACCCGGGCCTTTGTCGATAAACACCAGGCGCACCCCGAATTGGTTCCTTTTGGAAACCCCTTCAATCAACACCTGACCACCACGACCATACTTGAGCATGTTACGCACCAGTTCACTCGCCGCAGTAATGAGTTTGGTCTGATTGACCAAGCCCATTTTTAGCTTTACGGCACATTCCTTAACACGGTTTCGAAAAGGCACAACATCGTGATCCTGCTGGATCAACATCGATTGTTTAGTAATCACGCTGATCATCTGGCTCATACTCATCCTCATCTTCGTTCGATGAATAGTCACTTAGATCTACTTTTGACTTCAGCAGTTCCATTCCACGTTCAACATTTAATGCCGTATGTACACCGGTCAGTGGCAAACCAAGCTCAATAAGCGTGATTGCTACTGCCGGCTGCATACCCACCACTACAGTTTCTGCATCTAGAATCTTCGACATACTTGCGATGTTGCCAATAATACGGCCCATGAAAGAGTCGACAATAGAAACAACAGAGATATCGATCAGCACACCCTTTGCGTTGGTGTCGCTGATCGTTTTGATTAAGTCGGCCTCCAGATTTAACGCCAGACGGTCATAAAGATCCACTTGAATGGTGACCAATAGAAATGGTCCCATTCTTAAAATTGGAATTTTCTCCATAGGGTATTATCGGTTTGCCGGAATTTGTACTTTTTTAACTTCCAGCTTCAGCGACTGAAAGGAGAACCTTAAAGCGTGGGCAAGAGAAGCTTTGGTGATGATGTTTGACAAATCAATACCCAGGTGGACAATTGTTTGTGCAATTTCCGGGCGTATACCACTGATCACGCACTCCGCACCCATCAAACGCGTTGCAGCAACGGTTTTCATCAAGTGTTGTGCCACCAGTGAATCTACTGCAGGGACACCTGAAATATCCAGAATAGCAATACTACTTCCGGTTTCAACAATTGCCTCTAACAGGTTTTCCATTACAACCTGTGTTCTGGCACTGTCTAACGTACCGATGATCGGCAAGGCAAGGATACCTTCCCATACGCGGATTACCGGGGTAGAAATTTCTGAGATCTCATCTGTCTGTCTGATGATCACCTCTTCACGTCCACGAATGAAAGTTTCAAAGGTTACAATATTGAAGCTGTCGAAAAGCGTATGCAGCTGTTTGCTTGCAGCATATAATGTTGCGGGATCTGCAATCAATTCAGCTTCAAGAACCTCCATAATGGCATTTTTCATACCATTTACAAAAACACCAGTTTCTTTAGGACTGAAACCTAGCTTTGCACGGCTGATGGAAAGATCTGATAAAGCCTCAACCACTTCATCGAATTCTGGGGCGTCGCCATTACCGGCATTGTCCACATTTAAGTTTTTCAGGAAGGCTGACAACAATTCTTCAGCTTGCTCCCTAATCTCCTGACTACTAATCAAATCATCATTGTAAGTCATGATATTTGACTGGCTATCAACCCACTTTTCTAGTATAACACTGTGAGATTTTCTTAGAATCTCAATGAAATTTGCTCCCATTTAAATTATTTAATGCGCAAAGATAGCATAATGATCAACTTATCGGCTCAGGTAATTATACCAGATTTGCTTGCATCCACTTTACGCTTGATGCGGGATCGTCAATGGTTTTGGCTCCATCCTGTTCAATGAAAGTATGTTGTA
Organism: Pedobacter sp. SAFR-022; assembly: GCF_051965375.1. Taxonomy (NCBI): domain Bacteria; kingdom Pseudomonadati; phylum Bacteroidota; class Sphingobacteriia; order Sphingobacteriales; family Sphingobacteriaceae; genus Pedobacter; species Pedobacter sp. SAFR-022. The sequence goes on from NZ_JBQCME010000006.1 coordinate 50,159, forward strand.
CACCTGAAAGTGCCGATTGCTCGAATATGCGTTTAAAATCTACCTTACCCTGGCCCACGGGACATGGCTTTTTGCTGCTGCGATCGATATCTTTTACATGCCATAAAGGAAATCTGCCGGGATATTGTTTGAACATCTCTACCGGATCCATTCCCGCTTCGGTCGCCCAGGCCAGATCCACTTCCATAAACACCTGTTCCTTATTGGTCTGACCCAATATATAATCGTATGCACTAACGCCATCGATTTTGTCAAATTCTGACTGGTGATTATGGTAAGCAAACTTCATCTTTTGCGCGGCAGACAGTTCCCCTGCTTGGGCGAAGATCTCCGTAGTTCGTTTAATCTCATCCATATTCGATTCTGCCGAGCTGGAGCATATTACCCAGGAACAACCGCCTGCGGCAGAATCATCAACAATCTGCTGCAGATCATCACGAAGGTTTATGCGCCGGTTCGCTGTTCCGGTACTCGCGGTCTGGCGCGGCAAGCCCTGATAATGGTTCCCGATCCATTTCAGTCCATGATCATTCACCATTTTCGCGAATTCTTTTGGTTTGTGACCATAGTAAAGACTGTCGGGTGTGCCAGTCGCCGTTTCAAGTTCCTTTACCCCGATTGCAGCAATTTGCTTTAACACCTCAGCGGTGTTTGCAGCCTTGGCATTAAAAAGAAAATTCAAGGTGTAGGTCTGCAGACCTATAGGCGGATACCTTGATTTGGCAGCTGAAAAAATGTGCTTTGAACATCCGGAAGCAGATAGCAGTCCCATGCCCGCCAACGTCCCGCTGGCTTTTAAAAATGATCTTCTGTTAAACATATAGGTTTTATTTGGTTAGGTATATAGCCCTTCAGGCTTAGCACAATTTAGCAAATAATCCGGCAACGTTTATGCAACAAAGCTGTTCAATTTTGGACGGTTATGCACCTGCCGGGGGGTCAATACGGCCTCAACCCGGCCTTGAGCCGCCCTCGAAGCGGGGTTGACTCGCCCCTGGCCGGATCAAGGGCGCTTAGACCCCGCTTATACCGGGGTTCAACAGGTCGTCAGGAAGCATTTCAGAGGAATCTTTCCTGCAGCTCCGGTGCCGGGATCATGCAGCTGTCCTGCTTACCCCATACCCGGTAACGGTTCCTTGCCACCAGGTCATAGAGAAAGTCCCGAATAAATGCAGGTACTATAATGAAGACGTACAATAATCGCCAGGCACCACTGAGCCGTTTCGCTATACGCAGCGCAGCAGTGGAGCGGCTATAGACCCGTCCATCTTCGAGCAGCAGGATGCTGTTGGAAGCCGCTGCATTAACAGGCTGATCTGCGAGCAACTGGCGTGCTGCATCACTCTGAAGCGCCGCCAGCTTAAACACCGCTGCTTTGTCGTGCTTCAGGATAAACTGCACTGCGGCATTGCAGAGGTTACAAACACCATCGAAAAATATCACCGGATGTGCCATACGCAAATGTACTAAATGACCGATATTTGGGCAGCGCGCTTTGTGCTTCATCCAATTTTTTTATATTTGCGCAACCCTAAGTCCATGCAAAAAAGAACACTGCTAGACGGCCCTAAGTTTCAGATCACAATCAAAAGGTTGTGCCATCAGCTTATTGAGAACCACACCGACTTTTCAAATACCGTATTAATAGGCATCCAACCCCGGGGCAGTTATTTCGCCGACCGGGTACAACAGGAGCTTTCGACCATCCTACCGGACAGTAAAATTCTGAAAGGAAATCTGGATATCACCTTCTTTCGGGATGACTTCAGAAGGAAAGATGGCCTGGTGAATGCAAGTTCAAATACCATCAACTTCATTATTGAAGGCAAGAATGTGGTGCTGATCGATGATGTGCTCTGGACCGGACGTACCATCCGGGCGGCACTTGATGCCTTACTTGCTTTTGGACGGCCCGCGAAAGTGGAACTTATGGTGCTTATAGACCGCAGGTTTTCAAGGCATGTGCCTGTAGAAGCCGACTATACCGGTCAGCAGGTAGACAGCGTAGATTCTCAGCTTGTAAGGGTAACCTGGAAAGAGACAGACGGAGAGGACAAAGTAATTTTATTATCAGACAGAAACAAATAAGAAATGGCAGCAGACAGACTATCAACCCGGCATCTTTTAGGTATTAAAGATATTAACCGGAATGATATTGAACTCATTTTCGAAACTGCAGATAATTTTAAAGGGGTAATTAATCGCCCCATCAAGAAAGTGCCTTCGCTGCGTGACATTACCATCGCCAACATCTTTTTTGAAAACTCTACCCGAACCAAACTTTCCTTTGAACTTGCTGAGAAAAGGCTTTCTGCTGATGTATTGAACTTCGCAGCATCCTCTTCTTCCGTTAGCAAGGGCGAAACATTGATCGATACCGTAAACAACATCCTGGCCATGAAAGTGGACATGGTAGTAATGCGTCATCCTTATGCCGGTGCCGGCGTATTCCTGAGCAGGCACATTAACGCACAGATCGTCAACGCCGGTGATGGCGCCCATGAACACCCAACACAAGCGCTGCTTGATGCTTTCTCCATCCGCGAGAAACTGGGCGACGTTGCAGGCAAGAAGGTTGTGATTGTAGGTGACATCCTGCACTCCCGGGTGGCAATCTCCAATATCCTGTGCTTACAGATGCTGGGCGCAGAAGTAATGGTATGTGGACCAACGACCTTAATTCCAAGACACATCCACGAACTGGGTGTAAAAGTGGAACATAACCTGATGAAAGCTTTGAACTGGTGTGATGTGGCCAACATGTTGCGCATTCAGCTGGAAAGACAGGACATTAAATACTTCCCCTCTCAACGCGAGTACGCCATGATGTACGGCTTGAACAAACAAATTCTCGACAGCCTGGACAAAGAAATTATCGTAATGCACCCCGGACCTATCAACCGCGGTGTGGAAATTACCAGTGATGTAGCCGACAGTAAGCAGTCGATCATTCTTGATCAGGTGGAAAACGGTGTAGCAGTTCGTATGGCTGTACTGTATCTGCTTGCTGCTCAGCGTGATTAATAATTACCTGTTTTCTTGCAATACCATGAATTGCAACTTTGCCGTTTAACAAGTTATCAACATATGTTTATTACAAATGTTAACAAACTTATTAGATATAACTATATTCGCAGCAACCATATTTGACCCCAATGCAGAAGAAATACCTCTTTATTCCGCTATTACTGGCTGGAAACCTTTCCGCCGGATATGCGCAAATCAGTAATATAGTAAACCTCAATAAAAATTACCAGACTGGCTTAGAGCTGCTTAATAACGAGAAATACGTTGCTGCCGCCCAACAATTCAGGTTGGTTGAACAGATCAGGCAGAAACCTGGTACCCAACAGGAAAGCAATGCGGAGCTCTCCCTGCTTCGTGAAAATGCCAAGTTTTATGCTGCCGTTTGTGCACTGGAGCTGGGCAATGGCGATGCAGAAGCCTTGTTCCAGAATTTCATTAAGGACTACCCTTTGAATCCGAACACGAAGCTTGCCTACTTCCATGTTGGTAAGTCTTATTTCGATCAGAAGGAATATCAAAAAGCATTGGAATGGTTTGAGAAGACCGATCCTTCAACGCTTTCTGCGAAACAGCGATTGGAGTACCAGTTTAAACAGGGATACGCTTACTTCCAGCTGAACGACATTGAACGTGCAGAGCCACTTTTTGAAGCTGTTAAGAAAGAGGATTCTCCTTTTCAGGAAAGTGCGACCTATTATTTTGCGTACATCAACTACCTGAATAAGGAATATAAAACCGCACTCGCCAACTTTGAAAAACTAAGGGGCTCGCCAACGTATGAGTCCAGTTACCCATACTACATTACCTCCATGTATTATCTTGATGAAAGATATGATGATGTAATTTCTTATGCAGTTCCAATTCTGAAGTCGACCAAGCAGGAATATGAAACAGAGATGCTGAGCTTAATCGCGGCATCGTATTTCGCTAAAAATGACTACAAGAACGCAGAGATCTACTTCCGTGATTTCTATGCGAAAAATACCAATGGCGTTCAGAACAACTTGTTCATCTATCAGTATGGCTACACGCTTTACAAACTAAAGAAAAGTAAGGAAGCGATCTCGGTGCTGGAGAAGCTTACCAAAGATGATGTTTACCTGCAGAATGGTATGTACACCCTTGGTCAGCTGTTTATTGAACAAGGCAACAAAGAAAAAGCGAGAAGTGCTTTCTTCAGGGCTTCGCGACTGGAGTTTGACAAAGTGGTACAGGAAGATGCCTGGCTAAATTATGCCAAGTTGAGTTATGAGCTGACTTTTAACTCTCAGGCGATGGAATCCACGCAAAGCTTCCTGAAACAGTTTCCAAAATCAAGACGCATCAATGAGGCTAAGACCTTGCTTGGTGAAATCCTGCTAAGTAGCAAGAACTATCAGGCTGCAATAGATATCCTGGAACCTATTCCTAACAAAACACAGGAAGCCAGGGAAGCTTACCAGAAAGTTACCTATTTCAGAGGTCTGGAGTTTTACAACGAACGTGCATTTCCAAATGCCTTATCGATGTTCTTAAGGTCGCAGAACTTTAATGAAGATCCGGAGATCACCGCTTTAACGGCATACTGGATGGCAGAAGCGGGTTATGAGCTTCGGAAGTTCGGTGAATCGGTAAGAAACTTTGAAAAGTTCCTTGGGATGCCTGCAGCGAGTAAGACCAAAGTGTACAACTACGCGAATTACGCGCTTGCTTATGCGGCATTTGAAGATGAAAAATACAGCAAAGCAGCTACCTACTTCGAACGTTTCCTGAATGGTAATGATAAGGATCCGAAAACGGTGAATGATGCCAGGATCAGATTGGCTGATGCTTATTTTGTAAGTAAAAGCTATGAAAATGCATTGGCAAACTACAACCGTATTATCGCTGAGAAGAACACCGGTGAAGATTACGCCTTGTTTCAGCGTGGTATGATCCAGGGTTTACAAGGCCAGGATGATGCTAAAATTGCAACGATGCAGAGTTTGCTTACGCAATTTCCAGGGTCGAACTATGCAGATGATGCCGGATTCGAAATGGCTTACACCTATTTTAACAAAGGTGAGCTGGATAAATCCAAGAACGACTTAACTGCTTTAATCAGCAAATATCCAAACAGCAGTTATATTCCACGAGCATTAGTGACCATTGGATTGGTTCAATACAACCAAAATCAGGATCAGGCTGCCGCGGAGACTTTCAAGAAGGTCATCAATGAATATGGCAGTACGGAAGAAGCAAAACAATCCTTAGAATCAATCAAGAACATCTATATCGACAAAGGTGATTCACAGGGTTTTATAGACTATGCAGCGACCACGCCAATTGGAAATTACACCGTTGCAGAACAGGATAACATCGCATTCCAGGCGGCAAACGTTAGATACCTGAAAGGTGATGCACAAGGAACTGTTGAGGCTGTAAATGCTTACTTTGATAAGTTCCCTAAACCAATCCACGATAAAGAAGGACGCTTTATCCGCGCCGAGTCCCTTGTGAAGATCGGCAGAAGTGCAGATGCTATTCCGGATTATGAATACATCCTGAACGACTGGACCAGCGATTACACGGAGCGTTCTTTAATTAGTATTTCTGAGTTGTACCTGAAAGAGAAAAAATACAACGAGGCAATCGTTTATTTGAAACGACTTGAAACAACCGCAGATTACAAAGCACATTATACCTACGCCATCAACAATCTGCTTAAAGCATACAGTGCTTTGAACATGCCAGATGATATCGTGAAATATGTACAGCTGATCAAGGAATCTGATAAGTCTTCTGAAGAAGAGAAAAACAGTGCAGACCTGTATGCAGGAAAGGCTTATTTAGCAAAAGCGGATACCACTTCGGCTGTAAAAGCATTCAGCAACGTGGTAGCCAAAACCAAGACCATTGCTGCCGCAGAATCTAAATACAACCTGGCAGCGATTCAATATGCCAAAGGTGACTACAAGACTTCATTGAAGACTTGCTTTGACCTGATCAACAACATGCCATCGTACGACTACTGGGTTGCAAAATCCTTCCTTTTACTTGCCGACAACTATGTGGCAACGAAAGACAACCTGCAGGCAAAAAGTACCCTGTTAAGTTTGATCGACAACTATGAGGGTGACGATGAGATTGTACCTACGGCAAAAGAGAAATTGGCAAAAATTAAATAAGCACAGCGAAGATGAAATTCAACAAATTTATATATACAACCCTTGTTCTAGTTGGTTCTGCCGGCTTGGCTGCTCAAGCTCAGGACGTAAAGAAAACGGAGAATACCGAGAAAACAGACGATAAGACCATAGCAGAGGAAATTGAAGTTGTAAGACCTTATAAGCCCATCCTGGCGGAAGCTGTTAAACTAAGAAGAAGCCCGGATTTGAATGATGTAGTGGATTATAAAGCTAAGTTCAACTATTCACTAACGGATAAAAAGCTGGAGTTAAACTCCGACATCAATAAACTGCAGGCACAACAGCTTGCAGCCGCTCGAGAAGAAGAGCTCATCAACAATTATGCAAAAGGCGGCTTTGGCAGTGCAACCACCACCCTACTGGAAGCGTACATTAACACCGGCAAGGATGAAGCTTTGCAGGCAGGTGGTTACTTCAGGCATTTCGGTCAGGAAGGTAAACTACCAGGACAGAAATTCAACCAGCAGGAACTTAGCGTATTTGGAAGAAGTATCACGGACCTTGCAACGTTTAGTGGCCGTGTAAACTATCAGCGCAATGGTCTTCGTTTCTACGGACAAGATCCTTCACAACCGGACTTCAACCTTGATCCTGCAAAGCAGGCTTTTAACTTTATCGAGGCAGAAGGTGAAGTGGTAAATCGCTACAGCACGGATGAGAATGCTTTAAGTTATGCGGCTAAAATCAATGGCTACCTTTGGGGTGATAAATATGACGCCAGGGAAAATGCGATCACCATTAATGGTTACCTGAATAAACGTATTCAAAGCTTCAACCTTGGGCTTGCCGCAGGACTTGATTTTGGATCGACCAAAAGTATAACGACTAAGATTTCGAACAACCTTTTACGTTTAAACCCATACATCCGTTTACAGGCGAGTGGCGTTAAAATCAATGCGGGGATTAACTTCGTACAGGAATTTGGCGAATTCTCTACCACCAGGATTTTCCCTTTGGTTACGGCAGATTTCACACTGGTACCAGATTACCTGCAGATCTTTGGAGAACTTAAAGGTGACGTAAACCGTAACAGCATGAAAGCTTTTACCGATGAAAATCCCTTCCTGAACAGCGATATCCGTATTCAGAATACTATTGAGAAAATGAGTATCACTGCTGGAATTAAGGGAACAGGTGGTCCTGGTTTCGGTTACAAGATCAAAGCATACCACAAGAAGATCACCGATATGCCATTGTATGTAAACAACTTTGGCGCAGTAAACAGATTTGACGTGATCTACGATTTTGGCAACATGAAGCTGACCGGGATCAACGGTGAGATTACCGTACAAGTGAGCGATGCCTTACGTTGGACCGGTGGCTTAACGATGGAACAGTACAAACCTGCTTCAGAAAGTGAAAGCTGGTTTAAGCCTCAGGCACGTTTAAGCTCTAACTTGCTGTTGAACGTCAATGAACAGCTAAGCTTTAACGCAGCCGTTTATATGCAGGGAGAAACCAAGGCCAAGGTTTATACCGCACAGCCAGTTCTTCCATACTCGGTTCCTGATCCTTCCATTGAGAACATCGTAACCATGAAAGGTTTTGTAGATCTTGGTCTGGGTGCCGACTATAAGATCAATAAGCAATTTGGTGCTTTCCTGAAGGTTAATAACCTGATGAATTCGAACAACCGCCGCTTTTTGTACTATGACAACATTGGTCTGAACGTATTTGGAGGTATCACCTACTCATTCTAGTGCATTTCGCTTATTAATTGCTTACTATAGAATTATAATTTATTTTTACCCCGATGGAGATAGTAAAGTACGTAGCTGAGTTAATTCAGTTTCATAAAGAAGTCGGAATTGATGGCTTTGGAACCATTTATAAAAAGAAATCTCCAGGCAGATACGACAGCGTTAGCCGCTCTTTTCTGCCTCCCGGATCTACTACAGCTTTTAAAAAGGAAATCAGTGACTCCAGTTTGTTAATCAACGAGCTGGTGGCCAAAGAAAACGTAAGCCGGGAGGTTGCAGCAGATGCAATCAGCCGGTTTGCCATACTGCTGAGCCAGCAGCTGGCCGATCAGGGTTATGCGGACTTTGGACCTATCGGGGTGCTTCGCCAGGTGAACGGACAAACCGTACTGGAACAGCATGCAGACTTTAAACCAGGCCGCGAGTTCTTCGGTTTGCCAAAGATTGAAGAGCCTGTAGCGCAGGAACCAGTGGCTCAGGAGCCTCTAAAGCAGGAGCCAGAGGTTAAACAACCTGAAGAAGCTGTTACTGTTATTCCGGTTACGCCTGTTATTCCGGTAACCATTCCAGTAAGCACGGTTGTGGAGGAAGAAGCACCTGCAAAGGAACAAGCGCAGGAACCTGTTGCAGAACCTATGACCAAACAGGAAGCCATCGTTACGGAGAATTTACTGGAAGAGGAAAATCCAGGCAAGGAAACCAATGAAGAGATCCTGAACGAAATCAGGCGCCCGATCATTGAGAACCGCATCAACTATACCATTAAAGAAGAACCGCCTGCTGAAAGCGGCTCCTTGCTTACCAAGGTTGCGGTGATATTGCTGGCGATTTTGTTGCTCAGCGTTGCCGCCTATTACCTGTATCCAAGAATATCCAGCTCTTTTACGGAAGAACCTACTGTTCCGAACGCTACGGTGGAAAAGCTTAGGGCTGACAGCCTGGCGCGTATTGCAAGGGATCAAAGCATCGTAGACTCCACGGCACAGGCCGACAGCCTTGCTGCAGCGCGCTTGAAAATGGAAAAAGCGCCTTCAGTTGATAGCCTGAAAACGGTTCAACCGGTAGCCAAGGCTGCTGCAGATACCGTGGTTACCTATGAGGTTATTGGCGCTTCCGTTTTGAATGAAAAGGAAGCGAGCTGGTTTATCGAGACGATGAAAAGGAGCGGCATCAAAGCTAAAGTGGTTCATAACGCACCTGGTAAGAGACTAAAAATGAGTATCGCCACGTTAAAGGACGAGCAAAGCGCTAAAGAGGCACGCGATAGATTGGGTGAAAAATTGAAAATCAAAGGCTTATACATTTACAAAAACAAACCACAATAATATGATCACATTGCTACAAGGTACCGTAGACACAGCAACACAACTAACTGATACCACAAGCCTGACCAATCAGGTGGTTGCAACACCGCCTCAGGAGATACATTTCATTGACCTGCTATTTCAGGGTGGATGGGTAATGATCCCACTTGCATTGCTTGCATTTTTAGGATTGGTAATTTTTATTGAACGTTACATCACCATCAGAAATGCTTCCAAAAGTGAGGCGAACCTGATGCTGCAGATCAAACAATATATCCATGAAGGAAAGTTAGATCACGCCATAACAGTATGCAGAAATAATCGTTCTCCTTTAAGCAGAATGCTTGAAAAAGGGCTAAGAAGAATCGGTCGTCCGATTAAAGAGATTGAAGGTGCAATTGAGAACGTGGGTAAACTTGAGGTTTCCAAAATGGAGAAGAACATCAACATCCTTGGTATCGTTGCTGGTATTGCGCCGATGCTTGGATTCGTTGGAACGATCATCGGGGTAATCCAGATCTTCCATGATGTTTCCATCAAAGGAGCTATTGAGATTGGTACCATTTCAGGCGGTTTATACGTTAAGATGATCACTTCAGCCAGCGGTTTGGTGATCGGTATCGTAGCTTACGTGTTGTACCACATCCTGAACATGATGGTGGAACGTATTATCCTGCGTATGGAAACTGATTCCATCGAGTTTATTGACTTATTAGAAGAGCCAGGTAAATAATGAATTTACGTAAGAGAAATAAAGCCACGGTTGAAGTTCATACTTCTGCGCTGAATGACATCATGTTCTTCTTGCTGTTGTTCTTCCTGCTTGCTTCGGCGGTGGTTAACCCGCAAGTGGTGAAACTGCTGCTGCCAAGATCGGAGTCGGGCCAGCAGTCGAACGCACAAAAGACCATAACGGTGTCGATCAGTGAGAACCTGGAGTATTTTGTGGAGAAGAAGCAGGTTAATCTGGAGGGTTTACAGGCCGCAGTAGAAAGCTACCAACAGGCTTCGCCAGACTTAACCATCGTTTTATATGTAGCACGAGGTGTTTCTATTGAGAACACCATGCAGGTTTTTGATGTTGCAAATCAATTAAAGCTGAAAGTTGTTTTAGCTGTAGAACCTAAAAAATAATGATTTACCACGAGGAAGAAAATAATTACCCAAAAGCGCTGGCCATCTCTACCGGGATTATGGCGCTTTTCCTGGTATTAAGCTATTTCATAGCGATAGGGACCTTCGAGCCTCCGGTGGAAGCTGGAATGGGTGGTATTGTTGTAAACTACGGTACCTCTGTTGAAGGTATGGGTACGGACTATACGAGCCTTGAAGAGCCTTCAGCTGATCCTGATGCAAATAATGAACTCCCGGATAAGGTTGTTCCGGTACCGCAGGAGCCAACCAAGAGTGTGGTGGAATCCAGTGCAAAAGACATCCAGACACAATCTACGGAAGAAGCGGTTGCGGTAAATACCAAAAAATCAACCAGCACACAAGCGCCTACGGCTGCTGCTGAAGAAAAGCCTGCCACGCCAACCATCAACCAGAATGCCTTATACAAAGGCAAGAAGAGCACCGGAACCGGCAAAGGTGATGGTACTGGTAGTACGCCGGGTAATCAGGGAAGCATCAATGGCGACCCACTATCCAACAACTACGGCGAAGGTGGTTCAGGCTTCGGCGAAACGCCAATTGCATTAAGACGTTTTACCAACCTGGTAACGCCCCAGGATGATGGTCAGAAGACCGGCAAAATCGCTGTACGGATTTCCATTAACCGTGAAGGTATTGTCATCAACGCTGTTCCGGGAGTGAAAGGCACCACCTTGAACGACCGTGAGCTTTGGCAGAAGTGTAAAGAAGCGGTAATGGGTGCACGCCTTAATCAAAGTGAAAATGCACCGGACGTTCAGGTGGGCGTGGTGATATTTAATTTCAAGGTGAAATAGGCTTTTTGCTTCATCATTAATAATTTCATGAACTACTCAGAGACACTGGATTTCCTATACAGTAAACTTCCGATGTTTACCAGGATTGGAGAGGCAGCGCTTAAAAAAGATTTAACCAATACCCTTGCACTTTGTGAAAGTCTGGGGAACCCTCAGGATACTTTCAAAAGCATACATGTTGCTGGTACGAACGGCAAAGGTTCGACCTCACACATGCTTGCTGCAATTCTACAAAAAGCCGGCTATAAAACCGGCTTATACACCTCCCCTCACCTTAAAGATTTCCGCGAGCGTATCCGCATCAATGGGAAGATGGCGCCGAAAGCTTTCGTCACCGCCTTTGTAAAACAACAAATGAAGGTGATTGAACGCGTGCAGCCATCATTCTTTGAAGTTACTGTAGCCATGGCATTTTCATACTTCGCGATTGAAGAGGTTGACGTTGCGGTAGTTGAGGTTGGTTTGGGTGGCAGGCTCGACTCTACCAATATTATTCAGCCGGAACTATCGCTTATTACCAATATCAGTCTTGATCACATCAACATCCTTGGCGATACCCTTCCGAAGATCGCTTTTGAAAAGGCAGGGATCATTAAAGCTGGTGTGCCCGCGATTGTTGGTGAAGAAGCAGCGGAAACCAGGGCTGTATTTGTCGATAAAGCTGCTGAAGTGGGTACAAGCCTGCAGTTTGCATCACGCGAATACCAGGTTGAGGGCCTGTGCAGCAAAGACAATAGACTTGTGTTTTCCGTTCAGAAAAACGGGAAACTTCAGTATAAAGACCTTGCGCTGGATCTGAATGGCAGCTACCAGCAATACAACATCCCAGCAGTGCTCGCTGCCGTAGACCAGCTGAATGCCCGGGGCTTTAAAATTGAACCTGAGCATGTTTATGATGCTTTGTCGCAGGTCAAAAAGCTTACAGGCTTGCAAGGCAGGTGGCAGACTTTGAGTTTTAATCCACGGGTGATCTGTGATACGGGGCATAATGTGGGCGGAATCACCGAGGTGCTGAAGAATATCCAAGCGACGCCGCACGCGCGGTTACATTTCGTGATCGGCATGGTGAAAGATAAAGACATCTCCAAAATCCTTGGGCTGCTTCCAAAAGAAGCAAGCTATTATTTCAGCCAACCGAAACTGGAGCGTGCGCTTCCTGTTGCTGCTTTACAGGATCAGGCACAGGCACATGGGCTGCATGGCAGCGCGTTCCAAACAGTTACCGAAGCTTTAAGTGCGGCAAAACAGCATGCAGCTGCCGATGATCTTGTATTTGTTGGTGGAAGTACCTTTGTAGTCGCCGAAGTTTTATAAATTCTTTACATTCCATAGCTGTTATTAGGTCTGCATAGTTTATACCTTTAGGCATCCTAATTTATATATGATGAGAAAGGTATACCTGATATTAACCGCGCTGCTATTGCTTAATCCAGCAGTGTATGCGCAGAAAAAGCATGCTAGTGCCACAGGAAAGAAAACGGGCAGTACGGTAATCGAAAGACCGAAGTTAGTTGTCGGACTGGTCGTAGATCAAATGCGCTGGGATTATCTCTACAGGTATTATGACCGTTATACCAAGGGCGGATTCAAGAGACTGGTAAACGAAGGTTTCTCTGCCGAAAACACCATGATCCCTTATCTACCCACCTATACTGCATGTGGACATGCCTCCATCTACACCGGATCTGTGCCTGCAATTAACGGCATCATCGGAAATAACTGGTACGACCCGGAACTACAACGTGATGTTTATTGCGCAGAAGATAAGTCTGTAAAATCTGTAGGTACTACCTCAAATGCTGGTGAGATGTCGCCAAAGAACATGCTGACCACCACCATTGCGGATGAACTCAGGTTGGCGACCAATTTCAAAAGTAAAGTTATTGGTATCTCGATGAAAGATCGTGGCTCCATCCTACCGGCTGGCCATTCGGCAAATGCAGCGTACTGGTACGATGGCTCCAATGGAAATTTCATCACCAGCACCTACTATATGCAGCAGTTGCCTGCCTGGGTAGAAGCCTATAACAATGCGAAACACCAGAACAGGTTCTACGAAAAAAACTGGGAGACTTTATACCCGATAGAGACCTATACCCAGAGTACTTCAGATGATAATGCCTTTGAGGGCCGCTATAAAGGGGAAGCCAATTCTACCTTTCCGCATAAGCTAACAGACGCCATAAATAAAAACTACGACCTGGTAAGAAGTACACCTTTCGGTAATACGATGACCCTGGATATGGCAAAGCTGGCAATTGAACATGAGAAGCTGGGTCAGGCGGGTAACACAGACTTCCTTGCCGTGAGCTGTTCCTCAACAGATTACGTGGGCCACCAGTTTGGACCAAACTCAATCGAAGCAGAAGATACCTACCTGCGGTTGGACAAGGACTTAGAAGCTTTTTTCAATTACCTGGATAAAACGCTGGGTAAAGGAAATTACCTTTTCTTCCTTTCTGCCGATCATGGCGCAGCGCACGTTCCTAAATTCATGGAAGCAAACAAGTTACCAGCTGGCGTGGTTAGTAACCGGCAATTGGCTGCAGGCCTGAATAAACTATTGGAACAGGAGTTCAAAATTCAGAGAAGTGTTTTGACGGTGATGAACAATCAGGTAATCTTCAACAAACCCGAAATTGAGAAAGCTGAGCTGGACTTTGAAGATATGAAGAGAACCACCATCAAGTTCCTTAAGCAACAAACGGGTATTTTAAACGCCGTTGATATCACGGAACTGACTGAAGCCACTTTGCCGGCGCTGCTTAAAGAGCGTATCGCAAATGGCTACAATGCACGCCGCAGTGGCGACATCTACTTCATTTTAAACCCAAACTGGTTTGACGGTGGAAGCACTGGAACCACACACGGCTCATGGAATCCGTATGATGCGCATATCCCGGCGGTATTCATGGGTTGGAAGGTTAAACCAGGCAAGACAAACAAACCTCATCATATGACGGATATTGCACCTACCATTGCAGCAATGCTGCAAATTCAGATGCCAAATGGCACGGTGGGGCAGGCAATTACTGAACTTACAGACCATTAGTCTCTTCAGAAAACGATAAGGTAAATATCGCATCAAGCATAAAGCCGCAGAATCTGCGGCTTTATTTTTTTATTAACTTTACTGGCCAAATATAAATCTCCTTTATGGAACAAACTCAAATTTATAAACCACAAAATAAGATACGCTTTGTAACTGCAGCTGCTTTATTCGACGGGCACGATGCGACGATCAACATCATGCGCCGCATACTGCAGTCCTCTGGAGCCGAAGTGATTCACCTTGGTCACAACCGCTCCGTAGATGAAGTTGTTAACTGCGCCATCCAGGAAGATGTCCAGGGTATTGCCATGACCTCCTACCAGGGTGGACACCTTGAATACTTCAAATACATGTATGATCTTTTGCAGGAACGCGGTGCCACACACATCAAGATCTTTGGCGGCGGCGGCGGTGTGATCCTGCCCCAGGAGATTGCTGAACTGGAGCAATATGGAATTACCAAGATTTATTCTCCAGATGATGGCCGTAAAATGGGCCTGCAGGGAATGATCAACCACATGCTCCAGGAAACGGACTTTGTCACTGCAAAAACGATCTCTAACGAACTGCAGGGCGTACAAAGCAAAGATGTGAAAAGCATCGCCACAGCAATTACCATTGCCGAGAATGACCCTGAAGCCACACAAGCCTTCGTGGATGAACTTAAAAAGCTAAGTGCCGCTAAACAAGCACCTGTGTTGGGCATTACCGGTACGGGTGGCTCCGGTAAATCATCGCTGGTAGATGAGCTGGTGAGAAGATTCCTGCTGGAAGTAAAAGATAAAACCATCGCCATCATCTCTGTCGACCCTTCCAAGAGAAAGACTGGCGGCGCATTGCTGGGCGACCGGATTCGCATGAATGCGATTAACAACCCACGCGTATACATGCGTTCTCTTGCAACCCGGCAGGCAAACCTGGCGCTTTCCAGAAATGTTCAGGAGAGCATTGACATTTGTAAAGCTGCTGGTTATGACCTGATCATCGTGGAAACCTCCGGAATTGGGCAGTCAGATACGGAGATCACAGAACACTGCGATGTGTCCTTGTATGTGATGACACCGGAGTTTGGTGCGGCGACGCAGCTGGAAAAAATTGACATGCTGGACTTCGCAGACTTAGTCGCAATCAACAAGTTCGATAAAAGAGGCGCATTGGATGCTTTGCGCGATGTTCGTAAGCAATACAAACGTAACCACAACCTCTTTGATGCAGCGGATGAAAGCATCCCGGTGTTTGGCACGATGGCCTCGCAGTACAATGATCCAGGCATGAACAACCTGTTCAGCGCACTCATGGAGAAGATCAAATCCGTCACCGGAATAGATTACGAAGCTCAGAACCTGACGACCTCCGCACAGTCGGAGAAGATTTACATCATCCCACCAGACCGTACCCGTTACCTGGCGGAGATTGCCGAAGCCAGTGCCGCATACAATGAATGGGTACAACAGCAGAGCGACATCGCCAGAAAACTGTACCAGTTAAAAGGGGTAATGGATCTATCTGCCGAAGACATGCCCGCAGGCAGTGACAATCTGAGTGCGGGGCTACAGGACGTCTACAACCACCTGGAAGAACAACTTGATGGCAGCTGCAAAAGGTTGCTTCGCGAATGGCCGGAGATGCAGCTGCAGTATAAGCAGGATGACTTCATCTACAAAGTTCGTGATAAAGAGATCAAACAGCCGCTGTTTTACACCTCGCTTTCAAACATCAAAGTACCGAAGGTTTCCTTACCAAGGTACAACGACTGGGGAGATATACTGCGATGGTTACTTACCGAGAATGTACCTGGCGCATTCCCTTATGCGGCTGGCGTGTTCCCGTTGAAACGTGAGGGTGAAGACCCAACGCGTATGTTTGCCGGTGAAGGTGGTCCGGAGCGAACCAATAAGCGCTTCCACTACGTGTCTTTAGGTCAACCTGCACACCGCTTGTCCACAGCCTTCGACTCGGTTACCTTGTACGGGGAAGATCCGCATATCCGCCCGGATATCTACGGCAAGATCGGTAACTCGGGCGTAAGTATCGCGACGCTTGATGATGCGAAGAAGCTCTACTCCGGTTTCGACCTTTGTAAGGCCTCTACATCAGTATCCATGACCATCAATGGGCCTGCACCAATGTTGCTCGGCTTCTTCATGAATGCCGCAATTGATCAGCAATGCGAAAAATACATCAAAGAAAATGGCCTGGAAGCAGAAGTTGAAGCCAAAATCAAGGAGATCTATGCAGCCAAAAACATGCAACGCCCGGTTTACCAGGGTGAACTGCCTAAAGGTAATGACGGACTTGGACTGATGCTCCTTGGCGTTACCGGTGATCAGGTGTTGCCTGCAGATGTATATGCAAAGATTAAGGCTTACGCCATCAGCACTGTACGCGGTACGGTACAGGCGGATATTCTGAAAGAAGATCAGGCGCAGAACACCTGCATCTTTTCTACCGAATTCGCTTTAAGGATGATGGGCGATATTCAAAAGTACTTCATCGATGAGCAGGTGCGTAATTTCTATTCCGTCTCCATCTCTGGTTACCACATCGCCGAGGCCGGCGCAAACCCGATCTCACAGCTTGCCTTTACCTTGAGCAATGGCTTTACCTTCGTGGAATATTACCTGAGCCGTGGTATGCATATTGATGATTTTGCTCCAAACTTGTCCTTCTTCTTCTCTAATGGCACCGATCCGGAATATGCGGTGATTGGCCGGGTAGCAAGAAGGATCTGGGCTAAAGCCATCAAAAACAAATACAAGGGTAATGATCGCTCACAGAAGTTAAAGTACCACATCCAAACCTCAGGGCGGTCGCTGCATGCGCAGGAAATTGATTTCAACGATATCCGTACGACGCTACAAGCTTTGTATGCTATTTATGACAACTGTAATTCGCTGCATACCAATGCCTATGATGAAGCCATCACCACCCCTACCGAAGAATCTGTAAGAAGAGCGATGGCCATCCAGCTGATCATCAACCGGGAGCTTGGCCTCGCTAAAAACGAGAATCCATTACAAGGTGCATTCATCATAGAGGAATTAACAGACCTTGTTGAAGAAGCCGTGTTGATGGAATTCAAGCGGATCAACGACCGTGGCGGCGTGCTTGGCGCGATGGAAACCATGTATCAACGTGGTAAGATCCAGGAAGAAAGCCTGCATTATGAAACATTGAAACACAATGGCGACTACCCTATTGTGGGCGTAAATACCTTTCTGAACAAGAATGGCTCACCGACCATTGTACCCGCAGAAGTTATCCGTGCTACAGAATCGGAAAAGCAGTTCCAGATTGCCGCATTGGAAAACTTCCAGGCGCGTAATGCGGAACAGGCTGCAACGCTTCTTCGTGAACTACAACTTAGCGCCATTGCGGGAAAGAACATCTTCGAAGCGTTGATGGAAGTATGTAAATACTGCTCGCTAGGCCAGATCTCACATGCCCTCTATGAGGTCGGCGGACAGTACCGCAGAAATATGTAACACCATTATAACCATGCCTTTCATTCAAAAAGGCATGGTTATTGGTTTATAGGGGTATGAAGAAAATCATCTACCTATTACCTGTCGCACTATTCTTGAGTGCATTCTTTTACAGTTGCTCCCCAAAAACGTACACTACGGCCGCAGATACCGTAAACCTGAACAAGGAATACCGGGTGCTCTTGCGTGAGGTTGTTAACCTTCAGGGGGACATCAACAAGTTACGAAGCGATATTCCTGTTCTCGAGGCTAAAGCGCAAAAGGCGGAAGCGAAATCAAGGGAATCACTCGAAGAGAGCAGAAGACAGGCATCTACAGCCACCAGTGGCAATCTAAAGCAAATCCGAAAAGCAGAATCCAAAGCTGACGATGCACAGGATGACGCAGAAGATGCGAAAGAGGCAAACCAAAAGCTTGAAGATGCACAAAAGAAACTCGCTGATGCTCAAGCTGAGCTTGCCAAGAAGGAAAACCGGTTAAGAGATCTTGACAGGCAGAAACAAGCCATACAAACAAGTTAATTACTCCACTTACCTGAGGTTTTACAGGCTGGTTAAGCTTCCTCTGCCGCCCCAAATCGATATTCTGTTCCAGAAATAGCAGCAATATCAAAGTGCAGCGTCAATGACGGACTTCAGCTGGCTGGCCTGTACAACACCAGACTGCCGCCATTTAATTTCCCCGTTCTTAAACAAGATCAATGTAGGCACACCCTGAATACGGTACAGGTTGGATACGTCCGGGTTGCGGTCCACATCCACCTTCAATATGGTTGCGCTATCGCCAATCATTCCCTTCAATTGCTGTAGTATTGGTGCCATCATCTTGCAGGGGCCGCACCATTCCGCAGAAAAATCAACCAGTACAGGTTTCTCGGATTTTATAAGTTCATTGAATTTTGACATTGGGCAAAGTTTAATCTATGCGGATAACAAACCATAGTTTAAATAGTTTCCTAATTTTGTAGCCCTATTCCATACCCATGATCAGTAACAAACAGCTCTTTTTACTAAATACCGCACAAACCTCTACCACGCCCAAAATGCTTGAAATAGAGCGTGCCGAGGGCATTTACCTGTATGATTTCAATGGCAAAGCTTACATCGACCTGGTGTCAGGCTTTGCGGTAAGTAATATCGGGCACCGCCATCCACGCGTACTTGAGGCCATTCAGGCGCAGCTCAACAAATACCTGCACCTAACCGTGTATGGCGAGTACGTGCAAACGCCGATGGTTAAATTTGCGGAGAAGCTCGTTTCTGTACTACCCTCCAGCCTGAACAACGTGTATTTTGTAAACTCCGGTGCGGAAGCTACCGAAGGCGCCTTAAAACTAGCGAAACGTTATACCGGCAGGACTAAGATCATCTCCTGCAAAAACGCTTACCACGGTAGTACCCACGGCGCTTTAAGCGTAATGGGTAATGAAGAATTTAAACAGAAATACCGCCCTTTATTGCCTGATATAAGCTTCATAAACTTCAATAACGAAGCAGACCTGAAGCAAATCACGGAAGAGACCGCCTGTGTGATCATGGAAACCTTACAGGGCGAAGCAGGTATTCGCGTTGCCGATCTGGCGTATATGCAAAAGCTTCGTCAGCGCTGCGATGAAATGGGTGCATTGCTCATCTTAGATGAGATACAGGCGGCATTTGGACGTACCGGAAAGCTCTTTGCTTTCGAGCATTACGGCATCGTGCCTGATGTGCTGCTTGTTGCCAAAGCATTAGGCGGCGGTATGCCGATCGGTGCATTTATCGCAGATAAAAAGGTGATGAGCGTACTTGCGGAAAATCCAATCCTTGGCCATATTACCACCTTTGGTGGTCATCCGGTATCCTGCGCAGCAGGGCTTGCCAATTTAGAAGTGATCCTGGAAGAGCAACTGGTCGCCACCGTATTCGAGAAAGAGGCGCTGTTCCGGGAACTACTGGTACATCCGAAGATCAAGGAAATCCGGGGTATGGGATTGATGTTAGGCATGCAGCTCGACAGCTTTCAGCAGGTCGAGAAAGTTAGTCAGCTATGCGGTCATGAAGGTGTGGTGATCGACTGGTTCCTGCACTGTGAAACGGCGATGCGCATCGCACCGCCTTTAGTAATTACAGCGGCTGAGATCAGGAAGGTGTGTATAATTATCCTTGAGGCGCTAGATCAGCTAGATTAACCTTCAATGGCTCTCCAGAGCATATCTTTCAGTTCTGTAAGCCCCTTTTGTGCTACAGAAGAGATGAAAATGGATGGAATGTTTGCTGGTAAATCCGCTTTCATTTCATTCATCAACTCCTCGTCCAGCATGTCAGATTTTGTCACCGCAAGGATATGCGGCTTCTGCATCAACTCCGGATTATACGCCTTAAGTTCCCTTTTCAGGATTTCATATTCTTCTGTGATGCTTCTATTTGTATCGGCAGGCACCATGAACAACAACACGGAGTTTCGCTCAATGTGACGCAGGAAGCGGTATCCCAAACCTTTACCTTTAGAAGCCCCTTCAATAATTCCAGGAATGTCTGCCATCACGAAGGACTTATCGCCACGATAAGAGACAATGCCTAAGTTTGGAACCAATGTAGTAAAAGCATAGTCCGCGATCTCCGGCTTCGCCGCAGACACTACGGATAATAAGGTCGACTTACCCGCATTTGGAAAACCTACCAAACCGACATCTGCAAGAACTTTCAGTTCCAGCACCACCCAACGTTCAATGCCGGCTTCACCTGGCTGTGCAAAACGTGGCGTCTGCAGCGTCGAAGACTTGAAGTGCCAGTTCCCCAGTCCTCCTCGTCCACCAGGGGTAAGGATCTTGGTCTCCCCTTCTGTGGTGATCTCGATAAGCACTTCACCAGTTTCAGCATCTTTGGCAATGGTTCCCAGGGGCACTTCAAGCACCTCATCTTTCCCAGATTTACCGGTAGAAGTTGAGCTGGATCCGCTCATACCATCTTCAGCGATGATGTGCTTACGGTATTTTAAGTGTAACAAGGTCCAGAACTGTGGATTTCCTTTCAGGATAATGTGTCCGCCGCGGCCACCATCACCACCATCAGGCCCTCCTGTGGAGGTCATCTTATCGCGGTGCAAATGTGCCGAGCCCGGTCCACCTTTACCTGAACGGCAGCATATTTTTACATAATCTACGAAATTGGAACCCTGTGACATATTTTTTGATATTTAATGGAAATGATGGCTTTTGAATAAAAGCCGTAACAACATGCGCTAATGCATATTTGCGCAAAGATAAGAAATGCAAATAGCGGGACGAATTAAATCTATCCCGCTATTTAAAGGTATTTTGTTATTAGTATTGATCTACAACCGCACTGATTTCATTGAAGATACCTTCGATGCTGCCAATACCATTGATTTTTGTTAGTTTTTTCTGCTCGTCGTAATAAGGCAGTACATGAACGATCTTGGTGAAATACTCTTCAATACGTTTTTGAATCTTATCCGCCTGGTCATCTACCCTGCCAGATTCCTTCTGACGTTGTGCAACCCGCTTCTTGAGCTCCTCCTGATCCACATCAAGGGCAATTACTGCTGCAATTGAAGTGCCTTTTTTCGCCAGAAACTCATCCAAAGCAACCGCTTGTGGAATGGTACGCGGAAAACCATCGAAAATAAAACCTTTAGCGTCCGGAGTTTTGTTCACTTCTTCTTCCAGCATGTCAATGGTGATGCCATCTGGAACCAGCTGACCTTCTGCGATCAATGCGCTTACCTTTTGTCCTAAAGCCGTTTGATTTTTGATGTGTGATCTGAAAAGATCGCCTGTGGAGATGTGAATCAATTGATATTTTTCGATCAATTTTTCTGATTGGGTGCCTTTACCTGCACCCGGTGGGCCAAAGAGAACAAAATTTAGCATTCGGGTTGTCTTTTAAATTTAATTGCCTTTTTTGCCATTCTAGCAAGGCTTGTTCAATGTATTCTGATGGAACGCCTTAATGCATTAATAAGCACATCATTGCACGATCCAGCAACGCTTGCAAATATATAATTAAAAATTTATTAACCTTATTTTTTTGAAAGTGGCACCACATGCGCAGGCTATTTACAAGAATTACAATTCTCATCTTGCACACTCATTTACAACACCTTACACACCAGCAACCTACACCGGTTACAGGTAAGAAACCTAAGTGTAACTTTTACACAACTGTGTTGTATTTAATGGAATATAGCCCCTCCTATGCGCTCTCCGCCGCTTAAGCCCGCCTTGCAAACACCAGAAAAAGCTTTTATGGTAAGGAATTTGATACGCAGGCCTTACATCAACGAACATTCCTATGCAAAATATAAAATCATTAGAGGAGGTGCTGAATACACCACAAAAGAAGCTTGCCTTCTATCAAAACCTGGTGTTAATCGCCGCAGCAGACAGGGTCCTGGAAAAAGACGAGAGCGACCTCCTATTGTCGATCGGAAACCGCCTTGGTCTTACTTCAGATCAGGTTATGCCAATGGCAGATAACCTCGGGGTTTTAACTTTCGTTATTCCCGAAGACGGCCTGCAGAAGACCCTGGAGCTGCAAACCCTGGTGCAGATGATGACACAAGACGGTGAGATCCACGACAAGGAGTATGCGCTTTGCCTGGAATATGCAAATCGTGTAGGCTTAGGGAAGACTGTTCTGGACGATATGATCAAACAGTTTACCGCAGCTCAGCCGGACTAACACCATCCATATCCCCATAGTCGAGATTTTCGCCGGCCATGCCCCAGATAAAGCTGTAATTACTTGTACCTACGCCCGAATGTATCGACCATTCGGGCGAAATTATGGCCTGATGGTTTTGCATGAACAGGTGTCTGGTTTCATCCGGCTGACCCATGAAATGACTGATGGTCTGTCCCGCTTCCAGATCAAAATAGAAATATGCTTCCATCCGGCGATTGTGTGTATGCGCAGGCATGGTATTCCAGACATTACCTGGATGTAGTTCCGTTAAACCCATCTGCAGCTGACAAGTCTCGACGATGCTGTTCACTATAAGTTTGTTCAATGTACGCCGGTTCGCATATTGCTGATCACCCAATTGGATCACTTCAGCGTCTGCCTTTCCAATTTTCTTTGTAGGATAAGCATGATGTGCAGGTGCCGAATTGATGTAGAAATAAGGTTGTTCCTCACCTGAACGCTCAAAGACCACTTCCTTTGCGCCCCTTCCAACATAGAGTGCCTCTTTTTTTGCCAGTTCATAAACGGTTCCATCTACCCTCACCGCTCCCGCGCCACCCACGTTGATGATCCCCAGCTCCCTCCGGTCCAGGAAGTTCGCAGCTTTCAGTTCATCAATGCTCTCCAGATTCAAAGACTTACTCACCGGAAGCACGCCACCTACAATTAACCTGTCGTACATGGTATAAACAAGATTTATGGTATC
This sequence comes from Pedobacter sp. SAFR-022, assembly GCF_051965375.1. NCBI lineage: Bacteria > Pseudomonadati > Bacteroidota > Sphingobacteriia > Sphingobacteriales > Sphingobacteriaceae > Pedobacter > Pedobacter sp. SAFR-022. The sequence continues at coordinate 73,237 of NZ_JBQCME010000006.1, forward strand.
ATATTCGAACAAGGTCGGGATCAGGAAATGCGCACGCAGTGCTTCTGTCGTATAGTTTTTTACGTCTGATGGATGATGTGCATACCGGATTTCTGATTTGGTCATAAGCTTCGATTGAAGGTTGTAAGGATTTATTTAATGGTAACAACTAAAGGATGTGCAACAATTTGCGCCTGTTTGCTGAGCATCCCGTCCCAGTCGGCGCCGGAGCGTACCTGGCCACTTTTCTCCCAGGCGAAACCTGCATAATAGGTGATCTGCTTAGCCGGACGGGTCACAATCAAGAGATTACTTTGATCCGGTGTTTTAGATTGATGTGCAAATGCGCGCTCGATGGTTGCGGGATCAAGGACAATGCCCTCCCCGAGAAAAACGCCATCGATCAGCTCCTGATGCCGGAAATAACCTGCCTGCTCATTCAGCTGTGCCTCACCTTCGTTCTTGTGCAAGGTTATGCCGAGCGTGTAATTTGGTATTTGCTGATCCGCCTGGAGCATAACTTCAAACTTCGAGAAGTTGCTGCCCAGGTCGAGCGAGATTCTTTTGGTTTCCCGAAGACCATACTTGCTCCATGGTGCATAAACCAGTTCAAATACAGTTCGCAAGGGCCCGACGGCTATGGTTTTGTAGCTGATGTAGTTCTTGGAAACATGCAGACTATCGTCCAACCAGATCCCTGAGCCACCAACGCCTCTGCTTGCACCTACGTGATAGGGGTCATAACCTTCTCCTCGGTCGGTATGGTAAAAGGAAGGATCACTAAGGTAGCCTTTGTACCATTTATTGATGATCGGCTGGTCGGTTCTTTTCAGCCAGAGATCTACCCCACTGGATAGTGTACCATTCTCCCGATTTTGTTCTGTTCGCTGTTGCGCATCTGGTCCATAAACGCGGAAAGCAACCCTATCGTTCTCCCAGGTATAATCGTCGGTACGTTCCGGCACAAAACGGGAATAGGTGCTGCTTTTGCTAACCGGAACCGGAAGTTCAGCGCCTAAAAAAATGATGTATTTAGAAATTGATCTGGCATTAAGCTCCGAAGGAAACAACAGCTCGTCGACGGTGCCATTCTGATCGTTATCTACCCACTGCAGCGGCAGAAGTTTACCGGAACGTTTGTCTTTAACCCGGATATCCTGCTCCCCGCTTTTTCTCAGGTTAGTAGGGAGTTGTTCTTTCTTGATGGAAGTGATTTCTTTTCTTGGGAAATCAAGTGCATTCGTCACGCTGACCTCCGTTTGTTGCTTCATGGTTTTACACGAAAACAGCAGGGTGGCAAACATACTTAACAACAAAATACCTGGCTTTACTTTATTCATCTGTTCTGCATCTTTTTATACCGTAACATGGCTTCCACAAGGTAATAATCACCATAACTCAAAGGCGTATCCACTTCTGTCTGATTCGGCATGTTGCCAACACCATGCATCAAAAGGAAGCCACCGTTGGTTTTCGGTGAGGCCAGATAATGAGGCGTAAGTAAGTTGTTCAACATAAATTCTGCGTCTTTTCGATAACCTGCAGCCTTTGCATCCGAAGCAAGTGTACTCAGTTCAAACAATGCCGAGGCAATGATGGCAGCGGCCGAGGAATCGTGCAAGGCATTCGGGATATTGGGTGCATTGAAATCCCAGTAAGGAATTTTATCTTCCGGCAAGTTGGGATGGTTGAGCAGGAAATCGGCAATATGTTGTGCCTGCTGGAGATACTTTTTGTCTTTAGTTTCACGATACATCACCACATAGCCATATAGCCCCCATGCCTGGCCTCTCGCCCAGGCAGAGCTGTCTGCAGCACCCTGATTGGTAATCTGTTTAACTACCGCGCCGCTGTTTTTGTCGTAAATGACCACATGGAAAGAGCTGTAATCCTTCCGGAAATGGTTCTTCATGGTTGTGTTCGCATGGTCAACGGCAATCTTATAAAAACTGCTGTCCCCACTAAATTTGGTAGCCCAGAAGAGCAGCTCCAGGTTCATCATATTGTCTATGATCACCGGCATCTCATTGGCTCCTGCCTTGTTCCATGGTGCACTGTCCCAGGATTGGATACTCTTAGCTTTAGCGTTATAGCGTGTGGACAAAGACTTTGCGCTGTTTAACAGGATGGTGTCGTACTCAGGTTTTGGTTCCAGACGGTTCGCATTACCGAAGCTACAGAACATCATAAATCCCAGGTCATGCGTTGACTTATTAAACTGCTCATTCTCCAGCCCGCCGAGCGCCACATTAGCCTGTTGTTTGAGTTCCGGGTTAGGGGCTGCTTCATTAAGATATAACAATGTACCCGGGTAGAAACCGCTGCACCACCACCCGGAATCACTGGTTTCCAGGGAGTCCGTTTTTTCATGGTAGGTCTTTGGGTAACGGCCGCTTGGCGTTCTACTGCCTAAATATGCATACTGGATCGCCCCAAGTTTAAGGCCGGCCTCAACTTTCTGGTCGAGATTATCAGCTTTCTCCTCTTTTTTAGGATCTGCACAAGAGATCAGATTAGCAGCCGCAAGGAGCATGAACAGGTACTTCATTTTCATCCGCATATATAAATTCCAGGTAGGTTTTAATTCTAAATTGATATGGTTTTCAGTATTGGCGCCGGCGCTATTGTGCTGCCTTTACACGTTTGACCGTGATTTTTCTAGCGTAATAACTCGTTTCCTGTTCCGGCCCATTTGGCCCGGAAGATCCTTCCATTTGTAAGTTAACGATAAGCCAAAGCGGCTTGTTTGTAAAATTGCTGTCGTGCGCGCCCATCTTTTCACCATCAATGTAGTAAGTGATCAACGTCTTTTCTTCATCTAAACGCTGTAGCACAGCCGCATAGGAATGCCATTGCTGATCAGCGTCGGGAATGCTTTTTTTGATGGTGGTGACGTCTTTGGGCGTTATGAAAGTATTCTGCCAGTTCACCTGATCACCTTTAAACTCCAGGATGTCGGTTTCTGGTGGCCAGCCATTAACCGCGGTTAACCAGAAGGCCGGCCATGTCCCTGCGGCAATCGGCGCTTTAAACTCACCGGAAACAATGTACTCCGGATACGCCTTCGTTATGGCGATTTGATGTTTGGCATGCACCGCCCCAGCGTGGTAGTTGATCGGCAAATAGGGATCGAGCTTACTTTTACCTTCGTTTTTACGCAGCCTGGTTGCTTTAAGTTCCAGGACACCGTCTTTCAAAATGATTTGCTTTTTATACATCCTGGCGGAACCGTATGATCGGTTCCCCAGGGATAGAAGTTATTCCAATGCTGTTCAAAAGCTTTGGCGCTGCCGAAAGAAGTTGAGTCTAGAATGGTCTCATATTTAGCAGAGGCATGCAGTGCGGGATCCCTGTCTTGAGCGATGGCAGCATGGCCAATGATTAACAAGAAGAACATGAGCTTTTTTATCCCCATAAATATATTTGGTTAATTAAGCGGAATAATGCTTTACAGTTGCAATATAAGGGTTTGAAGCACAGATTTATAAACCTCTGGCATCAAAATTTTGACGAAGCACCTTGCAGGCCAAGCGGTTTTTTTAGAAAACACGTAAATCGGTGTTTAGTGTGTAGGCAGACAAGGAATAAGAATTCCAGGTGTATAAGCAGTTTAGTATTAACAGCTAAACACGTATAGCTATATTAGGATAGGACAAGGATAGGACAGCTTCGGATCAAACGCACATCAAACCCACATCAGACCCACATGAAACGCACATCAAAGGCACATCACAGGTGCGTTTCACCTGCGTTTTATTTGCGTATAGTCTTTGATTGTTATCGTCTTCCATAGAAGCCTTCAAGCATGTGGCGGGTTTCTGGCCCAAGCCTGCTTTGGTTTCATTTTTGCTTTTCTGATACAAACGAATTTGACATGAAAATACTGAGTAGTTCATTAAGTAAGCTTACTGGAGCAAAAGCGGAAGCCGCCGTAGCGACCGGCGCAAAGGCCATTGGTGCATCGGCGGTTGGCGCGACCGCAATCGGAGCTTCCGCATTGGGCGCATTCGCCATAGGTGCGGTTGCGATTGGCGCAGTCGCAATCGCCGGATTAATTGTGAAAAGGGCCATAGTCAAAGACCTTAGAATTGGTACACTCACCATTGATAAGCTCGTCATTAAAGAGGTGCAGCGGATCGAGGCTACAAACGATAAAGATGAGCCTGGCAACGTTTAGTTACGCACATAGACATCGTAAGCTGGACGTAATCGGTAACCTCGGTGTTGATTGTTGAAGTCGCTTTTTGGATAGCATTTGGAGAATGAGTCTGTTTAATCAAGCCCCTAACTGAGTACGCACTTGTAAAACACAACTTTTTGGTGTGCTAGCTGTTTATGGACAAGCATGAATGAATCAAATTTTTATACTGGCACAAGCGGCTTATTGCTTCCCGTGCCGAATAAGGAATACTACCCTGAGGAATTTAAATCCAAAAGCCGTCTTTGTTACTATGGTTCGTTGTTTAACAGCATAGAAATTAACAGCTCCTTTTATAAAGTTCCTATGGCATCTACCGTGGCTAAATGGGCTGCAGATACCCCTGAAAACTTCAAGTTTACTTTTAAGCTCTGGAGAGAGATCACCCATAGCAAAGGGCTGGCATTTCAGTCTGAGCATATCCATCATTTTTTTGAACGTATCGCGGCGGCAGGGGATAAAAAAGGTAGCTTGCTGATACAATTTCCCGGGAGTATTAAACCCGTACACCTGCGGGAACTGGAACAGTTGCTGTTGCAAGTCCGGCAGGCAGATCCGGAACAAGCCTGGGAAGTGGCTGTAGAATTCCGTCATCAGAGCTGGTATCAGACAGACACCTATGATATGCTGGATGCTTTGGACATGGGCCTGGTGCTGCATGATAAGCTTCAGGAAGGTACTGCGCTTACCGAATCGGCCAAGGATTTCATCTACCTCAGATTTCATGGCCCTGGGGGAAATTACCGCGGCAGTTACGACGAAGCATTTCTTGCGGAATACGCTTCTTACATTAAAGACTGGCTTGAAGAAGGCAAGACCGTATATGTCTATTTCAATAACACGATGGGTAGCGCCATCCAGAACCTGGAGCGCTTGCGGCAGTATGTAACTTCGGATTAGAGCGCTTTTTGCCTGCTCCTGCTACTTACCGGCCAAACGGTAACGAATGTTCGCGATTGCCAAACCATCAGCTACGGGGAGTGTAGGACTACCGGTACTGAGTATTCTAATTAGTCTGAACGGTTTTGACGCCTTAACTGCTACCAGACTTGCGCCTGAAGGGCTATGAGTTTCAACGCTTACACTGCCTTTGGTATCATCATTTAGCCAATCCCCATAATCAACATAAAACCGGTGGGTTCCGATCTTGTTATTAGGCGCGATTTCGAAGCCAAACTCCGTACACGGCTTTGATAAGTAGATGATCATGGACTGAAAGTTCCAAAGGTGGGCATAGAATACATCCGGTTTTTCGTTTTCAACTGCTGGCGGAAATCCCCATTGGGCATTCCAGCCACTTGGACTTGAGGAGGCCAATTTAAGCATTCTAAGTTCCTCAAAACCGGCGGAAAAGAAGCCTATTCTTAGACTTCCGTTTTGCAACTTATGATAGGTTTTATTGTTCTCTAGTTTTGAAACGTCAAACAGACATGTTTCAGTCAGATAAGAAGCCGTTGGGCTTTTTACAACCTCGAAGGGGTAATATGGAAGTTCTTCATCTGGTCCGTTGGGAAATTGCAGGTGTGGCGCGGTCGGGTAATTCAATCCACCAGTTGCATCTGTACCTGCGGGCGCTTCAGTATTCTCCGGCAAAATAAGATCCTGGTACTCAAATGACGATGATGTTTGAGCTACTTGATCAGTTTTTTCAGTGATGATTTCGTCCTTGGAACAGCTTGCAGTCACAGTTGCGACTACAGCTAAAATCGCAACATAAATATTCTTTCTATTCATAGATTTACATTGGTTTCTACTACTAAAATAATCGCTGACTGCCTGAATATTACCTCTCGTAATCAACTGTTACCGAAATTGTGACTTTTGCCTAAAAGCGTGCAGAAAATTGGGAATTGGATGAACAACATCACCTCGGCATCGCTTGGATGTGAAGCTTTACAATTTGTTGCCAAATGGCTGCGTCTTTTAGCTGAAATGTGTGAAAAAAACTGTGAAACTAATTTGCTAACTTGGTGTTAATAGGTCAAATGGCAAACCATGAATTCGAACTTACATATTGACCTGATAGAATTCAAGGCCTGGTACCAGCATCGTATGGAGTTTATCGACAACCTTATCCTTGTTGCCATGGAAGACGAGCATCCGAGCCAGGAAGAAATTGCCCAGCTTAAACGGTCTAAAATCATTCTAATTGAACGATCTGCAAGGAGGATTGTGGAAATCTATTCGAAATACGGGTTTTACCCCGATCTATAAGATGTTCTCTTCTTATGTAAGCAGTTGATCTCCGACTTTTAATCCGTTATCTGCATTACTTATTAAGTTTTTCCATGTAAGCACTGTAATTCTGCTGCTGTAAGCACAACCCATCAAATAATGTTGCTCAGGACAGCCCTCAAAAATCAAGGCAATAAAAAAAGCCTTAGATTTCTCTAAGGCTTTCCGTGCACTCGAAGGGAGTCGAACCCCTAACCTCCTGATCCGTAGTCAGGTGCTCTATCCAATTAAGCTACGAATGCATTTCCGTGTGATTGGACTGCAAAAGTAGCACTTCACTTGATATTTCCCAACTTTTTTTGAAATAATTTAATAATTATTCCAGCGCCAATCCTGCATTAGGCGCCTAAAACCTGCTTAATTGCTTCGAAATCAGGCAAGTCTCCAGCATTTTCAAGAACCTCTGCATAGCTGATTTTTCCTGTCTCATCGATTACAAAAGCTGCTCTTTTCGATACCCCTTTTAGATTAAATACGAATTCGTCGTAAAAAGCACCATAAGCTTGGGACACCTCTTTGTTGAAATCTGATAATAAAGGAAATTGATAAGATTGATCTTCTTTAAACTTTGCCAGGGTAAATGGAGAATCTACCGAAATGCCGAGAACAGCAGCATTGATGCCTTCATAATATCCAAAGCTATCGCGCATCGTACAAAGTTGGGTGGTACATGTTCCGGTAAACGCCATTGGGAAAAACTGAATCACCACTTTACGTCCTGCAAAAGCTTTTAAGGATACTTCTTTAAGGTCTGAACTGAATAGTTTGAAATCTGGGGCTTGATCGCCTACCTGTAATGCCATAAATTAATATAAGTTTAATCGTGAAATGTAAATATATTGGCTTATCGTGAAGCATTTGCCATTTGCTGCTCTAATATTTCGATACCCTCTTCAAAGCTGTGTGGTTGATAGTTTAGATCCCGTATAGCCTTGTCCAGGATAAATCCGGTTCGCTTTGGCCTTGCGGCCGACTGGTTTAAAGTTGAAGAGCTAACTTCAGTGATCAAACTTTTATCTAAATTGAAATAGTCCGCTACCCTACCCACCAGTTCCGACACACTCATCATATCCATTCCGGAAATATGGTAGATCCCGGTTACTTCCTTTTCAACCGCGGCCAGACATGCCGAGGCGAGGTCTTCGGCAAGTGTCGGCATACGCCATTGATCATTGACCACGTTCAGCGGTGCAGCCTTTTCGAGCGCATTTTTGGCCCAAAGCACAATATTGCTCCGGCTCATGTCTTTGACAATACCGTAAACAAGAATGGTCCGGATGATGGACCAGCGACAATGGGAATTCTTAACCAGTTCCTCGGCTTCCACTTTCGTCTGCCCGTAGTAACTCAGTGGATTAGGTTCAGCAGATTCTTCATAGGGCCCTTGTTCCCCGTCGAAAACGAAATCAGTAGATAAATGGATAAGTTGTATGTTCATGGTTTCACATACGGCCACCAGGGTTTTCACAGCCTCCACATTCAGTGCATGCGCGAGTTTTTTTTCCACCTGACAGGTATCAACGTTCGTCATCGCTGCAGTATGGATGATGGCGTCGGGCTTGTATTGTGCTACAACGTTCCGTACCTGTCCGGGATCAAGAATATCCATTTCGGCATACACATAACCCTCTTTGATCGGGTAACGATTTGAGCCCTTTGAGGTTGCTATTAAATGATACTGCTTGTTTAACAATATATTTTCGGTAATTTTCTGTCCCAGTAGTCCATTGCTCCCGGTCACTAATACGGTTTTCATACCAGCGAATTTATTACTAAAATCTTGTGGAAAATCATTTTATTTATATATAGAATTTTAAGAGAAAAAACTTAACTTTGCGGACTGAATTGAGGACCATAAATCCGGACTTTAACAATTTGATATTTATAAATTTACCCAAAACAATATATGCCTAACATTGGAAAAATAGCGCAGATTATAGGACCGGTAGTTGACGTGAGTTTTGCTGACGATGCTCATTTACCTCAGATTTTCTCTGCATTAGAGATTGAAAAAGAAAACGGACAGAAGATCATTTTAGAAGTTCAACAACACTTAGGTGAAGATCGCGTTCGTGCAATTGCCATGGACTCTACAGATGGTTTAGTTCGTGGAATGAAAGCATTAGATACTGGTGCGCCTATTAAAATGCCTGTTGGTGATCAAATCAAAGGTCGTTTATTCAATGTTGTTGGTGAAGCCATCGACGGTATCAATGCTATTGATAAAACTGCCGGCAAGCCAATTCACAGTGCTCCTCCCCGTTTTGATGAGCTTTCTACCGAAACAGAAGTTCTTTTCACCGGTATCAAAGTAATCGACCTTTTAGAGCCTTATGCAAAAGGTGGTAAAATCGGATTATTCGGTGGTGCGGGTGTAGGTAAAACCGTTCTTATCATGGAATTGGTAAACAACATCGCTAAAGCTTATGCAGGTCTTTCTGTATTTGCCGGTGTAGGTGAGCGTACTCGTGAAGGTAATGACCTTTTACGTGAGTTTATCGAATCTGGTGTAATCAACTATGGTGATGAGTTCCTTCACTCCATGGAAAAAGGTGGCTGGGATTTGAGCAAGGTAGATGTAGAGAAATTAAAAGAATCTAAAGCAACCCTGGTATTCGGTCAGATGAACGAGCCTCCTGGTGCACGTGCACGTGTGGCATTATCTGGTCTTACTGTAGCGGAATACTTCCGTGACGGTGAAGGTGAAGGCGCTGGAAAAGATATCCTTTTCTTCGTTGATAACATCTTCCGTTTCACGCAGGCTGGTTCTGAGGTATCGGCACTTTTAGGTCGTATGCCTTCAGCGGTAGGTTACCAACCAACCCTTGCTACCGAGATGGGTTTAATGCAAGAGCGTATTACTTCAACCAAACGTGGTTCAATTACTTCAGTACAGGCCGTTTACGTTCCTGCGGATGATTTAACTGACCCGGCTCCGGCGACTACGTTTGCCCACTTAGATGCAACAACAGTACTTTCACGTAAAATTTCTGAGCTAGGTATCTACCCTGCTGTGGATCCATTGGATTCTACTTCAAGGATCTTATCTCCGGCAGTATTAGGTGATGAGCACTATAACACCGCTCAACGTGTAAAAGAAATTCTTCAACGTTATAAAGAGCTTCAGGATATTATCGCCATCCTTGGTATGGACGAGCTTTCTGAAGAGGATAAATTGGTTGTTCACCGTGCACGTCGGGTTCAGCGTTTCCTTTCTCAGCCTTTCCACGTAGCGGAACAGTTTACTGGTCTTAAAGGTGTATTGGTAGACATTAAAGACACCATCAAAGCATTCAACATGATTATGGACGGTGAAGTTGATGAGTATCCAGAAGCTGCTTTCAACTTAGTTGGTAATATTGATGATGCTATCGAAAAAGGTAAGAAAATCCTTGCCGAAGCAAACGCATAATTATGACATTAGAAATATTAACCCCAGATAAAAAAGTTTTTGAAGGAGAAGTAACTGCGGTTACTGTACCGGGAACAATGGGTTCTTTTCAGATCCTGAGAGACCATGCCCCTATCATCTCAACTTTAGAAGATGGTCCGGTTATCATTAAAAACAAAACAGATGAACAAACCTTTAACATCAAAGGTGGCGTTGTAGAAGTTTTGAAAAATAAAATTGTGGTGCTTGCAGAAGGCGTTGCCCTTTAAATAACCCATAACGATTTAGAAATCCCCCGAAGAAGTTCGGGGGATTTTTTTTGCACTGTCTTTACTGGAATCTGCAGGCAGCAAATGCCACACCTAAATCCACGAAAGTTGTACAGGTTTATACGCGAAATTTCTACCTGATTTTGACACATTTTCTTAGACTTACCAGCATTTCACGCAGAATTTCCCATTTTTTATAATGCAAGCATAGTATGTAGACCGAATACCGAAAACACTTTTGGTATACTCACACTAGCGATTTGTACCATAAAACCCTTTTATACCAATTTTTATTTTGATTGTCTATCAATTATACGTTATAAATTTTTTTTCAATTTATTTTCATTTGCTATTGCCGTTGCGTTCCTCAAAATCTAAATTGTATTTCAAGAAACAAGAGATAATAAAAAGGACATGAATACCACAATTCTCAACAACGTCAACAACCTGATTAACAATATCCTTCTGCTGATTATTCAGAAGACCGAGGCGCTGTAAACGAGAATTTAAACCAGAATATTTACAAGCGCCCCAGCAAAGAGGCGCTTTTTTAATAACCAGCTTTTTGAAATCCCAACCTAAACCATGCAATACTACAATTCATCTACCCAGCTTTACTTAAACGGCGAGTTTGTTCCCGCAAAGGATGCCAGTACTGACCTTTACAGTCAGTCACTACATTATGGTTATGCCGTATTCGAAGGAATCCGGGCATATAACACCCATAATGGCACCAGGATTTTCAAAGCCAAACGTCATTATGAACGTTTAAAACGTTCGTGTGAATTGGTACATATTCCATTTGAATGGAACGTAGACGACCTGGTACGACAAACGTATAAGTTGCTGGAGTTGAACAACCTAAGGGACGCGTACATCCGTCCTTTAGTGTATTGCAGCCCCAACATGACACTTTCTGAACCGGCAAGCGTAAACATCATGATCTGTGCCTGGGAATGGGGAGCATACCTTGGCGATAAGCAGGTACGGGTGTGCATTTCATCCTATCAGCGCCCAAATCCGAAGTCTACCCCTATGGAAGCGAAAGTAAGCGGTCATTACGTAAACTCCATCCTTGCAACCACAGAAGCTAAGGGGCGTGGTTACGATGAGGCGGTATTATTAGATCAAAATGAGTTTGTAGCAGAAGCACCGGGTGCCAATATTTTCATTGAAAAATCAGGTAAACTTTACACCCCTTCTTTAGGGCATATCCTTCCTGGAATTACCCGTGAAACGGTGCTTCAATTATGTAAGAGCCTTGATATCGAATGTATTGAAACGCAGATCACCGCCAGAGAACTGAAACAGGCAGACAGTGCGTTTCTATGTGGTACCGCAGCAGAAATCATCGGCATGAAATCCATTGATGAGACCACCTTCCCGCTTAAATGGTCAGACAGCCTGGGTTCCACCCTACAGCGCACCTACAAATGCCTGGTATTAGAGAAACAGAACTACGAAGTTTTTATATAAGTGATTATTCCGAACCGCAACATGTCAGATACTTTAGAATTAAACAGATACAGTAAAACTTTTACACAGGATCCAACCCAGGCTGGTGCACAGGCCATGCTTTATGGGATAGGCCTTACTACTGCAGATATGCAGAAAGCACAGGTAGGCATAGCCAGCATGGGCTATGATGGCAACACCTGCAACATGCACCTGAACGACTTAGCCAAGTTGGTGAAAGAGGGTGTTTGGAAGAATGATATGGTAGGCTTAACCTTCAACACCATTGGCGTGAGTGATGGAATGTCTAATGGTACCGACGGGATGCGATATTCCTTGATTTCCAGGGACGTTATCGCCGACTCTATAGAAACCATTTGCGGCGGACAATATTATGATGCGGTGATCGCATTACCGGGCTGCGATAAAAATATGCCGGGATCCATTATGGCAATGGGTCGTTTAAACCGCCCATCCATCATGGTTTACGGTGGAAGTATCCACTCGGGTAACTACAAAGGGAAATCATTGAACATGGTTTCTGCCTTTGAAGCGCTTGGTGAGAAGATTGCCGGCAAAATTTCGGAAGAAGATTATCAAGGCATCATCAGACATACCTGTCCGGGTGCAGGTGCATGCGGTGGTATGTACACCGCAAATACCATGGCTTCAGCAATCGAGGCATTGGGCATGAGCTTGCCTTACAGTTCCTCCTACCCTGCCCTTAGCGAGGAGAAAAAAGCAGAATGCTTAAGCGCGGGTGAAGCGATCAAAGTATTGCTCGAAAAGAACATCCTGCCCTCTCATATCATGACTGAGAAAGCATTTCACAATGCGATAGTAACGGTAATGGTTCTTGGCGGAAGTACCAATGCGGTTCTGCACCTGATTGCCATGGCGAAGTCCGTGGGTCTGAACTTGGAGCTTAAAGATTTCCAGCACATCAGCGACAATACCCCGGTATTGGCAGACTTGAAGCCAAGCGGTCAGTACCTGATGGAAGATGTACATACGATTGGCGGTATACCAGCAGTATTGAAGTATTTGTTAAAAGTTGGGTTGATCCACGGTGATTGTCTGACCGTGACTGGCAAAACCTTAGCTGAAAACGTAGCTGATGCTGTTGACCTGGATTTTGAAAAGCAGAAGGTGATCCTACCGATAGAAAACCCAATTAAAGCAACAGGCCATTTGCAAATGCTTTATGGTAACCTGGCACAGCTCGGTGCTGTTGCTAAGATCAGTGGTAAAGAAGGGGAAAGATTTGAAGGCCCTGCAAGGGTATTTGATGGGGAGAAACAGCTGATTGAAGGTATCTCCAGCGGCAGAGTTCATCAGGGTGACGTGGTGGTGATCCGTCAGGTTGGTCCGAAGGGCGCACCTGGAATGCCAGAAATGCTTAAACCAACCTCTGCCATCATCGGTGCGGGCTTGGGTAAGTCGGTGGCGCTGATAACCGATGGCCGCTTCTCTGGTGGGACCCACGGGTTTGTGGTGGGACACATCACGCCAGAAGCCTGGTCAGGTGGCAACATCGGACTAGTACAAGACAATGACATCATCCGGATTGATGCGGTGAATAACACCATCGACGTCCTGATCTCCGATGAAGAACTTGCGGCGCGCCGCGCAAACTGGAAGCAGTTACCACCACCAGTAAAAGGCGGTGTACTTTATAAATATTTGAAACAGGTAAGCAATGCCAGTGAAGGCTGCGTTACCGATGCGTATACCGATTAATCTGCACATAATACCTTAGAAAATGGAATTATCAATTGAAGAAACAATCAGACCGGCAGCGCCGAAAGAACTTAAGACAGTTAGCGGCTCTGTGGCATTATTGGAGGGATTAATTACCGAAGGAACCGAAGTGGTCTTTGGTTACCCAGGTGGAGCAATCATGCCAATTTATGACGCCTTATATGACTTCAAAGAGCGACTTCAGCATATCCTGGTGCGTCATGAGCAGGGTGCAACACATGCGGCGCAAGGCTTTGCAAGAACATCTGGGAAAGTTGGCGTGGTGTTCGCCACCAGCGGCCCGGGCGCAACAAACCTGGTCACTGGCCTCGCTGATGCACAAATTGATAGTACCCCATTGGTGTGTATTACGGGTCAGGTATTCAGTCATCTTCTTGGCACCGATGCCTTCCAGGAAACAGATGTGATCAATATTACCACACCGGTAACCAAATGGAATTATCAGGTAACTGATGCCAATGAGATCCCTGCAGTATTGGCAAAAGCCTTTTACATTGCTAAAAGCGGTCGCCCAGGTCCGGTACTGATTGACATCACCAAGGATGCGCAGATCCAGAAGATCGCTTACGAAGGTTATACGCCTTGTAATCACATCCGCAGCTATCGTCCAAAGCCGAATATCCGTACGGAATATATTGAGCAGGCGGCAGCGATGATCAATGCAGCGAAGAAACCTTTCATCCTTTTCGGGCAAGGTGTGCTACTCGGTAGCGCAGAAAAAGAATTCCAGGCCTTTGTAGAGAAAAGTGGTATTCCTGCAGCATGGACCATTTTAGGTGCCGGCGCTATCCCTTCAGATCACCCGCAAAATGTTGGTATGCTGGGTATGCACGGAAATTATGGTCCTAACGTACAGACCAACTCCTGCGACGTGCTCATTGCTATAGGAATGCGCTTTGATGACCGCGTAACTGGCAGGTTAGATAAATACGCTACCCAGGCTAAGGTAGTTCACCTGGACATTGATCCGGCAGAGATCGATAAGAACGTGAAAGCAGATGTTCCGGTTTGGGGTGATTGTAAAGACACGCTTCCACTGTTGACAGCGCTTATCGAAGAACGTACACACACCGATTGGCTTGCTGAGTTTAAAGTTTTTGATAAGATTGAACGGGAAGAGCTGATCCAAAAAGAGCTTGAGCCAGAAAGCGGCGAATTGACCATGGGTGAAGTGATCCACCAGTTAAATCAGCTTACCAAAGGTGAAGCCATTATTGTAAGTGATGTAGGCCAGCACCAGATGGTTGCCTGCCGTTATGCTAAACTGAACCATACCCGCAGCAACGTTACCAGTGGTGGATTGGGTACCATGGGCTTTGGTCTTCCAGCTGCGATTGGTGCTAAATTCGGCAGACCAGATCGCACGGTAGTCGCTGTAATTGGCGATGGCGGTTTCCAGATGACCTTGCAGGAGCTTGGAACCATCATGCAAAGCGGTGTGGACGTCAAGATTATGATTTTAAACAATCAGTTCCTGGGCATGGTGCGCCAATGGCAGCAACTGTTCAACGAAAAGCGATACTCTTTTGTAGACATCACCAGTCCTGACTTTATCAAGCTTGCAGAATCTTATTATATCCCTGGGAAGAAAGTTACTGCACGCGAGGAGTTGATCCCGGCACTAACACAGATGCTTGAGCATCAAGGATCCTTCGTGCTGGAAGTGATGGTTGAAAAAGAACTTAATGTATTTCCGATGGTACCGCAAGGTTGCAGCGTAAGTGAAATCAGACTTAAATAAATGGACATGAAAGACGCAGAATTCATAGATAAAAAGCAGGAATACACCATCTCGGTTTATACAGAGAACCAGGTGGGTTTGTTAAACCGCATTGCGATAATCTTCTCCAGAAGAAAGATCAACATCGAAAGTTTGAATGTATCGCCTTCGGAGATCCAGCATATTCACCGCTTTAACATTGTTGTTAACGAAACACCGGATACGGTTCGCAAAGTTGCCAGACAGATTGAAAAGCAGGTTGAAGTATTGAAGGTATATTTCAACACCAACGACGACATCATCTGGCAGGAAATGGCCCTGTATAAAGTACCGACGGATGTGATTGCCGAGAAGGTGTACGTGGAACGCTTACTCCGCGAAAATGGGGCAAGAGCGGTCGTGATCCGGAAAGACTACACGGTGTTCGAAACTACCGGCCATCGTGAAGAAACGGATAAGCTCATTGAAGTACTTCAACCTTATGGCCTGATTGAATTTGTTCGAAGTGCCAGAGTAGCGATCATCAAAAACAGCCAGGGCTTCAACAAGAAACTCCGGGAGTTTGAACGTGAGGAGCCTGGGCAGGATGTTGTGGAACTCGAACACTCCGACACCAAGAAAGATGTGTTCACCATGTAGTGCTGGTCGCTAAATAACTAAACAGACTAAAACATAGATTAACCAAAACTTATAAAACCAAAATTATGGCAGTATTAAATTTCGGCGGTAAAGACGAAAATGTAGTAACACGTGATGAATTTCCATTGGAAAGAGCACAGGAGGTCCTGAAAAATGAAACCGTAGCAATTATCGGTTATGGCGTACAAGGTCCAGGACAGGCGCTTAATCAAAAAGACAATGGCATCAATGTTATTGTTGGCCAACGTAAAGAATCAAAAACCTGGGATAAGGCCATTGCCGACGGATTTGTTCCTGGAGAAACCCTGTTTGAAATTGAAGAAGCGCTGGAGCGTGGAACCATCATTTGCTACCTGTTGAGTGACGCCGCTCAAATTGAACTATGGCCTACGGTTAAAAAGCACCTTACACCAGGTAAGGCATTGTACTTCTCGCACGGCTTTGGAATTACCTTCAATGAGCAGACCGGCATCGTACCACCTGCAGACGTTGATGTGTTCCTTGTAGCACCAAAAGGCTCTGGTACTTCCCTACGCCGGATGTTCTTACAAGGGCGTGGACTGAACTCAAGTTATGCCATTTTCCAGGATGCAACGGGCAAAGCTTATGAAAGAGTGGTTGCCTTAGGTATCGCTGTAGGTAGCGGTTACCTGTTTGAAACGGATTTCAAGAAAGAGGTATATAGCGATTTGACTGGTGAACGTGGAACCTTGATGGGTTGTATCCAGGGCATCTTCGCAGCACAATATGATGTGTTACGTGCCAATGGCCACTCTCCTTCTGAAGCTTTCAACGAGACCGTTGAGGAGCTTACCCAAAGCTTAATGCCGTTGGTAGCAGAAAATGGCATGGACTGGATGTATGCAAACTGTTCCACTACCGCACAACGTGGTGCCTTGGACTGGTGGAAGAAGTTCCGCGATGCAACAAAACCCGTATTTGAAGAGCTATATGCAAGCGTTGCTTCCGGTCAGGAATCACAAAGATCTATTGACAGTAACAGTCAGCCGGACTACCGTGAAAAGTTAAACGCTGAACTGGCAGAATTAAGGGACAGTGAATTATGGCAGGCAGGTAAAACTGTGCGCAGTTTACGCCCTGAAAATCAACCAGCAGAGAAAGAATTAGAAGCATAAAAATATACCCACATGGGAAAGACTTTAGTAGAAAAAATCTGGGATGCTCACGTCGTAAAACGCGACGCGGGCTTTCCTGATATTTTGTATATCGATACGCATTTTATACATGAGGTAACCAGTCCTCAGGCATTTGACGGACTTCGTAAAAGAGGCTTGCCTGTATTTCGCCCTGCACAAACCATTGCAACGGCAGATCATAATGTGCCCACATTGAACCAGCATCTGCCGATTCAGGAGACCCTGTCACGTTATCAGGTAGATATGCTGACCAAGAACTGCGCGGAATTTGGCGTAGAACTTTACGGCTTAGGACACCCTTACCAGGGTATAGTGCATGTAATCGGGCCAGAGCTGGGTATTACCCTACCAGGTTCTACCATTGTTTGTGGCGATAGTCATACTTCCACGCACGGAGCCTTCGGTGCCATTGCATTTGGTATCGGTACTTCTCAGGTGGAGCAGGTATTGGCTACACAATGTTTATTACAACAACCTCCGAAAACCATGCGCATTACCGTGGATGGTGAGCTCGGTACCGGGGTTAGTGCAAAGGACATTATCTTGTACATCATCGCAAAGATCTCAGCGGCCGGAGGAACAGGCTATTTTATCGAATATGCCGGCTCCACGATCCGTAGCTTGAGCATGGAAGCCAGGATGACCATCTGCAACATGAGCATTGAAATGGGTGCCAGAGGTGGATTGATTGCACCTGACGACATTACCTTCGACTATGTTAATGGTCGTGAGTTTGCGCCTAAAGGTGCTGCATGGGACAAAGCGCTGGCCTATTGGAAAACACTTTACAGCGATGCTGATGCTGCTTTTGATGCCGAATTGCACTTTGATGCGGCTGATATTGAACCGATGATCACCTATGGTACTAACCCGGGAATGGGTGTAGGCATCAGTCAGCAGATACCTACAACAGCCAGCCAGGAGTTGTCTGAGCGTCCATCGTATGAGAAAGCATTGAACTACATGGGCATTGGCGATGATGCTTCGCTGCTCGGGAAAGAGATTGACTACGTCTTTATTGGAAGCTGCACCAACTCCAGAATGGAGGACTTGCGCGCTGTAGCGGAATTTGTTAAAGGCCGGCAGAAAGCACCCAATGTTACCGTGTGGATTGTACCAGGCTCTAAGCAAATTGAGCAACAAGCGATTGCGGAAGGGCTGGACAAAGTGTTTGAAGCCGCTGGTTTCCAATTGCGTGAACCGGGATGCAGTGCATGCCTGGGTATGAATGAAGATAAGATCCCTGCAGGAAAATACTGCGTGTCTACATCGAACCGGAACTTCGAAGGCCGTCAGGGCCCGAACTCCAGAACTTTCCTGGCTAGTCCGCTGACTGCCGCAGCTGCTGCAATCACCGGTCGCATTACCGATGTACGTTCCATGCTTACCGAAAATATTTACGCCTAAGATGAAGAAATTTACAACTTTAACTTCCTCGGTGGTGCCACTTCCAATGGAGAACGTGGATACCGACCAGATCATACCAGCGAGATTTTTGAAAGCCACGACCCGTGAAGGTTTTGGTGAGAACCTGTTCTGCGACTGGCGTTACGATGCTTCCAGAAATCCGCGCCCGGAATTCGTACTGAACAATCCAGCCCATAGCGGTAAGGTGCTGGTAGCAGGCAAAAACTTCGGCTGTGGAAGCAGCAGGGAGCATGCCGCCTGGGCGCTGCAGGACTATGGATTTGATGTGGTGATCAGCAGTTTCTTTGCGGATATCTTTAAAGGCAATGCCTTGAATAATGGCTTGTTGCCAATACAACTTTCAGATGGCTTTGTACAGCGGATCTTTCTTGCTGTGGAAACTGACCCTCAAGCGAAAGTTACGGTAGACTTGGAAGCCCAAACTGTGACCATTGAAACCACCAAGGAGTACGAGGATTTCGAAATAAACCCTTATAAAAAGTCTTGCCTGATTAATGGTTATGATGACATTGATTTCATTTTAAATCAGCGTCAGGCAATAGAACATTTTGAACACCAGAAAGCCGTCGTCTAATGGAAGTATTTGTCGGGATTGAGCATGTAAACTTAAAAATCAGAAACCGGGTTATCCTGGCTGATCTGTCCTGGCAAATTGCTAAAGGAGAGCAATGGCTCTTAAATGGCGCAAGTGGAAGTGGCAAAACCATGCTGGCAAAAGCTATAGCTGGTCTTGGACGAGTGAGCGGACAAATTAAGGTTCATTATGTCGCCGGTTCTACCCTGCCTGCCTCCACATTGTACGTTCCACAATGGTTGCAGTTCAAGGATAAACAAGGCAGTTCCAGTTTTTACTTTCAACAGCGCTTCAATAGTGCTGATGCGGAAAATACCATTACCGTTTGGGAGAGCCTGCTTGAATATGCAACAAGGATACATCGTTCTGAGGCGAAAGCACAGCTGCTTTTAGAGACCTTTGGCCTTTGGAGCAGAAAAGATGCACCGATCATTCAACTTTCCAGCGGTGAACACAAAAAATTGCAGCTGATCAAAGCATTACTCTACCGCCCACAATTCATGATATTGGACAATCCATATACCGGACTGGATGTGCAGACCAGAACCTGCCTGAATGAACAGCTAGAAATTGCCTGTGCTGGAGGTATGCAGTTGTTAATTGTAAGTAATGATGCAGCCATACCTGGATGCATCAACCGCTTTGCTTCGCTCCTAGATGGTAAACTGGTGACCAGTAACGAACCAATAGCGGTAAAGCAGCAGACGAACCTTGATTATCAGCTTCCTTACTTCCTGCAGCAAGCTCCAGTTTTAGCGGTAGAGGAACTCGTTTCTATGAGAAACGTGAACATCCGCTATGGCGAAAAACAGATTCTGAAAGATTTGAACTGGTGCGTCAAAGCAGGTGAAAAGTGGCTTTTGAACGGCCATAATGGCTCGGGCAAGTCGACCCTGATCAGCCTGCTGACCGGAGATAACCCTCAGGCTTACGGACAGGAAATACAGCTGTTCGGCCGAAAGCGCGGTACTGGTGAAAGCATCTGGGACATCAAAAAGCAAATTGGTTTTATCTCGCCTGAACTGCAATGGTATTTTGAACCAGGTTCTACCGTTTTTCAGGCGGTTGCTTCCGGATTGTTCGACACCAGCGGATTGTTCAGGAAACTGAGTCTGCAGCAAGAAGAAAAGACAAATGAACTACTGAAGCTATTTGGTTTGCACACCGAAGCAAATGATCTACTAACACAGCTTCCGCTAGGCAAACAGCGCCTGGCACTTTTAGCCCGTTCGATCATTAAAAACCCACCATTACTCATATTGGACGAGCCTTGTCAGGGCTTGGATGAAGCCCAAACAAGTATGTTCAATCAGGTGGTGGAATTATTATGTAACACGAATCGCAGCCTGATCTATGTGAATCATTTCGACCATGCCTTGCCTGATTTTCTTAGTCATGAGCTGATGCTTGAACAAGGTATTGCAATTCGTAATAAACCCATTTTAGAAAAAGAATACACATGAAAAAAAATATATTGGTCATACCCGGAGATGGGATTGGTCCTGAGGTTACCACTTGGGGCAAAGCAGTTTTAGAAAAGATCGCTGAAGTGTATGGCCATGAATTCAGTTTCCAGGAAGCATTGATGGGCCATGTTGCCATTGAAGCAACTGGAAATCCACTTCCTGACGAGACACTACAAAAAGCACAACAGAGCGACGCCATTTTATTTGGCGCTGTTGGGCATGCGAAATATGACAACGATCCTTCGGCGAAAGTTCGCCCGGAGCAAGGCCTGCTGAAGATTAGAAAAGAACTGGGGCTCTATGCCAACCTGAGACCAATCTTACTTTTTGACGAGCTACTAGATGCTTCAAGCATTAAGCCAAGCATCTTAAAAGGCACGGATATCCTGTTCTTCAGGGAACTCACCGGCGACGTTTATTTCGGAGAGAAAAAGCGTTCAGAAGATGGCCATACCGCATCTGACCTGATGATATATCAGCGCTATGAAATTGAACGTATTGCCCACAAAGCCTTTGAAGCTGCAATGACCCGCAGCAAGCGATTGTGTTCTGTGGATAAGGCCAATGTACTGGAGAGCTCCAGACTATGGCGGGAAACGGTACAGCAGGTAAGCAAAGCGTATCCTGAGGTAGAAACCGAACACATGTTTATCGACAATGCAGCCATGCAGCTGATCAAAGATCCAAAGCGTTTTGATGTGGTGCTTACCGCAAATCTTTTTGGCGATATCCTTACCGATGAAGCTTCGCAGATCGCAGGCTCGATGGGTATGCTGGCTTCGGCTTCCGTTGGCGATGGTACCGGATTTTTCGAGCCGATCCACGGTTCTGCACATGACATTGCAGGTAAGGATCTGGCGAATCCACTGGCCTCCATCCTTTCGGTGGCATTGATGCTCGACATCTCCTTTGGACTTAAATCCGAATCCAAGCTCATCATAGATGTGGTAAAGCAGGTGCTTGCCGATGGTTTCAGGACCAATGACATCGCTGATGGCAGCACCAACCCTTATAAGGTGCTCGGTACACAGGACATGGGCAAATTTATTTTAAAATTCATCGATCAACACACACTTTCTTAATCACATCATTTTATGTTACACGATCCGAACAGAGTATACGTTTTTGACACCACCCTTAGAGATGGAGAACAGGTTCCAGGCTGTCAGCTTGCCACCGCAGAAAAGGTAGAAATTGCGAAAGCACTGGAGGCGCTGGGCGTTGATGTGATTGAGGCGGGATTCCCGATCTCCAGTCCGGGCGACTTCCAGAGTGTTGTTGAACTATCAAAGGCCGTATCCGAGCCCATCATCTGTGCACTTACCCGCGCAAATAAAAAGGATATCGACGCTGCAGTTGCTTCGCTTCAATATGCCAAACGGCCAAGAATCCATACCGGCATCGGCTCTTCCGACATGCACATCAAGTATAAATTCAACAGCACCCGTGAGGAGATCCTGGAGCGTGCCGTGGAAGCGGTGAAATACGCGAAAGGTTTTGTGGAAGATATCGAGTTCTATGCAGAAGATGCCGGCCGTGCCGATAATGAATACCTGGCCCGAATGGTTGAAGCCGTCATTGCTGCCGGTGCAACCGTGGTGAATATTCCGGATACGAATGGCTACTGCCTTCCGGATCAGTATGGCGCAAAGATCAAGTACCTGAAAGAACATGTGTCTAATATTGATCAGGCGATCATTTCCGTGCATTGCCACAATGACCTCGGACTTGCGACTGCAAATACCCTTGCAGGTATTGTGAATGGTGCAAGGCAGGTAGAATGTACGATCAATGGTATCGGCGAACGTGCAGGAAATACGGCCCTGGAGGAGGTGACCATGATCCTGAAAACACACCATGCGCTTAACCTCCATACGAACATCAACAGCAAACATTTTTCGGAGATCAGCAATATGGTTAGCCGCATGATGCGCATGCCGGTACAACCTAATAAAGCGATTATCGGCCAGAATGCTTTTGCACACAGCTCGGGTATTCACCAGGATGGATTTTTGAAACACCGGGAGAACTATGAGATCATTAACCCTGAGGATGTAGGCATCGATAAATCCGATATCATCCTAACGGCAAGAAGCGGTCGCCATGCCTTGAAGCACCACCTGGAGCGTTTGGGTTATGAAATTGAACGCATCAAGCTGGATCAGGTTTATGAGACTTTCCTTACGATGGCCGATGAGAAAAAGCATATCAGCGATGATGACTTGCTGCTCTTGATGAGTGACGGAAAAGAAGACCCGTTTAAAAACGGTTACAAGTTGAAACTACTACAGGTACTGTGTGGAGACCCTTTAAGTCCAACTGCGACGGTGAAGTTAGAATACGAAGGTCAGGAACATGAAGCACTTGCCCGTGGCAATGGCCCGGTGAATGCCACGATCAAGGCTATAGAAAGCATCATCGGCAAAGCTGTAGAGTTGAAAGAGTTTAATATACAAGCCATGCACGGCGGCAGTGACGACGTGAGCAAAGTAAACATGCGTATTTCATACAACGGCAAGTCTTACCTGGGCTACGGTTTCAACACCGATATCGTGCAGGCATCGGCAAATGCTTACCTGGATGCCGTAAACAAATTCCTATAATCATGAACAAGACCAAAAACATAGCACTGGATTTCCAGGCTGCTGCAGCCAGGATACATGGCACCGTACGCCGTACACCATTGGAATATAATGCCGGACTATCGCTTAAATACCAGGCTGAGGTCTACCTGAAGAGAGAAGATTTACAAATTGTGCGCTCCTACAAGTTGCGGGGCGCATTTAACATGATATCAACACTTGCGGATGATCAACGTTCAAGGGGGGTTGTTTGCGCCAGCGCCGGCAACCACGCCCAGGGCGTTGCCTATTCCTGTAAGAAGCTGAACATCAAAGGGGTGATCTTTATGCCAGAGATTACCCCTAAGCAAAAGGTAAAACAAACGGAGATGTTCGGCGGTGACCACATCGAGATCGTACTCGTTGGTGATACCTTCGATGATTGTATGCGCGAGGCTTTGGTTTATACACAAAGTCATGGCATGACCTTCATCCCTCCTTTTGACAATCCGAAGATCATTGAAGGCCAGGGCACCGTTGGGGTAGAACTGTTCGAAGAACTACCGGACGTGGACTACGTGGTTATGCCGATTGGTGGCGGCGGACTCGCTTCTGGTGTAAGCAGTTACCTAAGGAACATTGCACCGGCTGTTCAGCTGATTGGCGTGGAGCCAGAAGGCGCGCCATCGATGAAACATGCACTACAGCATGGCGGGCCAGTAACCCTGGAGCAGGTAGACCGCTTTGTAGACGGCGCCTCCGTAAAACGCGTCGGAACACTAAACTATCAGTATTGCAGTGAACTCTTAGACGACATGCTGCTTGTCCCCGAAGGGAAGATCTGTACCACCATCCTGAAACTATATAACGAAGATGCGATTGTAGTAGAACCAGCTGGCGCCTTGTCGGTAGCTGCATTGGATCAGGTCGCTGCGGAGATTAAAGGGAAAAAGGTCGTTTGTATCATCAGCGGCGGAAACAACGACATTGAGCGCATGCAGGAGATTAAAGAAAAGTCCTTGCTTTACGAAGGCTTAAAACACTACTTCATTGTGCGCTTTCCACAACGCCCGGGTGCACTGAAGTTGTTTGTAAATAATGTGCTGGGCCCACACGATGACATTACCAGGTTTGAGTTTATCAAAAAGACAAACAAAGAAAGCGGACCTGCATTGGTGGGTATTGAGCTCAAAGAAAGCGGTGACTATCCCTTGCTCTTGCAACGCATGGCCGAGTTTAAGTTCGAGACCATCGAGTTGAATAAAGATCAAACCTTGTTTGAATATCTGGTATAACCAGAATTGCACAAAAATGTAATTAATAGTACCTGTTTGGGGTTTTATTTCGCTTTGCCGGGCACTTAGCTTAGCTTTGGAGCATATAAATGAAATAAAACATGCGTAAAACATTACTACTTTTCCTTTTAGTGCTAGGCTCCGGATGGATGGTCCAGGCACAGGAAATCAGTTCGCCCGACAAAAATTTAAGTTTGAAATTTGAACTAAATGCCTCGGGTACTCCCACTTATCAGCTTAAATACAAGAAAAAAGATGTTATAAAAACGAGCAAGCTTGGTATTGAAACCAAAGATGTACCCTCGTTTTTAACCGGCTTTACGGTTGTAAAAACGGAGAAGGTAACTGCTGACGAATCCTGGAACCCAGTTTGGGGTGAGCAGAAAACCATCCGTAATCACTACAATGAGCTTTTGGTCACCTTGAGCCAAAAGGCTGAAAAAGATCGTTATATCAGGTTACGTTTCCGCCTTTTTGATGATGGTCTTGGATTCCGGTATGAATTCCCGGAACAGGATAACCTGAATTACTTCATCATCAAGGAAGAAAGAACCGAGTTCGCCATGGCTGGAGATCACAAAGCTTTTTGGCTTCCGGGGGATTACGACACGCAGGAATACAGCACGGTAACTTCCAAACTGTCTGAGATCAGAGGACTGATGAAATCAGCAGTTACTCCAAACTCTTCCCAAACTCCATTTTCCGACACTGGTGTTCAAACACCATTGATGCTGAAAAGTAACGATGGCTTATACATCAACCTTCACGAGGCAGCATTGGTTGATTACTCAACCATGTCCTTGGAGCTGAATGATAAGACGATGGTCTTTGAATCGCACCTTACTCCTGATGCAATCGGCGACAAGGGTTACCTTCAGGCACCTACACAAACACCATGGAGAACAGTTATCGTAAGTGATAAAGCAGGAGACATCCTGTCATCCAAGCTGGTGCTTAACTTAAACGAACCAACCAAATACAAAGATGTTTCCTGGATTAAGCCGGTGAAATACGTTGGTGTATGGTGGGAAATGATTACCGGAAAAAGCAGCTGGGCTTATACAGATGAGAAGATCCAATTTGGCGTAACGGATTACAAGAAAACCAAGCCCAATGGTAAACATGGCGCAAACACCGCTCATGTAAAAGAATATATCGACTTCGCTTCGAAGCATGGATTTGATGCAGTACTCGTTGAGGGCTGGAATGAAGGCTGGGAAGACTGGTTTGGAAAAACCAAGGACTATGTTTTCGATTTTGTAACGCCTTATCCGGATTTCGATGTGAAAGAACTTCAGCGTTATGCTGCTGAGAAAGGTGTAAAAATGATGATGCACCATGAGACCTCCGGTTCAGTTCGTAACTACGAGCGTCATCTGGATACGGCATACAAGTTCATGGTTGAGCATGGCTATAACTCCGTGAAAAGTGGCTATGTAGGTAACATGATTCCCCGTGGCGAGTATCATTATGGACAGTGGCTAAACAACCATTATCTGTATGCCATCAAGAAAGCTGCGGATTACAAGATTATGGTTAATGCGCATGAAGCTGTTAGGCCAACGGGTTTAAACCGTACCTATCCAAACCTGATCGGTAATGAATCTGCCAGAGGAACCGAATACGAATCTTTCGGTGGAAACAACCCGGATCATACCACGATCCTTCCTTTCACCCGTTTGGTTGGTGGACCGATGGACTACACGCCTGGAATTTTCCAGACCAAAATCAGCGCTTATAACCCGGACAATAACTCCTATGTACGTACTACCCTGACTAAACAATTGGCTTTATATGTTACCATGTACAGTCCTTTGCAAATGGCGGCAGATTTCCCAGAAACCTACAACAAGTTTATGGATGCCTTCCAGTTTATCAAGGACGTTGCGGTAGACTGGGATGAGTCTTACGTTCTGGAAGCAGAGCCTGGCGATTACATCACGATTGCACGTAAAGCAAAAGGAAAAGATGAATGGTATATCGGTGGTATCACCGATGAGAACGCTCGTACTTCAACAGTAACCTTTAAGTACCTGCCAAAAGGAAAGAGCTTTACAGCGACCATCTACGCCGACGGCAAGGATGCGAGCTTTGACAAAAATCCGCAAAGCTATACCATTAGAAAAATCAAAGTTAATGCTAAGACGGTGATAAAACAGCAAATGGCACCTGGAGGTGGATTTGCGATCAGCGTAAAATAAATTATCAGAAAGGGCCCAGAAGGCCCTTTTTTATTGGGTAGCTTTCCGCAAAGGCAGTTTAAAGCAGAAGGTAGCCCCCTGCCCTTCGATGCTGTTAACCCATATTTCCCCGCCAGCTCTTTTGATGATCTCCGCTGAGATGTATAGTCCGAGGCCCAAGCCGGGGAAGGTATGTTGCATATCGCCGGTCACGCGGTAGAACTGCTCAAACACCTTGTCCAGGTTTTCTTTTGCAATGCCGATGCCGTAGTCCTTCACACAGAACTGAACGCCATCCGCTACACGCGTTGTAGAGATGTCTATCTTGCCTGTGCCGGGCGAATATTTAATTGCATTCGTAATCAGGTTGGTAATCACCTGGCCAATGCGCTCTTCATCCCCGAAGACTTCGACTGGATCCGAATATGTGACCGCTAGCAGGTGATTTTGAGTGGTCCGTTGAAGGTCTTCCACCAGTTCCGCTACGAGCGAGTTGAATTCGAAGGTTCGGTCATTGAACTGCAGGCGGCCGGAATTGATCTTAGTCACATCGAGCAAATCGCCAATAAGACTCGTTAATCGGTTTAGCTGTCCGTCCATTTTCGAGATCATCTGCGCTTCTTTCATGGAGCCGTTCTTCCGGAGCATACGCTCCAACACCTGTGTGTATGCCTTTATACTGGTTACAGGTGTCTTAAGCTCATGGCTTGCAATACCGATGAAGTTATCTTTTTGCTGCTGCAGGAACTTCTGTTCAGTGATGTCCATGCCAGCACCAATATAGCCCTCGAAAATACCCTCTCCATTATATTGCGGACGGCCGGTGGCTACGCACCAATGTATGGTGCCGTCGGTGTGGTGAATGCGATATTCGATTTCAAAAGAATCATGGGTCTGAAATATCGCCTGAAAGTGTTTTTCCAAGCGTAACAGGTCTTCTTCAACCACGGCCTTCAACCAACCTTCCCCTAGCTGTGCCTCAAAAGGGATACCGGTCCAGTCTATCCAGGTCTGATTTACATAGATAATATTGCCTTCTACATCCGATTGCCAAAGACCTGTCGGCGCAGCAGTGGTGATACTTCTTAATAGCGCTTCGCTTTTTTCGAGTGCCTGCTTGGATGCATGCTCCGGGCGCAGATCTCTGACCACCGCGCCAATAGCTATAGGACTTCCAGATTCTGGGTCATCAATTCGTATGCTGTTGTTAAAAACTTCAAAAGATTCGCCCGTCATCACGTTCCTGATCGACATCTTCCCTGACCATCGGCCATCACGAATTACCGCCGGCATCACCTCAAGCTTCATCATCTTGTAATCTTCCGGGGTGTAAAGCGCTTTCACATGGGTATTCCGCACCTGTTCATCATTCGTAAAGCCTAATAACCTGCGTCCCGCATCATTGATGTAGGAATGCCGTCCATTCAGGTTAAGAATAGACATCATATCCACACTGTTAGCAACCAGCGATAGCAGTTTTGTCTGCTCCCCTCGTGATTGCTTTTGATCTGTGATATCGAGCGTGATGCCCAAAATCCTTACCGCGACACCGTATTCAAAATACACCTTTCCTTCCACCCGCACCCAATGTAAAGAGCCATCTTTTCGATTTATACGGGCTTCATAGAACAAGATCCCAGTTTTCAATGACTCATTTATGGCTTTTGCTCTGGCATCCAGGTCATTTTTATGGAACAACGCTACGTACTCAGCGCGGCTCACCGGTCCGTCGAAGCCATGAATCCGTGCAAAGGTTTCCGATGTCACCATTTCACCGGTAATCAGGTTCAGGTCGAAAGTCCCCATCCCGACCGAATCTACCGCCAGCCGCGCCCGTTCTTCGGCTTCCTCTAGCTTGCGTTTGGACTGCACCTGCTCTGTAATTTCGCGTGCAATTGCAATCACTCCGGATATTGATCCATCTTCTTCGCGGAAAGGTTCATATACCAAATCAATGTATACATCTTCCTGCACCCCATTCCGAACAAGCGGTACCGCAACTTCATGACCTTTAAATGCCTGCCCGGTCCGCCGTACACGATCCATCTTCTCTTCGAAGCCGTGACCCTTTGCATGGATGAGCACACTAAATACCGGGCGACCGATTAAAAGTTCCTGAGGCGTACCATAGATTTCCGCCAGCTGTGGATTGATCATTTCTACAATATTGTCGCTGCCTTTGAAGATACCTATGCCTACCGGCGCCTGCATAAAAATAGAGTACAGCTGCTTGCGCTGTTCTTTCAGCGCCCGAAGATTGGCTTTATCACGCCCTACAAGTTTCACCATTTCGGTAACATCCACCGGCGTATGAAGAATCAGGATTACCTCTCCGGCATCATCTAAAATCGGCGTGTTTGTGGTGGTCCAATAGCGTTCCTCAAAGCGGTCGGTTCCCGGAATAGGAAGGTCATACCGATAATTGCTGATGGTATGTGGCAGCTTGTTCTTAATGGCTTGTGAAAACGAATACGCTGAGCGTTCGACATTTGCAGAAGCAGCCTCGTCCGGATTATCCGGAAAAGCCTCAAAAACAGGTCTCCCGATGATTAACTCACGCTTTGTATTTGTTGTATTCAGGTAAGCATTGTTGACGTCCAGTATAGTAAATATAGGTGCGTCAACACCCACCATAAGCTGCGCCGATGTACTGGAGTAGAATAAATTTTTATAAACCTGCTCTGATAATTGATCTCTCATGAAAAATTCCCGGGCAATAAACACGAACATCGCTTAACCAAACCCGTCTTGCTAAATTATTAAAAACATTTTAAGAAACGGCTAATTGTTGCCCTTGTGCTCAAAAACGCAGTCGTGTAGCGCAATAAACCTTTTGCCTTTTGCACAGTCGTACAGTAAACATTGTTACAATGCACAATTAAAAAATATCATAACTTAGACCATTAACCAAATTGAAGATTTAACTATGAACCAATTTAACATCAAAACCGCTTTTATCACTACTTCTTTAATGATTGCTGCCCTGGGTACGACCTTTGCACAGGAAAAAGCGAAACCTCAGGATACTGAGTTCTATACTCCTGTACCAGCGACTGTTACGCCCGGAAAAACCAATACAGATGCCCCTTCAGACGCAACCATTCTGTTTGATGGTAAGGACCTTTCTCAATGGGTATCTACGAACGACCGTAGTAAACCAGCTAAATGGAAGGTATCAAATGGCACCTTTACCGTTGTGAAAAGTGAAGGTAACATCGAGACAAAGAAGTCATTCGGCAACTACCAACTTCACCTGGAATGGCAAATTCCTGCAAATATCACAGGTGAAGGACAAGCGCGTGGAAATAGCGGACTGTTTCTGGCTTCCATCGGAAAAGGTGATGACGGCTACGAACTACAGATCCTGGATCCACACAACAACAAGACTTACACCAACGGACAGGCAGGAAGTATTTACAAACAGACTACTCCTTTGGTTAACCCAGGTAAAAAACCAGGTGAATGGCAAACCTATGATGTGATCTGGACTGCGCCGACTTTCAATGCTGATAGCACAATGAAAACACCAGCTAGAGTTACGGTATTTTTTAACGGCGTACTGGTACAAAACAACTTTGAACTTCAAGGTCCTACGCAGTACATCGGGAAAGCGGCATACCGTAAAGCACATGGTCCATCTCCAATCAAATTACAATCACATGGAGATAAAAGTGAGCCGATCAGTTTCAGAAATATTTGGATCCGGGAACTATAAAATTGTTTATGGCTGAAGAATTGCTAGGCCTTTATAAATCCAACACCAATGAAAATCAAACTTTTACTCTTGCTATGTATTGCTTCGCTTGGCTTGGCATCTTGCAAAAAGGACACCTACATCCAGGACACCCCAAACAGGACTATTATTCTAACTATTCAGCCGAACCAGTGGGTAATCGCTAATGAAGGAAGGACCATTACGACGGATCTTGAGATTCCCGAAATTGATCAGTTTAATGTTGATGTAGAAGGTATTCTGGTATATCTGGATCATCCGGTAAATGAAAATGGCTACATCGCCTTACCTTACACTTACAGCGGTAACAGCTATTCCTTTGAACACTTTAATGGTGGGATAGCGATAGATATTCAGCGTTCAGAATTTTCTACGCAGAACCCGGGACGACCTACCGTTCCAATTCGGGTTAAGGTGGTACTTATTCCATCAGTTGACATCACGTAATAACATTAATCGATACTAAGAAAACGGCCAATGTTCAACAGAACCTGGTCGTTTTTTTTGTGCCCAAAATCTGTAGCCAGCTGAATGCTCCGCAGCTTAATGCCCATGGCTTCGAGCTGAAGTTCTTCATAGAACCCTTTGTAATAAACGTCTTTAACTTCAAAAGTTAACGACCCAGTACCAAGCTCAACCCATTCCGGGTAAAACACCAGCTGCTTACCTTCGGTATCAATACCCAACTTTAACGCCTCAGCTGCGCTGAGCACATTGGCATTGCCCAACAACTTTGCGGTATAAATATGTTCAGGCGTATTGTACAGTTCATGGGGTTTTCCCTGTTGTAGCAGCTGACCGTCTTTTACCAACAAGAGCTTGTCGGCAAGGAAAAGTCCGTCTGCAGGATCATGGGAGACCAATATAACCGTAACTCCCGTCTCCGTGGCAATACGTTTTAAGTCCGCACGCAGCTGGTTTTTCAACAATGCGTCCACCTGGCTAAATGGCTCATCCAGTAGCAGCATTCTGGTATCACTTACCAGCGCTTTTGCAATGGCCACCCGCTGCTGTTCACCACCGCTAAGTTCGGTGATCCGCTTGTCCCGGAGATGTTCAATGTGAAGGTGCTTCATCATCTCTACGGTCTTGTCATGCTTTGATCTCACGTCGGTGTTAGACAGCATGGAGGCGATGTTATCATACACCTTGGCATAGATGTTCAATGAAAAGTCCTGGGTAACCATCTTCATGCCCTTGTGGCCCGGAATGAGTTGTTCATCAGGCCCAAGCACCCGCCTACCATTAAAAAGGACTTCCCCCTGATCCAGGGATAGTAATCCATAGATTGACTTCAGCAAGGTGGATTTACCACTGCCACTCTCGCCAATAATGGCGACGATCTCCCCTTCATCAATGTCGAAACTGATATCGCTGATACCTGAAAGCTGTTCGGTTTGATATTGTTTGGAAATGTTTCTTACGCTAAGAATGCTTGTATTCACTACACAAAGATAAGCTTTTAGCATAAAAAATCCCGCTGTGCGTTAGGCAGCGGGAGTTACAGGGTATTTGTGTGTTCTATTGTTTCTTAATTTAAGCCAAGAGTTACGCCGAACGACATGTTGCGAAGGTTTTTCTGTGCAGGACTGTCGAACATATCATTCATGTAGTATTTTGCAAATACGCCCAGACTGCCATAACCTAAGCGTACCGTACCACCGTAACGGAAGGGCTGCAGGTGATAATCATCTTTTACCTTCTGCTTACCGCGCTCATCGCTGATCTGCTTGATCTTTCCATTTAACAAAAAGCCGATCTCCGGGCCAAAAACAAAGTAGAAGCGCTTACCATTATCGTTCTCTTTGGTACGTAATTCAAAGTTCAAAGGAATATGTACGTAGCTGCTAGAAAAACGGTTTTTATCGAAATGGATATCCTCGTTGATATAGGTAAGGTTTTGTGGTTCATTCTGTAAGGTAATATCCTTTTTCAAACGGATCAGTGTCCAGTCGAAACCACCTGCTAGATACACCTTAAAGTTCTGATTGAAACGGTATCCGAACTGCAGTACATCAAAGGAAACGGTACTGGTCTTACCTGGTTTATAATCCAGAAAATCATTCGTCGGCGATAAGCTAAAACTTCCATCATCGATCAGCTTAGAAAAGCCCAGGTCAATCCTGGTCAAAGTGATACCGCCCATAAAGCGCCCTTTTGTTTCATCCTGGTGCCTGATGGTATCTCTGTTGCTCCGACGGCCAGGCCTTTCATCATCACCAAACTGCACGCTAAATTTGTATCGTTTCTTTTCTGTGGTGTCCTGTTGCTTCTTTTCTGTAGAATCCTGCTGTGCCTGAACATTCTGGGCAATTGCACCGGCAAGTCCGCTTACCATCAATGCAGTTAAAATAAGTCGTTTCATTTTGTGTTGGTCTATTTGTGTATTTCTTTATCTACTTCTTCTTTGGTTGATCTTTAGCGGTCCAATGTTGATCGCTACAAGCGAGGTCCCTTCATCGTCGTCTGTTCTAAACTCCACAAACTTCTGTTCACGTTTGTCAAGTTTATCAACGACAAAGTTTACCAGATCCCCTGCATTTCTGATCCTTGGCTTTGTCTGTTGCTCCACTTCCGCGGTTTCGTTAATCGCCGAGCTTATTTCAGGTCCCGTATCCACCGGCTTACTGTTATTAGCCAGGGCAGTTTCCGTGATTGCTGTTTCCACTTCCGTTGTGATCGCAGAAGCAGGTTCCTCAGCCGCTTTAATAGTATGATGAAGATCTTCCTGAACTGGTTGCATGGCAACTAAACTTTTTTCTTCTTCGATTAAATCGTTGGACGCAACATCAACCTTTTCACCAAGGGAAGCATGATTGATCTCCTCAGTAGAACCGGACTGATCTTCAGGCGCAGCGATTTGGGTTTCAACATTCGCGTGCTGATCTGCGGACACAACCGGACTAGCAGCTGTCGCTGGTGCTTCAACCGGCACTGATACCTGAGGTGCATGTAAGGCGATTTTTTCTTGTGGCTTAAACAGCAAACCGGCAGAAAGTGCTACCAGCACCATGGCCGCAGCAGCCCAGTATACAGAGGGGTTACGCTTTTTCTTTGTTTTTAGCTCTGGTGCGATACGCTCCCATAGATCATTGCCAGGTTGCACTTCCGCATCCATTAAACGATCCTTGAATAAGCGATCAAATTCATTATCCGGTATATGTTGCATAATTTATGCCCTCCATTTTAATAATCTCTTGTTTCAAAATTGCTCTGGCTCTTGATAGTTGCGACTTACTTGCACCCTCCGAAATTCCAAGCATTTCGCTGATTTCTTTGTGCGAATAACCCTCAATCGCATACATGTTGAACACGAGTCTGTAGCCATCAGCCAGGTTCTGTATCAGCTTCATCAGATCCTGCATGCCCAGTCTATGGAAGTCGAAACCCGTAGCTGGTTGTTCATACGCATCGTCGATAGGTACAACATTCATCGACTTGATGTTTCGGCGATAACTTTCAATCGCTGTATTTACCATAATGCGACGCATCCAACCTTCAAACGATCCATCACCCCGGTATTCAGTAACCTTTTGAAAGATCTTAATATAACCCAGCTGCAGGGAGTCCTCAGCTTCCATCCGGTCTTTGGCATAACGCATACAAACGGCCAGCATCTTCGAGGCAGTCTGCTTATAAAGCAGTTCCTGCATCTTACGATTACCGGCTTTACAGCCTTCCATCAATTCGGTTATGGTATAGGTTCGCGTCAACTTCATGATCTCTTATAACACAAAGATGATGAAAGCCAGCAGATGGTTGCACGCAACCGAAATTATTTTTGATGTTTTGCGCGATAGCGCTTGTACCATTTCACAGCTGTCATGATCAGGACTGCAAAAATGATTAAGCCCGCAAGGCCATAGATCCAGTTTACGGCACTTTTCAGCACTACTGTAAACACAATGGCAACCAGGAAAATGGTAGCAACTTCATTCCAGAGACGAAGTTTAAAGGAGCTCAGCTTGAAGATACCAGCTTTAAGCTGATTCATAATACCTTGGCAAATGAAGTGATAAGCAATTAAACCAGCTACGAAGGCCAGTTTAACATGCATCCATGGTGCCTGAAGCAAAGCTGGCCTCATAATAAGCATGGTAACACCGGCAAGTACAGTGAGTACCATTGCCGGTGTTGTAATAATATTCCAGAGTCTGCGCTCAATTTTCTCATACTCCCGCTGCAGAATGTCGCGCTCCAGCGCTGGCTTCTCATTCGCTTCCGTATGATAAATAAACAAGCGGACACTGTAAAACAGGCCTGCCATCCAGCTAACCACAAATATGATGTGAACAGATTGAACAGACAGGTATGCTGACATTAGTATTTGAAGGCTTTAACTGTTTCTATCGCAAACTTAACGTTGTCAAAAGGAATGTCGGGCATAATACCGTGACCAAGATTGAAGATAAATCCATCCTCGCCACGCATACGCTCAAACAATGCCAGGATGTGTTTCTTGATCACCGGCTTATCCGCATATAAAATATGTGGATCAAGATTTCCCTGAACAGCAATCCCAGCAGGTAGTGCCTTTTTGATATTCAACAGATCTGCATTCCAGTCAATGGATACCACATCAGGTTTTGCTTCTGCCATGATCGGCGCGAATACAGAACTGCCCTTGCAGAAAGAAATCACAGGAATATCTTTTCTGTTCAGATTGGCAATAATCTCCTGGATGTACCGGTGAGAGAATTCCTGGTAATCGTTCCAGGATAAAGCAAGCGCCCAGCTATCAAAGATCTGAAGTGCATTTACACCCGCTGCAATTTGCAGGTTTAGGTAGTCGGCAGTAACCTTCGCAATCTTCGCCAACAAGCGGTGTGCAAGCTCAGGATGGTTATGGATCAGAAGTTTAGTTAACTTGAAATCTTTTGAAGAACCGCCTTCCACAAGATAGCTCATTACGGTGAACGGTGCGCCCGCAAAACCAATCAATGGAATACGACCATTCAGGCGCTGCTGAATAACTTTGATCGCATCAGCAACATATTGCAGGTTGTCTAAACAATCTACATTTAGGTTATCAATATCCTGAGCGGTACGAACAGGGTTTGCAAACTTCGGTCCTACGCCTTGCGTAAAACTCAAGTCACCACCCATTGCTTCGCCGGTAACCAGGATGTCTGAAAACAAGATGGCGGCGTCAATGTCCAACAGATCTACAGGTAACATCGTTACATCGGCAGCAAGCTCCGGAGTTTTGCACATTTCAAGGAAGGAATATTTGTTCTTAATCTCCCAATATTCAGGCATAAACCTCCCTGCCTGGCGCATCATCCATACTGGCGGACGCTCGGTAGGTTTGGAAAATGCGGCATCTAAAAATAACGTGTTCATCAATCTGTGTGTTTTTATAATTTGTTTGCTTCTATGTCTAATTTTTGAATGATCTCTTGCGCTTTTGGCGTAACGGCGAGTGTTTTCGCGTGCTCAATATAGGCGATCATACGTTCTTTATCTTTTTTCCGGAGTGCAAGATTTGCCAGGTGGATCATTACAAAAGCTTTGTCGTTCTTCCCGCCAAGTGGAAACCGGCTGGCGATCTGGAAATGTCGCTCGGCATCGTCGAACATGCCTTTTTTAAGGACAATATTCCCCATCATAAACTCGTAATACCCCCTGCGCTTTCTGGCTAGCCTATCCGGATTTGGCACTTCGGCCAGCACACGTTCGGCATGATCATAATCTCCCTTATGATAATACTTCGCAGCAAGCAAGATGGAGCTCTGTTTGAAATGGCTCCACAATACAAAGCCAAAGAACATTGCTCCAACAGCGGCAAGTTCTTCTTGTTTATACACCAGGCATATCGCTGAGGCAATTAAAAACACTGCCATCAGGATATACCTGCCTTTTGCGTTATACATTAATTCTGATTGTCTGTGAATTTATAGCCAACCCCGCGGATCGAGTGAAAGTAAACCGGATTTTTTTGATCAGGCTCAAAGTACTTACGGAAAGTTAAAATGAAGTTGTCAATGGTGCGGGTACTTGGATATACATCGTAGTTCCAAACTGTCTCCAGGATCTGCTCCCTGGAAACTGCTTCGTTCTTACGCTCAATAAGTAGCTTCAACAACATCGTCTCCTTCTTGGTTAAAGGAACAATATGCCCATCGTCCTGCTTTAATTCAAAAGAGTTGAAATAAATAGTTTTGTCACCGATCTTGTAAGAGTTCAGTTCTTTTAGATCATCAGACTTCATGCTGCGTTTAACAAGAATACCAACCCTTAAGATAAGCTCTTCCAGATTAAAGGGCTTCACCAAGTAATCATCAGCACCTTTTTTCAAACCCATCACACGATCTTCACTGGTGTTTTTCGCTGTCAGGAATAAAATTGGAACTTCTGAATTCTCCAGTCTGATGGTCTCACATACCTGGAAGCCATCCATTTCCGGAAGCATTACGTCCAGGATGATCAGATTAAAACGCTCCTCTTTGAAAACCTTTAGTGCAGTCTTGCCATCTTTTACTGCATGAACCTTATAGCCTTCCAGTTCAAGGTTCAATTTTATTGCATCTAATAAATGGTCTTCATCTTCAACCAATAATATTCTTAATTTCTGTGGCATATGCTTTAACTAAATGTTACTTCAAAAATGGCACCCTGCGGTACGTTATCTTTAACGCTAATGTCAGCGTCATGGTTTTGCAAAACTTCTTTAACTATAAATAAACCAAGCCCGGTACCCTTGGTTTTGCGCACACTTTCATCACCCACACGGTAAAATTTATCGAAGATCAACATCTTCTCATTATCGGGAATACCTGGCCCTTTGTCGGCAACCCTTAAGAAAGGACTACCATTCTCGACCCCGAGGTTTACCGAAACCTCGGCACAAGGACCAGAATACTTAATTGCATTTTCAATCAGGTTGGTCACTACAGATGACAAGGCAAATGGGTCCCCAACTACCTTAACATCCGGTTGAATGTTTGTTTTGATCATCTGCGCAGAACCGCAGGAATGTATCTGTAAACGGTCAGTGATCTTTACAACAAGATCCGAAAGGCTAAACTGCTCCTTTGGAAAAGAATAAGATCTATTCTCAATCTTGGTTGCCAGCAGCATGTTTTCCACCAGATCATCCAGACGCTCAATATCCTTTAAAGAATTGCTGAGCAGAATGGTTTGTCTCGCTTTATCCAGGTCACGTTTAACAATGGTCTGCAACGATAGCTTTATGGCCGCCAAAGGCGATTTGAGCTCATGCGTTACCGAAAGCAGGAAGTTCGTCTGTTGTTCATGCAGGTTTTCTTCCTTACGGATGGAACGGTGCAGGAAATAAGCACCAATGCCAAGCAGGAACACGAATACAGCCCCCTCACCCACTACCATGGCCATTCTGGAAGGCTGTAGTTTAATAACCAGGGCACCCCAGGAGATCAGCTGTACTAAGGCATACAGCAGCATGAAATAAAATATGATGATCGACTTTTTCAATACGGATGACCTATTTTCCTGACGAATGTACCACTTAATTTACTTATTTCTAAAAACTATATCCAGGGCGTCCAGAATAGCTCTTTTGGCTTTTTCAAGCTCGATCTTGGTATGTGCTGCCGAAACAAATCCAACCTCGTAACCTGATGGTCCGATGTAGATACCACGGTTCAGCAACTCACGGTGGAATTGCTTGAACTTGTCCATGCTGGCCACATCAATATCCTCGGCAGTCTGAATTTTATCTTTATCTGTGAAGGCAAACCAGAAAATGGAACCTACATGGAAAACTTTCAGTTTATAGCTCCTTGCAGATGCAAACCGTTGTATGCTCTCCGCAAACTCTGCAGTCTTCGCATTCAACTCCTTGTAAAAACCGGAACGAAGCAGCTCTGTTAGCTGGGCGATACCTGCAGCCATGGCAACTGGATTCCCGGACAGTGTTCCTGCCTGGTACACACCACCATCGGGTGAAATGTGCCCCATAATTTCCGCTGAAGCACCGTACATTCCCACTGGTAACCCTCCACCGATGATCTTTCCATAGGTCACGATATCCGGCTTAACGTCATAGTATGCTGCAGCACCTTCGAATCCAATTCTGAATCCGGTGATCACCTCATCAAAAATCAACAAGGCTTTGTGCTCATGGCAGGTTTTCTCCAGAAACTGCACAAAGGATTTCTCCTGCATTAACAAACCATTATTTGCAGGGATACCTTCAATGATCACTGCTGCAATCTGGTTCTTAAATTGTTCTAAAGCCTCCGTAACGGCATGCTCATCATTCAATGGAATAACGATCGTTTCCAGGGCGAATGAATGTGGTACCCCTTTGGAAGATGTTTCTCCAAAGGTTACCAGACCAGAGCCGGCTTTTACCAGCAGTGAGTCACTGTGCCCATGGTAGCAACCTTCAAACTTCAGGATCTTATCTCTGCCGGTATACCCCCTTGCAAGTCGGATCGCCGACATTACCGCTTCGGTACCCGAGCTCGTAAAACGGATCTTCTCTACAAAACGGTTGTTCTTGATAATCAGCTCCGCAAGTTCATTCTCCAGGGCCGTAGGTGCGCCGAAGCTCATGCCATGCTGCATCACCTCCATCACCTTCTCACGAACTTTCGGATTGTTGTGCCCCAGGATCAAAGGACCCCAGCTTGCACAAAAGTCGATAAACTGGTTGCCGTCAGCATCCCATACGTAACAACCATCACCCTTTTGAATGAATAATGGTGTGCCGTATACCGATTTGAATGCACGTACCGGTGAGTTTACCCCACCAGGGAAGTAGGTTTTTGCTTTTTCATACAGCTCAGCCGATTTCTCTCTTGAAATATCTGGCTTTGTTCCAGTATTTACAGGCAGATCACCTTCATTCCCGGAAAACATTTTCTTAAAGGATTCTAACATTATAACCAGTTATTTTCAACAATATCTTTAATATGGTAGGTGGTGATCACACTTGCGCCTGCTCTGGCAAAAGCATACATGGTTTCCATTA
Source organism: Pedobacter sp. SAFR-022 (assembly GCF_051965375.1). Classification (NCBI taxonomy): domain Bacteria; kingdom Pseudomonadati; phylum Bacteroidota; class Sphingobacteriia; order Sphingobacteriales; family Sphingobacteriaceae; genus Pedobacter; species Pedobacter sp. SAFR-022. Next base: position 112,234 of record NZ_JBQCME010000006.1, read on the forward strand.
CGACCTTCTGCTCATCGATCCAGCCTTTCTCAGCGGCAGCTTTAATCATCGCAAATTCACCCGACACGTTATAACACGCTATTGGAACATCACATTGCTGCTTTAAGTCTGCAATAACATCCAGATAAGCCAATGCTGGCTTTACCATCAAGATATCAGCACCTTCACTTTCATCAATTAACGCTTCTCTGACCGCTTCTTTTCCATTCCGGAAGTCCATCTGGTAGGCTTTACGGTCACCTTTGCTTGGTGCACAATCTGCGGCTTCGCGGAAAGGACCATAGTACGCCGAAGCGAACTTCGTAGCGTGAGACATAATACCGGTATTTACATAGCCATTGCTGTCCAGTAAATTACGAATAGCTAAAATGCGCCCGTCCATCATATCCGATGGCGCAAGCAAATCTGCACCAGCTTGTGCATGGGTAAGCGACATTTTTGCAATCAACTCTACCGTTGCATCATTCTGAACGTAATCGTCATGCATTATACCACAGTGCCCGTGTGTTGTATAAGAACAAACACATACGTCGGTTACGACATACAAATCGTCACCAAACTGTTTTTTCAATGCTCTTACCGCTGTAGGTACCAGCGAATGGTCGTGATAAGCAGAACGTGCGTCTTCACTTTTCTCATCGCCTACACCAAACAGCATTATTTTGTTGATACCGTATTTCAACCCATTTTCAACATCCTTGATCAGGGTGTCGATAGAAAAATGGTGAACACCAGGCATAGCATCAATCGCATGTTTCACACCTGTTCCCGGTACAATAAAGTAAGGATAGATGAACATATCTTTCGACAGCCTGGTTTCGGCAACCATTTCTCTGACAATAGGGTTTTTTCTTAATCTTCTAGGACGGCTTAACATTTGTGACCTCTCTTTTTTAAATTTCTAATCCAAACACAGCTTCGGCAAGTCCCAATTCATCAGGTGAGAACGGAAGGATGTAGGAAACACCCATCTCATCAAGCTTCTTCCCTGTTGAACTGCCGATAGCAATTACTTTCTGTCCCGGATCCAGTAAATTATTCTTAAAATATGCCTCCACATTCGAAGGGCTAGTAAATATGAGCACATCAGCAAAGGTCTTGTCCGTCTCATCAGCGATCACCGTTTCATAGATCGGCAGATCTACAACCTTCGTGTCGGCAGATAAAGCTTTCGGAATCGTCAGCAACGAGTCCTGTGCCCTTGGGAACAACACCGTTTCACCTTTAACCAATGCGGCAAATTCCACAGCTACATCCTGCACATCGCCACTTTCCCCAACATAATCAGCAAGGTGGCCATGACGGCGCAGGGCATCTTCGGAGCCGCGGCCCACAACACCAAACTTGACTTTCTTAGATAAAGCAGGCTTCAGCTTAAAAAAGAATTCGACACCATTACGGCTGCTGAAGAATATCCAGTCGATGTTTTTCAGGTAAAAAGGATCAAGAATGTTCACGATCGGAAATGTCCGGATCAATGAGCGGTCCTCTATTTGAATGTTGTGCTTATCTAAAGCACGTCTGAAATAACTATGTGGGCCGATTTCTCTTGAAATAAACACCTTCCCTGGCTTTTTACGGGCGGGGTTGTATTTACTTACAATCTTCTCGGCCATACCGTCAAGGCTTTCCGTTCTAAAGAAAACGCGATCCGGGAAAGCATCACTATCGTCTGCTTTCGAGGTCCAGATCTCATACTTACCGTTTTCTTTTTTACAGTAGCAACCTAAAGGCATATGGCAGCCACCCTCAAACATATTCAGCACCTTCCGTTCTACCGCAATCTGACTTGCCGTTTCCGGATCATGAATCTGTTGCAGGAGCTCATAAAGCGCGGTATCACTTTCTCTGATCTGAATGGCTAAGGCACCTTGCGCCGGTGCAGGTATCAACTCCGTTGGTTCGATCACCTCAACATGAAATTCGCTAAGGTCAATCTTTAACCTGTTCACACCAGCTTTTGCCAGTAGAATGGCATCGTAGTTTTCATCACGGAGTTTTTGGATCCGGGTAGGAACATTTCCGCGTAAATCTTCGATGTTTAAATCCGTTCTAACCGCCAGGATCTGTGCTTTTCGGCGGTTGGATGATGTACCAACCATCGCGCCGGTTTTAAGCGACAGCTTTTGCGTTACATCGACACAATCTTTAAGGATGAGCAGAAGCTCTGACGGGTCTTCCCGTTCTGGAACAGCAGCGATAACTAAGCCGGCGGGGTGTACCGTTGGAAGATCCTTATGCGAATGCACCGCAAGATCAATCTTACCACTTAACAACTCTTCTTCGAGCTCTTTGGTGAAGAAACCTTTTCCTTCCAGTTTATCCAACCTTAAATTTAAGATCTTGTCCCCCTGCGTCTTAATTATTTTCAGTTCAGCTTCGACACCAATACCAGAAAGTCTATCCTTGATATAATTGGCCTGCCACAAAGCCAGGTCACTACCTCTAGTGCCGATAATAAGTCTTTTCATTCAGATTTAATATGATATAACGCATTAACAACATGGATCTATGCGCACCAGATGATGCCGCTGCCATGCTGATCGAGGACAAATTTAACCTAAAAGAGTTATAGTCTTAAATATTATAGAAATAATGTAATTGCCTTGACGAAGCTTAGATTTCGTTACTATTCACCAGGATCTCTTTGGCCATAACCATCGGAACACTGATGCATTTTTTCTCCATATAGTTCATTACCCTTTCCAGAATAAGCTTGGAGTTTTCGTCCATGGTGCTGATCTCGTCAGCAAACACGCCATTGATTGCAGTATTCTTGATCTCTTTGATCTTCTTCGGTACACTGCTCATCGCAATTTCTATTTTGCGCTGACGTAATACCAGATCAAATTCTTTGATGTTCTGCTCAATGATGGTTTCCGCGTTTACCAGTTCGTCGTAACGTTCCTGGATGTTTTTGCGGGCAATTTCCTTTAGAGATTCCACTTCGATGTAGTGGACAGGATAGTTTTTGATCACTTCCACTGCGGTGTCATTGGGGATAGCGAGGTCAACAATAACCTTCTTGTCGCTCTCGCCATTCAGCAGCTTTTTATAAAGCTCCTCTGTGATGATTGGCTCTGTAGCACCAGTACAGGTAATGATCACATCAAAGCCGCCTTTAAAGTTCTCCAGTTCTGTAAGTGGATAAGCTTGCGCATTAAGGTCAGCAGCCATAGAGGCCGCATTCTCCACGGTCCTGTTGAAAATAGAAAAATTGGAGTATTTATGTTTTTTGAGGTACTGTGCTAAGTTTTTGTTGGTTTCTCCGGATCCAATGATCAGCAGCCTCGAGTTGGCGCACATACTTAGATCACGAAGTTTCCGGTAAGCAAGAGAAACAACAGATACCGGATTTTTAGAAATGTTCGTATTGGTATAAACTTCTTTAGCGGTTTTCACTACACGGTCCATAATGGTACGAAGACCATCACCGGTAAAGCCGCCCAGCCTGCAGTTCTCATAGGCTTTTCTGATCTGTGCAAGAATCTCCTTCTCACCTACTACCAGACTTTCTAAAGAGCAAGATGTCCTTAACAAATGATTGAAGGCCTCCACCTTCTCGTAAACAGATACTTTATCCACAAATGCTTCCATGTATTCTTCCGGAAGCCCCATATCCAAAACTGTCAGAAACTTAACCGTAAAATCACGGTCAACCTTCTCGGGTGTCGTAAAAATAAACTCAACTCTGTTACAAGTGCCGACATAAAAGATCTCCTTTATGTTCAATTCATCCTGAATTTTTTTAAGTCGGTCATCAAGTGTTTGCTCGCAAATCACCAATTTACCTAAAGCTTTTAGATCAATTTGTTTGTGAGTGAAAGCAATAATCTTTAAATATTCCAAGGTAGGTTCTGGTGTTATTTTCTAGGTAACAAAAGTAACAAGCGGATGCTGTACCACTGTCATTAGGCTGTAATTAACAATAATTTAGAAAGGTTCTATTTTATCGGCCACTTTCAGCCCAGTTTCCGTCTTCTTTGATGAGCTCAATCAGGTCATCCAAAGCACGTTCTGTATTCACGTTTTTCTTCACCACCTGCTTGCCACGATAAAGGGTGATCTTACCCGGACCAGTACCCACGTAACCATAATCCGCATCCGCCATTTCGCCCGGACCGTTAACGATGCAGCCCATAATACCAATTTTGATCCCTTTAAGATGATCTGTCCTGGAGCGGATCAACTGAGTTGTTTCCTGCAGATCAAAAAGTGTTCTGCCGCAACTCGGGCAGGAAATGTATTCTGTTTTCGAGATCCTGGTGCGTGTAGCCTGCAGAATCCCGAAGCTTGTGCTGTTTACCAGGCCAAGATCCTGATCCTCTTCTTTGACCAGCCAGATACCATCACCAAATCCATCGGTTAACAAAGCACCAAGGTCTGTCGCAGCATAAAGCATCAGATCATCATTGCTGATCCCTTTATAGCTGCGTCTGATAATTACCGGCAGGCTAATACCTGCTTGCTGCATTTTATTGAAGAACGCGCGTTGCTCAGCCATGCCATGTTCCGCAGATGTTTCTAACACCAACACCACATGATCTCCTAAAGACCTTATAAAAGCCTCATCAAAATGCAGGGCATTAATCAGCAGAAAATTTATGGAAGGGTCTTTTACTTCTGCCTGGATAAAGTCAGTTGCCAGAAACAATGGATAACAGTTGGTCCTGTCTTTAAGCGACAACCAGGTATTATAGTTATAAACCTGACGAAGGTTTCCAGGAAAGGCGAATGATGGCAGCTCGTCACCTAGGAAGACAAGATCGGCAGCCTGATCTGCCAGGTTATACTTATCTAAGCCTGCATGGTAACGGTACCCTGCTGCATTTAGAAAATAAGGATCTTTCAGGTTCTCCGCACGCACATCCAGCATCACCACAGGATGATGATGCCCACCGATGTTTTGCACCACGGAAGTTTGTCGTCTGTTATATTCGAAAGGACTATACGTTAAATTTCCAGGATCAATAACCTGCACAGCAGCCTTGCCCACTGAGCGCTTAGCATAGCGGTCCGCCAGGCTTCTTGCAACAGGCGCTTCAAATTCCGGATCCTCGGTTAGTGACACACGGATCGTGTCACCAAGGCCGTCTTCAAGCAGGGTTCCAATACCTACCGCCGACTTAATACGCCCATCTTCCCCATCACCTGCTTCTGTCACACCAAGATGCAGCGGATAGTTCATCCCTTCTTTCACCATGGTCTCCACCAGCAAACGGTAGGCTTGTACCATCACCTGGGTGTTACTGGCTTTCATAGAAATCACCAGGTTATAGTAGTTCAGATCTTCGCACATGCGGATAAACTCCATTGCAGACTCCACCATTCCTCTCGGTGTATCGCCATAGTGGCTCATGATCCGGTCGGATAGCGAACCGTGATTGGTTCCAATACGCATGGCGGTACCATATTCCTTACAGATGTTCACCAAGGGCTTAAACTTCTTGTAAATGCGCTCAAGCTCCGCCTGATAGGCAAGTTGTGTATATTCTATATTCTCAAATCGTTTCTTATCGGCATAGTTTCCCGGATTCACGCGAACCTTCTCCACAATCCTTGCCGCCGCTTCGGCAGCATTCGGCGTAAAGTGAATATCCGCCACCAGCGGAACATTGTAGCCACGACTTCGCAACTCCCTTTTGATGTTCGCCAGGTTTTCCGCCTCTTTCATGCTTGGCGCCGTAATCCGTACATATTCACAACCAGAATTCACCATTTTTATGGTTTGCTCCACCGTCGCCATGGTGTTCATGGTATCAGTGGTTGTCATAGACTGAATCCGGATTGGGTTGTTTCCACCCATAGGCACATCACCGATATACACTTCCCGGGTTATAAATCTTGAATAATCAGTTAAGCTGTTGCAATATATGCCGCCAAGTACCTGCGGCGTTGTTACGTTTTCCATGCGTTACAAAGATAAAGATTATATCAATCGATCTTTAATAACTAGCGTATTTGCAGCCATGTCGTGAAAGCATTGTTGCTTTTTGTTGAGAAAACTATAGAGGTATCCAAAAAAGAACGGCAATACAGACAGGATCTTCGCGGCATTACGACCAAAGGCCGTGATCAAATCTATCCGGTTGCCCCACATATCAGTAACCTTAATATTTAGCAGTTTTTTACCCAGGGTACCCTGGGCCCTGGAACTTTCAGCAAATACACCATAGATAAACTTAATTACCGGTATCGCTGGCAACATTGTTATGCCCACCGAGATCCGCATGGTTTTCTCCTGAATAATCAGAAAACTCAGCAGCAAGGCAAACACATAGAACATCAGGATCAAGAAGTAGTCTACGACAGATGCCAGTAAACGCTGATCAAAGGAAGCAAAATATTGGGGCGCGGTTTGCTGGTATCTGAAACCAAGAAGCTCACGCAGTTCAGGGAACTCCTGAGCTTCTTTATAATCATTCATACCTGGTTTACGGATAAAGGTGCCTGACTTGATATTCAGGCCTTTTAACTCGGCTAGTTGATACGGGCCCTGCGGCTTGCCGTTGATCACAACCGTGTACTGCACCGATCCAGAATCTGCCATCTTCGTAATTCTCGTCTTAGTAACGGGATACTTCAAAGTTACTTAATCCACCATCAAGTGTGATAAAGATCTTTTTGGTTGAACCGGCATAATTTGGCGTCTCATACGAGCCGTCGTTCAGCTTGGTGAATCCCGTGAAATCTTTGGCAGACAGGCCAGTACTGCTCTTGATGCGACAGCCTGCGCCAGTTGGAACTTTAATTTTTACATCAGCAACACCTGTCTTTACGACAACATCTGCAATAGGCAGTAAATCACCCATCTTAATGTCCAGTGCAGCCGCACCACCTTCAAACTTGAAGGTCCTGATCTTGTAGGCGGACAGGTCAAAATCTACCTCCCCCGCACCCATATTCATATTTACCTCCCACTCCGGCTGGGTGTTCAGTTTAAAATCGACATCATTACCGCCGTCGCCCATGTTCCACTTTCCCTTTTTCTCCTGCATTCTGAAGGTCAGTTTTTGTACAGAGTCAACAAACTCCTTCTGCAGGGTAAAGGTACCTCTGGATTTTTCGACAACTGCATTGATCAGACTGTCTGTTGGACCATCCAGCCTGAAAGATGTGCCACCACCGGAGATGTTCAATACCACCTTCTTTGAGCTGTCGGGATGAAAGGGCTCTGCGAAGGTCAAACGCTCCATATGAGCAGTGTCATCCACCTCATCGTCTATGTCAATGTTAATGTCCTTGTCAAAGTTACCCCCGAACAAACCGCGGTGCTCCGGCGGCTGTTGTCCACGATAAAACAGGAATCCTAGCGTAATTACCAGCACACCGATTGAGATCATGCTGCCAGTCTGCGACTTATTTTTGTTAAAAAGTATGTTTACACCAGCAATGATCAGGAACACCGGCCAGAAGCCCCATACATTTCTCCAGTAAAATTCTATGACATTAAAGTTTTCGAGCAGGAGTACCAGACCTACAAACAGCAGGATAATGCCCCATAATATTCTATCTAGTTTCATGGCTACAAAGTTTTGGTGTTATCAGTTTCATTTTTCTCCTGCGCCTGTTGGTTCAGGGTCTCATCTTTCCAGTCCTGAAAGCTGTCATTACGTTTTGATTTCATGATGAAGCTTAGACCGATTGCAACAAACACCAATGGCCAGAGTTTATGCAGCTTAAACCAATATGGGATAATGTCGAATTCGTTCATCAGAAAGTAAAGGCCGATGACCAGAAGAAACAATCCGCCCACGGTCCGGCCGGTATCATTCGGCTTGCTAAAGCTTTTGAAGTCCTGCGGCCTGGTCCAGTTTGGACCTGAAGCAAACGGATTTGTGGTGCCAAATGGATCTGCAGGTTGTGCAGGTTCAACGGGCTCTACCGGTGCTTGCCATTCCGGTGCAGTGTAACCGGTAGTGGGTCCCTGCTGCCTGAAAAAATCATTAAACTTGTTGTACTTCGCTGCAGGGTTCCGGTTTACCGGTACCACGATCCACATCACCAGATAAACCAGTACCCCGGTTCCAACCAGAAAGACGGTGGACAAAACAAACAGAAGCCTGATAATGGTAACATCTACCTCCATGTAATCTGCAATGCCGGATGATACACCAGCGATGACTTTCTCAAAGTCGTTTCGATATAAGCGCTTTTCCATAATATGGGCCTCCTTTTCCTAAAAATTTATTGGTCTGATGATCAGCTCATCTACGTTCGCTCCAGTGCTTAATTTTAGGAGCTGACTGATGCTTTCGGCAATGTCTTCAGGCTGAACAAACTTTTCTCTCGGAATCTCCGTGCCGTCCCAGGAAGCGGTGAGCGTAGAACCGGGAAGAATTGCAGTAACCTTTACATTGTGTTTTGCCAATTCATCTCTCAATACATTATTAAGACTGAGCAAGGCTGATTTAGTTACAGCATAACTACCGGCATTTTCCTTAATTTGCTTACTCGCTGTAGAACAGATGTTTATAATATGGCCGGAAGCCTGTGTACGCATCTGCCTACCTATATATTTACTGAGGTAATAGGCGCTGCTGAGATTTATTTGCAGCTGCTGCTCGAAACTGTCATCATCTTCATCCAGGAAACTCCCAGGAATGAACACCCCGGCGTTATTTACCAGCAGGTCTACCTGCTCAAACACGGTCGAACAGAAATCGCAAAATTCATAAACAGAAGACTTGCTCGCGCAGTCTGTCGCGCGGTAATGTACCTTGACATCGAAAGCTGCTAACGTTGAAGCCAAGGCGCTGAGTTCAGCCTCATTTCTGGCACAAATCGCAAGATTGTAACCTTCCTCAGCCAGCTTAATAGCAATGGCCCGCCCTATTCCTTTTGTAGCACCCGTAATTATCGCATTCATGTTTTTTATAATAAAAAAACAAAAATACCTTTTTACGAGGCTTGTTGGCGTTCAATTTCGGTCCCAATTTCGGAGATGGTTTTTTCATCAAGCAGCACTTTAGCCGTGTTGCTATCATGATGTTCATACATCTTATATATGCCAGGGCTCACCTGATCTATTGGGAGCTCCTCCCAGTTCCCGGTATCTTTCGACTTCACGATTTCCCCTACCAACATATCATGGTAAATAACTTTGTAGGCTTCCGGGCTTTCCGGCTGCAGGGTTAGCGATATCGGCTGATCTTGTATTGTAATGGTGATATTGAAGGAATCCATAAAGTGCTTTTGCAATTAAACACACTGCTACCATGATTGTTTTTTAATAAATTACCCAACCATGCAACAATTTTTATTGTTTCTTTGTAGTATTCATATTAATTGTACTTAGCTAACCTATTAAATGAATTTTACAAACTTTGGTAAATACATTCTGCTGTTAAAGGCTGTTTTCAGAAGGCCTGAAAAGTTCTCTATTTATATGAAAGCGATTTTTCAGCAGATGAACTTCATCGGCGTCGGCTCCCTGGGTCTGATCTCCATCATCTCAACTTTCATCGGTGCAGTAATGACGCTGCAGATTGCCTTTCAGTTGGTTAGCGACTTTATACCACGTACAATTATTGGTTCCGTAACCCGCGACTCGAGTATTCTGGAACTTAGTCCAACCATCAGCGCCATTGTACTTGCCGGAAAAATAGGTTCTGCAATATCCTCTGAAATCGGCACCATGCGGGTAACCGAGCAGATCGATGCCCTGGAGATCATGGGCATAAACTCGCCCGGATACCTGATCCTGCCGAAGATTCTGGCGGGTATTACTATGGTACCACTGTTGGTAATCTATGCCATGATGTTAAGCATCATTGGCGGCTTTTTCGGTGGAACACTATCAGGAGCGATATCGGCGGCAGACTACATTCAGGGGATCACCACAGACTTTATTCCTTATACCATTACGGTAGCTTTAGTTAAGGCCTTTGTATTTGGATTTATCATCACCTCGGTGCCCGCCTACGAAGGTTTTTATGTGCAGGGTGGCGCTCTGGAAGTTGCACAGGCCAGTACAAGAGCTGTTGTGGTAAGCTGTATTTCAATCCTCGCCTGTGATTATATTGTAACCCAATTGCTATTATGATTGAAGTTAAAGACATTCACAAGTCCTTCGGGCCAAATAAAGTGCTCCAGGGCATATCAGGCACATTTAAACCAGGGGTAACCAACCTGATCATCGGGGGGTCCGGCTCGGGAAAAACCACCTTGCTGAAGTGTATGATCGGGCTGCACAAACCTGAAGAAGGCAGCGTACTCTACGACGGCAGGGAATTCACGAACATGAGCTTTGAAGAACGGATCGAGATCCGTAAGGAAATTGGTATGCTCTTTCAGGGTTCTGCCCTCTTTGATTCCATGACCGTTGAGGAAAACATCATGTTCCCCTTAAACATGTTTACCGATCAACCTAAATCTGAAAAGATGGACCGTGTAAACTTTTGTCTTGAACGTGTGAACCTCGAAGGCAAAAACAAACTTTTCCCTGCGGAACTATCCGGCGGTATGAAGAAACGTGTTGGTATTGCACGTGCCATTGCCATGAACCCGAAATACCTTTTTGTGGATGAGCCCAACTCTGGATTAGATCCAAAAACATCCATCGTTATCGATGAACTGATCAAAGAGCTTACGGAAGAATATAATACCACAACCATTGTGGTGACGCACGATATGAACTCTGTAATGGGTATCGGCGACTACATCTTATTCCTGCACCAGGGTAAAAAGTTCTGGGAGGGCTCGAATAAGGAAATTGCCCATACAGACATCGAAGAACTAAACGATTTCGTCTTTGCCAGCCGCTTTATGAAAGCCGCAAAGAAGAATTTTTAATACACACTTATAAAATAATTATGATTAGCCTATTAAGTCCCACTCATTGGAAAGATTATGAGCTGATAGATTGCGGGGATTTTGAAAAACTTGAACGCTTTGGAAACCTGATCCTGTCAAGACCAGAGCCACAGGCTGTTTGGAAGAAAACACTTTCTGAGCAAGAATGGAAAAAACAAACCCATATCCGATTCAAAGGCCGTTCAGCGACTTCCGGAGAGTGGATCAAAACTGCTTCGCAAATTCCGGATCGTTGGAATATTTCCTATACCAATGATGAAGTTACCATCAACCTGAGACTTGGCTTAACGTCATTTAAACATGTAGGGGTGTTTCCTGAGCAAGCTGTGAACTGGGACTATATTTCTTCCAGCGTGAAGAAGTTTAAAACCCCGAATCCGAAAGTATTAAACCTGTTTGCTTATACCGGCGCCGCTTCATTGATCGCTAAAGCTGCGGGTGCAGATACGACGCACGTAGATTCCATCAAACAAGTGGTAAACTGGGCAAATGAAAACCAGGAACTTTCCAACTTAAAAGATGTACGCTGGGTAGTCGAAGATGCACTTAAATTTGTTAAACGTGAACTTAAACGCGGTAAAAAATACAACGGTATCATCTTAGATCCACCGGCATTTGGCCACGGTCCAAATGGCGAAAAGTGGAAACTGGAAGACCATATCCAGGAAATGATGCAGGAAGTAGTGCAACTGCTGGATGAAAAAGAACACTTCCTGATCCTGAATACCTACTCTCTTGGTTTTTCTTCCGTTATCGTAGAAAACCTCGTTAAAACATCTTTCCCACAGGTTCAAAACCTGGAAACTGGCGAACTGTTTCTTCAGGCAACCTCTGGTATTAAGCTGCCACTTGGCGTGTTTGGTAAATTCAACAAGTTTCAATCCTAATTAAAGCTTATACTTGTAACACATCGGCTGCGTTTAAAAAGCAACCGATGTGTAAGTTTAGTTTAACACCTAATGTATCCCATATGATTAAATCTCACCTGACCGGGTCATTCTTTCTCGGTTTGACGGCCCTTGGGCTAATGTCTTCCTGCGGCTCGGCGGAGCAGAAAGCAACTGCAAATGGCAACACAAATGCAAAGGTCACAAATGCTGCGGCAATAACCGAAGCCGAACCGGAAGTGGAAAGAACGCCGGTGGATACTGCAAAATACGATGAACTGATTACAAAACTTGCCAACGGGGATACGACTGGAAAGTGGCCGGTAAAGAACCAGCCCTATCCACTGGCAGGTGCAATCCTACCCTTTAAACGGATCGTGGTTTATTATGGTAATCTGCATTCTAAGAGAATGGGCGCCCTGGGCGAATATCCACCCAAAGAGATGTGGAGCCGCCTGAATGCGGAAGTTAAACGTTGGGAGAAAGCAGACCCCGCGACACCAGTACAGCCAGGCGTGCATTATATTGCTGCCGTTGCCAGCGGTACTCCTGGTAAAGACGGCAAATACATCAACCGCATGGGAAACAATCAGATCGATTCGGTGATGAAAATCGCTAAAATGCACGATGCCATCGTATTTCTTGATCTCCAGGTTGCCCTGAGTAACATCAAAGACGAACTGCCTCGAATTGAAAAATACCTGGCCTTGCCAAATGTTCACCTGGGTATTGATCCGGAGTTTAGCATGAAAGATGGCTCAAGACCTGGAAGCAGAATCGGTACTTATGACGCTGCCGACATCAACTACTGTTCGACTTACCTGGCAGACCTGGTGAAGAAACATGACTTGCCGCCAAAAGTATTTACCATACACCGGTTTACCAGAAAAATGGTAACGAACTATAAGAACATTAAACTCAGACCAGAAGTGCAACTGGTCATGCATATGGACGGCTGGGGTGGCCCAGAGCTTAAGAAAGGCACCTACAGACACTTCATCGAAAGTGAACCTGTACAATTCACCGGATTCAAACTGTTCTACAAGAATGATCTTAAACAAGCGCCAAACCGCTTGATGACGCCGGAAGAGTTGCTTAAACTTAAACCGGCACCGATCTATATTCAGTATCAATAAGAATTCACCATCCTTTTATAAGCAGCCCAAAGTGGCTGCTTTTTTTTGCCTGTACATCGGGCTTTCCACAAGGCTAGGCAACACATAAAATTCCCGATCAGCCTAGAATTTACTCGAGTATTGCATCATAGTGGAGACGAAGTTGATAGGGGTTTGCTACGTCTCCATACGTACGAAGTACGGAGCAAGCACCTGGCAACTACGTCACAAGTACCTTGCAAATCCAATGCAGGCCTGAACCTCAGGGCTTACCAAGGGGCATTTTGATTTTCTAAGTTTAATTACGATTTTGAGCCGAAATGCAAGATTTCCCACTTTATTTCCAGCTAGGCTGGCAACACATTTTAGATTTTCAAGGATATGATCATATCCTGTTTGTGATGGTTCTTTGTGGCACTTACACCATTTCCGAATGGAAAAAAGTCCTCATTTTAGTTACCGCTTTTACGATCGGACATAGTATTACGCTGGCTTTGAGTGTACTCGATATCCTCAAGATCAACAGCGCGCTGATCGAATTTTTAATTCCAGTAACCATATTGATCACCGCAATAGCAAACCTGTTTAATAAAAAAAGCAAGCCCAAAGGTGTACAATTTAAGTACTGGCTCGCTTTGTTCTTTGGTTTAGTACATGGAATGGGCTTCTCGAATTACCTGAAAAGTCTGTTGGGTAAGAGCAGCAGCATTGTCGCTGAGCTCTTTGCTTTTAATGTAGGACTTGAATTTGGTCAGCTGATTATTGTAATTGCCACGCTACTCCTGGCATTTATTCTAATCAACATTGTGAAGGTCAAAAAGTGGGATTGGACGTTTTTCCTTTCTGCAGCAATCTTTGGTATCTCGTTCATGATGGCCGCAGAAAGGATTCCAGGCTTGTTCTAAAACAAGCCCAGTTGTCCGGTGTCGTCAATATCAATATCCTCCGGATTGGTAATTTCCAGATCTATCTTCTTTTTACCCCAAGGCTTTTTGACCTTAGGCTTTTTTGGCGCTTCATCCGCTGTATTGCTGGAGGCTTCGGGCGCAGCAACGGTTTCCACAGGAGCATCAGGGCTAACTTCCGGCACCGCATCAATAGGCGCTGCTGACGCAAGCTCTGGGGCTTCCGGTTCCGTCTGATGTTCTTCTGGTTCTTCTTCCGAAGGCTCAGGCGCAGCATCAACAGGCATTTCCTCCAGTTCCGGCGCTTCGGTTTCTTGTACTTCCGGAGCTGGTGCTTCTTCCGCCTTTGAAACTTCTTTCAGCGGGATCACGAGGGGCAATACGCCAGCGGGCAACTCCCCTTCCACAGGTTCGTTTGTTTCTGCGGCCTCTTCAATCACAGGCTCAATTTCTTCTGCATCTACAATCTCAATGTTTTGCACCTCGTGCGGTGTCATACGATTGCCAAGCGCTTTGATGCCTTTTAGATCAATAAATTCAGCGAGTACAATTTCCAGTGTTTCCGGGATCTGCGTTTTGCCCTTCAGCACATCTACAACCAGCTTCGCATCCGGATTGCTGGTGATACAGATCAGTTTCGATCCAGGCTCCTCGCTGATCAACGACTGCTTTTTACCTACCGCAATTGGCTCAAACACGAAACGTTTGATAAACTGGTTCTTTGCTTTACCATCGTAATGCACGACAGCGAAAGGCTTTTCAGGATCATATTTTTGAATGATGATCAGGTCTGCATCGAAGTGATTGCTGAGCTCAAAAGTGCTGAGTTCATACCAGCCCTCCCGGTGTACCTGGAGGATCTTATCGTCCCCATCAAATTCACCGAGGTATTTTCCCCTGCCATCTACGTTCAATCGTCTGAGGAGATCATCATACCAGATTTTCAACCCTGATAGTGTGGAAACACCCTTGCTCTTCAGCACGATTTTTTTAACCGGGTATTTCGATAAGATATTACCTTGTGAGCCTCTACCCTTAATGCTGGTTTCTGCAAAGTCAACGTCGAAGTTTACCTTCTTCAGCTTAGAATGTGGCTTCAGCTGTACACTGATAATCTCTGCCTCTCCATTTGGATTAGCAGTAAAGTAGAGCATCTTAGAGCCCTTGGTACCTTTAGTCAGGTCATATTCCTTGTCACGGGTAACCCCCATCACCGCAAAACGTTTGATGTAAGCGATACCGCTTGCACCATCTTTATAGATCATGTTATAAATGGTACGCTCGTCGTTTTTCTTGAATACGGCAGCATGGATGATGCCTTTGCCGACAAAGGTCTTGTCAGCAACTTTGGTGATGATACACTTACCATCCTCACGAAAAACAATGATCTCATCCAGGTCGGAGCAGTCGGTGATGTATTCATCTTTTTTCAGACCGGTACCGATAAAGCCGTCGATACGGTTCATGTAAAGCTTCACGTTGGCAAGCGCCACTTTAGAAGCCTCCACCCTATCAAACAAACGGATTTCCGTTTTACGTTCGCGGCCTTTGCCATATTTGTCCTTTAATTTCTGGAACCAGGCGATCGCATAATCAGTAAGGTGACGCAGGTGGTTCTTCACGACCTTGATCTCTTCCGCAAGCGACTTCATCTGTTCATCCGCTTTCTTCACATCAAAGCGGGTGATACTGCTCATCGGTTTATCGATCAGCTTTTTAAAATCTTCCGGCAGGATTTCCCGGTAGAGTTGCGGTTTAAAAGGATCGAATAATCCATGGAGTACCTGTACAACCATATCGAAGTTACTCGAGTTCTCATATTCAGGATGTTTATACATACCTTCCTGAATGAAGATCTTTAACAGCGAACTGAAGAAGATCTTTTCCTGTAAGTCATGCAAGCGAATTTCCAGCTCTTGCTTAAGCAAGGCTTTCGTGTTATTGGTATTCTCAATAAGGATATCGTTAACACTCAGAAACTGCGGCTTATCATCTTTAATGATACAGGTGTTTGGCGATATGGACACCTCGCAGGAGGTGAAAGCATACAGCGCATCTATGGTGACATCCGGAGAGATACCGGGTGCAAGTTGAATGACAATCTCCACGTTCTGGGCGGTATTGTCTTCGATTTTCTTGATTTTGATCTTACCCTTCTCATTTGCAGATAAGATACTGTCGATCACAGATCCCGTAGTGGTACCGTAAGGGATTTCCGTAATAACCAAAGTCTTTTTATCCTTCTCGGTGATCTTAGCGCGCACGCGGATCTTACCGCCACGCATACCTTCATTGTAAGCAGAGAAGTCGGCCATACCACCGGTAAAGAAATCCGGCAGGATGTTCGGCCGGATACCTTTTAGTGCTTCGATGGAAGCATCAAGCAACTCCACAAAGTTGTGCGGCATTACCTTGGTAGCAAGACCTACAGCAATACCTTCGGCACCTTGCGCCAGCAATAAAGGAAATTTTACGGGTAAGGTTAAAGGTTCATTATTCCGGCCATCGTAGCTCAATTGCCAGGTTGTGGTATCAGGATTGAAAACCACATCGTTTGCGAATTTAGACAGGCGCGCCTCAATATACCGGGCCGCAGCAGCGCTGTCGCCGGTAATTGGATCTCCCCAGTTTCCCTGACAGTCGATCAGGAGATCTTTCTGGCCGATCTGTACCATGGCATCACCGATGGAAGCATCCCCGTGCGGGTGATACTTCATGGTATTACCAATAACATTTGCAGCCTTGTTAAAGCGGCCGTCGTCCATTTCTTTCAGCGAATGCAGTATTCTACGCTGAACAGGTTTAAGCCCATCATTAATATGGGGCACCGCACGGTCCAGGATCACATAAGAAGCATAATCGAGGAACCAGTTTTCGTAAAGGCCAGTAATAGGAATTACGGTATGCTTATTTTCTTCGTTTAATTGTGCTTCAGTTTCTTCACTCATCAAAAGGGGTTTAAATCCCGTAAAGATAAGGTTTTAAAAAAATATTTCGATCGTTTTAATGTAGTTCTTACGATGCTCCAAGTAGTCTGTCTTCCACGAAAACGAATGGCAGCAGGCTTTGAATGCCTTCAACCTTAAGGATTTCGCCACCAAGGCAGTAGAACAGCACAGCGATCTCCGTACCTTGCTTTTGTTCTACCTCCGCCATCACCTGCAAACAGCCTCCACAAGAGGTGACCGGCTTGGTTATTTCGAAAAGGTCTGTTTTCGCCGTGATGGCCATACTTTTGATTTTAGCCGTCGGACGGGAAACACCAATAGAGAATAAAGCCACGCGTTCTGCACATAGTCCGGACGGATACGCCACGTTCTCCTGATTGCTGCCGAGTACAACTTCATCGTTGTCCAGCAACACGGCAGTACCGACTTTAAACTTGGAATACGGTGAGTAGGAAGTCTCCAGCGCTTTTACGGACTGCTCACAAAGCTGTCGATCCTGCGCATTCAACTCATCAAGGTTTTCGTAACGGGTATATTTGATGTTGAAGTTTAATTCTACCATAAATTGTTATCTAAAAAAATAAAGGGCTCGCAAGAACGGTAAAATTTAACAGATTGCACTAAACAATTTGCAATATTTTATGTAATAAGGAGTACAAAGCCTTGTGCCATCGCTAGTGGCATGATATTGGTTTATTTACAGCATTATCCACCAAACAAACCAAGCAATTGAATACATATATACGCAAGAGTTTAAAAGTTATTCTTTGGGTCATCGCGAGCATAATCATGCTTGTTGTACTGGTAGCCTTGTCTTTGAACATTCCCGCTGTTCAGAATTTTGTAAAAGATAAGGCGATCACCTTCTTAAAGAATAAGACGCACACGGAAGTGCGATTGGAGAGTATTAAGATCGCTTTTCCAAAAGATGTGGTGTTGAACAAGTTTTATATGGAGGATCTGAACAAAGACACCTTGCTATATGCACAACGACTTGCGGTAGACATCAGTTTGCTTAAACTCATCAACAATAAAGTGGAGATCAACAACATTGAACTGGAAAACATCCGTGCCAATGTGCACCGGATTGATCCGGATACGACCTTTAACTTTTCTTTCCTGATGGACGCATTCATGTCTGAACAGGCGAAACCAGAGGAAGAAGTGGAGAAAGATACCACCTCTACCCTGAAGTTTTCGATGGATAAAATTAGCCTGGAGGATATTGGCATCAAATATCGTGATGATGTTGCAGGGAACGATGTGGTGTTCTACCTGGGTGAATTTAAATCGAGGATCAAAGATTTTGATCTGGCGAATCAGCATTATGTGATTAAGGAGCTTAGCATGAAGAACACTTCGTTGAAGTACCTTCAGCAGAAGCCTTTAACACAGCTGGCGAATCATATTGAAGCGTCGGTGGACAGCACGAAGACGGAATCCGGCAAACTGCCGCTGGTGGAAATCCAGGACTTCAACTTTAACAACATCAAGATCGATTTTAATGATAAAGTATCCGGCATGGATGCCTTGGTAAACCTCAACAACCTGAATATTGAGGACCTGTTTGTGGACCTTACCAATGGAAATTACAAAGCGGAAGAAGCAAAGATCAATAATACCAGGATCATCTTCAATCAGGTCGCCACAAGTACCAGGGCGAATGTAAACATCAATGAGTTTTCGATAACCAAATTGCTTGCGGACCTGAACAAAGGCAAGTACCAGGTGGATAAAGCGGCATTGAATAAGTCGGATATCCGCTTCGCCTTCAAACCTGCGGCAGCGCCTGCAAAAGAGGATACTAAAACTGCAGATACGACGGCGGCGGCGGGAATGGCATTTCTGGCGAATAATCTTTCGCTTGCGGAGAACAACATACAATTTGACAACCTTGCGGAGAAGCCGGTAGCTGGCATGGACTTCAATCACCTGAAAATTTCCAACCTTGGGCTGGTTGCCGACTCCCTGGCCTATAGCGATGCGGGCATCAAGGTTAAAGTACAAAGCGGAAACATGCGGGAAAAGAGTGGCTTTACCTTGAACACCCTAAAAGGTGATGTGGCTTACTCTGATAAGGCGATTAAGGTAAATAACCTGGTTATTAAGACTCCGAATACCTCTATTGAAAACAATACGCTGCTTACCTATACCTCCTTGGAGGATCTGACCAAACATCCGGAGCGTGTGAAGATGAATATGGTCATCAAGAACACTACGATCGGCTTAAGAGATGGAAGCTACTTCAGTCCTGCCATACCTGCCGCTTACCGGAACGAAAAATTTACCGTAAATGCAAATGTAAATGGTTACATGAGCAACCTGAATATCCCACGTTTTCAGATCACCGGGTTGAAAAGTACCCGCATCGACATTAATGGCAATGTGAAAGGCTTGCCGGATGCAGAAAAGGCTGTGATCGATCTGAACATCAAACAATTTTCGCTGGGCAAGGGCGACCTGCTTGCAGTGATTCCAAAATCAGCTTTGCCCGCCAGTATAGAACTGCCAAACCGTATTCAGGCAACGGGTAAGTTCAAAGGCTCCATGACCAACTTCAACACCAACTTCAACGTGAATACCGACATGGGCTCTGCGAAATTACTCGCCGGCATGAAAGGTGCAAAAGGCAGGGAAAGTTATACTGGTCACGTGGAGTTGATCAACTTCAATGTGGGCCGCTTGCTAAAACAACAGGATCAAATCGGGAAGATCTCGGTACGTGCCGATGTTGCTGGTACCGGCCTGGAGCCAAAAACCGCAAAAGCGAGGTTCAATGCTAAGCTACTAAGTGCAACGTACAATAAATATACTTACCGGAACCTCAACGTTAACGGTGCATTTGCGAATCAGTCTCTTGATATAAAAGGCAACATGCCGGATAGTAATGCCAACTTTGACATGGCAGCACTGGTGAATATTGCCGGAAAATATCCTTCGATTAAAGCGGATCTGAACCTGAAGAAACTTGACCTGCAACGTCTGAACTTCAGCCCTACGGCGTTTAGCGTTGCGGGGCTGATCAAAGCCGATGTGCCTACCGCAGACCCGGATTACCTGAATGGGGACATCGCTGTCACCGGACTCCAACTGGCACAGCAAGGCACATTGATCAACGTAGACAGCATCATTGTTCATGCTGAGGCTACTGAAGAACGGAATCTCTTAACCTTACGCTCCGAGGTTTTAAGTGCCAGGGTAGATGGCAAGTATCAACTTACCAACATCGCTCCTGCCATGATCAACCAGATCAACAAGTATTATCAGTTTGGTGAAGTGACAAAGATCCCCGATCAGCGTTTCCGCTTTGCCATGAACATTTACAACTCTAAATTACTACAACAGTTTGTACCAACACTCACGACCTTCTCGGGTGCAAGAATGTATGGCTTATTAGACACGCAGAAAGATAGCCTGTTGATGACGGTTGCTGCACCGCAGGTGGTATATGGCGACTTTAAAGTAGACAGCACCCGGATCAACGTTGATAATAATGAGGCGAAGCTGAACTATGGCCTTTATGTAAAAGCTATTCAAAGCCCTTCTATTTCTCTGTTTAATACCGAGATTAAAGGCGATGCAGCAAACAACCTGCTTGGGCTGAACATCTATCTTCGGGATAGTAAACTCCGCGACAAGTATGTTTTGGGAGGAACCTTCCAGTCCATCAATAAGGACTTCCGTTTTAGCATGGATCCTGCTAAACTTTTGCTGAACTATGATAAATGGACGGTAGCACAGGACAACTATATCCAGTTCGGCAATTCAGGAATTCTGGCTAATAACTTTAACTTAAGTCAGGGCACGCAGTTGCTTGGCATTAACAGCACGAGCAGCACACCAAATTCACCTTTACAGGTGCAGTTCAAAGATTTCAGAATTGAGACATTGACCAAATTCGCCGAACAGGACAGTTCACTTGCAGGAGGTTCCATCAATGGAACGGTAGATGTGAAGGACCTGGCTTCTACAGCAAAGTTTGAGGCGAATTTAACGATCAGCGACTTACGCTACCAGAAAGATAATCTGGGCACCTTAAGGGTTGCGGTAAACAACAATACAGAGAATGCCTTTGATGTAAACGTAGCCTTAGCAGGCGTTCACGAGTTCCGTGTCAATGGGTTTTACTATACTGGCCCGACCAGCGCCATGGACCTGACATTAAACATCGACAAAATTGACCTTGCCGCACTGGAAAGCCTTTCCATGGGTCAGATCAGACGAGGCTCCGGAACCGTTACCGGTGCATTGAGTATCAAGGGAACGCCGGCTGCACCAAGGGTACTTGGTGACATCAATTTTAACCAGGTTGCCTTCAATGCAACCTATGTGAATTCCTATTTCAGGATGCCTAATGAGCGCATCAGCTTTACCGAGCGTGGTGTAGACTTCAACAACTTCACCATCATCGATTCGCTAAACCGGAAAGCGACCATAAGTGGCGGCGTTTTGACTACGGATTACAGCAATTTCAGATTCAACATGGATATTCGTACAGACAACTTCCGCGTGATGAATTCAACGGCTCTGGATAACGAGATGATGTACGGTACCATGTTCCTGACCAGCAACATCAAGGTTCGAGGCGACTTGAATCAGCCGGATGTTAACATGGATGTTAGTATATTAAAGGACACCCGCTTCTTTTTTGCCTTGCCTACAGCAGATCCATCCATTATAGATCAGGAAGGTATTGTGCAGTTTATTGATGCCGATGCCGCACCGTATAATGGTCAGACCGCATTAGCGACAGACAGCGTTCAGAAGGCGCCGGTTACAGGCATCAATCTCACCGCCGCGGTAAAGGTAGACCCTGAAGCCGAGTTCAACGTGATTGTTGATCCATCGAATGGCGACGCCCTGATGATCAAAGGTGAGGCTGACTTAAACGCAACGATGGACCCTAGTGGTAAGATCAGCTTAACCGGAAAGTACGAAGTAGCTGATGGTTCCTACAACCTTACTGTTGGTCCGCTTGGACAAAAACAATTCTCCTTTGTTAAAGGAAGTACCATTGTATGGACCGGGGATCCAATGTCGGCGAATGTTGATCTGACGGCATTGTATGAAGTTAATGCAGCGCCGATCGATTTACTGGGTGATGCTTCAAACTTCCAGGCAAAAACGAAGTTACCATTTCAGGTTTTTCTGATGATGGATAATGAGCTGATGAAACCAGATATTTCCTTCCGTCTGGATCTTCCGGAGAATGAAAGAGGTGCCTTAAATGGTACGGTGTACACCAGACTGCAACAGGTGAATCGTGACGAAAGCGAACTCAATAAGCAGGTATTTGCGTTGCTGGCACTGAACAGGTTCATCGCCAACAATCCATTCCAGAGTCTTGCCGGAGGTGGCGGTGGGGTATCTACCATGGCACGCTCGAGTGTGAGCAAGTTGCTTACCGAACAGCTGAACAACCTTGCCTCTGACCTGATACAGGGTGTGGAACTGAACTTCGGCGTAAATACCTCGGAAGATTACTCGACCGGTTCACTGGAACAAAAAACTGATCTGGAAGTTGGCCTATCCAAGCGACTGCTGAATGACAGGCTAACGGTTACGGTAGGTAGCTCCTTTGGGCTGGAAGGACCGCAAACACAAAGCTCCAACTCCAGCAATATCGCCGGCAACGTCAACGTGGAGTATGCATTGTCTGCCGATGGTAGATATAGGTTGAGGGCCTATCGCCGGAATCAGACAGAGGCAATTGTGGAAGGACAGATCGTGGAGACTGGTTTAGGATTCGCATTAGTTGTGGACTACAATAAATTCAAACAGATTTTCCAAAGCAGAAAGAAAAGAACAAGAATACAAGAACAGAGCGAACAAAATGAAACAACTAATTAGACCCTTTTTATTTATCCTGATTTGCCTGGTATGGTCGGCTTGTAGCAATACAAAGTACCTTAAACCAGGACAGATCCTATACACTGGCGCAGAAGTAGAAGTTAACCCGGACTCCGCGAAGAAGATAGAGGATCAAAAAGGTGTTAAGTCTGCTCTGGAAACTAAAACCAGACCGAAGCCAAACAAATCTATTCTCGGCCTGAAACCTAAACTCTGGATCTATAATGTAGCAGGAGAGCCAAAGAAACCTAAGGGTATTCGCAATTGGCTGCGCAATAAAGTGGGCGAACCGCCTGTGCTGCTGAGTCAGGTAAACCTACAGCATAACAGCGACGTATTAACCAGCCACCTGATTAGTCAAGGCTACCTGCAATCTATTGTTACTGGTGATACGGTGATCAAGGATAAGAAAGGCGAAGCGATTTACACCGCCAATACTGGCGACCGCTACAAAATGGCCAGTGTAAAGTTCCCCGAGGATGTAGATTTCTTAACCAGCATCATCGATCAGAACAAGGACAAGTCCTTACTTGAAGCCGGCAAGTATTATGATCTGGACGCTTTCAAGAACGAACGGGTACGGATCGATAATGACCTGAAGGAAAATGGCTTCTTCTACTTCAACCCTGATTACTTGTTATTGCAGGTAGACAGCACCATAGGTAAGAGTCAGGTGGATGTTCGGGTGAAGGTTAAAGACGTGGCACCAGATGCAGCGCTGAAACCTTTCACCATCAACAAGATTAATGTTTATCCAAACTACAGTTTACGTCGTGACAGCACCTTAAGAAGGCTGCAACCGCTGGAATACAACGGCATGAACATTTATGATGACCGCAATACCTTTAAACCAAGGGTATTCGACAGGCTAGTATTTTTCAAGCCGGATGAATTATATAACAGAAGAGATCATAACCAGTCCTTAAACCGGATGGTTAATATTGGTGCTTTCCAGGATGTTCGTGCTGAATTTGTACCCATCGACAGTATGAAAAGCAACCAGCTGGATCTTAATATATTCCTAACCCCACTGCGTAAAAACTCCTTATCTTTTTCAGTGACCGGTACCAGTAAATCCAACAACTTCGTTGGTTCGGAGGTAACCTTAACGCAAACGACCCGGAACGTTTTCCGCGGTGCGGAACAGCTCGATGTGAGTGTGAGTGGTGGTTTCGAAACGCAGGTGAGTGGCGTTTCTAAAGGGCTTAACTCCTACTCCCTAACTGCAGAAGGTAAGTTAACCTTTCCACAATTCATTACACCTTTTTTCAAGTTTAACAGCACCAATGCATTCATTCCGAAAACCATTGCGAGGTTGCAGTATCAGCTTTTACAGAGAGGTTCCTTATACGGTCTAAACTCCTTTACTGGTGAATTTGGTTACAATTGGAAGGAAAATCAGTACAAGGAACACAACTTCAACCCGATTTCGATAACCTATGTAAGACCTACAGTTGATTCCTTAAGACGTGAACGTCTGTTTGACTCCATTCCAGGATTAAGAAGCACTTTAGAAAGGCAGTTCATTATTGGTAGCAGGTACAATTTCACCTACACCAACCAGATGGAAACCGAAAGAAAGAATAACATGTTCTTTTATGGTAGCGTTGAAACTGGTGGTAATCTCTGGGGATTGTTTGTGGATAAAAATGATGCTGGCGAACGCACCATCTTCAAAACACCATTAACACAGTTCGTTAGGCTTGAAGCTGATTTGCGGAATTATTATAAACTTACTAGAAATGTAACCTGGGCAAACCGTTTCAATGTAGGCTATGGTCATGCTTATGGCAACAGCACATCATTGCCTTTCGTAAGACAATTCTTCGCCGGTGGTAGTAATGACATCCGAGCTTTTCCAGCACGATCATTAGGTCCGGGAACTTACCGGATAGATACAGCGAGGTTTGCTGACCAGGCAGGAGATATCAAGATCATGCTGAACTCGGAACTGCGCTTTAAACTGGTGAGTATTTTACATGGGGCGCTATTTGCAGATGCCGGTAACGTGTGGTTACGTAAAGAGGATGTTGGAATGCCAGCTACAGCAGATCGGCCTGCAATACCAGGCCGGCCAGGCTCCGGGTTCCGGTTTAAAAATGCTTTAAGCGAGCTTGCTGTGGGTGCGGGAGCGGGCCTTCGTGTTGATGCTTCCATCTTCGTGGTTCGCCTGGATGTGGCCTTCCCGGTACGTAAGCCTTGGCTGGCACCTGGTGATCGCTGGGTGTTTGACGAGATCAACTTCGGTAACAAAGCCTGGAGAAAAGAGAACATCATTTACAACATCGGGATAGGTTATCCTTTTTAAAGCGCGCATGAGTATAGTAAAAAAATCTATCCGTTTTTTTAAGAGCTTTGGTAAGCTGTTTGTCGCGGCTGGTAAAGGTTTCGCGGAAGACCGCGTCACAAAGTTAAGCGCAGCGCTGGCTTATTATACCATATTTTCCATAACACCCCTGATCATTATCCTGATCTCTTTAACCAGTATCATTTGGGGGAATGATGCAACAGAAGACAAATTGTTCGCAGAGATAAATGAGTTTGTTGGTGTGGAAGCGGCTAAGCAGATCCAGGATTTTGTTGCACATGCAAGCCTTTCGGGGAAAAGTAATATTGCCCTGGCAATTGGTATCATTTCGCTTGTTGTGGGTGCTACGGCCATCTTTACCGAGATTCAAGACAGCATCAACCTCATCTGGAAAGTTAAAGCCGTACCTAAAAAAGGCTGGCTTAAAATGCTTACCAACCGTTTGTTGTCCTTCTCTTTGATCGCCTCCATGGGATTTCTGCTGCTGGTATCATTGGTGATCAACAGTATTGTTGTAGCCTTAGGTAACCGGTTGGAAGATTATGTTCCGGAAGTATCGTCGCTGTTGGTGCTTGTGCTAACAAATGCCTTAACACTCGCCGTCGTGACGGGAATTTTCACCATTATTTTCAAAGTGCTGCCGGATGTGATTTTAAAATGGCGTACCGCGATTGTAGGTGCATTGTTCACCGCTGTACTGTTTAGCATCGGCAAGTACCTGATTGGAATATATATTGAAAAAGGTGATCCAGGTTCTGCTTTTGGCGCAGCAGGTTCCATCATCGTGATTTTGGTATGGATCTACTATACTTCAATCATCCTTTATTTCGGTGCGGAATTCACCCAGGCATATGCCGAAAAGTATGATCATGGTATTCAACCAACACCGTATGCGGTGCATACGAAAACAGTAGTGATTGAAAAGGATGTAGCCGTCCTTCCAGCGCAACACCCGGAGGAGACTACGGACAGTCCGGAAGAGGAAGAAGAAGCAAAATAGACCCGCATAGAAAAGGCTTAGCAACGATTTGCTAAGCCTTTTTTGTTGGATGCTCTTAAGAACCTAAGCGCTTAATTCGACAATATCCTCGGTTACCGCAGCAGTGGCTGCATCAAGATCGGCCGAGATCAGTTCTTCAATGGTATCTTTTTCTATTCTAAGATTTTTGATGATGTGTTTTTGCCTGTCTGGCGTGTTTTTGCCCATGTAATATTCCAACAGGTTTTTGATGGTTTGCTCCTTCAGGATCACCGGGTCGAGTCTGATGTCTTTACCGATGAACAAGCCAAACTCATCTGGAGAAATTTCACCCAATCCTTTAAATCGGGTAATTTCTGGCCGGGTACCGAGCTTTTCAATGGCTTTCTTACGCTCCTCATCACTGTAGCAGTAAATGGTTTCTCTTTTATTACGCACGCGGAACAATGGCGTTTGCAGGATATAAACATGCCCCGCCCGCACCAGGTCCGGGAAGAACTGCAGGAAGAAAGTCATCATCAGCAGGCGGATGTGCATACCATCGACATCGGCATCGGTAGCAATCACAATATTATTGTAATGCAAACCTTCCAGACCATCTTCAATGTTCAGCGCATGTTGCAGCAGATTAAATTCTTCATTTTCATAAACCACCTTTTTGGTGAGTTCAAAGCAGTTTAACGGTTTTCCCTTTAAGCTGAATACAGCTTGCGTTTCTACATCTCTGGACTTGGTGATGGAACCCGAGGCCGAATCACCCTCCGTAATGAACAAGGTGGTTTCATACCGGCGTTCATGTGGAGAATTAAAGTGGACTTTGCAGTCACGTAGTTTTTTATTGTGTAGCGAGGCCTTTTTAGCACGGTCATTCGCAAGTTTTTTGATTCCCGCAATATCTTTACGCTCACGTTCCGATTGGAGGATACGCTTTAAAAGTGCTTCGGCTACATCAGGGTGTTTATGCAGGTAATCATCAAGTTCTTTCTTTACGAAATCGTTGATGAAGGTTCTAACAGTTGGTCCTTCGGGACCCATGTTCTGCGAGCCTAGTTTTGTTTTTGTCTGCGACTCAAATACGGGTTCCTGTACACGTACGGAAATCGCGGCGATGATAGACGCGCGGATATCTGAAGCTTCGTATTCTTTTTTATAAAACTCCCGGATTGTTTTTACAACAGCTTCGCGGAAAGCGGCTTGATGGGTACCCCCCTGTGTAGTATGCTGGCCGTTTACAAAAGAGTGGTAATCTTCACCATACTGCTGGCCATGGGTCATCGCGATCTCAATATCGTTCCCTTTGAGGTGGATAATCGGGTAGCGTATATGTTCTACATCGGCAACCTTATTCAACAGGTCATAAAGGCCGCGTTCAGAGAAATACTTCTGGCCGTTGTAGTTAACGGTAAGACCAGTGTTGAGGAACACATAATTCCAGATCATGCTTTCTACGAACTCCGAAATGTAGTGGTAGTTTCTGAAGATACTTTCATCCGGATAGAAAGTGATTGCCGTACCATTCCTTT
This sequence comes from Pedobacter sp. SAFR-022, assembly GCF_051965375.1. Lineage (NCBI taxonomy): Bacteria > Pseudomonadati > Bacteroidota > Sphingobacteriia > Sphingobacteriales > Sphingobacteriaceae > Pedobacter > Pedobacter sp. SAFR-022. The sequence continues at coordinate 139,564 of NZ_JBQCME010000006.1, forward strand.
GTGTGGTATCAATAATCGGATGATCAGTTACGATCTCCCCTTTTGAAAACTCTACTTTTTTGGTTTTACCGTCGCGGTAAGATTGTACGATGAAGGTGGTTGACAAAGCGTTTACTGCTTTGGTACCGACCCCATTCAGACCTACGGATTTCTGGAAAGCATTGCTGTCGTACTTACCACCGGTATTGATTTTGGATACACAGTCGATCACTTTACCCAATGGAATACCACGGCCGTAATCACGGATGTTAACTTTATGTTCAGATACGCTGATCTCGATGGTTCTACCAGAACCCATCACAAATTCATCAATAGAATTATCGAAGATCTCCTTCAGTAAGACATAGATACCGTCGTCCTGTGCCGAACCATCCCCAAGTTTCCCGATATACATGCCCGGGCGCAGTCGGATGTGTTCTTTCCAGTCTAAGGACCGGATACTGTCTTCATTATAATTCGGTTCTGCCATATTGTATTGTGTGTATAATCGCAAATTTAGCGCAATTACCGGCTACAACAAACATAAACTGTCAACTTATTAACATATTGGTCAGCTACTTGGGTCATTTTGAAGGCCTTACCTGAAAGCCAAAACTAATACGTACATTTGCAGCGGAACAGGCACCCGCCTATCCATTTTCATACTTAAACCATTACATATTGTTATTCGACGAATTAAATCTGATTGAGCCAATTCTAAAAGCGCTGCAAACAGAAGGCTACACACAGCCAACACCCATACAAGAACAATCTATACCAACCATACTACAAAGCAAAGACCTTTTGGGCTGTGCACAAACTGGCACCGGAAAAACCGCAGCTTTTGCGATCCCGATGTTGCAGTTGTTGCACAATCCGCACGCGAATGCAAAAGGACCAAAAACGCCCATCCGCGCACTGGTACTTACACCTACGCGTGAGCTGGCGATACAGATCGAAGAAAGCTTCAAAGCTTACGGCAGGAACCTGCCCTTACGCCACCTGGTGATTTTTGGTGGTGTGGGTCAAAAAGCGCAGACAGATGCTCTACACCGTGGTGTAGATATTCTTGTTGCTACCCCGGGTCGCCTTCTGGATCTGATGAACCAGGGCTTCGTTAACCTTCGCGACATTGAAATCTTTGTATTGGATGAAGCTGACCGCATGCTCGACATGGGTTTCATCCATGATGTTAAGAAAGTTATTGCGAAGCTACCAGCAAAAAGACAAACGCTGTTTTTCTCGGCAACCATGCCTGGTGAAATTCAGAAGCTGGCGAACACCATCTTAACCAACCCGACGAAGGTTGAAGTTACCCCAGTATCCTCCACAGCGGAAAAGATTCAACAGGCAATCTATTTTGTGGAAAAGAACAATAAAAAGGATCTATTAATTCACCTGTTACAGGATAAGTCCATTGAAACTGCCTTGGTATTTACACGTACTAAACATGGTGCAGACCGGGTGGTTAAGGAATTACTTAAAGTGCGTATCAAAGCGGAAGCTATTCACGGTAATAAAAGCCAGAATGCACGTCAGCGCGCATTAACGAACTTCAAATCCAAAGAAACCAGAGTACTTGTAGCAACGGATATCGCGGCCAGAGGTATTGATGTGGATGAGCTTGCACATGTGATCAACTATGAATTGCCAAACATTCCAGAGACGTATGTACACCGTATTGGCCGTACGGGTCGCGCAGGACTAAGTGGTACCGCATATTCTTTCTGTGATGCTGAGGAGCGTGAGTTCCTGGCGGATATCGAGAAATTAATTGCATTGAAGATTCCAGTAGCTGAAGATAACCCTTACGCAATGAGCTGGCAAGGCCTGATGGCTAAAGCAGCTGCACCTGCGAAATCTAAAGGTCGCGGTGGTGCTGGCGGAAGAAGCGGTGGTAACCGCAATGGTGGTCAACGTAAAGTTGATCGTGAACCTAATCTTAGCGGTGCTAAAAGAAGTCCAAAACCTGCAAGAAAAGCTTAATCAATTCAAAAAACATCATAGCAGCATTTGCTGCTCATGAAAAAAGGCCGTGTCATCAATCTGATGAACGGCCTTTTTTCATGAGCTAAGGTGTAGCTATAGGTTTTAAACTTTCCGGATTCGAATAATGCGCATCCAGTGCAGCACTTTCATAACCGGATAGGTTGGATCAAATTCAAACCATCTGCTCGCGAAATTCGGGCTGTTTGGCTTTTTATGGTGATTGTTCTGGAACAACTCGCCAAGCATCAGGAAGTCTAATGGAAGTGAGTTCTTGCTATGGTCATCATTGTCATGGTTGGAGTAGCCATACTTATGACCACACCAGTTCACAATAGCGCCGTGTAAGGGTCCCATAAGGAAGTGAATCGGCAACAGCAGGAACATCCACCATTGTGTAGCGAAGGTTGCATAAAACCAGATGTAAAAGCCTATGAATACCATGCGCGTGATCCAGGAGTCGCCAATCTTATCAATGATGGGCCATGAAGGATAACGGTCCCTGAATTGTTCTTCAGGCTCTATATTATACTTGGCATAATTTAAATAGATGTTTTTGGTTTGGATCATCATGCCCCATACATCCTTCACAAAGTGTGGAGAATGCGGATCTTTTTCGGTGTCGCTATAGGCATGGTGCATACGATGCAAGATGGCGTAAGCACGTGGATTAAGAAAAGAGGATCCCTGCGCCAAAAAAGTTAGCGTATAGAAGAACCGTTCCCAAAAGATGTTCATCTTGAACATTTTATGGGATGCGTATCGGTGCAAGAAGAACGTTTGTGAAAATAGAGAGAGAAACCAGTGGGCTAAAAAGAAAAATAAAATAATCATAAAGGGTGTTAGTACTGTAAAATATCGGACATCCAAAAGGGTGCCGAATTATAAAAGTACTAACATCCCCGGTAAATTAAGTCATTTTGATATCTTTATCTTCCAAAATCGTCCTGTACGCGCACGATATCAGATTCATCAGAAGGGTTTGCAGCATCGGTATGTTGCCAGATCTCAGAGATTACACCCCAGTCATCAAGACCGATCAGACGGTGTCTTTCACCTTGTTGCAATTTGATCTTGCTTCCAGTGTTCAGTTGTTGAATATCACCTTGTTCATCGCTTGGGCTGGTTATTACACCAACGGTACCGCTTACCACCTGCCAGATTTCTGCACGACGGTGGTGATATTGCCAGGACAAACGCTTATTAGGCGCCACAACCAGGATTTTCGGGCTAAGCTTACCACCGATTTTAAGGTCCTCGACATTTAGGCCATCAAAGTAAACATTGGCGAACTGTTGAGCCTGGGCTTCATCAATGACAAAAAATCCTCCCCAAGGGCGGGTATCATCCACGTTAACCACATTGAACCCTTCGCTATTCAAGCGCTGTGCAATGCTGTCAAATATTTCTTTTTTCTGTTCTGACATAATAGAGTTATACTTTTTGAAGCCAAATATAAAAAAACCATGATGTTCTGCAACCATGAGCCAGGCTAAAATTGGAACAACTATTGCATTGAGTATGAAAACAATGTTAACCTAAAGAACTATAAAAATGGGATTATTAAAAACGATTATTGTTGGCGCGGCAGTAGTAGCTGGGTATAAGTATGCAACGAAAAAAAGAGTTGAAGATGGAAAGTCATTTTTAGACGACATCCAGGAAAACATCCCAGGATGGAAAGATAAAGCGATGCAGTTCGCCAACAAGGCAAAACAGGACTATGCGCCAAACACCACAGACTTACATGGCATGTAGAACCAAATGCCGTTTAACATAAAAGCCCGGATCTGATGATCCGGGCTTTTATGTTTTATGTCGTTCAGGAGGTCTTATCGTACAACCACATCTTCTGCTTGCACCGTGTGAGCGCTGAAGTAACCCAGCGCACGGTTGTTCCAATTGCTTGGCGGATTGGAAGGGGTAGTAACATCATTAGGGTTACCTGAGGCATACTGTTGTTCCAAAGTTCGCCAGTAAGTGTAGATTGGTTCATCAATACTTTGCATTTCTACAGTAACCGCATCTCCGCTTTCGATCTCCAGATCTTCATAGCCCGAAAGAAACAGATCCCGTTTTACGTACCGGCCGTCGGTAAAGAAATCACTGTCTGAAAAGATCTGCCCTACTTTTTTACCATTGAGCACCATCTTGAAAAGGTAAAAGTTCTTCACTTGTGGGGGATCCTGAAAGTTTACCGCAATAGTTTTTCGCACCTCGCTGCCGAAGGTTTGTTCTGTAGCGGAAAGCGAGTCTAAGGGGACATTGGCGGGCATGGTTGAGCTGGCTGTATATTCCTGTGCTTCAATGGCGACCTTCAGCGTGTACCGCTCCCCTGCTGCCCCTGCTAAATCATAGGCCTCGTAAATACCCGGCCCGGCTTCTGTAAAGAAGATTACATTCCCCTTGCTGTCCTGCAGGCTAACGGTGGCACCGGATACCGCCGGGAATTCATTAGAAGCGTCGAAAGGTACCGTTCTGGAAATCTTAACCGTTTGCACACCCGTGATGTTGGTAAGATTTCCTTCAATGACCAGCTGTGGCTCTGCCTCTTCCAGGTCCAGATCAAGAATTTTCTTACAAGAGGAGCAAACCGCGAGGCACAGGATAAGCATTACAGGAATAAATGCACTGAATCTTTTCATGTGATTAGAATTTGAAATTGTAGGTTACCGATGGGATGATACCAAATAGCGCCGTTTGTTCGGCTACCGTTCTGGTGGGATCATTTTCAGCATCCCGGAAATTTATTACATAAGGGTTTTTGTGGTTGTAGGCGTTATATAGGCCAAAGTTCCAGCTGGACTGATAACGTTTGCGTTTCTTGCCTTCAAGCGTTGCGCCAATATCCAGGCGGTGGGTGGCAGGCATCCGGGAGCCATTGCGATCAGAATAATAAAAACGGGTGACTCCATCCAACTGGTACTTGCCGGTTGGGAAGGTAATTGCGTTTCCGGTGCCATAGATGAACGTACCGGAGAAACTCCATCGGTCGTTAAGCTTGTAGATCCCCACCAGGGAGATGTCGTGCGTGCGATCCTGTCTTGATGGAAAGTACCGGCCCTCGTTGATTTCAGCGAACTTCCTTTCAGTTCTGGAAAGCGTATAGCCGATCCAGCCATTAAACTGGCCGTATTTCTTTTTCAGGAACAACTCCATGCCATACGCGCGACCGCTACCATACACCAATTGAGATTCTACGTTCTCATTAGCCAAAAGCTGAGCGCCGTTCTTATAATCAATTTGGTTCTGTAGCCACTTGTAATAGAGCTCTACGGATAACTCGAATGCATTGTCTTTAAAGTTCCTGAAATATCCTGCCGACACCTGATCCGCAATTTCCGGTTTAAGGTTGTTGCTGCTCATGATGTAAAGATCGGAAGGCGAACTTGCCGTGGAGTTGGAAAGCAGGTGTATATTCTGCGTGTTACGCCCATAGGAGGCTTTGACGGAATTTTCGGGATTGAAGACATAACTGGCGGAGATCCGAGGCTCCAGGTACATGTATGATTTTACAACCTTGCCCGATTCGTAAGTTCTGGAACTGGTAACATCGCCTGCGGCATTGTAGGTATTGAAGGTTCCAGGACCGAACAGGTCGAAGCGGCTTAAACGAAGGCCATAGAGCAAGTTTAGCTTTTCTCCAATACGCCACTCGTCAGAGATATAAGCGGCCGACTCGAGCCCCTTCCGGTCTTCCAGGACCTTCGGATTGAAGCTTGAGTTCGATGTAGCGGAGATGCGGCCTGGCGTGATGGTATGCTGAATAGCGTTGACACCGAAGCGCAAGGTATGATTGCTGCTGATGTAGTATTGCAGATCTTCCTTGAAATTGAAGTCGCGAATCCTGGATAGCACCCGGAAATCATTTCCCACATCATAGCTCTGCACGGTATAATCGTAATCGCTATAGATCAGCGAGGTATTAGAAAATAAACGACTGTTGAAGATGTGGTTAAATCTTAATGTTGCTGTGGTGTTGCCCCAGTTGGTACCGAACAGGTTCTTCAGCCCGAGTACATCCTTTCCAAGATATCCCGAAAAATACAAGGTGTTCTTATCGTTGAAGTGGTAATTTACTTTTGCATTGAGGTCATAGAAGTACAGCGATGCCTGCTTCAAAGAGGTGTCTGATGAAAGCTTTAAAAAAGCGTCCGCATAGGTTCTCCGGCCGCTGACCATGAATGATCCTTTTCCCGAATCTATGGGCCCTTCGACCTTCAACCGGGAGGCAATTAAACCAATCCCGCCCTGCACAGTGTAGTCTTTTGCATTCCCATCTAACATACTGATGTCCAGCGTGGAGGACAATCGGCCACCATATTGTGCAGGCATGCCACCTTTGTATAAATTAACATCTTTGATGGCGTCTGAATTAAAGGTTGAAAAGAAGCCAAACAAGTGTGAGGCATTATAAACCACCGCTTCATCCAGGAGGATGAGGTTCTGATCGGAGGAGCCACCACGTACATAAAAGCCAGTGTTGCCTTCGCCAGCAGTTTTCACCCCTGGTAAAAGCTGTAAGGTTTTCACCATGTCCTTCTCGCCAAATAATACCGGAACACTATTGATCTGAGCCATGTTTAACTTCTCCAGGCCCATTTGTGGACTGCTTACATTCTCATCACGACGACCGCCTGCAGTAATTACAACCTCCTCCAAGTTATTGCCCCCTTTAAGTGAAACCGTAAGCTGCCGGTTCTGGGAAAGATCTATCTCCGTGCTGAAGGTTTCAAAACCTACATAGCCAACCTGCAGGGTGTATTTACCTGCCGGAGCACTAAGGGAGTAAAATCCGTAGGAATTGGTCGTGGTGCCATTTGCCCTGCCCTCCCCCAGTTTAACCGAAGCGCCGATCAATGTTTCGCCGGTAGCAGCATCTTTAACTAAACCACTGATTGTAAATCGGGTTTGTGACTGCGCAGCGATATAGTTGAGCAGAATACAAAAGAGGATAAGAGGAATCTTCAATTTGGCCATACCAGGCAAACATACGGCTTTATATGAAAGGGTTAGCAGCGGCGCCTGAAAAAATAATCTCTTGATATCCATCGCAAATTGTATTAACAAGGAAACTATTTTTAGAAATCTAAGTTGATAATTGTGTTTATTCCCTAAAATTGCCTTGATGAAATACTTGTCGTTAAAGATTGCAGAAATCAGCCAGCAGCCAGGAGATAACCTGGTCATGAAATTTGAAAAGACAGCCGAAAAAATTGACTATCTGGCCGGGCAGTTTCTGACATTCATTTTCAACATCAAAGACAAAGAAATCAGGCGGTCTTACTCCTTATTTAGCAGCCCAGGGACGGATGAGCCACTTAGCATTGCGGTGAAACTGGTGGAAAATGGAGAGATCTCCAGGCACCTTCACCATAAAACCAGTGTTGGTGACGTGCTGACCGCGGTGGAGCCAAACGGAATTTTCACTTACGTTCCTTATCAGAACATTAAGCGCACGGTGTTTCTTTTTGCCGCTGGCGTAGGGATCACCCCGATATTCTCCATCATGAAGACGGCCCTGCTCGAAGAAAACGACAGCAAGATCGTCCTTGTGTACAGTAATCGATCTATAAATGATACGTTGTTTTATGAGGAAATTCAGGACTGGGCGGCCCGCTATCCTGAGCGATTGAAGGTCATTTACTTCTTTAGTGACGCAAAAAATATCATGAAAGCAAGGCTCAACAAGTTCATGATTGAACAAATCGTTGTAGAGCATATGGAGTATGATCCGCAGCAGGCACTATTCTACACCTGCGGCCCGATCGACTACATGGTAAATTGCCGTATCGTGCTGCTATCCTTGAAATACAGCATTGACCAGATCAAACGCGAAACCTATTATATTCCGGAAGATGAGCTGGACGAAGATGATACTACAGAAAAAAAGATCGCCGATAAAAACACCTATAAAGTCATCCTGGACTGGAACAAAAACACGTATGAAATAGAGGTTCCCTATTATAAACGAATCCTGGAGGTCGCATTAGATCAGAACATCAACATTCCATACAGCTGCACTGGCGGGATCTGTAGCACTTGTACCTCGACCTGTGTGTCGGGTGGTGTTCGTATGGACTACAATGAGGTGCTCACTGATGAGGAGATCGCAAACGGGCGTGTGTTACTTTGCACCGGGCATCCGACAGCGAATAACACGAAGATTATCATTGGCTAGTTGGAACTGGCGAGGGTCGCTTGCTAGAGTTGTATTTGGGCAAACCATTTTGCAAATAGTTGCTGATAGACCCCGTTTTTACGAATGTTATGTAGTACTGCATTGATTTTGCTTTTCAACTTCAGATCCCCTTTCTTCATGGCGATCGCATACTGTGTATCTGTTTCCGGTAGGAAGGTTCCAATTTTCAGTGTTTTGTGCTTTTTAAGGAAACCTCCGGCAATTGGAGAATCATCGATGAGCAGATCAATGTCGCCAGCAAGCAGGGCATCGTACATTTCACGGTTGGTGTCTAAATGCTTAAGTGTATAAGCAGGATAATGCTTCATCATGTATTTCTCTGCTTCTGCCGCAGCCCTTACACCAATAACCTTGTTTTTAAGTCTGCTCAGATCATCCAGATGATCCCGCTGGTTGATCACGGCACATAGCCGGAACTGAAGGTAAGGATCGCTAAATTCCAGAATGCGCATCCGGGTTGGCGTAACTGAAACAGCCGAACAGATCAGGTCCAATTCTCCTTTGTACAATTGCTCCAGTATATCTTTCCAAAGTGACACTTCATACTGAACCTCCAGATCAAGACTTTTGGCAATTATTCTCAACAGATCAACTTCAAAGCCTTCAAAAACTTCGGATTGATAATCTGTATGCATTGGAAAGGGTGCTGCGGAATCTAAGCCGACCTTTAATAATTGCTTCATGCCAATAAAGTTATCAGTTTAAGGAGGGAATACAGAACAAAAAACAAATTTGACTCTTATCTGCTATAAAAGAGCGGAATTTACACCCGACTTAAACCGAATCGGCTACTTAGCAAAGCAATTATGTCCAAAACTTTAATTTTAACGCTGATAATAAACAAAGAAGCAGATGAATATTTCACAACATTGCGAAATCTGCATTTTCCGCAACATCTAAATTACCTTCGGGCGCACCTTACCTTGTTTCATAACCTGCCCGAAGATAAGGAGGTGTATGAATCCGTTAAGGCGTTTTGTGGCAACCAGCAAGGCTTTACCATGGAAGTTTCTGAAGTTCGTTCCATTGGGAATGGCGTTGCATTTAAAATTCAGAGTGACACTTTAATGGCGTTACACGCAAAATTGCAGGTCAGATTTAAACCTTTGCTCATCCCCCAGGATCAACAACGCCTCTGGCCCCATATCACCATCCAAAATAAAGTTCCAGCTGTGCTGGCAAATAGCTTGACAGCACAGTTAAAGGAAGACTTTGTGCCATTTACCATTGAGGCGGAAGGGATCGCAGTTTGGGAATATTTAAGTGGTCCCTGGTCTTTATTGCACAACTATCCATTTCAAAAAAAGCACTAAAAAGAAAAGACCCGCTTATTAAGCAGGTCTTTTTCAAATGTGATCTATTGATCAGCAATCTACATGCAGATTACCAGATTTTAACACGTTTTTCAGGTGCAAGATATAGGGAGTCACCTTGCTTAACATTGAAAGCAGCATAGAACTCCGGCACGTTACGTACCACGCCATTCACGCGGAAAGTTGCCGGTGAATGTGGATCTGTGCTTACCTGATTTCTCAATGCCTCTGCACGTGCCTTGTGTTGCCAAACTTGTCCCCATCCGATCAGCACCCTTTGCTCCCCAGTGAAGCCATCAAGCGTTGGTGCAGGTTTTCCATTTAGACTCGCCTTATACGCTTTCAGCGCAATGCTTAAACCACCAAGGTCACCGATGTTTTCTCCCAAGGTAAAGGCACCGTTTACATTTAGATCTGGAAATACTTTGAAGGAACTGTATTGTGCGACAAGTGCATTCGTACGCTTTTTAAACTCCGATTGGTCTTTTTCCGTCCACCAATTACGCATCACGCCGTTTCCGTCGAAAGTACTGCCTTGGTCATCAAAACCATGTCCGATCTCATGACCAATTACCGCACCGATACCACCATAATTTACCGCATCTTCCGCTTTTAAATCAAAGAATGGCGGTTGAAGAATGGCCGCCGGGAATACGATTTCATTCATCGGTGGATTGTAGTAGGCATTCACCGTCTGTGGTGTCATGCCCCATTCCGAGCGGTCTACAGGTTTACCAAGTTTGTCAATGTTACGTTTGTACTCAAACTCCGTTGCACGCATGGCATTTCCGAACAGGTCATTTTTTTTCACCTCTAGTTTGCCGTAATCCCTCCATTTATCAGGATACCCAATTTTAGGCGTAAACTTGCTGATCTTATCTAAGGCTTGCTTTTTAGTGTCCGGGCTCATCCAATCCAGTTCTTTGATGCTGGACTCATATGCTTTCAATAAATTATCAACCAGAGCAAGCATTCTTTCTTTTGCTTCAGGCGGGAAATGTTTTTCAACGTAAAGTTTTCCAACCATTTCTCCTAATGCACCATTTACACTGTTTACCGCGCGGCGCCATTGCGGCATCTGCTCTTCTACACCGTTAAGTGTTTTGCTGTAAAAATTAAAATGTTCTTTGTCCAAAGCCGATGTTAGCAATGTTGCGGATCCATTTAAAGCAGCCCATTTCAGATAGGTTTTCCAATCTTCAAGCGCTGTGTTTTTGATAATGGCATTCAGATCTTTGGTATATTGAACTTGTGTTACCACCAAGCTGTCTGCCTTGCCTACACCTGCTTCATCAAGCATCACTTTCCAATCAAAATCAGGCATTAAAGTATTGAGTTTATTCACCGCATACTTATTGTACAAGGCGACTATATTCCTGGTATCTTCTTTTTTCATGTGTTTAGAAGCCAGTGCTGTTTCCAAGGACATAATCCTGGCAGCTTTGGCCTTTGCATCCGGTATACCTGCAAGTCCAAGCATGTTTTCTACATGGGTCAGATATTTACTTCTGATTTCCGCAGACTTAGCGTCCTTCAACATATAATATTCACGTTCAGGTAAGCCCAGGCCGCCCTGCCAGGTGCCTAACATATAGTTTTTTGGATCTTTAAAATCCTCAGATACAGATAGGCTGAAGGGCACACTGAACCCGAGCTTATTAGCGCGGGCAAAATAAGCAGCCAGATCAGTTGCATTCGCAATTGCGTCAATCTTTTTGAACTCCTCCTGAAGCGGCGCAAGACCAATAGAATCGCGGCTTTTCTGGTTCAGGTATGATGCATAATAATCGCCGATCTTTTGTTCGTCTGAACCATCTTTTGCCTGTGCTTTGGCCGCATTCTCAATGATTGCACGAACATCATCCTGTGCTTTTTCATGCAGAATATAGGCCGCTCCGAATGCAGATTTATCTGCTGGAATTTTTGTATTCTTAATCCAGTTTCCATTCACATATTGCATGAAATTGTCACCTGGATTGGCGGTGGTGTCCATATTGCTCAGGTAGATTCCGGATCCGAGTTTATCAGCGGTTTTGTTGCTGTTACAGGAACCGAGCACAAGCATTGCAGCAGCCAGTGCAGGAAATAAGTGTAGGTTTTTATTCATAATTCCAATTAATAATAAAAGTTTGAGATTTTGATGGCTTTAAATCCGTTTACCTATGACATTGCAAAAGATATATCGTTACAAATGAATTCGATTTTGTCAGGTTTCCTGAATAGTTTTTAAGATTTAACACAAAGTGTTTTTATTTACGTTTATAATATTAACGAATTTAATCAGAATACAAAAAGCAGAAGCCAGGTATTTTTTACCTGGCAGAATGAAGATTGAATAACTGCTAAAGAAAATACAAATGGAAAAAATTGAAAAGCTATATACGGCAACGGCAAGTGCTACCGGAGGGAGAAACGGACATGTTAAATCGTCAGATGGTGTGTTGGATCTGGACGTAAGAACGCCACGTGAATTGGGCGGCAGCGGAGGGGCGTATACGAACCCCGAGCAGCTTTTCGCAGCAGGTTACGCAGCTTGTTTCGACAGTGCTTTAAGTTTAGTTATTCGTACCGAAAAAATACCCGCAGGTGAAACTAAAGTGACTGCAAAAGTCAGCATTGGTAAAAACAGCCAGGGTGGCTTTGGATTGTCTGTAATCCTGGAAGTTTCAATACCAGGCGTTACACCAGAACAAGCTAAATCACTGACCGAAAAGGCACATCAGGTTTGTCCTTATTCCAATGCGACCAGGAATAATATTGAGGTTGAACTGCTGAACGTATAAATTTAAAAAAAGCTGATTAATTTGTAGTAAATTACCTTGTAATCTAAAACGCATCCTCCTGTTTAAATACTAACTTTGTTTCATTAATCAAGAATTATGGCACGTCCTAAAGCAACACCCCCACCAACAATAGAGGATACTATTGCGAAAAAAATCGAAAGCATTAGAAACGAGATTCAGGCCTTGCAGGAGCAGCTAGACCACTGGGAAAAGATCTCAAACGATTACCAGATTAACAAGTCTACAATCGAGACTATCCTGTCCGTACACCAGGCACCAGATCTTTCTGCAGGACATGGTAAATCATCAAAAAAGGCATCTAAATAAGATGCCTTTTTTCTTTTAGTGCTGTGCCGCTCCTTGCTTCGAGTATTCTATGGAAATTACGCCATCACCTTCAATAAGAAAACATAATAACCCAATTAAGACAAAACTGGACAGCCAGATTTCTGAATATGGCCTTGCAATATCTTCACGTAAGTTGACAAAGAATACTGCGCCGAATAGAATCAACAAGTTCAGTAGACAGACGATTCTGGTTTGGGTACCAACAGCAATCATCAGCCCCCCGAGAATGTGTAGTACGATGATGACATGTGCCAGTAAACTGATGGTTGCAGCTTTACCGAGGCTGGCATCTTTCATTAATGCGGTAAATGCATCTAAATTCGTGGCAAACTGAATTCCTTTCCACATCAGGATCAGGCCAAGAAGAATCCTAAAATAATCAAGCCACTTCGGGTGATGACGATCACCCCATCTTTGGATTTTCGCTATAAGTTCCATACGCTTCACATTTTGGTTTACTTAAATTTAAACAATTGAAATTACAACGCAAGCATAATTTCAATTAAAGTATCTCAAAGACAAACGCTTAGTCTCCAACCATCATAACAAACATCCATCTTACTGGTAAGTTTTCCTGTATTTAGACGAGAAAAAAAATAAAACAATGATTGTGAATTTAATCTTATCTTAATACAATAGCTTCTCCCTTTCTACTCTGCCGGCCCCGCACATTTTTAGCCTCCAAATCATCTGGTACATCATGGAAACAACCTCTACCTTAAATACCTATAAGGCCGTATTTTATCAGATTCCAGCTGCTTGTATTCTGCTAAAGCCAGACCAACCAAGGTTTACAATTGTCGATGTTAATAAACAATTTACAAATCTTCTGAAGTGGCCGAAAGACAACTACATCGGATGTGGTTTTTTTGATGTCCTGTTTTGTAATCCCGAGGATGCTGAAACAAGGGATAGCAGAGCGCAACTGAGCAGTTACTTTCATCAGGCGCTAGACACCGGCCTTGCTGTAGATCATGGGACCTTGATACTGGACATTAAAGTAGCCGACTCGGGAACGGCAGCACGTAGATACTGGAACATCACAACTACACCGATCGTAAATGTAAAAGGTAAGGTGGAGTACCTGCTTTGCGTTCCGGTTGATGTTACTGAAAAGCAGGAACTATTTAATCGTGGCATGAAGCTCGAGCGGGCGGCAAAGATTCAGCGTGACTTCTACGAATCGGTGTTTATGCAATCTCCTGTAGGCATTGGAATTTGGGAGGGACCCAGCTTTATTACCCGGATGATCAATCCGGCCTTGGCCCGGTTCTACCAACGTGACAGTGCCTCTTTAATCGGCAAACCCATATTTGAAACCTTTCCAGAATCCAAACTGCTTTGGGAAACCATTATGACAAGTGTTTTGGAAAGCGGGCAGCCTTACACCGGTGTAGAACTGGCGGTGGACCTCCCCAAAAACGGGCATATACAAAGGTCGTATGTGAACTTTGGCATTGTACCCTACTATGAACCCGATGGCAGCATGTCGGGCGTACTAGGCGTCAGTATAGATGCTACCCAGCAGGTTACCTTGCGAAAGGAGCTGGAGAAAAGCGAGCTGATCATGAAAATAGCGGTTGAATCCGCCGGCTTAGGTATCTGGGATTTGGATTTGAGAACACGGGGTGTATTCTCTTCAAGCCACATCTGGATTGCAGGTTTTCCAATGGAGCGGTCGGTTTACCAGCTTGACGAATTCCTCGAACACCTGATTCCTGAAGACCGGAAAAAGCTAGATGATGCACTTAATGGGCCCGACACACATTTCAGCACGGTTTTACGGGCAGTGTGGACAGACAAATCCCTGCATTGGATTCAGCTGACCGGAAACATTCTCAAGGACGAAAACGAGCAGCCCATCCGTGTTGTGGGCACAACATTGGACATCACCGACCGGAAAGAACTGGAACAGCGTAAGGATGAGTTACTCAGCACTGTTAGCCATGAATTAAAAACGCCTGTGACCTCGATTAAAGCCATAGCACAACTGCTGGAGCGAAAATTCGAGCCGCTTGGCGACCGCATCACTATCGACCTGATCCATAAACTCGTTAACCAAATCAAGCGGCTAACCAATCTAATTCATGACCTGCTTGATGCCAGCTTAATTGAGGGTGGTAAACTCCAGTTGAATAAGCATCATTTTTTGTTCAATGAACTGCTTGAAGAGGTGATCTCAGATGTTCAGCGCACCACCAACACCCATCAGATTGTATTACAGCAATGTGCCACCATCCAGAGTTTCAGTGACAAGGAACGCATCCGTCAGGTTATTATAAACATGCTTACAAATGCAATAAAATACTCACCTAATGCCGACCAGGTTTTGGTTAGTCTTGAACTAAATGGGAAGTGTATACGCTGCTGTGTAGAGGATTTCGGTATCGGTATTCCCAAAGAAAAAGAATCTCAAATTTTTGAGCGCTTTTACCGGGTTATCGACGACAAACATTCAGGATTTCAGGGGATAGGCATTGGTTTGTATATTTCCAAGCAGATCATCACCCGTTTGGATGGCAAAATATGGTTTGAGGGCAAATCTGATGGCGGAACGATCTTCTGCTTTGAAGTACCGCAGTTTTAGAAAAAACTGCGGTATAGTAGTTTATTCGCCTTGATTGAGGTTTTTCAGCATTGCTTTGAGCCGTTTTACATGCACTTCCAACTGCTCCGCCCTTTCGGTTTTTCGTCCACTGCTATCATGAATTGACACTAATAAGTTGCGTCGCTCTTCCATCATGCGAATGGCTGTCCACAACGATTCTTCAAGGCTTTTTATCTGAAGATCTTCCAGACAAGCCGCGGTGAAGGCATGCCCTGTGAAACAGCGGAAGCGCGGTATCACATCGTGTTCAATCTGATGTAGCGTACCACCACAATCCGGACAGGTCAGGTCTACTGCAGGTCCAAGTTTCTGAAGGTCTTCCGGGCTACTGCTCATTCTTCTCGTGATTTCAGCCTCTATTTTTACGTCTTCAGGAATTTCACCCATGTTACAAGATCTTTTCATAAGCAGGTTATTCAGCAGCGGGCCCATTTCATTAACATTGAGTTGATGGTCCACTTGCATGTTGTTAATTACGCTGAAAGGCATGTTCGGGAACTCCGCTTCCTCCGGACTTTGAACGATGCAAATTCCGCCGCTTCTTTTTATGGCGTACATGCCTGAGGTGCCATCATCGAGCATGCCGGTCAGGATAATTCCAGTAACACAAGCCCCGTAGGCCGCTGCAGCAGATCTAAAGAGCACATCAATGGAGGGTCGATAGTGGTTTTCGTAAGCGCCTTTTTGAACCAGGATCTTACCGGTATCAACCATCATGTGGTGATCCGCAGGTGCGATATATACCGCGTGCTTTTCGATAGTCTGGCCGTCAACCGCAACCTGGCAGTGTAGTCTGGTCTGTTTCTGCAGCATCTTGCCAACGATATCCGCATCAGAGTTTCTGGAGATGTGAATGACGATGAAAATGGCTGCATTCAGGTCATCATCAAAGGTTGCGAGCAGCCGTGATACCGCTGCAAACCCACCCGCAGATGCGCCTATAACGATTATATTTAGTTGGTTAGAATCCTGCATGTTTTATATACCCGCAAGCCCCTAAAATTGTTTGAATTACAGAGAACTTACAGCAACAGCTACCCGGGAATCTGCACAACCGTAATACAGGAACCACTTCGATTTATAGTAGACCAGGCCTTCGATAAACACAGTTCCATTAGCATACTGGCCGGCTTTTTCATAGTCCATTTCGGGCTTGAAGAATGGTTTATCAAGTCTTTCTTTAACTTTTGTGGGATCCTGAGCGTCGAAGAGCACTTGTCCCGCGCTATACGTTTCAGGTTTAAGTTCCGGATCTCCCACACCTGCTACCCCATTTTTACCGTTGTACAATAATAAAATGCCCTTATCGGTTAGTAAGGCTGGAGGCCCGCATTCGGTTAGTGCACTATCGAAATATCCCTTTCTGGGAGAAATCAGTTCTAATAACTCTCCTTTGTCATTTAAAAGTGGCTCCCAGTCCACCAAGTTTGTAGAGGTGGCAGCGTAGACATGGTTTTCACCCCAATACATCCAGTACTTGCCATTGATTTTGGTGATCTGTATTTTGTCGTCAACAAGTTTAGTCACGATAGACCCAGACTTGTGGAAGATATCACGGAACCGGCCGTTATAGGCTTTTTCAAATGCGGGACCATGCTTTTTCCAGGTCAGCAAATCTTTGGAAGTTGCTACAGATAGTCTGGCTACTTTACGGTTCCAGGAGGTGTACATCATTACATAGGTGCCATCTGCGGCTACCGCTACTCTAGGATCCTCACAGCCTCCAGGCCAGTCATTCTCCTTCTGATCATCATTGCCGGGATAGAACACGGGTTTATCCCGACGCTTCATGGTCAGCCCATCGGTACTTTCAGCATATCCAATCCTGGAGGTTCTATAACCAATGCCGACGCCAGACTTATCCTCTGCGCGGTAGAGCACCACGATCTTACCATCTTTCACAACTGCAGCTGGATTAAAGGTGTCATTACTTTCCCAGGCTACATTCTTGTTGTCAAGCACGGAATAGAATGATGTTGTCGAATCTGGAGAGATGATCGGGTTCTGATCCACCCGTTTAAACCCTGACATGGCCCAGTCCGGGAGCTGGTCAGGCTTCTGGGCAAAGCTGTCTATTCCAGTAAAAAGTGTAAATAAAATAGGCAAGACAATGCCTGATTTAACGGTTTGTAACATAGTTTATATCGGTTAGATGGCTAGGAACCATCAAGATACAAATCTACTTGTTAATTTTGGACAACAATTTCAGCCTGCAACCTGCCCTTATTGAACTTTTTTGAAATAAATGCGCTCCGGTAATCCCTTAAAAACAAAATTGGTTACTTCGCAAAGCCACAAACGCAGTAAAGTTGTTTCGCCTTCGTATTTGTGAAGCAGGTAATCGCCTCCCCCACCAAGGTTCAACTCGCGTGCGTGCTCCAAATCCAGCAACTCCGCATGGTCAAAGGGCACATCAGATAACTTAAGCAAACATTCATTGGCAGTTCCGCTAATCAGGTCTAACATGGTGTCGGCACCTTGCACCATTTCAAGGTCTTCCTTGGGGCCTTTCCATCCGGGAAGCTCCACATACCATCGTCCATTCAGTTCCTTGTAAAATCTAAAATTTTGCGTCATGCCTAAATATAGAACTTGTAGGCATAAGTCAGACAAGGCGACCTAAGAAGTTTACTTTGATGAACCAATGGACCCATAATTAGCTTCGAGGCAAGTTCGATCAGGAATTGCGACGTTCCAAACGGTAATAATCTTTCTTCAATAATGTAAATGCAGCCTTGTAATTACTAATATTATTAGCAATTTTGCAACTGAGAAGGAAATTTATGACAGGAAGCCGCAACAACAAGGACAGTGAAGCATACAAGATCAAGCGTGAGATTGCCATGAAAGCTTTCAATTTAGGCTGTGTGATCTTTTCGCATGATACCAAAAAAGTTTATACCCCAAGGGAATTTATGGAATCCGATGAGGTGGTCTCCGTGCAGAAGCTGGGTATGCAGGATTATAACAACTTCACCCTTCATTATGCAAAGTACGCGATCGCGAAGAAGCTGGAGGAACTTCGACACGCGCAGGAAGAATTTGATAAATTCATGCTGAAGATGCTGGATGCTTTTCAGCTGAATCCACAACAAACAAAAAATAAAAAATAAGCCCTACTCTGGTTATGTATCCTCAAGCAGTTTGCACACTGATCGGCCTGCCCGAAATTTAATCTACTAACTTTTACTCTTTGGTCTTTAGCAACAGGAGTTCTTTCAACTGCTGAAGTTCGCGCTTCAGCTGTTGAACTTCCGTCTTCAACTGGCTAATTTCTTCATCATGTTCCTGCCAGCCTTTTAACAGCGGTACAGTCATGGTCTGATAGTTCAGCGATAAGGTCTTGTTTGCATCGTTGTCCACGCGAATTAAAGATGGAAAGTATTCTTGCACATTCTGGGCAATGAATCCAATCTGATGAAGGTTCATATCCTTACGATCATAGGACACGGCATGAAGTCTTCTGAGGCTCTCAGATACTGGCGGGATAGTCGCAATATTTTTCTTTAATCGTACATCCGAATTTGCAGTAACATCACCTGTTGCGGTGATGTCACCAGAAACCATCACTTTGCCAGTCACCCGAAGTTCTGAATTTACATCCAGGATGGTAAACATACCTTCTGCAGGTGCCAACTTACCAATTAACGTTCCATCTATCGCTCCTTTTGTAATTTCCACGGCGTCTTTGTTTTGGATTGCCATTGTCCCGAGTCCAAGGTTAACCCTTGCTTCCTCTATTGTGGTAGCACCGGTTCCACCTTTATCGATGGTCACAACACCACCAGTGCTTCCCCCTGTCCCGGCGCCGAAAGCAATTTCAGCCCAGTTTGTATCTGCTACCCCGCCTTTCAGCTGGTACAGCTTTTCCTCCGAAATTACATAGACCAACATACCAACACTTCTTCTTGCCGGAGTAATACCATTCCGCGCAGCAATATCAGCAACGGAGCGAAAGCCTCCCTTACCATAAATTTCATTATGCGTCGGATATTTATCGGTCAGGTCATTCGGTTCTACAGCCCCGATCACCTTCACCTGCGCGAAGAGGCTGAAGCTGAAACCTGTTAGTACGATTAACAATAGAGATGAAAGAATATTCTTCATTTGAATAGCTCTTATAATTGACATTTGTTTCTTTTTGAAATGAATTACTGTACCTGATTATTGAATACTGAAAGTCAGACCTGCAGCAGTGTTGTCCCGCTGCACGTAAATTACATAGGTTGTTGTGCCTCCACTTGCATTGGTAAATGATCGCGTTGTCCGCTCAAAAGCTCCAGTAGAATCGTTTACCCCAACAATAATCTTGTTTCCGCCCCAGGCAGCGGGATAGGCGATCACTAGCTTTTGCCTGCCGCTCGGGCTGGCTGACAAATTCGAAACGGCTGCAGAAGTTCCAAATGCACTGCCCGACAGCGCCAGGATCTGTGCGTCTGTTGGAGCAAACGTCTCGCCGTCTTCGCCGCCAGTAGCAAAACCCCAGTAGCGTTTTGATTGAAAATCAATGGTAGTGCTTGAGGCAGCTGTTTTATTATCTGCCGTCTTAACGGACATTGAAAACGTCGTTTTCTGATTGTTCGTTGCTGTTGCCGCCAGGGTTCCATTTACTGAGGCACCTGCCGCCGGTGTAGTTGTGAAAACATTGGTCCCATTTACCGTAATCCCGGTAATAGGCTCTGTTGCCGCAGCTCTTCCTGCAGTCCAGGCTAGGGTAATGCTCGTAGTTCCAGCAGATCCGAACTCTTGTACGCCCGATGGTGTTGCAGAAAGGGAGGCAGAAGGGCCAACAGAAGGATAAAATACCGCCTCGATCCATTTCGCCAGATCGTCAGTACCAGGATTAATATTTGTGTAATAAGCACCGGTTATGGGACGGTTACCATTGAAGGTCCCAACCGTACCGCCCGACCCAGTACCCAAATCAGATTTATTGATCCAGGTTACCTGGCCTTCCACGTTGGTTGCCAGTACCTGATCGGCAGTACCCGGATTGATTTTTTCAACAGTAACGGCTTTTTCGGCAATTGATGGATTCGGAAAAGTACCAGTAAGGTCACCCGCAGCCGGGCCTGTAGGTGATGCTTGCAGCAGTAACACCGGCCAGGTGTCGTCTCCTTGTTTTGGACCATACAGCGTTTGGGTCGCGGTATGGACAAAGAAGTCGCCTGTTTTACCAGTGCTTGCATCAGGGACTGCGGCGCCATAGATCAGATTATTTCCCGCTGCTGTTCCCGACGAAAAAGCGACCCAGTTTGCATTATCATTCAGTTCAGCAGGCACATCCTTGCAGATCAGCTGGAAGGTCTTAGCCTTCCCCGTACCATCGTCCATAACGGTACACAGCATACCTGGTTGACGCCGGTCAATACTGATGTTATTTCTTTCCGCAATTGTTGCTACCTGATGATGCCCACCTTTAGCGTCATTGGTATAAACGATCACTTTCCCTTCTTTAGGAATCAAGGGATTCCCAACAAACTGGGCTTTAGCATCCGTCGGATTAAAGCACCAGGTACTTAAAGCGAGCACCATAAACCTGATTAAATGGCTGCTCCATTTTTGTTTGATTATCATATGTCTTTATTTCTTAATCATTTCCACCGAACCCTCTTCGGTAATTCTAAACACCACTTCGTTGCCATAGCTTACCCCAGCTTGATTGATCGCGAAGGCCTTTACATGGTATTCTACGCCCACAATCAATCCACCCACAAGCACATGGCTGTCACCCGGGGTAGCAACATTAACTCTTGTATCTGCAATTGATGGATTTGGATCTGTGCTCCAGCAAACGCCACTTCCTGTAATCGCTACACCACCTTTATTGAGTATTGTTATTCCTATGCTCACCTCGGTTTCATTTTTTAACGTTACCGCAGCAGTGTTCAGCAAGGCTTTCTTCAACGGTCCATACCCATACCAGTCGCTGAGCTTAAATGGTGCGGTCTTTCTGGTAAGATGACTGTTTTTGTTTAGTAGCGAAAGCGAAAACGGTGCTGCACGTTCTGCGGCACTCAATTCGTTTAAGTTTAACATGTAGTCCGCTATGGTACGCATGCTAAGCCCGCCCGAGTCAGGCAGTGAAGGTATTGTCCAGTCCGCATATAGTGTCATGGACTCGGTGATCGCATGGTCGAAATCAAATACTGTTTCCATACGCTGGTCGCTGAACCAGGTATAAAAGACCATTCCAGCTTTAGTTGTATTTACCATTGGCAGTTTAGTACCATCGGCCACTTGCACTGCAGCCAGAGCCGTTCCACCCATGGTTTCAAAGGTCACCGTATGGTTTAGATTGCTCACCCTTAGCAGCCCCGGTGCAAAGGTAAATTCATAGTTGTCAGCTTGCAAGGTCCCAGTGCTCAATGCTATCGGATATTCTCCCGCTGGGCTGCTTAAGTTTGCACTTGTAGTGAAAGCCGGTTCCCCCTGCAAAGTTCCCGCTGCGCGCTCCGTAGTATCTGTTTCACCGTATTTAAATCCACTGATCTGGTAGCTGAACTTTGGATTCTCTTTTCCGAAGTATCTCGCTAAGGTATCTCCCGAAAGGGTTAGCATTGCCTTGTTGATTTTGAAAGTCTGTTGTACTTCAACCGGGGCAAAAAAGGCATTACCAGCCTGTGAGACCTTTAACACGACATCACCTGCACCCTCAATCGTCGCAAGGGTACCATTGAGATCGAGCTTGCCATCAAGCAGTTCAAACGTCAGGGGCAATCCGGAAGAAACCGTAGCGATCAAGGCAAATGGTTCATCACCGTAGTTCTTATCCGCTATAGGCGGGAAAGTGATGGACTGTGCAGCCTTTTCGATAATGATCTTAACTTTTGCCACTTGGTCAGTGGTATTAAAGGTGTTTTCTGATAAAGCAAGCGCACCTGTAAGATCCAGCTCCCCAATCAGGGCTGCCGTATATGCTGCCTGATCCCAGTCGATGTTTAAAAACGCCTTTGTCCCATCATTATAAGTTACCTGTACTGCAGTTGGCAATTTCAGATCCGCAAATGGAGTTCCATAGGTAACCGTTACCGGTGCGATCTCCTCAACCGTAAGCAGATCTTTCCAAAGTGTTACCTGGATCTGCGCCTGCAGGTTTAATGCATTTCCTACATCATCAGTCAACTGAACTTCTCCATGAAGCAGCTGAGGACTTAAACTGCTATCGTCGTATTCTGCTTCATCCCATAAAACCGGAAGGTTGGCAGTGGTTTGGTCGTCAAAGGTCACCATCACAGTTGACGGTAAGTCTAGTGTTGAGAAGGATTTACCAAACACGTCTATCAAGTCAGCAAGTTTCTCTATAGCAACCACGTTTTTATTATCGATGATCACCTCTACTTTCGCGGTAATATCATCAGGGTTTTCAGCCTTCCCCTCCATGTCAAGTAGTCCTGTGAAATTATAACTTCCAGGATTCTTACCATCGAACAGTGGTGATTCCCAATTTACAACGACGCTGCCTGTAGAACCATCGTTGAAAATCGCGTTTAGCGATGTACCAAGCTTGGCAAGCACCTGGGCCTCCGTGGTACCATATGGAAAGTGTAAAGGCGTATTCACCAGAATAGAATCCAACACCAGCAGCTTAGGCAGCACGGTAACTTTAATCGCGGTAGACCTATTATCTTTATTTTCATCCGGCATTCCAGGGATCAACCGGCCAGGCAGTATATAATCTCCCGCAAGCATTCCATTATACGACTGCCCATCCCATTCTACCTGTAAAGACTCCTGTTCGTTGTTGTTGTAGGTCACCAAAACAGTATCAGGCAACATCAATGTTCCGAAGGTAGTTCCATAAGGAACAGTTAAAGCAAATGGATCCGCTACAGCAACAATATAGCGCTGAGCCACATTCACGTAAATTATTGCCTTCAAAGAATCAGGATTCTCTGTCAACACAGGCATTTCGACTTCAGCATTAAACTCGTACATACCTGGGTTTGTCGGGTCATATGCTGCATTCTCCCAAGTCCTGATATTGAGCTGCATGGTACTGCCATCATCGAACAGGCCGGTTACAGTGTTAGGAAGCGATAGCGCTGTCACGAGCGTTCGATAACTAACCTCAGTGGTGTCCTTTGTGATAGACATAAGCTTTCTGATCCGCTCTGCGACTGTAACGTTGATCGTCGGCTGTAACCCTTTCGGATTATCAGCATCATCAGAAATGACCATGGTTCCTTGAAGGGTATACGATCCGCTGGTTGAGCCATCGTAGCTGCCTTTACTCCATGTTACCGAAAGCAGGGCCTCCGAGTCATCGTTATAAGTAACCTTGATAGCTTCCGGTAAGGTCAGTGCATCAAAATCGGTGTTGTAATCCACCGTGATCCCCGGAAAGGCCTCTATGCTTTCAATTTGTTTACGCGCGACCACTACCACAACTTGCGCCTTCAGATCATTGGTATTCAATAAGCCTTGAGGCACGACGATATCCGCTTCAAAAAGATAAGCACCCGCTACATCGCCATTATAAAGCGCAGACCTGAAGGAAGTGTCCTGTACAGTAATATCCATTTGAGTATCATCGTCAAGTGTCGCTTTGCTGATAAAAGGAAAAATTATGTTTTCTATTGAAGTGCCAAATGGGACACTAATGGTATCTGTAGCTAAAGAAACAATAACTTTCTCCCTTGCTGATACGACAACTACGATCGTTGGGTTAATTGGCTTAGGGTTCTCGACCTCATCCGTTAAGGTAAAGTTTCCATTTAACACATACGATCCAGGCATGGTCCCATTATAAGAAGAGAGATCCCAGCTTACCTCTAAATCTTCATTGCCGCCATCTTCAAACTGAGCATTTAGCTGCCCTGGCAGGGTAACAGCTTGAGCACTCGTGCCAAAAACGACGGTAATGGTATCCGGGCTGGTGTAGTTAGCAATAAGGTGTTTGCCCACTGTTACATTTAGCACTGGTACTACCTCGTCCGGGTTAAGGATGTCTTCAGGAAGTTGTAAAACCCCTTGCAATTTATACACGCCAGGTAGATCATCGATATAATCACCTTCTTCCCAGATCACGTTCAGCTTACCTGTGGTGCCATTATCGAAAGTTACGTTTACCTGAGCCGGCAACGATGACTGGGCTGCGTTGAAGCTCGTACCGAAAGGCACAAGCGCTGTGCTTTCCTCTACACGCACTACTTCAAGTGGTTTCGGTCCTACAGTCACGCTGATCGTTGCGGTCAAGCTATCCGGGTTGTCAATATCGTCACCGCTAACCAGTGTTCCTTTAAATGCATACACTCCCGAAAGTTGTGCGTTGTAGGTGGTAGAACTCCAGACAACACCTTCGGTACCTGCAGACTGATCGTTGTAGGTCACCTGTACAGTTTCTGGGAATGGAATGTCTTCCGCTGGTGTCCCATATTTCACAGAAATACTTTCGGGGTTTTGGACTTTAACAACCTTTTTATTGGCAACCTGTATGTTGATTTCCGCTGCTATTGCATCTTTATTTATAACTCCAGGGATAAGTTCCGGAATACCAGAAAAGGTGTAAACATCAGGGCTAGTGGAATCATAACCCTCGGTGTCCCATGACACCTTGAGGCTGCCGGTGCTACCATCGTCATAATTGACGATCACTGCTGCGCTCAATTCAGGAATTGCAGACAGCAAGGTACCATAGCTTACCCTAACCGTATCCGGCAGGGCGATACCTACAATGTTTCTTGGTTTTGGAAGTACCGTAAGTGTCAGCTGTGCCTTAACGTTGTTCTTATTGTCAATGCTCTCGTTGTGAAGAAGGATTCCTGTAAGGATATAGTCGCCACTTTTCTGCTTGTTATAGCTTCCGGGTTCCCAAGCTACGCCTACCGTATCCTGGCTTCCATCATCGAAATTCACCTTTACCGTTTCTGGCAGTTCTACTTCGTCAAAAGGCGTATCAAACGCTGTACTGGCCACATAGGTTCCCTGTACAGAAAGGATATTCTTACGAATGATAACCTTATTGTTTGCAGACAACAGGTTTGTATTGGATATAAGATCCTTGAGCTGTAGTGATCCTACCAGTTCATATTCCCCACCTTTGTCTTGAATGTAAGGCGTACGGTCCCAATCCACGTTTAGGTATCCTGTCGTCTGATCATGATAGGTTACCCGGACTGATGTCGGTAAAGGTAAATTAACTGCTGGGGTATTCAGATCGACCGTAACATCCGCGAGATCCTCGACTGCGATAATATTGAGTTGAGCATAAACATCTACACTTGCTTCAAATCCTGCAGGATTAGCATGTTCCTCCTTGATACCCAAGGTAGCGTAGAGTCGATATACCCCTAACTTCGGACTGTAATTTCCGATGTTCCAGGTTAGGTTTAACATCTCTTTGGTAATTCCATCATCGTAGGTAACCTGAGCCTGTTTAGGCAACAATGGCAATAGGTCTGCAAAGGAGGTTCCAGCCAATACCTTTACCGGCGCAAGTGGCGCAACAGCGATGATGTACGGATAAATTGGTGTAATCACGGCAACTTTCGCGGTTGCTGTGAGATTGTTCCTGTTTACTTCCAGATCAGGAACTGTTATTATACCTGTAAGATCATATATTCCTTCCGTATTACCATCATAGTTCCCCGGCTGCCAGATCACCGGGAACATGGCATGGCTGTTATCGCTCATGATCACTTCTACCTGTGTTACCAGATTTAGCTGCTCGAAAGGTGTCCCGGTGTCTTTTTTCACAGGAACGGGATATGGTTTTAAAACTTCAATGATGTACGGTAACCTTGGATTTACTTTCATCTTTACCTGCAGGGAACCGCAAACATCAGCACCCTGAACGGCTAACGTAAATTCATAGTCGCCAGCAACCGTTGGTTCACCGGAGATCAGTCCAGTACTGCTTATGCCTAATCCATCAGGCAGTAAACCCTGGCTCAAGAAATAAGTATATGATCCAGATTCTTTCAGCGCTAGCTGATGACTATAACTTGTCCACTGATCGGCTGCAGGAAGTTCTTGTTCTGCATTTTCCAGATATACACCCTGGAACTCATAAGCCCCAAGATCAACTGAGTTGTGTTTTATCCGGTCGTTACCTGCAAGGTCCTTTGCAATGCCGGCAATTTTAGTGTTATCACCCATGTTAATTACAGGTGAGCAAGGTGCAAGTGAAAGATCATCTGCGGCAGCATTGGCCAGTTGAGGATCTTTAGTTGCAATCTTCGTTCCTGTAACATACCCGTTTTGCACGGTACTTGTTGAAACCAGAATGCCGGCATTAAGCTGATCCGGAACTGCATTCCCGCGTGTGTTACCCCAAAAGATGCTGTTCGCAACGTTTACAGTTCCTGTATTCCGATATAAGGCCCCGCCGTATTTGGTGGTTGATGAGGTGTTAACATAACTAGAACTATTGTTGCTGAATGTTGCATTGATTAGGTTTGTCGTTCCCGTGTAATGGTAATAGGCACCGGCATAATAGCCATTTGTAGTCGTCCTGTTCCGGCTAAATGCCACATTGCTCAGGTTAAAAGTACCAGAGTAATGGTAAATAGCCCCACCATGTTGTGCGGCGCTGTTACCTACAAACAATGCACCCGTTATGGTAGGTTTACCATTGGTAGCATTGTAGAATGCAGCTCCGCTGGCCGTTGCGATATTGTTTCTAAATACCACGTCTGTCATCTGCATTGCAGCGGTGATGTGGTACATACCAGCGCCCTGACTTGCTTTATTACTGATGAATTTAATATTTCTGAAGTCGGCTGCAGCATTGTTGTATAGTCCACCGCCGGACCTTGTTACCGTATTATTTTCGAGCGTGATGTTGTGGAAAGTTGCAGCTCCACTGTTAAAGATTCCACCGCCGCTATAGTAGGCTGTATTATTTTTAATCCAAAGGTTTTTAAAGGCAACCTTTCCAAGTGCATTATAAATACCTCCACCATTATAGATATCTGCTGTGCTATTACCCTCAGCTGTTTTACCTCCTGATATGGTAAATCCATCCAATACCGTTTCAGCGGTTAAGGCTAGCTTGTTAAACACCACGTGGTAGCTACGGTTCGCACCACTAAGAATCGTTTCGTTAGTGGTCATGATGGCCGTTGAATCCCGGTCGGCCAGGTCTTTCTCCGTACCTGCAAAACCGCCGTAGATCTTAACCCCCTCTTTTAAGCTGAAGTAGTTGTTAGCCTTCAAACCAGGCAGGTATGTACCCTTAGCCACGAAGATCGTATCTCCCGCCTTTGCGGAGCTAAGCCCCTTTTGCAGATCCAGGAAGGCATGCGCCCAGCTGGCACTGTTGTTCATGCCTGAAGTTGCGGCCTGGTTTACGTAGATTCTCACCTTTCCATTTCCAGCTTTCACTTCAAAGGTGTACAGTCTGTTTCCACATAAAGTACCATCGCTGGCTGTGATATTGAAAGTGTACAAACCTTCATTAACCGGCCTTCCAGTCAACTGCCCAGAAGGGCTAAGGAGAAGTCCGTCCGGCAGGGAGCCATAACTTACCGCGTAAGTATATTGCCCGGAACCACCCGAAGACACCAGTTGGTGTTCATAAATCACCCCCCTTGAACCTTCGGGCAATATTGCAGGACCGACAATGATGCGATCCTGCTGATTTTCATAAGCACCCAGATCTACAATTTCAGCCTTGATCCTCGGCTGTCCGGAAAGATCTTTCAGGATCGCTGTAGAAAGGGAATTATCACCCATATTGATTGCCGGAGAACATGCCGACAGGGAAAGATCATCTTCATCGCTCAGGTTGAACATTGGGTCTGCATCTAAGATCACCTTTCCTGCTGCATAACCGCCGCGAATCAGGGTATTCACGGCCTTGATATTCAAGTTAAGCTCGTCTACTACCCCATTGCCACGGTTATTACCCCAAACAATACTGTTATGAAGATTCAATGTTCCTGCATTTCTGTAAATGGCTCCGCCATACTTGTTCTGGCTAGCATTGACGTAAGCAATACTGTTGTTGCTCATGGTTACGTTCACCAGGGTCGCGGTGCCGGTATAATGATACATTGCACCACCATAATAGGCAGCCGTACTGGTGACCTTATTACGGCTGAATTTCGCCCCATTGATCGTCAGCGTTGATGACCACTGGTATAAACCACCCCCATGCTGCGTTGCTGTGTTTCCAGTAAATACCGCATCATTCAGGGTAACCTTGCCAGAATAACTGTACAAACCGCCGCCAAGGGTCGCCTTATTATCTTTAAACACAACATCATTCATCGTTACTGCAGCCGTGGCTTGATACATTCCACCACCATAAGCCGCGGTATTGTTGATGAACTTCAGCCCACGAAGTGTGGCTGCACCAATGTTGTATAGTCCACCACCATACCGGTAGGAACCTGCACTGCTCAACGTTCCATTGTTCTCAAAAATGATATTGCTGAGTTGCCCGGTTCCCCCGTTGTACATACCACCTCCATAAGTGTTGGAGTTGTTATTCTTGATCCAGAGCTGGTTGAAGGTTGCCGCACCCGTTCTGTTGTAAATACCGGCGCCGATATAAGCTTCTGAAGTGCTTGTACCAGTAGGAACTGATCGTCCACCACTTATACTAAATCCATCAAGTACCGTGGCAGCAGTTAGTGCAGCACTATTGTAAATCACGTGCCTGCTATTATTGTTCCCTGTCAGGATCGTTTCATTATCCGTTCTGACTTTTAGAGAGTCCCTTTCACTAAGCGTCGACTCGGTAGCTGCAAAACCGCCGTAAAGTTTAACGCCCTCCTTAAGGGTAAAATAGGAAGTTACCAACGCTCCCGGACTGTATGTGCCTTTTGCCACCCATATTTGGTCTCCTGGCAGGGAAACCTTAAGTGCATTCTGCAAATCGAGGTAGGCATTCTCCCAGGTACTACCATTGTTCTGACCGCCTGTTGCTGCTTGATTTACCAAGATTCGAACAACACCTGTACCTGCAACGACATCCATGTTGTAAACACGATTTCCGCATAAGGTGCCGTCGGATATGTTCAGCACGAACGTGTAACTGCCAAGTACAATTGGATTGCCGGTAATGAGTCCTGAGGCATCCATCGATAAGCCGTCAGGGAGCTTACCAGAAATCACTTTGAAGCTGTAATTCCCATTTCCGCCAGTTCCTTGTAGCTGCTGGTTAAATGCCGCACCACGGGGCACCTGTGGCAGGATGGCAGGCGTTAAACTTATCACTTGCCCCTGGTATTCCATCGCCCCAAGATCGACCACCTCAGACTGAAGTCTTGTGTTTCCAATTCTGTCTAAGGTCCCGCCAATAACAAGATTATTATCTCCAGTGTTTATTGCCGGAGAGCAGTTGGTAAGTGCAAGATTATCTCGGTCAGCATCCACAAACGCCGGATCTGCATTCAGAATATTCAGTCCCGTAGGATAGCCTCCGCCAATGAGCGTATTACTTGCCTTGATGTTTAAATTAAGTTGATCGGCAATTCCGCTTCCACGGCTATTTCCCCACAGAATACTGTTGTTTAATAGCACTGTTCCGGAGTTCCTGTACAAGGCACCGCCATAATTCACTGTACCGGTTTTATAATAACCAATACTATTTTTACTGAAAGTAGTGTTGCTTAAGGTTGCTGTTCCCGAGTATACATACACGGCGCCTCCATAATACGCTGAGGTGCTGCTGACGGTGTTCCGGCTGAAGATGGTGTTGCTGATATTCAGCGTTGCACTGCTTCTGATGGCACCACCGTGTTGTACCGCGGTATTGTTGAGGAAGGAGGCGCGATCTATATTTAGTGTTCCCGCAGCGAAGATTGCTCCACCTGCAGCGGTCGCGCTGTTGCCGCTGAAGTTAACATTCGTTAATGTTGCCGTTCCATTTGCAAGGTATAAAGCGCCGCCGTTTGTCGCCTTACTTCCATCAAAACTTGCATTAGTCAAGTTAGTGATAGCACCTGAATTGACATAGATGGCGCCACCCTGACCATTGGTGACGGTGTTATCTTCAAATATCACGTCGTTCAACTCAGAAAGACCAGTACTAAACATCGCCGCCCCATAGCCTGGGTAGCTTGAGCTCTCAATAATTCTGTTACTTCGGAATACGCCTTTGTTAAGTTTAAAACCTTTGACATTATACACCGCAGAACCACGTGCATAATAGCCGGTAGACCGGTTACCACTAAAAATTATATCGGTATAAGTAGCGTCGCCGCTGTGATACAATCCGGCTCCGTATACACCAAGGTTATTCTTGATCCATAGGTTACGGAATGTTACGGCACCCAGCGAGTTGTAGATACCACCTCCATAATAGTTCACGCTGTTATTTGAAGTATTTACAACGGATCCTCCACCTTGAATGCTAAAACCATCCAGTACGGTTGCATTGGATAAAGCGGCATTATTGTACACCACATGGTAACTTGCAACGCCCAGACTACCATCCAGAATAGACTCCTGCGTAGTCCTGATCTTTGAGGTATCCCGCTGTTCGAGACTGCTCTCTGTACCTGCAAAACCACCATACATTTTTAATCCCTCCTTTAGTTTGAACGTCGAGGTTGCAAGTGGTCCTGTGTAATAGGTCCCTTTAGCTACCCAGATTTCGTCTCCGGCACTTGCCAGATCTAAAGCCATCTGCAGGTCTTTGAAGGCATTTGCCCAATCGCTACCATTGTCAGCACCTGTTGCGTTCTGACGCACATACATCCTGCCGACCCCATTTTGAACCGTTACTTTGTACTGTCTGTTGCCACTTAAAGTTCCATCTGTAGCACCAACGACAAAAGTATAGGTACCGACAAGATTGGGAACACCGGTAAGCTTTCCATCGGCAGACATTAATACGCCCGGTGGAAGTTTCCCTGCCTGAAGGCTCCAGGTAACCGGTAGATTTGTTCCGGTGTAGCTGAATGGAAGATCTACAGCCGTTCCTCTGGTTAACGCTTCGATCGTAACCGGAGTAATTACAAGTCTATCAGTACTTTCATTTTCATAAGC
This sequence comes from Pedobacter sp. SAFR-022, assembly GCF_051965375.1. Lineage (NCBI taxonomy): Bacteria > Pseudomonadati > Bacteroidota > Sphingobacteriia > Sphingobacteriales > Sphingobacteriaceae > Pedobacter > Pedobacter sp. SAFR-022. The sequence goes on from NZ_JBQCME010000006.1 coordinate 170,725, forward strand.
ACCTAGATCAATCGTATTGTTGATGATCCTTGCGCTGCCTGCTAAATCCTTGTCATAAGCTTGCCAACTGTTCTCGCCGCCATCGATAGCCAATGAACCGCCCTGAAGTTGCAGGTTATCCCCCGCAGCATCCAGGAATAAAGGATCTCCAATTTTCACATCTGTTCCGGTGGCGTAGTCATGCTGTACAATGGTATTGCCTACCACGATCCCGGCATTAAGCTGGTCTGCAATGGTTCCCATTCTGGTGTTACCCCAAAGTATACTGTTGTGTATCGTAACTGTACCTGAGTTCCGGTAAAGCGCGCCGCCATAGCTTAGCGTTACAGTGCCTTTCGCATAGCCAATATTGTTCTTGCTAAAACTGCTGTTGTTGATCAGCACGTCATTGGAGCTGATGTAAATGGCACCACCATAATATGCGCCAGTGGAAGTCACTTCATTGCGACTAAAAATACTGTTGTCAATCTTCAGGTTACTGTTCGACCAAATCGCTCCACCATGCTGCAGGGCGGTGTTATGAATGAACGATGCCCGGTTAAGCATCAATACACCACTTGCGTAAATTGCACCACCTGTAGTCGCCGTATTTTCTGAGAAAGTCACATCCTCAAGTACCGGACTTCCACTAGCGATGAACAATGCACCACCTGTTGTAGCTTTGTTCCCGGTAAATGCGCCTTTTTTAATATTAATTATAGCACTGGAATTGCTATAGATGGCAGCACCTTGTCCATTTAAAATCGTGTTGTTTTTAAATTCAACCTCAGAAAGATCCAGAAGACCTGTAGTAAAGATTCCTGCTCCATAACCAGGATAACTACTGGACTCCAGAATTTTGTTGTTTTCAAAAATTCCGTTAACCAACTTAAAGCCCTTGGCATTGTAAACTGCCGCACCTCTGGCATTGGTTCCTTTCGCCTGGTTATTGCTGAACAACAGGTTTGTATATGCCGCATCTCCATTGTGATAGATACCCCCACCGTAGGTTCCAATATTGTTCTTAATCCACAAGTTCCTGAACTGCACTGCACCCAGGCTATTGTAAATACCGCCACCCTGATAATTGTTGCCGCTCATCAGTGTTGCACTACCACCCTGAATACTGAAGCCATCAAGCACTGTAGCATCGCTTAATGCCAGCGTGTTCGAAACAACATGGTAGCTCGATACACCCTGGCTACCATCCAGTATGGTTTCATTCACCGTACGTAAGTCCGCGATATTCCTATCGGAAAGCGCCGCTTCTGTTCCGGCAAAGCCACCGAATATCTTTACACCTTCTTTTAATCTGAATGTTGAAGTTGCCAATGGTCCCGAATAGTAGGTGCCTTTTGCAACCCAGATTTCATCTCCTGCTCCTGCAAGTTCTAAAGCATATTGTAGATCAGTAAAGGCGTTCACCCAGTTACTACCATTGTTTTCACCTGTTGCGGAAGCCTGAACAAACAGACGGCTGGCACCATTGGTAACTGTCACTGTGTATTGCTTACTGCTTAGAAGCAGGCCGTCCGTAGCATTAATGACAAAGGTATAAGTACCCACTGCTGTAGGAACGCCTTTCAATCTTCCATCTTCTGAAAAGGATATGCCCGAAGGTAGCTTACCTGTCTGCAAGGTCCATTTAACAAGCGCGGTATTGCCTGTAGCAAGTAATTGCAGATCCATGGCCGTCCCTCTCGCAATAGGATTGATTGTAGCCGGGCTGATTAATAACCGGCCCGTACCGTCTTGCTCGTAAGCACCTAGATCAACCTTCTCATTAACGACCCTGGGATTGCCAGACAAGTCTTTATCGAACACCTGCCAATTGTTATCACCTGCATCAATCGCCAATGATCCTGCTTTCAAGCGCAGGTTATCTGCTCCTGCATCCTCAAATAAAGGATCTCCAATGATAATTCCCATGCCTTCGGCATAGTTACCCTGAACTATAGAATTAGCGACAATATTGCCTGAATTTAGCTGATCCGCAATGTCATTACCGCGTTTATTACCCCAGAAGATACTATTGTTGATCGTAGCCGTACCGCCTGATCGATACAGGGCAGCACCGTAACTTAAGCTGACAGAACCTTTATTATACCCAATACTGTTGTTACTGAAACTCGTGTTATTGATCACTGCATTCCCGGAACTCAGGTAAATTGCGCCACCATAATAGGCTGCTACTGCGGTAATGCTGTTGCGACTAAAGATGGAGTTGTCAATCTTCAGGGTGCTGGAAGACCATAATGCGCCACCATGTTGGCCAGAGGTGTTGTTAATAAAAGAAGCCCTGTTGATATTCACAACTCCTGCAGCATACATGGCGCCAGCGGTACCCGTAGACTGATTGTCCATGAACGAGACATCTGTAAAAGTGCTGGTGCCGTTTGTCAGATAGACAGCTGCCCCGGAAGTGGCCCTGTTACCGGTAAACTCCGCCTTACTGATGTCGACTACCGCACCCGAATTGGAATAAATTGCGCCACCCTGTCCATTGCTTATCAGGTTATTTTCGAACTTCACGTCGTTCAGCGTCAATGCGCCTGAGTTGAATATGGCTGCGCCATATGCAGTACCACTGCCGATTTCTACCAACGAGTTTTGCTGAAATAAACCCTTGGTCAAGTTGAAGCCTTTAGCATTGTAAACCGCAGCACCCCTTGCATTTGTTCCTTTCGACTGGTTATTGCTGAAGATGATGTCTGTATATGTTGCATCCCCAGAATGGTATAATCCACCGCCATAGGCTGCCACGTTATTTTTGATCCATAACTGGCGGAAGATCGCAGCACCGTTGGTATTGTAGATTCCACCGCCGTAGTAGCTGGCTCCGGTACTGTTTGTGGCCGCCCTTCCACCTTGAACACTGAAACCATCTAGTATGGTTGCACTTGTCAGTGCCGCGGTATTATACACCACGTGATAACTCAGGGTACCTTGACTACCATCAAGAATAGTCTCATTCAGCGAGCGTATATTATCCACATTCCTTTCGCTTAGGGATTCCTCTGATCCGGAAAACCCGCCGTACATCTTCACGCCCTCTTTTAAGGTGAAGTAAGAACTTGCCAGCGGACCAGTATAGTAGGTTCCCTTGGCCACCCAAATCTCATCTCCACTTTTGCTCTGCGCTAGTGCCACCTGAAGATCCCTGAAAGCATGCAACCAGCTGCTACCATTATTATTCCCTGTGGCGCCCTGTCGAACATACAATCGTGATGGCCCATCGGTAATCACTACACTGAACTGCTTACTGCCGACAAATGTCCCATCTGTCACAGACACCACAAAAGTAAAAGCTCCAGGAACCGTAGGTCTGCCAGTTATTAGTCCATCGGCTGTTAACACCAGACCTGTCGGCAATGCGCCCGACTGCAAAGTCCAGGTATAGGTTCCACTACCGCCGGTTACAGTCATTTGGAAGTCCGGATCAAGGCCCCGCATAGAAGCTGGGAATACCCCAGGCTGAATCTTCAGTCCATTTCCACCTAAACTTTCATATGCTCCAAGATCAATAACTTCATTGGTGATCCTTGGATTTCCAGCCAGATCTATGCTGGCGGTATTTCCTGAATTATCACCGGCATCAATCGCTGGTGATCCACCCTTCAGCTGTAGCGCAACTTGTTCCGCATTTGTAAACAAAGGATCACCAATAAAAATGTTAACGCCTGTTGCATATCCACCCTGAACGATGGAGTTACGAACATTCTGACCAGCGTTAACCTGGTCGGGTACGCCGTTCGCACGGGTATTACCCCAGAAAATACTGTTGTTTACGCTGGTTACGCCAGCAGAGCGGTATAATCCTGCACCCCCGATGGTAGCTGTATGTGTGAATGCAATTGTATTATTGCTGAAAGTAACGTTATTCAAGTTGGTTGTAGCTGCCGAATACATCCCGCCGCCATAATAACCTGAGCCGGCACTTGTGACTGCATTTCTGCTGAAGATAACATTGACCAGGTTCGCTGTTCCGGAGCTATTGAACATTCCTCCTGCCTGCTGACCAGCAGTGTTGGCGATAAATGACGCACGTTCGATGTTTATGATACCCCCATTTTGGGAAAGTCCACCGGAGTTTACTTTAGCACTATTCCCACGGAAGGTCACGTCAGTCATCGTGATGTTTGCACTCAGATTAAAGAAACCACCTCCAATGGTGTTTGCCACGTTCCCTTCAAACAAGATCTTTTCATAGCTAGCTCCACCCCTGTTGTAGATACCCGCACCTCTTTCCGCTTTATTATTTACGACTTTCAGGTTGCTGAAGATCGCGTTTACCGAGGCATAATTGTAGATACCCGCACCCCTGTTATTATCAGAGTCTGAACCTGCAAGTCCCTGACCTCCGCTGATGGTAAATCCATCTAATAATGTGGCATTACTTAATGCAATATTGTTGAAGATTACGTGTCTGCTGGCCACACCTTGACTACCATCAAGTACGGTCTCATTCAGGGTGTGCATACCCAGGATATCGCGATCGCCAAGCGTTGCTTCGGTGCCAGCGAATCCGCCGTACATTTTTACGCCCTCTTTCATCGTGAACCAGCTTGTGGCAAGCAAACCGGGGCTGTAAATACCTTTCGCGACCCAGATCTCATCGCCTGCCAGCGCTTTGGTGATGGCTGTTTTTAAATCCGTATACCCGTTAACCCAGCTGCTGCCATCATTCCTGCCGGAAACAGCCGCAGCATTCACGAATAACTTAGTCGCAGCGGCCTCGATGGTAAGCGTATATTGCTTTCTACCCACAAGCGATCCATCGGTAACACCCACCACGAAAGTAAATGTCCCGGCTTCCAAGGGCCTGCCTTTTAATACGCCCGCCGAATCCAAGGTAAGCCCTGGGGGCAACAAGCCTGATGTAACATTCCAAACAAGATCACCGGCAGCAGGCAGCACCGTAAACGGCAGCTCAATCAAGTCTCCACGCTTATAGTCCTGAAGACTTGCCGGACTGATGTTCAGACTGGCGGTACCCTGATTTTCAAAGGCCCCCATGTCAACAACATCATTATATATCCTCGGATTTCCTTCAACATCGACGGATGTAGTTACTTTAGCATTGTCCCCCATGTCAATGCCCGGAGATCCCCCTTTTAAACGAAGGTTGTCTGTTGAAGCGTCCGTAAATAGCGGATTGCCGATGGCGATATTCGTTCCAGTAGCAAAGCCATTTTGTACAATACTCCGGTCGATGGTAACCACGCCTTGAATTTGATCGGATACGCCATCTGCCCTGGTATTGCCCCAGAATATACTGTTGCTAATCGCAACTGTACCGGCAGCACGGTACAAAGCGCCCCCACCCGCAGCAGTACGGGAAATGCTATTGTTGCTAAAGGTTACATTCGTCAGTGTTGCAGAGGTACCAGCATACATGGCCCCACCGTATGCCGCTGCAGTTGCTGCAGACACGATACGATTGCGGCTGAATACCACGTTAATCAACTTCGCGACACCGGTAGTCTGCAATGCTCCGGCATGTTGCACCGATTCATTATCAATAAAATATACCCGTTCAAAGACCGGAGTGCCGGCAGAGATTACCGCGCCACCAATTGCCCTGGAGCGGTTTGACCGAAAAGTAACATCCCTGAATTCGGGTGCGCCCGAATAAATATAAACTGCGCCGCCATTAAGCGCCTGGTTCCCGATGAAACTGGTATTAGAGATCTTTACTGCCGCGCCAGTATTACTGTAGAGTGCTCCACCATAAGCGTAACCTGTACCGTTGGTGGTGTTATTCTTAAAAGTAGAATAACTAATTGTAGCTGTACCGTTGTTGAAAATTGCGGCTCCATAAGTGCTGGATCCTGCGGAAATTTCATTTCCTTCAAAAAGCACCCTATCGATGTTAATGCCACCGGTATGGTTATAGATCCCGGCACCTCGTCCAAGATTGCCAATGGTGCTGTTTGCAATAAATCTGGTGTTGGTAAAAGTTGCCAGGCCAGACAATACAAATGCACCACCGCCATATAAAGCCGTGTTCCCGGTGATGACCAGGTTATTAAATATTGGTCTTCCAAGACTGGTATAAATGCCGGCCCCGTAATAGTTAGGGCTCAGATCACCCACATTGGAATTGCTGGTGCTGGTGGTGGTTAAGGTACGTCCTCCGGAAATGGTAAAACCATCCAAAATGGTTTCTGCAGTAACGGCAGTTGTACTGGAAACCACATGGTAACTGGATACACCCTGGCTACCATCGAGAATACTTTTATTGGTGGTATGTATCAGACTGGTATCTCTTGCCGCAAGGTTTTCTTCAGTGCCCGCAAAACCACCGTAAATTTTCACGTTTTCCTTCAAGGAGAAGGTGGAAGTTGCAAGTAGCCCTGGACTATAACTGCCTTTGGCTACCCATATCTGATCTCCTGCCGTTGCCTGAGCAATTGCCAGTTGTAAATCCGTAAAAGCATTAGTCCAGCTGCTGCCATCCTTACCTCCTGTGGAAGCGCCCTCCCGTACATAGATGTTCGTTGCAGCCGGGCTCACCACAACGTTAAATTGTTTTGCACCTGCAAATTCCCCGTCTGTTACAGATATCACAAAGGTATAACTACCCGGGAACATGGCCCTCCCTGAAAGCAGTCCATCCGGACCGAGACTCAGCCCGGTTGGCAAGGTTCCAGAAGTAACACTCCATTGCAGAGACGTGCCGCCCCCAGTGGCGCTAAACTGTATATTGGTATTTGTACCGCGGATTGTACCTGGCAAGGTTGCCGGGGTAATTTGTAAACTCTCGCCGCCTTGGTTTTCATAAGCACCCAGGTCAACCGTTCCATTAACAACCCTTGGTAAATTCGCCAGATCGAGCGCGGTTCCGCTCGCGGCGTTGTCACCCACATCTATCGCTGGAGATCCTGCTTTTAACTTTAGGTTATCTACTGCAGCATCTGTGAACATTGGATTGCCGATGGAGATTTTCGTCCCGGTGGCGTAGCCATTTTCAACGATACTATTGCCAACCACTGCCGCGCCCATGATCTGGTCGGACACACCATTGCCCCTGGTATTACCCCAGAAAATACTGTTGTTTATGGAAACAGAGCCTGTACGGTAGTACAGTCCGGCTCCTGCGGTGGCTGTAGCATGGGTATAGGCACTACTATTATTACTAAATGTTGTATTGCTGATCACAGAAGTACCTGCATTATGGTACAAGCCCGCTCCGTACCCGGAGGCTGAATTTGAAGTCGTTTTATTCCGGCTGAATACAACATTGTCAAGCCTAATGGTTCCCGAGTTATAAAGACCTCCTCCTAAGTTCGCAGAAGTATTGCTCACAAAAGAAGCCCGGTTCAAGGTAAGTGTTCCGCTGTTCATCATCCCGGCACCAGTTGAGGTCGAGGTATTATTTTTGAACACCAGATCTTCCGCATTCAGCCCAGTCGCGACCGTTAAACCGCCCCCAGTTCCTACGGAAATATTCCCATCGAACGTAGTTCTTTTCAGATTAAGCATACCAGTATTTTGGTATAACCCGCCGCCACTCGTACTGGCTTTATTTCTCAAAAAGCTGAGATTTTCTGTAGTCAGATCGGCGATCGCGTTGAACATTCCACCACCGTAAACCGCTTCATTTTCCACAAAAGTGGAATTACGGATTATGGCAAAAGCGTTGCGATTATATAGACCACCTCCGTAGCCCTGGCCACCAGCAACGATGTTTTTTTCTAAGCGAATATTCTCGAAGGTAGATGGTCCGGCGTTATAGATACCAGCACCATGGTAGTATGCATTATTGTTTCTAATCCATAAATTTCTGAATACAGCTTCACCAGCACCATTATAAATACCTGCCCCACTGTGCAGAATACCAGAGGATCCTGTTGCCGTCCTACCGCCAGTAATCGTAAAACCATCCAGAATGGTTTGATTTGTAGATTGCTCGAGGTTAGTCACTACGTGATAGCTCTTATTGTTACCCGAAAGAATGGTTTCATTAAGAGCGTACAACTTATTCGCATCTGCTACCCGCTCTGCTAAATCATTCTCCGTGCCCGCAAAACCGCCAAACCATTTTACGCCCGACTTCATATTGAAGGTGCTGGCCACATCCGGCCCCGGGAGGTATGTACCTTTCGCTACCCAGATCTCGTCACCCGCTAGTGCTAGGGCCAATGCGGGCTGCAAATCCGGAAAAGCATCTTTCCAACTTGCTCCAGTTGCTGCTCCTGCAGCATCTTGCTTAACATAGAAACGAACTGGTCCTGGTACGGCATCAATGGTGTACTGCTTACTTCCGATAAGTGTTGCATCAGAAACGGCAATCACGAAAGTATCACCGCCGGGAGTAGCTCTTGTTACCCGGCCCTGAATTCGACCGTCTGGACTAAGGGCTAATCCTAAAGGAAGTTCGCCGGATAAAACACTCCATGTATAAGGTGCTTTTCCGCCTGAAACCGCCAGTGGAATATCAACCAGTGCACCTCTGGTGATTGAACCAAGGGATGTCGGGCTAATCTTGAGCGATGCGCCGCCCTGATTTTCATAGGCGCCATGGTCCACAATGGAATTGTAAATTCTGGGGTTACCTTCAAGATCCTGACTGGTTCCAAGCGCGCCGTTGTCACCTTTATCAATTGCGAGGGAACCCGTTTTTAGCGTCAGAACATCATTGTCCGGATCGGTGAATAAAGGATCTCCAACCAGAATGGCGGTCCCTGTAGCATAACCCTCTTCAATCGTGCTATTTGCAACAACGTTGACACCGGTATTCAGCTGGTCGGAAACTGCATTTCCGCGTTTGTTACCCCAGAAAATACTGTTAGCCACATTTACTACACCTGCCGCGCGATATAAACCGCCACCAGCATTCGCAGCGATCTGCGATACACTGTTATTACTGAAGGTCGTATTTATGATATTGATGGTGCCGGTACCGATGTACATCCCACCACCATAATAAGCAGCCGTAGAGCTTACGGCATTGCGACTGAAAGCCAGGTTTGTAAAAGTAGATGCAACATTACCACCCGTAAAGATTCCCCCACCATGCTGTACCGAAGTATTAGCAATGAATCTTCCACGGTCAATAATAAGCGCACCGGTACTTGAAATACCACCACCCGTCGTACCGGCACGGTTAGACCGGAAGGTCACATCTGTTAAGCTCGCTGCACCTGAGTGAGAAAATCCACCTCCCAGTCCAGCAGATTCATTGCTTTCGAAAACAACATTATTCAAGATCAGACCAGTGCTGTTGTTTATCAGACCACCGCCCGTGGAAGTCGCAGTATTGCGCTCAAAAGTTACATTGTTGAGGCTTACATTAGCTCCCGAGTTGTACATCCCCCCACCTTGAACAGCCTGATTATTGCGGAAGGTTACGTTATTTAATACTGCATTTGCACCGCCATTAAACAAACCTCCGCCATACCGGTTAGAAAGCGAAGCGTTATTGTTTTCAAAAAGGACATTTTCCAACCGGATCGCTGTCGCTAGATTGTACATTCCGGCACCCCGGGTTGATCCGGTATTATTTTTAATGATCAGGTTTTTGTAGGTCCCATTTACGGCAGCTGCAAGGATGTAAATTCCGCCTCCATAGGTGCCGGTAAGAGTAGTATTTGCGCCGGAAATGGTGAAGCCGTCTAGTAGTGTTTCAACCGACATCAAGGTCGTACTGGAGACTACGCGTTTGTTTATCAGGGAGCCATGAAGTTCTGAATCGTTGATGCTGAATTTTCCATTTTCATCTGCAACACGTTGGGACAGGACCGTCTCTGTTCCGGCAAAGCCACCATATAATTTCACGCCCGACACCATGTTAAAGGTAGAATCCGCATGAAGCCCGGGCGTATAGACTCCTTTTGCTACCCAGATTTCATCACCATCTCTGGCCATGCCAAGCGCTGATTGCAATTTCGTTAAACCATGGGCCCAGCTGGCACCATTGTTTGCGCCAGCGGCATCACCTTTAACATGCCAGCGAGCAGCGCCTTCATTCACCTGAAGATTATATTGTCTTGTTGCCATCGTTCCATTCTGAACGGCTTTGATGACAAAGGAAAAAGCGCCCGACTGCATTGGCACGCCGCTAAGTTTTCCGGTTTGCTTGTCAAAGAGCAATCCCAGTGGGATTGTTCCTGCAGTATGCTCCCAGGTAATGGCGCCAGTGTTTGCCGAGGTACTAAGCTGTTGGGTGTAAGCTGCACCCCGACGGGATACAGGCAGTGCGATTGGCAATATTGCCAAAGATTCGCCGCTGGCATTTAAATTTTCGTGAGCACCAAGATCAACAACGCCATTAATAATCCGGATATTTCCCCCTAGGTCATGCTGTGTACCGACATAAGCGTTGTTCCCGGCATCAATGGCTACGGAACCATTTTTCAAACGGAGATCATGCGTTAGTGGATTTTCGAATTCAGGGTCACCGATGAGATTGTCCGAACCATAAACATAACCATCTTGAATAAGGTTATTGGACAGGTTGGTTGCCGTTCCTCCAATTTGATCGGCGACGTCGTTGCCTCGTTTGTTGCCCCAAAAAATATTGTTGTAGATCCCGACCGCAGCTGGCGTTGCATATAAGCCCGCACCAACCGTTGCTGAACCGGGAGCCACAATGTAGTTCATCTTGTTATCGCTGAACGTACAGTTGGTAATAGTTGCAGTTCCATTGAAGTACATCCCGGCGCCGTTTGTTACCGTGCCAGATGATGCAGCTGTTATGCGGTTTGAACTAAATACAGAATTATTGATCGTTATATTACCCGAACCATAAATACCAGCACCATGACTGATCGTACTGTTATTAATGAATGATGTCTGGTTAATGCTGATTGCACCAGTAGAATACAGTCCACCTCCTGTTGTTGCAGCATTCTCTTCAAAAAGAGCTTTGGTCATGGTGACACCAGCAGCATTGTTCCACATCCCGCCACCGTTTACGGCTTGGTTCCCCTTAAAAGTCACCTCCTGCAGGTCCAAATTAGCGCCGGTATTATAAAGTCCGCCACCACTTCTGCTAGATGTGACGATTATGTTATTTTCAAACAACAGATTCCGGAGGCGAATGCCGGCAGAAGCATTATACATACCTGCCCCATAAATGTTAGCGTTATTATTCTTGATTATAAGATTGCTATACGTTCCATTCGCAGCGGCGGCGGCAATATAAACACCAGCACCATATCCGCGGGTGCTGGTTGAACTAGCGGATCCAGCTGTGATCGTAAAGCCATCCAATGTTGATTCTACAGTTAGGGCAAGGGTGCTGGACACCACGTGGGCATTTACATTACTACCACTCAGAATGGATTCATTGATGGTATATCTTCCCTTTGCATCCGCAACGCGTTGACTTAACTCGGTTTCTGTACCAGCGAAGCCCCCGTAGATTTTTACGCCGGAAACCATATTAAAGGTAGAATCCAGGTGCTGAAAAGGCGCGTAGGTGCCTTTGGCAACCCAAATCTCATCACCACTTTTTGCGAGCTCCAGGGCAGACTGCAATCTGAGGTATGCGTTTGCCCATCCCGTACCCGTGTTTGTCCCGGAAGTAGAAGCGGCCCACACGTGTAACCTGGCCGGAGCAGCAATTACATTCATGGTGTACTGCCGACTGGTTGTTTGCCCCGATTTTGTTGCACGCAGCACAAAGGTATAGTCGCCGCTTACCATCGGAATTCCACTTAACACCCCTGTCTGGCTATTAAATTCGATTCCCGGAGGCAAGTTCCCATTGATTCGCTGGTAGGTTGCTGTCCCAGTCCCCGTTGTTGTTAGCTGTAGATGATAGGGTATTCCCCGGCTGATATTACCGATAGCCTTCGGTTCGAGTATGATGGACGCCGGGCCCCCGATCGGGTGTTCATAGGCGCCAAGATCCACTACACCATTGATCGTCCTGGTCGCACCAGTGACATCCTCGGCAAATTTAACCTGGGCATTTGTGCCGGCATCAATCGCTATAGATCCATTTTTAAGACGAAAATCATGATTCAGGGCATCTTCAAATTCCGGATCAGCGTCGATTGTATTTTCCGAATTTGCCATTCCGCCTTGAATGATATTATTGTATAAGCCCAGTCTTGTCGAAACATTAATTTGATCGAGCACCTCAGCACCGCGTTTATTATTCCAGAAAATGCTGTTATAAACATTAAAGGTCGTAACGGCGGAATAGAGCGCAGCGCCGTAGGAAGTTTCATTGTCTACTGCATAGGCGATGGAGTTGTTGCTGAAAGTTGAATTATATACATTTCCTGTACCCGAAGCAAAATGTATTCCCGCTCCGAGGTAGCCAGCATTTACAACGCTAATCACATTCTGGCTAAACACACTGTTACTTACGATAATCCCGGTTCCTGTTACACTGTATATACCTGCACCGCGCTGGCCGGCCACATTGCCAATAAACGATGCCCGGTTCATGGTGAAGGTACTGCCACTGTTATATACCCCTCCTCCGTTGGTAGTAACACTATGATTTTCGAACGTGACATCGGTAAGTGTGACATTGTTGGCTGTGTTGTAAAATCCCCCCCCCAAAGAGGCACCTTTATTGTTTCTAAAAACAAGTTTCTCGAAAGTTGCTCCCGCCGCCACATTGTAAATGCCCGCTCCTGCACTTAGGCGCTGAAGATTGTTATTCTCGACAAGTAAATTCTTAAATGCTGCGGAGGTTCCTCCATTGTAAATTGCCCCTCCGGCGTTTAAGGCCGTATTTTCTTTGAGCCAGATATTCTGGAATACTGCCGCACCACTGGACACATAGATCCCGGCGCCGATATAAGATGTGCCGAGAGACGTTGTAGTTCCACCAAGTGTTTGCCCGCCAGTTATAGTAAATCCGTCAAGTAAGGTAGTGTTGGTGTTTGCAGAAGTAACCACATGATAATTTACACCTTGCCCATGTAATATACTTTCATTCACCGTGAACAGATCGTTCCCCGCAACAAGGCGTTGGCTCAGTAGACTTTCATTCCCTGCAAAGCCTCCGTAGATCTTAACACCTGTTTTAAGGGTAAAGGTTCCGGAAGTTGTAGCCGCGGAAACATAGGTCCCTTTCGCAACCCAAATTTCATTGCCGCTTACAGATTTGGTGATCGCATCAGTCAGCGACGTAAAAGCATCCTGCCAGCTTGTACCAGTGCCAGACCCCGATGCAGAAGCATTTACATAATACCTGGTTTGAGCCTGAGTGCTGAAGGCAGCAGAAAAAATAAAAATTAGAAGTGTGAAAAAGCAGTTGAGAAAAATTCGGATCATGTTTCAAAAAGAGGTGCAGCAAGACTACTGGGATGGTCTTATATAGAGTAAATACAGGTGATTAAGATTGAGCGTACGAGGCATACAACTCAACATAGGTGGACTAGATCATCAGGACAGCATTCTTTTTTGATACATCATCTTCAGCATCAACTGTGAGATTCAAAGCATTTATGTAAACTTCTGAAGTAAACAGTAAGGGTATTTTGAGCATTATCATCTTCAATACGTAGCCGGCTCAACAAGTAAGCCTTATGTAATTTACTGCAAATATGGGGTTTTTCCTAGTAATTAACTCAACACTAATGACATCGACCGCAATAAATATGAGTATATCACGTACTTTACGCAGGATTTTTACGTTCCACTAGAGTTTCCTACGAATAAATCTATTCAGCTATATTATCTTCAACATCCCAAAACTAAAAAGCCTTAAACTTGTAATTTGTCGAAATGTGCGCAAGATATACACTAACCAGAGCTGAAAAAGAAATTCAGAAGCTGTATAAAGTACAGCTAAAAGAGGGCTTTGCACCGAATTTCAACCTTGCCCCCACTCAAGAGGGATTGGTGATTACCGCAGATGAGCCGGGTATCGCACAAAAGATGCACTTTGGACTGGTGCCTTACTGGGCTGAAAGCACCAAACTCAACATCAGCACCTTGAATGCTAAAAGCGAGGAAGTTCTGGAAAAGAATACCTACCGTCCGCTAATCCATAACCATAAAACTTGCCTGGTCCTTGCCGATGGATTTTATGAATGGGACAGAAAATCGGGCAAGTCTCTCCCCTATCGTTTTATTGTGAAAGACAGACCTGTGTTTGCATTTGCAGGGTTATGGAGTCAATGGAAAAGTGCTGACGGCTTAGTTGTTTACCGCTCCTTTACCATCATGACTACCGCCGCGAATAAAACTGTTGGCAAGGTTCATGACCCTAAAAACCGGATGCCTGTAATTCTGCCTAAACACACGGAATCGGCTTGGCTTTCTAAAGACATCTCCCCTGCTGATCTGCTGAGCTTGTGTGTTCCTTATCCCGACGAAAATATGGATGCCTATCAGGTAAGTACTGCCGTTAATGCTGCGGCAGTTAAAGGTGTAATCAATAATAAACCTGAGTTGATGCTGCCCCTGAATAGTCAGTAGGCAGCATTATACCTTGAGTTTATAATTTAATTTAAGGCATCGACCTTTGTTTCAATGACATCCTGAACCGACTGCGGCAGATTAGAAAGCAGGTTGTATCCAGTTGCTTTTTCGATATCACGAACCGATACGCGGTATCTTTTCCAATCTTTATCTACGGCATTGATGTTCGGCGTGTTGATAGCGACCACTGTGGTTGTAGAAGTGATCCTGCTCAGATCGGCATCACCTGCAGGTATAATTACGGCAATCTTCCAGATATTTGACGGCACCGCAATTTTACCACCCGCAATAGTTGCAGCACTGCCGTTGTTTCCTACACCGCCAGATCCATAGCTGCCCATGATCACATACACTTCGTTCCCTTCCAGCACTTTCGTACGCAGATAAGATTCTAACTGTTCCCAAGGACCCTGATTATTTTGAGGTGCCTGAGGAATCATGTTTGTCATCAAGAAGGTCGCACTATTGGCCTCGGTAGAACTGGTACGATCGCCTGAAGGCACGTTGTGTCCTCTGTCAAAGCCAGAATTCTGATAACTCGTACTTTGAACAGCGAAGGCAGCTGATGGAAGACCTGAAAAAGCTGCAAAGTTATCTTGACGTTTAGCGGCGCCTGTGATCGTAGTAGCATCTAAATGCCAGCTAACCCAGTTGGGCGTGCTGCGGGAAGTGCTATAGGATTCCACATAATAGCGCTGGTCCAGCAGATAATTCTCCGGAGTAAGTGTTGTAGCATTGGATGGATTACCAAACAAGGAATTGCTATTATCGCCAGCAACCGGCTGCGCATCTGGCCCTGCATTGATTCCCCTTGCAGCGCTTGGCGTTCCACCCGTTGACGTAGAGTCTATGGGGGCTGGCGTTGGTGTCTCAAATGAAATTCCAGGATCACCGGTGCCCTTGAAGGTAATATCATCGATATTGATCCTTGTTGTTCCAGCCTTTCTGATCTGAAAGCGAACTTTCGCATCCGTGGAGACCTTAAATGAATCCAGCTTTAAGGAGCTGTTGTCTTCAACAATGTCAGACCCCACCTGAGTGAAGGTTGATCCACCATCGGTAGACATTAACAATTGCCAGGTTGAGTTCGCATCTTTTCCAAACTTACCATGTTTAATATACAGCATATTGACACCAGTTACGTCAAAGTTCATGGTTAGCTTACCAGCTCTAAGTCTTACACTCTTTAGCCCGTTTTTCAGGTCCGTATCTAAGTTACCGACCAGCGCATCGTCAAGATTCCAGGTTCCCGTTGGCATGCTCACATCAGCTGCAACATAACTGGTTTTGGCGGCGGAATTTTCAAAATCTTCAACGATGGTATAAGTAACCGGGGGCAGCCCAGGTTCAAGATCCTGAGTGGTTTTCTTTGAACAGCCGGCAAGTACAACCAGGAGGTTGCAGAAAAGTAATAATTTTTTCATGAGGGATGATGTAAATAAATAGGGCTGCAAATATGAAGGTTCTATGTTAACTTCATATTAAAGTCTATATTATTTTTACGATTCACACCCGTTGAAATGTGCAACTTGCTTTTCCTTTCTTGACTTATCAGAATATCTAAATGAACGATCATAGCCGGTTTATACCTGATGTTTGAGCTTGCCAAACCCTCTGAATTGTTTATTGAATCTTCAGTTTCGAAATAAAGGTGGATGGATTTTTTCAGCCCATTAATATTACCCTCAGGAGAATTAAAGCATGGCAGGCTCCTTTCACAACTACTTATTCTGCAAGTTGGTACCGGATATTTGCTAAGGCTATTCCTTCAGGATTAATCAATGGATTCCCTTCACCTCTAGGATAAAAACTGATGGTGACAACGTTAAAGGAAGCATTTTTCCCTATTGGCTGCAAACTATAGAGCACTGCGCCGTCAGGAGACTGTACAGGGTGGTCGAACGCCCCTCTAGAACCATCTCCTGCAAATTGCCCCCAGTAAACTACACAATTTAGCACCTCATTTTGCAAGTTGGGCGACAGCTCAAAGCCGAATTTGATACATGGTTTAGACAAGACAATAATTATAGACTTTTCAAATCTAGATGTAAAGAGCACCTCTGGATGCTCATTTTCCACCAGGGGCAACGTATTCCAAATAGGTGTCCAACCATAGGGCGCTGGAGTTGTCGGCTTCAGGCGTCGAATAAACATGGGCTCATGATCGCCGTCGCCACTATAAAAAGCCATGTTGATGTTTTTATTATTGATTTGATGATAGGTACTTCCTTCTTCTAAATGAGAGATTTTCAATAAACAGGTACCATCTATGTAATCTGAACTCGGACCTCCCCAACTTACAGCATATCCATCAAAATCCGTCGGAGTTTTCGGAGGTGGAAAAGGAATCGGATTACCCGGCTCTATCCCCGGTTTAGGGGTGTACCCTGGAACATCAGGTATGGTCAAAACTGCTGCAGCGATTTCTACTGCCGCAGTTTTGATATCCGTTTGAACTAACTCATGATCGTTTTTTGCACAGCTGGTAATTGCAGCAAAGTAAAAGATCGCCAGGTAGATAAGCTTTTTCATCAGATTTGCTCCTTCCAATTTAAGCAAGTAAATTAGGTAAGACACACGGGTCCATCAATAACTACCTATAGTGGTTTTTGCCGGATCGATTGTGGCACAAGGAGGATTGTAGTATGGCAACAAAGAACAAAACGGTCTATAATGAACTAAGCGTTATTGATTTTATAGATGCTTACGTCGATAATGATCAGAAGAAGCAGGATAGCTTGCAGCTCATTGAACTAATGGAAAAATGGTCCGGTTTCAAGCCGAGAATGTACGGCTCAACGATAGTGGGTTTTGGAACTTACCATTACAAGTACGCTAGTGGCCATGAAGGTGATGCACCGCTCATTGGCTTCTCACCCCGGAAAGCTGAATTTTCACTATATGTGTATGCACCGGAAGCTGAGGACAAAAAACTACTTAATGAATTAGGGAAATATAAGATGGGCAAAGCCTGTATTTACTTCAAGAAGTTGGCTGACCTTAACCTGGATGTACTGGAAAAGCTATGTAAAACGACAATTCGCTACCTGCAAACTCATTACTAAGAAGATCTGAGACGCTCCATCTCCAAAAATCAATGAGCTCAAATTGCTCTTGCTGACCATCAACAAGTACACTTTCTTTTATAGATTTTAATGTAGCAGGTACTTTATCAAAGGTATTTGTCGTATTCCGAATGCTGATTTATTCTCGGACACACAATCTCTCCTGGCTTTAAGGTATATCTCCTGGTTTTTGTAGCTGAAACATGTCAATCACTTTTTCTGTTATTGCATACAGGATCATAGTTTAACACTCGACTTTTTAGCACTTCGATCACAAGCAGGTGGCACTTAAATACAGTCGTCAAACACGAAATTTCAAGATTAAAAAATTAATCTATTGATTTAATTAATTATATTGAACTAACATAAATGTTAACACATGAAAACACGCTTCCTCATTGCTTGTTTAACGATTGGATTGTTAAACAGCACCCTCGCTCAAGAAAAAGATCTGATTTCTGATCTTATTAAATCCAGAAAGTTTGCCTTTGTAGTCACCAAGGTGGAAAACAAGCCAGGATTTAGAGGAACATCTGCTTTTGCAAATTCTGCTAATTTCGAGCTGATCAACCCGAGTACGGCAAGTATTGAAACGAGTAAACGGCTGACAACTGATGCGCCGGTAAGTTCATATTTCCTGAATCAATACTATCGCTTAGCTTTCGGAAGCGGAAGCTATTTCGAAGCTTATAATATCAGACAAAATGAATACAACCCGAGGGCTAAAGAAGTTAAAAGTTCCATATTTCTGGTTCAACAACCTGATGAATTGTTACTGAAAGGAGCAGAAGATCAATATAATTTCTTCAACATCGGGTCTGAGGAACTACATGCCTACACCATGGAAGACTACAAACTGGTATCCACAAAGAAAAAAGATAACCGCTGGCTCTTGAAGTATAAGGTTGGTAAGAATAAAGAAAAAAGAATATTTTATTTAGAGGTTGCAGAAAACGGAAATGCTATTTTACAAGATCAACCAAGCTTAGATAATACGTCCGTGATGTATGGAAACATCTTACGCACTTCAAATAAGGAAAGTATATAGTACTTCTGTTATTGTAATTGAAGTACACCATTGAAGAACCTGCTGAATAGCAGGTTTTTTTTTGACCTGAATTCAGTTAGTGAGAGGCTATGGATCGCTTTACCGCTGGCGTACAGTTAACGAATATTTTAGGAGAGTTGAAGAATCTTTAAAGAACTCCCAACGGCTTTTTCATAATAAATTTGCAACTCTTCCAAATTTAACTACTTTTGCGACCGATCGGGGGATTAGCTCAGCTGGCTAGAGCGCTTGCCTGGCAGGCAAGAGGTCAGCGGTTCGACTCCGCTATTCTCCACTCTGATTATGAAGCACTTACATTTAAACATGTAGGTGCTTTTTTCGTTTGCACGTACTTTAACACACAAATTATTTTTATTAGTCCTAGTCAGTCAAGATTGAAAACGGGACCTCTCCTAGGATTGTTCGTCATTTTCTGCAGCGATCAACCGAGAGTCTCTAAGCTCAAGGCAATGCTGATACCATGCTTTGAACTCTATTAGGTGTTTAAAGGAGTCGAAACCATTGCTGGTATCTTCCGACCAGGACCAAGAGCAAACCGCAAGCTTTCACGATATCTTTCTCGCTATCAACCAAAAGTAACGTTCAATGCAACAATAATTTACAGACACGATTAATCAACGGAATTTGGTTTCGAAGTTGCACCAAATCGCAAAAACAGCGATCACGAAATTACGGCGCAATATGGAGATTGGTTGTTTGATAATGCGAAGGGGGTCTTGAGTAGTTTCTAGAAGTCCGAATGGGGCTCAACTGATCGCAGTAAAAGCAACAAAGCCTTTTACTATGGTTATGGTTACCCTGGGTGATCCTCAAACGTAGGATATTCCGGAAAGAGGTATTGCTCTTGCAAACTTCAGATACAAGCTGGCAAAGTAAGTTCCAGCACCTCGCAGTGGTTCCACGATAATTTTCACAGTTATTTTCACAGGTAACAAGCAACGTAACAATAATTTACGCCTTGATATCACTCACATGATTATCTCCTACTTTCGCTGAATCAAAAACCAATATAAACATGAAAAAACATTTCCTTAAAGCTCTTGTCGCAGTAGGTCTGATCACAACATTAAACTCCTGTACCAAAGATGACGAAATCCAACCGAAAGAGAAAAACATCTTACAGACAAGTCTAAATGATGACTTGCCCCCATACAACCCATTAGATCCGAATGGCTTCGGATATATCCCTAGTGAAGATGGTGAGCTTTATTATTACAGAGATTCAGTAACAAGTTTCGGTCAAGCTGAAAACAGAAAATATCTTGCTTTCAAACCGCTAAGCTTGGCGAAATACAAGAATGGCGAACTACTGGATTCCGTCTGCAATAAAGATCTAGCACTTCGGTTTGAAAGTAAAGCCCGAAAAACTCACAATAAAGAAGTTAAATGGGGAAATAAACCAGTTGTAGCTGATGAGTTCGCGCCTATTATCACGTTAAGTATGGGAAACACCATGACCATCAAGTTTTCAAAAATGGTGACCGCTTTTGGCTTCGAATTTAATTCTCCATTTAAAGGTTTTGGATATGGGATAACTACGGCTTTTCGGAATTCAAAGCTTAATAAACAATTACGACCATCTTACACTAGTTACTTAACTGAAAGCTCAGTTACTAAGCCACTGATCGGAATGACAGGAGGAGCTACACTGCGAGCTAGCGAGAGTCAAACACCTTTTGATGAGATTACCATCACCTTTGGAACAGGTTTTTCAGCACCTACGCTAAATCCTCCATATGACATTTCTCTTGGTGGTTTTAGATATAAACTTGCTAAGTAAGGACGTTGACCAAGATTTATCGTTCTCAATCGGATAGTTCATGAAAACACCGACAATTCTCCACCAATAGAAAAAAGGCTTTTAGCATCATGCTGAAAGCCTTTTTATTTAACCCCATGATCTGCATTCTTAACCTCATGCTGGAAAGCTAAGGTCTTCTCATTTCCACTCTACACGCAATCTCGGTTCTTGAGCCTTAAAGACTTTCAAAGGCCATTACCCCAGCAAAAGGAAGTAAGGTCAGAAACCAGTTAAAAAGTGCTTCAGCCAAACCGATACTTCCACTACAAGTAGACTCGGAAAACAACCAGATCCAAGCCACAAGTAAATCACACCTGACAAAGACCATACACACACATTTCGTGTGTACGATGTGGGTGAGGTGTGGGCGAGGTCTGGATCAGGTGTGTCTAAGGTCCCTTGCTGAGGCGAAAAAATCCCGCAGCTTCCCCGACGCAGTATACCTGTACTTGTCGCGCATTGAACTTGAAATATTACTGTAAATTTTGATTATTCCTGCTGAGCCTTTACAGGTAATAATACGCCAGGCGATCATCAACGATGACGTCGCATTTGAGGTTCTCCCTCAGAGACTATCCACGTGTTTTATATCTTCTAAATGAACATGCTCAGGAAGCTAGATGGCCTTAGCCAATGTCCCATCTGAATTAACTTGTAGATTCTCATTATACTGCTCCAGCCAATGATAAAGTATTGGATTTTTCAATGTGATCTTGAGTTCCCTCATCTTACTTTCGGAAAAGCCACCTGCAGACTCGATTTCAACCAAAGCTTTCCTTGCGGCAATGAGTTCAAACACTAGGGTGCCGGGAATTACACCCAACCGTTTAAGAACAGGCTTCATATAGTCTGCCTCCTGCAGCTCGATGTGCTTTCTAAAACCCACGTACATACTTTCAATGGCATTTGCATCATTGATCTCCACGTCGGCATTGTGGCTGTGCCCCATTGATTCCGGCCCATGAACAAAAAGTACAACATTATCTCGCAGCATGGCTTCCTGCTCGGGCGTAAAGCTTTCTCCTTGGGATTTCGCAAGCTTGATAACCGAGTCAATTGTTGGTGCCTGAAGTACCAGATCTTCAGCAAACAAACCGCTACCCAGATCCTTTAACACTGATGAGTATGCAGTGGTTACCAGGCTAACTTCATCGTTCAATGGCAATGCTTTCAAAAAATCAAAATATTCAGGTTTGAGCTGTTGTTTGCCATTCGCCCACCGGTAACTTAACAATTCTTTAGCCGACTGATATCTGATAAAGGCGTTGAAATATTGACTAAACTTTTTGCCTGGATGATGGTGATGATTATAACTTTTCAGAGTATCCAGCATCTGATTCATGATCTTTAGTTTGTTCTTTTTATACGCGAACTGCTCCGTCTGCTTCGGATCTTTGTCACCGCCCAAAAACTGCATGCTTCTTAACCGGTACTGAAAGTCATTGAAGGCAGTGTTAAACAATGCCTGATCTCCCATGTACAGTCGATTTTGTTTGGTGATCATGTACTGCTGCTGTTCTACATCATCCCGCGGATTGGTCAACAGATCTATACTTACCATCAGCTTTTGCCCTGGGCCCAAGTGCAGTTCTGTCAACTCGTCCCCAAACCTGATCATGACCTCCTGAGGGTTTAACAGGGGAAAGTTTGTTTCAAACCGACCTAGACTGTCGACCTTCACCGTAATTATTTTTTGTACATCTGCCAGTAACTGATTATACAGGATCATGATGTATCCGTAGCCAGTCCGCTTTGGATCATAACCATTTAACACACCTTTTAGCTGTACCGCTCCGGTTTTTAGAACCGGTTTAGCAAAGCCAAGATCACTTCCTCCGTATTTGGGATTGCCGTTAACTGTTGTTGTAAACAAGGCCCGCGTGTTTTGGCTATACCCGATCAGTGCGGTTTTTGGACCTGCCGGCGTGATATATAAAATTTTTTTCTGGGTTCCATCAGACATGGACAGCACGAGCAAGTCTGGCTTGTTACTTAATACTTCATATTCCCAAAAAGCTCCTTCTGCCACTACGTAGTGCTCCGTAATACCAAATTTCCAGGCATTCGTTTCCGGAACAAGCCAGTTTCCCAGAAGTGCCGCGGGTACTTGCTCTTTTGCAAATATGCTGATGGACGATATCAAGCTATAAAGAATGAATAACGTGATTTTTTTCATTTTACTTCTCAGTTAATTTACTAACTTACAACTACATACCAAATTACTAAAAAACCGGAACCAACCTCATGAAAACCTTTAGCACTATGCTTCTTTTAGGTTTCGTTGCCACCCTTGGCACAGCCTGCAACAACACTTCCGCTACCAGCGACAACAACAACGCTTCCAAAGCATCACTCCCTTACACGAAAAATGCAAAGTACGACTGGCAGTTTAACCCGGACAAGAATAATGAGGTAATCGTATTAAACGTCTTTAAAGCCATGGAAAGTCTGGATCATGAAACCATAGGCAAATACACGGCCGACAGCATCGAATCTAATATAGATGGTGTGAAATTTAACGGTACGCGTGAAGAGATCATGCAGCTGAATAAGGACTTTTTTGCCAGCCTAAAAACCCTTAAAGTCGTGCCCCAGGATTGGCGAAGTGTAATCAACAAAGACAAGTCTGAGGAATGGGTAAGTGTCTGGTTCAGCCAGTATTGGGAGGACAGGAAAGGCAAGAAAGACAGCGTAAAAGTTTTCAATGACATCAGACTTTCCAACGGTAAAATAACCGCCTGGAACGAATACCTCCAACACTTCCCAAAGCCATAGTGCTCCTGTTGTACTGATATTTTTACTAAAGCAGCCTGGCCTGTTACCCACTCCTTCTTTTTTAATTCCTTATTATTGCATTTTTTTCAGGCTTTTCGGAGCTCAATTCATACCTAAAACGCAATAATGGAAAGTATAATTTCGGGAATCAATGACATCGTTTGGAGTAACGCACTGGTTTTTTTATGTATGGCAGCAGGGATCTACTTTTCCGTGGTCACACGGTTTCTTCAGATCCGGTACATCAAGGAAATGTGGCGATTACTCTTCGACGGCAAAAGTTCTGAACAAGGTGTAAGTTCTTTCCAGGCGTTTGCCATTGCCATTTCCGGTCGTGTAGGAACGGGTAACATTGCCGGTGTAGCTACTGCCATTGCGATGGGTGGTCCGGGTGCTATTTTCTGGATGTGGCTGATCGCCTTTTTAGGTAGTGCATCTGCCTTCATCGAGGCAACATTGGGCCAGATCTATAAGCAGGTAAACAATGGACAATATAGAGGCGGGCCCGCTTATTATATTGAAAAAGGTTTAGGCATTAAATGGTATGCGACCCTGTTTTCAATAGCAACCATCATCAGCATGGCTTTTTTGTTACCAGGAACGCAGAGCAACAGTATTGCATTGAGCATGCAAAATGCTTTTCATGTACCCGTTGTTTATTCCGGAATAGGTGTTGCGATCCTTCTGGGTTTAATCATTTTTGGTGGTGTTAAACGCATTGGTAAAGTCGCTGAAATTGTTGTCCCTTTTATGGCTGGCGCTTATATCTTAATGGCCATCATCATCATGGCCTTAAACATTACTGAGATTCCGTCTGTGATTTCATTGATCATAAAATCAGCCTTCAATCTGGAGCCCGCATTTGCAGGTGTATTCGGCATGGCGATCGCCTGGGGCGTGAAACGCGGTATTTACTCCAATGAAGCAGGACAAGGAACGGCGCCACATGCTGCCGCAGCAGCAGAGGTTTCCCACCCGGTTAAACAAGGATTGGTACAAGCCTTTTCCGTTTACATCGATACCTTGTTTGTGTGTACAGCAACAGCTTTCATGATCTTGTTCACCGGCCAATATAATGTGGTGAACCCGGAAGGTGGCTTTTTGGTTGAAAATCTGCCTGGTGCGAAACTTGGTGCTGAATATACCCAGTTGGCCGTGAGTGCGCACTTTCCTTCCATAGGAAGTGGTTTCGTCGCAGTATCCTTATTGTTCTTTGCGTTTACAACGATCATGGCTTACTACTATATCGCTGAAACTAACCTCAGTTATCTGGATAAAAAAGGCAATAAATGGCTGTTGAACTTGTTGCGTGTAGTGATGCTGGCGGCAACGATTTTCGGTGCCGTAAAAACGGCCGAAGCAGCATGGATGCTGGGAGACATTGGCGTTGGTGTAATGGCCTGGCTGAACGTAATCGCAATTCTTCTACTGCGTAAACCGGCGTTAAGGGCACTGAAAGACTACCAGGAACAACGCCGTGCCGGCAAAGATCCGGTATTCGATGCGGAAGCATTGGGTATCAAAAACACCGATCAATGGGCAAATGGTAGTTCTTCTTCCAAATAGGTATAAGCATTCAACAATATTGCCCCTCCGCCCCTGTCTTGCTGAAAGGAATAGCCTGTTTTTGCGATAAAACTGGATTCAATTTCAAAGGATAGACAACTTTCGTGAAGATCAATAATGCGTTTCCCCGTTTCGGCAACAACCAGATCAACGAAGTAACTTCCTTTTGCGAGATATGGTGGATCCAGGCGGATCACCAGGTTGTGTGTGCCGACGACCTCCAGTTCATGCTCCCGATTATGCATTAGTCCTACAGGACCGAAGAGAATAGGCAAGCCATTCTGGTTCCTGATCTTCGCTTCTAACGATATCTTGATTGGAAAATTGCACTTTAAGCTGCAATGTATGTCGATCGCTGAATCATTAAATAGATGATTTGTCTCCAGCCCTTTTTGCTTCAGATGTGCTGAAGCCAGAAAAACCTCTTTATTACCACTTAGGTTACGGTTCGTAAACCTGCCACCTTCATCGCCCTGGCGCTGTTGCAAATAAATGTTTATAGCTTCCGAGAGATCCCGGCATTCGTGCATCCTTCCGTTTACCAGCAAAATTGCGGTGTTGCAAAGCGCCTTTACGGATTCCAGGTTGTGACTTACGAAAAGCACGGTGCGTCCATTTTCTTTGGTCACCTGCCCCATTTTACCCATACACTTCTTCTGAAACTCTGCATCTCCCACCGCGAGCACCTCGTCTACGATCAATATTTCTGCTTCCAGATGCGCCGCAACAGCAAAAGCGAGGCGTACATACATGCCAGAGCTGTACCTTTTCACCGGGGTATCAATATAGCGCTCCACGCCTGCAAAATCTACGATCTCATCAAAGCGCTTTTTGATCTCGGCTTTACGCATGCCCAGGATGGCTCCGTTGATGAAGATGTTTTCCCGGCCAGTAAGTTCCGGATGAAAACCAGTACCGACCTCCAGCAAGCTGGCAATGCGGCCACGACCTTTGATGATGCCCGAGGTTGGTGAGGTTACACGGCTGAGTAGTTTCAACAGGGTACTCTTGCCAGCGCCGTTTCTGCCGATGATGCCTACCGCAGAACCTTCTTCCACTTCAAAATTGATGTCTTTAAGACTCCATACCAGCTTGCTGTCTGACTTTTTAGTTCGGTCATTTACCTCACCGATCTTTAAGAAGGGATCCTCTTTGCCCCGCATCAGCGCCCACCAGCGTTCCAGATCACGACTGATCGTGCCAGTACTAAACTCTCCCAACTCATAGGCTTTCGATATATTCTCGGCTTTAATTACAATATTGCTCATGGAAAGGGCTGCTGCTAAATGTACTATATACCTGATTTACTGTCAATTTGTTTTAACGGTACTTCCTCAAATCCAGATTCAGGTAGTCCTAGTTTTTTCTTCAAAAAGACCGTCAGATCCTTCGCAGCATGTCCATTGTAATTTCCCCAGAAACGCTCCCGGATCTCTTCCATATCGTTGATACTGTCCAGCGCTTCGCTGGAAGCCAGTGCGGCATAAAATGCTTCAAGATCTTTCACCAGATGTCCTGCTACATTTGGCAGGAAGGGATAGTTGAATTCGCGTTCAGACAGATATCTCTCCATATCATAGACAAACAGGATGACTGATTTAGCGGGTAGAAGTATGTAGTCGTACAACACGGAGGAATAATCTGTGATCAGCGTGTGCGTGTAGGGAAAGATGGTATAAACATCCAGGCACCAGGGCAAAATCCAGACGTTAGACAAGCCTTCTGCGGGAATGTTCGCCGTATTGACATGCATTTTCAGAATCATTACAGCATTCTTAGCTTGCATGAGCTGGTTAATCCGTGCAACTTCAAGTCCAAGATCAGTCAGGAACGTTGGCGAATCCCTCCAGGTAGGCATATAAAGATATACCTGATCGAACTTACGCAGTTTATCGATATAAGGTATCGTATCCGGATGTTCGTATTTGCGGATTAGCTGCAGTCGTACCTCCTCGGGCATCAGCATGACATCATTACGAGGATATCCAATGTTCAGACAACGTTCTACAGGGATACGGAAGGCTTTGGCGAAAGGAAGGGATTGGAAAGGACTTGAGGAAAGCAGGTAATCTGGCCGTTTGAAGCGCCATGGCATGTGCAGGCGATAGCTCAGCTTTTTTTCTTTATAGCAAGCGGCAAGAAGCCCACGGGTAATGCTGAATTCGATGGTTTTGAGGCCCACCCCGTGCCACATATTAAGCAGCAATGCGCCTCCTGAGCTGAAATAATTGATGTCTTGCGGGAAAGTATTATAGATATATACACCTGCTGTGAGGCAATGGTAAAATCCGCGGATGCTGCATTTCCTGTGTACTTCCATTCCTTTTTGCCGAAGTTCCTCATAGATCCGGTTATCCTGGGTAATCCAAATGGCACGGAGATCGGGATGGTATCTTTGTACATATAGAAACAGGTATTTTGGATTATCACCAAATTGATCGATGATATAATTTCCAAATACCCACTTGCGCTTATTGCGTGGGAAAAGAAAAGAGAGGACGTATAAGAGATAGTTTAAGCAAAGTTTTATCTGTTGACGCATAAGCTAAGCCTCAAAGAGATTGGTTAAACCATGATCGTTAAGTTTTACATCGATAACCTGGCCGGAGAACCTGGCCTGCAACGTGGAGAGTGTTACTTCCGCGACTTCTTCAGATTTCAACAAGGTTGACGCTTCTTCGTTTCCGAAGTTGCGGCTGCGCATAGGCGTTCGCGTCCGTTCCGGGTTGATACAGTTTACCTTGATGTCGAACTTATCCCATTCCTGGGCTATCGCCTGAACGAAGTTGACCACTGCAGCCTTGGATGACGAATAAAGACTGTAAAAGGCTCTGCCGCGGGTGTAAGAACTGGAGGTGAAAAAAATGAGGTGCCCCTGGCTTTCTTTAAGGTACTGAAAGCTCTCCAGCGCAATGTTGATGACACCTATGTAGTTAGTACGGATACTTTCTTCGATATCTGCAGCTTCCATATTGACCAATGGTTCCTTCTTTAAGATCGCCGCGGTGTTGATGATGTAATCTATCGAGCCTTCCACACTGGCTACGCTTTGCATAGCCACAGCAACTTGTTCCCGGCAACAAATGTCAATGCCGCTGCTCCTGGAGAAGCTATATGCCTTCATCCCATACCTGATTGCCAGCTCGATAATGCTCTCCCCAATGCCATAGCTGCCGCCAAAAACCACCATGACTTTCCCATGTAGGGCTTCCCGGTTAGCGGAGCGTTTGCCTTTCATTTCAGCAGAGCGCAGTTGGAAAAGTTTATCCAGCAGGTAAAGGTCCTCCTTGTAGGTGAGCTTCATGTTTGCTTCCTCCCCCCTGACGATGAAGATCGGTTCTTCCGGCAGGTATTTTTTAACAACGCCACAATCGTCAGTGGATTTAAAGTCCGGATCATCAAAAGCGATGAGGTAGGCTTCCCGGATCAGCGACAGCCTGAAGCCTTGTGGCGTTTGTCCGCGCATGAGTGCTGCTCGGTTAGGGATCGAGCTGATCTCGTTCTTTGAGGCATCTACAGCAATGATGGTATCGGTAGCCGGCACGGCCACATCAATCGCCCGGTAGCGCCCCTGGAGATTGGCAATCACTTCATCAATGATCCGGTCGGAAACCAGGGGCCGAACAGCATCGTGAAAGATCAGGTTACAGTCGCCCAGATCTTCATAGGCCTTTATGGCGGTCCAGCTGGAAAGGTAACGTTCTGCACCACCAGCAAGGATCTTTTTTACCTTACTGAAACCATTCTCATTTACGCTGTCTTCAATCCTTGGAATGTAAGCGGCCAGGCTGACGATTGCGATCTCATCAATATTAACGTTCTTCTGAAAGGTACACAGCGTATGTTCCAGCACGGTCTTACCGGCGACCTTAAAAAACTGTTTGGGCAGTTCCAAACCCAATCTACTTCCAACTCCGCCGGCTAGTATTACTCCAATATTCTTCATAGCATCTGAAAATAAGGGGCAGCAAACATCCTCCCCTTCTATAAAATCAGGTTAAATGCTTGTTTTCTAATTGTTTAAATATCGTTAAAACTAACTGTAACAAAAAAGGTTTATTTAAAGGAACCGGATATTCTAATCTATTGTTTACAGATTTTACAATTATTAATAAGCTGATCATTAACATATAAAGCTAAAGAGGATGCTGTTTTCTAAAATGTTAACCAACATCAAAGCTCGTGTAAGCACAAAGGTCTTTGAAGCACTATACCGCAGGATGGGCAGGTTTTACATTGAAGATTATCCGGAACTCAGCGGAACAGCTTTCAGCAGGATCTATCCGACACTGCTATGCCACAATATTGAGATCCTGAACTATGACGCCGGCGCTAACCTGGTGTATTTACAGAAAGATGGTCTTTGTTTCTGCAGCACGCCGGATTATCCCTGGATCTTAAGAGAGGTTTTTGCACAGCACATTTACTTCATCCATCCGAAGTACCTGAAAACACAGGAATATGTGGTGTTCGACTTCGGCATGAACCGGGGTTATGCAAGCCTCTATTTTGCGTCACAAAGCTGGTGTAAAGCCGTTCATGGTTTTGAATTGAATGAATATACCTTTGCACTGGCCCAGGAGAATGTTGAGCTAAACCCCAAGCTTGCAAGCAATATTTCGCTTTACAACTATGGTTTGGGCAACAAAGACGAACAGCTGGAATGCTACTACCTACCCCACCGCGATGGGATCTGCACAACGTCATACGATTTCCTTAAAGATTATGCCCCCGAGGAACTGGATAAGGTGGTGAAAAAGGCCATCAGCATCCGGAAAGTCAGCACTGTGCTGCAAGGGATTTTAGAGGGCATGGACCCGGCGCAACGCATTGTGCTGAAGATCGATGTGGAAGGTGCGGAATATGATATCCTGGGGGATCTCACGAATACGCTTCCTGCCTTCCTGGAGCGCGTGGATGTGATCATCGGAGAAGCACACATGGGCTTACAACCTATTACAGAAGCTCTTGCTCCATTCGGCTTCAAGGAGGTAAGCCAAAAGAACTACAATCCAAAGACACAGGACTTCCTGTTTATTAACGCATAAGTTCCATTTAAACGGTATCTACAAAGCTTTTTTGTACCTTATTGAAAATGATCACGCCGAAGAACAGGACAATAACCGTGACCAACGTGGTGTAGCCCAGCATTTCCCAGCTAAAGGTTCCGGTGCCAAGAAAGCCTTTGCGGAAGGTTTCAATGATGGGCGTCATAGGGTTGAACTTAATAAGATTTACAAAGCGCTCGGGTGCTGCCGACAAGGGGAACACGACCGTGGTGGCATACATCAACAAAGGCACACCAAAGGTGACCAGAAAAGCGAGATCGCGGTATTTGGTGGTTAGTGCGGAGACCACCATGCCTAAGCCAAGACCAAGACAGGCCATCAGCAGCATTAAAAAGGGAAACAGCAACACATACCAGGTAAGCTCAAAGTAATCACCTTTCAGCGCATAAAAGATCATCATGCCAAAGAAGAGCAGCAGCTGTACACCGAATTTCACCAGGTTGGAGAAAACGATGCTTAAAGGCATGATCAGCCTGGGAAAATAAACCTTTCCGAAGATGTAAGCATTATCCCTGAACACCGAAGAGGTTTTGATGAAACAATCGGAGAAATAGTTCCAGGTCACAACACCTGCGAGATAAAACAGGGGTTTTGGCAGCCCATCGGTTGAGATGCCCGCCACATTGCCAAAAATGAGCGAATAGATCAGTACCGTAAAGATGGGCTGAATAAAGAACCATACCGGCCCCAGGATGGTCTGTTTATAGAAAGATATAAAGTCCCGCTTAACCAACAGCCAGAGTAGATCGCGATACTCATAGTTTTCCTTTAGTTTGACGTCAAGCAATGAAGTGTGCGGTTTGATCTCCCAGTACTTATCGGATTCGTGCATCATATAGGCTGGACAGTTAGGTAGGTCTTAAGTTACGGCTTTTATATAATTTTAAGAAAACGTCGGGTAGACCAGCAGCTTTTGCTGTAGAAATCCTGCACTTCCGGCCGAACAGGCGTATGCACCAGTTGTTTGCGCAATTTAAAGAACTCGGTTAATGCCTGAAAATACCAGGGTAAGGACCTTAAGCCGAGCCGGTAAACACCTTTAAGGTTATTCAAGTACACCCGTGCAACATACTTTGTACGATCTTTTTTGTCGAAAAACTTGTACACGATCGCCATCTCATTGCGTACGGAAAAGACCTTTAATCTTCGTGAACTCCGGTTGATCACACTGGTACGGTGGTCTACAAAGCAGTTTGCGAAGTAACGGATCCGGTAGCCGGCATCCAGGCAACGGATGGCATATTCCCATTCGTGGGTGTATATAAACAACCATTCGGCGAAGCCACCGATCTTGTCGAACAACGTTTTTCGGATGATGGCACCACAGCCAATGAAGTCGATGTTGTCTTCCATATGGATCAGGTAATCTGTCGGGAACGCACCACCCGTAACGTTGAGCGCCAGAATGCCAATTTTAGGATCGTCATCCAGCACAGCAATGGCCTTATCCAGCCCGCTTACAATGTTGCTGTCATCATCAAGCACCACCATATACTCGCCATTAGCTACTGCAAAGCCATCGTTCCAACCCGCAATGCCGTTGTTTTTGCTACGCTGAATGAGGCTGACCTGCGGAAAAGTTGTACTTACAGATGCGACCGACTGGTCTGACGAAGCATTGTCTACCACAATGATCTCATAGTCACTGCGCCCAGCCATAAGATCCAGGGTTTTTGCGATGGTGATCAGTAGTTCTTTTTCCCGGTTATAGTTCAGGATCACAAACGAGATTTTCATTTTTGACTACAGGTTTAGGTTTATTTAAGTTTGTCCTGCTGCTTTGAGCAGGTTTTTTGAATAAGCGGGTAAGATTAGAAAGGTCTCTTTTCAGGAAGGCGAAGACTGGTCTGGTGGCTTCAAAAAGTTCCAGGAACAGCTGCTGCGTATAAGGTGATACTGGTGTGTAGCGTAGTGTTTTTCTGTGCTTATAGAATTCTTTCATCCCTATGATATTGTACCAGGTATCTTTGAAATGTAACTGCCGGATGCCTTTGAGGTTATTTAGTGCCACCCGCCAGAGGTACTTACTGCGATCTTTAGCCAGGTACTTATAGACGATAGACAGCTCATGGCGGGTTACAAATACCCGCAATCTTTTGCTGCTGCGGTGCAGTGCACTGACGCGGTGGGTAACCTCACAGCCGGCGAAATACTGCACCTGATAGCCCGCATCAACAACTCGCAGGCCAAGATCCCATTCGTTAACATAAAGGAACATCCAATCTGCATAGCCTCCCACTTTGTCATATGCTGCCTTTCTGAAAATGGCGCCACAGCCGATAAAACCCACGATCTCTTGTCCGTCTTTCCATTTCCAGCCTTCGCTGGTATAAGGTCCGGATACGACGTTCAAGGCGAGAATACCGATGTTGGGGTGCCGGTCCAGGTGTTCCAATGCTGCTTCCAAGCCAAAGTCGATATGACTGTCATCATCCAGGATGATGAAATAATCGCCTTTGGCTTGTTTAAACCCCAGGTTCCAGGCAGGTGCTCCCGTGTTTACAGGATTTTCAATGAGCACAACATCTGGGTAATGTACCTTCACGGCCTCGGCACTGCCATCTGTGGAGGCATTATCGACAATGACGAGTTCAAAGTCGGGACTGTTCTTAATGAGCGCTTTTGTTTTGGAGATGGTGATCAGCAGCTCAGCTTTTCTGTTGTAGTTTACGATGACGAAGGATGCGCGCATAGGGGTAAATCTTTAATCTTTAATTTCTTTCTCGGAGATCATCAGGGCTCTGGCAATGACCTGATCCATATTGTAATATTTGTAATCTGCAAGCCGCCCGCAGAAGATTACGTCTTCAAGCTGATCAGCTTCCTGTTTATATCTTTTGAACAACTCATGGTTTACCTCCCGTGGAATGGGATAGTACTTTTCCTGATTCGCTCCTGCCGCTACGGAATACTCGCGGGTAATGGTCGTCAGGTGACTTTTCTGCCCTGTTGCATGTTTCCATTCCACGATGCGCGTAAAGTCGTATTCATTCGGGTAATTAACCTGCTGATAGGGCTGGTAGAATTCCTGATCTAAGGTTTCATGTTCAAACCGGAGTGAGCGGTAGGGAAGTTTTCCAAACTTGTAATCAAAAAAGGAATCTATTGGCCCGGTATAGATCATTTTACGGTAGGACACGGTATCCAGGATTGAACGATAGTCGGTCTGCAGCATGATGGAGATGTTTGGATGATCAAGCATCTTCTTAAAAAGTGCTGTATAGCCCTGTTTCGGAATACCCTGATAAGTGTCGGTAAAGTAACGGTCGTCGCGGTTGGTTCTTACCGGTATCCTGGCAGTCACACTCGCTGCCAGATCACGTGGATGGATCTCCCATTGTTTGAGGGTATAACCTTTGAAAAACTTGTTGTACAACTCCTCACCTACCTGGCTGATCACCATTTCTTCGGCATTTGCTGGATTTGGAATATCGGCTTTCACACTGTCGTAGTAGCGTTGTACAGCTGCTGGTTCATTGAGTTCCAGTCCATACAGCAGGTTTAAGGTATCCCGGTTGATCGGTATGGGTACCAGCATCCCGTCTACATAGGATCTTACGCGATGATAATGGTACCGCCATTCGGTGAATCTGGAGAGGTAATCAAATACTTTCTGGTCGTTGGTATGGAACCAATGTGGGCCATACTGATGAATTAAAATGCCATTTTCGTTATGATAATCGTAGGCATTGCCGCCAATGTGATTGCGTTTATCTACAATCAACACCTTTTTGTTGTATTGGGAAGCAATACGCTCCGCTAAAACACTCCCGGAAAAACCTGCGCCTACTATCAGATAATCGAACATATATGCGTGCTAAAACTCCTGTATTTGTTGTATTACCTTCGGAGAATACCGCAAGGGTTATACCAACAATCTCCTAAATTACAGATAGTTACCAGCGAAGGTTTTAAAAAGTTGCAGTTGCCGTATAAAAACCTGCAAAAAGGAAAGCCCCTGCAATTTTAACGCAAGGGCTTTTCGGGCATTTTGATGTATTTAGCTTTGTCTTTGATGTTAATTACCTGCAAAAACGAGCAAATGCACTGTTGTACAGGTCATTACTTACCACACATCATTTTTAGTGAAGTTTAGGGAGTCTTTAACGAAAGTTGCAAGTTCATCATCTTCAGTCGCAGTTTGTACCCTTTGTTTTAAAGCTGCTTTCCAGGCTTCAATGGCGGCTTCAGGCGTGTCGCCTTTTCCGAGGATGCCCTGCTCCATGTTAGGGCCCAGGTGACAGCAAAACTGTTCCCCTTCCTGGAATACCACGGGTTGCAGGGTCTTTAAGGTTCTATCTACATCAGCGGCGGTAAAATCAATGTCTAGAATTGCCGCCTGATCAATTATCATTTGTTCCATATGTTGTTCATGTTTGGTTTATCTGTTAGCCATTATCTACAAAACCGGGATATAAGGTCATGCCGCCATCTACGTAGATCGTGGTTCCGGTAACGTAGTCACTATCATCGGAGCCTAGCCAAAGTGCAGCCTTGGCAATATCTTCCGGCTTCCCGATCCTTTTGTAAGGGATTAGCTTGAGCAATGCTTTCCGTTGTTCCTCATCGCTCCAGACTTCCTCATTGATGTCTGTTGCAATCGCTCCTGGCGATATTGCATTTACGCGGATCTTTTTGGGCGCTACTTCGAGTGCAAGGGATTTCATGAGCATCAGAATTCCACCTTTGGAAGAAGCATAATTCACGTGCCCTGCCCAAGGGATGATATCGTGTACGGAACTCATGAAGATGATATTGCCCTTAGCCATTTCCTCTGGTCCCGGCTGAGCCTGCTGTTCGAAATGCCGGATGGCTGCACGGGCGCAAAGGAACTGCCCAGTGAGGTTGGTATGTATGACTTTGTTCCATTGTTCAAGGCTCATGTCCGAAAAGCTGCTGTCCTGCTGTATACCAGCATTGTTGATCAGAATGTGGATTTGCCCGAAGCTTTCTTCTGCCTTGCGGTACATTTCCTCTACCTCGGCTTCATCACTAACGTCTGCTTTATGAATAAACCCTGAGCCACCACCTTGTTTGATGCGGTCCAGGGTTTCATTTGCACCTTCTTCGTCGCTATGGTAGTTGACGACCACATTGGCACCTTGCTGCCCAAATGCTATGGCGATACCTTGTCCAATACCAGAGCTTGCTCCGGTAACAACAACGGTCTTTTTCTTTGCTTCTGCTGACATCGTTTTTAGTTTGAATGAACACTAAAAACAAATAATCAGGCTAAAGGTTTCCTTTTAGAGTAGCGTAGGCTTACGTCTGTAAGTATTGGACAGGTTGATTTTCAAATTCAATTCGATATCTGTTCCTGTAGACTGAAGTTTACCTCCCATCTCGCTGGTGTAAAATAAATTCAATTGATATTTTTCAACATTAATCCCCAATCCAAGTGTAGAGCTCTTATCGCTGTGGTACATACCCATCACGGAGAGAATATTGTCGAAGGTCCTTAGATTTGTTCCAATGTCTACAATGCTCTTGATATCTTTAGCACCTCTGACACTTATTTTAGGCTCGAAAGCAAACATGTCGTTTGCTGCGCCCAGCTTATAGCTCATTGCCGCAAAGTATGTAGAGCCGTCGATCGTGTTTTGCTCGTCCTTTTGAAAGAATTTTTTCAGGTTAGGCAAGGCACCCTGTAACGTTAAACCATTACTTATAAAAGCAACACCAAAGTCGCCATCAAGAAATGTTTTGCGGGCGTTGAACCGCTCGGGAAGCACATCAGTTGGATCTGCAATAATGCTTGCATTATCCAGTTTCTGATTCATTGCTCCAAATGAAATACCGAAGTGTAAACTGCGGCCAAAATCATCAAGGGTTAAGTGGTAAGCGTATGTTCCAACGATACGTGTACGTCCGATCAGGCCAGCTTTTTCATTATAGATATTTAACCCCAAGCCAATGTTTTCATACCGGTAGTCGCCAGTTGCAGATACAGTAACAGGTGAACCTGGGATTGAACGCCATCTGTTTCTATAATTCATATTGAAGATAAAGCCTTCGGAGGCGCCTGCGAAAGCGGGATTGCTGAGGTACTGATTGTCGTAATATTGCATACCTGCGGATCTTATCTGAGCACTTACACTATGTCCGATAAGAATGTAGAATATGGTAAGCGCGTATTGCAGGATACAACGCCTGGATGGTAATGTTGTCATTGTCTTGATATGTTATTGCTCTTTCACGATGGTTATAAAACCCTTTTTCACCAACTTCCCGGAGTCGAAGGTTAATATGTAATAGTAGGTGTCTTCAGGCAGGGGATTGCCGTTGTGTTTGCCGTCCCAGGAGTTGTCGTAACCGATCATAGAAAAGACCAGTCTACCATCACGGTCATAAATCTTCACTTCATTATTGTTGTACAAATGAATGTTTTTCACCAACCAGGTATCGTTTACTCCGTCTCCATTGGGCGTAATCATGTTGTTTATCTCCAACTCCTTGTAGATATCGGGAGTTACCTCGGGGGTAACAGCAGTTAGATCAGCAATCGTAAGGGGACTTGTAAGGAATTGACCAACAAATCTGAGGTTTGGATCAGCGACACTTTCCTTCATCAAAAGGAAATCCTGATATTTATTGCTTGTGGCTTTAGAATATGCTAAGGTTAGCTTCTCCGGCTCGTTCCCATTTAATTCCGTGTTCATGTAATTTATGGACAATTCACCTTGAAATTCTACAGGGCTGCTGAATCTATACTTTCGAAGGATACTGTTATACTTTGGCCAAATCACGGTAGAATAATCTCTCGATATGGTCAGGTTTGACATGGCCCAATTATCAGCAGGAACAAGCATAAGCCCTTCCGTGAAAAACACGGTTTCTTTTTGAATAAAGATCCCTTCTGAACCAACCTTCATTTGTCCGCTGGATTCCTGGACATTGAAAAGGAGAATGGTTAGTAAAAGGTAAAGTGATATTTTTTTCATCAGTATTGACTGTTTTTACTGCATTTTTCTAAGGATACCATCGATCTGTTCCTGTTGCTTTTTCAACTGCAATTTAATTTCTGCGAGCTCTTCCTGCTGTTCTTTTACTGCCTGAATAAGCATTCCGGTAAGCTGCGTGTAATCAACTTTCAGATAGCCATCTTTGCCAGTGGTAACCATTTCTGGATATACCTTTTGCAACTCCTGAGCGATCACACCGATCTTTAATCCGGAGGCATATTTGTGCTCGTCTTTGTACGTAAACTTCACGCCCCTGATCTGATTGATTTTTTCAAGCACCCCGCTTAACGTAGCAATCCGGGTTTTTAGACGGTAGTCTGATGGTGTATAGAAGTTGCCATTGATGGTCACGTCCTGAGCGAAACTCGCATTTCCAGATAGGCCAAAGCTTAGACCTTTCCCTGCGAGGCCATCATTACTTATGGAATAAGTAGACATTTTAAGATTTGCATCTGCCTGATGATTACCAAGGTTATCCTTGCCAGCGGCAGTTGCCGTTGCCAAGCCTAAATCAACATAGTTTTTTGTTGCTGCCTCT
This sequence comes from Pedobacter sp. SAFR-022, assembly GCF_051965375.1. Lineage (NCBI taxonomy): Bacteria > Pseudomonadati > Bacteroidota > Sphingobacteriia > Sphingobacteriales > Sphingobacteriaceae > Pedobacter > Pedobacter sp. SAFR-022. The sequence continues at coordinate 207,943 of NZ_JBQCME010000006.1, forward strand.
TGTCCCGAAGTGGGATCAGAAAGGTTGATCAGCTTAAAATTGCCCATGGAAACATCAGCCTGTGCAGATCCGAATCCGCTTAGTGGGACAACGTTTTTTGGGGTAGAAACTGCAACATTGGCGTTATTGCCGATGTACAAATGGCCATCCGAAAGTTTGTTGTCTAGCGGTACCCAGCTTGTCCCATTGTATACGTACAGACGGTTTTCCGAAGTGTTAAAGTAAGTGTCTCCAGCATTTGGGTTTGCAGGTGCCGTGGTCCCCGTTGGTGTTTTTGATGATTTTGAATCTACATATTTCTTTGTAGCGGCATCCTGCTCGTTTACTGGATCTGCAAGGTTGTTAATCGGAAAGTTTGTGGTACCATCACCCAAAGCTATCGCCGCCTTTGCAGCCCCGAAATCACTCAGTGAAAGCGCGTTTTTGGCTACAGCATAAGCTTTGTTCTGCGGGTCGCCAACCAACAGGTGATCGGTTGGCAAGGTTAGCGATTCAGGGGTTGAAAGTTTGTTGTCGACGTAGTTTTTAGTGGCTGCGTCTTGAGGGAATAAAGGATCCGCTAAAAAGCTGATGTTGTATTGTGTTGTTGCATCGCCCAAATACAAGTTATCAGTAGCCTTCCCAAATCCACTGAGCGGAATAAGGTTCTTTGCTAAAGCCTCCGCAGTGCCGGAAGTGTTTCCAACAAACAGGCTGCCTTTAGGTAAAGTCAAAGCGTTTGAAGGACTTTTAAAAAGATCATCTACATATTTTTTTGTCGAAGCGTCCCCATCAGTTGTAGGTGCTGCGAGTTGGTTGATCTGAAAACCACCCATAGAGATGTTTTCGGCCGCCGCCGCGAAACCACTGAGCGGTATACTGTTCTTTGTAGCGTCTGCAGCCTTACCCTCAGCATCTCCGATAATCAAGTTGCCTTTCGAAAGGGCAATATTTGCTGCACTAATCACCTTGGTATCTACATACTTCTTGGTTACTGCATCCTGGTCCGTTACCGGATCTCCGAGGTTATTTAATTTGAAGCCGCCGAAAGAAAGATCAGCTGTAGCCGGACCAAAGCCACTAAGCGGAATAGCATTCTTCAAAATTGGAGCAGCAGTCCCGATCGTGTTACCAATAAGAAAGTTTCCGGTAGGTAACGACAGGTTCCCTGCACTTACGACCCTGGTGTCGACGTAGTTCTTGGTTGCAGCATCTTGGGCTGCCACCGGATCCGCCATGTTGATTATCTTGTAATTTCCACCGGCCAATCCCGTTCCCATAGAGATGTTCGCGTTGGCTTTGTCGAAACCGCTTATTGGAATTAGATTTTTAGCAATACCCACGGCCTTATTCGAAGCATTTCCAACAAACAAGCTGTTATTTGATAAGCTTAGTCCCGCGGGATTTGAAAACATGGCGTCCACATAACTTTTGGTCGTAGCATCGGAAGGTGCAGAGGGGTTCGCAAGATTTATGATCTTGAAATTGTTAACCCCGTCTCCAAAAGAAACATGGTCATTCGGGTTCGCAAACCCATTTAAAGTAATGTTCGCCTTGTCTAGCTTTTCTTCAGTGATCTTAAGCGGCTGAATCGTTAAGGCTCCAGTATTGGAAATGATCGCGTCTCCGGATAACGGCACAGAAACCGCTATATTGGAGGGATTCCCTACAAAGATATTCCCGCTGCGAAGTGAATTTTCAACAGGAATCCAGGTGGTCCCATTGTAAACGTATAATTTATGATCTGAAGTGTTGTAAAATAGCGATCCTTCCAGGAGCTTTTCGGAAGCTGGATCCGGGTTTACAGCGCCCTGAGGGGTAGAACCATTGGTTGAAATCTCTACCCATTTGAGGTCGTTATTATAGACATACAACTTGTTCTCATCGGTATTGAAAAATACATCGCCGGGCTTTGATGATGTTGGGAGCTCCGTAGTTGGGCCGCCCGGAATGGATGCAGAACTGATGGGTGCCCATTTCGAGTCATCCCCCATCATGTACAACTTTTTCTCTCCGGTTACAAAAAAGACGTCGCCAAATTTTGCGGATGTTGGTAAGGCGGACACATTGGGTGGAGCAGTCCAAGTAGATCCATCGAAAACATAAACCTTGTCGTCCCAATACGAAAGGAGCATATCTCCTTTTGTACCTGGAGGTGCTGATGTGACTGGACTTGAATAGTCGGTCGGTAAAGTTCCAGCAGCTACAGATATCCAGCCTGAACCTGTTAACTTATAGATTTGGTTATCTCCAGTATTGAAAACAACATCTCCAATCGACCCTGCAGAACTAGGGAGCGATGATCCCGAACCATAAGATGGCATGGTCGAGTTAATGTTAATCATTGCGGTATTCAACGCAGTCGTTAAGACCGTCGGAGGTGTGTTTACCGTTGTAAGTGGAAATCCGTTTGCCGTCGGCCTGTATATTACGCCCATACCAATGCCTGGAGGTGTTGGATCGAACCCCTTGGAGGTTGTGCTGATCAGACTTCCATTTACGCTTACAGTCAATATCTCAAAGGTATTTCCAGCAGGATCAATAATACGATCCCCAACTTTGACCTGATTCGCATTAAATGTGTTTGCCCCGTCAGAAAACGTACCATTAATGTCATAATTCGTCCCGCCATTTGCATTGATATAGGATATCGTGAACTGGCCATTGAATTGTTTCAAACTTTGCCCACTTGATATCGTTGTAAGTAGGACTAAAGCCAAGCTGAGAACGTAGAAAAGGTATTTTCCCATTACTAAGGTCTTATCGTGATATAAAATCCATTAGTTCCAGAATGATTACCCAAACTATTTGTTTGGAGTGAGATGGTTCCGTTCGAGTATCCCGTCACGTTGAGCAAGAAATTGGTTGTTGCGGGGCTATGAATAGTATTAATCACAGGGTTTACGACGTTCACATCTACAATCTTGACATCTGGAACAACAACATCTTCAATACTGTTATTCCACTTCTTATTCGCGTCAATGATTTTGATGTCTAAGAAGTTTTGACTTCCCAAAGCTGCATAACTGGTGGATACCTTGAAGTAGTTGAGTTCAACGCCAAGAGGGATGTTCACAGTTAAAGTATGACCATCAGAAATGGAAGCAGTTACACCAGGACCTGTTGCCCTTACAAAAAAGCTTTTATTGCCTCCAGGGTGATAGCCCATGAGCGCTCCACCTCCTCCTCCTCCAGCAGCGGGAGCTGGGGTAACCCAGGCAGCTTCGGTACCCGCAGCATTCACGGTTAAGACCTTATTGGCGTCTGCCGTTGTGAAATCACCAATCTTATTCAGTTTTACCTTATCTGTTGTCGACATCAAACCTGCCACGGTGCTTGTTGCACCAGGGATAACCGCAGCAGCACCAGTGCTCGAAGTTATTGTACCCTGCGCAGCAGCTCCTGTATATCCTAGATCAGTAGCAGTACCACCTCCCCCACCTCCGGCGGTTCCGTTAGAAGCTGATGTGATTCTACCTGTAGCATCTACCGTAATGTTTGCAGCACTATAGGTACCTGGAGTAACCGCCGTGTTCGATAATGCAATCGCAGTGTTACCAGACCCATTCGTTACGGTGATACCATTACTTCCTGTAATTGGCTGACCAGGAATTGTAATGTTAGCAGAACCGTCGAATGCTACGCCGTTGATTGTTCTTGCTGTTGCGAGCTTAGTTGCAGAAGTTGCGTTCCCAGCCAGAGTACCCGTAATGGTTCCAGCAGAGAAATTACCCGAAGCGTCTCTCTTCACTAAAGTATTTGCTGTATTAGCGCTCGTACCGCTATTTGCTGTTGCAATTCCCGTGGCGATATTTGCCGCGGTCACCCCACCGACCGAGTTCACGACAGGTAAATCCGCGGTACCGCCTAAGTCACCTGCAAGCTTTAAAATTCCTCTAGCTGTTGTTGTTGCTAAAGGTGCGCCCTGCGTTACCGTAGCGTCTACATATGTTTTCACCGCTTTTGCAGTTGGATATTTGTCGTCTGATGCTGCGTCGATTGCGATGTCTTTGGTTTTATTGGTCTTATCTTCTTTACCAGCCAATGCCGTGGTAGTAGCTGTACTAAGCGGCTTTGCAGCATCGCTCGTGTTATCTACATTCCCTAAACCAATGTCTGCCCTTACTTGTGTAGGAGTACGTTGTTCTAAAGTAGTGGCGGAAGCTGCCCGCAGGTAGTTCAATGGTGTATAGCTGTTTAAACCAGTTCCACCATTTGCAGGACTAATCGTTCCGCTGATCGAGGTTGCTGTAGAGGCATTACCGATCAGATTTCCAACGATATTACCTGCGGCATCCCTTTTAACGATCGTGTTTGGCGTACTTGCTGTTGTCGCTTCATTTGCGAGCTTTGCTCCCGCGCTAATCTGTGCTGCTGGTAATCCCCCGACTGTAATCACCGTTGGTGCAGCGGCTGTACCACCAAGGTCATTTGCAAGTTGTACAAGACCTTTATTCGCGGTTGTCGCATCTGGTGCTCCGGAAGATGTCAGATTGTCCACATAAGACTTAATGGCTTTTACGGTTGGATATTTCAAATCCGAATTTGCGTCGGCAGAAACATTTGTACTCTTATTGGCTTTGTCTTCCTTCAAGGCTAATGCTGCTGCTGTCAACGTACTTACCGGCTTGTTTGCATCAGAAGTATTGTCAACATTCGACAGTTGCAAGTCGGTCTTGGTAAGCGAAACTATACCTGTCTGCCCATTTACGGATTGGACACCACTTCCAGGAGTTAAAATTTCCTTCCAATTATTGAGATCTGAACCCGGGGTAGCTGCTAACACATAACTTCTATTCTCATCTGATCTGATAACCGTACTTCCAACCTGCGGGTTTGCTAAGGCAAGCATAGCTGCCTGACTGTTCACCACGTTAACTGATGCGAATGATATCGCAGGGATCTGATTGGATGGAATTTTACCATTGGCATCCAGGGTCGCTACACCGTTATTAGCCGCTTTTTCGCTCTTGCTAATCTTGTCGTTTAACGCAGTTTGGGTAGCTGTACTAACCGGCTTATCTAAATCGCTCGTGTTATTAACGTTGTTTAGACCCAAATCTTCCTTCACCTGGGCTGGGGTTCTTTGTTGCAAATTGTTCGCATTTAATGCGGTTAAAAAGCTGCCAGCGGTATATTTATCTATTCCCGTTCCGCCCTTACTCACCGGTAGTACTGTAATGAGGTTTTCTTTCAAGAGTAAACCAGGTACCGTTGGTGCTGATGCGATTCCACCCAGATCTCCTGCAAGCTGTATCTTACCCAAGATCGTTGCTGTTGCATCTGGAACACCCCCAGCAGCAATTACGGCGGTTCTTACTTTTTCATCGACATAAGTTTTTGTAGCTTTTTCAGTTGGGAATTTCTCATCAGAATTGGTGGTGAATGTCCCGTCAGTACTTTTATTGATTTTGTCTTCTTTCTTATCTAAAGCATTTTGTGTAAGCGTACTAATTGGCTTATCTAAATCACTGGTGTTATTTACAAGGTTTAGCCCAAGGTCCTGTTTAACTTCAGTCGGTGTAATTTGCTGCAGCGTAGATTCTGTAGCTGCTTTAATGAAGTTTCCAGGGGTATAAGACGTGATACCCGTTCCGCCGTTTGGAACCATCACCGTTCCGGTTACAGTTCCCGCAGTGGTGGCCGTTGTTGCATTTCCAAGCAAGTCACCGGTCACTTTGTTAACAGCAATATTACCGCTGCCATCTCTCTTTACGATTGTTCCTAAAATGTTATCTGATTCGACCGTCACGCCACCAACCGTTAACACCACGGGAAGGTCTGCTGTACCGCCTAAATCGCCTGACAACTTAATCTTACCTTTTGAGCTGGTTGTTGCATCCTCCACACCATTTTGTAAATCGATGTATGTTTTTACGGCCTTTACTGAAGGATATTTCTCATCCGAATTGGCGTCGGCAACCAGATTAGTACTTTTATTGGATTTATCTTCTTTTGAGTTCAGCGCAGTCTGCGTCGCTGCACTTACAGGTTTCATAGCGTCGCTGGTATTATCAACGTTGCCTAAACCCAAATTAAGCCTGGCGTCTTCCGCATTGTTCGCACCAGTACCGCCGTTAGCAACCCCGATCACTCCAGTTACACCCCCGGATCCACCGCCGGACGCACCGTTTGTAGCTGCAGTAATTCTACCCGTAGCATCAACTGTAATATTGGCTGAGGTATAGGTCCCGGGTTGAACACTAGTGTTTGCTAAACCTAGTGGGCTTCCTGTTGTTCCTGAACCCGTAAGCGTGGCGTCATGAGCTACAACTCCGGAGCCAGTTCCAGTGCCTGTTCCTAAAAGCCCTTTAAGATCTACCTTACTGTTCCTCGGTCCTGAAATGGATAGGATACCGTCTGCGAGGCTTAATGATTGATTAAGATCTGCAAGACTTACTAAATTACTACCCAGGATGGATAGGTTATAATTTGCATCGAAGCTTAATTTTGGAAGTTCAGCACTTCCGCCACCTACACCAAGAAGCTTATCATCTACATATTTTTTAGTCGCCGCATCTTGGTTGTTCGTAGGATCTTTAAGGTTTGTAATTTTATTTCCCGCCATTGCAATGTTTGCAACTGGCTTTCCAAAACCACTAAGTGGAATTGCTGTCTTATTTAAATCTGAATCTGTAATCGTTCCATCAGCAATTTTCGCTGAAGTAACTGCATTGTTCGCGATTAGAGGTGCGCTTGCTGTACCACTGAGATCCCCGGCAAGCATAAGCTTGCCTTTTTCGGATGTTGTCGCATCAGGAACAGTTTTCGCCTGTAGCGCATCGATAGCAGCTTGTGTAGCCTTACTTACCGGTTTTTCTAAATCGCTTGTGTTATTAACATTCCCTATACCAAGGTTTATCCTGGCGGTTTCAGCATTGTTTGCACCAGTACCACCGTTAGCTAAGGCTACAATTCCGGTCACATTTCCAGCGGTTCCTGTAATATTACCTTTTGCATTCCCAATATCAGGTGTGATTAGTGTTGGTGAATTAGACATCACAACTGCCCCACTACCCGTAGTTGGAGCTGCAGTAAGGGCACCGGCATTACCTGCTAGGATACCTTGCACGGAAGTACCAAGTGATAACACCGGGTTAGTTGTTGGACTTGTAACCGTACCTAAAAATCCGTTTCCTCCGAGAAATGATAGTGAACTCAGACCTCCAGTTCCAGTTCCAGTTCCTGTTCCCAAAAGCCCTTTAAGATCTACCTTACTGTTCCTTGGACCTGAAATAGATAGTATACCGTCTGCAAGGCTTAAAGATTGGTTAAGATCTGCAAGACTTACCATATTGCTGCCCAAGATGGATAAGTTATAGTTTGCATCAAAGCTTAACTTTGGAAGTTCAGCACTTCCCCCGGAGGTGCCCGGCACGCCCTGAGGACCTACTAACAAAACACCCGTTGAAGGCCAGCTTCCCCCGTTTTTCGGTCCGTAAAGCGTGTTATTCGCAGTGTTTAAGTAAAAATCACCATTATTACCCAAATTCGAAGAAGGGCTAACCGTACCATTAAGTATCGTGTTTACCGTGCCTCCGGTGCCCGTACCAGTCAGATCGGTGCTATTTACAAGCTTTATCCATTGTCCATTGTTGTAGTAATAAAATCCTGGAGAATTAACCACCTGGTAAATCAACAATCCATTTGCCGGATTTGGAATTGCATCTCTTTGACTGATCGAAAGTCTGGGAATTAGTAAACCCTTAGAAGTAGATAAGATTTCGAGCTGTGCACTGGCATCTGGAGCATTTGTGCCAATACCCACTTGAGCTTTGGCTTCAAACATAAACAGCATTGAGATCAGTATGACTAAATGCTTTGGTAAATTATTCATGATTGGTATTCTATAAATTGTGGTCGGATGAGGCGTAAAAGGATGGGCAATGTCTCATAGGAAGAAACGGCAAACAGTAACTAAAGCGATAATTTTTCTCACATGAGGCATATTTGTAAATCTAATCTGTGCCAAATAGAGGTCTATCAAACTGATACAAAGCTATATATTAAAAGACTGATGCACCCGACCAAAAAGAAAAAAGTACACAATATTTCACATTTTTTCACGTTCCCGTCTGATTATCAGGGGGTTTAAATTCGAGTGATGGATTTTAATACCCAAAAGACCTAAGGCAAAATCGCTACGAACTGGGTATTTACACCACGGTAGATGGAATAAATACGCTATATTTTGATCATGCTTTTGGGTTTGGACATTACAAGCTAAACCATACACTAGCTAATTGATTTCATGAGAATAAAAACGTGTTCTTTTTAAGAAAACAGCGCGACAATTATGATGATCACTAAAACCTCCATTCTCATTAGATGGATGTTTATGTAAGCTGCTGGTCTTTTTCTCCTTCCAAACCTGCTTTTAGTAGCAGAATTTGGATACCTTAGGGCTATTTTAAACTTAATTCACAACATGATCCATTTCATTATCCGACACGCTGTCCTATTTACAAGTTTAATGCTCTTTGCTAATATTGCCCTTGCCCAGATTGGAAACGGTGGTTGGCTAAACCTCACACACACCCAGAAGCTATCTCCTAAGTTCGACCTGCTTACCGATTTCCAGTTCCGGTCAGCCAATAACTTCGACTATCTAGGTACCCGCCTCCTACGTGGTGCATTCAGTTACAATCTCAATAAACAGCACTCCGTAGCATTGGGTTATGGCAACATCACAGATTGGGAAATGATCAATGAAGAAAGGATCAGCACACTGGAACACCGCTTATTTCAGCAGTACATCTATAAAAATGTGGTAGAAAGACTTCGCCTGAACTTCCGCATGCGCTTTGAACAACGTTTCCGCGGGCCTGATGCAGATTTTTCGCAACGCCTGCGCCTGCAGCTCGGCGCCGTTATTCCGCTCATTGCGAATGAGCAATTCAGCAAGGGGATGTATTCGCTGCTACAATCAGAAGTGATGTTCAATGTACAGCACAAGGAACGCATTAACGACAGCTTCTTCGATCAGCATAGACCCTTAGTCGCATTGGGATACCGTTTCAACAAGCATGTGGATGCCGAAATGGGTTACATGCGCTTGCAACAGCGTAGAAGAACCGGCGATATAGAACGCGATCTGGTACAGTTCAGAATTCTGACGAACTTCTAAGCTGCGTTAGCTAAAGTTCACACTAACAATGAGGAAGACGATACACAGCAGCAGCAACATCAGCAGCAGCGGACGTATAAACTTCCACCAGGCTTTGGGACTCACGTTTACCAGCGCCAGTGATGGCAGCAACAAGCCTGTTGGTGTAACCATGCCCATGATACCCATGCCGAAAAGATAGCTGTTCACAATCTCGCGACCTGGCACCCCAGCGATCACGGCTAAAGAGCCCATAATCGGCATGGTCACAACCGCCATGCCGGAAGTGCTCGCAATAAAAAGCGTGAAGATCATGTAAACAAAAAGCATGATCACGATAAACAAAGACGGCGGCAGTTGATCCACCATGTTGGCAGCGTAGTATAGAATACTGTCGCTGATATTCCCTTCATTCAGCATGATGGTCACGCCTCTCGCGGTTCCGATAATAAAGGCGACAGAAAGCAGTTCCTCGGCACCTTTTATAAAAAGGCTGATGAACTTCTTCTCGCCCATACGGGTGATCACCGCCACCAGAATAGATGAAGCCAGAAACAAGGCCGACATCTCTGGAAGCCACCAGTTGAATAACACCACACCGGCAATCAACACCAGAAAAGTACTAAGGAAGATCAGCAGCAGCAAGTTGGTTTTACCGCTAGCCTTGCTTTGTTCCTCCTCTTCAACTTTCATCGTTGCAAAGGGGCTCTGCACCAAGCCATCACATTGAAAAACATAGGATGCTTGTGGGTTAAGCTTCACCCGCTGTGCATACCGCACCACATACCAGATGAACAATCCTGTAGAAAAAACGAACATGGCAAGCCTGCCGTAGATCCCGTCGGTCCAGTTGATGCCTGCCGCATTCGAAGCGATAATCGTCGAAAATGGATTGCTGAAAGAAGATAATGTTCCCAGCTGCGTACCTCCAAATAAAACAGCTACCGGAACCAGCAAGTCGTAACCTGCAGCTAAAAACAAAGGCACCATGATGGGATAGAACGCGAGTGCTTCCTCCGCCATTCCGAAGGAGGCACCTCCAAAGGAGAACAGAAATCCAAGAATGACGATCAACCAGGCTTCGCGTCCATGCATCCTTGCAGAGAGATTTCGCAGCCCGGCTTCCATAGCCCCTGTAGCGTAAAATACGCTGATAAAGCCTCCGGTAACCAAAATGAAAAGTATAATGTCTATGGTATCGTAGATACCTTTTATGGGTGCCGTTAAGATTTCTACGGGGCCTTCCCTATTCGCCTCAATCCGCTCATAAGTACCAGGTATAGACACTGGCTTACGGATGCTGCCATCTTTGAACTTGTCGAGCGAAATCTTAATCTCCATCGCGTTCAGCGTTTCCTGCGTAAGCGGCAAAGGCTGCTCCCCTTCCGGACTGCTATACGTAAAGCTCGTCGAGCCCTCCTGGTAAGATAGGGTATGATATTTTCCTGCTGGAATTAACCAGGTTGCTGTAGCAGCGATGATGATAACCAACATCAGGATGGTTATCGGTGAAGGGAGTTTTTTGATGGCGGCCATTTGTTGGGCAAAGTTGAAATTAATAATCGTGGAATTCAAATTATGTTAACTTTGGTTAGTTACTAACCTAATACCAATAAGCATACATGAAGAAATTAATTTTAATGTTTACCCTCCTGCTGTTTACATTCGCTGCCTTCGCTCAAGGCGTAGTTGCTTTGATGAACCGCTCGGGAGACTTTTTTGATACTTTAACTGCTGGCAAGTTCGAAGCTGCAACAACCTTTTTCGACCCTAGCTTGCAGGCACAAGTGAAAGCTGAACACCTGCAAGGGTTGTGGGAAAAGCTAAACGCCCAAATGGGCAAGTACGAATCTGCAGAGATCATTCAAAGTAAAACCGAAGGCGAGTTCTTTGTTGTTGTCGTAGAAGGCAAATTCGAAAAAGATACCCAGCGCTTTGTCCTCGCTTTTAACAAGGCTGAAAAGATGGTCGGCTTCTACCTGCAGCCTAAAGCAGCCGCTACGGCATACACCTTGCCTGCATATGCAGACACTGCAAACATCAAACAAACAGAAGTTAAAATCAAAGGAACTAAAAATGACCTGGTTGGCATGCTTACCACACCTAAAACCGGCAGCAACTTCCCGGTGGTGATCCTGGTGCATGGCTCAGGCCCCGGCGACATGGACCAGAGTGTCGGCGCAGTAAAACCCTTTAAAGATATTGCGCTTGGCCTTGCAGCTAAAGGCATTGCCAGCATCCGCTACGTGAAGCGCACTTTGGTTTTTCCACAGGAATATACTGGTGCATTCACCGTAAAAGAAGAAGTAACCAATGATGTCCTTGCCGCAATTAACTTGTCTAAGACCATCCCCGAAATTAATAAAAAGCAGATCTATGTCTTCGGCCTAAGCCTTGGTGGTATGCTTGCGCCGCGTATCGCAACGCTGGCACCGGACCTTAAAGGCATCATCCTCGCTGCAGCACCGGCTAGGAAGTTTACAGATCTGATCATCGATCAGAACAAATACATGTTCGGTCTTGCAAATGACACCACGCAAGCCACAAAGGAAAGGTTCGATAAAGGCCTTGCCATGATTGAGACTACCCGACTGAACAAACTGGGCAACATCAAACCTGACTCACTGATCCTGAGTTTACCAGCATCTTACTGGGTTGATCTGAACACCTATGATCAGGTCGCAACCGCGAAGAAGCTCTCTCAGCGGATCATGATCATCCAGGGCGGCATGGACTTCCAGGTGTCTGAAGCAGATTATAAGCTTTGGAGCACTGCTTTAGCTAAGAAATCTAATGTTAATCTGAAGTTCTATCCTGAGCTGAACCACCTGCTGACGCCACAAACCGAGAAAGGGACCGCCGATCAGTACAAGAATCCGGCTAACGTTGCGGAAACCTTCATCAATGATCTTTCAACCTGGATCAAGGCAGGCAAATAATTACTGCCAGCCGCCTCCCAAAGCACGATACAAATCCACAACCGCCTGTAGTTTCTGCAGGCGGTCACTTACACCACTTAGCTCCGCCTGGAGCAGCGCCTGCTCTGAAGTCAGCACATCCGTGTAATTGGTCGCAGAACTATAACGTAACAGCTCTTCGGTGAAAGAAACAGACTTTTGCAGGGCTTCAATCTGACGAATTCTGGAAAGCTCCTTTTCTCCTGCCGCCTGATAGGCGTATAAAGCGTTTGAAACTTCCTGCCCTGCATTAAGCAACGCAAATTGGAAATTATTTAATGACTGTGCCTGTATGGACTGGGCGCGGGTTAAGCGCGCTTTGTTCGCCCCTTGTGCAAAGATGGGCTGTGTAAGGCCACCTACGACATTGTAAAAAAGAGAATTTTTAAAGAAATCCTGCAAGCTGAGGTTTGAGAATCCACCTGAAGCGGTAAGTGTTAAGGCGGGATAGAAGAATGATCTTGCCACATTAACATCTTCCAGCGAAGCACGCAAGGCATATTCCGCAGCCTGCACATCAGGCCGGTTCTGCAGCAACTGTGCCGGTAAACCAATGCTGATATTGCTGAAAGGCTGCTGGTCTGAAAGCTTGTTGCGTTTTATCGTCCCAGGCGCCCTGCCAAGCAGCACGGATAGTGCGTTCTCTGTCTGCCGGATATTCAATTTAAGGTCGGGAATGGTCACCTCAGCTGCATAGCGGTTTGCTTCGGCCTGTACAACCGCAGCACCGGTAACTACGGCGCCCTCCTTCAGTTCCCGCAGCGTTTCCACACTCTCGATACGTTTCTTCAGGGTGAGTTCGGTAATCTCAAGCTGTCTATCCAGCGCCACCAACATATAGTAGGTATTTGCAAGATCAGCAATGAGTTGCGTTTGCACAGCACGTCTGGCTGCATCACTCTGCAGGTAGCTATTTAATGCGGCACGTTTTGCGCTGCTCAGTTTTCCCCAGATGTCTGCCTCCCAGGAAGTACTGAGCTGCAGCCTGTGGGTAGTGGTCATGGTCCGGATATTCACACCATTGCGAAAGTTCAAACTGGCTTCGGAAGTCTTTGTCTCCGTGACGCTCGCATTGGCATCCAGCGTAGGCAATAAGGCCAAGCGACGTTGCCGCAGGATCGCTTCCGCCTGAACGATATTCTCGATCGCATTTTTAAGATCCAGATTATTTTGCAAGCCCTCCTGAATGAAACCTTTTAGCACAGGATCATTAAACATGCTTTGCCAGGTTCGTGTCGCCATATTCAAGCTGTCTGTACCCTGCTGATTTCTGTATAGGCCATCCTTGATCAGATCAGGACGCTCATAGGTCTGGCTAACCTTGCAGGCGCTAAATAAGGTAAGCACCGCTGCTGCAGCGAACACTCCTTTTTTATAACCGCGATATCTTATTTTATTCATTTCTTCTTTAAACAAAAGCTTCCGTTATGTATTAGGTTGTCCGATCCGTTTCAAGTTCATCGTCTTCTTCATAGTGGTTTTTGGCCGGACCACTGATCCGCTCCTGCAGCGTCTGGAAGATCACGAATAGTACCGGAATGATGAATACACCGAGCACCGTTCCAATGAGCATACCGCCAACTGCACCTGTGCCTATAGACCTGTTACCCACTGCACCTGCTCCACTGGAGAACATTAAGGGCAGTAAACCAAAGATGAAAGCAAAAGAGGTCATTAAGATGGGCCTGAAACGAGCTACAGCACCTTCAATTGCCGATTTCACGATCGGCAAACCATTACGCCTTCTTTCCAAGGCAAATTCTACAATCAAGATACCGTTCTTCGCCAGCAAACCGATCAGCATGATCAAAGAGATCTGCAGATAAATATTGCTGTTCAAACCAAAGATGATCGAGAAGAAATATGCCCCGGCAAGTCCGAATGGCAGGGAAAGAATCACGGCAAAAGGCAGGATATAACTTTCATACTGTCCACTCAACAGGAAGTAAACGAATACCAGACAAAGGATAAATATGAAAACGGTCTGCCCGCCGGAAAGCAGTTCTTCCCGGGTCAAACCGGAGAAATCATAACCATATCCTGTCGGCAGGGTCTCGGCTGCAACCTCCTGAATGGCCTTGATCGCATCACCAGAGCTATAGCCATCATTTGGATTCCCAGTAATACCGATGGAGCTAAAAAGGTTAAAGCGGGAAATAGATTCCGGACCATAAACACGATCCATCCGGATAAACGTGGTGATCGGCGCCATCTGCCCGTTGTTCGTGCGAACAAAGATCTTGTTTAAACTCTCCGGGTTGGCGCGGAACTTTGCATCCGCTTGTACCATAACCCGGTACTGCTTACCAAACTGGTTATAGTTGGAAGCATAAACACCACCAAAATAGCCTTGCATGGTGCTCAGCAAGGAGCTCACACTTACACCCGCCTCCTTGCATTTCTCCAGGTTTACATTCATCATGTACTGGGGAAAGTTCGGGTTAAAAGAAGTAGTGGCAAATTGTATTTCAGGGCGTTTCGTGAGAACCTCCAGGAACCTGTTGTTCACGCCGAAGAACTCTTCCGTGGTATGGGCTGTCTGATCCTGCAGTTGAACTTCAAAACCGCCACTGCGCCCGAATCCGGAGATGGTCGGCGGTGCGACGAAAACGATGGATGCATCCCGGAAGCCGCGGGTTTTCTCCGTCAGATCACTGATCACCTTATCTACACTTCCTTTCCGGTCATCCCAGTGTTTAAGCTTGATAATAACCATACTATAAGCACTACCTGCGCCCGCAAGGTGATTTTGTCCTACAATGCGCAAGGTATTGCGCACTTCAGGTAAGGTATGGGCAATGCTGTCCACCTGATTGGCTACAATGGTGGTTCGTTCCATGGATGATGCCGGAGGCAGACTGATGTGCGCATATAAACTTCCAAGATCTTCTTTGGGCACAAAAGAGGTCGGCGTAGTCTGCATCATATAATACAATCCTCCGGTAAAAACCAGGATGGAAACTACAGCAATCCACTTTTTAATCGTAAGAAAAAGTACCATACGTTTATACCGGTTGGTCATTCTTGTAAAACCAACATTGAAGGCGGTGTAAAAGCGGTCCAGAAAGTTTTTATGTTTTTCATCCGCGGCATGTGGCTTCAGCAGTAGTGCACAAAGCGCCGGACTGAGGGTTAACGCGTTGATCGCTGAAAGGATGATCGCCACAGCCAGGGTGATACCGAACTGCTTATAGAAAACTCCGGTAGAGCCGGTAATGAAAGTCACCGGTATGAACACGGCCGACATCACTAGGGTGATGGAGATGATGGCACCTGAAATTTCATCCATCGCATCAATGGTGGCTCTTCTGGCCGACTTATACCCATGGTCCAGCTTTGCATGTACCGCTTCGACAACCACGATGGCATCATCGACCACAATCCCGATAGCAAGGACTAGCGCAAACAGCGTCAGCAGGTTGATGGTAAAACCGAAAAGGTTGAGGAAGAAGAAGGTTCCGACGATGGCCACAGGCACAGAGATCGCCGGGATCAGCGTGGAACGGAAATCCTGAAGAAAGATGAACACCACAACGAATACCAGGATAAAGGCTTCGACCAGGGTATGTACCACTTTTTCAATAGAGGCATCCAGGTTTTCATTGATATCCACCAGTGTGGTATATTCCACCCCTGCCGGGAAGTTCTTTGCAGCAGCTTCAATCAACTTCTTAGATTCGTTGATCACATCACGGGCGTTTGAACCCGGCGTCTGACTAACCGCAATCCCCACCGATGGCAAGCCGTTGGTGGTATTACTGGACGTATAATCCAGTGAGCCCAGTTCCACACGGGCGATGTCTTTAAGCCTTAAAAGCTGTCCGTTTGGCGCAGCTTTAACGACGATGTTCTGGAACTCCTGCTCCGTCGTTAAACGTCCTTTGTATTTGATCACATACTGAAATGCCTGTTCACCACTTTCCCCGAATTTACCTGGCGCAGCTTCAATATTTTGCTCTGCAAGCGCAGCTGAAACATCTTCAGGAATCAGCCCATATTGGGCCATCACATCCGGCTTCAGCCAAATGCGCATGGAATAATCCCGCGAACCGAAGGCTCTTGCCTCGCCCACACCGGTAACCCGCTGAATTTGCGGAATGATGTTGATCTTGGCATAGTTCTGCAGAAAGGTCTGGTCGTATGCAGGCACCTTGCTGTAAATGGAGAATACAAGCAGGTTGGTGCTCTGACTCTTGGTTACGGTCACCCCCGCGCGGGTAACCTCCTGCGGAAGTAAACTTGTTGCACGGGAAACCCTGTTCTGCACGTTTACTGCAGCAAGATCGGGATCTGTACCCACCTTGAAAAATATACTGATCGTCGCAGTACCTTCGTTGGTGGCTGAAGACGTCATATACGTCATGTTTTCCACCCCGTTGATCTGCTCTTCCAGGGGAACAACCACGCTCTTCAGCACTACATCGGCATTTGCACCCGAATAGCTGGCACTTACCTGCACGGTTGGTGGGGCAATATCCGGATATTGGGAGATGGGTAAAGCGATGAGCCCTAATAAACCAAGAATTACGATGATAACAGATATTACCGTTGATAATACCGGGCGTTCTATGAATTTCTTAAACATTCTCTATTTATTTAGATCTGCATAAATCTTCTCCGCAGGGGCGGCTACTGGTTTGATCTTTGTCCCATCCTTGAGGTTTGACACGCCTTCCAGCACGATCCGGTCACCCGGTTTTAAGCCTTTATCCACCACAAAGAAAAGTCCTGCGGTATTCTGACGGATCGTAATCTGAACATTCCTGGTGATGCTATCGGGTCCAACTACCGCTGCAAAACGCTTATCCTGCAGTTCAAATGTTGCACTTTGTGGTACAAGTATGCCATTCTTAACCTGGGTAGGGATACGCACCGTGGCACTGCTGCCACTACGGATCAGGCCATTTGGATTTGGAAAGCTTGCACGGACATTCACCGAACCAGTAGCCGTATTGATCAGCCCGTTTACCGTCTGAATACGTCCTTTAGGTTCATAAAGGCTGCCGTCTGCAAGCACCAGTGAAACTGGAGGCAATTGCTTGATTCGCTCCGCAAAAGAACCCTTTGTATCCTTGTTGAATTCCAACAGCATCTTCTCATTGAAAGCAAAATAGGCATACACATTTCCAATGCTGGAAACCGTTGTGAGCGGTTCTGCATTCGAGCCACTAACCAGACTACCTAAGCGAAAAGGAATGGAGCCTACCACGCCATCAACCGGGCTTCTTACCGCAGTATAGCCAAGGTTTGTCCTGGCGTTAGCCAGTGCAGCCTGTGCCTGTGCCAGGGTGGCCAGTGCAGCCTGGTAATTATACGTTGCAGATTCAAGCTCGTATTTGCTGATGATGTCTTTTTCCACCAGGGGTTTAACTTTAGTAACCGCCATCTTTGCGGTGCTAACTTCAGCTTCAGCGCTTTTAATACTAGCCGTTGCGGTGCGTACTTCCTGTTCGTACTGTGGTGCGTTGATCTTAAATAAGAGCTGACCGGCTTTTACCACGGCACCTTCATCCACATAGATCTGTTCGATATAGCCGTCTACGCGAGGACGAATTTCTATGTTCTGCTGACCCTGGATACTTGCAGGGAAATCGGTATTTAGCGTGGCATCTGTTTGTTGGATTTGTAAAACCTTGTAGGCCTTAACTTGATTTGCCGCAGCAGCGGCCTTTGCAGCCTTTTCATCTTTACCGCCACAAGAGCTGATTAGGGCACCTGTAATGACCAGTAAAGCGAGCTGAATAGATCTTTTCATTGAGGGTTATCTTTGCGAATGTTCGATTGTTAATTTATCGCAGCAATTTTGCCTCCAACATCAGGCAGTATTTACACTTATAAACCTATATTACAAGGCAATACCCTTGGTTTACTTCAAAGTAAAAGAATCGGACAATGCGGGAGGCAGATTGATTGCGTACATGTAAATATATTACCTATTAAGCCAAAAAAAATCATGCGTAACTAACAGGTTACTTAGCCTTTCAATGGATTTTTAAGGAAATCTAGGATCAATGCTGCAGTTCGTTCTGAGGCGCCCGGAGTACCCATAACTTCTGCCAGTGCCTTGTAATCCAACAACATGCTTTCACGTACCGGACCATCCAGGATACCTCCCAATGTGGAGGCCAACAGTTTGGGGTTGCAGTCTTCCTGAATGAGCTCTGTAACAACCTTTTTATCCATGATCAAGTTAACCAGGGATATGAATTTTATCTTGACCACCATCCGGGCGATGGCGATCGAAATGGCACCACCTTTATAAACCACCACTTGGGGCACCTTGAACAATGCCGTTTCCAGCGTTGCCGTACCAGAGGCCACGATTGCGGCGTGCGCCTGGTGTAACAGGTTATAGGTTTGGCCAAATACAAGGGCCACCTCATGTCCGCCGCTGAACTGCGCATAATAGTCGGGCGCAAAACTGGGTGCACCAGCAATGACGAACTGGTAGTCCGGAAATTGACTTTTTGCGCTTAGCATCACAGGCAGCAATCGCTCGATCTCCTGCTTACGACTTCCAGGAAGCAGTGCAATGATCTTTTTCCCGCTAAGCTGATGTTTTTCCCGAAACGCTGGATCAGGATTAAACTGGGCAATTTCATCCAGCAGTGGATTGCCGACATAGTCGATCTCCATGTCCCAACCTTTGTAGAACGCCACTTCAAAAGGCAGGATACAGAACATCTTATCCACAATCTTCTTAATCTTCAACACCCGCTTCTGGTTCCATGCCCACACCTTAGGCGAAATGTAGTAGCACACTTTGATGCCCTTGTTCTTTGCAAATTCCGCAATCTTCAGGTTAAATCCAGGAAAATCGATCAGGATCAGGATATCTGGCTGATATTCCAGCAGATCCTGCTTGCAGCTCTTCATGTTTCGAAGAATGGTGTTTAGGTTCATCACCACTTCGGTGAAGCCCATAAAAGCCATGTCGGCATAGTGTTTCACCAACGTTCCACCCTCCTGCTGCATCTTATCACCACCAAAGTACCTGAATGAGGCATCCGGATCTGCCGCTGTCAGCGCGCGCATAAGATTGGCGCCGTGTAAATCTCCGGATGCTTCACCAGCTACAAGGTAGTATTTCATGCTTTGGATACTTTATAATAAAAGAACGCCATGGCCCAGAGAAAGGTTGCACTGATGAGGCCACGGCCGAAATTATCTTTGTTTTGCCGGAACACAATCTTCAGCATCACGGCATTCACAGCGATACAGCCAATTAGGAGCAGGTCTGCTTTGGCAAGGAAGGAAACCTTGTGCATAATGTACCAGGTGATACCGATCAGTATTCCAGGTGCCAGAATACCGATGCCAAATCCAGTCCAGACCGTATCTTTAAATTCTTTAAACATTAAAATTCCAGGTATTAAGTACTGGTATTGCATGATGCGCGGTCAGGTCAAACTGCACCGGAACAACGGACACATAATTATGCTCCAGCGCCCAGACATCAGTATCTTCCCCTTTGTCGAAATTCTGGAACACACCAGTTAACCAGTAGTAAGGACGCTGATAAGGGTCATTACGCTCGTCAAACTCCTCCGCCCATTTGGCATTCGCCTGGCGACATACTTTAATACCTTTCAGGTCTGCACCTTTAGGGAAATTTACGTTCAGTAAGGTTGCAGGCGGCAAGCCATTAGCCAACACTTCTTCACAGATCACTTTGATGAATTTCTTAGCATGGCTGAAATCAGCTTCCTGCGAAAAGTCATCCAGAGAAAAACCGATGGAAGGGATCGACTCAATAGCACCTTCTACTGCTGCAGACATGGTACCGGAATAGATCACATTGATGGAATTGTTCAATCCATGGTTAATGCCCGACACACAAAGATCAGGCTTTTTGCCTTTGAAGATCTTGTTCACCGCAAGCTTTACACAATCTACCGGGGTACCGGAACACTTGTACATCTCTACACCCGGGTAAAGGTCTACCTTATCAAAGCGCAATGGTTTGCCGATGGTAATGGCATGGCCCATTCCAGATTGCGGTCCATCTGGTGCAACCACCACGACGTTTCCGATTTCCTGCGCCACTTCAATCAGGTTTTTGATGCCTGGTGCGGTAATTCCGTCATCATTTACAACAAGTATATTGGGTCTGTTGGCTTGTTTTTTCAAAGTAATAGGGTTATATGGTTATTGTTGCTCCAAAAGTACAAGAATTCAATGCAATGTGTAAGCATTAATGTGGAATGAGGTTATATTTGGTTATAACTTATATTAATGAAACATAAAATAATCCTCTTAGCAGGACTACTGTTTACCGGCTCAAGCCTGATGGCACAAAGCGGGTACCAATGGAAAACTGCTTCTTCCGCTGGCTATACCTTTAAGTATGTAACCAACGACCCAATTAAAACCAGATTTTACACGCTTAAAAACGGACTCACCGTAATCCTCTCGCCAAACACGAAAGAGCCTAATATTGAGTACCGCATGGCAGTCCGCGCGGGCAGTAACACTGATCCGCGTACCAACACCGGACTGGCACACTACCTGGAGCACATGTTATTTAAAGGTACCGACAAGTTCGGAACCACAGATTTCGCCAAGGAGAAGCCTTATTTGGACAAGATCGATGCACTGTATGAAAAGTACAACCTGACCAAAGATTCAGCTGCCCGTAAAGCAATTTACCGGGAGATCGATAAAACCTCTAACGAAGCGTCCAACATCTCCATCGCAAATGAATACGATAAGATGATGATGAGTATCGGCGGACAATCGACCAATGCCCATACCTGGTACGAAGAAACCGTTTACAATGAAGATTTCCCTTCTAACGCCACAGACAAATTTTTAGCCTTACAGGCAGAACGTTTCCGTAATCCTATCCTGCGTATTTTCCATACCGAGCTTGAAGCGGTATACGAAGAAAAGAACCGCAGTCTGGATAGTGACGGCAATAAACTGGATGAAGCCATGTCAAGCTTGTTGTTCCCTACCCACAACTATGGCCAGCAGACCACCATTGGTACTATTGAACACCTGAAAAACCCTTCACTGCTGGAGATCCGGAAATATTACCAGAAGTATTATGTACCGAATAATATGGCGGTGATCATGTCCGGCGATTTCAATCCGGATGAAATGGTTAAAAAGATTGACCAAGCTTTTGAATACATGAAAGCTAAGCCGCTGGAGCTTTATAATCCGGCACCGGAAAAACCACTTACAGCGGTTCAAACAGTTGAAATTTATGGACCGAGTGCAGAGAATGTAGACCTTTACTATCGCGGTTATGCACAGCACAGCAAGGAAAGTCTGATGCTGCACCTGATCTCCAGGATCTTCGCGAATGGCAAAGCGGGTTTGCTGGACATCAACCTGAACAAACAGCAAAAGGTACTGAAATCTACCGCTGGCTATCAGCAGATGAAAGATTACGGCATGTTCTATTTCAGTGTACAGCCAAAAGCAGCACAGACGCTTCAGGAAGCAAAGGCACTGTTGATGGAACAAGTAGAACTGCTTAAAAAAGGTGAGTTTGACGAGTCATTGATCAATGCCACCGTAGCCAACACTAAGCTCAGCCTCTTGCAGGCTTTTGACAGCAACAGCTATCGTGCAGAGGCGGCAAGTAATGAGTTCATCATGAACCGGGGTACCGATTGGAATAAAACCCTGGAGCGTGCAGATGCCATGGGCAAGATCTCCAAACAGGAACTTGTACGTTTTGCAAATCAGTTCTTTGGCGAAAATTATATTGTTGGCTTCAAATACAAAGGTGAAGACAAAAATCAACCTAAAGTAGAAAAACCACTCATTACGCCGATCAATCCAAATGCAAATGCAACTTCAGCCTTTACCAAAAGCATTGTCGACATGCCGGTGAAACCTGTTGCACCTAAATTCCTGGATTACAAGAAAGACCTGAATTTTGGTAAATCGGGTATCGCAGAAGTGGTAAGCGTTCAGAATGTGGAGAATGATATCTTCAAAATGTCTTACCGCTTTGATATGGGCACTTACAACTATAAGTTGCTACCCTATGCGGCACAATACCTGAACTTCCTGGGTACAGATAAATACACCGCCGAGGAAATCAGTAAGCAGTTCTACAACATCGCTTGTAGTTACAGCATGAATGTGGGTAATGAACTTGTAACCATTAACATCAGCGGTCTGCAGGAAAACTTTGACAAGGCTGTTAGTCTGGTGGAACATATCTTTCTGAATTCGAAGCCAAATGAAGCGGCTCTGGAAGAGTTGAAAAAGAGCATTCTGAAGAACAGACAGAACACCAAGATGAACAAATCCGCGATTCTGGGTGGCCTGGTTGCCTATGCACAATATGGACCGAAAAACCCCCTGAATAATGTGCTTAGCAATGAAGAAGTGAACAAGATTACCTCTGCTGAGCTGATGTATATTATTCATAACATCTTCAACTATAAACATGCAATAACCTACTACGGCCCCCAGCCGCTGGTGAAGTTCGAGCAGAACATTGCGAAGTTACATACACTGCCTTCTGCCTTTACGCCTGAGGCCCCTGCAGAAAAGTACACATACACCAATACAGCCTCCAATCAGGTGCTTTTTGCAGATTACGACATGGTACAGTCTGAAATCCGTTGGTTCCGTAACGAAGGCCCCTATGATCCGGCCATGATCGGGAAGATTGCCCTCTTCAATAGTTACTTCGGTGGCGGTATGGGTTCAGTCGTTTTCCAGACCATCAGAGAGTCGAAAGCATTGGCTTATTCGACCAACGCTTACTTCTCCGCGCCGGATAATAAAGATAAACAGTATGGCATGATTGCCTATGTTGGTAGTCAGGCAGACAAGATGAATGATGCGGTTGCAGGCATGAATGAACTGCTAACCAGCTTGCCGCAGATCGACAAGTCTTTCGATGGTTCAAAGAGCAATGCCCTGAATTCCATAGAAACCGAGCGCATTACCAAGGATGCGGTGATCTACAACTACTTTGCCGATAAAAAGCTGGGTATTGACCACGACTCCAGAATGGACAGCTACAACAGCTTGAAAACACTAAGCTTCGGCGATGTCAAAGACTTCCATAATACACATATTGCAAACAAAGCATACAACTACTGTATCGTTGCTTCGGAAAAGAAGGTGAAACTGGAGGATATGGAGAAATTTGGTCCCGTTACGAAACTTAGCCTGGAGCAGATTTTTGGATATTAGGCGAAGAACCAAGCACACTCATTTTATAAAGGTTGATCAAACCTCAATGCAAGAGCCCGATGAAAACATCGGGCTCTTTTTGTTTTATGGCCTTTCCGGAGGCATGCACTTGAATCACCAGGTGTTAACAAGGCTTTGGCGGGGCGTTAACAAGGTGTTAGCCTTGTCAAGGCCCTGTCAACCCCCTGTCAACCCCTTGTTAACACCTTGCTAACGAAATAAACAACTGGGCACGAAAGCAACGCCATCTGCAGTGCTCCTTGGTTTAATTTTGCTTGTATTTTGCACAAAAAAAAGAGCGGCTGCACAAATGAATGTACAACCGCTCTTAATTTTCTATTCTAGTTTACAACGATTTCAACCAGTCTACAACTTCTTCCCTGGTTTTACCGGTTTTCTGTTGTAATCTTCCGTAAAGTTCATCGCCTTTACCATCTTCGTATTTTAGATCATCATCGGTCAGATCAGCATAAGCTTGTTTCGCTTTTCCTTTGATTTCGTTCCATTTACCTTTTAATTCTAACTCATCCATAATGATATGTATTAGGTTTTAAAATTCTGTTTGTTGATAATAGAACAGCGATGCGGCCGATTTGTTTTAACTTAACTTCCCTGCAGCTTCAACAATCTCCTCCACAACTGCCGGATCTAATAACGTCGAGGTATCGCCGAGGTTGGCTGTTTCGCCTTCGGCAATTTTCCTTAAAATTCGGCGCATAATTTTCCCTGATCTGGTTTTCGGCAGGCCGGATACGAAAAGGATCTTATCTGGCTTTGCAATGGCCCCGATTACACGGGTAACCGTTTGCAGGATATCACGTTTGTTCAGATCCGCATCATGTTGGGAATTGGAGAAAATCACAAAGGCATAGATGCCTTGGCCTTTTACTTCATGCGGGAAACCGACCACAGCGCTTTCCACCACCCCGGAGTGCATGTTAATGGCGTTTTCAACCTCTGCGGTACCGATCCTGTGACCTGATACATTGATCACATCATCCACCCTGCCAGTGATCTTATAATAGCCATCCTGGTCACGCAGGCAACCGTCACCGGTGAAGTACATATCCTTATAGGTAGAAAAATAGGTCTGCCGGCAACGTTCATGATCACCATAGGTGGTTCTCAGGATACCTGGCCATGGGAATTTAATGCAGAGATTTCCACTTACACCATTACCTTCAATTTCGTTTCCAGCTTCATCAACCAATACCGGCTGGATTCCCGGAAGTGGCAGGGTTGCGTAACTCGGCTTTGTAGGCGTCACAAAGGCAATTGGTGAGATCATGATACCACCATTTTCGGTCTGCCACCAGGTATCTACGATCGGACAGTTTCCTTTTCCGATCTCTTCATCATACCAGTGCCATGCCTCCTCATTGATTGGTTCGCCAACAGAACCAAGTACACGAAGGCTGCTCAGGTCATTGCCTTCAATCGGCTCCTTGCCAAAACTCATTAAGGAACGGATGGCCGTCGGTGCTGTATATAGGATGTTCACTTTATGCTTTTCTACGATCTGCCACAATCTGGATGCATCCGGGTATGTTGGGATACCTTCAAACATCAGGGTTGTTGCGCCCTGCGACAGCGGTCCGTAAACGATGTACGAGTGACCTGTGATCCAGCCGATATCTGCAGTACAGAAGAATACTTCATCAGGCTGATAATTGAACACATTGGCGAAAGTATAACCTGCGTACACCATGTAACCACCTACGGTATGTACCACACCTTTTGGCTTCCCGGTAGATCCGGAGGTGTAAAGGATGAAGAGCATATCTTCCGCATCCATCTCCTCTGCCGGACAGTTGGCGTCAACAAGTTTAACTTCATCTTCCCACCAAATGTCGCGGCCTTTGATCATGGAAACCGGGGTGCGGGTATTGGTTAATACGATCACCTTCTCTACTGTAGGGCATCCGATCAGCGCATCGTCAATAACCTCTTTAAGTTGGATTTGCTTATTGCCACGGAAAGACCCATCGGCAGTGATCACCAGTTTGCATTTGGCGTCGTTGATCCTGTCGGCGATCGACTGGGCGGAGAAACCGCCAAAAATTACAGAATGCACCGCACCGATACGTGCACAGGCCAGCACGGCTACGGCAAGCTCAGGTACCATCGGCATATATATACATATACGATCGCCTTTTTTTACGCCGTTCTTCTTTAGTACATTGGCAAAGCGGCAAACCTGTACATGCAGGATGTTGTAGGTAATGGTGATGGCGTCTCGATCAGGATCGTTGGGTTCCCAGATGATGGCGGGCTTATCGCCATTTTCTGCAAGATGCCTGTCGAGGCAGTTTTCGGTGATGTTGAGTTTTCCACCTTCAAACCACTTGATGTTAGGTTCGGAAAAGTTCCATGACAGGACCTTGTCCCACTTCTTCTTCCAAAGGAAATTATCGGCTATGCCAGCCCAGAATTCCTCAGGTTGTTCCACACTGTGTTTATAGGTTTGCTGGTACTCTTCAAAGGTTTTAATTTGCATCATATTTAAATTCTAGTAGGTCTATTCCAAATTTACATATTCGAAATGAAAATTCGGATGCTTGTTGTTTAGTTTAAAAACAAGGAATTATATATATTGTGCTTTACATTTCTAGATTATAGCACGATGAAAGATATTAGATCAACGTTTTTTTCCATGGTATTTGCAAGCCTGGTTTATAGCGCGGGCTCTCCCCTGCCGGTATCTGCAATGCAAACACAGGAAAATGCAGATAGTACTGGTTATACTTTGATTAAGAAGTCGCCAGGCATTAAAGGTGTCGAAATTAGAAAGGGCAAGAAGAAAGGAAGCGGCCTGGTGATCACGATCGGGGAGAAAGTCACCGACCTACAAAACAATAATATCACCGCTGCGAACGTTACGGGTAATACAAAATCTGCAGATAAACAAAACGCCACAGGTCCTGTATTCGACCGGATCGACATTGTAGAGGGTAAATATGGCGACATCAAAGTAGACAAGAAATCAGGCACACAGAACGTTTATACGCTTAGGGAGCTGAGTTTTCCTTTAAGGTTGCTGATGTATTCAGGGACTGAGTTTGTGGAGTTTAGACTTACCGAACCAGCAAAATGGAACCTTGACGTGAATTATAAAAAATAATTGCGCACCCTATTGCCATTCAAATTTATTTTTATGATATTTGCACACTCTTAAAAGAATTAAGCGACTTATATTTAACACTATATTTAAAGGCATGTCAAGAGTTTGTGATTTAACCGGAAAGATGGCAATGAGTGGTTTTAACGTTTCTCACTCGAACGTTAAAACTAAACGTAAGTTTTATCCCAACTTACAACTTCAGAAATTTTATATTCCTGAAGAGGATCGTTGGATAACATTGAAGGTATCTACTTCAGCTATCAAAACCATCAATAAAATTGGTATTAATGAAGCGATCAACCGTTTCATGAAAAAAGGATATTTGTAATAACATTAGCTGGGTAATCCGGCTTTAATAATAAAAAAATGGCAAAGAAAGGTAACAGAGTACAAGTTATTCTAGAATGTACTGAACATAAGACTAGTGGCATGCCGGGTATGTCTAGATATATTTCTACCAAAAACCGTAAGAACACTACAGAGCGTTTAGAGTTGAAAAAATTCAACCCTGTTTTGAAAAAAGTTACAGTACACAAAGAAATTAAGTAATACATCGGTATTAAATTAATACAATCTATTAGATCATGGCAAAAAAGGTAGTTGCAACCCTTAAAACGGGTAAAGGTAAAGAATATTCAAAAGTTATCACGATGACTAAATCACCTGTGACAGGTGCATATTCTTTCAAAGAAATCATCGTTCACAACGATCACGTTAAAGATGCTATTACTCCTCAAGCAGGCAAGTAATTTTAATATTTAATCATATTAAAGCCGTCCCTTTTAACCGGGAGGGCTTTTTTATTTTCGTATAAGTTCATATGGGTCTATTCGATTTTTTTAAGAAAAAAGAAGCCGCTCCAGAGGCTAAGGTCGCGCTGGACAAAGGGTTAGAAAAAACCAAAGAGGGCTTTTTGAGTAAAATCACTAAAGCTGTTGCCGGAAAATCTACCGTTGACGACGATGTATTAGACAACCTGGAAGAAGTTTTGGTGACCTCTGATGTTGGGGTAACCACAACGTTGAAGGTTATTGAACGCATCCAGGCACGGGTGGCGAGAGATAAGTATTTGTCGACCTCTGAACTTAATGGCCTGCTACGCGACGAGATCCAACTCCTGCTGGCAGAGAACAATAGTAATGATTTCCGCAACTTCGAGTATGGACAGCACAAGCCCTATGTAATTATGGTGGTTGGTGTGAACGGCGTGGGTAAAACCACCACGATCGGCAAGCTGGCCCATAAGCTTAAAGCAGAAAACCTGAAGGTTGTACTGGGTGCGGCGGATACTTTCCGTGCAGCTGCAGTAGAGCAAATTAAACTTTGGGGTGAGCGTGTAGGCGTTCGTGTGGTTGCACAAGCCATGGGCTCCGACCCTGCTTCTGTGGCTTACGATACTTTACAATCTGCTGTTGCCAACCAGGAAGATGTGGTCATTATTGACACTGCCGGACGATTACACAACAAGGTTGGTTTGATGAACGAACTCGGTAAGATCAAAAATGTAATGCAGAAGGTTGTGCCGAATGCACCACATGAGATCCTGCTTGTACTTGACGGCTCTACCGGCCAGAATGCCTTTGAACAATGTAAACAGTTTACCGAAGCAACCGACGTTAACGCACTTGCCATTACCAAACTTGATGGTACTGCAAAAGGCGGCGTGGTGATCGGTATCTCTGATCAATTTAAAATCCCGGTGAAATACATCGGCGTAGGTGAAGGGATGAACGACCTTCAACTATTTGATAAAAAAGCTTTTGTGGACAGCTTGTTTAGCTAGTCTGCATTTTTGCAAGGAAACAACACATGAACACTAAAATTATCCCCTCCATTAAGCCTGTTAAAAAACCTAAAGTGAACGTGATTACTTTAGGCTGCTCCAAGAACATCTACGATTCTGAGGTGTTGATGGGCCAGTTACGTGGTAACCAAATGGAGGTTGTACACGAAGCGGATCAGGTAAATAAAGATGATATCATTGTTATTAACACCTGTGGCTTCATTGATAATGCAAAACAAGAATCTATTGATACGATTCTTCAATATAGTCAACTGAAAGATGAAGGTAAAGTAGGCAAGGTGATTGTGACCGGATGTTTATCTGAGCGCTACAAGCCTGAACTTGAATCTGAGATCACTAATGTTGACGCTTTCTTCGGTACGAACGACCTGAATAACATTCTGCACTCCCTTGGTGCGAATTATAAACACGAGCTGATCGGCGAGCGTTTGTTGACTACACCGTCGCATTTTGCATATTTCAAAATCGCTGAAGGTTGCAACCGTCCCTGTTCATTCTGTGCCATCCCGCTGATGCGTGGTAAACACGTTTCCAGGGATATGCAGGAGCTGGTGAATGAGGCGAAAGTGCTTGCTGCAAATGGGACCAAAGAGTTAATCCTGATTGCTCAGGATCTGACATATTACGGACTGGACATTTATGGCAAACGTAATCTTGACGAGTTGTTGAGACGACTGTCTGATGTACCCGGAATTGAGTGGATCAGGTTACAGTATGCTTACCCTTCCGGTTTCCCAATGGAGATCCTGGATGCTATGAATGAACGCGAGAATATTTGCAAGTATCTGGATATGCCGTTACAGCATATTACAGACCGTATGCTTAAATCTATGCGCCGTGGTATTACGAAACAAAAGACTATAGACATTGTTAATCAGATTCGGGACAAAGTACCGGGAATTGCAATGCGTACAACCCTGATCACCGGCTACCCTGGTGAGACGGAACAAGACTTTGAAGAGATGTTGAACTGGGTTGAAGATACCCGTTTTGACAGGCTTGGCTGCTTTACCTACTCTCACGAGGAGAAAACCCATGCACATAATCTGGTAGACGACGTACCTGAAGAAGTAAAACAGGAGCGTGTTGATGCTATCATGGAACTGCAACAGGGTATTTCTTTTGAGATCAATCAGGAGAAAGTTGGCAACACCTACAAGGTACTTGTAGACCGTAAAGAAGGTGATTTCTTTATTGGTCGTACAGAGTTTGACTCTCCGGAGGTTGATAATGAAGTGCTTATTGATGCGGCTTCGCACTATGCTGCTCCAGGTAGCTTTGTGCAAGTGAAGATTGACCGTGCGGAAGACTTTGACCTGTATGGACAGATTGTAAAATAAAACACGAGCCGGGCAGGAATATGCTTTAATAACTTAATTTCGTTTCAAATGCAGGCAAAATACATTAGTTATCAGCAAACGAACTCCTTCTCTCCTATTGTATTAGATTATATTCAGGGAAACGAAACCTTAAAACCGTTCTATAAGTATTCCGTTGATTTAGCGGGCTTTGCTACTGCTATCAATGAGCGGCCAGTTTTAGCTAACAGAGCATCTCTGGTTGAGGTACTTAAAAAGCAGTACACTTCTATTGAAACAAGCAGCCTGGTTCAAAGTCATATTGAGCTGCTTGCAGATGAAAAAACATATACCATAACAACGGGCCATCAGTTAAATCTGTTTACTGGCCCGTTGTATTTTATATACAAAATCGTAACTACGATTAACCTGGCAAAGGAGCTTAAGGCGGCTTATCCGGACTATAACTTCGTTCCGGTTTACTGGATGGCAACGGAGGATCATGACTTCGAAGAGATCAACCACATCAAACTTGAAGACAAGAAGCTGGTTTGGGAAACCAATGCAGCGGGTGCTACTGGAAGGATCAGCACTGCGGATCTTACCGATATACTTTCAGCATACCAGGGTTATCTTGGTATTGGAGAGAGCGGCGAAAAGCTTGCCGCAATTGTGGAAGCAGCATATAAGCATCATTACCGGCTGGCTGACGCGACAAGAGCACTTGTAGATGCTTTGTTTAATCATACCGGTCTGGTTTGCATTGATGCTGATGAACCTGCTTTAAAGCAGCAATTCGCCCCGATCATCCTTCGGGACATCTTGGAGCAGAACAGCTTTGATCAGATTCAAACATCCAACGACGCGTTAGAAGCTGCAGGTTATAAACCGCAGGTAAATCCACGTGAGATCAACTTTTTCTATATGAGGGAAGGTCTGCGCGAACGTATTGTTTTTGAGAATGGCGCCTTTCAGGTGCTTAATTCCGACATCGCCTTTGATACCGAAGCATTGAAAGCTGAAGTTGCAGCACACCCTGAAAGGTTTAGTCCGAATGTGGTGATGCGCCCGATGTACCAGGAGATTATTCTCCCCAACCTGGCCTATATCGGCGGTGGTGCAGAGGTTACCTACTGGCTTCAGCTGAAAGCAAATTTCGACTTTTACGGCGTGCCTTATCCGGTGCTATTGCTGCGTAATTCGGCTATGGTAATCGATAGACGTAGTGAACGCAAGATGCAGATCCTGGGGATCAGTCATGTAAGTTTGTTCAAAGAAAATGAACAGCTAAAAACGGAATGGGTGAAGTCACATGTAAATACTTACCTGTCCCTGGCAGATGAAGAACGCTCTATTGCAGCAGTGTTTGATCACATCAAGCTTAATGCTTACAAAATCGACAAGACACTCTCCCAGTCCACTGATGCTGCGAAAAAGCGTGCGTTAAGGTTAATTGAGAACCTGGATAAAAAGATGATGCGCGCAGAAAAACGCAAACATCAAACTTCCCTGAACCAGATCGATGGGCTAAAAAATAAGCTTTTCCCTTCTGGCGTACTGCAGGAACGTGTGCTCAATTTAGCACCGCTATACGTCTTGTATGGTGATGGATTTATTGATGCACTTTTACAGACCTTCCGGCCTTTAGATCATAAATTTACGGTGCTTTTCGCATCCTGATGATACGCTGAATTGCCGCTCTCCTGTTTTATGATAACTCTTTTTAATAATGACTTTTCTTACTTTTCCCGAATCTAAATTACGCTCGTTTACAGAACAGGTATTCTTAAAGATGGGCTGCCCGAAGCAGGATGCCAAACTTGCTGCAGATGTTCTATTACGATCAGATCTTCGGGGGATAGATTCACATGGTGTAGCCAGGCTTGTGGGCTATGTTCGCCTTTGGGAGAAGAAGAGAATCAATGCTACCCCAAATATCAAGGTGGTGCATGAAACAGCAACCACGGCTACCGTAGATGGCGATGCAGGGTTGGGACTTGTTGTTGCACCCTTTGCCATGCAAGTAGCAATTGAAAAAGCAAAGATCTATGGCAGCGGCTGGGTATCTGTAAAAAACTCCAACCACTTCGGCATTGCAGGCTACCATTCCCTGCTGGCAACGGAACATGACATGATTGGGATCAGCATGACGAATGCCAGTCCCCTGGTAGCCCCCACCTACTCCAATGAACGGCTTCTTGGTACCAATCCGATGTGTTATGCATTCCCTGCGGGGAAGTATCCGCCGGTAGTCGTAGATATGGCGACTTCCGCAGCTGCGAATGGGAAGCTTGAAATTGCGCAACGCGCAGAGAAGCCTATCCCTGAAGGCTGGACACAGGATAAAGATGGTAAGCCATCTACAGACCCCAATCAATTGAAGGCTGGTGGATCATTACTACCTCTGGGTGGTGACAAAGACCATGGCAGTCATAAAGGCTACGGACTGGGTGCCACCGTTGATATCTTGTCTGCAGTGCTTTCAGGTGCGAATTACGGCCCCTGGGTGCCACCATTTGTTGCATTCCTGGAACCCCCGGCAGATCCTGTTGGCGCAGGTATTGGCCATTTCTTTGGGGCCATGCGCATCGATGGCTTCCGCCCGGCGGCAGATTTCAAGCACCATCTGGACAATTGGATTGAGACGTTCCGCAATTCTAAACCGGTGGATCCCACGCAGCGCGTGATCATTCCTGGTGAGCCTGAGACGGCCTTTGAACAGGAAAGAAGGTTGAATGGTATTCCTTTGATCGATGCGGTGGTGAACGATCTGAATACACTCGCAGAGAAGCTTGGCGTTGAAAAGCTGAAGCCATAAAAACAAAAAGCCGTTTGACGGATCAAACGGCTTGTATTTATTGCTTTCTTAGATTTTCTAGTGAATTCCTTTGAATATCCGGCTCCAGCGTATTTTACTCAAGAAAGATCCCTGATCTCTAACACTCATCCAGATGAATAACGCTTTTCCAACTACGTGATCTTCCGGCACAAAACCGAAGAACCTGGAGTCTAAAGAGTTATGTCTGTTATCACCCATCATCCAGTAGTAGTCCATTTTGAAGGTGTAGGAATCCGTTTTCTGACCATTGATCAACCAGCCATCGGCAGACTTTTCAAGTTTATTGCCCTCATAGATGCGGATTGCACGCTCATATAGTGGCATGGTAACGCTGTCGAGCTTCACGGTCCAGCCTTTCTTAGGAACGGTGATTGGTCCAAAGTTGTCGACATTCCAGCTCCTGTTTTTGTCCTGTGGAAACACGCTGATGTCTCCGTAATCTGCAGGTGCTGTATCTTCCTCAACCGAAAGCACGAAATCAAGCTTTTTTACCTCAGCCATCATTTCTTCTGTACCTACAAACTGGAACATATTTTCTTGCCCCAATGAGGAAATGTCGGAGTTGATATCGAAACCTAGTTCGGTAAATACATCGAAGTTCACATCAGAAGATTTCATCTTCACCGCATAGGTGATCTGTCCTGTAGGCACTAGTTTTTCGGGTTTTCCGTTTACCGAAACTACCCCGCCTTTCATGGTAATGACATCGCCACCGATACCGATACAGCGTTTGATATAATTTTCACGTTTATCGACAGGTCTGCTGGTAACTGTAAACTGGCTATTTACTGCGGCATGGCCCATTGAACGAACCAGGTTGTAATAGTTCTGGTCTTGTGCCTCAAGCGCTACAGTATCCCCTTCAGGGAAGTTGAACACCACAACATCATTTCTTTTGATATCTGATAGTCCTGGCAGGCGACGGTATTTCCATTGTACCCCTTCCCAATAAGCTTTTCCACCGGTAACCGGCATGGTATGATGGGCAAAGGGAAAGGCAACTGGCGTCATTGGAATCCTGGCGCCATAGTTCACTTTACTCACAAACAGGAAGTCACCGATCATTAAGGACCGCTCCATGGATCCTGTGGGGATGGTATAGGCTTCAATAAAGAACACCCTGATGATGGTTGCTGCGATAACAGCAAAGATGATGGCATCTGCCCACTCTCTGGTTTTAGATTTCTTTTTCGTATTTGGATCTGTAGCTTTCTTCTTCCAGAACTTATAGTTCATATCAGTTTATTTAAAATTAAATATATCGGCAATATTGAAAAAGCCATGTTTATCCTGCAGCCATTCTGCGGCAATTACGGCACCTAAGGCAAAGCCAGCTCTGCTGTGTGCGGTATGCTTGAATTCTATCTCATCAACCTCAGAGCTGTACACCACGGTATGCGTTCCGGGTACCTGGTCTACTCTTTCAGAAGCAATAAGTAGCTGTTCCTGCTTCAGGTTTACTTCAGGTGCATCGCCATCCAGGATGTTCACCCATTCTTCTTTACGGTCCAGATTGTCAATGATGCCTTCTGCAATGGTCATTGCTGTACCACTTGGTGAATCCAGCTTTTGGGTATGATGGATTTCTTCCACCTGCACATCATAAGCAGGGAAGTTATTCATCAATTTAGCAAGTACCTTATTTACATGAAAGAACACATTTACCCCAATGCTGAAGTTAGACCCATAAAGCAAAGTATTGTTACTGCCAAGGCAATCATTTTTTACTTTTTGCAATTCGCCATACCAACCTGTGGTACCAACCACTACAGGGATCTTGGCATCAAAGCAGGTGTAAATGTTTGTGATTGCAGCATCGGGAGCACTGAAGTCGATAGCTACATCGGCTTTCGAGAGATTCTCGGGCGTAAGATCCGCTTGATTCTCCAGGTTAATTTTCAGGACCACTTCATGTCCACGTTCTAAAGCATAACGTTCTATAATCAGGCCCATTTTACCGTAGCCCAGCAATGCAATTTTCATGTTAAAGGAATAAATAAGGTTATAAATGCGGTTCCGGATGCCATTTAAAGTTTAGAGTTTAAATGAAACTTTAACAGCCGGAACATAAGATTGGTAGCCGAAAAGGGTCCCTGAGTTGATGATCGATGGTTTGATGCTGATGGCAAGATCATCACCGACATCGAAATACTTCAATCGGGCGTCAACATAAGCTTCCACCACCTGAATACCATATAATCCGATCATCGAGAAGATCACCACCTCGCGGTTCCTCCGGTAGGTATCCTTTGCGGAGGTTAGCCCCGCCGTTTGGACATCGTAGTAAGGACTACCGATCACCGCCTTTCCGCCATTGGCCTGGCGGTCACGTAATTCGGCGAGAAATTCTTTGTACTTGTTATTGTTGTCGATGTAAGAAAGTGTGAGTAGTGTGGCGCCGGTGTAAATAGCGGCGATCTTCACGCCGCGGTACACGTTTAAGCCATTGCCAAACTGGCCCCAGCCTGGAATGATCGCCGATCGAAGAATGGCCCGGCGTGCTGCAATCTTACCCACATTCACGTAGTTCGATTTAAGCGTATCTACTTTAGCCACTTTAACACCGGAGCTATCAGCCTTTATGGTTATTGGGTCCTGCGCTTTCACCGATAACGATGCAAGCGCAAGAACTACGATAAACCATATTCTACCAGCCATTACCAATCTAATAATTCTAAAATTCTGCTCAGGTCATCATTGGACACAAAAGGAATCTCAATGGCGCCCTTACCATTCTGACCCACTTTCAGTTTCACCTTGGTGGCGAATTTGGAAGCCAGGTCTTTTTGTAGTTTCTGGTATTCGAAAGAGCTAGCTGCAGGTTGTTTTACTGCCTTAGGCTTAACTTGCAGCGCATGAATGCTTCTGGCCATCTCTTCCACCCTTCTTACCGACAAACCTTTGTCAATAATCTCCTGATGGATGAATAGCTGCTTTTCAACATCATCAACGTTGATCAACGCACGAGCATGACCCATAGAGATCTTTTGGTCGCGGATGGATACCTGGATTTCAGGTGGTAGTTTAAGCAGTCGTAAGTAGTTAGTGATGGTGGTACGGTTTTTACCGACACGTTCGCCCAGCTGCTCCTGTTTAAGGTTACATTCCTCCATCATACGCTGGAAGCTCAGCGCAACCTCAATGGCATTCAGGTTTTCACGTTGTATGTTCTCAATGAGCGCCATTTCCAGCATCTGCTGATCATTTGCGGAACGCACATAAGCAGGTATATCATCAAGCCCGGCAAGTTTTGCGGCACGGAACCTTCTTTCACCGGATATCAGCTGATACTTGCCAGTGTCTAGTTTACGTACAGTAATGGGCTGAATAAGACCTTGCACACGGATAGATTCCGATAGCTCATGCAGCGATACCTGGTCAAAGTCAGTACGGGGCTGGTATGGATTGATCTCGATGTCCGCGATAGCAATGCTACCGATGCTGCTTTCTGGACGTGGTTCAGGTGCAGCGGCGGCAGGCGTTACGCTTTTCTTTGGCGCATGTGCAGTTTCGGTATCATCCAAAAGCGCACTTAATCCTCTGCCTAAACCTGTTTTTCGCTGGAAAGATGTCATTAAATATTTTTGATTTTTGCCGTTGTCAATTCTTCAGGCTCGGGAACAAGTCCGTTTTTGCGGACGATCTCGCGAGCCAGATTCAGATAGTTTATTGCGCCCTTACAGTTTGCATCGTGCATAATTACAGATACACCATAACTTGGCGCCTCACTTAAGCGGGTATTTCGTTGGATGATCGTGTCGAACACCAGATCATGGAAATGTGTTCTCACCTCTTCCACCACCTGGTTAGATAAACGTAAACGAACATCATACATCGTTAACAGGATACCTTCAATTTCCAGCTCCGTGTTTAAACGGGTTTGTACAATCTTGATGGTGTTTAGTAATTTACCTAGCCCTTCCAATGCAAAGTACTCACATTGTACCGGAATGATCACAGAATCCGCAGCAGTAAGCGCGTTGATTGTGATTAAACCTAAAGATGGGGAGCAGTCAATGATAATGAAGTCATATTGATCGCGCACTTTCCCCAAGACGGACTTCATTTTAAACTCGCGGTTGGTCAGATTGATCATCTCAATCTCGGCACCTACCAGGTCAATATGTGCAGGTAAAAGATCCAGGTTTGGCGTTTCGGTTTTCTGAATCGCTTCTGTTGGTTCTATATCATTGATTATGCACTCGTAAATACTGTTCTTGATGTTTCTTGGATCAAACCCTATTCCTGATGTAGAGTTGGCCTGCGGATCAGCGTCGACCAATAAGGTCTTGTATTCTAATACGGCTAAACTTGCGGCGAGATTAATGGCTGATGTCGTTTTACCTACCCCACCCTTCTGATTTGCCAACGCAATAATTTTACTCATCTATCTATTTAAATTTACCTGTTAAGTGTATGAGGCTCTTGAACACTAGCGTTTATTTGGCCTGAAAGTACTATTTTTGTACGTTTCAGGGGCTTTTTAACAAATAGCTAAGATACAAACTAAATAGCAATTATACTGTTAAAGCCACAAGTGTTTTGCACATCTTACTAACAAATTACAAGCTATGATCACCATCATTTCCGGCACCAACAGACCCAATAGTAATACGCTTAAAGTGTCCAGATATTATCTTAAAACACTTCAGCAACTTGGGGCCGAGGCACAACTCTTCAGCCTGGAAAGCCTGCCGGAAAGACTTATCGCTACCGACCTTTACGGTAAACGCAGCCCCGAATTCGAGCCCATTCAGCAAATGGTGGCAAACACAGAAAAATTCTTGTTTATCATTCCCGAATACAATGGAAGCTTCCCCGGGGTGCTTAAAACCTTCATTGATGCCTGCGAGTTCCCGGATAGTTTTTACAATAAAAAGGCAGCGCTAACCGGCATATCCTCCGGGAAGTATGGAAACATCCGGGGCATAGATCATTTCTCCGGCATCTGCGGATATCTGCATTTGAATGTGCTGCCCTTACGACTGCACATTCCTGCGATAAAATATGAGTTGAATGAAGCGGGAGATTTCTTCAAGGAAGATACGCTGAAGTTCACAAATGATCAGATCAACAAGCTGATCAAGTTTTAGGAACCGTCAGCCGATCTCCTGTTAAACGCCGAATGAAGTCCAGGTCCTGCCTTCATTGCCGAACACAAAATATCCAGGGTACATCAGCTCTGCGATGTCTTCCATGGCAGCAACAAGTGCAGGTGCATCCATGTCAGCTACATCAAGTTCATCAAACAGGTAAACGCGGTTGTAAGTAACCGCAGGCCAGTCTTTCTGTAGCAAGCCAGGCACGATACCCATGAGCTCCAGCATGCCTTTTCCAGGTTCCTCATAGATCAATACCCTGGCTTCAAGCGGGTCGATCTGCATAATGCCACCTGCTGCCTCCACCAGTTCTTTCAATCTGGTATTTAGCTGATTCTGTGAATTTAGGCAGATTACATGTACCTTTTCCATGAACTTGATTTTATGTAAGACGAGGTCTACACGCTCCTGAAGCGTCTCTCTTAACACTTCATCTTCAACATTATTTATCACTTCATTTAAAAAAGACATACTATTAAATTGGTTACTTTGTGCAAAATTAGTATTCCTGAACAGATGCGCCGTATTATTCAATATATATTTTGTGGATTGCTTTTCCTGAGCTTTAGTGCCTGCAAGACCAAATCATCCAATGAAAACAAGACCGTTTTCAACCTGAATATCGATCAGAATCTCACTTCCATGGACCCGGCTTTTGCCAGGAACCAGAATGCGATCTGGATGATCAACCAGGTTTTCAATGGGCTGGTGCAGGTCGACAGCAACCTCAATACCGTTCCTGCCATTGCAAAATCCTGGGAAGTTTCTGAGGATGGGCTACACTACACCTTCCACTTGCGGAATGATGTTTATTTCCATGACGACCCGCTGTTCAAGGATGGTAAAGGTCGCAAGGTGGTTGCTGAAGATTTTACTTACAGCTTTTACCGCCTGATTGATCCAAAGGTTGCTTCTTCAGGTGGATGGATCTTTAACGACAAAGTCAAAGATATCAACAGCTTCAAAGCCATCAATGATACCACCTTTCGCATCGCGCTCAGCAAACCCTTTCCGGCATTCCTGAACCTGCTCACTGCGCAGTACTGCTCCGTGGTTCCTAAGGAAGTTGTGGAACATTACGGCAAAGATTTCCGCAGCCATCCCATTGGAACCGGTCCTTTTAAGTTCAAGTACTGGAAGGAAGATGAAATCCTTGTCCTGCTGAAAAATGAAAAATACTGGGAGAAAGATGGTGACCAGCGCTTGCCCTACCTGGATGCCATCAAGGCAACGTTCATCAGCGACAAACAAAGTGCTTTCATGAACTTCATCAAAAAAGATCTGGACTTCTTTGACAAGGTTGATGGCAGCTACCGCGATGATATTCTCAGCAAGAGCGGCAAGATGACACAGAAATATGAGGGCAAGTTTCAGCTCCTGAAGCGACCCTACCTTTGTACGGAGTACATTGGCATCCTGGTAGACACCTCGAAATCCATTGTAAAGAACTCGCCACTGAGAATCAAAAAGATACGCCAGGCGATCCAGTACGCCATAGATAAACCCAAACTTATCAAATACCTGCGCAATAGTGTGGGTATTCCCGCTACTGCTGGCTTTGTACCGCTGGGTATGCCGGGCTTCGACAGCACCGTTGTAAAAGGCTACCATTATGATCCTGCGAAAGCATCCAGGCTACTTGCTGAAGCCGGATATCCTAACGGGAAGAACCTGCCCTTGATTAAGCTAAGTACCTCGACGACCTATAAAGATCTGATCGAATTTGTACAAGGTGAGTTAAATGCCATCGGCATAAAGGTAAAAGTAGATGTAAGTCCGAATGCAAGTTTACGCGAGTTGATGGCGAAAAATGAAGTAAACTTCTTCCGTGGCTCCTGGATTGCCGATTACCCGGATGCGGAAAACTACCTTTCTGTGTTCTATTCGAAGAACAAGGTGCCTTTCGGCCCTAATTACACCGGTTATTTCAACAAGGAATTTGACAAGCTTTTTGAACAAAGCTACTATGAGAATGATGCAGAGAAGCGCTACGCGCTTTACCACCAGATGGATAACATGATCATGGAGCATGGCTCCATGATCCCGCTATTTTATGATCAGTCGGTCGTGATGCTGCAAAACAACATCAGCGGTTTTCCGTTAAACCCGCTTAATCTCATGATCCTTAAGCGGGTTAAAAAAGGCTAAGGTTTATCCCTGACCCGGGCCGCCCATTTGGCCACCCATCTGTTGTTCACCTTGTTTCAAGTCGTCATTTTTGATAGACTTCTTCTTTGGTTTTGCATTGAAGTTGATCTTTCCAAAGTTGTAGCTGAAGTTTACACCAAAGGATCGGATTGGGTAATAGATGTTTGTGCTTTGCAAGAACTCAGGCGTTTCATTGCGTGTTTCAATATGCAGATCTCTCGCAAACACGTTGAAAACGTTCAAACCCACCGTAGCTTTCTTGTTCATGATGTCCTTTTTCAAGGCACCGCCATAGAAGGCCATCGCACCTGTTGTACCCTGGAAGGATCTCCGTGAACCATTGTAAACACCGAAGATCTCGGTATTCCAGCCGCCTTTAATGCTCAGTGCAGATCTTAGGAATACCGAATAGTTGGCATAAACACCTGTACTTGAATTCGTACTTGGGTCCATAACCTCATAGCTGTTGATGTTGAAGTTACCCATGAGTGTCCATTTTGGAACCGGGTTATAGCTTGCAAAAGTGTTAAAACCGAAAGACTTGCTGGTTCCGACGTTGAAATATGTAGTCAGCCTTTGTGAGGGATTGAATACACTTTCAATCACATCCTGCGTGTTTCTGTAGAATACTGAAGCATTGATCACTGAACCTTTTACGTAGGTCGAATAACCAAGCTCAATGATGTCTGTTATTTCGGGGCTCAAGGCAGGGTTACCCTGACGCTGATTCTCCGGGTCGCTTTCATCTAAGAAAGGGTTCAGGTAGAATAAACTCGGACGCTGCATCCTTTTGTTATAGCTCAGCTTCAAGGTTGTCCTTGGAGAAAAAGCCTGAGACAAGATTGCACTCGGGAACAGGTTGAAATAATCATTTTTGAAGTCGAGCGAAGATCCTGCGGTACCATTGATGTTCGTATACTCCGCACGTAAGCCACCTTTAAAAGATAACTTCTTGGCCAGCTTGAAGCTGATCACACCATAGGCTGCACCCACATCCTGACCGTAGTTAAAGTCCTGCTCGGTATCCTGGTACTTACTTTCAATACTTCTGAAGATACCTTTCAACCCTGTTTCTAAAACAACAACCTTTGAAAACGGATATGTATAATCGGCCTGGAGCGTATACTCATTATTTTTACCCGTGTTGTCACCATTTACTTCCATAGGGTTTTCATCTGGATATAAATATCTGGTCACAAAGTCATTCACATTTCGGCCAAAAGACGCCTGGCCGGAAACACTGAACTCCTCGCCTTCTCTTTTGGTTGTCCTGCGGTAATCTGCAGTCCAGTCGAAGTTGCTCATGGAAGCTTCACTATTTGTCTCCCGTGAGAATGCAGACTGCAGGTCAGCTACCTGGCGCAAAACAGCCAACATACCGTCATTGCCGGTTTCAAAGCGGTTATACTTCAAGTTGGTTGAGATGTTGTTGTAGTTGTTAATGTCGTAATCCACACCAATATTACCATTACCGCCCCAGCGCTTGGATTTTGTAAAACCGTCCTGAGCTAATGAAGAAGCAGGATTATAGTTTTCATTTAGTAGCACTACACGAGTATCCTGAGGAATGGCATACTGAACCCCCAGGTTGCTGGTCACGCCCAATCGGCCCTGGCGGGTATTCAGGCTGAAGTTTCCATTATTCTGACGAATACCGGCAGATGCGTTTACAGAACCACTTACCCCCTGAGCGGTTTTCTTTTTGGTGATGATGTTGATGATACCACCTGATCCTTCAGCGTCATACTTGGCAGAAGGACTGGTAATGACCTCAACGCTCTTAATCTGCTCCGCAGGGATCATTTTCAACGCATCGGCAACACTGTTGGCCATGGTTCCTGAGGGTTTACCGTTGATCAACACCCGCACCTGTGAGCTTCCACGAAGGGAAACATTGCCATCAATATCAACCGAAAGCATCGGCACCTTACGCATCACATCACTTGCATTTCCGCCAGCAATGGTTACATCCTGCTCTGCATTATATACCACCTTATCAATCTTCGTTTCTACAAGGGCCTTCTGACCGGTAACGGTTACCTCTGCAAGGTTGTTTGCTGTAGAAGCCAGCCGAATGGTCCCGATGCTTAAATCTGGTTTTTCTGGTGTTGTGGTTACGTTTAACACCTTGGTGGTATAGCCGATAAATCCTACGGTCAACTTGTATTTACCCGGACTTACATTTTGAATAGAGATCTTTCCCTTCTCATCTGAAACGGCACCGTTTACGGCTTTGTTATCGGAGATTCTTACCAGGGATGTACTGGCGTAGTCTACAGGTTTGTTGGTCAGGGAATCAATAATTGTTGCAGAGACCTTCCCTACAACAGTAACCCTGGTGGTAGCGCCAGGAATTGGCAATTGTGCTTTCGTTTGTAGAAAGGTCAGCACCGAAAAAAATAAGAGTATCAATCTTTTCATATAAAATCTTAATGTATGTCCATTTAGTATGCAAAGGTGTTTATTTGTTACAGGCTGCAGCAAAACTTTCTCAAGAAACAATATGAAGAATGCAGGGTTTATAGTGCAGAAATAACCATTTTTCAAGGTTATTCCCCATATTTACCTATTATGAATTATCTTGAAATCTTAGACGACGTAAAGACCCATGTTGAACATTTATTCCAGAGCGGAAGCAATGAACAGCTGGTGTACCACAACCTTCAGCATACCGAACATGTCATTAAACACGCTGTAGAAATTGCAAACTTCTACAAACTGTCAGACCGGGATTTCTTTATTGTACAATGCGCCTGCTGGTTCCACGACGTCGGATATCTGGAAGGGCTTGAGCAACATGAAAATAAAGGTGCAGAGACTGCCGCCAAATTTCTCC
The DNA here is from genome assembly GCF_051965375.1 of Pedobacter sp. SAFR-022. Classification (NCBI taxonomy): domain Bacteria; kingdom Pseudomonadati; phylum Bacteroidota; class Sphingobacteriia; order Sphingobacteriales; family Sphingobacteriaceae; genus Pedobacter; species Pedobacter sp. SAFR-022. The sequence continues at coordinate 250,299 of NZ_JBQCME010000006.1, forward strand.
GAAGCTTAAATGTGGATGAGGGAAGTATCCAGGAAGTGCAAGGTTGTATTTTGGCAACCAAGATGCCCCAATCCCCGAAAACCCTCCTGCAGCAGATTGTGTGTGATGCCGACCTGTACCACCTGGGAAGTGAAGATTTCAAGGAACGTAATAAGTTGATGCGCAAGGAGACCATTGCCGTTTGTAATAAAGAGATCGATAAAAACATCTGGCGGCTTGGGACACTACAGCTGCTTGAGTCACATAATTACCATACGCAGTATTGCATTGATAAACTTACTGCAAGGAAAAAAGAGAACATGCGAATGTTGAAAACACAGCTGCAAGAGTCCTTCCAGCCGGTTGTCCCTGAAAATACTCCTACGAACACGATGGAAGACAAATCCGCTGCTAAAGAAAAAAAGAAGAAAGACGATAAAGATAGCAGACCGGAAAAAGGGATTGAAACGATGTTCCGGATCACCTCCAACAACCACCAGCGTTTGAGTGATATGGCGGATAATAAAGCTCACATCATGATCTCCATCAACTCCATCATCCTTTCTGTAGTGCTCAGTGTTTTACTTAGAAAATTGGAAGACAACGAACACCTGATCCTGCCGACTGTTACCTTGTTGTTGATCTGCCTGGTGACCATGGTATTTTCCATCCTTGCCACGCGACCTACAGTGCCGCCCGGAAGGTTTACGCCAGAAGAGGTACTGGAGAAAAAGCCCAATCTGCTCTTCTTCGGAAATTTTTATCGTATGAGCCTCCATGACTATAATGCAGCTATGGAGAAGATGATGGACAACCGGGATTATCTTTACGGAAGTTTAATCAAAGACATCTACTCGCAAGGTATAGTGCTTGGCAGAAAATACCGTTTGTTGAGAATTGCTTATAATGTATTCATGTTCGGAATTATTGTTTCTGTACTAGGATTTATCCTGGCTGTAGCGTTTGAAGTATAACATGAATGAATACACCTTTTTTAACCGTGATCTGAGCTGGCTCACCTTCAACCAGAGGGTGCTGGAAGAGGCTGCCTCTGAAAAGGTGCCGTTGATGGAGAAGATCAGGTTCCTTTCCATCTACTCTTCCAATCTCGATGAGTTTTACCGGGTACGTATGCCTGTGTTGAAGGCTGTGGATAAGGATATTCAAAGTGATGACTTCGCCTACCGTGAAGCGAAAAGGCGCATAAACCTGCAACAACAGCGATACGGGGAAATCCTGCGCAACATCATCATTCCTGAACTGGCCGCGAATAACTACCATTGGCTTTACCGGAAAGACATTCCGGAGAACATTGCCGCTACTGTGCGTGCGCTATTCGACGATAACATAAAACCCTTGCTAAAACCTGTTTATATGGAACAGGCAAATACGGCCTTCTTTGCAGAAAACAACAAGCTGTACCTTGGTGTTGTGCTCCGCAATAGTGCCGATATCGAGCAGCTGCTGATGCTAAATATCCCTTCAGACGTTTTGCAAAGGTTGTACGTAGTTCCGAACGGAGAGATCAAACACATCTTGTTTATAGACGACATCATTCGTTTCAACCTACAAAAAATGTTTGAGCATGATACTGTAACGGCAGCTTACGCGGTGAAGGTAACCAGAGATGCCGAACTGCACCTGGAGGAAGAAGTAGATGAGAATATTATTGCTGCTATGGAAAAAGAATTGGCTAAGCGAGACTATGGCATTGCCTCGAGGTTCCTTTGTCAGCCCGATATCCCCCTCCGACATCTCTATAAGATGGTTTATGCACTTAATCTGCAGCATTCGTCGATCGTATTGGGTGGCTATTATCATAATCTTAAGGATTTAAACAGCTTTCCCTTAAACGGACCGGAGTTCAACTATCCCGATTGGCCCGCAATGCAGCTGTTTCCACAGGGACATGAACGTTCCATCTTTGACCGCATACAGCAGCAGGATCTGCTGATAAACCTGCCTTATCAGTCGTTCGAACCGATACTGCATTTTTTTGAAACCGCAGCTACAGACCCAGCAGTCACAGAAGTTTATTGCACACTGTACCGGGCGGCCAAGAACTCCCGCGTAGTCACTGCATTGATCAATGCGGCGAAGAACAACAAGAAAGTGGTGGTGATGTTGGAGTTAAAAGCCCGTTTTGACGAAGAGAATAACATCAAATGGGCAACAAAACTTAAGGCAGCAGGTGCAGAAGTCATTTACAGCAGTGTGAAGTACAAAGTCCACGCGAAGGTCGCAGTCGTAAAAAGAAGCTCCAGCCAGGGCATCCAACGGTTTGGCTTACTGTCGACCGGAAACTTAAACGAGAATACCGCGAAGTTCTACACCGATCATGCCTTACTTACCGCAGCGCCAAACCTTTTGCAAGAACTCGAATCGCTTTTTCAGTTTTTAGCTACTCCGAAGAAGACCATGGCACTAAAGAAAGCGTTGAACTTCCAGGAGTTATTGGTTGCGCAGTTTAACCTTCAGGATCAATTCTTATTACTTATTGAGCGCGAGATACAGTTCGCAAAAGCCGGTCGCCCCGCAGCCATAACCATCAAACTGAATAATCTGGAAGAGCAAACACTGATCCGCAAGCTTTATGATGCCTCCAATGCCGGCGTAAAAATTAAACTGATCATCCGGGGAATCTGCTGCCTCATACCCGGGGTGCCGCGGCAAAGCGAAAACATCCGCATTATCCGGATCGTAGACCGCTATCTGGAACATGGACGGATTTTTATCTTTCATAACAACGGAAACAAAGACGTATTTATGGGCTCCGCAGACTGGATGAACCGGAATATTTATTCCAGAATAGAAGTGTGTTTTCCAATCCATGACCCAAAACTGAAGACACAGCTCGAGCAACTCCTGGATATTCAACTCAACGATACTGAACAAGCAGTACAGCTGGATCCGATGCTCCAGAACATCCCTATAGCTCAAAGAAACGGAATACGTGCACAGGAGGAAATTTATAAGCTGCTTAGGGCAGCTCAATTTAAACAGGAACTATCATGAAGCAAGCACTATCGAAAACACTTCAATTGTTGGTAATGCTGAGCATTGTCTCTTTTTTTGCCTGTAAACCCAAAACTAAGAGCAGTGTCCAGCAACCAGCGTTGAACTATGATTTAACAGCAGCTGAGAAATTCAACATGCCCGAAAGCCTGTTGGAAATCTCCGGAATAACCTTCAACAACGATGATCCCTCAAGCATCTATGCGATTCAGGATGAGGACGGCCGCCTTTTTAGCCTAAGCTGGGGCATAAAAAAAGCCCGGAGCATCAAGTTTGGTCCTAAAGGCGATTATGAAGATCTGGCCATTCTAAACGGGCGTGTGTATGTAATTACCAGCTCAAGCGACTTCTACAGCTTTCCGCTGAATGCAGACAATGATGATATCAGCTCAATGGTACAACATTGGGAAAACTTCCTGCCGAAAGCAGAATATGAAAGTCTATATGCTGATGTAAAGGGGCAAAGCCTGTATGTATTGACAAAAAGTGCTGGAAAGAAAAAACGTAATACACTGGGGTATAAAATCAAGATCGATACCAACAGCAAAGACCTGGGTACCATTTCGGAATTAAAGTTTGACCAGGATGTCGTCGAAAAACTCGGCTTTAAACTCAAGTCAGGCTTGCGTGTATCGGCAATTACACGGCAACCGAAAAGCCTGGAATGGTACATCCTCTCTTCTGCAGAGAAACTGCTTGTTGTTGCAAGCTCTGACTGGCAGATCAAAGGGGTATATGACCTTGATTCATCAACGTTCAACCAGCCTGAAGGCATCACTTTCGATAAAGACCTGAACCTGTATATTTCTAATGAAGGCGACGAAATCACGAATGGAAATATCCTGAAGTTCAAACCCTTGGCTACAAAATAAAGAACAATGAGAAAGCTGTTAGGCATCTGCTGCATATTCCTCTTAAGTTTTACCAGCAAGGCACAAGATAGCAGCACCATTGTTTCCAGGCTGATCTTCATTGGCGACGCTGGTGAAATTGATCCAGAACAAAGTCAGGTTATAAGTCATGCTGCTGAGCGGGTACTTCCGGGGAAAACAACTGTGGTTTATCTCGGCGACAACATTTATCCAAAGGGCATGGGCCTACCCGGCAGTGTTGAGGAAAAGGAAACGGGACAGGTGCTACGTTCACAGTTCAGTCCTATGCGGGCAAAGGGCGCCAAAGTATATTTCATTCCGGGTAATCACGATTGGGATAAGTCGGGCCCACAGGGCCTGGCGAAAGTCAAAGCCCAATCTATATTCCTTAAAAACCAGCAAGACGCTAACCTGCGAATGGTGCCCGAAAACGGATGTCCCGGTCCTGTCCTGCTACCCATTACCGCAAACCTTTCCATTGTTACTTTCGACAGCGAGTGGTGGGTGTACCCCCATCAAAAAGACACCGGGGAAGCAGCATGCGCCTGCAACAGCAAGGGGGAAGTGCTCAGGCAAATGAAGTCGCTGGCAGAAAAACACAAAGATCAAATCCTCCTACTTGCTGCCCACCATCCCTTCCGAAGCTACGGCATCCATGGTGGCAGATTCAGTTTCATGCAACATCTTTTTCCACTAAGAGACCTCCATAAAAACCTATATATTCCACTCCCGGTCCTCGGCTCCATCTACCCGTTGATCAGACGTACCTTCCCCGGCCCGGAAGACCTTAGAAATAAAGCATACAAGCAAATGATCAATGGCGTTGATGCTGCATTTACAGGAATACCGAACCTCATCCATGTCGCGGGACATGACCATGGACTCCAATTTATCAAAGAGAATGACTACATTCAGATTGTCAGTGGTGCAGGAACGAAAACCAGTGAGGTTGTCAGGGGCAAACATGCGCTTTATGGCAAAGCAGTTCAGGGGTATGTGGTCATGGACCTATTTCCAGACAAAAGCCTCCACATCAAATTTTACGAAGAGCAAGCAGGCGGAATAGCCGAAACGTTTAGATTTGTAAAACATTATACGGCAATCACAGATTAGTTCTTTATCCCTAGAGATAGAAGGCGAACCGTTAAAAAATATATTTACTAAATGCAAGCACTTACGGTTGATTTAACCAGGCAATACCCCGATCTGACACCAGGAATCAATGGCGCAGAGACCAAATTCTGTTTACAACCTTTTATTGATTATCTGGAAAAAAGAATTAGTGCTGAAACGACTGCCAAACGAAATATCTTCAGCTATATTCTGGACCAGTTCAAGAAATTCCCAGAGTTGGAGGAGCCAATTGATCCGGACAATCTCACCAAATATACACCGCTGTTTGAGCTGATCTATACCTCTTTATCCCCGATTCTTGCAGAAGAAACAGAGCACCTTTGGGCCTTGTCAGCCCCACTTACCGGGACGTTCTATTTCGGCACACCCGCTTTTTACAGCGTACTGGTCGACCCTTTGAGCAAAAACCTCCGGGCAGGTCTTAACTTGCCCTCACTTGATCAAATGCGTGACAGTCTGCTAAAGACCTTTTACAATATTGTACTGGAAAAATACTACGATGTTAGCTTGTCGGGTTGGGATTTCACCATCAAAACCCTTATAGATCCTAAAACACAGCTGCTTAAATATTACCAGCTACATGTCAACAACAGCTTCGTGAAAATCCATACCGATATGGAACTGCCTAAGCTCAACCTGGAGAACTTCAAAGACAACCTGCTTGGTGAAAATAACACCTTGCATTTACTTGAACGCCTGATGCCCCCAGAGCGCTTTCGCCTGGAAGGCTTTGCCGTGGTGGAGATGATTGATGTTACCGCAACACATGCCTTACAATCCATCAAAGATGTGATTATTGCACATAATGAATGTGCCAGCGGGAGTTATGATAAAGGGATCTCAAAAGCACTAAAGACCATCGCCGGTACCAATGCGCTGGAGTTCGGTATTCTACCTTATGTAAGGCTGAGCGGGAAGACGCTGCTTGATGATCACTCCAGCTTCAAGAGTATTCTCCTTACCTACGTCAATCAGCAGGAAAGTGCCAGCAATGCAAGACTACTATTGGAAGAGTACCTGTCTAACCCCAGAACCCTGATATTTCCTGAGATCCTGGAGCAAGAGCAACAGGAATATCCAATATTAAAGCTTTTGAGTAAAAGTGGCATCCGTTCGTATGCCTTGTTTCCGCTCTACTATAGTGGTAAGCTGGTGGGCTGCCTGGAAATCTATGCCAAAAACCCAAGATATTTAACGGCTAAAACGCTTTCCAAGATTGAAGCAGCCTTTCCTTTACTTGCTCAACTGTTTCATAACATTGCCGCTGATTTCAACAACGAGATCACCAGAGTGATCACAAGTAAGTTTACTGCGATTCAGCCGGCAGTAGCCTGGCGTTTTAATCAGGCGGCATACAACTATCTTAGATTTGATTGTAAAGAGAAAGACCTGCCAATTGAGCCCATTGTATTTAAAGACGTGCAGCCCTTCTATGCCGCTATTGACATGAAGGATTCCAGCGTTTCCCGCAACCTGGCCATCCGAAAAGACCTGAATACCCATTTTCAGGTGCTTGAGCAAACCTTTAAAGCTATCAAAGAATCTACAGAAACGGACGTCATGAAAAACCTGCCTGATCAGGAACAGGTATGGAACTATAAAAAGGAAACGCATCTGAGTGACCGGCAGATCATCCGTATCGAAGATTACTTGATCCGGCAGCTGCCACCATACCTGCGACTGTTAAAGGAAGCAAGGCCAGAGATTGGACACATCATCGATAACTACTTTGAACAAACCGCCCTTAATGGGCCTCTATACCAAAACCGGAACCTGTTCGAGCATAGTATGCAGACGCTTAACCGCAGCATCAATGCCATGTTAGACGAGTTCAATGCAGATATACAGAATACCTTCCCATGCTACTTTGAAAAGTTCAGAACAGATGGCGTTGAGTTCGATATATATCTAGGGCAGTCCATTACACCAGATCGCCCAATGCCGGCAGATCTGCTGCAGGTTTTCAGATTTAAACACCTTGCAGCGGTCGCAAACATCGCCCGTGCTGCGCATAACCTGATTCCTGGCTTACCGATCCCCTTACGAACTACACAGCTTATCTTTGTTCATGAGAAATTGATCGACATCAGCTTCCGGCCTGATGAGCAGCGTTTTGACGTAGAAGGCGGTTATAACATCCGCTATCAGCTGGTGAAAAAGCGCATTGATAAAGCGCATATTAAATTCACCGATGAACGACTGACACAACCTGGCAAGCTCGCAATTGTTTATATGAATAGATGGGAAGCCGAAGAATACCTCAACTACTTTAACATCTTGGCAACGCAGGAGATCTTAAAATCGGACGTGGAATTTTTAGAAATTGAAGAATTACAGGGTGTAGAAGGATTAAAAGCATTAAGAGTAAGTCTTAACCTTGACAGCTTACCCAGCTGAAATGCTTTGCTGCCAACAAGAAAATTAGCATAAAATGAAGAAATTCCTATTATCCCTTTGCATGCTTTCACCCCTGCTCAGCCTTGGGCAGCAATATGATCCGGAGCAGTTTATCATTAAACCGATTGCACCGGAATATGACGCGGTAGGTTCGCTGCACCGGAAGTTCTTCGGCGAGAACTACCGCAGTCTCTGGGCTACACCTGTAAAGCTGCGTATACTGAACATCCAAAAAGAACAGGGTGGCTTGAAGATCCTGAAGCTTGGTGGTGGCAATCAGACCAAGTCCATCCGTTTCGTGGACCCTAAAGGAAAAGAATGGGTGCTTCGAACCATCCAGAAATATCCGGACCGTGCACTGCCGGAAGGATTGAAAGCAACAATCGCAAGGGATATTGTACAGGATCAGGTATCTACAGGGCATCCATTTGGAGCCCTGATCGTTCCGCCCCTGGCGGATGCACTGCAAATTCCACATGCTAATCCAGAAATCGTTTATGTGGGTGATGATCCTGGCCTCGGTGAATACCGCCAGGAATTTGCCAATGCGGCCTACCTCTTTGAGGAACGTGAGCCTTTGCAATTTGAAGACACCGACAATACGGAGAAGGTGCAGACGGAATTGCAGGAGGATAATGATCATGTTGCCGACCAGCGGCTAACACTAAGAGCCAGGCTGCTGGACTTTGTCATCGGCGATTGGGATCGGCACGAAGACAACTGGCGCTGGGGCGATGAGAAAAAAGGTGGCGTCACCACTTACATTCCCATTCCACGGGATAGAGATAAAGTATTCTATAAAACCAGTGGTATTCTCCCTTGGGTGCTTTCCCATCAGTGGCTGAAGGCAAATCTTCAGCCCTACTCCCCAGGGATCAGAGATGTAAAAACATGGAATTTTAACAACCGGTATTTCGACCGCTATTTCCTTACCGACCTGAATGAGGCTGACTGGCGTAAGGAGATCAAGTATGTGCAGCAACAGCTTTGTCCCGAACTTGTAAAACGGGCACTCAGCTTACTCCCACCTGAAATAAGAAGTCAGAATGAAGCGGAGATCAGCACAAACCTGAACGGTCGCATTCAGCAGCTCGAGCAGATCGCCCTGGAGTACTACAGGTTCCTGGCTAAGACCGTTGACATCCCCGCTTCGGACAAGCGCGAACAGTTCAGCATAAATCATCAAGCTAACGGCGACCTTGAGCTTCGGATTGAGAACATCAAAAAGGACAGCACCCTGGGCAGAAGCATTTTCCATCGTACTTTCAAAGCAGATGAAACGGAGGAAATCCGCCTATATGGCTTTGGGGGAGATGACATCTTTGACGTTAAAGGCCAGGCAAGCGCTCCCATTCGGCTGAGGTTTGTTGGCGGCGCGGGTAATGATCGCTTCAACATCGCAGAAAGCTTAAAAGGAGGTAAAAAGCCTTTTGTCTATGACCGGCAGGATGAGCAAAATCAGGTTCCATCAAGATCATACGCTAAACTCAGGCTGGCAAATGATACCGTGGTAAATTCCTTTAACAAGCGCAGCTTCGTTTTCGACCAGCTTGGTCCACTGTTCAGACTTAATTACAGCATCGACCGGGGACTACAGCCAGGTGTCGGTCTGATCTACCAAAAACAAGGGTTTCGCAAAACACCATATGCTTTCCATAATGAGTTCTGGGTCAACTACTCCACCGGTCGGCAAGCTTTTCACCTTACCTATGAAGGAGACTTCAAGGAAGCGATCGGGAAAAATGATCTAAAGATCGATGTAGATTACCTGGGTCCAAACAATCAAAGTAACTTCTTTGGACTAGGTAATGACACCCGTTTTGAAGATGATGAACCAAGGGAGATCTCCTTTTACCGGAACAGATATGATTACCTAAATGCAGATATAAAATTAAAACGGGAAGTTGTCAAGAACCTGACGCTTGAAGGTGGCATTTCCACCGAGTTTTACAGCAGCAAATCTTCCAGAAATGCAGAACACTTCCTTGGCGAATACGATCGGCTTAATCCTGCGCAGGATGTATTCAACAACCGCTTCTACGCTGGACTTATCGGACTGATCACCTACGACACCAGGGATAATGAGGCAATTCCGACCAAAGGTATCTACTGGCAAACCGCAATCAGCGGGAAACAGCAGGTAGCTGAAGCGCAAGACCGTTACGGCTACTTGCGTTCGGAGTTCAGGTTTTACCTGAACCCTGGTAATTCCGGATTGGTGATCGCGAACCGCATTGGAGCTGGAACAACATTCGGAGACCCCACATTCTTCCAGCGCATGCAGCTGGGTGGCGCAAGAAACCTCCGCGGCTTTCACAGTAACAGGTTCAGCGGAAAATCTGCAGTATACTATAACCTGGACCTGCGTCTGAAGCTTTTTGATTTTACATCTTACATTACCCCCGGGGAAGTGGGTATGATTGCCTTCAATGATGTCGGTAGAGTTTGGGAGCCTGGAGAATCCTCCTCAACCTGGCATGATGGTTTTGGCGGAGGCCTGTATGTAAGACCAGCGGAGTTGATCCTGATTCAAGGAACGGTGGGCTTCTCCAGAGAAGGTGCTTTACCCTATATCTCCGTTGGATTTTCATTTTAAGACTCAGGCAAGTGTATTCACGACTGTCCGGAATTCATAAACGAGGAAGGCCCATGTAACGAATGTTCAAAAGAAGTATCCAATGCAGAAAATTTGAACAGGTTATCAATGAAGAAAGCAAGTGCATTCCTTAAAAAGGTTTTCAAATGGGCGGTCGGCCTTGGCATAGCCTATTGGGTTATAGCCACCTTATTCTTTGGACATCAAAATATCGACGAGCAAACCGGAAGGTACAGCTTCTACTGGTCTGGATTAAATGCACTATGGCAAAAGGACAGAACTTTTGGGTTTAAATCCGAAGGTAGGGTTAAAACGAGTTTCGACGGAATTGATGGCCCTTACATCATCGACAGTTTAGTGTATCAGGTTAGCGCGAAGAACCAGTTGACCGCATCACTCCTCGATAGTACTCAATCTGTTATGGTTCGTGTGAACAACGAAGATCTGGATAGCTTTCGGGTACATCTAGACAAGACCTTACAGCCACAGCCAGAAACATCGGCCATGCCGGAAAAGCTGATTGCCATTTCAGATATAGAAGGGAACTTCAACGGCTTTTACAGCTTCCTGATAAAGAATAAAGTGATGGATAAAAGCTATCGCTGGATCTTCGGAAAGGGTCATCTGTTGCTGAATGGCGACTTTGTAGATCGAGGAAAACATGTCACGGCAGTACTCTGGTTAATTTACCACCTGGAACAGCAGGCCGCCTTAGCGGGTGGAAAGGTTCACTACATTCTCGGGAACCATGAGATCCTGAATATGTATGGCAATACTTCCTATGCAGAATACAAATACCGTGAAGCTGCCAAACAGATCAGCAAACAAGCCGATTGGAACCGCGCAAACAAATACCTCTATGGTGAAAAGTCTTTCTTAGGCCGATGGCTGCGGAGTAAAAACGTCATGGAGAAGATTGGGGATTACATCTTTGTGCACGCAGGTTTAAATAAAATACTTGTTGAAGAAGGTATCACACAAACCCACATCAACGAAATCGCCAAAAAGTACTATGGACGCAATCCAGATGCAGACAGTCTGGATAGAGCAGCTTACCTGATCTTAAAATCAAATCATAGCCCGTATTGGGACCGTACGCTATCCATGAACATCTTCTACAAGATACAATATTTCTATAGAGCACCTTTCAAGCCAATACCCTCCGCACAAAGCCAGCAGGATCTGGAGAAAGTTCTAAACTACTATAAGGCCTCAAAGATCATTATCGGACACAGCATTGTCAGTGATATCAAATCTGCCTACGAGGGTCGTGTAATTAAGATAGACCTGAAACATGGTCAGGATAAATTCAGTGGAAAAACGAAGGGCCTGTTGATTGAAAAAGGACAGCTTTATATTCTGGATGATCTGAATGACCCTTCACAACGCATGCGCCTCTGAACTTCTAGGCCTTATGTTAATAAGTCTACACTTCATCTGAAGCCTGCTGATCATTCAGCCTGCGCTTGTTGACTATGGCGCAGGAGCTTCTGCAATAGCCTAGTCGCCTGTTTAACAATAAGATATAGACACACCAGTACAACACCAGTCAGCAAAAAAGAGTCTAATGCATTCCTGCATTGATTGCCGAATGTTGAAATTGGCGTTCTTTGGTTATAAACATTAGCTGTTAACAACTATGTTAACTAGTGTTTATATGCTGTGCAATAGCTGTTCATAACCCTGGTATAGATGTTAGTTACTCACAGGCAATAAAAAACGCCGCATCTTCAAAAAATGCGGCGTTGTGTTATCAACATTAAATGTTAACAACTATGTTAGTTAGTGTTTATTAAACCACGATGTTCACAATTCTACCCTTCACAACAATCACCTTTTTAGGCGATTTACCATCAAGATACTTCTGAACCTGTTCGTTAGCCAACACAAGTTCCTCGATCTCCTTTGCTTCCATTGTAGAACTGATACTCAGGTTCATACGAGTTTTTCCGTTAACAGAAATCGGGTAGCTGATCTCATCTTCAACCAGGTAATCCGGATTAAATGTCGGATATGCAGCGTAGGATAATGTACCTGCTTCATTACCTAACAAGGTCCAAAGTTCTTCACATATATGTGGTGCATAAGATGATAGTACAATCACCATATCCTGGAGGATCTGCTTGTTGTTAGACTTTAGGTCCGTCAGTTCATTCACCGCGATCATGAAGCTGGAAACAGATGTATTGAAAGAAAAACGTTCAATATCATCCTGAACCTTCTTGATGATCTTGTGCAATGCTTTCAACTCCGCTTTCGTAGGCTCGGCATCACTTACCTTGAATTCCCATGCATCGTTATGGAACAACCTCCAGAACTTTCTCAAAAACTTGAATACACCTTCTATACCATTGGTGTTCCAGGGCTTACTCTGCTCTAGTGGTCCTAAGAACATCTCGTACATCCTCAAAGTATCAGCACCATAGTTCTCGATCAACACATCCGGGTTCACCACGTTGAACTTAGATTTTGACATCTTTTCCACCTCAACGCCACAGATGTATTTACCATTCTCCAGGATAAATTCAGCGTCTTTGAACTCCGGACGGAAAAGCTTGAACTTCTCGATATTCAGTACCTCATTTTCTACGATGTTCACATCCACATGTAGTGCAGTGGTTTTATAGCTGCCTTTAAGCCCATGAGATACCAGGGTGTTTGTGGATTTACCATCTTCGTCCATCACGCGGTAAACAAAATTACTGCGGCCCTGGATCATGCCCTGATTGATCAATTTTTTGAAAGGCTCTTCCTGTTGCACATAGCCAAGATCTTTCAGGAACTTGTTCCAGAAACGGCTGTACAGCAAGTGACCGGTAGCATGTTCCGCACCACCGATATAAAGATCCACATCCTGCCAGTAGTCGATCGCTTCTTTAGACGCAAAAGCTGCCTCATTTTTTGAATCCATATAACGGTACCAATACCAGCTGGAACCTGCCCAGCCCGGCATGGTGCTCAATTCGTATTCATATTGCTGCTCGTAGCTCCAGTTTGTGGCCCGGCCCAGCGGAGGCTCACCAGTTTCTGTAGGCAGATATTTATCTACCTCAGGCAGCAATAAAGGAAGCTCCTCTTCTTTAATCAGGTATGGAATACCGGCTTTAAAATACACCGGAATCGGCTCACCCCAGTAACGCTGACGCCCGAATATGGCATCACGCATACGGTAGTTGATTTTCGCTTTACCCGCCTTGTTATCTTCCAGCCATTTGTTCAAAGTATCAATGGCTTCTTTGTAGCTCATACCATTGATGATACCAGAGTTGATGTATTGACCTTCTTTGGTCGGATCCGCCTGTTTATCCAGGTCGGCTTGCTTATCTAAGATCTGCAGGATGGGCAGACCGAAATGCGTAGCGAATAGCCAATCGCGCTGGTCACCGCTTGGAACACCCATCACTGCACCAGTTCCGTAGCCTGCAAGTACGTAGTCGGCAATCCAAAGCTGCACCCTTTCACCACTTACCGGATTAAGCACATAACGGCCGGTGAAAGCACCAGAAACCGTCTTGGTATCTGCCATACGGTCCAGCTCGGACTTTTTACGGGTTTGTGCGATATAGTTTTCTACCGCGTCTTTTTGTTCAGGTGTGGTCAGTTCCGCCACAAGCTCATGCTCCGGCGCAAGTACCAGAAAAGATACCCCATAAATTGTATCCACACGCGTGGTGAAAACTTCGATATGGCCGGTATGATTTTCAATTGGAAACTTCACGCTAGCACCAACACTCTTGCCGATCCAGTTGCGTTGCATTTCCTTTACTGGCTCCGGGAAGTCAACCGTATTTAGACCTTGAAGTAAACGTTCTGCGTATGCAGAAATGCGCATGCTCCACTGCATCATTTTCTTCTGCTCTACCGGGTGACCGCCACGTTCTGAATAACCGCCGATCACCTCATCATTTGCAAGTACCGTCCCAAGTGCCGCACACCAGTTCACAGTACTTTCTCTTAGATATGTTAAGCGGTACTTCAGCAATTCTGTTTGTTTAGCTTCTTCGGTCATTGCTGCCCATTCCGAAGCATCAAATGTAAGCACATCCTCATCTGCCGCAGCCTTAATGCCGGCACTGCCAGAAGTTTCAAACTTCGCAATCAGGGTGCTGATGTTTTCTGCACGGTCAGTTTCGACATTATACCAGGAATTGAACAGCTGCATGAAGATCCATTGGGTCCACTTGTAGTAAGATGGTTCACTGGTACGGATTTCCTTGCTCCAGTCGAAAGAAAATCCGATCTGGTCCAGCTGTCTGCGGTAGGTATTGATATTCTGCTCGGTTGTCAATGCCGGATGTTGTCCGGTTTGAATCGCATATTGCTCTGCCGGCAAGCCAAACGAGTCATAGCCCATCGGATGCAGCACGTTGAAGCCTTTTAATCTTTTATATCTGGAAAAAATGTCAGAAGCAATGTATCCTAGTGGGTGTCCAACATGTAGTCCGGCACCAGATGGATACGGGAACATATCTAAAACATAAAACTTCGGCTTGTCAGTCGTTTGCGCTGCTTTAAAGGTTTGATTTTCTGCCCAGAAGCCCTGCCACTTTTTTTCTATTTCTTTGAATTGATAATCCATTTTCCGCTATTTCCTATGTATATGGCGAAATTAAAGATTATTTACCAATTGCGAAATCGAGGAGCAGTAATAGTCGTGTTAGTCCCTCACACATCTGAAGCCGGTATGTTCGAGTCCGGTGTCAGGTGCGGTCGGCATTCTTGATGTCACCCGGTAGCCTTCACAGTAGGAAGAATTACAAAGAAATGACCCCCCTTTGAGGACAATTGCAGTTCCCTCACACCACTCCCAAACATTTCCTGCCATATCATACAGGCCATAAGCATTGGGGGCATATAACTTTACCTTGGCCAGGCCATACACACCGTCCCAGCTGGTATTCTGATTTGGAAAGGATCCTTGCCAGGTATTGGCCTTAGGACGTCCGGATTCAACAGGCTCATTGCCCCATGGAAAAAGGGCGTCTGCTATGCCGCCCCTTGCTGCGAATTCCCACTCCGCTTCTGTTGGCAACCTTTTTCCCGCCCATTGCGCATAGGCACTTGCATCTTCATGAGAAACATGTACAACCGGGTGGTTTTCCTTACCATGCAGGTTACTGCCTGCACCTTGCGGGTGTTTCCAGTTCGCCGCTTTAGTCCAGGTCCACCATCTGGAAGGGTCATCTAGCGCAACCGCATGGACAGGTGGCGTAAAAACCAGTGACGCAGCCACGAAAACACTGTCGTGCGGTTTCGGGGTACCTTCCGGAACCTGTTGTTTCAGCTGTTCCCAATCCGGCACCTGCTCGGCTGTAGTTATATAGCCCGTAGCTGCCACAAAAGCGGCAAACTCGGCATTGGTGACCTCTGATTTATCCATCCAAAAACCTTGATCTGCGGGGATCCAGGCCATCCCGGTAGTATCTCCGGGCATACTATTGGTGTTTTCAGCTTCGGTGTAGCTTGCAAAGCGTACTTCCGGCATGCTGCTGCAGGTACTTACTTGCCCGGCATAAGCTTGACGTTCCTCATGCCTGCAGCTTGCCAGGGCAAGCATGCAGGATAAGGTGGCGAAACATACAGTCTTAGGAATCATCATGTTCTATTTCTTTGTCGCTTCCAGCAATGCTGCCAACTCCTTTACCATTTCGGGTATTTAGAAGCGACGTTATTTTGCTCGCCTTTGTCTGTACGCAGATCGTACAGTTGCGGCGTCTTTAAGTTTCCAGTTTCAATATTCACCAGTTTGGATACTGCAGGCCCGGCATTAGGACTAATGTATTTCCAATTTCCCCTGGTTATGGACTATGTAGCCCCCTGCTTTACATAGATGGACCTGCCGGCAGTACTTCTGCCAAGAAAGCTTTCCAGGTGGTTCTCACTGTCCCTTGCATTACCGGGTTCAACTTTTTGTTGGAGCAGGCTCGCAAATGACTGCAGGAAGTCTAATTGGCAAATGTTTGTTTATAGTTCATATGGTTCCGATAACTAGTTAGCACCCTGGTTAGCTACTGTTGGCCATCCAGGATTTTGATAAATCACTGCATTCGCCAGATCGCCGCCATTGGCGGTAATTACCAGGTGCTGTATTGCAATCGGCTCCAAGTAATGGGCCTCGGTCCATCTATAACCATTGAAAACAAAATTACTTGGGGTATTATTGATCCTGTATGGTCGAATATAAGGACTTTCTGAACGTTTCGAAATATTAGGCGTTTTACCGGAGGTACCGGATTCGATCAGGATACTGGAACCAGTAGCATTTACAAACCACTTTTCCATAGGACCCCAAACCTTCATACCTTCAATGATGTAGGGATTGCTTTTCAACTGATCCAATGCTCTCCATCTTTTCAGGTCATACATCCGCATCCCTTCTGCCATCAACTCGGTACGACGCTCCCGTCTGATGTTATATAAAGTTTTGTCTGCAAGCAATGCTCCAGCGGAATAAGCGGCCATATCATGCTTCGCTTCTTCCGTCATGATCGTTGCGTTGATGGTCACATTGAAGTCCGGGTTTAATCCTGCGCGGGTTCTCAGTGCCTGCCAGTATTGAGCTGCCTTTCCATTTACAACACCCTCTTTCATGTACGAAGCCTCGATGTAGTTCAGGTAAGCTTCTGCGGCACGGAACACAATACTTCCGGTATTGCCCAAACTACCTTCAGCATTCGACGCGAGGTAAGAAAAGCCTTTCTTTACCGAGTACCCGGTCACATCCCTGGTTTCTGCCAGGCCGACGATATCGGGTCTGCCGCTAAGTACTGGCGAACCATCTGGGTTGGTCTTATCGGTAAACCTTAGGTTTCCTGGCGTCTTCATAAACAACTGCAGACGGTTATCGCGATTAACCTTTACCAGCTGCACCGAATCATCACCTGCATAGCCCGACCCCGGTGCATAAATTGGCAATCCATTCTGCATTAAAATATTGTCAACAAAACCCCTGGTATAACCAGTATTTCCGCCATTGTTGTTGATGTAATGGTTCACATTATGGCTAAGCCCAAGCGTTGGATCATAACGGCGCCATAAGAGCACTTCAGCATATTTACTCATATCGATGTCGGCAAACATAGCTGCATAAGGATTGGCCGAAGAATTATAACCATCGTCTTTCGTGTTGATCACCAGCGGCACGGCATCAGCAACTTGCGCCGCAGCGTCCATCGCCTGCGTTAAGAAATAGTCGATCTCTGCATCGATGTTGATGCTGAAGCCCGGTACTTTCCCCGCACCCGGCCAGTTCGGTCCACCAGGTACCATCGCCGTGTTTTTGTGGTAGCTTAGCCAGCTTGCTTCATGTAAGGCCACACGGGACTTAAACAGAAGCGCCGCATTTTTCGACAAACGGTTCGATCCATTTGGTGCCACAGTCTTTAATAAAGTAATGGCGGAATCAAGATCTGAAAGGATAAAGCGGGCAACCTCATTCCTTGGACGGCGTTGGGATGCCTGCACCAGTTCATCCATTCTGTCTGGAAGGGTGTTCTTCAGGATTGGGAAGTCACCAAAATGTTGAACCTTATTGAAGTAGGTATAAGCCCGCAGGAAGTAACCTTCACCAATGTAGTGTTCAATGTTTGCAGCAGCACCGGTGATCTTCTTTTCCTTCCAACGTGGCACAGCGGTTTGGATAAAATAGTTTGCATTGCGGATCTGTTCAAAGTTCCAATTTTCGTCGAGTTCGGCTTGATCGGATTGAGGCACTCTTTTTTCTCCGGGCACCCAGATGGTGGAAAACCCTGATGTCGCCTGATTATCGGTATGATTGTCGGCTGCAAATCTGCCCGGCCCCCAGCCTTCATGTGTTGGGAAGCGGTATTGTCCAATGGTATATGCTGCCAGGTCGGCTTCCGTAAAGAGGAATTTGTCCGGTGTTACCGCGGATAGCGGCTCCATATCCAACTGTTTATTACAACCCACAACTGTGGTAAGGCCGGAAAGCAGCAGGATTAAATATGCTTTATTAAAATTTTTTTTCATGACTTTGAATTAGAAGGTAATGTTTACACCACAAGAATAAACCTGCGCTAATGGATAGGTTTTGCCATCGCCGTAGCCACTCAGGCCTACAGTTTCCGGATCAAATGTTTTAGCCATCTTGGTAATCGTGAAAAGGTTATCTCCCGACAGGTAGAACCTTGCCCGCGCAATCCCCAGCTTAGAAGTAACCGTTTTTGGCAGGCTATAACCCAGCTGAAGGTTTTTCAACCTCAGGTATGCGCCATTCTGAATGTAACGGGTCTGTGCCTGCTGGTTTTTAGTGGTGTTGAAGTATGGTTTAGCGAAATAAGGATCTGAATTCACACCGGCAAGACCACTGGCTACCATCACCGATGTTTCGTCTCGGAAATAGTCCATGTGTTCCGTAAATCCGGCAGATTGCCACATGCCGCCACTTGCGCCCCAGAAATATGGACCATTGGGCATGTAATCACGTTTACCTACACCCTGAAAGAATGCCCTGAAATCGAAGCCTTTGTAATCCATACCCAGATCCAGACTGAATCGGTAACGGAGCGAGGAGTTACCTATGATAGAACGGTCGCCGGTATTACCCAGAACACCTGCTCCACCATCTACTTTACCATCACCATTGATATCTTTATACATGATATCTCCGGCGGTCCAGTTTCCACCCATGGCATTCTGGTTGGTCGTGGCAAGATGTGCATCCATCTCCGCCTGAGTTTTTGCAATGCCTACAGTCGTATAACCCCAAATTTCGCCATTCATTTTGTTATTGTACCAGTTTGCAATATTTCCAGTTGGATTCGGATAGTTGGTAACTCGTTGCTGATCGTCAGATAAGACACCACGGATGGAATATCCAAAATCACCGATACGATCCTGCCATTTAGCCTCTACCTCAAAACCATAAGATTCCATGTCTGCATTGTTTACCTGTGGTACTGTCGTCCCTAGTGTCACCGGCAGTTCCGGAGCCGGACCAACCATATCGAAAGTGTTGCGTTTATAGTAGTCGAAGCTCAGGTTCAGGCGGTTCTTCATCATGGCCATATCAAAGCCGATATTCCAGCTGGCAATACGCTCCCAGGTCAACATCGTACTCACCAGTCCCGGTGCGCTCGAAGTATTTGGTCTTTGACCATTCAGCAGCCAGTTTCCATTGGTCACACCAACAGGCATGGTAGCGAAAAATGGATACCATAAATCGGTGTTCTGATTACCCAGCTCGCCATAAGACCCACGGATTTTAAATACCTGAACATAATCTTTCAGCATCCAGAAATCCTCCTGCGCCACGTTCCAGCCTGCAGAGAATGAAGGGAACAAGTTCCAGCGCTGATCTCTCAAAAAGCGCGATGAACCGTCATAACGGGCATTGATCTCCAATAAATAACGCTCTTTAAAGTTATAGTTTAGTCTACTGAAAAAACCAGTGGTCGCCCAGTTCTGATAAGCACCTTCAGTCGCCCTGCTATCCGCTGTCGCGGTGTTGATCGTAGGCAGTTCTGGTGTAATCAACCCGCTTCTGGAAGCACCTAATGTTCTTAGTTTGTTCAGCTCCGTATTGAAACCGGCAAGCACTTTGAAATTATGTGCATCATTTACTTTGAATTCATAATCCGTATAAATATTTCCCGTGAAATAGTTCGCCTTGTCATTAAATTCATATACATAGCTGTAATCCGCGGCATTGTACCCAACTGCAAGTGGATAACGATTACCTGCCACATTGTAGCCATAAGCAGGCAATATATCCTCATGGTTATTCCGGTTGGTGATGCGGACATTACCGTCTGCAACAATATTCCATCCTTTCGCAGGTGTTAGGATCAATTGAGCCTGCTGGAATAATATGTCCCGCTGGTTAATTACACGACCACCATCAAGCATTTGTGCAATTTCACTAGGCTCCGAATAAAAGCCATTCGGATCTTTCACCGGCACCGTGGGCCAGCGTCTGGCCACATTATGGTAGAACAGGTCATTCTGGTGTGAGGCTTTAGTATAATCCTCACGTATGAACCGGCTGGTATAATTAAACTTGGCGAATTTGCTTAACGCTGTTGATACCTTGCCCGTTAGCGAGTAACGCTTGAATGCATCACCTGAATAAGTAGTGATCCCACCCTGATCCAGAAAACCTCCCGACACGAAATACTGTGTTTTCTCGCTACCACCGCTGATGTTAATGGAATGATCCTGAGAAAAGGAATAATCGCGGTATTGTTCTTTGAACCAGTCGGTATTCGCATTAGAACCAGTGTAATATTGCCATTTATCTCCATTTGCATCAGCAATTGTGGTATAATCGATCTCCCCTTTCTGGTATTTAACGATTCTGTCCAGTACCTCTTCGGCAAACTTCGGTGATTCACCACCGTTCGCAGCGGCTTCATTCCAATAGTTTGCAAAAGTGTAGGAGTCCATCATAGTCGGCAAGCCCATAGGTTTGGTCCAGCGGAAGTTGTTGCTGTAACTTACACTTGAGGTCCCCATTTTACCTTTCTTGGTGGTGATTAAAACCACCCCGAATGGCGCACGTGAACCATAAATGGAGGAAGCCGCAGCATCCTTCAGAACGGTAACCGTTTCCACATCCTGTGGGTTGATGGAATTCAAATCACCTTCCATACCATCGATAAGCACCAATGGTGAAGAAGAAGAACCCGCACCAATGGTTCCCGTACCACGGATATTGAAGCTCAGGTTCTGGTTAAGCTCTCCACCCAGACCACCGGTTTGGAAATTTAATCCCGGAATTAATCCTTGTAAAGCCTGACCCACATTCTGTACCGGTCGCGATTCCAGTGCTTTTGCATCAACGCTAGACACGGCCCCTGTTAGATTTACTTTCTTCTGGGAACCGTATCCCACTACAACCACGTCGCTTAGGTTATTGGATTGGGACGTCAGACTTACGATCATGGCCGAACGGCTGACCCTCACTTCTTTAGAATCGTAGCCGACATAGGATACCACAAGCGTAGCTGTCTCATCCACGTTCTGGAGTGTAAAACGTCCGTTACTGTCCGTTATGCCCCCCATCTTGCTACCTTTAACTTTGACGGTGGCACCCGGAATCGCCTCTCCCTTTTCATCTACGACCCTACCGCTAACAGTAATGGGTGCAACACTGCCTTTCACAAAACCAGACTCGGTTTCAAGGCTGTATGTTGTTGCAGCTACCGGCATGCTGGCAGCCGCCAGCAAGAATGTCGTTACTTTGAGGACCAGAAGTGATTTCTTCCAGGCTGCTGAAGCAACATACGGGTTTACGTAATTGTGTTTCATACATCTATTTGGTTTGATTTATTATTTGATTTGTTTGTATAGCCCAAACTCAGAAAGCGTTGGATTAAGCCTGGATTCCGCAATCCGCAGTCGTACCTTTGACGCACTTACAGGTTCAAAGCGGAGCAATCGCTTGTAGCCTACCGTTGTGCCACTTGCTGCTTGTTTCCATGCCTGGCCATCCCAGTATTCGAAGCTGAACTTCTCGATGCGCTGACCAATACTGATGTTTTCCTGTAAAGCAAGGACATCAAAGGTCTCAGCCTTCGGCAGGTTCAACTCAATGACAGCCGTGCTGTCGCTACCTTTGGTCGTCCAGCTCGTATTGTACTTTCCGTCGAGCATGGCTTTAGCATTCTTCCCATTAGCTGACACGATGCTCGCGTTTTTAGCGAGGTTCTTTTTGAAGGTTTCCGTACGAAGTCTGGTCAGTTCTTTCAAGCTGTTTATGTCGCTATCTGCGATCAGCCCTTCTTTGTTCGGCGGGATATTCAGCAGTAACACCCCATTTCGTCCTACGGAGCTGTAGTAGATGTCGAGCAGTTTTTCTGGTGTTTTCACCTTGCTGTCTTCTTTTTCATGGTAAAACCAGCCCGGACGAATGGACACGTCTGTCTCTGCAGGGTACCAGACCAACCCCTTTGCATTTTTCAGTTTCTCCCGACCGCCAATATCCTGTCCTTTCAGGAAGCCTGAGGGCTTAACGTTAATGTCTTTTTGAGAATCTCCGGAAATGGATGATTGATCGAGGTTGTCCGCGGGAAGCACACTCCATTCCGTTTCCCGGCCGTAGCCGGTTTCCGTGCCTACCCAACGTACGTCAGGTCCCATGATCGCAATTACGGCTTGTGGCTGCAGTTTTCGAATATGCGCATACCAGCGGTTGAAGTCATATTCTTGCTTCTTACCATTTGGCCCTTCGCCGTTTGCACCGTCAAACCATACTTCATCCACCTTGCCGTATTTGGTTAAAAGCTCTGTGAGCTGCTCGATGAACAAATCATTATAGGCATCACTACCATAAACCGGCGAATTCATGTCCCATGGTGAAAGGTACACCCCAAATCCGATGTCATATCTTTTACATGCTGCAGCAACTTCAGCGACCACATCACCCTTTCCATTTTTCCAAGGACTACTTTCTACAGATTGTTTGGTTGTCTTTGTGGGCCAGAGGCAAAAGCCATCGTGGTGCTTTGCTGTAAGGATCACTTGCTTAAAGCCGGCCTCCTTTGCTACCCGCACCCATTGATCGGCATCCAGCTTGGTAGGATTAAAGATCTTTGGATCCTCCTTGCCTGTACCCCATTCGGTGCCGCTGTAAGTATTGATGCCGAAGTGGAAAAAGGCAGTGAGTTCCAGCTGCTGCCAGCGCAGCTGTTTGGCAGAGGGCCTTACGCTTGCCGCCTTGGCTATGATTTCTGCATGGCTGTCTCCGGGCTGTATTAAGCTGAAGTTTGTCTGCCCATAAACCACATGCGACAAGGTGAGCAATGAACCCAGCATAAGTTTTTTTCTAAAAGCATTCATATTATTCAGTTTCTAAAATCTTTAAGGCATCCTTATCTTCGTATTTGTTAATCTGTTGCTTTAATGCCTTGTGCAAATCGGCGGTAACAGATTCATATCCTTTTTTACCATAAATGTTCTGCATCTCCTTAGGATCTTTTTCAAGATCATACAGTTCCCATCCTTCAACCCGTTTATAGAACCGGATCAGTTTATAGTTTTTAGTACGGACGCCGAAATGCGGTGATACGGAGTGTTCACCATTCTCGTAGTAATGGTAGTATAAAGCGTTACGACCAGCATCAGCTTTGTTGGTAAGCACCGGCAGCATGGAGGTACCCTGCATATCCTTTGGAATAGGCACTTTAGCGGCATCCAGCAATGTAGGTGCGATGTCGAGGTTCATCACCAGCCGGTCGGATATTGTACCCGGTTTAACCTTGCCAGGGTAACGCATCACCATTGGCGTGCGGAATGACTCTTCGTACATAAAGCGTTTATCAAACCAGCCGTGTTCACCCATGAAAAATCCCTGATCCGATAGATAGATCACGATCGTGTTTTCGGTAAGCCCTTTTTCATCCAGGTAATCAAGCGTGCGACCAATGTTACGATCCAGCGAAGCGGCCGTACTCAGGTAATCGCGCATATAACGCTGGTACTTCCATTCCGTAAGCGCTCTGCCTTTTAAATTTAATGCCTTCAGCTCCGCTTCTATCGGTTCATAGTAGGCGTCCATTTTGGCACGTTGTTCGGGCGTCATGCGTTTGAAATTGCCGCTCTTATCCTTATGCTCTTTCGAACCGAACATTTTAAGATCGTAGTCCATGAGCATGGTCTTCTCGATCGACATGTCCTGAACAGCTGCAGCTTTCCTATTATCGTATTGGTCATAGAAATTTGCGGGAAGTGGGAATTTTTTCTTGTCAAATTTTCCAAGATCCGCCGTATCTGGTAACCAGATGCGGTGGGTGGCCTTATGCCCGATTACCAGGCAAAATGGCTTAGCAGCATCTCTTTTATCGAGCCATTCTTCGCTCACATCCGTAATAACATTAGTGACATAGCCATCAAAGCGTTTTCTGCTCCCATCCATCATGTCAAAATCAGGATTATAGTAATCACCCTGGGCGGGCAGCACTTGCCAGTAATTAAATCCTTCCGGTTTACTTTCCAGGTGCCATTTTCCAATCCATGCTGTCTGATAGCCGTTTTTGCCGAGTTGTTTTATAAAGGAGTCCTGGCTGCCGTCGAATACGGAGCTTTCATTATCCTTAAAACCATTTTTATGACTGTACTTACCAGTGAGGATAACTGCCCTACTCGGACCACAGATAGAATTGGTTACATAGGCCTTATCAAAACGGGCTCCCGATTTCGCAATTCGGTCTATATTCGGTGTTTGCATCAACCCGGCACCGTAGGCACTTATGGCTTGGTAAGCATGATCATCAGAAACAATAATCACAATATTGGGACGCTTTTCAGCGCCACCTTGTGCGGAGACATCCAGGAAAAAGCAAAGGAGCAGTGCAGTAAAAATCAAAGACCTTCTCTTGTACGTAAATACACCTGTCATTAGGTTCAAATTTGGTTAAACAATGAATTCAAATGTACCGCGCAGCGAAATTGTGAGTGTTCGAAACCGTCCGAAAATGATCTAAAATCGTCTATTAGCTTATTTACAGGGCATAAATGAAATTAAACCGGCCAATAGTTTCGTATTGCGGAGCTTCTTTATTTACTTTTATATTTCTAACCGAAAAATCGTTGAAACTGAAAATTCCCAGGCTGATATTTATTTCCCTCTTCTATTTTTTTCTTGCAGGGTTTGCGACAATCCAAGCGCAAGAGGGCTACTATTTCAAGCAAATTTCGCTGGAGGACGGACTGACGCAATCGAGCGTCCGTTGCATGCTTAATGATCAACGCGGTTTTATATGGATCGGCACCAGGTCCGGCTTGAACAGATATGACCGGTACAACCTAAAAAGTTATTTTTATAAAAAGCATGATCCAGGTTCCCTTCCCGGAAATCAGATTAATTTTCTGTCCGAAGATCGCACAGGTAACATCTGGGTGGGTACGGAGAACGGTTTGGCCTTGTATGATCCCGCTACGGATAAATTCAAAACCATCGAATCCCGGCCCAGGACCATCACGCCCCGTTCGGTGGTGGAGCTTCCTGGTGGTATGCTGTTTGGCGGAACCGGGGCCTTATACCGGTATGATACTTCAAAAAACCTCCTGCTGGAGATCCCAACAAAAGGAAAGGAGAAGAGCGCGGAAGTATATACCAAAATGGTAAAATGGCAAGACAAAGTACTGCTACAAACGCGCAGAGATGGCGCATGGCTGTTTAATCCAAAAGACAATAGCTTGAAACGGGCCGGATTTTTAACCGACCGCGAGCTGGTTGGCCTTTATGTAAACGCGGCACAACAGGTATGGGTCTCTCCTTACGCCAAGGGCCTGAAGGGCTTTGACAGGAACGGACAATTGATCCGGCAGTACGACACTAAAAACTCGGGGCTTACTAATGATGTGGTACTCGATATCCTGGAAGATGATCATCAGCTATGGCTGGCCACTGACGGCGGAGGAATCAACATTCTTGATCTGAAAACGAACAAGTTTTCTGTGCTGAAGCAGGTACCTGGTAGTCCAGGTTCCTTTCCAGAAAATTCTATCCTCAGCCTCTATCATGATCATGAGGATAATCTTTGGGCAGGTAGTATCCGCGGCGGGCTGATCGCTATTCAAAAAGCAGGCATGACCACCTATCGCGAAGTAGCACTCGGCGGCACGCACGGACTAAGCCATAAAACGGTATTGAGTGTACACGAGGACAGTTCGGGCTACTTGTGGCTCGGCACTGATGGCGGAGGCCTGAACCGTTTTGACCCGAAAACCGCCAGCTTTAAACACTTTTTGCCAACTTACGGACTTAAAGTAGCTTCTATTACTGCTTTCAACGACACAGAACTATTGGTCTACTTCTTTAATAAAGGCCTGCATCTATTTAATAAAAACACTGGCAGCATCAGGCCTGTTCCTGGTATTACCAGGGAGCAGATCGCTTATATCCGCACCTCAGGAATCTCGATTAATGTAAACCGTGTTTCAGACGAATATTTATATCTTTTTGCAGACCAGATCATCCGCTACCATATACCTACGGGAAAAGTCGACCCCGTGGACTATAAAGCGACTTCAAATGCCTATAGCTCCCTCCTGAAAATACATTCTGATAAAGCCCGCTCCTTCCTGTTTGCACCCTACGGGATTTTTGAACTTAACCACGCTGCGAATAAGTTCCGTCCGGTTTTGGAACTCCCGGGCAATGGAGATCCGATTACCGCTGTGGCTCGCGACAGCAAGGGAACCTTCTGGATTGGTAACCGTGATGGCCTCATGTACTATGATCCACAACAAAAAGAACTAACCAAGGTGCCAACAAGCCTGTTTAATGAGGTTTCCAGCTTGGTGATCGACAAACAGGACCGACTCTGGATCGCCGCACAGCACATGATATTTTCCTTTAATGCCCGCGAAAAGAAATTTGTAGCTTATGATGAGTCAGACGGCGTACTTCCAAATGAACTATTTTATAAAGCCTCCATTGTTGCAGAAAATGGCAACACCTATTTGGGCGGGGTAAAAGGACTGCTTGAAATCAAGAAGAATACCGCATCAGAGGTCTTCAATGCACCCCTTTTAAAATTAATGTCACTGGAGGTTAATGGCGTGCCACTTCAGCCGGATAAAAATAAAGCCACTGTTTCCTGGAACCATACTTCGCTGCTGGTGACGGTGATGGCACGTGAAAAGGATGTATTCCGCAAGCGTATGTTTCGATATAAAATAACCGGCCAGGATTCAAGGGTGATCGAAACTTACGATCATGCCCTTGCACTCGGTTCCCTACCAGTGGGCGAATATGAGATATTGGTGGCCTGTAACCTAAAGAGCGGCGGATGGAGTGAATACACCAGAATCCTGGAAATTAAAGTCAACCCACCATGGTTTCAACGGTTCTGGTTCATCGCATTGGTATTAGTGCTGCTCTCCGCCGGCATTCTGATCTTATACCGTATGGCAATTGCAAAACGTGAACGCAAGCTGCGCTGGGATCTTAAGGAACACAAGCAGCGTACGGATGAGGCTAAGATCAATTTCCTGATCCACATCAGTCATGAGCTCAGAACACCGCTCACGCTGATCTATTCCCCACTACGGCGCCTGATCAGTGAGCAGAACCTCAGTGGTGAACTGGCCAGAATACTGGAAGGTATTTACCGTCAGGCCGGAAATATGCGGAATATCATTGATATGGTGCTTGACCTGCAAAAATTAGAACTCGCGCAGGAACAACTTAAACTGGAGCGGGTCGACCTGAATGACTGGGTTTTAAACATTGTTGAAAATTTCTCCGCCGAGTTGAATCAAAAAGGTATAAATCTCCATTATGAACTGGATGATAACATAGGCGAATTGGTCTTTGATTCTAAAAAATGTTCGCTGGTGTTAACAAACTTAATGGCCAATGCACTGAAGTTCAGCAGCGCAAACAGCAATATCACGGTGCGTACCGGGCGGAATCAGGGATTTGTGCGCGTGTCTGTAATAGACGAAGGTATTGGGCTGGCCCATGTAGAGACCGGGCAATTGTTTAAACAATTTTATCAGGGTGCACATCAGGAGCCAGGGAGTGGTATTGGTTTATCGTATTCAAAAACGCTTATTGAGATGCATGGCGGCCGTATAGATGGTTTGGCCAATTCTCAAAAAGGTGCAACTTTCTACTTCGAGCTGCCTGCTGATCTTCAGCCTCTTACCACGCCACAAAGAAAGTACCCCGCTCCGGTACAACAGTCATTGGCTCAACAAACCAAAAGCTATACGCTCTTGATCGTTGAGGATGAACCCGAATTGCTGGCCTTCCTGGAAGAAAGCCTGCGGCCACATTTTAAAGCAGTGCTGGTCGCTGCTGATGGTCTGCAGGGCTTAGCACTGCTGGAGAAAAACCGTCCCGACATTGTGCTGAGCGATGTTATGATGCCAGGCATGGACGGCTTTGAATTGTGCCGGAGACTAAAGGAAGATCTGTACGTGAGTCATACGCCCTTTGTGCTGTTAACGACGCAGGGTGATGCCGAAAGCAGAGACCTGGGCTATAAACTGGGTGCCGACGCATACATCGCTAAGCCATTTGATCTGGATTACCTGCAAACCATCCTTGCCAATCTACTGCAAAACCGGGAGTTGGTGAAAGCGAGATACAAAAGCTCAGCGGCACCTATTCCAGCTGTCGACGGAACTTTCAGCACTGCTGATGAACGATTTATCAGCAAACTGAACCAGCTCATCAATGACAATCTGGAAAGTAAGAATCTGCATGTGGATTTTTTGACCGATAAGATGGCCATGAGTCGGGCAACGCTCTACAACAAACTGAAGAATATCGCGGATATTGGTGTGAACGACTACATCAACAAACTAAGACTGGAAAGAGCAGCACAACTGCTGCTCCATACCGATAAAAACATTATGGAGATTGCAGACAGCTTGGGATTCAACAATCAGCGGTACTTCAGCACGGTCTTTAAGCAGTACTACAATTGCACGCCAACGACCTACCGGAACCGGGAGAAGCAAGCCGAAGGCGTATAGGTTATTTCTGTTTGTAAACCTTCACCCAGTCGACCTGCATTTCAAAAGGAAGATCCTGCTCCTCAAGTGCTCCAGGCCAACCTGCTCCACCAGCCTGGTTTAAGATCAGGTAGAAAGGTTTATCGAAAGGCCATTCCTTGAAAGTCGAACCTTCAGGCTTGGCATAGGTGTATTGCAGCACGTCATTTACATAGAATTGTATGGTTTCGGCATTCCAGATAATTCCATAGGTGTTGAAATCCTCGGCATCATAACTGGCCTGATGTGTCGCTTTACTTGCGCCTGCAGCGTCTGTCATGGCGGTATTATGGATGGTCTGGTGAATTACCGGCTCGTTGTTGACGTGCTCCATGATATCGATTTCACCGCTATTCGGCCAGCCGCCGTAAGCACCGGAGCCTTCCGGCATCATCCAAATCGCTGGCCAGGAGCCCTTCCCTTTTGTAAATTTTGCACGTACTTCAACTTTTCCGTACAGCAGGCTGAACTTACCAGAGGTTTGAATGCCTGCGGAGTGGTAGGGCACCGAATCGCCTGGCAGGTTAGCTTTATCCATTTTCAGCAGAAGCTTGCCACCTTTTTGATATACATATTCAGGTGAGGCAGTAAGGTATCTGGCCCATGCCGGATTTCCCCGGCTGCTGTACACCCACTTACTTTGGTCAAATGCACCGTTGGAATCAAATTTATCGGAAAATACCAGTTTCCACTTCACCCGCGCTTTAGCAGGACCTTCAGCTGGAGAAGATTGTTGCTGCAGGGCCTTAGTTACGCCAGACTGTGCTTTGATTTGGAGTGTGGAACAGGCCAATACTAAGGAAAGACCGTTCAGCAGTATAGCTCTTTTTTTCATTCTAGGTTCAGGGTGTTAATTCTAAAGTTAATCGTTAATATAAGAAAGAGGCCGCATTTGAATAATGCATTATACCAAATTTACCCTCTAGAGCGTGGTCTGCGTGTTCATTCCTGTCTACGTTTTGTTCAATCTTAACTTGAACAGCTGTTAAACCCAGGCCTAACTAAAGGTATTGAGGCAGTGTGACTACAAACACCGAACCCTGATCAACAATTGAAGTGATCTTTATCTTCCCACCTCTAAGTTCTACCAGATGTTTTACGAGGCTGAGACCAAGCCCATATCCTCTTTCGCCGATTGTACCTGGAGTAGTCTCTGCTTTTCCAAGGAGGATTCGTTGTATTGACTTTTCGTCCATGCCCGAACCGGTATCTGATACATGGATCCGGAGAAATACTTTGCTCCTTCTTAAAATCATTCTAAGTTTCACCTGAACTTTCCCCCCCGCTGAAGTGAATTTAATAGCATTTGAAATCAGATTTCCGGCGATTTGCATGAGCATGTTCTTAGAAAATGGCACGATCTGATTGCATGGTTCGAGCAT
The DNA here is from genome assembly GCF_051965375.1 of Pedobacter sp. SAFR-022. NCBI lineage: Bacteria > Pseudomonadati > Bacteroidota > Sphingobacteriia > Sphingobacteriales > Sphingobacteriaceae > Pedobacter > Pedobacter sp. SAFR-022. The sequence continues at coordinate 280,142 of NZ_JBQCME010000006.1, forward strand.
GAATTCCAATTCTACATGCTTGGCTTCCGCCTGAGGCTGATACAATGTGGTGAGCTTTTCGCTAAACAAGGTTAAATCGAAGCCTTGCGGTATGACCGATCTGTTAACACCGTCAGTCAAGATCTCGTCAGCGAGATCAAGCAATGACTGCCCACTCTTATAGATCATACTTACGTATTTACTTAACTCTTCGGCATCTACTGATGTCCCTTGTTCTTTTAGCAACGATGAAAGCCCTACAATTCCTGCGAGGGGTCCACGAATATCATGTGCAGCCTTCCTTTTGGAAGCTTCTAATTCATGCAGCTTTTCATTTAACTGGCGAATAACGGTCATCGATTTCAGCCGCTCAACCACCGTCTGCGAAACCAGCTTCAACAATTCAATCTCTTCGGGGCTGAGCGAATTTACTTTGGTGTCCAAAACACATAAGGTCCCGATGTTAATGCCTTCGGTGATTCGAAGCGGAATGCCAAAATAATACCGGAAGCCGTCAGGCCGTGCTACGAAGTCTCTATAACTGAAGCGCGCATCAAGCCTAAGATCTTGAATCTCAACATACTTATCTCCCAAGATTGTATAATGACACACAGAATCTGCTCTCGGCACCTGCTTAACATCGATTCCTTGCTTCGCTATGGTCCATTGCGTATGGGCATCAATGATGTTGATTAATGAGGTTTGCATACCGGTAATTTTTGTTGCTAACAAGGTCAGGTCATTAAAAGCGCCTTCCATATCTATGAAGTCCATATCCAGATCAGAAAGTCCAATAATTCGCTGCAGCTCATTATCAGGTAAAGGAATTGATTTATCGGTCATCGGTATCTATTAAAATGTGGCAGCTCTTAGCCATAATTGGGCGCAAATATAGCTTAGGATCAAAGCTTGCATGTTTTCAAACGTCCATTTTTCTTCCAAAATTATATATCGACTAACCTGTGGGATGAGAGCAATTTAAAATAAGCATAACTTGTATCAACAATTAAAAAGGTGTATGAACTTACCATTTCTCAACCTCGGCATGACCGAGTTCGGAATCTTATCAGTGATATTATTGTTCATTGTAGCACTGGGTAACTATGGCCGAAACACGGCATTAGGATACTGGGGTTCCGTGTTGCTTTGTTTTCTAGCCAGCCCGCTGGGTGCATTTCTAGTTATCACCTATTTAAAACTACGGAGTGCTCCAAAGCACAGATAAATTCTTAAATGAATAGCGCGAAACCATTCGGAACAGCTTTTAGGCTCATTTGAAGCTGAGGTCAGCTGTACAATACTGTCTATTTTCTGTTCAAATTTGTACAAGGAATTTGCTTGTTACATAAAAAAGTCCCTTTTGTATTTATATTGGAGCCTTATTCACTAAACACAAAAATGAAAAAAATTCTAACCTGTATTATCGCCGCAGCTATCGCTGTTCCGGCGTTTGCACAGCATGATGCAAACATGGGTATCATTCCGGTACCCGTTTCTATCCAAAAATCGAACGGAACTTTTGTACTTGATAAAACGGCTGTACTTGTCGCTACAGATGCCCAGAACCAAAAACATGCAGACTTGTTAAACGCCTTTATTGTTACCAAAGGGGGATTTGCGCTCCGCGAGGTTAAAGTTGCTGATGCGAAAACAAAAGCGGTAGTACTTACCTCTGAAGGTGCGGACCAGTTACCTGCTGAAGGTTACAAGATTTCTATTAAAAACAACAGGATCACTGTTACGGGCAAGGATGCCGGTTTGTTTTACGGCGTACAATCGCTAATGCAATTGATGCCGGAAAGACAGAATGATAAAATCACCATTTCAACAGCTGAGATCAATGACTTCCCAAGATTTAAATACCGCGGATTACACCTGGATGTAGGACGTCACTACTTCCCGGTGTCTTTTATCAAGAAGTACATCGATATGATGGCTGCTTATAAGTTAAATAACTTTCATTGGCATTTAACTGAAGACCAGGGCTGGAGAATCGAAATCAAGAAATACCCCAAGTTAACTAGCGTTGGCGCTTCACGTAATGGAACCATCATTGGCCGTCATCCAGGTATCGGAACCGACAACGAAGTGTACAAAGGCTACTATACCCAAGATGAAGTCAAAGAAGTGGTTGCTTATGCAGCTACGAAATTCATTAATGTAGTACCCGAAATTGAAATGCCCGGTCATGCCTCTGCAGCAATCGCAGCCTATCCGGAGCTGAGTGCATTCCCTGATCGGGATACTTTCATTGACCCTAAGACACCATGGTCAGGATCTAGAAAAGGCAAGCAGGTTCAGCAAACCTGGGGCGTTTTCGACGATGTATTCGTGCCAACTGAAAATACTTTTAAATTCCTGGAGAATGTTTTAGACGAGGTCATTGCCCTATTCCCATCGAAGTACATTCATATTGGTGGTGATGAAAGCCCGAAAGAATACTGGAAGCAATCTGCATTCTGCCAGCAGTTCATCAAGGACAACAACCTTAAAGATGAGCATGGCTTGCAGAGTTATTTCATCCAGCGCATGGAAAGATACCTAAATGGCAAGGGTCGCTCGATCATTGGATGGGACGAGATCCTGGAAGGTGGCTTAGCACCGAACGCAACGGTGATGTCCTGGAGAGGTGAAGATGGTGGAATCGCATCAGCAAAACAAAATCACGATGTAATTATGACGCCAAACAGTGGTGGATTGTATTTCGACCACCAACAATCCAAATCGCCGGATGAACCACTTAGTATCGGTGGACACTCTACGGCAACTAAAGTTTATGCATACGATCCGGTTCCGGCAGCATTAACACCTGAACAACAGAAGTACATCATCGGTGTACAGGCTAACGTTTGGACAGAGTATATCGAAACACCAGCGAAAGTAGAATACACCATCTTTCCAAGGTTATACTCACTTGCAGAAGTTGCATGGAGCCAAAAGGACCGTAAAGACTTCAAGAATTTCTATGAAGAACGCGTTCCGGCGCACCTTTCCCGTTTAGACAAAACAGGCACCAACTACTGGGTACCAACTCCCATCGGACAGGAAGAGCCGCTTTTAAACGGCGAAAACTTTAACATTGAGTTGAAAGCAGCAGCTCAGGGCGCAAAGATTTACTATACCCTGGATAATACCCGGCCATCTGAAACGGCACATCCTTATGAAACAGCGATTAAAGTGAATGTTCCAAAAGGACAAAAACGCATTTTGAAAACGATCGTAATTATGCCAAGCGGAAAAAGAAGTGTGGTCACAGAAACCATTCTGAACAATGAAGCGCCAGATGTGCAAGTTAAAACAAACAAATAATTACGAATGGACATACTGAAAAGATGCTGCCTTATAGCGCTTGTTGCAGTCTGCGCCCAACCTCACCTTGAGCTTAAAGCGCAAACCAGCAAACCTGCAAAACCCAACATTATTTATATTCTTGCAGACGATATGGGTTATGGAGATCTAAGCAGCTATGGGCAGCGTCATTTCAGAACCCCTACACTCGACAGCCTTGCCGCACACGGACTAAAGTTTACGCAGCACTATGCTGCGGCGCCTGTTTGTGCACCATCCAGGGCAGCGCTGATGACTGGCCGAGACATTGGACATAGCTGGATCAGAGGGAATTACGAAAAGGGACCCCTGGGCCTCGGGGCAGGACTGCCACTCCGCCAAGAGGATATCACCATTGCTGAAGTGCTTAAAAAAGCAGCCTATCAAACTGCCATTATTGGCAAATGGGGACTGGGTATGGATGGCACCAGCGGTCACCCAAACAAAAAGGGCTTTGACTATTTCTATGGTTACCTTAACCAGGCACATGCCCATAATCATTATCCGGAGTACCTGTACCGCAACGAGGGGAAGATCCAAATTCCAGAAAATGCCAACCGGCGACAAGAAAAATTTTCCAGTGATCTGTTCACTACTGAGGCGCTGGGGTTTTTAGACCGGCAGCAGCAGAATGAACCCTTTTTCCTGTGTCTGGCCTACATCACGCCACATGCCGAAATGATTGTCCCTGATGATGAACTATTTGAATCCTTCAAAGGCAAATTCAAGGAACAGCCCTATACAGGTAAAGATTACAGCCGCGAAGCTTCAGTGGGTGGTTATGGAAGTTCGGCAAACCCCATTGCTGCTTATGCAACGATGATCGTAAGGCTGGACCGCGATATTGCCAGCATTATGAACAAGCTTAAAGAAAAAGGCTTGGATAGGAATACCATCATCATGTTTTCAAGTGATAATGGGCCGCATAAAGAAGGCGGCGCAGATCCCGATATACTGAACAGTGCAGGCGGCTTAAGGGGTGCTAAACGTGATGTTTATGAAGGCGGAATCCGTGTACCCTTCATTGTATCCGGTGCGGGTATCGAGAAGGACATTATCTCTGACCACATCTCCGGTTTTCCCGACATACTGCCTACTCTTGCAGCTTACGCAGGTGTGAACCTGCAGCAGAACGGAATTAAGACCGAGGGCATATCCCTGGTTCCGGTGCTGTCAGGCAAAGGCAAAATGCAGAAAAATCATGATTATCTATATTGGGAGTTCCATGAGGGAAAACAACCCGTTCAAGCTTTAAGGAAGGGCAAATGGAAAGCTGTGCTTTACGCCAACACGAAAGTGCTCGAACTCTATAACCTCGAAACGGACAGAGCCGAGCGTATTAACGTGGCTAACCAACACCCAAAAGTTGTTTCTGAATTCCATAAGCGGTTTAAGTCTGCCAGAACTCCTAATCCTTATTGGAAGATCGACTAGTTAAAACAACATCCTTTTCAATCACAAAGACGCTTATCAGACTACCTAAAAATACAGTCTGATGGCTTAACCTTGCAATCAGGAGCAGGTCACAACATTTTACACTTTCATATTATTCCGGCAAATAAAATTCAGCAGATGAAGGATTTGATGAAATTTATTCTCAAATTGAATCAACCAAATTTTAAGCCGACACATGAACCACCTTTCCGTTTACGACTACGTTATCTTTTTAATCTATTTCATTGTAATATTAAGTTATGGATACTGGGTTTATCAGCGAAAAAAGCAGACACGAACGGACACTAAGGACTACTTTCTGGCTGAAGGTTCCCTAACCTGGTGGGCGATTGGTGCATCAATTATCGCCTCAAACATTTCCGCAGAGCATTTCATTGGCATGGCGGGATCTGGATTTGCTATGGGACTTGCCATCGCGAGTTATGAGTGGATGGCTGCTGCCACGTTGATCATTGTAGCTGTTTTCTTCCTCCCCATCTACGTCAAGAACCATATCTATACCATGCCGCAGTTCCTGTCGGGACGTTATAACAACACCGTAAGCACACTCATGGCCGTATTCTGGTTGCTGGTATACGTCTTTGTGAACCTGACCTCCATTTTCTTTCTTGGTGCACTTGCGATAGAAACCATTACAGGTATCCCCTTCTATGTTTGTGTAATAGCGCTGGCTATATTCTCTGCAATCATTACACTTGGTGGCATGAAAGTGATTGGCTACACGGATGTGATCCAAGTGCTGGTGTTGGTCCTTGGAGGACTGGTCACCTGTTACATGGCACTACAGCTTGTCTCTGACAAAGTAAACGGCAATGGCATCATTGACGCACTTGCCGTACTGCGGGTTGAAGCTGATGATCATTTTCACATGATCTTCTCCAAAGGACACCAGTATTATGATGACCTGCCGGGCATTGCAGTTCTTGCAGGTGGACTTTGGATCAACAATCTAAACTATTGGGGATGTAACCAGTATATCGTTCAACGTGCACTTGGTGCCGATCTGAAAACCGGACGTGCGGGATTACTTTTCGCTGCATTTCTTAAATTGCTGATCCCGGTTATTGTTGTAATCCCAGGCATCGCCGTATTCGTGCTTTTCCAGCAAGGTTATTTTCAAACGGAAATGGTGGACGCTAATGGTACGGTGAAGCCAGATCATGCTTACCCTGTATTGATGAACCTATTGCCCGTAGGCATAAAAGGACTGGCCTTTGCGGCGCTTACCGCAGCCATTGTTGCCTCCCTGGCCGGCAAGTGTAACAGCATCGCAACGATCTTTACCTTAGATATTTACAAGAAATTCATCAATCCTGAAGCAACGGAAAGCAAGATGGTGAGCATCGGCAGGTGGGCAGTGGTCGTTTCTTCATTGATTGCCATTATTGTGGCACCTGCATTGCGGAGTTTTGATCAGGTTTATCAATTTATACAGGAGTATGTTGGATTTATATCTCCTGGCGTATTTGCAATATTCCTTTTAGGGTTTTTCTGGAAGAGAACAACCTCCAGGGCAGCACTCACCGCAGCGTTACTCACCATTCCTTTATCTGTACTGTTCAAGTTTCTGCCCACCCTTACCGGCGGCGCAGTTGAGCCGATTCCATTTTTAAACCGGATGTCCTGGGTGTTCTGCATTATTCTTATCTTAATGTATCTGATCACTGTTTCAGATCCCGAAAGCAAGAACAATCCGAAAGGACTTGAAATAAACAAAGAAATGTTCAGGGTAACACCTGGCTTTATCGTCGCCTCTGTTGTGATATGTGGTATTCTGGCGGCACTGTACACAGTTTTCTGGTAATTAGATATCAAATAAACACCTTAATTATGAAACAGCTAAGCGAAAAAGAAAAGTCACCATTATCGAGCCTTGAAGTATGGGAGGACGATGTCGTAGCACGTTATCCTGAACCGGCCAAGACAAAGTCGGATTTTAGAACCTATGACAGCGAAACGGATAACCCAATCCGTGAATTCTATAGGCTTAACCACACCTATCAGACCTACGATAATGTCTTAGCGAAAAAAGCGAAGTTCTTGAAGTTCGAACAGATGGAGATGCCTTGGTGGTCGGCTATGGAGTACCTGAATACACTGGTTGATGATTCAGATCCGGATACTTCATTGGATCAGCTGCAACACCTGCTGCAAACGGCAGAAGCGATCAGAGCGGATGGTCACCCGGACTGGTTTGTGCTAACTGGTTTCATTCATGATCTTGGCAAAGTGCTTTGTCTCTTTGGTGAACCACAGTGGAATGTAGTGGGAGATTCTTTCCCAGTAGGTTGCAAGTTTTCTGACAAAATCGTGTTTCCAGAGTTCTTCGAGGCCAATCCTGACTCACATGATGAAAGGTTCAACACGAAGTTGGGCGTATATTCCGAACACTGCGGTTTGGATCAGGTACATATGTCCTGGGGCCACGATGAGTACATGTATCACCTTACCAAAGACTATCTTCCTGAAGAAGCCTTGTATATGATCAGGTATCACTCCTTCTATTCACAGCACCGGGAGCATGCCTATGATCACCTGCTTAACGCGCATGATCACGAGATGTTTAAATGGGTGGATAAATTTAATCCTTACGACCTTTATTCGAAAAGTCCAAAGGCGCCGGTGCTTTCTGAATTGAAGCCTTACTACGAGGAATTGATTGCGAAATATTTGCCGCCAACTGTGAAGTTTTAAGTTAAGATACTAAGTTATAGATAGCGCAGAAACTGCCCTATCTATAACTTAGTATTCAAATTAAATTGCATTTAGCTATTTCTTAGCTTTTTGATTTTCTCAAGCTCAATCACATCGATCTGATCTTTAGGCCTATTTACGACTTTTTTATTCAGGATAAGCTGATTGATATGGAGGAAAGGAACCTGTATTCCTTCAAAGTCTGCAATAGAGGCACAGTTAAGACAATCTTGAAAAGTATATTATTCAAGACCTTTCATGGTAGTCATAACGTCTAATTTCTGGTGGCAAATCCGCCCACCATTATATACTGCACATCATTACTGTTTAGCAAGCTCCAAAAGCGTAACAATGCTTCATCCATAATATCCATATTTATTTATGGATGATTTTAGCCCTCTTTAGTGTAGCATTGGTACGAAGCATTTTTGTAAATAATTTCAATTTTTCAATGTCAGGCCTAAAAACATCTCTTTTTAGACGCTCAATATCATCAGTATGGGAGATAATATCAGCCTCAAACTTGCTTAACACCACTTCCTTTTTCATAACAATGTTTCCTTGTTTTAGACAGCAATTTACGCATTTTGATAACCATTGCGAGAAGTATATGTTCTTAACGATTCAAATCTGCTTTGCTGAAGACGTTTATTAGCATCTAACTTCGATTCCACTTCCCCATCACTACTAAGATCACATTTCTCACAAAAAAAGGCCCCGCATCGCTGCAGGGCTTCCAAAAAATAAAAAAACCTAACTAATAGTAACTGCTGTTCAAATTCACATTCTGCTTTTCTGCAGCTTCAATCCTTGTAAAATCTGAAAGTATAATTGGCGTGCCTTTTTTAACACATACATTATGTTCAAAATGTGCGGCAGCTAAGCCGTCTTCAGTGGATACGGTCCAGCCATCTTCTAAAGTATAAATATCTGGGCTCCCTAATGAAATCATCGGCTCAATAGCCAGAACCATATTCTCCTGCAGTTTCTTGCCAGTACCTCTTCTGCCATAATTTGGCACCTGAGGATCCTCATGCATCTGGCGACCAACACCATGACCCACAAATTCCTTGATCACGCCATAGCCATGCTGACCCTGCGTGTATTGCTCGATCGCATACGCGATATCGCCAATTCGATTTCCGGTTACGGCCTGTTTAATGCCTAAATACAATGATTCTTTGGTCACTTTTATAAGCTGCAGAATCTCGGGTGTGGTTTCACCAACGATGAAAGTATATGCATGATCTCCATGAAAACCGTTTTTGGAAATCACCGTATCAATGGTAATAACATCACCATCTTTAATCACGTAACTACCAGGGAAGCCATGTACAACTTGTTCATTCACGGAAATACATAAAGCATAAGGAAATCCGTGGTAACCTTTACAGGATGGTAAACCTCCATTATCCCGGATAAAAGTTTCCCCAAGTGTATCCAAAGAAAGCGTTGTAATACCCGGTTTAATTGCTTTGGCAACCTCTGCGATGGTGGAACTTACCAGCAAACAACTTTCCCGCTGTATCTCTACTTCTTCATTCGTCTTATATAAACTCATTCAATCTAAACTTTCTGCAAAGATACGAAGGTCGGGAATCTCCAATGTTTATGCAAGGTCAAGTTCTGTAACAGCAACTTTGTCAATGCGCACCCCATCCATATCCAAGATCTCAAACTTTAGGTTCCCAAGCCGGACGATATCACCGGCATGTGGCATGGATTTTAGATGATAGATCATAAATCCCGAAATCGTGGTATACTGTCCAATGTTTTCCTCAACCACTTCGCTGGAGAAAAACTGGTTTATTTCGAGAATCGTAGTACGCCCATTGATCAGGTGGCTGCCGTCTTCCCGTTTAGTTATGTGTTCTTCCTGAATTTCATCTTCATCCGGTAAATCTCCCACGATGGCTTCGATTAAGTCATGCAGCGTAATTATTCCACGCACACCACCATATTCGTCAACAACGACCCCCATATACTGCTTCTTGCCTTTGAAAAGGTTCAATATTTTAAAAGCCGGCGTATTCTGGATCACGTAAATCGGCCTTAACAAAATTTGACTGATGTGAAAATCGGGGCGATTATAGTTTTCTAATAGGTCTTTGATGGAAACCACACCCTTTAAATTGTCGAGTGTACCCTCGCCTACCAGAAATTTCGAATGTGCACTTTTGGTAAATTTGGCTAAAATCAAATCCTTTGACCAATTATAATCTATCCATTCCACCTCTGAACTGTGGGTCATCATTGACTTTGCCGTTTGGTCGGTAAAGGAAAAAAGGTTCTGCATCGCCTGACTTTCCTCTGTTTCAAGCACGCCCTGAGTACCGGCGGTTTTCAACATAAATCTTAATTCATCCTCACTCACGCGCTCACCTTCGGTTTCTTTAATCCCGGTTATTTTTAGAATCAATTTCGTGGAAATCGACAGTAGTTTCACAAAAGGAAAGGTAATGGAAGTAAAAACTTTGATAATTGGTACGGTCACCAATGCAATCCCTTCCGGATTATTCATGGCAATGGTTTTTGGCACCAACTCCCCAACCACAATGGTAAAGTAAGTAATGCCGCCAATGACGATAACGAGCGAGATCGTGTCTACATAGTTCGCCGGCAGTCCCCAGTCCGAAAGTAGTCTAATCATATCATCTGTAAGCGCTGCCCCTCCATACGCACCAGCAATAATGCCTATGAGCGTAATGCCAACCTGAACTGAGGAAAGAAAATTTTCGGGATTCAAAAGCAGTTTTTGAATCGCTAAAGCACTTTTATTTCCCTGGGCAGCCAGGTGGTCTATCCTTGCCTTCTTAACGGAAACCAGTGCAATTTCAGAAAGCGCAAAAAAGCCGTTTAGCAGCGTAAGTATAAAGATGATCAGTAACTCCAAGGCCTTGATGTTTTTATCAAATGTAACCATTTGTATTCAAATGTGAATCTATGAGCGATCTCGATCGGTTTAGTCGAAGTGCAAAGGCTGTTTTAAGATAGTGTAGATTCCTGAATTTAGTTTACATGGAGAGTTTTTCAAAAACAGAAATGATATGAAAAACGAAAAGCCCAACAA
>NZ_JBQCME010000007.1:0-94729 GCF_051965375.1 Pedobacter sp. SAFR-022
TAACACGTGGGAGAGTAGGTCGGTGCCAAATCTTAAAGAAAGCCTGTAAGTTAAACCTTGCAGGCTTTTCTTGTTTACAGGCTTTTTAGATTTTGTTAGTCTAATTAATGAGCCGTGGATGCCTCTTATAAGTTCCATTGTTGAGTTTACAGGCAACTTTGAAGTCTTCATTGGCAACAAAATCTCTAAATTATAAGTAACGCATTTAGCCCCTCGGCGATGCTGCAGGTAAATATTATATTGTGTGCCAGCACTTCCGCATTTTAATACCTTGAATTTTATTGTGGTTGCCGGATAAAAGAATTGTAACTTTGTCCGTTCACGAAGCAAATGATTAGCATTAGTAAAAGAAGGAAAGTATAATGAGTAAAACGAATAAGAAGCAAGATGCATTAGATTATCACGCGCAGGGTAGACCGGGTAAAATCCAGGTCATCCCGACTAAACCCACCGCCTCACAAAGAGATTTGACATTAGCCTACTCTCCTGGCGTTGCTGAGCCGTGTCTGCGTATTGCTGATCACACTGAAGATGTTTACAAATATACCGCAAAGGGAAACCTTGTTGCTGTAATCAGTAATGGTACAGCGGTGCTTGGACTGGGTGATATTGGCCCCGAAGCAAGTAAACCCGTTATGGAAGGTAAAGGCCTTCTTTTTAAAATTTTTGCAGATATTGATGTGTTCGACCTGGAGTTGAACACGAAAAACATAGATGAATTTGTAAGTATTGTTAAAGCATTGGAGCCAACCTTCGGAGGTGTAAACCTGGAAGACATCAAGGCGCCGGAGTGCTTTGAAATAGAACGCCGCCTGAAAGAAGTGATGAACATCCCGGTGATGCATGACGACCAGCATGGTACGGCAATTATTTCTGCAGCGGCATTATTGAACGCCTGTGAGCTGCAAGGTAAAAACCTTGAAGAGGTAAAGATCGTGGTAAATGGTGCAGGTGCTGCAGCAATTTCCTGTACCCGCCTTTATGTTTCCTTAGGCGCGAAAAAAGAAAACGTTGTCATGCTCGACCGTTCAGGTGTGATCCGCGCTACACGCGACAACCTGGATGCTATCAAAGCTGAATTTGCTACCGCCCGTGAAATTGACACGCTGGAGCAGGCGATGGTAGATGCAGATGTGTTTATCGGTCTATCTTCTGCAGACTGTGTGTCTGTGGATATGTTGAAATCCATGGCGAAGAACCCGATCGTTTTCGCAATGGCGAATCCGAATCCGGAGATTGCTTACGACCTTGCCATCAGCTCCCGCGAGGATCTGATTATGGCTACGGGCCGTTCAGATTATCCTAACCAGGTGAACAACGTACTAGGTTTTCCATATATCTTCCGCGGTGCACTTGACGTAAGAGCAACAAGCATCAATGAGGCCATGAAGATTGCTGCAGTTCATGCAATTGCTGACCTTGCCAAGAAATCAGTACCAGAAGCCGTTAACATGGCTTACAACGCTAAGAACCTGAAGTTCGGAAGTGATTACATCATTCCTAAGCCAATGGACCTTCGTTTAATGACGAATGTTTCCTCTGCTGTTGCAAAGGCGGCGATCGAGTCTGGTGTTGCAAGGAAAGTAATTACGGACTGGGATGCCTATAAAGAAGAATTAAAAGGCCGTTTAGGTGGTGAAGACGCCATTATGCGTGCCGTAACCAGCCGTGCGAAATCTGCCGCTAAACGTGTGGTATTCGCAGAGGCCGATAACTATAAAATCCTTAAAGCTGCCCAAATTGTAAAGGAAGAACATATTGCGATTCCGATTCTTTTAGGCAATGTAGAAAGGATCAACCAGATCATCGAAGAACATGCGCTGGAACTGGAAGGTGTTCAGATCATTGATCCAATGCAGGAACCGGAACGCAGCAAGAAGTTCGCAGATGCGCTGTTCAAGAAAAGACAACGTAAAGGTTTAACGCAGCTGGATGCAGGTAAACTGATGCGCGATCGTAACTACTTTGGTGCATCTATGGTGGAGTTCGGTGAAGCTGACGCAATGATCTCTGGTTTAACCAAGAATTATGCGAGCACGATCAAACCTGCGCTGCATGTAATAGGTATTGAAGAAGGTGTAAACCGCGTTGCTGGTATGTATATGATGATGACCAAAAAAGGTCCTGTATTTTTCGGTGACACCACCGTGAATGTGGATCCTACGGTTGACGAGCTTGTGGACCTTACGCTGTTAATGAACAGTGCTGTACGCAAGTTTAACATTCAGCCAAGAATTGCATTGTTATCCTATTCTAACTTTGGTTCGAACAAGGGAACTGTTCCTGATAAAGTTAAAAAGGCCGTGAAGATCCTTCATGAAAAACACCCGGAGATTTTGGTTGACGGTGAGATGCAGGGTAACTTTGCGATCAACAATGAATTGTTAAAAGACAATTTCCCATTCAGCAGACTGGTAGATGGCCCGGCGAATACTTTGGTGTTCCCGAACCTGGAGTCTGGTAACATCGCTTACAAGCTTTTACAGGAGCTTGGTGGTGCAGAAGCGGTAGGTCCGATTTTATTGGGTACACGCAAGCCAGTACATATTGTTCAGTTAGGTAGCTCCGTGAGAGAGATCGTGAACATGGTGACCATCGCTGTAGTAGATGTACAGGTAAAGGAAGAAGAAGCAGCAGCAAAAAACAGTTAATAGAAATAAATACAACGCTTACGATGTTCGATTATATTGATGGGAAACTAACCTTTAAATGTCCGGCTTATATTGTTGTTGAAGCCGGCGGAATCGGTTACCACATTAACATATCGCTGAACACCTATAGCTTGCTGGCAGATCAGGAACGCTGTAAGGTGTATACCTGGCTGCATATCAAAGAAGATGCACATACATTATACGGTTTTGCAGATGAGGGAGAGCGCAGGCTATTCCTTCATCTGATCTCCGTGTCTGGAATTGGGCCGAATACCGGCCGGATGATGTTATCATCCATTACGCCGAATGAAATTCAGGCGGCCATTGTCAATGGCGACCTGCCCCTGATCCAACGCATAAAAGGTATAGGTGCTAAATCGGCACAACGCCTGGTGTTGGAGCTACAAGATAAACTTAAAAAAGAAGGTACGGGATCACTGATCGCCGCACCATTGAATACCACCGTCAGAGAAGAATCGCTTTCTGCATTGATGATGCTTGGCTTTGCCAAACAACCTGCAGAGAAGGCGCTCGATCAGGTGGTGAAAAATAACGGTACCGATCTTACCGTGGAACAAATGATCAAGATTGCCCTAAAAAACCTATAATTATTTAGCCTTATTGCTATTGAGAAAAACAGCTACCTTAATTTTATTTTTGGTTATTTCTTTTGGCATACAACAGGTTTCCGCTCAGGTAAGACCTGGACTGACCAAACCTGTTGATACAACGAATGCTCTCGGAATTTGGGAACGCGTGCGCCTTGGGGTAAGAGACAGTTTGCGCTTGTATACGCCGCTGCCCAGTAACTATAAACGGGAAGTAGAATACGACCCTGTTAGTAAAAGATATATCATCCGCAACCTGGTAGGTGGTCGCCTGCTGAGCAACCCACAGTATGTTACTATAGAAGAGTATCAGCGACTTATTGAGGCCGAGATCAAGGAGCAGCATTGGCGTAGCTTTTCAGATACGGAAGTCAAAGACTATAGAAGAACCGGTATTCTGGCGCCGATCACCATTAACAGTAAGGCTTTTGAGCGGGTATTTGGCGGGAATACGATTGATATACAAGCGCGGGGTGAAGCTGAACTCACCGTGCTCGGACGGATCAATAAAAACGAGAATCCACTCTTTAACGAACGTCAGCGGGTACAGTCAAACTTCGATTTCAATCAGCGCATTCAGATGAATGTCATGGGTAACATCGGTACCAACGTGAAGCTGAATATGAATTACAATACGGAATCGCAATTCGACTTTGAGAATCAGATTAAGCTTGATTTTACCGGAGGTGAGGATGACATCATCAAGAAGATAGAAGCGGGGAATGTTAGCTTGCCCTTAAATACCGCACTGATCACCGGAACACAAGCACTGTTCGGTATCAAAACACAGCTACAGTTTGGTAAACTTACCGCAACCAGCGTTTTTTCACAACAGAAATCGCAATCCCGGGAAATTCGCATTGCGAATGGTGCGCAGCAGAACGAGTTCAGAATTAGCGGCGACAATTACGAAGCAAACAAACATTACTTCTTAGCACAATATTTCAGGAACAACTATAACAAAACACTGGCGAACCCGCCGACCATCAATTCGGTGATCAACATCACCAAGTTAGAGGTTTGGATTACCAACAAGACCGGCACCACCACCGACTCCAGGGACGTGTTGGCGTTTATGGATCTGGGAGAGAACAGTCCATATAACACCGCCTTAATTCAAGGAGGCCCTGGCTTCTCGACGGTGCCATCGGGTTTCATTGCACCTAATTTTCCACGGGCTTCAAACAATTTGTTGGAAAGATTACCTGCTGGTGCCCGTTCTACAAATTCGAATGATGTGATTTCATTTTTCCAGGCCAATGGAGCTACCGACAACTTCGCCAAACTGACCTATGCCAGGAAGCTTACCGACCGGGAATATACTTTCCATCCGCAACTGGGTTATATTTCATTAAACAATGCCTTAAATGCAGACGAAGTCCTGGCTGTGGCCTACCGGTACACGTTCAATGGTGTGGAGTATCAGGTGGGTGAGTTCTCAACAGACCTCGCCTTCAATCAGGGTACGCCAAATGTCCTTTATGCCAAGTTGCTGAAGAACGAAACCACGAAGACGAACCTGCCAACCTGGGACCTGATGATGAAAAACATTTATTCCATTGGCGGCTATCAGATATCACGGCAAAATTTCAAACTGGACATTTTCAGGATTGATGAAAACTCCGGGATTGAACGCCCAGCGATTACGGAAGGCCAGCGAACACAAAACAGGCTTTGGATCGACATTACCGGACTAGACCGGCTAAACCAGCAGGAGGAGAAAAAACCGGACGGTTTCTTTGACTTTCAAGCTGAGGAAATGCCTTTTGGCAGCAACAGCGCAACAACATCTAATGCATCACTAACGGATTTCGCATCAAACAGTCGTAAAGGGTACATTACCATAGATCCTTTAAACGGGCGCATCATCTTCCCGGTGATTGAGCCTTTTGGAACTGATCTTGCAGCGCAGTTTAGTCCTGCGGAAGCCCAGCTTGCAACACAGTACACCTTCCCAGCACTATACGATTCCACACAAGTTGTTGCACGGCAACTGTTCACCCGACAGAATAGATACATTATCAAAGGCGCTTATCAGAGTGAAGTCTCCTCTGATTTCAATCTGAATTCTATCAATGTACCTGAAGGCTCGGTAAAAGTATTTGCGGGAAATATCCCCCTGCAGGAAGGTAACGACTACACGGTAGACTATATGGCCGGTCGGGTTAAGATCTTGAACACGGCGATCTTGAATTCGGGGCAGCCGATACGGATCACCACCGAGAACAGTGAGCTTTTTGGCTTGCAGCAGCGTTCACTTTTTGGAACAAGGTTAGATTACCGTGCAAACAACAAGCTTAATCTCGGGGCAACGATCATGAACCTTTCCGAGAAGCCACTAACGGCAAAGGTGAACTTCGGCGAGGAGCCGATCAACAATACCATCTGGGGTATGGACTTCAACTACAGCAGTCCTTCGCGGTTCCTGACACGTATGGTCGATAAACTCCCCTTCATCTCCACGAAGGCACCCTCTGCGGTAACGTTTTTTGGCGAGTTTGCACAGTTGATTCCCGGACATCCGAAAGCCTTGAATGCGGATGGTAGTAAGGGAGGCACCAGCTACCTGGATGATTTTGAAGCTGCGCGCTCGGTCATTGACTTGAAAGGTGCGATTTCCTGGCAGCTATCCGGAACACCGCAGATGTTCCCGGAATCCCAACTTATAGACAATCTGACCTATGGTTATAACCGCGCTAAGATTGCATTTTATAACATCGACCCGAGCTTCTATAATCGTACTGCATCCACCTTGCCATCATACCTGAGGGCGGATCGTAACGAACTGTCAAATCATTATGTACGCGAGATCATTGAGCAGGAAGTTTTTCCCTTCAAAGAGACGGCCACAGGCCTTTCCGTAAACCTGCCGACGCTGGATGTTGCCTTCTATCCAACTTTGCGTGGGCCATATAATTATACACCGACTGGTTTTGGCGCTGATGGCAAACTAAACAATCCACGTTCGCGCTGGGGCGGTTTATTCCGGAAAATTGAAAATAATGACTTTGAATCCCTGAACATTGAATACCTGGAGTTGTGGGTGATGGATCCCAACATCTACAAGCCAAATAATCCGAATGCCGGCGACCTGTACTTTAACCTGGGCAATATCTCGGAGGATATTCTGAAGGATGGTCGGAAATCATTGGAAAATGGCCTTCCTGCAGATAATGATCCATCGAAGTTCGACGAAACGAACTGGGGCAGGGTGCCGAAGTTACAGCCCGTAGTTCAGGCTTTTGACAATAACCCTGATGTTCGACGCGCGCAGGATGTAGGTCTTGACGGTTTATCGGATCTTCAGGAGCAGCAGAAGTTTAATGCGGCATTGAACCAGATCAAGGCACAGCTAAATCCCGATGCATCTGCGGCTTTGACGGCAGATCCATCTTCGGATAACTTTTCTTTTTACCGTGGGCCAGCATTAGACCAGGCACGTGCAGGGATATTGAAACGTTACGAGAACTATAATGGTCCGGAGGGGAACTCTAAAACTGCCCAGCAATCGATGGCTGATCTGGGACTGGAGAATTCGGCTTCCACTTCCTTGCCTGATGGCGAAGACGTGAACCGGGATAATAACATGACGCAGTCTGACGAGTATTTTCAGTACAAGGTTTCCATGCGGCCCGGTGATCTTGAAGTGGGCAGGAACTATGTGACCGATAAAGTGGTTTCGCAGGTTAAACTTGCGAATGGGCAGACGCAACCCGTAACCTGGTACCAGCTTCGTATTCCGCTGGCGAACTACGATCAGAAGTACGGAAATATTCAGGACTTCAAGTCCATCCGCTTTATACGGATGTTCCTGACCGATTTTGCAGATACCACCGTATTGAGATTTGCGAAGATCCAGCTGGTGCGGGGCGACTGGCGCCAGTATAATGCGAACAACACCGGCATGGAGCTGATCGTAGATCCTGCACTTATCCCAGCGGCGCCGGATAATTCCACTGTAGAGCTGGCAACGGTGAACATTGAGGAGAATGGTAAACGGACGCCTATTCCGTACGTGGTACCCCCAGGCATTGAGCGTGAACGTGACTATAACAACTATCGCGGTGATACCCGTCAAAACGAGCAGTCGCTGTCGCTAAACGTCCGAAATCTGCGTGACGGTTATGGACGGGCAGCTTTCAAGACCGGAACCAATGATTTCAGATCTTACAAGCGGTTGGAAATGTATGTGCATTTGGAAGCGCTTGGTAGCAGGGTGCTGAATGATCAGGACGTAAGCGCCTTTATACGAATTGGTACGGACAATCAGGACAACTATTACGAATATTCGCAGCCGCTATACGTAACCCAACCAAATACCAGTGACCCCAACGCGATCTGGCCCGAGCGGAACAAGCTGGATATTGAACTGGAACTATTCCAAAAAGCTAAGATTGCGAGAAACAATGCTAAGCTACCAAATGGGCAGGTATGGCCAGTGAACGTGCCGTTCGACTACACGGATGGCAACAGCACCATCACGGTAAAGGGGCAACCAGACATGAGTAAGGTGCGGCTCTATATGCTTGGCCTAAAGAATCCACTTCGCAATGTGGATCTGCGCCCCGGTGATGATGGGTTGGAAAAAGATGCACAGGTATGGTTCAATGAGCTGCGTTTAACGGAGTTCGACGAACGTGGCGGATGGGCGGCTACAGCGGGTATGTCGGCTAAACTGGCTGACTTTGGAGATATAAACATTTCCGCGAGTAAGTCGACCGTGGGTTTTGGTTCTATAGAGAAGCGGGTTTCGGAACGTAACCGCGCAGATAACACGTTTTTTGATGTGTCCTCGAACCTGGAACTCGGTAAGTTCTTTCCGAAGAAGAGCGGACTGGTAATTCCGATGTTTGTAAGCTCCTCTGCGCAGATCAGCACGCCGCAGTATGACCCAAGAACACCGGATATCGAGTTAAAGAATGCGCTGGATGTTGCATCTAAGGCGGAGAAAAAAGCAATACTGAATTACGCACAAGATTATACGACCCGCAACAGTATTAACTTCAGCAATGTTCATAAGGAGCGTACCGACCCGGATAAAAAGGTTCGGTTATGGGATATTGAAAACCTGAACCTCAGCTATGCCTACACGAAATATTTCCACCGGGATTTTATCAATGAAAATAATATTCAGCAAAGCTACCGTGCTTCACTGGAATACCGCTACGCGGCACAGGCAAAGTCCTATCAGCCCTTTGAAAAGCTGATTAAGTCGAACACACTGGCGCTGCTTAGGGACATTAACTTTAGCTTGCTGCCAAGCGCCATTAATTTCCGGATTGACTTCGATCGCTATTACTCTGAAAACAGCTTGCGGAACAATGATCCGGCGAACTCTATTCCGGTGAATACGACTTATAACAAGAACTTTTTGGTGACGCGGGTGTACGGTATTTCCTGGAATCTTACCCGGTCGCTGACGTTGGATTTCGATGCAACCAATTACTCCATTATCGATGAGCCGGAAGGCCGCATCAACGGGCTGAAGACAGACACCCTTTGGCAGAACCTGAAGCGCCTGGGTAGAACAACGGATTACAATCACGATGTGAACATCACCTACAACCTGCCGATCAACAAGATCCCTGGATTGAACTGGGTCAATGTGGCAACGAGGTATGGTACGAACTTCAACTGGCAGACTGAACCTTTGTCGACCTTAAGAGACCCAAATATCAGCCTTGGTAACACCATTCAGAATTCGAGGAACATACAGGTAAATCCGACATTAAACCTGAACACCTTATACAACAAGTTCGGCTTTATCAAACGGGCCGTTGCGGCGAAAGAAAACACGGGAACAAAGTTTTTTGTAGGACTGCTGACCAGTATCAAGACGGTGAATGCGGCGTTTACACAGACAAAGGGAACCTTCTTGCCGGGCTATTTACCGGAGGCAGATTACCTGGGTATCGACGATGTGACTGGTGCGCCGGGGCTTGGCTTCGTACTGGGAAGCCAGCGGGACCTGCGGGCAAGTGCATTGGCTAAAGGTTGGTTGACTAGGGATACGCTGCAGTCGCAATTGTATGTAAACACCTTACGGGAAGATCTGAGCCTCACTAGTACGGTAGAGCCTTTCCGGGATCTGCGGATCACCTTAACGGCGAACCGCAACCGTACCATGAACTACTCCAGTAATTTCCGTTACAGCAATGAACTTGGAGGCTTCGAAAACCTAAGCCCTTATACTACGGGTGACTTCAACATCTCTTTCATTTCCCTGAGAACCGCCTTCTCCGATAAGAACGGCAGCACAGCTTCCGGACTGTACCAAAAGTTTATGGCGAACCGGGCGGTGGTATCGCAACGTCTGGGTGCTGAAAATGTAAACTCGGCGGGACGGAATGGGGCTTTTGCCGATGGCTATAATGAGCATGCACAGGACGTGATCGTGGCATCCTTCCTGGCGGCATATACCGGAAAAGATGCATCGGGGGTGCGGCTGCATGGCTTTCCAAAGATTCCATTGCCGAACTGGCGGATCAACTACGGTGGGCTGTCAAGGCTGGCCTTCATGCAGGAGACCTTCAAATCCATCGATATCAGGCATTCTTACCGTTCCACCTATGCGGTAAACAGCTTTAACTCTTTGCAGCAATACCAGGAAAGTAATGGCTCGGTAAGCAGCAGGGATCTGAATGATAACTTCCTTCCGCAGTATCAGTACAGTCAGGTGACGATCACGGAACAGTTCGCTCCGCTGATCGGGGTAGATACACGTCTGAAGAATAACCTCACGGCAAACTTCGAGATCGGCAAAAACCGCTTGCTGGGGCTAAGTCTCGCGAACAATCAGTTGGCGCAGCTGTCGGAGAACAACATGGTATTTGGTCTGGGCTATCGTACCAATAAGTTCCGCTTCCCGTTCGGGCTGTTTCAGCAGATCCGCATGGACAACAATATGGACATTAAACTGGATGTTGCGGTTCGTGATAATAAAACGGTGATCTACCGCGCAGATGTGGATGAGGCGGAAGTATCCGCTGGAGCGAAAAACATCGCCCTGCGTCCAAGCGTGGATTACATGTTGAACCAGCGTTTTAATGTGCGCCTGTTCTATGATTCTAACATTACTAAACCCTATACTTCGCTGAGCTATAATACGGCATACAGCAACTTTGGATTTAGCCTTCGGGTGACCTTAAACTAGCATTTGCAGAATGAATTAACATTTGCAGAAAGGACCAGATTAATTACCTTTGACAAAAACAAAACACGATATGAATTTTCCAGCAGAGTTGAAATACACAAAAGACCATGAATGGGTTAAGGTTGATGGCGAACAGGCTATTATTGGAATTACGGATTTTGCACAACGTGAGCTTGGCGACATCGTCTATGTTGACATCAACACCGTTGGTGATGAAGTAACTAAGGATGATGTTTTCGGTACTGTAGAGGCTGTAAAAACTGTTTCTGACCTTTTCATGCCGGTTACCGGAACGATTTTGGAAACCAATCCTGCGTTAAACGACAATCCTGAGCTGGTAAACACTGACGCTTATGGCGAAGGCTGGATGGTAAAGGTTTCAATTTCAAACCCTTCAGAACTTGATGGTTTATTAGATGCTGAAGCATATCAGGCTTTAGTTGGCGCTTAATAAATGCAGCTGATAAAAGAATTAAAGTACCAGGCATGGGCAATTGCCTGGACTGTTCTTATTTTGATCTTCTGCTGTATGCGAACTGACGGTGCATCAAGCAGTGGCCTGTTCTTTGAAGGCTTCGATAAACTTGTACACCTCGGCTTTTTCTATGTGCTTACCGTGTTGATGTTTTATGGAAAAATAAACTATCAGCATAATTACCGCTTTCGCTCTTTAACCATCTTCAAGATCATCCTGATCACAGCAGGTATAGGTGCCGGAATCGAGTTCTTACAGGCCACATTCTTTACTTATCGCTCTGCGGAATGGTGGGATTTTGGTTGTGATATGATTGGCGTGATGATGGGCGTATTCAGTTATGTCCTTTTGCATAAAATGGATTATGAAAAATAGTATCAAAATTTTCCTGGCCTGCTGCTTATTAAGCAGTTTAACGGCCTGCAGGATTTTTAAATCCGGCTGCGATTGTCCTAAGGTGAGCAGCAGCAAAACCAAGGCACATAGCGCCCATAGCTAAACATCTTCTGTGGCAGCTATTTACTGCTGTGCTGTGAAATTCGCTTCACAGTGTTTGCGCAGCTAAGTACATTGTATTTTAAATGTTACTTATTAATTTAATCGTCTATAGTAAACCTTAAAGGGTTTGTGCAGTCCTAATGGGGTACTTTTACATTAGGTCATACATGAAAACTTTTACGAAACCCTTTACATTATTTCTCTTATTACTTATTGGCTTTTGTGCCCGTGCCCAGGACCGCAATGGTTCTGTGACCGGAAAGGTTAACAACGCTAAAGACAAGTCTGCGGTAGAATATGCGACCGTTGCGGTCAAAAGTCTCCAGGATTCCAGTGTGGTTGGAACCACGACCACCAATGCACAAGGTGTATTTACCATCAAAGGATTGGCGCCAGGGGCATACCGGTTATATGTAGCCTTCCTTGGGCTGCAAAATGTAAATAAAGATTTCAGCATCACCGCAACTTCAGCTAACGTGAATCTGGGCGAGCTATCCATGGGAGATGATGGTTTAAACCTCAATACTGTTGAAATTAAAGGGGATGCGCCGCCGGTGATTGTTAAAAAGGATACCCTGGAGTTTAATGCGGGTTCATTTAAAGTTCGTGAGAATGCCGTTGTAGAAGACGTACTGAAGAAGGTACCTGGAATGGAGGTGGATAAGGATGGCTCTGTGAAGGCGCAAGGTGAAAGGGTGACCCGGGTAAAGGTAGACGGCAAGGAGTTCTTCGGAAATGATCCGCTATTGGCCACCAAGAACCTTCCGGCAGACATGATTGATAAGATCCAGGTCATTGATCAGCTATCTGACCAGGCACAGTTTACGGGTATCGATGATGGTAACCGGGAGAAGATCATCAACATCACCACCAGAAAAGATAAAAAGAAAGGTTATTTCGGGAATTCCAGTGTGGGCTATGGCACGGATGAACGTTATGACGCAAACATCAATGTGAACAAGTTTGATGGTGATCAGCAGATGTCTGTTGTAGCCCAGTTTAACAACGTCAACAAGCAAAGCTTCGGTGGTGGTGGCGGCGGTTTCGGTGGCGGCGGTGGTCGCGGCGGCATGATGGGCGGCGGCGGCGGTACACAGCAAGGTATCACCACGACCAATGCAGCGGGTTTTAACTTTGCGGATGTTTACAACGAGGGTAAAACCCAGTTTAATGGTAGTTACTTCTTTAATAATACTTCCCTTTTTAATGAGCAAAACAGCTTCCGTCAGAACTTACTTGGAAACACGGTAACCACTTTTGATGAAGATCTTACCAGTACGACGGAGCGTCTAAATCACCGTTTGAATTTTCTTTTTGATACAAAACTTGATTCTTTAACTTCCATAAGGATTCAACCGAATTTAAGCTACACCAACACAGACCTGGTTCGTAGTAATGCTTACATCAACAACTATAATGAGTACACCACGGTAGGTACACAGAACTTTGAGAACAAGGGAACAACGCCGTCACTTTCCAACAACCTACTATTGAGAAGAAAGTTCATGCGCCCTGGAAGAACACTCTCTCTGAATGTAAATACCAGTGTAAATAACAGTGACTCTGAAAACTACAACAGCATAGAGAACAATACCACCAATGCGACCGGTACCTCCCAGGAATTTACCAACCAGTTCAATGATCAGAATGGTAAGTCTTTCGGAAATACCTCCAGATTGGTGTATACAGAGCCCTTATCTAAAACGATGAGCCTGGAGGTAAACTATGAGAACCGTTACAACTACGACAACTCGGAACGGTTTACCTACAACTTCAACGAGGTAACCTCCAGGTATGACCTGCTTGATCCAACTTATACCAACGCCTATGAAAATACAACCTTCACCAATGCGCTGGGCTTTAGCTTCAACCAGACAGCCAAGAAGTATACCTGGAACGCGGGGTTAGCGGTACAAAACACCGACAGGAAGAATGAGAACCTGAGCACTGGAAACATCATCAATCAGAACTTCTATAATCTTACGCCAAGTGCACAGTTCCGTTATACTTTCAGCAACAGCAAACGCTTAAGAATTAACTATCGCGGTAGGACTCAACAGCCTTCAATATCACAGATTCAGCCAGTGTTGGATAACTCTAATACGCAGACCATTGCTATTGGTAACCCCGAACTGAAGCCTTCTTTTACCAATAACCTCAGTATATTCTATAATAACTTTGACTTTAAGAACTATCGTTCATTGTTCATCTTTGCGAACATCAATCAGACGGTAAATGCCTTTGGTAACAACAGCTCCATCATTACCGATGAAAATGATGAGAACTTTGGTAAGATTGCCGTTCGTCCGGTTAACGTTGATGGTGTTTATCAAGGTAACTTGTTCGGTAGCTTAGGCCTCCCAATTATTCCTGGAAACAAGTTAAACCTGAACATCAATCTTGGTGGTGCTTATGCAAGAGGGGTAAACATTACCCGCGGGCTGGAGAACATCACCAATGATGTTAGTCTAACCAATGGTTATAAGTTTGTAGCAACGTTCGACAAGTTCGACTTTACTGCCGGAATCAATGGTTCCCTAAATCGTGCAACATACTCTGCACAACCTGAACAAAACACAACTTACTACACGTTGAATCCAACCTTAGATATCAGCTATGTGTTTCCAGGTAACATCCGCCTTGCGGCAGATGTGGACTACTTCCAGAATACTGGTCGAGGAGAAGCGTTTGATACGAAGTTCACCTTGCTGAACGGTTACATAAGTAAGCAGTTCTTCAAGAACAGAGGAACGTTCAAACTTGCGGTTAATGATGCCTTGAACCAGAATAAAGGGATACTGAGAACGAGCAGCGACAACACGATCACTGATTTGAATTTTAACGTACTTAAAAGATACTACATGCTTTCATTTACTTACTCGCTAAACAGAATGGGGGGTAAAGACATGCCGCCAATGGATGGTCCGGGCAGACGAGGTCCAGGTGGCCCAGGCGGCGGCGGCAGGATGCGCATGTAATCTGCCAGCGTAATATCTTGTTTAAAAAGCCACTTCATGTGGCTTTTTGCATTTATACCACTATTGTAATATTCATGGTAGATGGCTGATTACACTGGCTTTATTTGGAATTATTATAGATAAAGGCTAAATTGCCCACTAATTCACGATATGAAACTATCACAGCTAAACCCAGGACAAAGCGGTACAATAGTAGAATTTACAGACCTAGAAATGTCGGTAAAATTGATTGAAATGGGCTGCCTTCCGGGAGAAGTTGTAGAAGTTGAGCGCATCGCACCTCTTGGAGATCCTATCGCCATTCGCGTTGCAGGATATCAACTTTGTTTACGCAAAACTGAAGCTTCAGTTATAATAATCGAATAGAATCTTGACGTCCACTATTAAAATTGCCTTAGTTGGTAATCCTAATACGGGAAAATCAACGTTATTCAACATACTTACAGGTTTAAACCAGAAGATTGGAAACTTTCCTGGTATAACTGTAGATAAAAAACTAGGATATTGTAAGTTACCTGGTGGCCAACAGGCGGAAATTATTGATCTTCCAGGAACCTATAGCCTGTATCCAAAGAGCCGCGATGAGCGTATTGCTTTTCAGGTACTCGCAGACAGCCGTAATCCGAGTTATCCGGATATGGTTGTGGTCATTGCAGACGCAACCAACTTAAGACGTAATTTACTGCTGTATACCCAGGTTGCTGACCTTGGTTTACCTGTGCTGCTTGCCTTGAACATGACCGACATGGCCAAGAAAGAGGGCATAGACATCAATGTAGACAAGCTATCGGAACGTTTGGGGGTTCAGGTGGTACCCATTTCCGCAAGAAGCAATCAAGGTATTGACAAGCTGAAAGCCGCCATGGCTAACACCAGCATGGCAACCCAACTACCTGGTGCTGACATGGACCATTTGGCACCTGAAGCACTGCAACATACCCGGGAATTACTAAGTACGGATAATACCTACCTGTGCCTGCAGGTGCTGCACCAGCATGAACATTTGTCCATGTACACGGAGATTGAGCACGAGGCTTTGGAGGAAATTAAACGTACCAACGACTTTGATGCGAGTAAATTACAAGCTGCTGAAACCATTGCACGCTACCGCTACTTAAGTGGTGTACTCAGCGGGGTAGTGGTAGATACCGGTGCAACAAGGAAATTCGCTTTTAGCGATAAGATTGATGCGGTATTAACCAACAGATTCTGGGGTTTTATTATCTTTTTCCTGATCCTATTTTTCATATTCAATGCCATATTCTCCTGGTCAACTTTCCCGATGGACCTCATTGAAGGTGGATTTGGCTGGTTAACCGAGTACGGACATGAACACCTGCCGGAAGGCCTTCTAACAGATCTATTCCTTGATGGTATTCTGGCTGGATTGGGTGGTATTGTGATCTTTATTCCACAGATCGCCATTCTTTTTGCCTTTATCTCCATTTTGGAGGATACGGGATATATGGCCCGGGTGACCTTCATGATGGACAAGATCATGCGGAAGTTCGGTTTAAGTGGTAAATCCGTGGTGCCAATGATCGGTAGTTTGGCCTGTGCGGTACCATCGATCATGAGTGCCAGGAATATTGAGAATTGGAAGGACAGGATCATTACCATCATGGTTTCTCCATTGGTGAGCTGTTCTGCGCGTTTGCCCGTTTACACCTTGCTGATCTCGTTGATCATCCCGGAGAAGATGCTGTTCGGATTCATCAATCTACAGGGGCTTACCCTGATGGGGATGTACCTGATTAGTATTGTTGCTGCTATTTTAGTTGCCTGGGTGATGAAGATTATCATCAAAGCTAAAGAGAAGTCCTACTTCATCATGGAGCTCCCGGTTTACCGGATGCCGAGGTGGAAGAATGTGATCTTTACCATGTACGAGAAATCGAGGACCTTCGTGTTTGAAGCAGGTAAAGTGATTATTGCGATTTCCATCGTACTTTGGGTGCTTGCCACCTATGGTCCACCTGCACGTTTTGCGGAAATTGACCGTAAGTACGAGCAGATAGAAGCACAGAAGATAGAAACTGAAATCGCCACACTGGAACGTGACCGCTCCGCGGAAAAGCTGGAAAACTCCTATGCGGGTATTCTGGGGCATGTGCTGGAGCCGGTGATCAAACCACTGGGCTTCGACTGGAAGATCGGTATTGCGCTGGTAACCTCCTTTGCGGCGCGGGAAGCCTTTGTCGGTACGATGGCCACCATCTACAGTGTAGAAGGCGGCGAGGAGGGCTCAACCATTCGTAGTAAGATGCTTGCTGCCCGCAACCCGGATACCGGCTTACCAGTATTTACCTTTGCCACAGGCTTCTCCCTGATGTTGTTCTATGCTTTTGCCATGCAATGTATGAGCACCGTGGCGGTGGTATTCAGGGAGACGAAAACCTGGCGCTGGCCGATCATTCAGATCGTGTACATGACGGCATTAGCCTACGTAGCCAGCCTAATAGCCTACCAACTGCTGAAATAAAACCTGGAGGAACATTCAAGGTAAATCAAATGACAGACAAAGTTGAGGTATTAGCGCGTTACATGCCACCTTCGGCTGCGCCGATTATTGCGAGATGGATCGATTACTTTCAGTGCGAGTTCAAGATCTCTAAAACACGAACAACCAAACTCGGTGACTACCGGCATCCGTTCAAAGAAGCCGGACATAAGATCTCGGTGAACAATAACCTGAATGCTTATGCCTTTCTGGTTACCACGGTACATGAATTTGCGCATCTGGTTACCTGGAATGATCATAAGAACAAAGTGAAACCACACGGGTTGGAATGGAAAAGGAATTATCAAAAGATGATGAGTCCTTTTCTGGAGTCGAAGCTTTTTCCACAGGATATTGAACATGCGATAACAAACTACCTTCAGAACCCTGCAGCGTCCAGCTGTACAGACCTGAATCTTTCCAGGGCACTACGTGCCTATGATAAACCGCACAAGTATGTACGCTTGGAAGAAATCCCACAGGATACCGTATTTAGTATCAAAGACGGCAGGAAGTTTAAGAAAGGACCGCGATTAAGAAAGCGCTTCCGCTGTGTGCTGCTCAGCAATGGGCATGTTTACCTGTTCAATCCGCTGGCAGAAGTTGAAGTGCTTCCAGAAGGCACATAGATGGCCTGCATATCTTCAACTTTCCAGTTGAAGTTGATCCTGTTATTTCGAAAATGTCCAGGGTCACGTATCAGGCTGTCTACAAAGGCATCTGCATCTTGCAGCTCAACTTGCGCGGTGTAGCCATTTGGATTTACACTCTTTAAAGATATAAAACTTGCATCCGGAAAGCGGGTGATCTTGTCGAACACCAACTCAAATTCGTGCTTCTGTTGTAGTGCATCAAATAAGCGTTCAACAGAGGCTTTATAATCTTCCATCGGGCCGGTGCCCACAGGCTCAAAAGAAGCCGTGTTTAATTCAGCAGCACTATTTGCTACCTTACTTTCTCTTTTGAAGACCGTGTAGTTACGTAGATAGGTACGACTTTCTTCATAGGACTTCTCGTTACCTTCTATGTGCTCTGCACTTGTCGTAACCAGTATCAGACTATCGTTTTTGAAGTAATACCTTTTACTCGACTCCGCCATTGAGGGTAAGGCTTGTTCGTGTGCGATCAGCACCTGATCACCATGATCATTGAAGTACTGCTCTACGAAGAAGTTCTCCTGTCCGCGTTTATACACCAGGCTGGACAACTTCTTCAGGTTATTTTTACCATGTTCAATGTCTTCAGCAAATGCAATTACACCTTGTTCATCCAACGCGGTAGCAGAAGATTGGTTAATCAATCCCGCTTGCGGGTGCTTTGGCTTCTGCTGGCAGCTGCTCAGTAGCAGCATTAAGCAAATTAAGCTGTAAAGATTTGTTTTGAAGTTCATCGATAATATTTTTTATCTATATTTTAAGCATGTAGGGGTATTTTCAATACTAATGCAAGTATGCAACTTTCGCGGTAATGGAAGTGTACAATTCGGTGTGCAGGGCAACTACATCACTGAGGTTGAAATACCTTTAACCACTTGCAGATTCTACTCCTTACCCTTGTTCTGCTCGTCCCAAAGTTTTGCAAAAGACTTCGGTGCAACCTCTGGTCTGGCGCGGTGTTTACCCCATATATTACGGAACAAGTTTTTCAGAAAGAAGTTCTTGATTTTTCCGCCAACCATATCCATGCGACTTCTTTTAGACATACCTGTCTTCCAGGCTTTCCAACCCAGGTCTTCCGATTTGCTATTATCATGTTCTGCAGTAGCGTCCCTGCGGTTTAACAGTAACATCTTGTGAATGTCGATCTTTACCGGGCAAACTTCCGAACATTTACCGCAGAGGGTAGAGGCATAACTCAGGTGTTTAAACTCCTTCATGCCCTGCATATGCGGGGTAATCAAAGAACCGATCGGGCCGCTGTAGGTCGTCTCGTAGGTATGGCCACCCACGTTCTTGTACACGGGGCAGGCGTTCAAACACGCACCACAACGGATGCAGTACAAGCCCTGACGCTGGTCTTTTTGCGCCAGCAGGTTGGTCCTGCCGTTATCCAGCAGAATTACATACATCTCCTCGGGGCCATCAGTTTCATCTGCCTGGCGAGGGCCACTGATCAGACTGTTGTACACCGTCAGGTTTTGGCCAGTACCATGACTGGCAAGCAATGGCCAGAAAAGGTCCAGATCTGCCATAGAAGGAATGATCTTCTCTATCCCCGCTATAGCGATGTGAATTTTAGGAAAGGTCGTACAAAGCCTCGCATTACCTTCATTTTCTGTTAATGCTATACTTCCGGTATCCGCAACCAGAAAATTGGCTCCCGAGATACCAACGTCTGCTTTAACGTATTTTTCGCGTAGCAACTCACGGGCTTTTTGAGTGAGTTGTGCCGGTGTGGCATCAATGGGAGTGCCGAATTTGTCGTGGAAGAGTTTTGCAATTTCTTCCTTGCTTAAGTGCATGGCAGGGGTAACGATGTGATATGGTGGTTGCCCAAGCAATTGTACGATGTACTCCCCCAAATCACTTTCCAGTGACTCAATATCATTCTTCTCCAGAAAGTCGTTCAGGTGCAGCTCTTCCGTGGTCATGGATTTTGATTTGATCACCGTTTTACCGCCAGCCTTTTTGATGATGTTCAGGATCTCTCGCTGGGCTTCCGCTGCATCATTGGCCCAGATCACCTTACCACCACGCTTTTGGAAGTTTGTTTCAAATTCCGGCAGGAACTTATCCAAATTCTCCATCACACGCCACTTAATGACATGTGCTTTCTTCTTAGACTGCTCCAGGTTTTCAAACTTTGATAAACCTCTTTCTACGGCAACATTGTACTTGCCAATATTATGATTGATGGTTTTTCTGTGGTCTAAGTCAAACACCTTTTCGTCCGACTTCTCCAAAAACGCTTCAGCACTTTTCGTCATGTTCAAATATAAATATATATAAAGAGATTTGGCATTAATTAACCTGCCTGCTCTATAACAAAAAAACCTGCCTTTAGGGGCAGGTTTCTATAACGTTTTAGAATGCAATTATCGTGCAGGTGTAGTATCAGTTTTGTCTACCACGGGTCTTGTTGCTCTGTTTGCAAGTTCCCATGCAGTGTAGTAAGCCAACTGCGCACGTTTCGCCAATAACGGGAAGTTAATTTTACTTACCTCATCACTTGCCTTGTGGTAGTCCTCATGTACACCATTAAAGTAGAAAATGATTGGAATACCATGTTTAGCGAAGTTATAGTGATCAGAACGGTAGTAGATACGCTCTGTATCATTCGGATCGTCAAATTTGTAATCTAAGTGCAGCTTGGTGTATGTCTTATTAGCAGCCTCACTGATCTGACGTAGTTCGGTACTTAATTTATCAGAACCAATCACATAGATGTAGTTTGTAGAATCTGGTCTGGTTTGATATTCTGTACCTGTACGACCAATCATATCGATGTTTAAATCCGCAATGGTGTTCTTCAATGGGAAAATAGGATTTTCAGAATACCAGTCTGAACCCAAAAGACCTTTCTCTTCACCAACAACAGCTAAGAATAAGATACTTCTTTTCGGACCTTTACCCGCCTTTTTAGCTTTAGCAAACGCCTCTGCCATCATGATTACGCCGGTGGTTCCAGAACCATCATCATCCGCACCATTGAAAACTTTATCGTCGCCAGAAGTGGTCAGACCTTCGTGGTCATAATGTGCAGAAATCACAAGTACCTCAGACTTCAGTTTAGGATCAGAACCCTCAAGGAAACCAAGTACGTTATCTGCACGCAGTTTTTCCTCTTTTTTCATTGCACTAGCAGAAACATCAGCTTTGACTACTTTAGTCGCTGGTTTTCCTGCAGCGGTGATTTGCTTTTGCAAAGCATCTACCGTTAAGCCTGAAGCCTTAAGAATCTGGTTTGCAGTAGCAGTATTTACACTAACTACATTAGGCAGTTTCTGGTTCTGCATGCGTTCCACGTTTGCAGCTTTCAATAACACCATCTGACCAGCACCTTCATATCTTGCTTTCATCTCAGGGCTGATATTATCCAAAGCTGGATCGATCAGAATGATGCCTGCAGCATTGTTATCCATTAAATAGCTCAACTTAGCCTGACGCTCTGCCATTGCTTTACGCATTGCAGCACGGTCTGCCGGAGCAGCAGCATCTTTTTGGGTCGGATCGCCAGAAGCGAAGATCATCACCACTTTGCCACTTACATTTTGTCCTGCATAGTCATTGTATTCACCCTTGTTCAGGCCGTAACCTGCAAAAAGTACCTCAGCAGCATTGAATGTAAAACCTTTAAGCCCTACATAGTTTGGCTGGATAACGAAATCCTTCATAGATTCCATCGGCGTACCGTTAATGGTAAACACAGTCTGCGAAAGGCTGTATGTTGCCAATCCAACAGGCTGGAAATAGCTGCCATTTACTGGCGCGGTTAATCCTAAGCTCTTAAACTGCGTGCGGATATAATCGGCTGCCATCCAGGCACCCTTTTTACCTGTCTCCCGGCCTTCATACTCGTCTGAAGCCAATACGGATAGATGCTTATATGCATTATCCTTTGAAATGCTTTGGCTGAATTTTATTGCGTTTCTGTCCTGAGCACAAGCCCCGAAACCAAGCAATAAAGCCAAGCTGGTGTAAACAATCTGTTTTTTCATTTATCTGTTTTTGTAGTTCTTTTGATGAAGCTCTCCCGGTTTTTGAAAGTCCGGGATCAGCTGCGGGTATTTTAGTTTAACAAGCAATTTTATCAACGCGGTTCCCATGTCTGCCACCTTCAAAGGCGGTGTTTAAAAAGGTCCTCACCATGTCTTTTGCCAATTCCGGCGAAACAAACCTTGCTGGTACACAAATCACGTTTGCATTGTTGTGTTGCCTGGCCAATGCGGCAATTTCATTCTCCCAACAAATGGCTGCACGGATCTGCTGGTGTTTATTTGCGGTAATTGCAACACCATTTGCGCTACCACAAACCAGGATGCCGAAATCAGCAGCAAGGCTTTCTACGGCTTCTGCCACTGGATGTGCAAAGTCGGGATAGTCTACTGAAGCTGCGGAATGGGTGCCATAATCCTTAACCTCGTAGGCCAAGCTGGCAAGCATTTCCTTAAGCATTTCCTTGTACTCAAATCCGGCGTGATCCGCACCAATGGCAATCTTTGTTGTCGAAGACATTTTCAAATCTAATTAGAATATAACAGTTGGGTCGTAAAATATTTGTTAGACATTCGGAGTTGTCGTTCCGAAGATTTCTTTGTTCTTTTTCTTCTCAATCGCTGCGGAGATATAAATACTTAGCTCATAAAGCAGGAACAATGGCGCTGCAACAATAAGCATGGTATATGGATCTGCGGTTGGTGTTACCACTGCGGCAACGATCAGGATCAATACCGTTGCATACCTTCTGCTTGCACGCATGAAAGCAGGTGTCATCACACCCAGTTTAGAGAGGATGTAAATGATCACAGGTAACTGGAAAATCACACCTGCACCTAAGGTCAGGGTCATGACCGAAGACAAATACGAATCTATGGTGAATGTGTTTTCAATATCCGGACTCACGGTGAAGTTGGTCAGGAAGTTGATTGATAGGGGGCAGATCAGGTAGTACCCGAACATAATGCCCAGGAAGAACAAGCTGGATGCGAAGATCACAAAACCACTTGCCGACCTACGTTCATGCTCATGCAAAGCAGGTTTTACAAACAGCCAGATTTCAAACAACAGGTAGGGAATACCCAGAATAATACCGACCATCACACAGGAGTTCAGTTGTAAGGTAAACTGACCCGCCATTTGGGTGTTGATGATCTTGGCGTCTATCTTCGTAATACAAAATTCAGGGCCAAAAATGGAAGGGTAATTCTCCACCAGTTTACACATCATGCGGTAGGTCCAGAAATCTGGATTCTTCGGGCCCATGATGATCTCATTGAATATAAAGTCTGTAAAATAGAACGCACCAATTGTAAGTACTAAAACCACTGCCACAACGCGTAACAGGTGTTTTCTCAAAACATCAATGTGGTCAAAAAAAGACATTTCTGCTTCCAGCGTTTTGCCTTTCTCCTTTATAGAATCTATTAGTTTTTGCGTCTTATTTTCACTCATGTAGGTAACTTGAAAAACAAAAATACCATTCTAATCGAGATTTAGAATGGTATTTACGTTTAATTATAGTCAATAGTTTGTCTATTCAGAAAATTGAAAAGTTTCCATGAACTTGGTGGTAAAATTACCTGCACGGAAGTTCGGATCTTTCATCAATTTCAGGTGGAAAGGGATCGTTGTTTTAACCCCTTCAATCACAAATTCACTTAATGCACGCTCCATGGTGCTGATGGCTTCTTCCCTGGTCTGTGCAACACAGATCAGTTTAGCGATCATGGAATCGTAGTTCGGTGGAATCTGGTAACCTGCATATACATGTGTATCTACACGTACCCCATGCCCACCCGGAGAGTGGAAGTTGGTGATCTTACCTGGTGAAGGTCTGAAATTATTGAATGGATCTTCCGCATTAATCCTGCACTCAATAGCGTGCATATCCGGATGATAGTTTTTACCACTGATGGGAACACCAGCAGCAACCTTGATTTGCTCTTTGATTAAATCGTAGTTGATAACCTCTTCCGTAACCGGATGCTCTACCTGGATCCTGGTGTTCATCTCCATAAAATAGAAGTTACGGTGTTTGTCAACCAGAAACTCGATGGTACCTGCGCCTTCGTAACCTACCGCTACAGCACCTTTGATGGCCGCTTCACCCATTCTTTCGCGCAGCTCTGGCGTCATGAAAGGAGATGGTGCCTCTTCAACAAGCTTTTGATGGCGACGTTGAATAGAGCAGTCACGCTCAGAAAGGTGACAAGCTTTTCCATATTGATCGCCAATCACCTGGATCTCAATGTGACGTGGATCTTCGATGTATTTCTCCAGATAAAGGCCGTCATTACCGAAGGCTGCACCAGACTCTTGTCTTGCGCTATCCCAGGCATTCTCAAACTCTTCATCTTTCCATACTACACGCATTCCACGGCCACCACCACCGGCAGTTGCTTTAAGAATAACCGGGTAGCCCATTTCATTAGCAATAGCGATGCCTTCTTTAACACTTTCCAAAAGTCCTTCAGAACCTGGAATGGTTGGTACACCAGCTTTTTTCATGGTTTCTTTGGCAGAAGATTTATCTCCCATGGAGTTGATCTGCTCAGGTGTTGCACCTATAAATTTAATCCCGTAATCACGGCAAACAGAAGAGAACTTCGCATTTTCCGACAAGAAGCCATAACCAGGGTGGATTGCATCCGCATTGGTTAGTTCAGCTGCAGAAATAATATTAGGAATACTTAAGTACGAATCTTTACTTGGAGGTGGACCGATGCACACCGCTTCATCTGCGAACCTGACATGTAAGCTTTCCCTGTCCGCAGTTGAATAAACAGCAACGGTTTTAATGCCCATTTCTTTACAGGTACGGATGATACGCAAAGCGATTTCGCCCCTGTTGGCAATTAGTATTTTTTTAAACATAGAATGGTTAAGATGATAAGATTGCTGTTAAGCAAAATTACATGGGTTCAACTAAAAATAACGGTTGGTCATATTCTACTGGCGATGCATTCTCTACCAATACTTTAACAATTCTACCAGACACTTCACTTTCAATCTCGTTGAATAACTTCATTGCTTCAATAATGCAGATGATTTTTCCGCTGCTCACTTCATCACCAACATTAACGAAAGATGGTTTATCCGGGCTTGAAGAACGGTAGAACGTACCAATCATCGGAGACTTAATGGTAATGTATTTAGATGCATCTGCTGCTTCTTTAGACTCTGCTGGAGTTGTAACCGGCTGTGGTGCTGGCGCAGGTGCTGCTGGCAATACTGCCGCTGCAGGCGCTGGAGCTGGAACAGTCGTGTTGATCACCGTCGGCGTCTGATTGGTTTTAATCGTAATTTTGAAGTTTTCCTGCTCAATAGCAACTTCATTCACGCCAGAACGAGAAACAAATTTAATGAGTTCCTGAATTTGTTTGATATCCATTTTCTAGATGTTATTTTTTTGAAAAAATTATGTCTTAGAACAAACTAAGTTAAGATTTATTATGGTATTAAATTAATATGCCCACTTTAAGTAAACGGATCCCCAGGTAAAACCACCACCAAATGCAGCAAGGATCAGGGTATCACCTTTGTTAAGCTGGCTTTCCCATTCCCATAGGCACAAAGGTATCGTACCATTGGTGGTGTTGCCATACCGGTCAATGTTTACCATTACTTTTTCACTGCCTACGCCCATGCGGGAGGAGGTGGCATCGATGATTCTTTTATTTGCCTGATGCGGTACCAGCCAGGTTACATCATCAGCGGTCAGGCCATTTCTGTCCATGATCTCTGCAGCAACGTTAGCCATATTGGTCACCGCGAATTTGAATACCGCCTGACCTTCCTGGTACACCACGTGCTCATTGGCATCTACCGTTTCATGCGATGCAGGTCTTGCCGAACCACCTGCTTTTTGGTGCAGGTAAGGCATACCATTGCCATCACTTCTCAGGATGGAGTCCATCACGCCGTTACCTTCTTCGTTCGGTTCCAACAACACGGCACCACAGCCATCACCAAAGATGATGCAGGTGGTCCGGTCCTTGTAGTTTACGATAGAAGACATCTTATCACCACCAACAACCAATACTTTCTGATGTTTTCCGGCTTCGATAAATTGTGCAGCTGTAGAAAGTCCGTAGATGAATCCGGAGCAAGCGGCATTAAGGTCGTAACCCCAGGCGTTCTTCGCGCCTATCTTTGCGCCTAATATATTTGCGGATGCAGGGAAGGGCAGATCTGGTGTGGTGGTGCAGAAGATGATCAGGTCGATCTCCTCTGCAGAAATGCCTCTTTTTTCCAATAAGCCATTAACGGCATGCACCGCCATGTCGGAAACACCAAGCCCTTCACCTTTTAATATTCTTCGCTCTTTAATACCCGTTCTAGATACGATCCACTCGTCAGTTGTTTCAACGATGGATTCGAGTTCCTTATTTGTTAAAATATAATCAGGAACATAACCATGTACTGCGGTAATGGCAGCGTGAATTTTACTCATTTTAATGTTTTTATTTGAACGCGGCTTGTATTTTTTCTACCAAGCCGGTAGCAATCATATCTCTGGATTGCATGATCATGTTTTTTACAGCAAGAGGGCTGGAAATTCCATGGCCGATGATTACAGGCGCATTAACACCCAAAACAGGGCTGCCACCGTAGTTTTCATAATTAAAGCGGTCAAAAAACTCGTCCTTTATGCCTTTTTTCAAGGTAACGATATAGAAAGACTCAGCAAGCTTTAATAGTACATTCCCCGTAAATCCATCGCAAACAATAACATCTGCTTTATCATTGAATAGATCGCGTCCTTCAACATTTCCAACGAATTGGAACAGACAGGTATCTTTCATTAACGGGAAAGTCGCCAGGCTTAACATATTTCCTTTTTCATCTTCCTCGCCGATATTCATCAAAGCGACTTTAGGAATGTTGATCTGCATCACGTGTTCGGCATACAGACTTCCTAAAGCACCAAATTGAAGCAAGGTGTCTGGTTTGCAGTCCGCATTAGCACCTACGTCGAGCATTACGCCCACGCCACCACTAAGTTTTGGAACATGCGTACACAAACATGGCCGAATGATGCCAGGAACCGTTTTTACACTAAAAACAGCACCGACAAGCATAGCGCCAGAGTTACCTGCACTTGCAAATGAATCGAGTTTACCTTCTTTTAAGAGATTATAGCCGACAGCTATACTAGAATTAGGCTTTTGAAATATAGCCTTAGTGGGGTGTTCGCCCATACCAATCACTTCGTCGGTATGAACATATTCGAACTTATCCGGATCGAAGCCGGCTTCAACGATTAGGGGCTTGAACTGCGCTGTGTCACCAATCAAAACAAGTTGTTCATCCGGGGACAGTAATTCATGGGCAGCTATTGCTCCCAAAACATTTGCTTTGGGAGCATAGTCTCCACCCATTATATCGAGACCTATTTTCATAGTAAAAATCAGTATGTGTTAAGCAGCTTTATTGCGCCAATTAAAAGGGTCTAAGTTAAACTTAAAGCCTGTTAAAACACAAACTATTTTTTAAGAAAATTACCCTATAGAGGTGTTTTCAATAACCAATTTACCGTTGTAGTATAAGTTACCATCAACGTTGTATGCATGGTGAGGTACATGTATCGCACCAGTAGTTTGACAAGTAGCTAAAGAAGGCGCTACTGCTTTATAGTGGGTTCTTCTTTTGTCTCTTCTACTTTTAGAGATCTTGCGTTTTGGATGTGCCATTGCTTATTTTATTTAATTATTATTTTAATTTTTTTAAGGCTTCCCACCGTGGGTCGTCAACTGTTTTCTCTTCTTCTGCTTGATTACTTATCGAAAGCTTGTTTAACCGTTCAATCATTTCCTGGTCGCACTGCACTCCCGTACCGTTCTCTTCACAAATCTTTATATATGGAACCGAAACTGTGATGAATTCATATATCATTGTTGAAACATCAATTTCGCTTTCACTTCTATTCAGCATAATGATCTCCAGATCATCACTCTCTAATTCGTCCTCCGCAAACTTTACAATCTGGCGCTCCTTAACGTCTATTGGGGCAGCAAATTCCGATAAACACTTGTCACAATCCAATTCAATCGTTCCAAAAATATGAAACTGAAGAATCAGCATGGTCTCCTGCTTATCCATTTCAAGCGCAACCTTTAAGTTCCCTTTCTTTACTAAAGAGTACTCAAAAGCGTCAAAAAAGCTGTTATCAATTTCAAATTCAAACTGATGTTTGCCAATTTTTAAGCCTGTGAAGGGGATTGAAAATTGTTTTAGCGGTTTCAATTTTACTTAAATTTTAGCCCGCAAATGTATGAATAAGTTTGTTATTTAACAAACATGTTTGTTAATAATTAACATGATCACACTTTTTTAAAATCCTAGTTCCCATCATCTTTAATGTCCGCAGCGGTCTCAATCAGTCGGCCTCCCGGACGTAATCTGTTATCGAACAAGGCCTGTTGCTCCCGTCTGCTTTTTACAATGTGAACCGCAGCGAACAGCGCTTCTGTAAAGGATGATGGATCGGCTACATTTTTCCCGGCAATGTCGTACCCGGTGCCATGATCTGGCGAGGTGCGCACAAACTTCAGTCCTGCGGTAAAGTTTACCCCGGTTCCAAAGGCAATGGTTTTAAATGGTATTAAACCCTGATCGTGGTACATGCCCAGCACGGCGTCAAACTGCTTGTAAGTGCCATTGCCGAAGAAACCATCAGCAGGGTAGGGCCCGAAGCAGATCACGCCTTTATCAAAGGCCGCCTGAATGGCTGGTGCAATAATCTCCTGATCTTCTTTGCCCAATAAGCCATTATCGCCGGCATGTGGGTTCAAGCCCAATACAGCGATCTTTGGTTTCTCAATCCAGAAATCCTTCTTTAAGCTGTCGTTCATCATGGTCAGCTTGCGGATAATCTTTTCCGCAGTCACCTGCGAAGGTACTGCGCTTACCGGAATGTGTCCCGTAACCACACCTACACGTAGATTCTCACTTACCATAAACATAAGTACTTCCGAGCTGCCACTTTTTTGCTGCAGGTACTCCGTATGGCCTGGAAAGTTAAAGGTTTCCGATTGGATATTATGTTTGTTGATCGGTGCGGTAACCAAAGCGTCGATTTCACCATTGGTCAGGTCTTCCGTGGCTTTTTCAAGGGATAGTAAAGCATATTTTCCACCTGTTGGTGTCGACTGTCCAAGCTCAATTTTTACATCTTCTTCCCAGCAGTTGATCAGGTTCACGCGCTTCGGATTTGCCGCCGCAGCGTTTGGAATCACGTTGAAAGTCAAGTCGCCCAAACGTAAAGCCTTGCGGTGGAAGGAGGTTACCTTGGTGTGTCCATATACAATTGGAGTGCAGTAGTTCAGAATTCCAGGCTCTATAAGTGTCTTCAAAATCACTTCCAACCCAATACCATTAATATCACCTATGCTTATTCCTATTTTTACTTTCTCACTCATTGTAATGCTTTAGAATTTAGCGCAAATTACAGAATTTGGCTTAATCTTACGATGATACTGGCAAAACTTTAGTTATTTTGCGGTTTAATCAGGAGATATGAGTTTGGTAAAGGCGAAGAAACATTTAGGGCAACATTTTTTAACCGATAAAAAGATTGCCGCTAAGATTGTTGATGGCTTAATTCATACAGATCAATATCAAAAGGTCCTTGAAGTTGGTCCCGGAATGGGGATCCTATCCGATATTCTGCTGGAGAAAGAGAACTTCGAAACCTACCTGATCGACATCGACCGCGAGTCCTACCAGTTCCTGGAGGAAAAATATCCGCAGCTTGGCGAACGTCTTATCCTGGGCGATTTCCTCGCACTCGACCTTCGCACCATCTTCCCGGAAAAGTTCGCCATCATCGGGAACTTTCCTTATAACATCTCTTCACAGATTCTTTTCAAAGTGCTGGAGCACCGCGATAATGTCGTGGAGATGGTCGGCATGTTCCAAAAGGAAGTGGCAGAACGTTGTGCTTCCAAAAGCGGCACCAAAGAGTATGGCATTTTGAGTGTGCTGATCCAGGCATATTATAATATAGATTACTTGTTCACGGTGAAGCCGGGGACCTTTAATCCGCCACCCAAAGTAAACTCCGGCGTGATCCGCTTGAGCCGCAATGATGTCGCGGAACTACCATGTGACGAAAAGCTCTTCTGGAGGGTTGTAAAAGCAGGATTCAACCAACGCCGTAAAACCTTGCGCAATGCGCTTTCTGGCACCATCCCTAAAGAGAAAATGGATGATCATGCCTTCTTTGATAAAAGGGCAGAGCAACTCAGTGTTGCCGACTTCATCAGCCTCACCCAACATTTAACCATGCTAAACCAATAAATAATGAAAGGAAAGATTCTAATTGTCGACGATCTGCATCCAGTGTTCAAAGAACGCGCAACTGCTCTGGGTTTCGAAGTAGATGATCTTCCCAACATTACCCGCCAGGAAACCCTGGATGCCATAGGAAACTATACCGGCATTGCCCTGCGTACAAAGTTCAGCATCGATGCGGAGCTTTTTGATGCAGCACCAAATCTGAAGTTCGTGGCAAGAGCAGGAGCGGGTCTGGATAACATCGATGAGGCCTATGCCGCTGCACGCAACATCAGTCTGATCAATGCGCCCGAAGGTAACTGCGATGCGGTAGGGGAGCATGCCATCGGTATGCTCTTGAGCCTGGCCAATAACTTCAGGCAAGCAGATATGCAGGTGCGTACCGGTATCTGGGACCGTGAAGGCAATCGTGGCTGGGAGCTAAAAGGTAAAACCGTCGGCATCATTGGCTACGGCTTTATGGGCAGCAGCTTCGCCAGAAAGCTCTCAGGCTTCGGCGTAAAGGTGATTGCCTATGATAAATATAAAACCGGTTTCTCCGATGCGTATGCTACTGAGGTGAGCATGGAAGAGATCGTTAAACACAGCGATGTTTTAAGTTTACACATTCCTCTAACTGCAGAAACACGGCAGATGGTGGATGATGAGTACTTCTTCCACTTCAAAAAACCTATTTTCTTCATCAGCACCGCAAGGGGAGAAGTGACCAATACCAAGGCGGTATTGAACGCCATTCAAAGCGGGAAGATCATGGGGGCAGGACTGGATGTATTGGAGGTGGAGAAATTCCCTAAATTGGCCGAACAGGCCTGGTATCAGGAACTGGTGAATTCCGGTAAAGTATTGTTGACGCCACATGTGGCGGGCTGGACCTTCGAATCTTATCGGAAGATATCGGAAGTGCTGGCGGATAAGCTTGCAGCACTCCCGATACATTAATCTTATTTTTCCCAGGTATTATCTGCCGGGGTAGCATCCATAAACAAGCCGCCTTCAATGCTGATGGATTTCAGGTTTGCTGCGCCGTTTACGCTAAAGCTTGCCGCTTTCATATTTTCCTTCCAGATGGCCGGTGTTTTATGAACCACGGTTTGTTTGCCATCTTCAAAGCGTAAGATCACATCAAAGGGCACAGCAAAGCCACCAACATTCTTCAGGTTGATGTTATAACTGTTGCCTTTGATGGAGACCTTATCAATGGCAAGGTCTATATAGTTGTTGCTGAAAAACCAGTTGTTCCAATACCAGTTCAGATCCTGCCTTAAAGCATCATTGAAGCTGTTGAAGAAATCCCATGGCAATGGGTGTTTACCATTCCATCGTGCCATATACTCATGTAGCGCTTTCATGAACTGCGCTTCACCAAGCAGGTCCCTTAATCCAAGGTAGGCCAGGGAGGGTTTTACATAAGCATTATTGCCGTAACCTGAACCGGAAACTTGTGTACCCAGTGAGATGATCGGCTGATCCTGTTCTGCCGAAGGATCCAGGATCCAGCGTTTTACCCGAAACGCTTTATACAGGCTGTCCGCCGCAGCTTTGCCAAACTGGTGGGTATTGATGAAATATTCCATCGTGGTTACCCAGCCTTCATCCATAAACGGATAATTGGTCTCGTTGGTGCCCATGTAAAAAGGGAAGTAGGTATGCGCTACCTCATGGTTCAATACAAACTGGGAGAATTGCAGATCCGGCGTGGAAGTGTCGTTCACCATCATCGGGAACTCCATATCTGCATAGCCCTGAAAGGCGGTCATCTTCGAATAGGGATAAGGTACTGCTGGCATCTGGTTGGAGAAGAAATCCAGTGCCTGTTGTGTCCACTTCGCCGCATGTGGGAAATCTTTCGCTTTAGCATCATAGGCTGCCTGTACACTGGCTCTTCTTGCAGTCTTTTTATCTACAATTACACTCCCGGCATCCCAAACATAATGATTACTCAAGCCGAAAGTCACATCGGTAATGTTGTTTACCGCAAACTTCCAGGTGTTCCATTCCTGCTGTTTGGTAACCTGACCCTTTTTCATTTCCTCCGCAGATGCAATGTTCGTGATCTCATTAGAGGCATAAGAACGGGTGAGCTTGGCCGCGTACGCGGGTTGCAGCACTTCATTGGGGTTCAGCAGATCGCCGGTGCCCCATACCACATAGTTCTTCGGTACTTTCACTGCGAATTTATAGTCGTTGAAGACGTTGTAGAACTCGTTTCGGCCAAGGTGCGGTAACCAATCCCAGCCATCGGCATCATCGTAAACGGAAATACGTGGGTAGGCATAAGCCACGAAGAAGGTGGTGCTATCGATCTGACCTTCGCGACCGCTTTCCTTCGATAAAGGATAGCTCCAGCCAATGGCGAAAGTGGCAGATTGGCC
The DNA here is from genome assembly GCF_051965375.1 of Pedobacter sp. SAFR-022. NCBI lineage: Bacteria > Pseudomonadati > Bacteroidota > Sphingobacteriia > Sphingobacteriales > Sphingobacteriaceae > Pedobacter > Pedobacter sp. SAFR-022. The sequence goes on from NZ_JBQCME010000007.1 coordinate 32,192, forward strand.
AGGGAGTAATGGCTTTTTCAAGGGCACGCTGGCAACGGTACCCCAGTTTTTACCATCAACCTTGATTGTCTCTCCATCTACCGCAAAGTTGTTGATCACCAATCCGGAGGTCAGGAAGTCATTGCTGGCATAACTTGCCCGCGGTGCCTCTGTTTTATGAACGTTATTTACGAAGCGGATCATCACCCGTTTCAGCGTGTCTTTACTGTTGTTGCTGTATACAACTGTTTCTTGACCATCAACCATGCGTGTCTGCGGGGTCACTTTGATGGTCATGTCGTATTTACCACGATTTTGCCAATAGCCTTTAGCCGGACGGCCATCCAATGCTCTGGTGCCGGCCTGGTAAGCATTTTTAATGTTTCTTGGCATATAAAGCTCCTGTGCCTTCAGTTCTGTAAGTCCCAGTAAACACAAAGCTATAAGAGAGATACTTTTTAATTGCATCGAAATTCTGGTTGGTGTATAAAAATGTAAGAAGCTAACTTACATAAAATATTAAAATATCAGAATAGCAGCGCTTTCAGCCTGGCTTCGGATCAAAGGCACATGAAAGGCAGATCAAACCCAGATGAACCGCACATGAACCGCATTGCGAAAGTGTGTTTGATCTGGATCTGATGTGTTTTGCAACTGTTATTTATCCTTGTTTGTAGACAACCGGTTTTATGTAGATTTACAATTTACTTTGGTGCAATGAAAAAACTTCTAACGCTCTTCCTTTTTAGCACGATGCTGATTATAAAATTTGACAGGTTACAGGCTCAAGCCAGAAGTGGGCTGGGCCTTGGCGTCGGATTTAATACCTCGAACGAAGGGCAGGGTTATGGGGGCATTTTCTATGGCGAAATAAAGGTGGCCTCCTCCGTTTCAATTGTGCCGGCGATTGGACTCGAAATTCCGCACGGCGCTTATTTCTCGCTAAATGGTCGATACTATCCCAAACACGAAGTCTATGTAAATGCAGGCCCATTAATCCACTTGGGGAGTCTGGAAACTGGCGATAGTGGTGTAGGTGGCTCAATAGGTTTGGGTTTATCCCCTCAACTTTCTAAACATACTGCCATGGATTTTAACTTACATCTGGAATTAATACATATGAGTAATGTTTTAAGACCGGTTGTTGGATTGCGCATTGCTTTTCAGGGTATATTTTAGGGCATGTTCACCTGGACTTGCACTTCCCTTGTTTGCCGGCGCTTCACTAAAAAGATTTGCATTTGTAAATACAGGCTGTTATCTTCGTTTTCATTGAAGCAAGACTATGTAGGCGAAGAGCCGATGTAGTCTTGTTTGTTTTTTATAGGAATCATAAAATAAATTGAGCTATGACAGAGGTTACTTATTATACCCAAGATGGTTTAGATAAACTAAAGCAGGAATTACAGTATATGAAGACGAAGGGGAGGCAGATGATATCTAAGCAAATAGCTGAAGCACGAGATAAAGGTGACCTTTCCGAGAATGCGGAATACGATGCAGCCAAAGAAGCGCAAGGCTTGCATGAAGCAAAAATTGCAAAGCTGGAGGGCACGCTTGCCAATGCACGTCTGATTGATGAGTCCAAACTGGACACTTCAAAGGTGCTTGCATTATCTATCGTAAAGATTAAGAATGTAAAAAACGGCGCAACCATGACCTATCAGTTGGTAGCGGAAACCGAAGCGGATCTAAAGACCGGAAAGATCTCCGTGAAATCACCTATCGCACAGGGGCTGCTTGGTAAATCTGTAGGCGATAAGGCAGAAATTCAGGTTCCTGCAGGTAAAATGGAGTTTGAAATATTAGAAATCAGCAGGTAAACAAAGACATATGGCAACCATCTTTTCAAAAATTGTAGACGGCGAAATTCCCGCACATGTTGTTGCAGAAACGACAGAATTCTTGGCCTTCCTGGACATCAACCCTTTAACGATGGGGCATGTGCTGGTGATTCCGAAGAAAGAAATAGATTACATTTTTGATATGGACGAGGAAAGCTATTTCGGCTTAACCTTGTTTGCAAAGATTGTAGCTGGCGGTATCAAAAAGGCATTTCCTTGTATCAAGGTTGGTATGGCGGTAATTGGCCTGGAAGTGCCACATACGCATATTCACCTGATCCCAATGAATTATGTAAGTGATATGAACTTTAGCAAGCCGAAGCTTAATCCTACACAGGAGGAGCTGGAGGAAGCTGCACAAAAGATCAAAGCAGCGTTGACTTTGTAAAAGTTAGCTGTAGAAATATAAAGGAAAGCGCCTGATCATCCATTAATCAGGCGCTTTTTTATGATAGGTAACCAACAAGCTAATCAGGAATTTCTGAATAGCTTTATTTGAGCTTCGGATTGTTATGGTGCCTGTCGGCATCACGGATGCTTTTCTTTTGCATGTTCTGCTCCAGCGCTTCCGTAAGATCGATACCTGTCTGATTGGCCAGGCAAATCAGCACAAACAGTACGTCCGCCATTTCTCCACCCAGGTCTACCGCTTCATCGCTTTTCTTAAAAGACTGCTCACCATACTTCCTGGACATGATCCTGGCCACTTCACCAACTTCTTCCATTAAAATGGCGGTGTTGGTCAGCTCGTTGAAATAACGTACACCGGTTTTGTTGATCCACTGGTCAACGGCTTCTTGCGCTTCTTTAATGGTCATGTTATTCTTTGTTTTTGGTATCTATCGTGATGGTTACCGGGCCATCGTTCAGCAGCCTGATCTTCATGTCAGCACCAAACACGCCGGTTTGTACTTCTTTGTTAATCAAGGAAGACAGTTTCCTGATCATGCTTTCATACATGGGAATGGCTTTATCCGGCCGGGCAGCGCGTGTAAAACCAGGACGGTTTCCCTTCTTGGTCGCAGCAAACAGTGTAAACTGGCTAATCAGTAAAATATTGCCATCTACATCTGCCAGTGATTTGTTCATCAGTCCATTCTCATCACTAAAAATCCGCATGCCGGCAATTTTCTGTGCCAGCCATTCCAGATCTTCCTGCTCATCGGCATCTTCAACACCCAGCAGTACCAGAAAGCCTTGTGCTATGGCGCCTGTAACTTGTCCTTCTACGGTGCAGCTCGCCTCCGTAACCCTTTGTATAATTGCCCGCATGGTTAAGCTCTGGTTTCGTTTCCGTGATAAATGCTCAGGTAACTCTCGTACCTGCTTAGTTCAATTTCGCCCTCTTCTACCGCTTTGATCACCGCACAGCCGGGTTCATTTACATGCCGGCAATTGTGGAACTTGCACTGGTTCAGCAGTGCGCGCATCTCCACGAAGTAGTGGCCCAATTCTTCTGGCCGGATATCGAATATGCCCAACTCCCGGATACCTGGGGTATCGATCAGATAGCCTCCGAAAGGCAGTTCATGCATCTCCGCGAAAGTAGTGGTGTGTTGACCTTTATCGCTTGCTTCAGAGACCTCCCCGGTTTTAATGTCCAGATCCGGCATCAGTGCATTGATCAGGCTCGACTTCCCTACACCGGAATGGCCGGAAAATAGGGTTGTCTTATCTTTCAGCAAATCTTCAATGATATGGATGTTTGTGCCCTCCAGTGCAGAAACGGTATAACATGGATAGCCAATGTTCTCATAGATGGCTTTATAGTCTTCCAGTATTTCCAAACCTGCATCATTAAACAGATCGAGCTTATTAAAGATTAGCACGGCAGGGATACCGTAAGCTTCGGCTGTTGCCAGAAAGCGGTCGATAAAGCCTAGTGAAGTTCGGGGGGATGCGAGTGTAACCACCAGAAAAGCCTGATCCATATTGGCAGCGATGATCTGCGCCTGTTTGGACAAGTTGATGGATTTTCTAATGATGTAATTCTTGCGGTCATGAAGTTTATCAATAACGCCATTACCCGAGTTCGGCTCGAGTTCGAAGTTCACCTGATCGCCTACAGCTATAGGATTGGTGGTTTGTATGCCCTTGATCCGGAACTTGCCTTTGATCCGGCAATCGTAAATCTCGCCGTCCTCTGCATGTACCTGGTACCAGCTTCCTGTTGATTTGATAACTAATCCTTGCATATATAAAGTAAAGGTAAGAAAAGCATGCCTTTTTGCTCAGATTTAAACGCTGCTGCGCTAATTCAGTTTATAATTAATTGAATTTCATTTGCTAATGTAAAAAATATCACTTTACTTTATGTCAGACGACATCGTGTACAAAATACAATGAACAACTTAAGAACCATTACCAGCATTATTATTACAACCACCGGGACTAACCGGAGGGTGGTAATCTAATGTGTTCATTAAATTGATAAACAACATAGAAAGCGCCTTCCTCTAAAACGGGAAGGCGCTTTTTTTTAACCTAAAAAACGAACATGAAGATTTTAAAATTTGGAGGTACATCAGTAGGTACAGTAGACAGCATTCGGGCACTACTGCACATTCTCGAACAGGAAAAGGATCCGGAGCGGCCCGTTGTGGTACTCTCCGCATTCAGTGGAGTAACCAACCAGCTCATTGACATTGCGGAGAAAGCCAGGCAGGAACAGGATTATACGGCCGACCTGAAAAGCATTGAGAACCGCCATTTTGATATGGTTCGAGCGCTACTGCCAGTGACTGCACAGAATCCGGTGTTTAGTAAGCTGACCATTTACTTCAACCAACTGGAGGATATTCTGCAATCGGTAGCGGTGCTGAAAGAGCTGAGTCCCCAAACCCGTGATCTTATCCTCAGCTTTGGGGAACGCTGCTCCACTTTTACGATCTCGCATATTGCCAAGCAGTACTTCAGAGATGTGCTGGCAGTAGATGGTTCGGAATACATAAAAACAGATGCAGCGTTTGGGAACGCCAGGGTGAATACCGGGCTTACGGAACTGCTGATCCAGGATTTCTACCGCAGTCATAAAGCTTGTTTATTGTTCGTGACTGGTTTCATATCCAGCACTGAAGACGGCCGTATAACCACCCTAGGCCGTGGCGGAAGTGACTATACAGCTTCCATCTGGGGTTCATCGCTTGCTGCGGAAGAGATCCAGATCTGGACCGATGTAAATGGCATGCTTACTGCCGATCCGCGGATCGTAGAAAAAGCTTTCTCGCTGAAGGAGTTGAGTTACACGGAAGCCATGGAGCTTTCGTATTTCGGTGCCAAAGTGGTTTACCCGCCAACCATGACGCCGGCATTCCTGAAAAAGATCCCCATTGTCATCAAAAACACTTTCAACCCCGAATTTGAGGGTACCTATATACGGCCTATTACACAACCTTCGGATCTGCCGATCAAAGGGATTTCATCCATCAACGATGTGACTATACTAAACTTATCAGGCAGCGGTATGGTGGGCAAATCAGGTTTTAGCGGCAGGCTGTTTTCATTGCTTTCGCGCGAGCAGATCAACGTGATCCTGATCACCCAATCTTCCTCTGAGCACAGCATTACTTTTGCGGTGAAACCAGAGGATGCTTTGAAGGCACTCAAGATGATCAACAAGGAATTTGAGCTGGAGCTGCAAACCAATAAGCTGGAGTACCCGAGTCTGGAGAGTAACCTTTCGGTGATTGCTATTGTAGGCGAAAACATGCGCCACACGCCTGGCATGAGTGCAAGGTTATTCAATGCGCTAGGCCGCAACGGGGTAAATGTGCGCGCCATTGCACAGGGCTCTTCGGAGTACAACATCTCCGTGATCCTGGCAAAGGATGATCTTTCAAAAGCGGTAAATGCGGTGCATGATGCTTTCTTTTCACAGCTTAAAAAGACCTTGCACGTGTTCTGCCTGGGTACCGGAAATATTGGTAAAACATTGTTCAGCCAGCTTTACAGCCAGATGCCTTATCTGGCACAACATAATGACCTGGAGGTAAAGGTGATGGGCATCAGCAACAGCCGCAAGATGCACCTGAGCATGGAAGGGCTGGACCTTTCCGCATGGGAGTCTACACTGGAAGAATATTCCGAGAAGGCTGATCTGCCACTTTTTGTCAAGCGCATGCGCGCGATGAACCTGCCGAACTGCGTGTTCGTGGACAACACGGCCAGTGAAGAACCCGTAGCCTTTTATGAGCAGGTGCTGAAATCTAGTATCTCTGTGGTGACCTGCAATAAGATCGGAAATTCCGGTGATTACAGCCAGTACCTGGCTTTTAAAAAGGCTGCAAGGACCTTTGGGGTGGATTTCTACTATGAGACCAATGTCGGTGCCGGACTGCCGATCATCAGAACCCTGCGGGACCTGATGCTTAGCGGGGATGAGATCAGCAGGATCGAGGCTATACTTTCTGGTACGATCTCTTATATTTTTAACAACTTCAAGGGCGACCGAAAGTTCCATGACGTGGTACGGGAAGCACAGGAAAAGGGTTTTACAGAGCCCGATCCACGTGATGACTTGAATGGAAAGGACTTTATGCGTAAGATGCTGATCCTGGCACGTGATGCCGGCTACCAGATGGAAGCAGCTGATGTGAGCATTGAAAACATGCTTCCGGCTTCTTGTATGGCAGCTACGTCAGTCGCAGAATTCTATACCGAACTTGAAAGCAATGCCAGCTATTTTGAGCAGTTAAAAAATCAGGCGGAAGCGGAAGGGAAAGTGCTGCGTTATATCGGCAAGCTGGAAAACGGCAAAGTGGAAATTACCCTGCAGACTGTTGATGAAAGTCATCCTTTCTACATGATGTCGGGCAGTGATAACATCATCTCTTTCACTACCAACCGTTATGCCCAACGCCCGATGGTGGTTAAAGGCCCTGGTGCGGGTGCAGAGGTCACTGCTGCGGGTGTATTTGCGGACATTATAAACATTGGCAAAAGATGAGTGCGTCTGTAAAAGTTTTTGCGCCCGCGACCGTGGCAAATGTGGTCTGCGGTTTTGATGTCCTGGGTTTCGCGATCAACGCGCCAGGTGATGAGGTAATCATGAGGAAGGTTGCCGCGCCAGGCATACGAATCACGAAGATATCTGGTGATGAAGGGCGACTGCCTCTGGATCCCCAAAAGAATACCGTGAGTGCCAGCGTACAGCACTACCTGAATCACATAGGACAGCCCGACCTGGGGCTTGAAATTGAACTCCACAAGAAGATGCCTATTGGTAGTGGTCTGGGCTCAAGCTCTGCCAGTACGGTGGCTGGCTTATTCGCCATCAATACCTTGATGGATGGCTTGTTGAGCAATCACGACCTGATCCCTTTTGCGATGAAAGGGGAGGAACTGGCTTGTGGATACGGCCATGCGGATAATGTGGCGCCAGCCCTGCTTGGTGGCTTTGTACTGATCAGAAGTTATGAACCGCTGGATATCCTGCGGCTCCCTTTTCCGGAAGAACTTTATGCCGCGGTGGTTTACCCGGAGGTGGACGTGCCAACCAAGGACGCGCGGGAAATGATACGCAGCAAAGTGCTGCTGAAAGATGCGGTAACGCAGATGGGGAATGTCGCCGGACTGGTTTCCGGGTTATTCCTGAAAGATTACGACCTAATTGGCAGGAGTATGCAGGATGTGCTGATCGAGCCGATCCGTTCGATATTAATCCCTGACTTCTACCGCATGCGCGAACTGGCCCTGGCAAATGGGGCAATAAGCTTTGGCATCTCTGGCTCCGGCCCCTCTGTTTTTGCGCTGTGTAAAAGTCTGGAAACTGCGGAAAGTGTTACCGCGGTCTTACAATCGCAATTAAAATCCAGCGGTATAAAAAGTCTGTCCTTCGTTTCCAAAGTGAACGACGCGGGACCGCAAGTCATCTCCTAATCCACCTCAAACATGAAACTATATAGTACCAATAATCAGGACCAGCTGGTCGACTTTAAAACTGCTGTCTTCAACAGTATGCCCCTGGACAAGGGCTTGTACATGCCTGTTGACATTCCCCGTTTGGATGCAGCATTCCTTAACCGTATTGATCAGTATAGCTTGCAGGATATCGCCTTTGAAGTTGCTTCCGCCCTCATTGGTGATTCCATGCCTGCTACTGCACTGAAGTCCATCATAACAGATGCCCTATCTTTTGAAGCGCCACTGCAGCGGCTGGACAGCCACACACAGGTGCTGGAGTTATTTCATGGGCCCTCCCTTGCTTTCAAGGATTTCGGCGCACGCTTCATGAGCCGGGTGATGTCGTACTTCCTGGAGGAAGGGGAGCAGATGCTCGATGTACTTGTAGCCACTTCCGGGGATACCGGCGGTGCGGTGGCGCTGGGCTTTCTGGGCGTGCCAAACACACGGGTAACCATTCTTTTCCCCAAGGGTAAGGTGAGTGAGATCCAGGAGCTCCAGCTTTGTACCAACGGACAAAACATTCATGTGCTGGAGATTGATGGCACCTTTGATGATTGTCAGCGGCTGGTGAAGGAAGCTTTCGCGGATGCAGAATTAAATGCGCGTTTGCGCCTGACTTCTGCGAATTCAATCAACATCGCCAGGCTCATTCCACAGACGTTCTATTACTTTAACGCCTATGCTCAGCTGCGCAGGCAAGGCGTGGAGAAGATGGTGGTTGCGGTGCCTAGCGGTAATTTCGGAAACATCGCCGCGGGTTTGCTGGCGCAGCGCATGGGCCTTCCCATAACGCAGTTTATCGCCGCAACGAACATCAATGATACCGTGCCGCGCTTCTTGGAAACTGGCGTGTACGAAACACGACCTTCTGTGCAGACCTACGCCAACGCCATGGATGTCGGGGCGCCAAGCAACTGGGTGCGCATTATGGAGTTGTTTAAAGGTGATTTGAATGCGCTGAAAGCTGTTCTTAACGGGTATCGCTTTACAGATGAAGAAACGATTTCCGCGATTAAAACGCTTTGGGAGCAGCATGGCTATATCGCTTGCCCGCATACGGCGATTGCATGGCTGGCAACGCAGGCCTACCAGGCTGCACATCCTGGATCTGAGGCGGTATGTGTCTTCTTATCTACAGCACATCCCTGCAAGTTCCCGGATGCATTACCGCAGGAAGTTGCTTCCAAGATCGTAGTGCCAGAAGCGGTGAAAGGTTTAAAAAACAAACAGCGGCAAGCTACGGCCATGACCGTCGACTTCCCGCTGTTTAAGGAATATCTGCTTAATATGCCTAAAGCTTAAAATATGGCTTGTGCAATCTTTCTGGTGGGCTCCGGATTACTCATGGTGTAGAAATGCAGCACGGGTACGCCGAGCGCCATCAGTTCTTTGCATTGTGCGATCATCCACTCCACGCCAAGTTCTTTTACCGCCGCTTCATTCTTGCAATCTGATATGGCTTCGCTTAGATCTTCCGGCAGGTCGATATGGAAGATCTTCGGTAAACTGATCAGCTGCTTCGATGAGGTAATTGGCTTCAGCCCGGGGATAATGGGTACGTTAATGCCGTTTTCGCGACAACACTTTACAAACTCTACATACTTCTTGTTGTCGAAGAACATCTGTGTAACGATGAATTCTGCACCCATATCTACTTTTTGCTTTAGGTATTTGAAGTCAGTCTTCATATTTGGCGCTTCGAAGTGTTTCTCCGGATAGCCGGCAACACCTACACAGAACTCCGTCTTAAAAGCCGAGTGATCTTCGTAGAGATACTTCCCATGGTTCATCTCGATCACCTGATTCAATAGCTCTGAAGCATAAGCGTGTCCTCCCGGGGTGGGCACAAAGTGTGCATCTGCGTGGCGCGCATCGCCTCGTAGTACGAGCACATTGTCAATGCCAAGAAACTGAAGATCGATCAAAGCATTTTCAGTTTCCTCTTTGGTGAAACCACCGCAGATCAGGTGGGGTACAGCGTCAACTTTATAGCGGTTCATAATGGCCGCACAGATCGCCACCGTTCCCGGACGCTTGCGGTAGGTTAGCTTCTCCAGCAGTCCGCTGTCGTGCTGCTTGTAGATATAATCCTCCCGATGATACGTTACATCGATGAAGGGCGGGTTAAACTCCATCAAAGGGTCAATTGCATTGTAGATATCATTGATACTTTTCCCTTTGATGGGTGGAAGTAGTTCGAAAGAAAATAAAGTCTTGCCTGCGGCTTTGCTTATATGTTCGGTGATTTTCATGTACGTTTAGATGGTATGGTTAGTAGGCTAAGTTTGGTCCGAGCCAGCGTTCTGCTTCTTCCAGCGACATGCCCTTGCGGACGGCATAGTCGGCTACCTGATCTTTGTCTATTTTCCCCAGGCCGAAGTACCTGGATTGCGGATGTGAGAAATAGAAGCCGCTCACGGCTGCGGTCGGGTACATCGCATAGCTTTCGGTGATCTTCAGGCCAATCTGTTGCTCGGCATCAAGTAATTCGAACAGCGTACCCTTTTCTGTATGATCCGGACAGGCCGGATAACCTGGCGCAGGGCGGATACCCACATATTTCTCTTTGATCAGTTCTTCATTGCTGAAAGCTTCCTCGGGAGCATAACCCCAGTATTCGGTACGTACCAACTCATGCATCTTCTCTGCAAAGGCTTCGGCAAGTCTGTCTGCAAGCGCTTTCACCAGGATGCTGTTGTAATCATCATGGTTACGCTCGTATTCAGCAACCATTTCATCACAGCCGATACCTGCCGTCAAAGCAAAACCGCCGAAGTAATCTTCCACACCGGATTCCTGCGGTGCAATGAAGTCAGCTAGTGCATAGTATGGATCTCCAGCTACTTTCTCCCCTTGCTGACGTAGAGTATGGATGGTAACCGGCTGCCCGTTTACATCCAGTTGGATATCATCACCGATGGTGTTTGCCGGCCAGAAGCCGATCACCGCTTTCGCTTTCAGGCGCTTTTCAGCTACAATCTGCTCCAGCATGAGCTGCGCATCCGCGTAAAGCTTTTTTGCAACATCACCTACGTAAGAATCATCAAAGATCTTCGGAAAGCTGCCCCTTAACTCCCAGGTATGGAAGAAAGGTGTCCAGTCGATATAAGGCACCAGTTCTTCCAATGGAAAGTCGTGAATGATCTTCGTGCCCAGGAACTTTGGTTTAGGTGCGACCTTTGAAAGGTCGATCTGGTATTTATTTGCACGTGCCTCTTCAATGCTTTTGAAGCGCTTGTCGGAACGTTTATTTAAGTGTGCTATCCTTGCTTTTTCATATTCCGCACGGATGCCACTGACGTATTCGTCTTTCGATTGTGGGTTGAGCAAGGAGCTGCAAACCGTCACACTTCTGGATGCATCCAACACATGGATGGCAGGTCCGGAGTAGTGCGGTGCCACCTTTACGGCCACGTGGATCCTTGAGGTCGTTGCACCACCAATGATCAACGGAATGGTAAACCCTTCACGCTCCATCTCTTTCGCGAAATGCACCATTTCATCCAGAGAAGGAGTGATTAGTCCGCTGAGGCCAATGATGTCCGCATTGATCTCTCTGGCTTTCTTGATGATGTCCTGTGCAGGCACCATCACACCCATATCCACCACCTCGAAGTTGTTGCAGGCAAGTACTACGCCCACAATGTTTTTCCCGATATCATGAACATCCCCTTTTACGGTAGCCATAAGCACCCTGCCCGCAGAAGAACTTTGGTTCTCATCAGGGTTGTCCAGCTTCTCCTGCTCTATAAAGGGCAGTAGATAGGCAACGGCTTTCTTCATTACGCGGGCAGACTTCACCACCTGCGGCAGGAACATCTTTCCGGCGCCAAACAGGTCGCCCACGATGTTCATACCGTCCATCAAAGGTCCTTCGATAACCTGAATGGGTTTAGCATATTGCTGACGAGCTTCTTCAACATCGTCATCCAGGTATTCTATAATGCCTTTTACCAGGGCGTGAGATAGTCTTTCTTCAACCGTACCTTTGCGCCAGGCTTCATTACGCACCACTTCCTTGCCTTTACTTTTAATCGTATCTGCATATTCTACCAGGCGCTCTGTGGCATCATCGCGACGGTTGAAAAGTACATCTTCTACCAGTTCCAGTAGTACTGGAGGAATTTCTTCATACACCTCCAACATGCCCGCATTCACGATACCCATCGTCAGGCCAGCCTTGATGGCGTGGTACAAAAATGCGGAGTGCATCGCTTCACGCACGGTGTTGTTGCCGCGGAAAGAGAAAGAGATGTTGGAAACACCACCACTCACATGTGCATGCGGCAGGTTCTCCTTGATCCAACGGGTAGCGTTAATGAAGTCTACCGCATAGTTGTTGTGCTCTTCCAGGCCAGTACCCACGGTCAGAATGTTCGGGTCAAAGATGATGTCGGCGGGGTAGAAGCCCACTTCGTTCACCAGGATGTCGTAGGAACGCTGACAGATCTCAATCCTGCGTTCCAGGTTGTCTGCCTGTCCTTGTTCATCGAAGGCCATCACCACCACAGCTGCACCATACTGCATGATCTTCCTTGCACTTTCCTTAAACTTCTCTTCACCTTCCTTCAGGGAGATGGAGTTCACAATACCTTTTCCCTGGATACACTTCAAACCTGCTTCAATAACCGTCCATTTGGAGGAGTCGATCATGATGGGCAGTTTTGAAATGTCCGGTTCAGAGGCGATCAGATTAAGGAACTTGGTCATGGCAGCCTCTGAATCGATCATACCCTCATCCATGTTCACATCGATGATCTGGGCACCACCTTCCACCTGCTGGCGGGCTACGCTGAGTGCTCCCTCATAATCACCTCCAAGGATCAACTTGGAGAATTTAGGTGAACCGGTAATGTTGGTCCGTTCGCCGATGTTTACGAAGATACTCTCTGGGGTTATGGTAACAGGTTCCAGTCCGCTGAGACGCAGGTGCATGTCAATGGACGGAATCTTCCTGGGTTGTACGTTTTTCGCTTTCCCGGCAATGCACTTGATGTGATCAGGCGTGGTGCCGCAGCAACCACCCACGATATTCACAAAGCCATGCTCAATGAAATCTTCCACGAAGTGTGCGGTTTCATGTGGCTGCTCGTCGTAGGCGCCGAACTCATTTGGTAAACCTGCATTCGGATAAGCAGAAATGTAGCAGCCTGCTTTTGCGGAAAGCTCTTCAATGTGCGGCCGCATTTCTTTCGCACCCAGGGCACAGTTAAAACCAATGCTTAACGGTTTGGCATGCGCAACTGAGTTTAAGAATGCTTCTGCCGTTTGGCCAGATAGGGTCCGGCCGGAAGCATCCGTAATCGTGCCGGAGATCATGATCTCCAGTTTACGGCCTATTTCATGTTCATACTTTTTGATGGCCACAATAGCAGCCTTTGCATTCAGCGTATCAAAGATGGTTTCAATCAGAAGTACATCAGCACCGCCGTCAACCAGTCCACGTACCTGCTCGGTATAGGCGGCTTCCAGCTCGTCGAAGTAAATGGCGCGGAAGCCAGGGTCATTCACATCGGGCGACATGGAAAGCGTGCGGTTTGTCGGGCCAATGGCCCCAGCTACAAAACTCCTGCGCTCCGGGTGTTCAGCCATAAACTCCCTTACGGTTTCCTTGGCGATTCTTGCACCTTCATAGCTCAGTTCGTAAGACAGATCTTCCATCTGGTAATCGGCCATGGAGATCCGTTGTGTGCTGAAGGTATTGGTTTCTATGATATCGGCACCTGCTTTCAGGTACTCCAGATGGATCGCCTTGATGACATCAGGGCGTGTAAGGTTTAATAAATCGTTATTCCCTTTCAGGTCGCAAGGATGATCCTTGAACCTTTCTCCTCTGAAATCAGCTTCTGTAAGCTGGTAACGTTGGATCATGGTGCCCATAGCACCATCGATAATCAGTATGCGTTTTTCGAGTTCTTCTCTAATGCTCATTTCCTAGGTAATTAAGCATACCTGCTTCGCAGATCATTGCAAAGGCGTGTATACTAAAGGCTTAATCAAGATTCCGGGGTAGGATTCGAATCACTTATCTTTCTGTAGCCGCGATGAAATGGCTCCAGTAGAATGTAGCACCTTGTAAGCACAGGTTGCTAAGACTTCGCAGGGTCTGTCCCTCCATCTTTCTCTATAAGCAGCTACAAAAATGCAACAAAGAATAGTATAAAACAAGAAAAATGGATTTTAGGCCAATTAAATTGTAAACGGCGTCCAACCAGTTGCTCTGCTCCAAATATTATTCTGAACCTGGTTGCTTCCCTTTGCATAGGAGCTTCTATCTTTACCTAAAATTACCAGCTATGAAAAACCTTAAATTTCTTTGTATAAATGTCCTTGCCTGTATGCTGTTTGTGGTAACAGCTAATGCGCAGGGCCTCAGCCTGAAAAAGCAGGTCTGGCCGGATAAACATCTGATGCAAACCAAGACTTTGGTCGACATCCTTCAGAATCCAAGGGCGGCAAAGCCGAACATTTACAACATCGGATTCGTGGGAAACATCCAGGGTGCAAAGAAACTTGCTGCGGCAAGTAAAGAAGAAGGGCTGGCACAGCTTAAATCCGAACTAAAGGATAAACCGAAGACCAGCCCGATTGTCATTTATTGTGGCTGTTGCCCCTTTGAGCATTGCCCGAATGTAAAGCCCGCTTTTACTATGCTGCAAAAGCTAGGCTATACCAATGCCAAGATCCTGAACCTTCCAACCAGCATCAAAGCCGATTGGACGGATAAAGGTTATCCTATGGCAAAATAGTTACAGGTTGTTGTAACTGCATTGAGTTAAGAAGTCCATGCCAGGCATGCCGATTGGTGCGCCTGGAGGCATTTCGGTAGCTTCAGGAGTTACAAACTTGTTGGGCTCCCGTTTAAATTCATCTATTTGCGACAGCGCGAACAGGTAGGTCGACTTATCCCTTGCATCAGCATTGGGCAGTTTGTTATTCATCCAGGTTTTAAGTTCTTCAAGTTCATACAAGGCCTGGCCGCGTACAACTTCAGAAGCTCTGGTATTCGCTGCAAGCATGATCAGGTACTTCAGTACCTGGTTATTCACCACGGTCTGTAGTTCTCCTTTATAGCCCTTTTCTTTTCCAGTCTTCCAGGTTTTTTCAACTAGCCGGTCAGCAACTTCTATAAAGCTTGGGTTCTTTTTGTCTCTGGCATTATACTCGATCAAGCGGCTCGCCCGTTCAGCATCCAGCAGGTAAGACAGCGTAGTACTGGCGGCTGATTCTGCTGCAGCGATCGGGTCGAAGGTTGGTCCGGTATGTCCTTTAAACGTTTCTATGGAAGCCGGATAACCGGAAGGACGCGGTGGAATCTTTTGGATCAGCTGCTCAGGCAGCGCCAATGCATCGGGTGTAATGGTCGACATCAAGGACTCGAATGCCTGCCATTGCACTTTCGGGTCTACCATCCGTGTGGTTACTTGTCCGTCGTTCTTAACGGCGTGGGTGAAATACAAGCCACCTATGGACTTCGCTACCGCTTCAATCTGAAAGCGGTGCAGCAAATATGCCGGCACCAGAACTTCTTCCAGGGTTGACATGGGTTCACCATCACGGATTGCTTTTTCAGAAAAACGTTCCAGTACAGCCGCTCTGACGGTCATGATGTTGGTCATCTGGTCGATCGGATTTTCCCCATCATCCCACTGGTGCGAAGTCGGATGTGCATTGCCGCCAATATCCGGGATGTAAACGAAGCCCTGCGCAAGCGTTTCTTTCATGATCTGATCAAGGCCTTTCTCCTCTGCTGCGGCATCGTTGAATTGCGCATAACCCCACATGATGGCACGCTTATCCCAGCTGCCAATACCAGAAGCATAAGCGTTGGAAAGATCGACTGTACCATCTGGCCTCAGCGAGAACCTTGGATATGGGTAGTCCATTACAGAACCACGGTCTTTCGGACTGGCGGCGAAGTTGTGGTTTAAGCCTAAGGTATGCCCAATCTCGTGTGCTGACAGCTGCCTGATCCTGGCCAATGCAATTTCTTCCATTAAGCTAGGCACAGGTTTTCCAGTTTCATAAGGTTGCAGCAGTGCTTCTGCGATCAGGTAATCCTGGCGGTGGCGGTCGGAACCAAGCGTTACCACCCCTTTGATGATCTCGCCGGTACGTGGGTCGGTGTAAGAGGAACCATAAGAAAATGCCCGCGTTGGGCTGCCAGATCTTGTAATCCAGTTCACCATGTTATACCGCATGTCCATCGGATCGGCACCTACAGGCAGCTCCTCGATCTGAAAGGCGTTTAGATATCCTGCAGCTTCGAAAGCCTGATTCCACCAGGCACCTCCATCGAGTAATGCCTTTTTGATCGGCGCAGGGATACCACGGTCCACATAATAGCGGATGGGGTTAACCGCCTCGCTTTTCGCCGCTGAAGGATCTTTCTTCTGCAGGCGGTGCCGGCGGATAAATCGCTTTACAATGGGCTCCGACATTGGTGCGGAGAAATCCATATAAGAAAACTGCTGAAAAGAAGAACGGCTGTCGAACTTTCGCGGTTTATAGCCGTCATCAGGCAAGGCCACAAAAGATTGATGCATATTCACCGTTACGGCGGTGGCGTCAGGTGCAAGGCTGCTTCGTCCGCCAGCAGTGCCGCCCGTGAAGGTTAACATGGCTTCAAACTCCGTATTCTTCGGGAAGTTCTTCGTATTATCCATAAACACCACCGAGCGGTTTTCATCAAGCTTATACGAACTGCCATTTGAAACCGAGCGGCTACCGAAGGTGCCCGTTACACCCAGTCTTGCGGCAATACCTTGATTATCGCGGATGATAAAAGGAGTAAGGTCTACCAGGAATCTCCCGCCGCTGCTGGAAACAGGTGTAAAAGCGTAGGTTACGGATTTCGCGAAATTCTGTTCAACCGCTTTCACCTCATCCTTATTGTCACTAATTGCCCGGTAATTATAAACGGGCTCTACCATCAGGATCTTTGGCCCTGCTTTAATGAACTTCGCGATGGTTGAAGCAGCCTGTCCACGTTCCGGTCCGCCGTTACCTACACCAGAAGCCAGCGATCTGAAGTACAAAAACTCCTGATCCAGCTTGTCTATCTCCAGGTAAATTTTGCCTGACTTCTCCTCATGGTAAAAATTAAAGTAACCTTCGTACTTCTTAAGTTTAGATAAATCAGGCGAAACATTGCTTGAAGTTGATTTGGCGCCCGGAGCACCAGCTTTCGTGGGCGGATCTTGTGCATAGATCAGATTGCTTAGTGTAATTAGGCCGGCAAGGATTGTAAACTTTTTGGTCATAAGCGGATTTTGAAGGTTGACGGAATGAAATTTAACCTAAAATATGTTTTTTATCGACTTGTTTAATAATAGATTAGATTTTTACCGTAACGATGCCGTGATATTATTGATCAGGCATAAAAAAACCGGAACAATTAAAGTGTTCCGGTTGTAATCAACAAAAATGCACTTCAAATGGTGCTTAAATATTCAGGTTCTTTATCGTTTGCTCCTCTTTTAAAGCATCAACATTGTTTTTAGCTCCAAAATTGTCTTTCTTTTCATCAAAGTATTCCAAAATGGAACCAATGGTGTCCAAATTATCCGCAACACGCTGATGCATATCAGGAAGGTCTTGTTCAAGACGCTTATCGCCCAATTCGATATTGTCTACTTCTATTTTGCCTAGCTTTTGAATTAACGCTTGTTGTGAATTTTGCAAATCAATCAATTCATTCGCAATCTTCTGCATCAAATCAAACTTTTTAATCGTATCCATATCCTTTGGTTTAAGTGTAGAATATGAACTGTCCAATTACCAAGCCAAGAACTGCCTCATTACTAAATAATTAATATGCATAACGGTTTGCTGCAGCGAAATGCTTTGTATTGACCGCCTTTGGTGAGCCAGATGAATGTCTATAAATAGGTTTGTTCAAGCTCCTTGCTCATTTCATCCAGCCTTGCCAAACGTGCTTTCTGCTTCCTGCCATCGCGAAAGGAAACGATAAGCAGAAACAGGGTAATTACGCCCATGGCGGAGTATCTAAACACTGCAGTGCCCGGGCTTGTAATTTCCCAGATGTACATCATCACCGCTAGCCAGAGCAGTACCATATAGATCCAGATGTACTGACTGATGACCTTACGCTGCCAATTAATTTTCTTCAATTGGTACGCTACAAAGTCATTGCTGCTAATTTCCAGATTATCTTTCTTAAAATCATAGCTCCTCCAGGCGATGGCTGCAAAAACGGTCATCAACAGGCAGGTAGAAACAAGGCTTAGCTTAAAGGCCAGCCCAAATTCCGCCTCAAACTTGATATACACCGTTACAATGGCGATCGTTGCGGCAAGGAACCCGAGGGACATGCAGAGGTTGGTACGATAAAGGCTGCTCTGGTACTTGTTCCACTTGGAGCCCAGGTTTCTTTTCAATTCATTCAGCTCCATTCCGGAGTTTAAAGGCTGGGTTTGCCAGCTACTTTTTAGTTCTTCAAAGTTCATAATGCTGCGGTGTTGACATCAGTTTTAATAATCTACCTTTAATTCTGTTGATCTTGACTCCGACCAGATTTGCATTGTTCCCGGTGATTTCTGCAATATCTTTATAGCTTTTGTCTTCAAGTACCAGCGAAATAATCAGCCTGTCTGCCGGCTCAAGTTGATTAATGCAATACCTCAGGTGATCAAGCCTGACTTCAGATTCCTTTTTGTCTTCCATGGTATCCTCGTATGCTACAGGAAAAAAATCAGGGATTGGTTCATGCTGGTGGCGCTTGTTTTTCAGGTTAAAACTGATCGCGGTATTTACTGCAATCCGGTAAACCCAAGTGCTCACTTTTGCATGTCCTTTGAAATTCTTGATGCTTTTCCAGATCTGAAACAGGATCTCCTGATACAGATCATCGGCTAACGAGGCGTCATAAATGTATGCACGGCAAATGCGATAGATACTTGCGCGGTTCGATACGACTAATTTGGTAAAGGTTTCTTCGTCGGGCTTCTCCATATACGGTATTAGTAGGAGCAATCACTGCAATATTACAGGCCCTTAAGATAAATTTTTTAAATAGCATCAATGCTGCGGCGGAGGGCAGCAGCATTGATGCTTATAAACTTTGTGGAAGGACAACTTCGAATGCCGTGCCTTTGCCGGGAGCAGAGTTTACGCTGATCAGGCCATTCAAAGATTCCACCAGGTGGGATACCAGGCTCAGGCCAAAGCCATAACCTCTTTCACCTCCGGTGCCTATGGTCGTTTGTGCCTTTCCAGCGAGGACCTGCTGAATGACCGCTGTATCCAGACCCACGCCGGTGTCAGTTACCGTAATGGTTAATAATTTCTCCGTTGTACTCAGGCTTAAACCCAGATGAACGGAGACTTTTCCGCCTGCTGCGGTAAACTTGATGGCATTGGAAATTAGATTTCCTGCAATCTGCAACAGCTTGTTCTTTGAAAATGGGACGGACTCATGACCTGCATTCAGGCTGATTTCAAGATCAACGTTTTTGAATTTCGCCTGCGGCTGATAGAGTTTCAGGAGCTTATCTTTAAATAAAGGTAAGTTGAACTCGTTTTCTGCCAGTGTTTGTGCCTTTTCTTCGGATAGGATTTCATCTGCCAGGTCGAGCAGTGAACGTCCGCTCTTATTAATCATGTTTATATATTCCATGAATTCCGATACGTCGAACGTGGCGCCCTGTTCTGCGATCAAGTCCGACAGTCCGATAATGCCCCCAAGTGGACCTCTGATATCATGCGCCGCCTTCTTTTTGGATGCATTGGATTCGTTGAGCTTTGCACGCAAAAGTTCAAGTGCCTGAATGGACTTCAGCCGCTTTACAACCGTCTGTGCGATGATTTCCAGCAACTCAATCTTTTCCGCACTTAAGGCTTTCACCTCTTTGTCCAAAACGCAAAGTGCGCCCACATTCAGGCCCGGCGACAGTTTTAGCGGCATACCAAAGTAGTACCGTAGCCCCTCGGGACCTTTCACGTAGAACTTTGTACTAAAGCGCTCATCAAGCGTCAAATCCTGAACTTCAAAGGAAGTGTCTGACATGATCGTGTATTGGCAAACAGATTCCTCCCTGGGCATTTGCTCCAGTTCGATACCCTGGTTCGCAATGGTCCACTGCGTAAAGGAGTCGATGATGTTGATCAGGGAAATCTCCGTTCCGGTGACCTTGGTGGCTAACAGGGTAAGATCTTTGAAATTTTCTTCTAAATTGGTAAAGTCTAAATCAATATTGGAAAGAGCAATAATTCTTTCCAGTTCATTATCTGGTATAGGAAATGATTTATTTGCCATGCATAGGGATTGAACTTACCATAACGACCTTCTTGTCCTGGATATTATGTACCTGGCTTAGCTAAGATGTTCCCTGATGGTACCCAGCAGTACGTGCAGGTCAAAAGGCTTATTTAAAAAAGCATTTGCGCAAGACTCCTTACTCATGAGTTCTGCTGGTGCATGGGCCGACATTAGGATCACAGGAATTTGGCCCGTTCGGGTGTCGTTTTTGATATAAGTACATACATTAATGCCATTGCCGTCGGGCAGCATCACATCAATTAAAAACAGATCAGGGCAGCTTTTCTCAAAAGCCATATTAAAATCCGCAACGGTTGGAAACAGGGAAACATTGTAACCTTCGTCTTGCAAAAAGTAGGTTAGAACGTATCCAATATCCTCGTTGTCTTCAATGATATAAATATCACTTTTATTCATAATGAGGTAGGTTAGGGCGATTTATAGGGTACTGCAAAATATCAACTTTCAGGGAATTATTAAAGAAAATTTTAATGAAATGTTCAATGCCGATAATAAATAAGTACATATACCGTTCGCGGAAATTCCTGGATAACATGTTTATTTTTGGGTGTAAAATTTAAGCGAATGAGATTGCCTTTTAAACTGCTTGTAGCCTTTCTGCTTTTCATTGGATCTGGCAGGCCAATTCATGCACAAAGTTATAAGTCAGATATTCTGGAGATTATCCAGCTGTCGGATCATGTCTTTCAACATATTTCTTACCTGAACACGAAGGATTTTGGGAAGGTGTCCTGCAACGGCATGATCGTGGTTGATGATCATGAGGCACTGGTTTTTGATACACCAGCGGAAGATCAGGCTACGCTGGAGCTGATCAACTGGATCAAAACGAACCTGAGCAGCGAAGTAAAAGCAGTAGTTGCCACGCATTTTCACGCAGACTGCCTGGGCGGCCTTGATACTTTTCATGCTGCTGGCATTCCTTCTTATGCACAGGTGCAAACACTTGAATTTGCAAAACAAAAGCACTTTCCGGTTCCAAAACATGGATTTAAGAGCTCGCAGGTACTTAGCGTGGGTGGCACATCCGTCCAGGTCGGGTATTTTGGTGCCGGGCACACCCGGGATAATGTGGTCGCCTATGTGCCTTCAGAGAAGATCATGTTTGGCGGCTGCCTGATCAAGGAGATCGGCGCCAGCAAAGGTAACCTGGAAGATGCGGACGAAAGCGCCTGGCCCTCAACGGTACAGAAAGTCAAGGCCAGATATCCGGCAGCAAAGCTGATCATTCCGGGACATGGGAAAGTTGGTGGTGCGGAATTACTGGATTATACCAGCAGCCTGTTTGAAAAGAAAGCAACAGCTAAATAATTGACAGCAGACGGCGCATTGCTTCAGCTTTCAGCCGGGGTTGACAGGCCCTTGATCCGGCTCGGGGCGAGTCAACCCCGGTTCGAGGGCGTATCAAGGCCGGGTTGAGGGCGAGTCAACCTACAGCCTATCTTGTCCTTGTCTTCTGTTCTACACCCTCATAAATGCACAATATGCTTTTCTTGTCTTAAAATAAATGCCATGGAAAAAAGAAACAATAAATATCACCTTACACTGGAGTTGAAACATTATGCAAATGGGGAGACTGAACCAGCTAAATCAATGGAAATTGATTTCAGCAATCACGATGAAGTGTTTGCGATTATCGAAAGAATACGGGAAAAAGATCCTTTTAAAGATCAGGAGCAGGCCACTGAATTTGCACTGGGTTTGAAGCTGTTCTCTGAAGTGATGATCAAGAACCGGAATAATCCACTTTTCGAGGAGCTTAAAGAGGCTTTCCCGCTGTTTATGAAACGCCTGAAAAGTTTATAGTCAGGCCTGCTGGATATCGGAATTCCTGTTCAAAACAAATTAGCAGGTATTTACCTTATGGTAGATACAAAGCAATAGTATGGACTTCGACTGGCATCGGATTTTCTTTAGCGATCAGGAATACACCTTCTTCTGGGAGATACTTTTCCGGACTCCAATCATGTTTCTGGCGGTTGTAATCGTGCTCCGGTTTACTGGCAAACGTGGTGTACAGCAGCTGTCGATCTTTGAGATGGTAATGATCATCACCCTGGGCTCTGCTGCGGGAGATTCCATGTTCTATGATGATGTAGGGATGTTGCATGCCCTGGCGGTCTTCGCGCTGGTATTGGCCGTTTACCGGCTTATCATCTGGCTCATCACTAAATTTGAATGGTTTGAATTCCTGATGGAAGGTAAGCCCATTTACATCATCCGCGAAGGCAAGATGTGCCTGGATGAGCTGAACTCCAAAGAGCTTGGATCGGATGAATTTCTAGGTGCACTTCGTGGGCAACATGTCGATCAGATGGGGCAGGTAAAATATGCGGTGCTGGAAGATACCGGCAGCTTGAGTGTGTTTTATTTTCCCGATGAGGAGGTGCTTCCAGGTTTGCCGATCCTGCCGGATGAATTTGAAAGCAAGAGCACAAAGATCTCAAAATCTGGTTTATATGCCTGTTCCAAATGTGCCCGGACCTATCATCTGGAGCCCGCGGTAGACGTGCCTTGTGAAACTTGTAAAAATATGGAATGGGTGGAAGCGGTTTACCGGAAAAGGGTAAGCTGATCCTCAGGTTTGAAAAGGAAAATACTTCAATGCATTGCGCAGATACTGCAAGGCCGTTGTGAGCTGGTTTTCCACGGTCCGTTTAGAGATGCTTAACTTTTCTGCAATCTCGTCATTAGAGAGCTGATTCGTCCTGCTGAGTGTGAATATCTCGCGGCAACGCTTTGGAAGTTTATCCAGCGAGCCTTGTAATGCAGTTTCCAGTTCCGCCGTATTGATGTTCTCGTCGCCCATGTTCTGACTCTGTCGGCCGTCGTTAAGTTCTGTATAGTCCTCCACATACACCAGGTTACTGGCTTTTCTGGTCTTCAAGGCCTTGAAAACATGGTACCTTGCAGCTGTGCTAAGGTAGGCGCTGAACTGCATGATTTCATATTCATGCCGTTTACGCCAAAGGTTCAAAAAGATGTCGTGTACAATCTGGGAGGAAGCATCCTCTTCTTTGAGGTAGGCGAATGCGGTGTTATAGATCAATGTCCAGTAGCGTTCAAACAGCGCATCAAAGGCCTTTTTGTCATCGAGACAAATGGCACTCCATAATTCTGCGTCTGTACGTTCGTTCAGGGGCATAAGGTTATAATTGGTCGAATAAACGTAAATAAAATATTTTAATAATCTATGTGTGTGCTGCGCTAAAAAAGGATCTGATAGTATATAACCAAATGTAATATCATGACTCCAGAGGAGCTTTTTAGATTGCAGGAGAAGTATCTCGCCGGCTTATGTAGCGAAGAGGAAATTGCGTTGCTCAAGCAGCATGAGCATGACTTTCAATTGCTTGAACATCCCTGGCAACCTGAACAAGGCAATCAGGAACAGATAAAAAGCCGGATCCTGCAAAGTCTCCACCAGGAGATGGAGCAAAGCCCATCCAGGGCTAAAACATTCCGATATTACTATGCAGCAGCGGCAGTACTGCTTATCGGACTGTTCGCTGTTTTCTTCGCTCTGCAGCCAAAACCACAGGTGGATCTTCTAGCGAAACAATCTAAAGCTGGCCCGGCTGCAATTGTAAAACCAGGATCAACAAAAGCGACCTTAACTTTATCTAATGGTACGGTGATAAACCTTGACGACGTTCAAAATGGCGTCATTTCTGAACAAGGAAATGTTACGGTTGGTAAAACGGCGGAGGGTAAACTCATCTATCAGGTGAAGCCAGCTACAGGCCAGGCGCTGGTTTACAACACCATCAGTACACCCCGTGGCGGCGAGTACCAGGTGGTACTTCCAGACGGCACCCATGTTTGGCTAAATGCCGCATCTACACTGCGCTTCCCATCGGTTTTTTCGGCTGCGGAAAGAAAAGTAGAGCTAAAAGGAGAGGCTTATTTCGAAGTCGCCAGGAACAAACAAAAACCATTTAAAGTAACCGTTAATAATATGGGCATTGAAGTGCTGGGTACGCATTTCAATGTCAATGCCTATGACGATGAAGCGCAGATCAAAACCACTTTGCTGGAAGGCTCTGTGCGTCTGAGTGCCGGCAATAATCATCAAATGCTTAAACCCGGTCAACAAGCACGCTTAGGTAAACAGTCGGACTTCAGCATTGCCGAAGTAAACGTAGAGGAAGCGATTGCCTGGAAGAAGGGCTATTTCATTTTCGATAACGAGAACATTGAGAGTATTATGCGAAAGGTTTCCCGCTGGTATGACGTGGACGTTACTTATCAGGGCAAAATGGATCAGGGTCGCTACGGCGGTACTGTTTCCCGCTTTGACAGCGTAGAAGGCGTGTTGAAATCTTTGGAGCTAACTGGATCCGTTCATTTCAGAATGGAAGGAAGGAGGATTGTCGTGATGCCATAAGTACAAGACAAACCAAACGCTCATGCAATTCGCATAAAATAACAACCAAATATTAAACTCAATATAATGAATAAGGATAGAAAATCTTTAAAGTACCTGATGGTGATGAAACTTTTACTTGTATTTGTTTTGTCGACCATCTTTCAGGTTAACGCTGCCACCTATGGCCAGAATGTGACCTTAAATATTAAAAATGCCTCACTAAAGGAGGTGCTTGACGTGCTTCGTAAACAAACGGGTTACCACTTCCTTTATAGGACGGAAATGCTGAACCAGACCCGTCAGCTGAGCATTAACGTTACCAATGAACCATTAACCAAAGTTTTAGAGCTTTGCTTCGAAGGTCAGCCATTGACCTATTCCATCAACGAGAAAACGATTGTTTTACGTGAAAGACCTGTTTCTCCAATCAAGAGCGTGCAACAAGCCAGGATCACAGGAACCGTGACTGATGCTACAGGCTTAGCCATGCCGGGCGTAGGTATCAAAGTAAAAGGTACGAGCACGACCTCGGTAACCGATACGGAGGGTAAGTATGTAGTGAATGCCGGTGGAAACATTACCCTTGTATTTTCTTATGTGGGTTATGAAACCCAGGAAGTAGCGGCAAACGGGCGTACAACCATCAATATCACCC
Organism: Pedobacter sp. SAFR-022; assembly: GCF_051965375.1. Lineage (NCBI taxonomy): Bacteria > Pseudomonadati > Bacteroidota > Sphingobacteriia > Sphingobacteriales > Sphingobacteriaceae > Pedobacter > Pedobacter sp. SAFR-022. Next base: position 57,244 of record NZ_JBQCME010000007.1, read on the forward strand.
TTGCTGAAAGTCAGGCAGAGCTGAGCGAAGTTGTGGTGATCGGTTATGGTACGGTTCGCCGCAAGGATCTTACCGGTTCTGTAGCATCTGTGAAAGGTGCGGACATCAAAGCCCAGGGCGTTAGTGATGTTACCCGTTCTCTGCAGGGCAGAATGCCGGGTGTATCGATCGAGTCTGCGGGTGGTGATCCAGGTGCTGGAACAAGGATACTGATCCGTGGGGTAGGTTCATTGAATAATGCTACACCACTGTACATTGTGGATGGGGTGCAGGTAGCGAACATCAATAACTTGAACCAGACCGACATCGAGTCTGTAGACGTGTTAAAAGACGCTTCCGCAGCCGCGATCTATGGATCAAGAGCTGCAAACGGTGTGGTACTGGTGACTACGAAATCCGGTAAAAGTGGTGCACCGGTTGTGCAGTTGACGGCCAACGTTGGTGTACAAAGTAAAGCCAGCAATATTGATGTGCTGAATGCACAGGAATGGGCTACCGTGCACAATCAGGCACATGCGAACGCAGGTTTAACACCGCTGGAGCTGGCGGCTAATCCAGCAGCCTTAGGCGTTGGAACTGACTGGCAAGATGCCATCTTCCGCGCTGCACCTATTCAGCAGTATAACCTCTTGGTTAGTGGTGGTAGTGAGGCCAGCAAGTACAGTGTGTCTGGTGGTTATAATGACCAGCAGGGTATCGTAGATGTAACCGGCTATAAACGTTATAACCTTCGTGTGAAAACAGAAACCACCAAGGGTCGTCTGAAGTTTGGGGAAACGGTATTGTTATCCAGGGAAAAATTCGTGAACATGCCAGCTGGCTGGGGTGGACAAGGTGGTAACCCGGTGGGATCTGCCATCAAAATGATTCCTGCTTTTAAAATCTATAATCCTGAACTGATCGGTGGCTATGACGGTGCATTTGGTTCTGTAGTAAACATCGCCAACCCCGTAGCACAGCTGAATCTGGAAGATATCACCCGTGAAAATACGAGCATTCTGGCAAATGCCTTCGGGGAGCTTACCATCATCGAAGGTTTAAAGTACCGTTTGAATCTTGGTTATACCAATGTTTTTAACAGCAACTATGATTATCACAGACGCTATCAGGTAGGCGCATTGTTTACCCACCCAACCAACGACATCAGCTTAAGCAAAGACCAGAATGTGCTATTGTTGTTGGAGAATACGTTGAACTACGACAAGGTATTCGGAAAACACAGCATTCAGGCATTGGCAGGATATACCTACCAAAGCAACAACTATAACTACACCAGTACAGCACGTACGGACCTGCCAGATGGTATTGATCAGATTGATGCAGGTGCCGGTATCGCAACCAACTCCGGTAACCGACTTGAAAACAACTTGATCTCGCTGCTGGGACGTGTGATCTATTCTTATGATGATCGCTATCTTTTAACGGCAAGTTTCAGACGTGATGGTTCCTCAAGATTCGGTGCAAACAACCGTTATGGTAATTTCCCTTCAGTGGCTTTGGGCTGGAACATCATGAATGAAAGCTTCTTTGAACCGCTGGAGAAAACCTTCTCAAACCTGAAACTAAGAGCCAGTTATGGTGTATTGGGTAACCAGGAGATCGGTGATTACCAGTACAACGCTGCGGTGGCATCCAACGTTAACTATGTTGTCGGTAACGCGCAGCAAAGATGGTTCGGTTCCATTCAAACCGCTTTTGCTTCTCCAAACATCAAATGGGAAACTACAAAAACCATGAATATTGGTGTTGACGCGGGTTTCTTTGGCAACAAACTGAATTTAACGGCCGACTATTTCGTTAAGAAAACTACTGACGTGCTGTTGAACGTACCGATCCCGGGATCTGCAGGTTCTGTTTCGAACCCGGTTGTAAATGCCGGTACGCTTCGTAACAATGGTGTGGAACTTGGGCTGAACTATGGAAATACGGTAGGCAAATTGAACTACAACGTATTCGGAACGATCAGTGCGGTGCGCAACAAAGTGATTGAACTTGGAACAGGTTCGCAGCAAATCTTCGGCGGTCAGCCAAACCACCACGGTGCTACAAGTACCTTAACGGAAGCTGGTGGCTCTATCGGTTCCTTCTACCTGATCCAGGCGCTGGGTATCTTCAATTCACAGGAAGAGGTGAATGCTTATGCTAAAGACGGACAGCTGATCCAGCCCAATGCGGCGCCAGGTGACGTAAAGTTCTTTGATAAAAACGGCGACGGACAGATCAATAACCTTGACCGTGTAAACCTTGGTAGCCCCTTCCCAGATTTTGAGTATGGTTTAGGTTTTAATGCGAACATGCACAACTTTGACCTTGCTGTTTTCTTCCAGGGATCACAAGGCAACAAGATCTACAATGGTCTGGCACAGGATCTACAGAGTACAAACCTGCAGATGAACTATGCAAAATCTACCCTAAACGCATGGACACCGACCAATCAGTCGAACATTCCGAGAGTAGTAGCGAATGACCCGAACTTAAACAGTCAGACTTCTTCGCGCTTTTTAGAAGATGGCTCTTATTTCCGGATGAAAACGGTACAGCTGGGTTATACCTTGAAAGATGATTTCGCAAAGAAATTAAAGATCAGTTCTTTCCGTACTTATGTGAGTGCAGATAACCTTTTCACCATCACCAATTACAGCGGTTTTAACCCGGATCTGGGTAGAACAGGTTCTATTTTCGATAGGGGTGTGGATTATGGTCACGTAGCTTATCCTTTGGCAAGAACCATTTCCTTAGGCATTCAGTTAACCTTGTAAAATCAACCTTAAATTTAAAGATCATGAAGAAAATATATATAGCTTTTTGTTTCGCCGCGCTGCTTGGCGGATGTAAGAAAAGTGAACTGGAGTTAATTAACCCGAATCAGATCGTTTCGGAAACCTACTGGAAAACGGAAACCGATGTACATAGTGCATTCGCGGCAACCTATGGCTTGTTGCGAAATGTAGATGGCGGTTTCTGGGGTGTGCGTGGAATAGAACTGGGTAACGGTCGTGGTGATGACTTCTTTATCCGGAACGACGTTGCGGATCTTTATCGCTTATCAACCTTCACCAATAATGCAGATAATGGTACAGCAAATTCACTCTGGAACTACGCTTACCGTGGTATTTTCCGCGCCAACCAAATTCTGGAGAATGTAGGCAGGGTGCCATTGGATGACGCCAAGATGAAGGCCTATATTGCCGAGGCGAAGTTCCTGAGGGGATTGAACTACTTTATCCTGGCGATCAACTTCGGTGATGTGCCTTTGATCTTGTCTGTTCCTAAAGATGAAACGGAGTACGCCAGGCCGAAAGCTGCTGAAGCAGATGTCTGGAAACAGATCATTGCCGACTTTACGGAAGCGGGGGTGGATCTACCAACATCTTACGGAGCGGAATGGGTTGGCCGTGCTACCAAAGGTGCTGCACTCGGCTATCTGGGTAAAGCATACCTGTTTACGAAGGATTATGCGAATGCGGAAACCACCTTGCGCCAGGTAACTGGTATGGGCTATTCCTTGATGCCGAACTATGAAGACAATTTTCTGGTAACGAAAGAAAACAATGCGGAGTCATTGTTTGAGATTCAGCTTGGTGATGTTGGTGGAACCAACGCCTGGGGTGGCGAGAATGCAAGTGGTGCTCTAGGCGTTACGACGGCACAAGAGTTTGCACCTTCGGAAGTTGGGGGCTGGTTTGAGGCCGGGCCAACAGACAAATTGTTCAACGAGTTCCAAAAGGAACGGACCACTGATGGTGAGTTGGATCCAAGGATGTACGCGACATTGATCTGGGACTATCCGGGTGCGACGTTCTACAGAAAGCCATTCAGCGATTTCAAGCTGCCATTCGGTTTCAAATCTCTGTTTAAGAAGTATCAGAACTATACCCAGGCGAATGAACTTGCGGGCGCCAGCGGTGCGTCTAACTATACTTCCAGCAATAACGAAAGAGCACTGCGTTATGCAGATGTACTGTTGATGCTTGCTGAGGCGGTAACAATGCAAGGCAGGCCAGCGGATGCTTACCAGTATGTGAATCAGATCCGTACCCGTGCGAAGCTTGCTGCACTACCTGCTGGTTATGATCAGGCGCAGATGATGAATGAGATTGTACACCAGCGTATGATCGAGTTTGCACGTGAAAATCACCGTTTCTATGATCTTAAACGTTGGGGATTACTACAGCAGGAGATCAGCAACAGCGACAAGGTTGGTAAGCAGTTCTTTGTTCCAGGGAAACATGATTACTTCCCGGTTCCGCAGAACGAGATCAACACTAACCCATTGATGACACAGAACAGCAACTGGTAATTCTTCCAGGCTGGTATTTCAAAAGGCTTTCAGGTAACTGGAAGCCTTTTGTTTTAAATCAGCAAAAACTTGTACATTAAGCTTTATTTTTGCGTATGGTTGATATTTGTTGCGTAGGACACATTACGTCTGATAAAGTAGTTACCTCAAACTCCACGATGTATATGCCGGGTGGCACTGCTTATTACTTTTCCTTCCCCTTTGCAAATCTTGATGTAAAGTATTTGTTGGTCACTGCACTGGCACAAGCGGATTTACGCTATGTGGAAACGCTTCAGGAGCAGGGCATTGAGGTGCAGGTACAGGAAAGTAAGCATACCGTGTGTTTCGAGAATGTTTACGAAGAGAATACCGATTTCAGAACGCAGTTTGTTTCTCAGAAAGCAGATGCATTTACGGAAGAAGCGTTGCTTGAGGTTGAGGCGAAGATCTTTCACCTTGGACCCTTATTGGCAGGTGACATATCCGTTTCGCTGATCAAAGCGCTGGCGGCGAAAGGACGGGTAAGCATGGATGTTCAGGGCTATTTGCGATTGGTAAAAGACGGTAGGGTTTATGGCACAGACTGGCCTGAAAAGCAACAAGCATTGGCTTATGTTGACATTCTGAAGGCAGATGAAACGGAGTTAAGAACACTGACAGGTGTTGAAGATATTCGAGAAGCAGCCGCTTTGGTGACTTCCTGGGGCGTTAAAGAAGTGGTGATTACAAATGGCAGTCAGGGGTCGATGATCTACAGCGCCGGTGAGTTTTACCCTGTTCCCGCATTTCCACCAGCAAATCTGGTTGATGCCACAGGCTGCGGGGATACGTATATGGCCGGTTATCTCTATCAGCGTATTAAAGGTGCAGATGAGTTGCAGGCCGGGTGTTTTGCTGCGGCATTGGCAACAAGGAAGTTGGAATCAGCAGGACCATTTAAAGGGGTTATTGAAGACGTGCTTGCCTTATTGGATTAATTGTTTGAAGATAAATAAACGTGATATTACAACCAGTTTTTTAGTAGGTCGGCAAATCCTTCTTTGTACTGTTCCGTAACGGGGATTATCGTTTGTCCAATTTGTACAGAATTCTTGGTTAGCGACTTAATGTGTTCAACACCGACAATGAAGGAACGGTGAATCCTCAGGAAAGCAGGTGTAGCAAGCTTTTCTTCCAGGCTTTTCAGACTGGTTAAGGTGAGTAGGGGCTTCTCTTCTCCTTTTATATAAAGCTTCACATAATCTTTTAATCCTTCGATGTACAGGATATCTGCCGTGTCAACCTTCTGAAGTTGATAATCTACCTTCAGGTATAAGTATTTCTTTTCGGAAACCGCTAGCGGCAGGTTTGCAGGTGCCAGACTTAAGCTATGCTCCAGCAAGATGAAATAATCGTATGCCTTGGTGGCAGCTCTCGAAAAATCAACGAAACTGAATGGCTTAAGCAGGTAATCCAAGGCGTCGACTTTGAAGCCTTCCAATGCGTATTGATCGTAAGCTGTTGTAAATACAATTCTTAAATGCTTCTTTCTGCCCGTTTGTTCAACAATACGGGCGAGCTCGATCCCGCTCAGATCCGCCATACGGATATCCAGAAAGATCAGCTGTATATCTGGGTTTTCGTGTATCGCCTTTAATCCCTCGACACCATTGCTGTACGCGGCTACCAGGTTTAAAAAAGGGGTTTTTTCCACATAGGAGCTGATCAGGCTTAAGGCAAATGGCTCATCGTCTACAGCGATACAATTAATTTTCATCTTTTAGGAATGATGTTATTTGATCAGGATCTTCCCTTATGCAAAGGATCGTTTAACTGAAATCCAAAGTTAGCATAACGGTGTATTCTTTGGTGCTGGTATTGTTGTCAACCGCTAAAGTATGTTTCCCTGGGTAAAGCAGATCCAGCCTTCTTTTGGTATTGATCAGGCCGATGCCATTGCTTTCTTCCAGGTGTTCACGTGCCTCAAAGGTAGAGTTCTTAATTTCTATTTTAACGGTATTGTTCAACTGCCGGATGTCTATGTAGACATAACTCGGATGGAGACTGCTGATACCATGTTTAAAAGCATTTTCAATGAAAGGTAGCAACAACATTGGAGCAACCTCGTAGTTCTTCATATTGGCTTGCTTTTCAAAGATCACCTGCACCTCACCGGATAGCCGCAGCTTCATTAGCTTAATATAATCTTCCACAAACTTAACTTCGTTTTCCAGGCTGGTAAGGTCATTTTTAGTATCGTAGATCACGTAGCGCATCATGTGCGACAGGGTATAGATCGCATCTTTGGCGGCGTTGGTATTACTATCCGTTAAGGCGTAGATGGTGTGTAAGGTGTTGAAAAAGAAGTGTGGATTGATCTGCGACTTCAGAAAGGATAGTTCGGAATTGATCTTATCTTTTTCTGTCGCCTGAAAGGCAAGCTGATCATGCTGCATTTTCTTCGAGAGTGCAATAACGGTACTTACGCCATAGATCACCATGGCCATAATGATGGTGATGTAGGTCGCTGAATGATCCTGCTTTTCCGCAGACTTGTGCATCTTCGGGCCGAAGATCTTCTCCATGGCCTCGGGAACACCTAAAAAGCTGTCCAGCCAATGGTTCAGGAATACGGTAGCGAACAAAGTTGCGATAACAAGAATGACGAAAATCCCTGTACGGTGATTGTAAAGCAGCCGCGGGGTGAAGATGAAATAGTTAGCATAGAACAGTCCTGCCCACATCAGGTTGATCAGCACTTGTTTGATCCAGAATTCAATCGGTAAACGGATGGGCCAGGTAAGTGGAAAGAAGATCAGCACCAGCAATGCCGCCACAATGAAATAGTGGACGGAGGGGAGTTTTTTGCTGATACCAGTAAACGCTGTTGTCATGATAACAAAGATGAAAGATTATCATCAGATATGGTTCAGCGCTCGTCGATCCAAATGGCCGCTCTGTCTATTTTTTATGCCTAACCATCTATAAGGCAATTTAGCATAGCGGTAAATTGCTTGTTTTGCGGTAAATCATAATGATTATGAAGATGAATGCTTACAAACTTTCGAAGTTCCTAAGGGCAAGTTCCAGAAGCGGACTTGTTCTGCTTATATTATTTTTTGCGGTTAGTTGGGCCGGCTCGGTTCAGGCCCAGGTGCCTGGAGCGGGCCAGCCGGCTGCAGCAGCGGCAGGTGGCAGCGTAAGTGGTACGGTGATCGACTCCATCAGTAAGAAACCAGTGGATTATGCCACCGTGAGTTTGTTTAAAGCTGGTTCGACAACACCATTCAGCGGCGGTATCAGCGATGATAAAGGCGCGTTTAAAATCGGCAATGTACCTGCGGGTACCTACCGCGTTCAGGTAAACTATATCGGCTATAATGTGAAGAACATTTCCGGGGTGGTTCTAGCGCCAGGAAAGCAGGATAGAAACCTTGGGCGTATCGTTATTGCACCAAGCGCCAACCTACTGGAAGCGGTACAGATTACCGGTCAGGCGGCCTTAATCGAGAACAAGATTGATAAACTTGTTTTTAACGCCGAGAAAGATGTGACCAGCACCGGCGGCAATGCTTCGGATATCTTGCGTAAGGTACCCATGGTTTCGGTGGATATGGACGGCAACGTTGCACTTCGCGGCAGCCAGAATGTGAGGATCCTGATCAATGGTAAACCATCCGGTGCATTAACCACGAATGCTGCGGATGTACTGCGCTCCATGCCTTCTGACCAGATCAAGAATGTAGAGGTGATCACCTCGCCTTCGGCGAAATATGATGCAGAAGGTTCGGCGGGGATCATCAACATCATCACCAAGAAAAAAGAGGTTTCAGGTGTGAGTGGCTCGGTGAATGCCGGCATTGGCACGCGTCAGAACAACCAAAATGCCAACATTAACTTCAACAAGAACAAGTTGAGCATCACAGCCAATGTAGGTTATAATACCGGCTGGCCACAGACCACCTATTCATCATTTGAAAGTGCAAACAGCTTGTTGAACACCGAATCTTCGTCCAATGGAGAGAGCACTTCCAACCGTCACTTTTTAAGCGGTTCGGCTTCCCTGGGCTATGAGTTTAACGATAATAACAGCTTTTCTTCATCCTTCAGCAGACGTGGCGGTGCGTTCAAGAATGATGGTTCTTCGGTTAACAGTAACTTTTCTCCGGCACAAGGTCTGATCAATTATACTGCGCAAACCAGAAATGAAAATGCCTTTTCTAACTTCGACTGGAACAATGATTTCACCCATAAATTCAAGCGTGAAGGTGAGGAGATCAGTATTGCAGCCCAGTGGACCCATGGTACCTCAGATGTGGATTACGCTACAGAGTATTCTGCTTTTACGCAAAATCAACAGGCCTTAAATGCTGGAAAGAACAATGAGTACACCGTGCAGCTGGACTATGTAGTGCCCATAAACAAGATGTTTAAATTGGAAGCCGGTGCAAAGACCATCATTCGTGAGATAACGAGCGACTACGACTTCTTTAATCCAAATGAAGCAGGACAATATGTCCTTAATCCAATCACTTCCAATGCTTATGACTATGGTCAGGATGTTTACTCCGGCTATGGATTGTTGACGACGAGTCTTAGCAGCGGGTACACCATCATGGCAGGTGCGCGTGTAGAAAATACAAGCATTGACGGCCGGTCTGGAAATACATCCAATGGGTTACAGCCTTTTCAGAACGACTACCTGAACTTTGTGCCCAGCCTGATTATTTCGAAGGCCTTAACGCCGACACAAACGGTGAAGCTGAGCTATAGTAAGCGTATTCAACGCCCAAGTTTACAGTTCCTGAACCCCTTCCGCAATACCAGTGATCCTTTAAATCAGAGTCAGGGTAACCCGGAGCTTTCTCCGGAGATCGGGCAGACCATAGAATTCAACTATTCTACCTTCGTGAAATCGTCTGTGATTAATGCTTCTGTGTATTACCGCAAAACTGAAGACATCATTGAAAGTGTGGTGAGCACTGTTCCGTTTACAACAGTGGACAATGCCGGGAATGAAGTTACCCGTGATATCTCATTAACAAGCTTTCAGAATGTTGGAAATAACAATTCCATCGGATCAAGTCTGTTCGGTTCAGTACAACTTTGGAAAGCACTTACACTTAGAGGGAATATCAATGCGTTTACGTACAAGCCGCAGATCATCAATAGCTTGCAGCAAGGTGAACAGTCGACCTACATCCAGTACAATGCCTTTGTAAGTGCAACGGTAAAGATAAAGCCTACCCTTAGTGCAGAAACCTTCCTGATGCAGAACTCGGCACGAAGGACCTTTCAGGGTACGAATCCGGCGTTCAACCTTTGGGTGATCGGAATTAAGCAGGAAGTCATGAATAAGCGTGGTACTATTGGTTTAAACATCACGCAGCCAACTAAGGATTACAAAGATTTTGAATCTAAGATCAATAGTGGACCTTTAACGCAGCGCAGCAAGTTCTCGGTGCCATTCCGCTCATTCGGAATTAACTTTGCATACAACTTCGGAAAGATGAATTTCGGTGCTCAGCCGCCAAGAAAGAAACGTGGCGTAACCAATGATGACCTTTTACAGGGTGACGCAAACGGACAAGCTGGTGCTGCATCAGGCGGACAAAGATAACTTGAATTGATGCGCTGACTTACTCGTACTTCAGCGCATCAACTGGGTTAGCTTTTGCCGTCTTGTACGCTTGTACACTCAAGGTCAGCAGGGCAATGGTTAAGGTGCCCAAAGCCGAGAGTGGTATAATCCACCAGCTAAAATCGGTGCGGAACTCATAACGGTGCAGCCAATTGTTCATCACATAATAACTGATTGGCACGGCGATAAAAATGGCCACCACAATCAGCTTCAAAAAAGATACAGACAGCAACTGCATCAAGTTGCCTACCGACGCACCAAGGACCTTTCTTACTCCAAACTCCTTGCTGCGTTGTTCTGCACTAAAGGTCACTAAGCCAAAGAGTCCGATGCAGGATACAAAGATGGCCAGGCCCCCAAAAAGGTTGGAAAGAATGCCCAGGGTTTTCTCCTTTTGAAGCAGCTTTTCAAACGATGAACTTACAAAATTCAGCTCTACGGGGTATGCCGGATTAATCTCTTTCGTAATTCTTTCGATTGTTTTTACACTCTCCTGCAGGTTCTTTTCTGGATTCAGACGCATGGTGATATGCTCCGCATAATTGCTGAAAAACACGATCATCGGATTGTTGGAGTTATATGGCGAATCCCAGGCATAGTCTTCAAAGACGCCAATTACATTCGCCTTTCGATTATTTAGCTTCAGCGTTGTGCCAAGCGGCTCATCCAGGTTCATTATCTTCGCTGCGGAGCTGCTGATGAGTACAGCAGCGGTGTCTGAGGCATACTTCTCCGTGAAATCACGGCCTTGCAGGAGCTTTAAACCTGAAGTTTTTGTGAAATCGTAGCTGGTCCCCACACCGTTAAACATAATCCCACTTTCTGCAGGTGCCATGCCAGGCCATTCCAGGTTGTTGAAATTCTGCCCGTGGTGGATCAGGCCTGTTGTGGTTTTTGCAACCGAACTTACCGCGCCCGAGTTCAGCAGCTGTGTTTTCAGCAAATCAAAACGACTCGCCATAGCACCTTCAAAGGGCATTTCTACCAGTGCGTCTATATCAATGCCGACAGGTTTGTTCTTGATGAACTGAATTTGCTTATAAATGACCAGTGTGGACACAATCAGCATCACTGCAAAACAAAATTGTCCGACGATAAGCACCTGCCTCAGGCTAAAGGAAAAGTACTGCCTGCTTTGTATCTTCCTTTTGAAGATCTGAATGGGGTTGAAGGAGGAGAGGTATAATGCTGGATAACTACCGGCGATAAGACCTGTAAACAACACCATGCCGGCAATGATAATCCAGGTTTGATGGTTGAAAAAGGAAACCTCAAATTGTATATTAAGCAGATTCCCGAATGCCGGAAGAAAAGCCTCTACCAGTGCAACGGCAATGAACACGCTGATGAAAGTAAGTACGATGGACTCGGTAAGGAATTGCGCCACAAGTGAAGCTCTTGTAGCACCAATGGTCTTTTTTATGCCTACTTCTTTGGCGCGCTTCTCCGACTTTGCTGTCGCCATATTCATGAAGTTAATACAGGCGATCAGCAGGATGCCAAACGCCAATCCGGTGAAGAGCCAGATCTGGCTGATGTCACCACCCACACTTTTGCCGTTAACAAACTTGCCATAGAGGTGCAGTCGCTCCAGTGGATAGAAAAAGAAAGGGGATTTTTTCCAGTCCGTTTGTTTAAGAATCAAGGTATTCAATTTCTCGTTTACCTGGCTCAGATCGGCATCAGCCGCGAGCCTTACCAGCGTGACAAAGCTGTAATTATCCCAGTTCAGGTTGTCAGAAGAAGGGTCTACCAACTTGTAATCTTTCCAGGGTAGCAGGTAGTCGAAGCGATGTGAGCTGTTGCCAGGCAGATCTTTGATGATGCCGGTAACTTTAAATGATACCTGATCCTGTAAACGTACAGGCTGATTTAGCACTTCCGTACTGCCGAACAAGGTTTTCGCCATGGATGCAGTAAGGATGATGGAACCTGGATTTTTCAAGGCTGTCTTAGGATCCCCTTGTAGAAAGTGATAGTCATAGATGTTCAGGATTTCTGGATCGCCGAACTTGGCGGTCGCTTTAAAGCTGTTTTCGCCATTGGCGATCAGCAGCTCGCGGTCGTAACTTATGCGAGCAACATGTTTAACTTCAGGGATGCCCGCGGCGATCGTTGAAGCCAGGGCAGTGGGGGTGCCGTCGAAAGTGGCGATATCTTTTCCAAGATCATCGGTAATATGTGTCATTGCCACATGTACTTCAGTGGAGTACTTCGAATGCTTATCAAAGTTCCATTCGTAGTTTACATAAATTAGCAACATCAAACATGCGGCAAGCCCGATGGCTAAACCGATAATGTTGATGAAAGAAGTTGTCTTGCTTCTCCAGATGTTACGCAGGGCGATTTTGAAGTTTAAGATTGACATGGGTATTGCCGTTAAAGGTTGGATTGCCAATCACTAAGCCTGTGCCAGTGTCTTGATTAAAGATAACTAATTGTTTTTCAGTTTTTTAGCTTTGTTGTAAAATGATAGACGTTCGTTATCGAACAGTTCAATGTCCGGCAATGGACAATTTAATAATGATAACCGATTGGCTTACTGGTATTTGAACACCAGGGAGAATACCGTTTTCTCAAAGGGTTGCGATTGGATCTCCACACTGCCGTGATGCATTTTCATGATGTTCCTGGTAATGGTTAATCCAATGCCGGAGCCGTTCTTTCGTGTGGTGAAAAATGGAATGAAAACCTTCTTGGCGAGTTCATTATCTACGCCCTTTCCATTATCAATCACATCAATGTACAAACGGCTATTTTCAAGCCTGTAGCCAATCTCAATGAAGGGATCTTCCATGTTCTCTACCGCGTAAATGCTGTTGGTCACCAGGTTGATCAAGGCCTGCTCGATCAGCTTGATATCCAGACGCAGGCTAATTTTAGAGGATGTTTGTACGACCCTTAAGTCGATGTTCTTGCCAGAGGCAAATGGCTGCATCAGGATCTTGATGTGTTGCAAGATCTCGCCGATGGTATGATCCTGGAGTACAGGCGTGGGCAGTTCGGCCATGAGCCGGTAGTCTTTCACAAAGTCGAGCAATCCTTCAGAACGGCGTTTGATGGTTAGCAAAGCTGGTTTTAAATCCTCCAGATCTTCTTTATCCAGGTGATCTTTTCCGTCAACCATGGAACTTACCGTATCTGAGAGCGAGCTGATTGGTGTAATGCTGTTGAGGATCTCATGGGAAATTACCCCGATCAATCTGTTCCAGGCCTCCGATTCTTTCTGTTCGATTTCGTCTTTAATGTTCTGGAAAGAGATAATGATGTGATCGGTATTGTGCAGGTTTAAGGGAATCAGTTCAGTGGATAGCTGGGTAAGTTTGTCCTGAATTTTAAGTTCAATGAACTTTTTTCCGCCTTCCGTGATATCGCTTATCTGGTTCGCGAACTCCGGCCGATGGCTTTTCAGCCGATGCCAGTATTTGTATGCCGGCACCTGCAAGAGGTTGCTTGCAGCCATGTTGAAAAACACGATCTCTGCCTTTTCAACATCTTTCTCCAGGGGTTTTAACACAATAACCCCTACAGGGACCTGTTCGAGGATGGTTTTGATCAGCTGGAACATGGATTCCTTTTCCAGTTGAATCCGTTTATGCACCTGGATGATATCATCGAAGGAGCGATAAAGTTCCGGGAAGCTGCTTTTATGGCTTTTAGATTTAAAGTTAATGGTGCTATCCTGGGTTTTCACCGCCAGCATAAAGCGGTTGATGTCTTCCTTCATGCGGTCTATGTAATGGTAGAGCGAAAACAACGCTGCCAGCAGGATCACACCCACGCCAAAGATGGTAAACCACAGTTCGGTATTTTGGATGAGGTAAACAAATAATGCGACCAGCAGATTGATGATGAACAATCGGAAGAGCAAGCGAAAGGTGAAGCTGCTGAAGAACTTCATAGATCAAATTTTTCTATGCGTCTGTACAAGGCTGCGCGTGTTAGACCAAGCTCGGAAGCTGCCCGTGAAATGTTGCCTTTATGTTTTTCAATAGCACGTTGCACCATCAGTTTTTCCATGTCCTCCAGGGCCATGTCGTCCTGGACGGATGGTGTTGTTGTACCCCCAAATTTCTGCGGATTAAGCTGTAGATCTTCCTCGCAGATCTGCAAGCCATCGGTCATGATCACGGCACGTTCAATAACATGTTGCAGTTCGCGCACATTGCCGGGCCATTGATAGTGCAACAATAAAGCTTCTGCCTTGTTGTCGAAAGCTCTGATGTTTCTGTGGTACTTGGTGTTGAAGCTTTGCAGGAAGTAATTGGCCAATAGCAGGATATCGCTTCCCCGCTTACACAATTGAGGTAAAAGCAGTTCTACGGTGTTGATCCGGAATAGCAGATCCTGGCGGAAGGTGCCTTTGCTCACCATCTCTGCCAAAGGCATATTGGTGGCGGTGATCAAACGAACGTTGATCTTCCGCGCTTTGCTTTCTCCGAGGCGGTTTACGGTGCGGTTCTGAATAACACTGAGCAGCTTTGCCTGCAGTGGAGGGCTTAGATTCCCGATCTCGTCCAGGAATATCGTTCCACCTTCAGCCATCTCAAAACGGCCAGGTTTATCCTCCTTGGCATCGGTAAAAGCACCTTTGGCATAACCGAAGAGTTCACTTTCAAACAAGTTTTCCGTTAGGGAACCTAAATCCACATGCATGAATACGCCATTTTTACGTTGCGAGTGCTTATGGATCTCATAGGCAAATACTTGTTTTCCCGTGCCGTTCTCGCCCAGGATCAGAATGTTTGCATCGGTGGGCGCAACTTTCAATAAAACACTTTGCAGCTTCTGGATGGGTTCAGATTCACCCACAATATGTTCAAAGCGCCGGGCCATATCTTTCTGCAGCGAGGTATGAAGCTTCTCCAGTTTATTAACTTTCTTATTTGAATGTCTGAGTTTTGCTGCTGCAGAAAGTGTTGCAAAGAGCTTTTCATTCTCCCAGGGCTTTAATATGAAATCTGTAGCACCTTTCTTTATGGCTTGAACGGCGAGTTCAACGTTTCCATAGGCCGTCATGAGGATCACCACGTAATCTTTATCTATGGAAAGGATGTGCTCCAGCCAGTATAAACCTTCGCGCCCATCACTTGAACCCTTCTGGTAATTCATATCCAACAAGATGATGTCTACTTCATTCCTGCTCAGGAGCACATTAATTTCCCTGGGCGACTTGCAGGTCACCACTTGGCGGAAATGCTGCTTCAATAAGAGCTTGGCACTAAGTAAAATATCGTCATCATCATCAATTACCAGAACGGTTGCGTCAATCATGTTAATAGCTTTTATCAAAAGTAGTAAAACTGTTCAATGACGTACAAGTAAGTGTCCGATAACGAACGCTTTTTTTGGTGATCATTTGCTAAATTGCTGTTATATAAGTGTTTAAGCCTGTTTTGTGGGGCTGGCATGTGCTTCGTAATTAGGTGTGCAGAAACCAGTTAAAGTATGGTGCTGGTGGTTTCAAAGGAATAAAAGAAGTAAAAAAATGAAACGAGTTCTATGTGCATTGATGATTGCTGCTGTTTCAGCAGGATGTACCATCACACACGACTGGCAAGGCACCAGTCATGCAAGTAAAAGTGAGGCAAGCTTTTCAAAATTCTCCGGCAAGCAGACGTTCAAGTTAGTTCCACATCCGGATGCTGTGACTACACGGATCAAATATGGTATCAAACTTAGCGCCGGAGAGCTGCGCCTGATTATCAGGTCGCTGAAAAAAGAAATAGTCAATATCAATACATCCGGAATGCTTGAGCGATCCCTGGAGATTAAGAATCTGGCAGGATCAGGTTTGGACGTGTCACTGATCGGGAAAAATGCCCGTGGATCTTACCATGTGGAACTGGAGCAGCAGTAGCGCGGCAGTGTTCGCTCATGGACAACAACTGTTCGGTAATGAACAGTGTTAATTTTATAAAATCAATTAAAAAGCTCATAGATAAGGCCTTAAGGGGATTTTGGTCATCTGGCATGTGCTTCGCAACATGGCAAACAAGAATAAACAGGTAATGGATAAAGTAATAGAGAAAAAGCGGTTTAGTAAAAAGAATATACTGATGTTCGCAGGTATTCTGATCGTGGTTTGCCTTGCAGGTTATGGCTATAGCCTTTCCCTTAACAAGGTATACAAAGCAGATGCAGATAAGCTTACGGTGAGTAAAGTGGCCTTCGGAGATTTCGAAGACGTGGTGCTGTTGAATGCTACTGTTGTACCACTAACGTCAGTGATTGTAAGTTCCTCTGAGGGTGGAACCGTAGCGGAGATCTTTACTGAAAATGGCGCGTCGGTTGTTAAAGGCACACCACTATTGAGAATCGCTAATCCGAATGCGCTCTCGGCGTATACCAGCAGTGAAACCAGCATCATTGAGCAGATCAATCAGCTTCGGAAGCTAAGGCTCGATCTGGAACAAAATCAACGGGTCATGAAGCAGGATATGATGGTCATCGAAAATAGCTTGCGTACAGCTTCTCGCAAGTACAAGATTGATAGTACCCTCTTCGCGAAAAAGGTTATCACGAGGGAGGAGTTTAATACTTCTAACCAGGATTACGAATATTATAAAGATAGAAGAGCAATCCTGAAACAAGCCATGGATCAGGAGAGTCAAAGCAGGAAGATGCAGTTAAATCAGATCGACTTCTCCATTGGAAGGATGGATGAAAGCCTGGAGTCCATCCGTCAGAACATTGAAAACATGACCATCAAAGCTCCGGTATCCGGCCGGTTATCCTCCTATGATCCAGTAATTGGAAAATCCTATGGAGCGAATGAAATGCTCGGAAAGATCGACGTGATGCAAGGATATAAGCTGCAGGCGGGGGTAGACGAGTATTATATTAACCGGGTAAAGGAAGGGCAGCGTGCCAACTGCGAGATTAATGGTAAGAACTATCAGCTGTTGGTGCGAAAGGTGATCCCGGAGGTTACCTCAGGACAGTTCCAGATTGAGCTGGTGTTCGATGGCAAGTCGGCGGATGAATTAAGACGTGGTTTATCGCTGCAAACCAAATTAACCCTGTCTGACAACAGTAAGTCACTAATGCTGCCACAGGGGCAGTTCTTCCAAAGTACTGGTGGTAATTGGGTGTATGTGGTTAAGGATGGCCAGGCTAAAAAGCGCAATATTAAGGTTGGACGTAAAAACTACCTCTACTATGAAATTATGGAAGGTTTGCAGAAAGATGAGGAGGTCATCACTTCATCGTACGATCAGTTCAACCAATACGATATCATACAGATCAGCAAATAATCGATGGGCTGGCGCGACCCTGTAGTGCGTGCAGGAACGTCAGTCCTTCTTCGATCTTAAGCATCGGAATATATTAACGAGATAAAAAGTACAGCAATGATAAAAATTGAGAACCTGGAAAAAGTTTATAAAACTGAAGAAATAGAAACCACAGCATTAAACGGCATTAACCTTCATGTAAAAGAAGGGGAGTTCGTGTCGATCATGGGGCCCTCGGGTTGCGGCAAATCGACATTGCTCAACGTGATGGGCTTATTGGATAAACCTGAAAGCGGTAGCTACAGATTTATGGACACGGAACTGCTAAAGCTTAACGATCGTGAACGTTCCAATTTCCGGAAGGCCAACATGGGTTTCGTGTTCCAGAACTTCAACCTGATCGATGAACTTACGGTATTCGAAAACATAGAGCTTCCATTGATCTATAACAAGGTGCCTGCGGCGACACGAAAAGCCATGGTAAACGAGATCATTCAACGGATGAATATCGTGAATCGTAGTGGCCACTTTCCACAGCAGCTTTCTGGTGGGCAGCAGCAGCGTGTTGCCGTTGCAAGGGCACTAGTAACCAAGCCAAAGCTGGTACTTGCCGATGAGCCTACTGGAAACCTGGACAGCTCACACGGTAACGAGGTCATGGAACTGCTATGCGAATTGAACGAGCAGGGTACAACCATCGTCATGGTTACGCACTCTTCACACGATGCAGGTTTTTCCAACCGGATTATCAATTTGAAAGACGGCCACGTCATCTCCGAAAAAGTTAATAAAGGCATTACTGAAGAATTGATCTAAGATGTTTAAGCTGAACTTAAAAATCGCACTACGTACGCTTTGGAAGAGTAAGGGGTACACTTTGATAAACGTTGGCGGGCTGGCTATCGGCCTGGCAAGCTGTATGCTATTGCTGCTCTATGTGGCCTATGAATGGGGCTATGACAAGCAATTCAGCGATTACGAAAAAACCTATGTCGTATATAATAACCAGGCCGCAAGTGGTAAGATATTTAGTTTTGATGCAACGCCCGGTGTGCTGGCAGCTGAGGTAAAAACAAAGATTCCGGGTGTGAAAACAGTGGCCAGAATGTTTTATGAACAAGAGCGTCTGATCTCCCTTAAGGATAACAATTTCAAGAGACTCTGCAACTTTGCTGATCCTGCATTCTTTCAGATATTTGATTACAAGGTACTAAAAGGGAATCCGGCCAGCTTCTTAAAAAGCCCGCAATCGGTCGTATTAACAGAGACGTTGGCTAAAGCATTGTTTGGTGATGAAGATCCAATGGGCAAAAGCCTGAAATTCGATAACGCGGAAGAGCTAAAGGTCGAGGGTGTAATCGTGGACCCGCCAAAGAACAGCAGTAATCAATTTGAATACCTGATGTCATGGACCTTGTTTGAAAAATTAAATCCCTGGGCAAAAGATCATTCCTGGGGCGGGAATTACTGTCACACCTTTATTCAACTGGAAGATAACCGCTTCTTTGAGCAGGCCAATACGCAACTTCAAGGCATGATCAAGGCGAATAACAAAGACAGCAATGGTGAACCATTCATGCATCCTTTATCAAAATACCACCTTTACGATAACTTCGAAGGAGGCAAGTCGGTGGGCGGCAAAATTGATCAACTGCAGATCTTTGTGTTGCTTGCTTTCTGCATTCTGATTATTGCATGTGTAAACTTCATGAATCTTTCTACAGCCAGATCTGAAAAAAGGGCTAAGGAAGTTGGCGTTCGGAAATCGATTGGCTCATCCAGGAAAGACCTGATCGGCCAGTTTATGATGGAGTCGGTATTAATCTCTATGCTGAGCATGGTGGTTGCTTTCATGCTGATTGAGGTTGCCCTGCCATACTTTAACCGTCTATTAGGTATCGAACTAGATATAGATTATACCTATTGGCTATTCTGGACCACGCTGATGGGATTAACCTTGATCACAGGCGTCATTGCAGGAAGTTATCCGGCTTTCTACCTGTCTTCCTTTGATCCGATCAAAGTGCTAAAAGGCTTTACCAGTACCGGCGCGGGGGGCTCATCTTTGTCCGTACGGAAGTTCCTGGTGGTGTTTCAGTTTGTGTTTGCGGCCTGCCTGATTATTTGTACAGCTGTGATCTATCAGCAGTTGAACTATATCGTGAACAAGCCAATTGGTTATAACATCAATAACCTGGTAGAAGTTCCCGTGCAGGGGGCATTGCGAGAACCAGGGAAATTTCAGGTCATTAAAGATCAACTGTTGAAAACAGGTATGGTAAGTGCCGTAACCAATTACTCAACCAAATTTACTGATGGAGGCAATAACGGATATAGCGTAAGCTGGCCAGGTAGTAATCCTGACGAAAATGTATTGGTGAACTTCCGCTGGACAAACTACGATTTCTCAAAAACCACCGGCATCCAATTATTGCAGGGCCGGGATTTCGATCCGCAATTTGCAGACTCCAGTAATGTGATCATCAATGAAGCACTGGCAAAAGTCATGGACTTAAAACAACCTTTAGGCGCTGTAATAAACTTTGGAGATGCTCCTGTGACCATCATCGGCATTATCAAAGACTATGTTGTAGAATCCCCGTATATGCCGGCAACGCCGATGATCATTGGCTTCACCAAAGATGCAAATGAGGTAATCTTAGTTCGTGTGGCAGATCATGCCAACTTAACTGCGAGTTTGCATGCTATTGACCAGCAATTTGAAGCGTTAAATCCCGGTTTCCCGGTTGACCGCCGGTTTATTGATGACAACTTTCAAAAAAAGTTCAGGAACGAAAAACTGCTTGGTACCCTCGCCAACTGGTTTGGTGGCTTTGCCATCTTCATCAGCTGTTTAGGGCTGCTTGGTCTGGCGCTTTACATGGCCGAACAACGTAAAAAGGAGATTAGTATCCGCAAGGTGCTTGGTGCAAACTCCGCTAACATCCTGGTGCTGCTTAATAAAGACTTCATCAAGCTGGTGCTAATCGCAAATATGATTGCTTTTCCATTGGGCTATGTCATTGTTAGTAAATGGCTATCGCACTTTGAGTTCAGGATTTCCATCTCTGTGCTTCCATTTGCACTTGCCCTGTTGCTATCGTTGGTTATCGCAATCCTGACCGTGAGTCTGCAATCTTTCAAGGTTGCAAAAGCAAATCCAATTGATGCTTTAAAGTACGAGTAGGCTTACCAATTATCCAAGTGTAACCCATTTAAACCAGATCCAATGTTTAAGCTTCACCTGAAAATCGCATTCCGCAACCTTTGGATGCATGCAACATCATCCATAATTAACGTCATCGGGCTGGCTATAGGACTTGCATCCTGCCTGATGCTGATGTTGTATGTTTCTTACGAGTGGAACTACGATAAGCAATTTAAAGGATGGGAAAATGTGTATCAGGTGATGACTAATTTTGAAGGTGAAAATAGTCAGATCACCAGCACGGGAGAACATACAGGCAACATGATTGCTCCAACAATCAAGACTGAAATTCCTGAGGTTGAAGCAGTAGCACGTATCGGATATGGTGGGCAGGCACTGATTGCAAATGGCCAGAAGAGTTTCAAAAGGGAAGCCAAATTTGCCGATCCTGACCTGTTGAAAATCTACAATTATGAGTTTGTTGCCGGCAATGGGGAGATGGCACTTAGTACACCGAATTCAATTATCATTACGGAAAGTACTGCGCGCTTGTTATTCCCTAATGGTGATGGGTTGAACAAACCGGTTCGTTATAATGATGCATGGGATTTCAGCGTGAGTGGAATAATTAAAGACCTACCACAGAATAGTTCAAATGCTTTTGGCATCCTAATGCCATGGTCTTTTTACGAAACATTAAACACCTGGGTAAAGGAGCCAACCTGGGGTAATTTCAACTGGCAAACCTTAGTGCGCCTCAAAGAAAATTCTGATATCGCTTTTGTAAATCGAAAAATGGCTGGAATGATGAGGAAAAAGGAGCGTTTTACTACTGCCGAATCCTTCCTCTTCCAACTATCGGAGAAGCATTTATATGGCAAGTTTGTAAATGGGCAAAGTGTCGGAGGTGAAATCGAACGTATTTACTTGTTTGTGGCTTTGGCCGCCGGTATTCTTCTAATAGCCTGTGTTAACTTCATGAACCTTGCTACTGCGAAGTCTGAGCGGAGAGCTAAGGAAGTTGCAGTGAAGAAAACCATAGGTGCTAGTAGAGGTTCATTGATTGCCCAGTTCATCACCGAATCAATGTTACTTACGATGGTTAGTGTTGTCATTGCTGTAGCACTGGTAGAAATTCTATTGCCATCATTCAATAATCTGCTTCATATAGATCTCCAAATTACATATAGTAATGCATGGTCTTGGATTGGCGTCGTCGCAGTTATCTTATCAACTGGTCTGATCGCCGGAAGCTACCCAGCTTTGTATTTATCATCCTTCAACCCAATTACAACATTGAAGAAAAAAGCCGGGCACTCTGGACGATTGCCCATCAGCTTGAGACAGGTGCTCGTTGTAGGACAGTTCTGTTTTGCCATAATACTGATTATCGCTACACTGGTCATTTACAATCAAGTTCAATATATCAAACAGCGTCCTTTAGGCTACGATGTTAGCCTACTTGCTGAAATGCAACAGGAGGGCATGCTGGAGTCCAAGTATGAATTACTGAAGTCTGAGCTGTTGAGATCTGGTGCCGTCCTTAGCATGTGCCAAAGCTCTGCAACGATAGCACATGATGGCGCCAGCTTTTGGGGATTTCAATGGCCTGGTATGGCAGAAAAGGACAAGCTGGTCTCGTTTGATTTAATTGCTACCACATATGACTTCATCAATACCAACGGAATTCAACTTCTTGCAGGGCGGGATTTCTCAGCATCTTATGCTTCCGACACCTCAGGGCTATTGCTTAGTAGTGCTGCCGTAAAAGTCATGGGCCTTAAAGATCCAGTTGGGACACGAGTAAAGTATCAGGGGGAAGACGCTACCATTGTAGGCGTCTTTAAAGATTTCATTTGGGGTTCTCCATATCAATCAAATAAACCAATGGTCGTGGCTTTTAACAGAGCGTGGACAGGCAACATCACCATGCGCCTAAACCCTGATCGCAGCTTATCTGAAAATATCGATGTCATTACCCGGATCACGAAGAAAATCAACCCAGCTTACCCTGTAGAAATCAAGTTCGTAAACGATCTGTACGCACAAAAACTGCTGGCAGAAAGAACTCTTGGTATACTGGCAAATCTCTTTGGTGGCCTTGCCATTTTCATCTCCTGCCTTGGTCTTTTCGGATTGGCAGCCTATAGCGCGGAGCAGCGCAGCAAAGAATTTGGCGTTCGTAAGGTGCTCGGCGCTTCAATCGGCAACATTATGCAACTGCTTTCCATGTCTTTCATGAAGATGATACTTATCGCAGTGCTGATCGGTGTTCCAATCGCCTATTACCTCATGAACAACTGGCTTAGCCATTTTGAGTTCCGAACCACAATATCCTGGTGGATCATCGTGACAGCAGTTTGTGGAACATTCCTGATTGCCATGCTGACAATTAGTTATCAAGCTTTTAAAACGGCGACTTCAAATCTTGTCGATGCTTTAAAATACGAGTAAAATAAACTACCTAAATCTTAACGCCTGATCATATGTTCAAACTCAATCTTAAAATAGCGCTGCGCAATATTTGGAAAAATAAGGTTTACGCCTTTATCTGCATCGCTGGACTAACCGTTGCATTGGCGGTTTTTATTCTAGCAATGCTATATGCAAGTTATGAAAAGCGTTATGATACTTGGAATGCTGGTTATGAGCAGATCTATCGTGTAAACTATAGCGCTCCAGATGAAAATGTTGCACTAAGCACCGGCAACATGGCCACGTTGAGTAAGCAACAAATTCCAGCTGTGGACGCTGCAACCAGAATCCAGGATTACTGGTGGGGTGATCTGCTCGTTAAGACCAAGAATAAAAGCTTGTACCTAAAGGATATTTTAATGGTGGATAGCACTTTTTTTGAAGTGTTCAACTACCCGGCAGTCTATGGAAATCTCTCTAAAGCACTAAAGAGCCCGCAATCTATAATTATAAGTAGAGAAACAAGTGAACTCATCTTTGGTAAGGATATTAATCCGGTGGGAGAGACGCTTAAGCTGGATAATAAAGAAGGCTTTGTTGTAGATGCCGTGATAGATGCTGCAAACCACCCTGCACACTTTAAATTCAACATGCTCAAAAGATTCAAAAAAAATGTCTCCGATGAGTATTACAGTAATAATTACTATACCTATGTTAAACTGAATGCCCATGCTGATTTAAAACAAACTGAGCATCGCTTTAATAGCATGCGTAAGCAAATTCTAAATGCAGAAATGGCTAAGCTATCCCCGGAGGATCGGAAACAATTTTCTGAATACATTAACAAGATAAGGCTATATCTTCAGCCGGTCAAAGACATTCACCTGAGCAGTAAAGTGGTTGAATATGAGTTCTTGGGAAATGGCACGGGTACTTACATGTATATGATGATCGGCGTAGCTGCGCTGGTATTGATCATTGCAGCTGTAAATTTTGCGAACCTTTCACTTACTATGGCTACCGGGAGGGCGAAAGAGACGGGCGTAAGAAAAGTGTTGGGTGCACAGAAGATGCAGATCGGCATGCAATTTATCCTGGAAACGGCACTTCAGTGTATTGTTAGTCTTTTGCTCGCATTGGTGCTGGTAGAGCTGATGCTACCATCCTTTAACAATATGATTGGCCGTTCCATACCACTTTTGCAGTGGAGCGACTACAAGCCTGTTATACTACCAATTTTTGGTGTTTTAATTATGCTGACCTGTTTGGTTGGACTTTACCCCGCTTTGATGATCAGCAATATCATACCATCAAAGGTTCTTAAAGGAAATTTCGGAAGTAGTAATGCCGGTTCCTGGCTCCGGAATTTGCTAATTGTACTGCAGTTTTCCATTGCAGCGCTATTTATATCTGGTATTTGGATTATCAACAGCCAACTGAACTATATGCAGGCCAAAGATCTTGGATATAAACCGGAGCAAGTCTTTGCTGTTCAAATGCTGCAGGATGACAGTGACCAGCATTATAACAAGATCAAAAACACTTTACAAGACATTCCCGGTGTCAATAGTATTTCCAGAACCGATCATATTCCCGGAGAAGACATGGGTGGAAACAGTTATGTCAATAACGGAACCTCTATCTCTGCCAATTTCATAACGGTAGATGCAGGTTATGTTAAAACCATGGGTCTCGAGCTTCTGGAAGGCCGGGAATATATTTCCGAAAATGTGGATAGCCTCGGCACTTTGATGCTTACCGAAACTGCGGCGCGAACATTCGGCCTGAAAGATCCGGTAGGAAAGACCCTCCGGATGTCTGGTGCTGACTGCCGCATTGTAGGATTAATTAAGGACTTCAATCACTATAGTCCCGAAAAGAGTTTTCAACCCATTGTATTCCACTTCCAGAAAGGGAATCCTATGCGGTATGTGATCATAAACATTAATCCATCAAATTCGAATACCGCAATAAAACAGATCGAGCAGGCCTGGCAAAAGCTGGAACCTGAATTTCCGATTAAAGCGACATTCCTGGACAAAACTTTCCATGATCTCCTGCAGGGCCAACGTCAGCTGAAAAGTGTCATCGCATTACTCTCTGTTGTGACAATCGTGCTTGCCCTGATGGGTTTATTCGCTATTGCGGCATTTAACACGCAACGCCGTAGTAAGGAAATCAGTGTCCGCAAAATACTCGGTGCCTCTTTGTTCGATATCTTGAAACTCCTGAACAAAGGATTTGTAAAGCTCATCCTATTGGGAAATCTGGTTGCATGGCCTATTGCCTATTTGTTGCTTCAGGAATGGCTTACAGGGTTTGCTTTCCGGGTGGAGTTGACCGCGCTACCATTCTTGCTTGCCGGATTAACAACACTGCTGTTAACGATACTTATTGTGAGCCTGCAATCTTTCAGGACGGCTAATGCGAATCCGGTCGACGCCTTAAAATACGAGTAGATAAATAAACGCCATGTTTAAACTCAACCTTAAAATTGCCTTACGTAACCTGAAAAGGAACTTCTCCGTGTCCTTGATCAATATCGGTGGATTGTCCGTGGCTCTAGCTGCATTTATCCTGATTGCGCTGTATGTGAATTATGAGACCAGTTATGATAAGGATAATCCGAATTATGAGCACATCTACATCGTTGGCCGTGATCTAAAGGACCTCAAAACCAACTTCACCCCACCACCGCTTGCAGAGCTTATCGCGCAACACTGTCCGGAAGTGGAATTGGTCGGTAAGATGACGCCATCGAACCTGGACTTTGCCATAATCAGTGATGCTGGCAGAATATACTTGAAGAACACGATGGTGATGGATTATAATGCGGCGAAGATATTCAACCTGCGTCCGCAAGGCGGGTTGAAAAAACCCAAAGGAGAATTCGAGCGACTGACCTATTTGAATGAAGCTAGCATACGCACGCTGTTTCCTGGTAAAAAAGACAACATGCCTGAACTCGTCATGATGGGCAACAAGGCCTTGGGTATTACCGGAACCATACATGGCTCCATTGTCCCGAATCCCCATTCCAATATTCAGTTTGATGCCATTGCAATCGGGAACTATCTTGGTGTTTCCGAGGGTTTTGGTTTTCCAAATTACTACACCTATATACAGGTGAAACCTCGCACCGACATTAGTGCATTGCAGGTTAAGATTGACCGCCTTTTAAAAGAAGGCCTAATTAAAGCGAATGTAGATCGGGCTTCGATAGAAAACGAAACGATTTTCCTAGATCCACTGTCGAATCTCCACCTTAAACCGATTGCCGGAAATGACACGAACTACAAGGTTGTAATTGCCTTGTTCATCTTAAGTATACTTATCGTTGTAATTGCCTGTATCAACTTTACCAATCTCACCATTGCTCAAGCGAATAAAAGGGCGAAAGAAGTGGGGATCAAGAAAGTATTGGGTTCCTATCGCCAGATGCTTACCGTACAATTCTTATTCGAGATCATGGCCCAATGTCTCGTATCCTTGATTCTGGCCCTAGTTCTTGCGGAGCTCTTTATGCCGGCATTTAATAATCTTTTAGGAGTGCCACTGTCATTGTGGGAGGGGGCTGAAGCGCTGTACTGGATACTTCCACTTATTCTGGTGGTAGTGACCCTCATTGCTGCGGTTTACCCCGCATTAATTCTTTCCGGCTTTACTCCTGCAGGCGTACTTAAAGGTCACTTCCACACTGGCATACAGACCAGCTGGACCAGAAAAGGACTACTGGTTGTTCAGTTCGCCATTGCCGTAATCTTTATTGCCGGAATACTCATCGTGAGCAAACAGGTAAGCTACATCCAAACGGAAGATACCGGGTTTGAAGCAGATCAAGTCCTGCTCATTAAAAACATGACCATGTTCAACAAGCCAGAAGTCTTTGCCCCTCTGCGGGAGAAAATGCTGAAAATTGAAGGCATCAAATCTGCAACAGCGGCGAACGTTACTCCTGGAGGAACAGAAACAGGCAGTAACAGCTATGCTTTAGACGGGAAGGAAGCACTGCTCGACTTCGTGGATGTGGATTTTGACTACTTTGAAACGCTTGGCATTAAACTGAAATCTGGCCGGACTTTCTCAAATGAATATAAACGGGACACCGTAAATTCCGCGATCATCAATGAAAGTGCCGCTGCTAAATACGGAATCCTAGATCCCGTTGGCAAGACGATCCGCGGCTGTAATATAGACTACAAAATTGTCGGTGTAATCAAAGATGTCAAATCTCAGGGCTTTGAAGCTGCCGTACAGCCAACCATCTACACCATGAAGAATCCCTGCGGCAATCCACGCTTAGAAATTATGCTTAAAGTAGAAGCAGGAAAGATGGCTGCAGTCATTGCAAGCTTGAAAAAACAATGGCCAGAGATCAACAAGCTGGATGGTGAAGATTTCCGGTATGATTTCCTGGATGAACTCTACGGCCGACTGTTCAAAAAGCAGGAGCAACTGAAGTCTGTCTTTTTCACCGCTTCCATGCTTACCGTTTTCATTGCCATTCTTGGTTTGTTCGCTTTCTCTAAAATCATGACCAGCAACCGGAGCAAAGAAATTGCAGTGCGTAAGGTACTCGGTGCCTCAGATTTTCAGGTGCTCAAGCTCTTAAATTCTTTCTTCCTATGGATGCTGCTGTTGGCGAATCTAATTGCATGGCCATTTGTATACATCCTCGCAAAAACCTGGCTGGACACTTTTGCCTATCGCATTGAGATCTCCATCGTACCTTTTGCTATTGCGGGGATCATTTCAGTTGTGCTAGCCATAATTACAGTAAGCCTGCAGGCAACTAAAGCTGTTCAGGCCAATCCCGCCAAAGTGTTAAAACATGAATAAATTTATCCAGTAATCGCTGCGCCATGTTCAAGCTCAACTTAAAAATCGCTTTGCGTAACTTGTGGAAACACAAAGTTTACACCTTCATTAATGTTGCAGGTCTCTCCGTGGGCATGGCTGGCTGCATCCTGATCTTCATTTTCATCAGGTATCAGCTGAGTTATGATGATGATTTCAGCAACAAAGACCGCATCTACCGGGTGGTTAGTAACTGGACGTATAAAAGCGGTACCGACGCCTCTCAGGGGGTACCAATTCCACTTGCTGCGGCTATCCGTAACGACATCCCACAGTTGGAGAAAGTGGCAGCCATTCAGCGTACCACCGGTGTACTGGCAGCGCTTGATCAAGCAGGGCAATTGAAATTCAAAGATTACGAAGCAGCATACTTCGCCCAGCCTGAGTTCTTCGAGATCTTCAATTTTAATTGGTTGTCTGGTGATCCAAAACAGGATTTAATCGCACCGAACACCGTAGCCTTATCGGAGAAAGCTGCAATTAAGTATTTCGGCGACCGGCATAACGCGCTGGGTAAAACATTACGCTTCCAAAAGAATGAGGACTGCCGCGTCACGGCGATTTTTAAAGACCGGCCAGAAAATACAAATCTAGCCCTGGAGGTCGTATTCAGCTACGCAACATTCAGTCTTAAGGACGACAAGAACTTTGGGACCGTACGTTCGAGCTCTGAGTGTTACGTGCTACTTAAGCAAGATGTGCAACTCGCTGATGCTGAGGTAGCCCTAGCCAAATTCAACGAAACAAAATACAAGGATAATGATGAATCCGGCCAGCAATACCATACTTTCCAGGCATTGCAGGACATCCATCACAATGGCCGTTATGGCAACTTCGCTGGAAAGATCGTTGAAAAGGCTGAGATCTATAGCTTGTCGATCATCGGGCTGTTTCTGATCCTTACCGCCTGTATAAACTTTATCAATCTGGCTACGGCACAAGCAATTGGCCGTTCAAAAGAAGTCGGGATCCGTAAAGTTATGGGTGGCGAACGCCGGCAACTCATCATGCAGTTTCTCAGTGAAACCCTGGCGGTAAGTATTATGGCCATGCTGATTGCCTGCGTACTAACCGAAGCGGCACTGCCCTATATGCAGCAGCTTTTCGATGAAAAGATCTCCTTCAGCTTACTTCAATATCCGGTCATATTTGTATTCCTGCTGGGCCTGGTGGTACTGGTAAGCTTACTTGCAGGCTTCTATCCAGCATTGATTATTTCGGGTTTCAATCCCGCCCTTGCGATAAAAAATAAGATTAATGCCAACAGCAATGCGGGTTTAGGCTTACGCAGGATTTTGCTGGTACTGCAATTTACGATCACCACTGTACTGGTTATCGCCACGCTGGTGTTGCTAAAACAGATGAATTACATGCGGGAAAAACCGCTTGGGTTTGACACAGAAGCGGTGGCAATGCTAAGCTTACCTGCAGACAGCTTAAGTCTGCAGAAACATGAAAACTTTAAAGCACGACTGCTTACCATCCCAGGACTGCGACAGGTTAGCTTTTGTGATGTTCCTCCTTCTTCAAACAATGTCTCTGAGTCCGACTTCTCGCTTAATGGCACCAAGAATAAGGACTTTCAGATCAGGACCATGCATGTCGACCAACATTACTTCGAAACTTTTGGCATCAAACTGATCGCGGGTAAAGCCCTGCCAAAGAGTGATACCGCCAATGCCTTTGTTGTAAATGAAACCTTTTTGAAGCGGAACGGTATTGTGGAGCCGGAAAAAGCATTAGGTAAGCTGCTCACGATAAATGATGTGACAGCCCGAATTGTAGGCGTAAGCAAGGACTTCAATGATAAATCTTTGCACGAGCAGGTTTCGCCGATTGCTATGTCTTCCAATAAATGGGACTACTACAACATGGCCGTTAAGATGGACCGCCCTGAAGTGCCTCAGGCCATGCGAATGGTGGAGCAGCTTTGGAATGAGACCTTTCCGAATGATGTCTATGATGCCAGCTTTGTAAACGACGATTTAGATGAATACTACGACTCCGAACGCATCATGGGGGTACTCTTCAGGGTGTTTTCCCTGGTGATCATCTTCATCTCCTTTGTTGGCTTGTTCGGATTGATCTCCTTTGTAACCACACAGCGAACACGTGAGGTGGCCATAAGAAAAGTACTTGGCGCCTCAACCTTCGAAGTGGTTCGACTGCTTAATGGTTCTTTCTTGTTACTCGTGTTTTTAGCAAATTTATTTGCCTGGCCACTTGCCTACATCCTGATCAATCAATGGCTCAGCCAATACGCTTATCGCATTGATCTAAGTATCTGGCCATTCCTTGCCGCGATGTTCATATCTATGTTGATAACCCTATTAACGGTAAGCCTGCGTTCCTATAAAGTTGCTGGCACCAATCCGGTGGATGCGCTGAAGTACGAATAGCCTTTAGATTGACATTCAGGTATTTAGAACAAAATAATTAACTTAAAAAAATATACATCAGATGATCGCACTATCAAATATCGAAAAGTACTACAGCAACAAAGGCGTTAAGAACTATGTGCTGCGCCATGTGACCACACAGATCGGTCAGGGTGAATTTGTAAGTGTAATGGGACCTTCCGGTGCCGGAAAATCAACCTTGCTGAATATCCTGGGTATGCTGGAACAACCCACTTATGGTAAATACGAATTCATGGGCGAGGATGTCTCCGCATTGAAGGAAAGTAAGCGCATCGAGCTGTACCGCCATCATATTGGCTTTGTCTTCCAGGCTTACCACCTCATTGATGAGATGACTGTTGCCGAGAACATCGAAGCACCCTTGTTATACAAGAAGGTAGGCAGTGCAGAACGCAAAAGCAGGGTGGCCGATGTCCTGGATCGCTTTAATATCGTCGCTAAAAAAGATCTGTTTCCAAATCAACTATCCGGCGGACAGCAGCAGCTGGTTGGTATTGCCAGGGCATTAGTTGCGCAACCATCCATCATCCTGGCAGATGAGCCCACTGGAAACCTGCAGTCTACCCAGGCATTGCAGATCATGGATCTGTTTAAAAAGCTAAATCAGGAGGAGGGTATCACCATTATACAGGTTACCCACTCCGAACTGAATGCTACTTACGGTTCCAGAATCCTGCATTTACTAGATGGCGTAATCAAAGAAGATGAAGCCATTTTGGCTTAGTCATAAAAAAGCCGGCTGCATCAACAGACACAGCCGGCTTTAAACGATGTTTTAGAATTACCTTCTGTTACCGAAGATTCTTAACAGATAAAGGAAAATGTTAAGGAAATCCAGATAAAGGCTTAATGCGCCCATAATGGCAAGTTTCTTTGAGTCTGCAGCAGCGATCGTGTCGCCGTTTTCTTCAATACCCTGACCGATCATTTTCAATTTCTGAACATCATAAGCGGTTAATGCGGTGAAGATTGCAACACCGAAGAAGCTTAAGATGTAGTCAAACTGTGAGCTACCAAGGAACATATTGATCACGGTACAGATCACCAGACCGATAAGACCGACCATCAGGATTGATCTGAATTGCGTAAGGTCTGTATTGGTTGTGTAACCAAGGAAGGCCATAATGCCGAATATACCAGCGGCAGCTGCAAAACAGCTTACGATAGAGCCTGTGGTATAAGCCAGTAAGATGAAGCTTAAACTAACCCCGGTCAGTACTGAATACAGTACGAATACACCCAGCAGGGCGGTATAAGAAAGTCGGCTTAAGCCGGCGCTCATGAGCATTACTAAACCAAGTGGAGCAAACATTACAATATAGCCCAATGTGCTCATGCCAGCACGCATTCCGGTTTCGTCATACCTGATCAGGTAATCCATATAGCCTGGCGTGTTTGCCATAAAAAAGGCAGCAAGTGTAGATAGTCCAAGGGCTATAAACATCCAAAGAAAGACGTTTGCAAAAAACTTCTTTGCAACGGCACCTTTCTCTTCCTGTACGTATACAGGTCTTTGTGCCCATTCATAATTGTTGTTGTTATCCATTTGTGTTAAATTTTATTAATAAAGATAATCATTACCCGATAGATACAAAAGCTATGCCCCGAGCCTTTTTGTCAGGGTTTCTTCAACTTTTTTGAAAATCTGGATGGGTTTCATCGTCCGCCATGCCAAATCGTCCAGCTGGCCTCCAAAATTGATGTAGTAATCGATGTTGCTGCTGCGGAACTCTTCGATCACATGATCGTTGAAGTTGATGCCTGCAATCCATCCATCTTCCACATCCTGGAACCACTCTTCGTAATAGCTGTCTTCCGAAGCATGGAAGTTCAGTACATTCTCTCCGATGAGGATAAATTTGTTAATGCCTTCATCGATCATCAGTTCTAAAATTTCACGCTTCATGAGCATGATGTCATTGCTGATGGCATCATTCCATTCCCCGATATATTCGATGATGGCATAACCACGGTCGTAGTCTACAAAAAGTATTTTTAGATAGAGCGTGCTGGAGCCGAAATCATCCCATTGGGGGTGAATCAGGAAATTATAGAGCTGTTTATCGAAATGAAACTCGGAATATTCCGTGTTGTAAAATGGCGAACGGTCATCTTCAGCGGCGATGTAATAATCGCGCCACTGATAATATGGTTCAATCTCGTGCATGGGTGTTGTTTGATTTATTTGTGAGCAGCGTCAACAGCTTTTCGGACGCTCCCATGTTGGTTCAGGAGCTCCTCTGCACTTGCCTGATCGATGTTTAACTCTTCCATGATCATGTAAATGCCTCTGTTTATCAGCTTATGATTGGTTAACTGCATATCAACCATTTTATTGCCTTTTACCCGGCCAAGTTTTATCATTACCGTAGTGCTGAGCATGTTTAAGACCAGCTTTTGCGCTGTTCCGGATTTCATACGGGTAGATCCGGTTAGAAATTCGGGGCCAACCACAACCTCCACCGGAAAATCGCTCTCCGCTACAATCGGACCACCTTCATTACAGATGATGCAGCCGGTAAGAATGCCGTGTTGTCTGGCAGTCTTCAGTCCACCGATCACGTAAGGCGTTGTACCCGAGGCTGCCAGTCCGATCAGACAATCTTTCTCGTTGATCTGGTATTCGCTGAGGTCAATCCAGGCTTGTTCGCTGTCATCTTCGGCATTTTCAACGGCCTTTCGAATCGCTGTATCGCCACCGGCAATGATGCCAACCACATAGTCGAAGGGTACGCCGAAAGTAGGTGGGCATTCTGAAGCATCTACAACGCCTAATCTGCCGCTGGTGCCGGCACCTATATAAAACAAGCGGCCGCCTGCTTTCATCCTTTCGGTTACGGCTTCTGCAAGCTTCTCGATCTGCGGGATAACTTTTTCAACAGCAAGCGGAACCGTTTGATCTTCTTTGTTAATGCCCTGAAGGATCTCCAGAATGGACATTTGATCAATATTGTTGTAGTGGGATTCCTGCTCAGTTACGCGTATCATAGCTTAGATTTTTTGTTAAAACTCGTTAATTTCTTTTTAAACCGGAAATTGTAATCTATTTCGGCTGTATTTCGGGTCAGCATACAGGTATAATGCACCATTCCGGAGCGTATTTCATTGAATTTTCCGGCAGTTTTTTCCTGAAGAAAAAACTTGCAAAACATTATCAATTAAACGTAGTTAAGTAAGCAACTAAAACGGCAAATGCATAACTTTGTATTAGATCGTCTCCATGAATAAAAATACCCGTCAGAACCTTTACATTGCCCTAACATACTCGCTCACTCTAATAGGTGGAATGTTCCTTGGTTACAAGTTTCTGAGGGATCAGGGCTTTACTGTCGAAAAGCGTATCACCTATGCTGATAATAATGATGAAAAAGTAGACGAAATCCTCACCATCATCAACAAGAACTATGTGGACGAGGTGAACACTGAAAAGCTTCAGAAAATGCCGATTGACAGCATGCTGCATCAGCTTGACCCACACAGTGTGTATCTGCCACCGGCGAAAGCCTTTGAACAGAATGAACTACTGGAGGGGCAGTTTGAAGGCATTGGCATCGAGTATTATATTCTGAATGATTCTTTATTGGTAACCAATGTGGTTAAGGATGGTCCGGCTTATCATGCGGGTATGCGGATTGGCGACCGGATCTTGAAGGTCGACAGCACCATGGTGTCTGGAATGGGACTACCCCGGGCGAAGATGATCGGTAAGATCAAAGGCAAACGTGGTACGCCAGTAAAACTCACGGTGCTTCATGGAACCGGTTTCAAGCCCGTAGAACTTACGGTAAAGCGGGGCAAGGTGCAGGTGAGCAGTATTGACGCAGCCTACATGCTGAACAATGAAGCGGCGTATGTGCGCATCAGTAAGTTTGGAGCTAACACAGACCAGGATTTTGTGGAAGCCGTAAGGAAGCTGAAAGAAAAGGGCATGAGCAAGCTTGTGCTCGACTTAAGAGATAATGGAGGTGGTTATCTGACCGCGGCCACCGGATTGGCTAGTCAGCTTTTGCCGGAGAATGAGCTCATCGTTTATACGGAAGGCAAGCACGAGCCACGGACCGATTATATTTCAACCGGAGGCGGCGCTTTCGAACATGGCAAACTTGCTATACTGATCAATGAGCAGACGGCATCTGCAAGTGAGATCCTGGCCGGTGCAGTTCAGGACTTGGATAGGGGCCTGATCATCGGTCGCCGCTCGTTCGGAAAAGGATTGGTGCAGGAGCAATTTCCTTTCGGTGATGGTTCTGCATTGAACTTGACGATCGCAAGATATTATACGCCGCTTGGCAGAAGCATTCAGAAGTCCTATAAAAAGGGCTATAGCGCTTACCAGCATGAGGTAGATGAAAGGTTTACCAAAGGCGAGCTTACGGAAAAGGTTGATCGGCTTCGCGATTCCCTAAAAGGCGGGAGAGCTTATATAACGGCCTCTGGAAAGCGTGTGTTTGGTGGAGGGGGTATTCAGCCGGATATCTATGTAAGAATGGATACCACAGGCGTTACAAAGCTTTACACTGAATTAATCGATAAACATGTACTGTTTGATTTTGTATTTGAGGTTCTTGCAAAGCGGTACAATCCAACTTACCTGGAGCATAACCTGAACATGTTCAGCGTTAGTGAAAATGACCTGAAAGATCTTACCAGGTACATCCAACAGCGGGGGATTACCGTGGATCCGAAGCAGTTCTTAGCGTCTAAGAACAACATCAGCACTGACTTAAGGCTATTGCTATACAAATACCATCTTGGAGATGCAGGCTATTACAGAGCACTGAATCTAAACGACAAGATGGTTAAGCAGGCTTTAAGTAGTCTGCAATAACCATCTTGAAAATTCTTTTTTCCTGAAATGTATTTCTTTCCTATTTCTGTCTGAAATAGATCTGAATAGGTACGCCTTTGAAGTCGAAGTGCTCACGTAGTTTGTTCTCTACGAAGCGCTTGTAAGGCTCCTTAATGTATTGAGGAAGGTTACAGAAGAAGGCAAACATCGGAGAGCTTGCGTTGATCTGTGTGATGTATTTAATTTTGATGTATTTTCCTTTTTGGGATGGCGGCGGATAGTTTTCAATGATCGGCAGCATCACGTCATTCAGTTTTGAAGTCGGGATCTTTTTGCTTCTGTTCTTATAAACTTCAAGTGCTGTCTCCACCGCCTGGAAGATACGTTGCTTGTTAACCACAGAAGTAAAGATGATCGGGATATCTGTAAAAGGCTGAAGTTTCTGGCGGATCTGTTCTTCGAACTGTTTAACCGTTTGATTGTTCTTCTCGATCAGATCCCATTTGTTTACCAGGATCACGATACCCTTTTTGTTCTTCTCTGCAAGGTGGAAGATGTTTACGTCCTGCGACTCTAAACCTTCTACCGCGTCGATCATCAGGATCACCACATCAGCTTCTTCCAAAGCTTTAATGGTCCGCATTACAGAATAGAACTCGATGTTCTCTTTAACTTTTGTTTTCTTTCTTAAACCTGCTGTGTCGATGAACATGAACTCATGCCCGAACTGGTTATAGTGTATGTGAATGGAATCTCTGGTTGTACCTGCGATCGGGGTGACGATGTTTCTGTCTTTACCCATCAGCGCGTTGATCAGCGAAGATTTACCAACGTTAGGCCGGCCTACAATGGTAAGCTTAGGCAAAGCATTTTCTTCTTCTACAACGTCCTCAAAGTGTGTGATGACATCATCCAGTAGATCACCTGTGCCAGATCCCGTCATGGAAGAGATTGGATAGATTTCGCCTAAACCAAAGCCATAGAAAACTGCGGCATCATTTTGAAGTGCGTTGTTGTCAACTTTGTTTACGACAATGTATACAGGTTTTTTACTTCTGCGTAAAAGTTGGGCGATCTCATCATCAAGATCGGTAATGCCGGTGGTTACATCCACCATAAACAATAGAACCGTTGCTTCTTCGATTGCGATAACCACTTGTTCGCGGATCGCTGCTTCGAAAACATCTTCAGAGTTGGCTACATAACCACCTGTATCGATAACAGTAAAGTGTTTGTCAGTCCATTCAGCCACACCATAATGACGGTCACGTGTTACACCGCTAAAATCATCAACAATAGC
Organism: Pedobacter sp. SAFR-022; assembly: GCF_051965375.1. Classification (NCBI taxonomy): domain Bacteria; kingdom Pseudomonadati; phylum Bacteroidota; class Sphingobacteriia; order Sphingobacteriales; family Sphingobacteriaceae; genus Pedobacter; species Pedobacter sp. SAFR-022. The sequence goes on from NZ_JBQCME010000007.1 coordinate 93,310, forward strand.
TTTGCGACTTTCAGTTAAGCGGTTAAAAAGTGTGGATTTGCCTACGTTCGGTCTGCCGACAATTGCAATAATGTTACTCATATGTTGTGTGAATTGTATTAATTATTAAGGGGTTGCAAAGGTACGCTTAATTTTCGTACCCGAAGCTTTTTAGGTAATTCTTTTTGCTACGCCAGTCGGGTAATACCTTCACGAAAGTTTCCAGGAACACCTTCTGATCCAGGAACTTCTCAATGTCTTTACGCGCTTCTGTACCAACCTTTTTAAGCATGGAACCACCTTTACCAATAAGGATATTTTTCTGCGAGTCTCTTTCTACGATAATCTCCGCACTGATCCTGGTGATCTTTTCTTCTTCCTTGAAAGCGGTGATGACCACTTCCGTGCTATAAGGAATTTCTTTCTGGTAGTTGGTAAAGATCTTTTCCCGGATGATCTCGGATACAAAGAACCTTTGACTGCGGTCGGTAAGGTCTTCTTTATCGTAATATGGGGCATGCTCCGGCAGGTTTTCCAGTAACATGGTCATGATGCCGTCCAAGTTATACTTATGCAATGCAGAGATGGCGAAGATGTGTTTAGGGTTAAGCTTCTCCTGCCAGAAAGCAGTTTTCTCATCCACTTGATCCTGCGTCGCATTGTCGATCTTGTTGATAAGTACAATCATTGGGATGGTGGTGTTCAGGATTTTCTCCAGAACATCATTCTCATCATACTGTTCATTGATATCGGTAACGAATAAAAGCAGATCCGCATCGCTAAGCGCACCATTTACGGAGTGCATCATGGAATCTTGTAGTCCGTATTTAGGTTTGATGACCCCAGGGGTATCAGAAAAAACAATTTGATAGTCTTCTTCATTCACGATCCCTAAGATACGGTGACGTGTCGTTTGGGCCTTGGGCGTGATGATGGAGAGCTTTTCGCCGATCAGCGCGTTCATCAATGTAGACTTGCCCACATTGGGCTTCCCGATGATACTTACAAAACCTGCTTTATGTGACATAAACTTTTTTTTTAAAATAAATTTGCAATGCAAAGAAACGAAATATATCTTTGCAGTCCAATTTAAAAACAACGCAGGCTAGTTCTTTAACGTTTTAAATTGATAAATAGTGCGGGGTGGAGCAGTTGGTAGCTCGTCGGGCTCATAACCCGAAGGTCATCAGTTCGAGTCTGGTCCCCGCTACCAAGAAAAGCATAAGCAGTAATGTGAGTCGCTTTTAATTTTGGCCCGTTCGTCTAGGGGTGAGGACGCCAGATTTTCATTCTGGAAACAGGGGTTCGATTCCCCTACGGGCTACAAAAATGAAGAGGAGGGCAGGAGCCTTTCAGTAAAATACAGTGCGGGGTGGAGCAGTTGGTAGCTCGTCGGGCTCATAACCCGAAGGTCATCAGTTCGAGTCTGGTCCCCGCTACC
>NZ_JBQCME010000007.1:94829-176152 GCF_051965375.1 Pedobacter sp. SAFR-022
AAAGGAAGCATAGCAGCAATGTTAGTCGCTTCATTTTGGCCCGCTCGTCTACCGGTTAGGACGCCAGATTTTCATTCTGGAAATAGGGGTTCGATTCCCCTGCGGGCTACAACAGATAAGAAGGCTGTAAACGAAAAGTTTGCAGCCTTTTTGTTTTTCCGTCCAATTGCTAAACGCATGGATTAGCCCTAAGCGTTGAGCATTCAGAAAATGAATAGAAATGTTAGCTTTACTACATGGAAAATGAAAAAAGTAAATCCCTATATGCATTTTAGGGAAGAGAATTTATTGGAATGGAGGGATAGTAGTGTGGCGTACATGATTTGTTTAGAAGAAGCACAGTATGGAAGCTTTAGGTAGACATAACTTCCGTTTCTATGAACTCGATATCTTACGTTTTTTGGCTGCCCTGGCAGTACTTCTTTATCACTACACCTTTGCCGGAACCAGGACGTATGGAACACCTGAGTTTAGCATGGACAAAGTACTACGGTATGGGTATTTGGGTGTAGATGCATTCTTCATGATTAGCGGCTATGTTGTACTGCTTTCTTCAATGCATAAATCGCCCAGGTACTTTCTAGTTTCCAGGATCGTGAGATTATACCCAGCTTTTTGGGTCTGCTGTTTACTCACCTTTTTTATTTTATATTTTGGAAAAATATCGCTGCCGGGTATTCCAGGTGTAAATTTCAAACTGCTCGCCTATAATTTGACGATGCTACAGGGTTTTTTTGGCAAACCTGACTTAAATGGAGTCTTTTGGACGCTGACCTATGAAATAGGATTTTATTTCATAATTCTTTTGATAGCTGCATTTAAGCTATGGAAAAACCTTTTGCTCATTATATTATTATGGCTTAGCTACACTTTTATTGCGGGTCCAAATACTGCAAACAATGCATTCTATTTTCTATTGATTCCTAAGTTTAGTTGTTCATTCATTGCTGGTATGCTGTTCTATTTACTACGAATCAAATATGCACCAGCATTGAAAATCTATCTCTTGCTTGTCTTTTGCTTTATTTTAAATATCAAGCACGATATGGTGTTTGTACAAAACATGAATGATTTTTATCATGATCCAACCGCTTACCGCAACGCCATCATGATTTTAATTGTCAGCGGATTTTACCTATTCTTCCTGCTATCGGCAAATGGAAAGCTTTCTTCCCCTAAACTTAAATTTACAGCACACCTGGGTGTACTCACTTATCCACTTTACTTATTACATGGATTTGGAGTGGGCGCTATGATGGTATGGGGTAATCGGCTGAACAAGTATGTGTTGTTAATCGGAATTTCAGCAATAATGATTTTTTTGTCTTATATGGTTTACAGGTATATAGAAAAAAAGTTTCAACCCGTACTCAAATCATTTTTGATTAAACTTATTGAGATGAACCATAAATCTGCAAACCCTGCTGTTGTTGCTGAAGTCATCAAAAGTTAGACATTCGACACGCTACGGAAGCCGCTTGCAACATAGTACGATTGGTGTGATAGATGAAGGCCTCCGCCTTTAACTCCCCTGAATGTATTACGGAATATCAGGTTCGTCTCACTTTGATACTGAATGCGGCTTGCGGATTTGCCTGAAACAGCAGGTCAAGTTCTTGGGGCGTAAAGCCATTTTCCTTTAGCAAAGGTATAAAGTCGTTTAGAATGCAAGTATATGGGTTGAAGTTACCGCCTCCAGGTTCACCTACGTTATACCAGCCAGAATCCTGGGATACCAATACCCGCTGAAGCAAACCCTGTGCTTTCATCGTTTTTAAATATCCTAAATTATCTGAGAGTGTTTGCGGATTTACACCATCAAAAGATACCCAACAGCCGAGTTTTGCAGCTTTGATATGGAAAGCCTGGTCTGGCTCTGATTGCGCGTGAAACCAAATCCTTGCCGCTGGCGAAACACCCTGTTTTTTCAGAATATCCAGTTGTTCAAATGCAGCAGCTCCGTCTCCGGTATGAATTCCAATTATCAGTCCTGTCTCCAGGTGGGTAATCGCCGCGGCCTCGATCAATTTCCTTTGTACAGGCGTCAACGGCCCCTTATCAGTACTTGTTTTAATAAGTCCGGGCCGAATGTTTGTCCCCTCAATACCGTTTTTCCACTCGTTTACCCATCTGTTCGCCAACTGTTGGGCGGATTCGGTAAAGGCGTGCATAGGCACAAGTTTTTCCTTTACGGCGCCATAATATCCTGTTGTCGTTATCAAATTCATACCTATAGAATCCGCCAGTCGCTTCAAGACGGTAACGTCTCGACCGACATATGCAGGCGTACAATCAACGAAGGTTTGAACACCCTGTTCCTTTATCTCTTTTAGAAATGGAGATGCTACTTTAATTACGTCGTCAACATTGTATCGGCTTTTGCTAGCGTCTGATGCGCCGATAAAGTCTACCATCACGTGCTCGTGTGCTAGTGTAAAACCCATCTTTTCGGAGGGTATCAGGCCATTGACGGTCATGATCTTACCGCTAGCTTTTAATGACAAAAAGCCCGGAAGTAATATTGTTCCGGCACTTATTAGAACCCCACTAAATATGAATTTTCTTCTTGATGTTTTCATGTGCTTTTATTTAGTTGCTGGTAAAATTAGCTGAGGCTTCGATCTCTTTTTACAAGCGTATGCGATAATTTTTGTTTATTGCTACTTTCCGAAAAGCAGATAGGTGATCACTGACATAACCGTTAGAAATATCCCGATTGCAGTTTCATAAGGAATCAGTTTTAGTCTGTTGTTTATGGCCACATTCGTTACGCCACCTGTGGCATGGAAAAAAGAGCCATGTGGTAAATGATCCAGTACAGTGGCTCCTGCATTAATCATCGCGGCTCCCCAAATGCCGTTTATTCCTGCGTTTATGATGATGTCTGCGAAAGAAGAGGAGGCAATTGTGGCACCTGCTGTTGTGGAAGCCGTAGCTGCACCCATCAGAATGCCCGAAAGCGGTGCAATGCTCAGTGCTCCAAAATTAGAACTCGTCAAGGCGTCTAAGAACACATCTTTTAAGGAGGAAGCTTTTATGATCCCTGCAATGGTACCCGTTCCGATGAGCAGTATGGCTATGCCCGACATGCGCTCCAATCCGTAACGCATCCCTTCGTTCAGCACATCCAATCTTCTTACAGCAAAGACACCTGCAATTCCACCGAGCGGTAAAGCAATCAGTGGGTCGATCGCAAAGCCAAAAACCGGACGCATTGCAAGCAATAGAATGGTGACTGCAGGAGCCGTAATGCTTGCGATAAAGGATGGGAGCTGATCTTGTTCTTTGTCTAAATCTGCTTCCTGTACAAGCGCGCCTGTGCGGGGCATTAACCTCGCGATGACATAAATCGTAAATAGGAGGCCGGCAACTGCCGGCAGGATGTTGACGTACATCACGGAAATCAATTCCGCTTTAAAGTTTTCAGCAGCGATAATGGTGTTGGGATTTGGAGAAATAATGTTCCCACATTTACCGCCGCCAATCATCACCAGCAGCAATATTGCTTTGGGGATGGATAGCTTTTTTCCAATGTTTAAAGCGATAGGTGCAACGGTAATTACGGCTACATCGATAAATACGCCGATGGCGGTGAGCAGGAAAGTTGCCAAAGCAATGGCTAAGTAGACATGTTTATGACCTAAATTCTGGATGATGGCATTTGAGATCGAGGTGGCCGCACCGGTTTTGATTAATACCCCAGAGAGCACTCCAGCCGTTAGAATCCGCAGGATGGCGGGCGATACGTCTCTAACCCCATCGATCATTTGGCCTACGGTTTCCGGCAGGCTAAATCCACCCATTAATCCACCTACAACTGCCCCCAGGATTAAGCTGTAAGCGGGTGAGACTTTTCGGATGATTAAAACAATGGATAATATCAATCCAAGCAAAGCGCCTATTGCAGTCATGCCCCGGTTGTTTTGAAGTTTTTAAGTAGTCGGAATAGTTGATCGAGTGTCCGCGTGATGTTCGCAATGGTGAATTCTTTTTCCATTGCCCGCTGCATGGAAACCGGATAGGGTGTGATCGGGAGTACAGCAAGAAATCCCAGATCGTTTAGCAGCTGGACGTCCTCCGTACATCCACCAATGGCAATTACCGGAATGTTTCGTTGTTGGGCGGCTTTCAATATCGTAACCGGTGCTTTTCCCATACTGGTTTGTTGGTCCAGTTTACCTTCTCCAGTGATCACCAGATCGGCATCTTCGATGGTGTTTTGAAAGTTAAGGGCATCCAGGATCATCTGCGCACCGGGTTTTAACTCTGCATTTGCGAAAGCCAGGAATCCACCTCCAAGGCCGCCAGCAGCACCCGAACCTGCAATCTGGTTTACATCTATGCCTTTGGTCAGTTTAACGACTTCCACAAAGTTCTTCATTCCTTCTTCAAGCGTGTGAATGGCCTGGTCATCTGCGCCTTTCTGGCGGGCGTAAACATGCGCAGCACCCCTGGGACCAGTACAAGGGTTGTCCACATCGCAGGCTATGGTAAAAGTTGCAGCCAAAAACTCCGGGATTGCTTTGGAGTGGTCAATGGCCTGAATAGCTCCTAAGATCTGTCCACCAAGTGGCAGCGCCTGCCCTTCCTTGTCCAGGAACTTAAAACCTAATGCCTGCAGCATTCCGGTCCCACCGTCATTTGTGGCGCTTCCTCCAATGCCAATTAGAAAGTTCTGGCAGCCACGGGCAAGTGCATCTTTTATGAGTTCTCCCAATCCATAGGTAGAGCTGCGTAGGGGATTTCGATCGCTTTGCGGAACCAAGGTCAGTCCACAGGCACTTGCCATTTCGATTACTGCGGTCTTTTCATCAGCAAGCAGACCGTATACAGCATTCACCGGTTCCCCCAAGGGACCTTTAACCATGCAGCTGATTTTTGTTCCAGCCAATGCGGTAATGAGAGCATCAACTGTACCTTCACCACCATCGGCCATTGGTATTTTCAGGATCCTGCAGTCCGGAAAGTTTTTCAGAATAGCGAGTTCAGCAGCGCCGGCTACTTCCAGGGAACTTACAGAACCTTTAAAGGAATCTGCGGCAACTACAATTTTCTTCATGGGTCACCGGATAAGTTAAATTTTCAAAGCCGCACGGAATCCCCGGGCAGCATAGTAAGACTCCGCACCATTATGGTAAATAAAGACTGTGTCATACCGGTAGTCCCCAAATAGGGCGCCACCCAGTGCTCTGATCTTATCCGGGGTTTGGATCCAGCTGGAGGTCTTCGTATCGACCTTTTCCAAGGATTGAAGGAATCGATATTGATCCTCATTTAACATCGCAACTCCAAGTTCCGCCCCCATGCCGAGAGCGCTATTTTTGGGCTTATTTTCTTTCCTCGACGCCAATGCCGCTTCATCATAACATATACTTCTGCGAAGTTTTGGACTTTCCGCCGAGCAGTCGAAGAAAATGTACTCGCCTGTTTTTTCATCATAAGCAACGACGTCTGGTTCCCCGCCGGTTAGTTCCATCTGCTCTAGCGACCAGAGTTTTTCCGGATTGTTCTCTAATCTGGCTTGTACATGATCCCAAGTCAAGTTAGGGTGACGATGCATGTTGCTGGTAAATCGCTTTTCCAGAATGTGAAATAAAGCGTCAATTTGATCTGATGATAGTTGTTTAGTATGGTTGTTAGTCATAGGTGAATAAAGGTTTAAAGCTTTTTTGGATAGTTTTTAGTAAAACGGATGGTTTTATTCCTAAAAATAGCTAAAACATTGATACGCAATGAAACAAGTTGTTCTGATGTTCCAAAACCACCTTAGACAAAACAAATTGTTCCTGGGCAGGATTAATGATAACATCATAACCCTATAATTAGATGGAACACAACATTAAAGAAGAGACCCTCACATTGACTGTTATTGGTTCAGGCGATGCTTTTGGGAGTGGTGGTAGATTAAACACCTGTTTTCATGTTCAAACTTCAGGTACTCAACTGTTGATTGACTGTGGTGCGACCACTTTAAGTGGTTTAAAGCAACGAGGGATTCGAGTTGAAGACATTGAGGTCATTGCAATCACGCACTTCCATGGTGATCATTATGGTGGATTACCATTTTTCCTTTTGGATTACGCAAGGCAGAACCCTGCAAATCCACTTACCATCATTAGTCCACCAGGTTGTAAAGAACGAGTACAAAGTCTTTTGGATTTATTGTACCCAGGCAGTCTTCAGCTAGACAACCTTGCCGTTGACTTCATAGAATATCAACCCAATGAAGTGGTTAAGACCAACAACCTGGTTGTGCAAACCTTTCCTGTAGTTCATGTTGCAGCTGCGATACCTAATGCGCTTAGGATAAAAATTGGAAACAAGATCATCAGTTATTCAGGAGATACGGAATGGACGCCAGATCTGGTAGAACTTGCCAGATCGGCTGACTTGTTTATCTGCCAGTGCAACTTTTATAAGAAAATGTCTAAAGGGCATTTAGACTATCAAACACTTCTACAACACTTGCCAACGCTTTCCTGCAAACGGATTTGGCTTACACATTTTGATGCGGAAATGTTGGATAACCTGGATAAAATTGATCTGGAATATGCGGAAGATGGAAAGCAAATATTGATTTAAAAAAGCATGGTCTGCGCACTATTCATGGGCTTTCCCTGAAAAATGAGTTCGGCGATCCTGTCGAACTTGCCATACATAAATCCTGGTGTTCTTCGCAGCAGCAGCATACGGTCTGCCTTGAAAGATGCTTGATAGTTCTTGTTCTTCCATGCTGGCCACACCTTCTCGAAATCATACCTTGAGATGCTTTTCGCTATGGTAAGATGTGCTTTCGTAGAAGGACTATAGGTTGGATTTTTTCCGCTCCTTAGCCAATTGCTTAATACATTTTTAAGGTTGCGGAGTAACCTGGAGAGATCTGGATCTTCTTCAACCCTAGCATATATGGTATAATTTTGCCCTGCAAAGAAATTGAAGTTAGATAGTCTGATGTTGATGCTTGGTGTTTGGGTAGTGATCTGCTCAAAGTTCTTAATAAGAATTCTTTCACTTTCTGCATTGCCACGGTAGGAGAATAGAGTTAGATGAGGTTTGGTGCCTGCTTCTAGTTTCCAGCCATAATCTCTCTTACAACTTTGTTTCATTTCCTGGATGTCTGCACGAACTTTTTCTTCCGGGCTGATGATTGCAAGATATTCGTAAATTGTACCGTCCAACATCTGATAGGATTTGCTGTTTACTACTTAGATATGAGTAATTTAGCAAATTTGTAGCGTAAGTTATGCTGCCGCCGTTTATACAATATCTAAGCCCAACTGTATGATAAAATACATTTACTTGCTGATAGCCGTGACCTTGCTTTCGGCCTGTTCAAAAGAAGAACTGATTGGTCCTTCAAAACTTAAAAACGGAGAAGAAGTAGAAATATTGGTCAGCGACCGCTATGGGACAACTGATGATCCAGTCCGGTTACTTTCTTCTAATCAACCAGCAGAAATGTCGCTATTGGGCTTTATGGAGCGTGAACCAGGGTACAGTTACCGGGTAAAAGCGAGGGTCGTTAAGCCAGCTGAGCCTCCTCAGGATGGTTCTGCTTATTGGCTGGAGTTTATCAATGTCTTGGAAAAGGAAAAGAGCAACAGCAATGCGCCGTTTACACTTGCAATGATTCAATCTTTTGTGCCTGGCGGGCCGATCATCCGGCTTAGAAAAGAAACTGATAAGTACTATTTCGATGATAAGTTGATGCTAACCTTTGCGAACGAGGAGGTGAGGCAGCAGCTGGAGGAAGTCTGGACCTTCAACAAATCTATATATGAAAGCTGGCAGGAGACTAAGACGGTACCGCCGATGAAATGGAAAGCGATAAATGCGACGGTAACTCATGATCCACAGCTTTTTGGGAAAGCCTATCTGATTTCAAGAATCGAGTTTACAGAATAGAATGTTATGAGAAAAGTCATATTGGGACTAGCCATTTCCCTGGACGGTTACATAGAAGGGTTGAATGGCGAATTTGATTGGTGTTTTACCGATCAGGAATATGGACTGGCGGATTTTTATAACCGCATTGATGCATTGTTTATCGGACGTAAGAGTTACGAAATCAAACAACAATTTGAAGAGGGTAGCGGAGAAAGCACTCCTGGGATGCCTGCAATGACGGAATATGTATTTTCGAGAACGCTGAGCGCCGTTAAGACGGGTGCAGTTTTAATCAACGATGATGGTATTGCTAAAGCAAGGGAGATCAAGGCGAAACCAGGAAAAGATATATGGCTATATGGGGGAGCTGTGCTCACGGAGCAAATGCTGGAGGCAGGACTTATTGATGAGTTATGGTTATCCGTTCATCCGATACTCCTGGGCAGTGGGAAACAGTTGTTTAAAAAACAGGAACAGCGGGTTAATTTGAAGCTTTTAGAGTCTAAAATTTACGATACGGGACTGGTTTCACTACGATACCGTATTTTAAACTGAGAATTTCTGTTATAAGGAAGCGGCCAGTAAAGAAAAGCTTACTGGCCGCTGGTATAAACATTGAATAGTTGCAAAGCGCTTACAATCCGCTATCATCAAGTGCAAAGGTGTTTTTTCTTTCCTTCCATTTACCTTTTGTAAAATCAGGGAATTCCTGTGGGGCGTTACCTTCTTTCAACGACTTCTCTGATAGTGGTGTAATTACACTCATTGTTAAGGAGTCATAAATATCAATAGGGGTTTGCTTACCTTGTTTAACTGCCTGTATAAAGGCGTTCAATACATACCAGTCCATACCACCGTGACCAGCACCTTCCGCCTGCGCCGCATATTTCTTCCATAGCGGGTGATCATATTTTTCAAACCAGGTTTGGGCTTTGTCCCACTGATCATGTTTCGCAGATTTACCTTCAATATAAATGGAATTATTTACATCCATCCAGATCCCCTCTGTACCCTGAACCCGGAAACCTAAGGAATAGGGTCTAGGCAAGTGGGTATCATGCGTTAAGGTAACCGTTTCCCCATTTGCGCAGTTCAGCATGGTTTTGGTCACATCCCCATTTTTAAACTTGATTTTCGCGTTTTTATGTCCTGGAGAAACTTTCTCAATGTAAGAGTTTAAGCCTCTGGATTTTGAAGAAAAGGAAACCAGGTTGGTGAACCGGTTGCCCCGGTTAATGTCGATGTAGTTCATTACCGGACCGGCACCATGGGTAGGGTAGATGTCGCCATCGCGGTCGATGTTCCATTGCGTGCGCCATTGCGCTTCACCAACGGTGTTGGGACCGAACTCCGCGCCTTTACCGCTAAAATTCTTGCCATCATTGAACAATACCCCTCTAAGATCATGCTCATAGCCGCCTTCCAGATGGATCAACTCACCGAAAATGTTCTGACGCACCATGTTCAACACAGCCATTACATCTCTGCGGTAACACACATTTTCAAGCGTCATGTACGGAATTTTGGTTTCTTCATAAACCTTCAGGATATCCCAGTGATCCTGTTCTGTGATGCCCGCAATGACTTCACAGCCCACATATTTCCCAGCACGCATGGTATCAATGGCCTGATCTTTATGGAATTCCCAAGGTGTAGAAATGATCACCGCATCGATATCCTTGCGGGCAATAAGCTTTTTGTAGGCATCCAGTCCGCCGGTGTATTCTACCGGGAGCTTTTTCTTGGCTTTCACGAATTGCTCACGACAGTATTTCAGGGAGCTTTCCTGTATGTCGCAAATGGCAACAATTTCCACGTCATTACGCAGAAGACCTTCAGCGATGTGGTTACGTCCGCGCAAGCCAACGCCGATATATCCAAGTCTTACTTTATCAGTATCTTTTGCGAATAACATGCCCGAGGGCAGGATAGTAAAGCCAGTTACGCCAAGGGCAGTGTTTTTAACGAATTCTCTGCGATCCATAATTATGTTCTTATTTGTTCTTTATTTGGTTTGTTTAGCCGCTCGAATTGATTCGGCATTTGTCGTTTATTGCTTTATTAAGTGGTTGCTTCGCTCTTAAAGATAGCGTCTTTAAAAAAAGCTGGTAAATGAAACTCAGGTTTGTCAGCTATAATGTTACTCCAGCATAGAAAGTGTGGCGCTGGGAGTGCATCGCCGCATTTGTAAAAGTTAAGCCGTACTGGTGTTTGCTCAAGCTGGAGACCAGGATGGAACTTGAAAAGCTCTTTCGGGAGATATAAGGTCAATTCCCAACTTAGCCCGGCTGATGAGTCATTTTTAATGCTCAGCAGATAGCGTATTGCCTCGAGGCGTTTGGCGCAAATGAAGGTCCTTTCGTTTTTGCCGGGGCCAAATTGCACTCTTGCCGTTCCTGCACAGTTGAATTCCAGGTTATAGTATTCCGCTTCGTTATTGAAAGAAATGAAAAACTCCACACAGCTATCTTCATATACCGGATCATTGAACTCCTGGTAGGTGGCTCTAATCTGCTGTTCGGTAACATAGTACTTCAGCAGAATGGCTTCCGCATTATGTGCGATGCTAAAAGCTGCCGCTGGAAGTAAGGTGCCGTCTTCCCATGGGGCATAGCTGATACGGTTGGAACTTAGCGAATCCAGCCTTTTCGATAAGATTTCTATTGTGGTATGGGCATCCACCTGGGGCAGAAATGGTATAAGAAATGGGTTAGCCATGCTCTTGGGAGGTCTTTAAGTTGCCTATTTCCTTCTGTATGATCTGCTGAATCTCTGCTGCTTTTTCATGGAGATTCCTGAACAACTGGAACTGTGCACGTGTACGTTGGAGGTTATGGTTCGGGAACTTAATTTTATAATACGTGTCGCCGTTCAGGTGATCAGTTAGAAATCTAACACCTTGCATATAGGGGAACAACAAGACGCCTTTTACCAACGACTCGATTTCCTTGTCCGTAAGAAAGTTTGCTGCATGCTCCAGATAGCCGCGGGTATATGCCCGAAATAAAGGGATGTTCAGTTGAATCTTTCCGAGATCCGCTTCATCTTCCGCCGCTGTGTTGATGATCGTTCTGATGGCATCACCAAAATCATAGGCCACATAACCCTGCATTACCGTTTCCAGGTCAATGACACATTGTGCCTCATCATTTTGATCCAGCAGCACATTGTTAAACTTGGTGTCATTATGCGTAACCCGCTTTGGCAGTGTAGCAAGCGTTTCCGGTTGTTGAAAGTACAGCATGGCGTTTGCATGTGCTTCAACCAGTTCTAATTCTTCAGAAATGGTTTCCAGGCGACCTGCCAGATTGCTGGCTATGGCTTCTTTAAGTTGCGCCAATCGAAACTCAATATTGTGAAAGTTGGGGAGTACCTCAAACAGTTCGTTCGAAGGAAAGTCTGCGAGCATGGATTGGAACCTGCCGAAAGCTTTTCCTCCTTCATAGGCCTGCTTTTCTGTCGATACCATGTCGTACGACCGCGTATCTTTTAAAAAGTAAAACATACGCCAATAGTTGCCACCGCTGTCGAGATAATAGTGCTGATTGTTGCGGGTCGGAATTAAGGTCATTACCGCTTTCAAGGGATCACCATTTTCGCTGGAAACCTTATTTTTTAAGTGTTCCGTAACGCGCAGCATGTTTCCGGTAAGTGCTTCCACATTCGTGAATATGGAATTGTTAATGCGTTGTAACAGGTAATCTGGCCCACCAGCTGTTTTATTTTTTACCAGAAAGGAGTCGTTGATATGACCCGATCCGTAAGGTTGGACATTGCCAGCCTCGGCGGAACATTGAAAATTGCTAATAACTTCTGGGATGTAGTTGGATATTTGCACTATAATAAAATTAAGATTAGGAATGTGAGTTAAAGCTTAAAGAATATGCTACGTTTATAGAGCCAGTAACATAGGCCCCATTCTAAGAGTAGCGTTAGCAGTGCCGATACGACTGCAGCGGTCACTTCCGGAACCCCGAAGAGAAGTTGCAGCATCTGGCCGCTAAAAATGTCTACGGCGCCATTTACCCACTGCATACCTACAGTCTCAAAAAAGAGATAGATAAAAATAGCATTCATCCCCATGACGGTTGCGATCCAGGCGTAACGATTATTTTTTTTAATGTCCACAATCCAGTAAACGGCGGTCAGCAAGAGTAATACCCATCCTCCGGAGGCCAGTGCAAAGGAACCCGTACTGATGCGCTTAATGATGGGCGTGATGTTCAGCAGATCCAGACCATGGCCCAGGATCAAAGCGAGGATACCAGCGACTACCAGGGCTTTCAGCTTATAGGCGCTACTGCGATCAGAGATTAGCAGCCTACCGGCAAGCACACCCCAAATGGTATGTGCAGCTGTAGGGATGATGTTTATGGCAACCCAACCATCGCTGTTGATCTTACCCATGAGTATGGTATCCATGTAGGACCCGAAGTTCTGGCCTTCAACAAAAGGTTGCGAAAAGCCTGGCATCAAGACCGTGCGGTATAAAAATTCCGTGAGCAGGAGCAGTCCGATGGAAAATCCGATCTGGAAGGTATAGGAGCGGTTGATGATCAGATAGGCGATGAGCGTGGTAAAGGCCAGCTGCGTAAGTACGTTCCAGAGTTCCCAAACAGGCTTACCTGCGTATATGCAATGGAGACCAACGCCGCAGATAAACAGTCTCAGGCAACGTACAAGAATATGCTTGAAGTTTGCAGACCAGCTGCTACCTTTCGCAAGCTTGCGGCTGTAGGAGATGTACATCGCCGAACCTGCCATAAACATAAATGCGGGTTGCACCAGGTCCCAAAAATGCAGGCCATGCCATGGATGATGAAAAAACTGGTTTACCAACCCTCCGGCTACTCCGGAGGGACCGAGATGTTTGATCGACTCGTAAACCCTGCAACTTTCAGCGCAAAGCAGGATCATGATGATGCCTCGTAGCACATCAAGTGAAATCAGCCGGTAATTACGGTGTGGATCAGCGGTAATGGAATTTGTCATAGAAGGTCTTGCGTAAAATGCGTTATTCACTCATGTCCAGAAAGAAACTCGGCGCACCTTCATCCGGTGCATTACCCAATACCACAGACCAGTCATTCTTAATTGCCTGGACACCGATTCGCATACCTTCGCCGGTAAGCCCTTTCAACTTGCCTCTGGCAATGCGCATTTCAAACTTCACCATACCGCCTTCTTCTTTCACGGTGCCTACGTTGAAAGCTTCGGCAATAGATTGTTGGTCAAATGCAAAAGCATTCTGGTTGGTGCCGGCATGATAGAAGATATCCAGCCCTGCGGTTAGCAGTTGTCCTTCAAGCAGTATATCATACGCGCCTCCAGGGAATGTTCCGGTCAGCAAACCTGTACCAGCATTATTGTCTGAATCGATATAGAAATCGAAGATGTTTGCGTCCGCTCTACTGCCGGTCATCTCTGCGTACATATAGATGTAGTTACCGTCATAATCAAATTTGACGGCGTTGAATATTCCCTTGGAGCTGCCCAGGGTGACCACGTCTTTCGTTACGGTTGCCCAGTCATCCAGGCTGTTGTCATTGATCTTCACCGGTGAAGACTTGGCAATACGGATCACGGTAGAGGATTCTGCAGCTTGTCCGTTTACCATGGCAGTTAATGTAGGGACATATTTGCCTTTGCCAGGATAAGTGTGGCTGGGGTTGGCATCCGTGGAGGATTGTCCGTCCCCAAAGTCCCAGCTGTAACCCGTAACGCCTTCGGTGATCACTTTGAAAGTTGCGGTGCTACCTTCGATAAGCACTTCATAAGCCAGGTCAGTTTGTGGCTGGTAGTCATCTTCTTTACAGCTGTTTAGTAATGTCCCCGCAAGTGTTACACAAAGCAGGCACAGGTATGATCTTAAATTCTTCATCTCAAATGATATGGATAAACCTCGTTAAACTATTGGTTTTGAATGGCCTTTGGATTACTTAGGATCTCGTCTACCGGCAGGTAATAGATAATCCTTGGATTGGTATAGGGAACACTCAGGTTCTGATAACCGGACGGTGTTTTCGAAAGATCAATATCAGTTTCTTTCAAACCCAGGATGTGGTAGCCCCAGTACGCTTTGTTCAGGCTTCGCTTGTTGCGGAACACATCGTAGGTGCGGTGACCTTCAAAAGCCATCTCAATACGTTTTTCTGCCAGTACCAGGTCTAAAGCATTGCTTCCTTGGGGTAAGGTCTTGTTGTACAGAAATGCTTCCAGTCCGCGGTTTTTGCGGATCATATCCAGGTCGTCCAAGGCGGCTGCAGTAGCACCAGTCTTTGCCTCAGCTTCTGCACGGATCAGGTACATCTCAGCGAGTCTGAACATGATCGGTGAGCTTAAGTTCGGTTGTCCGTTCTGGAAGGAGAACTTGGTGATGTAGTACATCTCAATGCCGTTTTTCTTTAACACGGCACCGGATCCATCCGTGGCAGGAACAATGTAGGACCATCTTACATCTTCAGGGCGTGAGGCCATTGCAGCGCGCAGGGAGGATGAAGCAAACTCTTCACCCCAGCCGGAGTTACCATCAGAGTAGATCATGGACGCAATAGAACCAAATTTGCCGTAGTCATCTGCTGCGGTGAAAGCAATGCAGAAAATGGTCTCCGGGCTGGTGGTGGCATTGGCAAAGAGTGATGGGTAGGTTGCTTTGGTCATCAGGCTATACTTCCCTGAATTGATCACCTTGTTTGCATATTCAATGGCCTTTGCGTTGTCTTCTTTGTAAAGGTTTACGCGTGCAAGTAAGCTCCAGGCGGCTTCAGCCGATGCATATTGAACGCCTCTTGGTTGTGTCATCAGGCCTGCCGCTTGTTCAGCATCTGCGAGTACCGAGGCGTAAACTTCGGCCACCGTGGAACGTGCTTTCTGACCTTCATCGGTCAGGTTGGTACGTAAGATTATGCCTGGGGATTCCGGCGCCACACTGTAAGGCTGGCCAAATAATCTTACCAGATTGAAGTGGCAGAAGGCGCGCAAAAAGTAACACTCCCCCAGAAGCTGCTTAGTCCTTTCATCCGGGTCAGGTAATTTCTCTATTGCGTCGATTACGGTATTCACGCCGGTAATGATCTTGTAAGATACATACCAGAAATACCTGGTGTTGGCTTGGGAAGGGGAGTGCCCGAGGGTGAAGCTGTTGAACAAAGGGTCTTCTGTGATTTGTCCGCAGGTGATGTCGTCACTCGCAAAGTCAGACAAGTGATAGAACTGACGGAGGTACATGTTGTTATTGTCAACCGACCCGTTAAACTCGATATGGTCTTTGAACAATGCATATGCACCATTTAGTGCGTTTGTTAATCCGTCATTAGTGGTTACCAATGTTCCGGTGCTGATCGCGTCGCTTGGATTAACCTCTAGTTTTTTACAACTGCTCGTTGCGGCCATAAAAAGCATAAACAGGGCGAATAATTTCTTTTTCATCTCTTGAAGTTTTAAATACCTGTTTGGTTAAAAGTTGAAGTTGATATTGAATAAATATTGTCTGTTGTTCGGGTACTTGAAGTCGGATACCCCTGGTGTACCAAAGCTACCTGCCTGTATGGTGGTTTGGGGATCCTGACCCAGAAAGTTTGAAAAGGTTGCCACGTTATCTGCACTGAACCCAACGGTAATGCCTTCCATATTGATACGGCTGGACCATGCTTTTGGTAACCTGTACGAAAGTGCGATGTTCCGGATGCTGAAATAACTACCGTTCTTCAGGTACCGGGTGGAGGTTTCCGTGGAGTTTGCAGAGTTCTGTGGACTAGGCTCTGTTGCTTGGGTATCACCAGGGCCGGTCCAGATCTTCGAATCGTCGGGCATCTGGATCTGGTTGTAATATGGCTCATGACCATCATTCATCATAAAACGCAGGTTATTGCTGAACACCTTGTTGCCGTAGTTGAAATAGGTGCTTACACGCAGGTTGAAGTTCTTGTAGCGGAAGTTGTTGTTGAAACCACCCTGAAACTTCGGCAATGCGGAACCACTTTCCTGGATCGTTGCCTGTGCATAGTCAGAGGTGCTTTCACGTCCCGTTTCATTGCCATCTGCATCGTAGTTCACCTTTTCCCAAAGTGGGCCGCCGGTCTGTGGGTCAACACCAAGCCACTTGGGCATGTAAAACTCATATAGGTTTCCGCCATTGCGGTAGATCTGCGAGATGCTCCAGGAGCCGGTTTTAATGATGTTTGCAGGTAAGCCTTCCAGTTTGTTGCTGTTGAAGTTGATACTGAAATCCGTGTTCCACTCAAAGTTCTTGTTCTGAATATTGGCGGAGTTGATACCAAGCTCTATACCTTTGTTGACCACGTTGCCTGCATTTTCCCATTTGGTTTCAAAGCCGACAGAAAGGGGTTGGGATACCTGCAATAACAGATCCTTGGTGTCATTGCGGTATACATCCAGGGTCAGGTTCACGCGTTTAAACAAGCCGATGTCTAGACCAGCGTTGATCTGGTGTTTGCTTTCCCAGGTAAGATTAGGGCTGGCTAATTGGTAAGGCACGGCACCCACGATTGAATTGTACTGTGTGGTTAAGGAGTAGAGACCCAGGTACCTGGAAGCGCCGATGTCCTGTGTTCCGGTGATACCATAACTCGCTCTTAATTTCAGGTAGTTCAGAATGTTGCTACCAGCAAGGAAATCTTCATTGCTGATTAACCATGCTCCGGAGATTGCCGGGAAGCTGCCATATTGTTTGGTTGGTGCGAAGGCTGAAGAGCCGTCATAGCGGAATGATGCGGTAAGGAAGTACTTTTCTTTATAGTTATAGTCAACCTGTGACAGCAGGGATTGCAGATAACCCTGATTATTATAGCCATTCACCAGCTGATTGTTCGAAACCACGTTCAATACTCTTAGTCCTTCAGGAAGGCCTCTGCCGGAAGCACCGGAATATTCTGTCTGACTACCTTCGAAAGCACCACCGGCAAATCCGTTTAAGCTATGGTCCCCCATTTTGAAGGCGAAGCGGAACAGCTGGTTAGATACGATGCCATAGTTCAGCGTGTTCAGCTCATCTAAATAGCCAGAACCGCGGTAGGTGCCCGCGGCAAGCGGCGAGACAAAGTTGGTGCCTTTGTTGAAAGCTGCTGCAACCCGGTTGCTACTGGAAAATGTTAACCAGTCGGTAATACGGTAGTTTACACCCAGATCATAGTTTACATCGAAGCCTTTATAAGCATGATCGGAGTTTTCAATAGTGTGTAGTGGGTTTACTTTATCCCTTGACCACCATTTGAAGGTAGAGTTCCCATCTACGTAGACCGGGTTTCCAGCTTCATCGTAGGGGTTATCCCAAGGCATGTTCAGGAAAGAATAGTAGACATCCATGTAGTCGTAGCTCTTACCCATGTTTGCACTCAGGTTGATGTTGTTCGTGACATCCAGCTTTTTCGAGAAGTGATACGTAGAGTTGCCACGTAAGTTGATACGTTGATATTTGGTGTTTAAGAAGGTACCCTTTTCATTGTAATACGATGCACCAACATAGTAATCGTTCTTTTCTGTTCTGCCACTGGCGGAAAGGTAGAAGTTATATATCGGGGCGGATGTAAAGGACTCATCCGGCCAGTTATAATCCTGGTCGCGCAGTGTTATTGGCCGCTCGGCGTAGAATTTACCGAGATCTATCTTGTAAGAGTTGTCAGGCGCACCAAGGATATAGTCCCTGTAAAACTCCTTTTGATGATCATAAAGTTCATTGCTGCCCATTACCTGGAGCTTTCCGAAATCTGCGGTACGGAATCCGGTAGAAACCTTGGCTTCAAACCTGGTTTCACCCTGCTTCGCGCTTTTGGTAGTTACGACGATGACACCGGCATTTGCCTGTGATCCATAAAGCGCAGTAGATGCAGCGTCTTTAAGTACGGTAATGCTTTCCACATCGTTGGGATCGTAGTTACCCCCGATGATACCGTCGACAACGAAGAGCGGGCTCTGGTTCGCATTTACGGAGGATACCCCGCGTAAGCGGATATCAGGTGCTGCACCCGGTGCACCGGAGCTGTTCACCACCTGCAAACCGGCAACTTTACCCTGTAACATCGAACCTACGTTGTTGGTGGTGACGTCCTTCAACTGTTCCGAGGAAACTACTGAAACCGCACTGGTAAGTGCACTCTGCTTTTTACTGCTATAACCCACAACCACGACATCGCTGAGCTGCTGAACATCTTCATCCAGCCTGATTTCTATGCTGCGCTGTCCGGCGCTTACTTCAACTTCTTTCCTCAGAAATCCGACGAAAGTTAAGATCAGTGTAGATGGTCCGGCAGGGGCTGCAATGCTGAACTCACCGGCACCATTGGTGCTGACCGTGTTCGTGCCACCTTTCAGCGACACGCTAACGCCAGGGAGCGGCTGTCCGTCCCTTGCAGCGAGCACTCGGCCGGTAAGGCGTTGCTCCTGTGAAAAGCTGGCAAAATGCATTGTCAGTAAGCAACAACAAAGGAGTAAAATTTTCTTAATCATGGTGCGTAATTTAATTGGTGGTTTGGAAATGAGGTGCTATTGTAAATATGAAGTAAAAAAATTGTTAAGGAAAGTTCATCGATTTTAAGCATGACTAAAATCATTGCACGCAAACGGTTGCGTAGCTTACGCAAACGATTGTGCAATTTCAACGCAAACGGTTGCGCTAAATCAGGATTCGTCAATGCTTTTCGGTTTATTGACCTGCAGTACGGGTGTATTCGATCATCTCTGAATCGATAATGTGCTGCAACAGTGGGGCTTCAGTACCTGCAGGATTTCCGGCATGTTTAATCAGCTGGAAAAGAAAGTCTGTGGCCATGGACGACTGCTGATAGGCGAACTGCTCAATGGAAGCCAAAGGCACGCTGTCCATATACTCCCAGATTGGAAGGTTTGCAAAGCTGATAAAACTCATGTCTTTGTTAATGACCAGGCCGCGGGATTTCACGGTAGCAATACAATCCAGCAGTACATAGTCATTGAAAACAATTACTGCAGTAGGTGGCTCAGCAATGTCCAGCAGCTGGCTCATCGCCCTGCAATTGTCGGCTTTGGATAGGCTGGTAGAAACGATGATTTCATGATCCAGCTGCAGGTCATGGGCTTTGAGGCACTTGTAATAGATCTCAAGCCGCTGTAAGGTGGCCGCGAGTTTTGCCGGGCCATTGATCAGCCCGATGCGGGTATGCCCTAGGCTCACCAGCTTTGTAATGGCTTGCAGCATTCCGGAAACGAGATTGCAGGCGACATAATTGATGTCCTTTTTACTTGGAATGCGGTCGAAGAAGACCACAGGAATGTTGTACTTTTTGAGGCTCTCGAAGTGCTCATAGGAAGAAGTTTCCTTAGTAAGCGACACCAGAATGCCATCTACCCGGTGATCCTTCATGTTTTCTACAATCCTTTTCTCCCGTTCAAAGCTCTCCAGCGACTGGCCGATGATCACGTTATAATTATTAGCTTCTACAGCATCTTCAATTCCGGTTAGGGCAGAGGAGAAGAAGGGCTCAGAAAGGTTGGGGATGATAACGCCTATAGAATAGGTTTTTCGTTCTTTGAAGTGAATTGCGGAGCGGTTTACTTCATAACCCAGCTCTTTGGCCACATTTTGCACGCGCATCGTCGTCACCAGTCCAATACTTGGATGATCACGGAGTGCGCGGGACACCGTTGATACAGAAACATTAAGTCGTTTGGCAATTTCCTTAATGGTGGGTAATCTATATTCAGACATTGTGGTTTTTACTGCATTTCCTCCCTAAATGTATGATTTTTATCCATTATGTGTTAATTTACTTGCCTAAAGATCATCGCAGAAGATCGCTGATTTGATCCGGAATCTAAGTATAAGTTCTAATTGCATATGTCCATGAAAGAAAATAGCCGGCGAATGTTCCTGAAAACCTCATCCCTTAGTCTTGGTGTCTTAAGCACCTGCAGTTTTAGCGCCTTAGCTGTTCCAGCTGCCGAAGATGAACCGAACTTGCAGCTGGAAGAAATAACGATCAACTTGTGGGCTGAGGGCTCTAAAAACAACGGAACCGATCCAGGCAAACGTCCCAATCTAGTGATCTACAAGCCTAAAGGAAGTGCCGCAGGTAAGCGGGCCGCAATGGTCGTTTGTCCTGGTGGCGGCTATGGCATGCTGGCATCAGATCATGAGGGTATCCAGTTTGCCAGGCTATTTGCTTCCAAAGGGATGGTCGCTGCGGTGCTGACCTACCGGGTTGCACCCAATAAGTTCCCGGCGCCTTATGCAGACGCGGTGCGTGCCATGCGCATTGTTCGATCCAGAGCGGCTGAGTTCGGTATTGATCCTTCACGCATCGGCCTGATGGGTTTCAGCGCCGGCGGGCACCTGGCCTCAACCGTGGCAACCCAACCTGAGCTATACAAGGACCCCGAAGATGATCTTGCTGCAACAGTATCTGCCCGGCCGGATCGCGTGGTACTGGGCTATCCGGTAATTACCTTTGGCGAGTTCACGCATGCAGGTTCCGTAAAGAACCTGCTAGGAGACCATCCTACACAGGAACAAAGGCAACAGTTTTCGGGGGAGCTACATGTTGGTCCACAAACTCCGCCTGCCTTCATCTTCCATACCGCCGATGATGGCGCCGTGCCGGTGCAGAATGCCTTTCTTTTTGCAGAGGCCTGCGTAAAGCACAAAGTTCCGGTCGCTTTACATGTATATCCACGGGGTAAACACGGCGTAGGTGCCGCGCTGGATAACCCTGAGCTGAGTGGCTGGACCGAGGTGCTGCTGCGCTGGTTGGCCGACTGGCAGCGTGTTTAGGTTTACAAATAAATTGTTTTACTTTGCTGAATGCTATCCAAAAAAACGCAATATGCCATTAAAGCGCTCGTGATCCTGGGTAAAAACTATGGAAAAGAGCCCATGCAAATATTACGTATCGCTCAGGAAGATAAAATTCCGAAGAAGTTTCTCGAGCAGATCCTGCTCGAACTGCGAAATGCCGGACTGCTGGTAAGTAAGAAAGGTGCTGGGGGTGGTTATAGCTTGAATAAAGATCCGAACGAGATTTTCCTAACCCAGATACTGCGGATTACTGGTGGCCCAATCGCCCTGCTGCCTTGCGTAAGCTTGAACTTTTATCAGCGTTGCGAGGAATGTATCGACGAGAAAACCTGCGGCATCCGAGACGTCTTCACCGACGTTCGAAATGCTTCATTGAAGATCTTATCCGAGACCAGCATTGCTGATGTCATTGCCCGCGAAAACAACCTGCTTAAAGGGCTGTTATAAACGTAATATCATTTTTAAACATTATTTCCAAAGAAGATCCCGGTGACATTTCACCGGGATTTTTGTTGCTATCAACTGGTATTCAGTCAGCTGTGTTGATTTAAATAGCGTGTTTTTTCATTTATTTAAAGAAAGACTACTAAATCTATATGCATTATATTATATTTGAAATAACCAACGCTATTTTATCAATCAACCAACCATTACTAAATACCAATGCAGAGTTTCAGAACCGAATTGGAAAATCCAATTGTAGAGCAGGATATCATTGACCTGGAGCTAAAGATCCGGGCATTTCGGGAAGGGAAGATCCATGACGAAAAATTCAGGAGTTTACGGCTTGCGCGCGGCGTTTACGGCCAGCGACAGCCGGGTGTGCAAATGGTGCGCATAAAGCTTCCTTTTGGGAAGGTCAGCTTCAGGCAGTTATTAAAGATTGCGGATATTTCCGATAAGTACGCCAGCAGTAATTTGCACCTGACCACTCGTCAGGATATACAGATACACTATGTGAGCCTGGACAGAACGCCTGAACTCTGGGCGGAGTTGGAGCAGGATGATATTACGTTGAGGGAAGCCTGCGGAAATACCGTTCGGAATGTTACCGCCTCACCGACGGCCGGCATTGATCCCAATGAGCCATTCGATGTTTCGCCATACGCCCATGCCACTTTCGCGTATTTTCTTCGTAACCCGATTTGCCAGGATATGGGTAGGAAGTTTAAGATTGCTTTCTCTGCAACGGACGATGATACCGCATTTACCTATATCCATGACCTTGGATTTATTCCCAAGCTTAAAGGCGAGGAAAGAGGATTTAAAGTCATGCTTGGTGGCGGCCTTGGAGCCATTCCATCCATAGCACATCCCGTAAACGAGTTTTTACCTGAAGACCAGCTGATACCTTTCATTGAATCTACCTTAAGGGTATTTGATCGCCATGGTGAACGTAACAACCGGAACAAGGCACGGATGAAGTTCCTGGTACAGAAGATCGGCCTGGAGGAGCTGCTCCGCCTAATCGCTGAAGAGCGTACGGCGAATAAAGTGAAAAGCCTGGAGGTTAACCGGCATGCACTGCGCCAGCCGCTGCTTCCTGAAGAGGTAAGCTTCCCGGAAGTAGAGATCATCAATAAACACCATTACGATACCTGGTTGCAGACAAACGTTTTTCCGCAAAAGCAAGAAGGCTTTTTTGGCGTGTACATCAAGGTATTGACCGGCGATATCCCTACCGTAAAAGCAAGACAACTGGTCGAGGCCATTCGCCCGTATGTAGCGGATGAAATCAAAATCACCATCAACCAGGGCCTGCTTTTACAATATGTACGGGAAGCGGCACTACCGGCTTTGTTTGTAGCACTGGATCAGCTTGGCTATGCCATTCCAGGCTTCAACAGTGTCGCCGATGTAACCACCTGCCCTGGAACAGATACCTGCAACCTTGGTATCTCCAACAGTACGGAGATGGCAAGGGAACTGGAAAACCTGATCTATGACGAGTATGAAGATCTGATCCTCAATCAGGATATCAAGATCAAGATCAGTGGCTGTATGAACAGCTGCGGACAACATGGGCTGGCACATATTGGCTTCCATGGCAGCTCCCTGAAAGCCGGTGCAAAGGTTATCCCAGCAGCACAGGTGCTCGTGGGTGGTGGAACTTTCGGAGATGGCGCAGGTCGTGCAGCGGACAAGGTTATCAAGGTGCCCTCCAAGCGCGTGAAGGATGTGCTAAGAAGGATACTAAACGACTACAGCTTAAATCAGCTGCCAGGAGAAACCTTTAATGCTTACTACGATCGCTTCGGCAAAGATCATTACTATCAGCTGTTGAAGCCGCTGGCAGATTTAACCAATCTGACCGATGATGAATTTGTAGACTGGGGCCATCAGGAGACTTTCCAAACGGCCATCGGGGTAGGAGAATGTGCCGGAGTGGTGATCGACTTAGTAGCAACCTTACTTTATGAAGCTGATGAAAAGCATGGTTGGGCTAAACGGGCATTCGAAGGGAAAGCCTATGCTGATGCCATCTATCATGCTTACAGCGTGTTTATCAGCGGTGCCAAAGCGCTGCTGCTTGACAAAGGGGTGAAAAGCAGTACACAAACCGGCATCATCAAAGAATTCGACATCCACTACGTAACTGAACATGAAATTGAGCTGGACGGCGCATTCAATGATATCGTCCTTCAAATAAATAAAAATGAACCATCTGCGGAATTTGCTGAAGCCTATCTGAATCAGGCAACGGCATTCCTGGAAAAAGTTAAAGTTAAAAGAGAGGCATTGGTAAAACTATGATACAGACCAAAACACAAACAACCGTAAAAGAGCCCAAAATAACCCTTGTTGGTGCTGGTCCCGGCGATCCGGATTTGATCACCCTTAAAGCCATCAAAGCCTTAAAATCGGCCGATGTGGTGCTTTATGATGCCTTGGTAAATCAGGCGCTCTTAGATCATGCACCAGAACATGCCACAAAGGTGTACGTAGGAAAACGCTCCGGAGATCATTCTTACTCCCAGGGCGCTGTAAACAAACTTATGGTGGATTATGCATTGAACTATGGCCACGTGGTGCGCCTGAAAGGTGGTGATTCCTTCGTGTTTGGAAGAGGTTACGAAGAGGTCGAATTCGCGGATTCGTACAGCATCAAAGCAGAAGTTATTCCTGGAATTTCCAGTTCCATCTCCGTACCTGCGCTGCAGGGCATCCCGGTTACCCACCGCGGCCTAAGTGAAAGCTTCTGGGTAGTCACCGGTACAACAGCTGATGGCAGTATCTCTAAGGATCTCTACGATGCGGCAAAAAGTAAAGCAACGGTTGTCGTATTGATGGGCATCAAGAGGCTTGCAGAAATCGCCGCTGTTTTTGCGGACGAGGGTAAACACCGACTTCCGGTTGCGGTGATCCAGAATGGCTCCATGGAAAACGAAAAAATGGTTGTCGGCACAGTTTCCACCATCGTGGAGGCTGCAGCTGATAAGAAGATAGACTCACCGGCACTAATCGTGTTCGGAGATGTAGTAGGCCTGCATGCTGACTTCCAACCGATAAGAGCTTTCTATGAACTTGCTGAACGAGAATAAACCAGAGGTACTAACAACGGCCGGTGATAATCAGCTTTTTCCGGTTTTTCTCAAGCTGAACACGCTTCGGGTACTGCTTGTTGGTGCAGGTAATGTTGGCCTGGAGAAGCTTTCTTCATTGATCAGCAACAGCCCGGCATGCAAGATCAGCATTGTAGCAGAGGAGGTGTCGGCAGGGGTAAGGGCAGTTGCATTGGATTACGATAATATCGGTATTCAGGAGCGACCTTTTTCGGTCTCCGACCTGGACGATGCAGACCTGGTTATCGTAGCCACCAACAATCATCCTTTGAACGAGATCATCCGTCAGGAAGCGAGGACACGAAAACTGCTCGTGAACTTCGCAGATAAACCTGCCTTATGCGACTTCTACCTTGGTTCCATCGTAAAAAAGGGTGATCTGAAGGTCGCCATTTCAACCAATGGGAAGTCGCCTACCATGGCAAAACGCATCAAAGAAGACCTGGAGAAAGCCTTGCCAGATAATGTGGATACTGCCATACAACAGCTGCATCAGGTACGGAACAAGCTGAACGGTACTTTCGCGGAGAAGGTAAGAAAGCTGAATGAGATCACAGAGGTGATGATTACGGGCAACCAACCGGCCAAGCGATTTAATACCAATTACAAGCTGCTGGCCTGGTGTACCATTTTCATCAGTGCAACCATCATAGGGGTGCTGCTCTGGCACTATGAGCCGGGCTTTCAGCAAACGGTACAAGGCATACATCCATATTTCTATTATTTCCTTGTTGCTGGATTTATCTTTTCGATGATCGATGGTGCGATCGGGATGTCGTATGGCGTTACTTCAACCACCTTTTCGCTGTCCATGGGTATACCACCAGCCTCGGCCAGTACGGCTGTGCACCTCTCGGAGATCATGAGTAATGCCATTGCTGGATGGATGCATTTCAAACTCGGTAACGTAAATAAAAAGCTTTTCAAGCTGTTGGTGATCTCCGGTAGTATAGGTGCGGTGACAGGCGCCTATCTTTTGAGCAGTTTTGAACATTACAATATGTATATCAAGCCGGTTGTGTCTACCTATACCCTGGTGCTCGGGCTGGTGATCCTGTCCAAAGCCTTCCAAGTGAAAAGACGTAAGCTGGGCGACAAGATCAAGAAAATCATCCCCCTGGGTTTGGGTGGCGGATTTATGGATGCTGTAGGTGGCGGCGGCTGGGGCTCCATCGTGCTGTCTTCACTGATCGCTGGCGGTCGAAACTCCAGAACCTCCCTGGGAACGGTAAAACTTTCCAGGTTTTTCATTGCCTTTCTGAGTTCGATCACTTTCATCACCATGGTAAATGGCTTGCACTGGGAGGCGATCGGAGGGTTAATCATTGGTAGTGCCATTGCATCACCGATTGCTGTCCGCGTGTCCAATAAGATTTCTGCCAAAACGATCATGGTTTGTGTGGGCATTATCGTCACGCTGGTAAGCCTGAGAAGCCTTTACGTTTTCCTGGACAAGCTGACGTAAAGCAATTTTAAAGCATTTTAAAATGGATTTTTCAACAAGACTAAAAGACAAAATACTAAACGCAACGCCTGTAGAGACCTTGCAGGCTATTGCTGCGGCCTACCCTGGTAAGGTCGTGTTTTCAACCAGCTTTGGCTGGGAAGATCAGGTGATCACCGATATGATCTTCCGGAATAACATTCCAATAGAGGTTTTTACGCTGGAGACGGGCCGGCTGTTTACAGAAACCTACTATGTGTGGAACCGTACCCTGGAGATGTATCAAAAGCCTATTCTGGCCTACTATCCTAATCAGGAACTGCTGGAGGATATGGTGAGCAAAAAAGGGCCAAACAGCTTTTATGAATCTGTAGAGAACCGTAAGCAATGCTGCGGCATTCGTAAACTGGAGCCATTAAAACGCGCTTTGTCGGGGAATGAGGTTTGGATCACAGGCATCCGGGCAGAACAGTCACTAAACCGGCATGACATGAGCGCCATAGAATGGGATGAGCAGAACCAGCTCATCAAATATCACCCCATCTTCAGCTGGTCGCTGGAGGAGGTAAAAACTTATATCAAAGAAAATAACATTCCGTATAACCCTTTGCACGACCGCGGCTTTCCCAGTATTGGTTGTGCACCATGCACGCGTGCGGTACAGCCCGGCGAAGATTTCCGCGCCGGAAGGTGGTGGTGGGAGGATTCCTCCAAAAGAGAATGCGGATTACATACGCACAATGAAGTCGTAGAGAAATAGAGAATAACAATGGATTACTTAGATCATTTAGAAGCTGAAGCGATATACATCTTACGCGAAGTGGCGGGGCAGTTTGAGAAACCTGCCTTACTGTTTTCTGGCGGAAAGGATTCAATTACACTGGTACACCTGGCCCAAAAGGCTTTCAGACCGGGCAAATTCCCCTTTCCACTGGTACATATTGATACCGGACATAATTTTCCTGAAACCATCAGCTACCGTGATGAGATGGTTGAACGGATTAATGAAAAGCTGATCGTTGGCTATGTTCAGGACTCCATCAACCAAGGTAAGGTCGTAGAGCAACGAGGTAAAAATGCCAGCCGCAATGCCTTGCAAACCGTAACGCTGTTGGATGTGATTGAGAAATATCAGTTTGATGCCTGCATCGGCGGCGCGCGGCGCGATGAGGAGAAAGCACGTGCTAAAGAGCGCATCTTTTCCGTGCGTGATGAATTTGGGCAGTGGGATCCGAAGTTACAGCGCCCTGAGTTGTGGAGCTTGTATAACGGCAAGATCCATAAGGGGGAAAACGTACGTGTGTTCCCAATCAGCAACTGGACGGAGCTCGACGTCTGGAATTATATCAAACGTGAGCAAATACCGCTACCAAGCATTTACTTCTCGCATAAGCGGCAGGTGATCACCCGTAACGGTCAGCTGATGGCTGCTGCAGAATACTTGAATATGGACGAAGAGGATATTATTACTACCAGATCAGTGCGTTTCCGTACGGTTGGGGATATGACCTGCACGGCTGCGGTAGAATCAGAAGCTTACCTGATCGATGATATCATTGAAGAGATCAGCAGCTCGAAAATTAGTGAAAGAGGAGCCCGGATGGACGATAAAGTGTCTGAGGCAGCCATGGAAGACAGAAAAAAAGGAGGATACTTTTAATGGATATTTTAAGATTTATTACTGCAGGAAGTGTAGATGACGGTAAAAGCACCTTAATCGGTCGTTTGTTGTACGACAGTGGCTCCATTCTAGCCGATCAGCTGGAAGCACTTCATTCCTCCAACAGGAAAAATGATGATGGCACCATTGACCTTGCCATCCTTACCGATGGACTGAAAGCGGAGCGCGAACAAGGTATCACGATCGATGTTGCTTACAAGTATTTTCAAACAGATAAAAGGAAGTTCATCATTGCCGATGCACCCGGACATATTCAGTACACCCGGAACATGGTTACCGGAGCATCTAACTCGGAATTGGCAATCATCCTGATCGATGCACGGAACGGGGTTTCAGAGCAGACCATTCGCCACTCTTTCCTGGTTTCACTGCTTGCGCTACCCCATGTGGTGGTCTGCATCAACAAGATGGATATGGTTGATTATAGTGAGGCAGTGTTCAATGACATCAAAAAAGCATATCTGGAGATCGCTGGGAAGCTGAATCTGGAAGAAGTCACCTTTATTCCGGTGAGTGCTTTGAAAGGCGATAACATCGTCAATGAATCGAACGCAATGTCCTGGTACCAGGGTAAAAGTTTGCTGCACCATCTGGAAACGGTTCCGGTTACTGCAAAAGCACCGTTTGAATATGGACGTATGCCCGTGCAGTGGGTCATCCGGCCACAAACGGAAGCGTTGCACGACTACAGAGGATATGCTGGCAGGCTGGTAAGTGGCACTTTCAGAGTCAATGATCAGGTTGTGGTTCAGCCATCCGGTTTTAGTACCAGCATCAGCCGCATTGAGTTTGCAGAACAGCAGTTGGATTCCGCAGAAAAAGGAATGTCGGTGACGTTGCATCTAAAAGATAACATCGATGTAAGCAGGGGCGATATGCTCGTAGCGGCAGGCCGGGAACCTGTAGTCTCCAAGAAGATTGAAGCAGATTTTTGTTGGATGGATTCACGCCCGCTGGATACTTCAGTGATATACCTCGTGCAGCATCATAGTAAGCATACCAAGTGTAAGGTTCAGGAAATCCGTTACAAAGTCAACATCAGCAATCTGGAGAAATATCCTGCAGAAGATTTTAAGCTGAATGATATTGGAAGAGTGGTCATTAAAACCGCGGATCCAATCGCATTTGGCCGTTACGAGGAGAGTCCTTCCAACGGCGGTGCGATTTTGATTGATCCACGGACAAATTTGACGGTAGGCGCTTTGCTATTCCGGCAAGCGGTAGATTAAACATGCTTTGTCACAACATTTCTATAGCTTTCCTGTGAGAAATGCAGCCGATAAAATTATTTTTACGGCATCACAATCAATGTAGAAGACAAAGCATGAAAAAACTATTCGTTGCACTGGCAGTAATCCTGAGTTCAACCGCTGTCCAGGCACAAAAACAACCGTACCAATATGTTAAGCCAATTATTGGTACCGCAAAGATGGGGCACACTTATCCTGGAGCCACCGTCCCTTTTGGTGCTGTTCAGTTGAGTCCGGACACAGATACCTTGTCGTACGAAATGAACGGCAAGTATAATCCAGACATGTACCGCTACTGCGCAGGTTATCAGTATGCTGATAAAACCATTGTAGGCTTTTCTCATACGCATTTTAGCGGCACCGGTCATTCGGATCTGGGTGACTTCCTGATCATGCCGACCACTGGAAAACTACAGCTAAACCCAGGCACCGCCGATCATCCGGAGAATGGCTACCGCTCTGCTTTCTCGCATGATAATGAGGTCGCAGAAGCGAACTATTACAAGGTAAAGCTGGATGATCATAACATCGTAGCTGAAATGACCACCAGTCCGCGCGTTGGCTTTCACCAATATACCTTCCCCAAATCAGACCAGTCGCACATCATTCTCGATCTGATGGCCGGTATTTACAACTACGACGATAAGAATGTCTGGACCTACGTGCATGTGGTAAATGATACCCTTGTTACGGGATATCGCCAGACTTCAGGCTGGGCTAGAACCAGAACGGTTTACTTCGCCATGACCTTCTCCAAGCCATTTACGGAATATGGACAGAAGAATTATGACGACAAGCAGGTTTATAGAGGCTTCTGGGGCAAATGGAACCAGACCAAAAACTTCCCGGAAATGGCAGGAAAGCGTATGCGGACTTACTTTGACTTCAAAACCACAGAAGGTGAGCAGGTAAAGATCAAGTTCGCGATCTCTCCGGTAAGCCAGGAAAATGCCTTGCTGAATATGCAGACCGAAATTCCAGGTTGGGATTTCGAAAAGGTGAAGAAGGATGGGCAGCAGAGTTGGAATAAAGAGTTGAACAAAATTGCAGTAAACACCTTGAATGATGATGATAAGGTGAACTTCTATACCGCCATGTATCATACGTTCATCAATCCTACGGTGTACAACGATGTAAACAAAGATTATCGCGGATTAGATCAGAACAACCATAAAGCGGCTGATTTCGACAACTATACCACCTTCTCTTTATGGGACACCTTCAGGGCCTTACATCCATTCTTTAACATCGTACAGCAAAAGCGAAGCGCTGATATGGTGTCATCTATGATGGCCCATTATGATCAGAGCGCATGGAAAATGCTGCCGATCTGGTCGCATTATGCAAATGAGAACTGGTGTATGAGCGGCTACCACAGCGTTTCCGTAGTTGCAGATGCAATCGTGAAAGGCATATACAAAGGTGATCCAAATGCCGCTTTAGCTGCCTGTGTGGCGACTGCTAAAAAGCGCGATTATGAAGGCATAGGCGCATACATGGATCTTGGTTATGTTCCGGCAGATGTCAACGGAACCTCGGTTTCAAACACCCTGGAGTATGCTTACGACGATTGGTGCATTGCTCAGCTTGCAAAGAAATTAAACAACACCGAAGTCTACAACGAATTCATGAAGCGCGCTGAAAACTGGAGGAACGTTTATGATAAGCAGTCAGACTTCATGCGTCCGCGGTTGAAAGATGGTTCCTTCAAGAAAGAATTTGATGTGTTAAGCACCCATGGTCAGGGTTTTATTGAAGGCAACGCCTGGAACTACAGTCTTTATGTGCCACACAATCCGGAGGAGCTGATCAAGCTTCGTGGTGGAAAAGCACGTTTTTCTAAACACCTGGATTCATTGTTTACCATGCACCTGCCGGATGAATTTTTCGCGCATACAGAAGACATCACCAGAGAAGGGATTATTGGCAACTATGTACACGGCAACGAACCTGCACACCATGCAGCTTACCTATACAACTACACCTCAACCCCCTGGAAAACACAGGACCGGGTAAGAATGATCCTGAAGAAAATGTACGGACCAACTGCTGATGGTTTAGGTGGTAATGACGACTGCGGACAAATGAGTGCCTGGTTCATCTTCAGCTCACTTGGATTTTACCCAATGGCGCCTGGTTCAACAACTTATGAACTCGGTAGCCCGGCCGTGGTGAATGCAAGCATCAATCTGGAAAACGGAAAGACCTTCACGGTAAAAACCAGGAACCAAAGCAACAAGAATGTGTATGTTTCCAAAGTGCTCCTGAATGGCAAAGTGCTTGACCGCAGAACATTGAACCATGATGAGATCATGAATGGCGGACAGATTGAGTTCTTCATGTCTGCGAAGCCGACCACGAAATAGACCATTGTGATCAATTTAAAAAGGCACCTGAAAAAGTTTCTGCTTGCAATACCGCTGTGGTGTTGCGGGCAGACACTGCTTGCTCAGGATATAGAATATGCAAGATCGGTCGTGAAAACCCTGGCATCCCCAGCCTATAAAGGCCGGGGATACTTTGGAGATGGTGCAAGAAAAGCATCTGAATTCATTGCAGGGGAGTTTAAGAAAGCTGGGGTGATTCCTTTGAATCAAGGCTCCTATTTTCAGAACTTCAACCTCTCCGTAAACACCTTTCCAGGTAAGGTAGAGGTCTCGCTGGCCGGCAATAAACTGGTCACCGCAAAAGATTATTTAGTTGATGCAAGCAGTCCGGCCTGTTCAGGCAGTTTCCGCGTTTACCCAATACTTCGCGCGGACCTTGAAAATGCCTCCAGGCTCCTGGAAGTATTAAACGAAGTGGGAGATCAATTTCTGTTGGTGGATAACCGGAGCGTTTCAGAGGAAACTGCGGAACAAACATCCGCCATTTCGCAGCACCTGGAAGCGCTGAAGAGCGATCCTTCTTTGAAGTTAAAAGGTCTGATCATTTACAGCAGAAACAAACTCACCTGGACCACGCTTACCGAGCAAGGACCAAGGATGGTGCTGCAGGTAAATAAAGCTGATCTCAACCCGGCTAAATTAACGCGTATTGACATCGATGTGGAGGCCATGCTTATTCCGGAATACCAGACGCGCAACGTGGCAGGCATGATCAAGGGTAGTTCTGGATTAGACTCTACCGTTGTAATTACCGCACACTTCGACCATTTAGGCATGCTTGGAAAGGATGTTTATTTTCCTGGTGCAAACGACAATGCGAGCGGGGTATCCATGATGCTCAGCTTCGTTAAACAGTTTTCTAAAAAGCAGCCTAAGTACAATACGGTGTTTCTTGGTTTTTCTGGGGAAGAAATTGGTATTCTCGGGTCCAAAGCTTTTGTTGAAGATCCGCTAATTGATCTTAAGAAGATTAAATTTCTGGTAAACTTTGATCTTGCAGGCACCGGTGAGGAAGGAATTAAAGTGGTTAATGCAACTATTCACAAAGACAAGTTTCAGCAACTTGTGGCGCTAAATACAGCGAATAAGCTGTTGAAAAAAGTAGAACGGCGGGGCGAGGCATGTAATAGTGATCACTGCTGGTTTCACGAACAAGGCGTGCCTTCATTTTTCATCTATACGCAGGGTGGTATATCCGCCTACCACGATATCTATGATCGTGCCGAGACACTTCCACTAACTGCATTTGTGCCGTTCTTCAATCTAATGAATAGATTTTTTGAGCAGCTATAACGCCAAAACAGACTGCACAAAGCCAAGTAAAACAACTTCAGCAAAGTAGGGTTATTGGAATGATGAAGCATTTCAAGATCCTACTTTGTTCGTTTTTCACCCTTGCCAGCGTTGCCGGCTTTGCCCAACAAGTAAAAACAGGCAAGTACACTTTATTTAATCCGGTTCCCAAAGCGCAGATGCGGGAAATGGCAACGGACCGCCCAGGAATTGCGGAAACACCTAAAACCGTAGATGCGGGTCACGTACAGTATGAAACTGCTCTATTCAGTTATGGCATTGAACGTGCAGAAGGTGTAAAAACAAAAACATTTACCTTCAATGCGCTTGACTTTCATGTAGGTCTTACCAGTTCGACAGCACTGCAATTAATGCTAAATACTTATACGATTGAAAATGCGCAGGAGCAGCGTACAGCCAAAAAATCGAGAGATGCAGGGATTGGCGATCTAACATTCCGATTAAAACAGAACTTTCGCGGCAATGACGCTGAAAATTTCTCCATTGCCTTGTTGCCATACTTTACATTACCGACCGCAAAAAATGCCAATAACAACAAGGTAGAAGCAGGGATTCTGTTGCCTATGGAACTTAAGCTA
Source organism: Pedobacter sp. SAFR-022 (assembly GCF_051965375.1). Lineage (NCBI taxonomy): Bacteria > Pseudomonadati > Bacteroidota > Sphingobacteriia > Sphingobacteriales > Sphingobacteriaceae > Pedobacter > Pedobacter sp. SAFR-022. The sequence goes on from NZ_JBQCME010000007.1 coordinate 127,721, forward strand.
CCTGCAGATTGGACGCTCGGTTTACAGCTTGAAATCGATCGCCTGAAAGACAAAGACAAGAATGCCCTTCATACGGAGGTATTGCAGGCAATTAGTCTTAGTCACCCTGTAATTAAAGATCTTGATGGTATTGCTGAAACTTACCAGACCTATGAATTTAAGAAGCACCAGTGGACAAATTTCGTGAATGCAGCGTTGCAGTATGCGGTAAATTCAAACTGCAAGTTTGATGCAGGTTTAAGCTATGGTTTGCAACATGATGCACAACGATCCTTCTTTTTAGGGCTTGCTTATCGTCTATAATACTATATTGCTGCTATGAAGTACTGGGCTATTACTTTTTCGAAGCTACCTGCAGATGCGATGGCATTATATCCTTTCATGATCTTTAAAAAGCAGGTACTCCAAAGTAGTCAGGTGATTGTCAATCATGAAAAGGTGCATTTCAGACAGCAGCAGGAATTGCTGATCATCTTCTTTTATCCACTTTATTTCCTGCACTATCTGATCAATCTGGTTAAATATCGAAATCATTACAGCGCTTATCGTCAGATTTGTTTCGAGAAGGAAGCTTATTCCAATGAAGGTGACTTTGAATATTTGAAGCACAGAAAGCCCTATGCATGGTTGAAGTATTTGAGAGAATAAGCTACTTTCACAGGTCAGAAAAAATCATTTCCATAGCTATATAATTTCTCAACTTATCTCATTAATAATGCAATCTATTAATGAGATAAATTGAGCTGGCTGTACTTCAAGCCGGAGTACAACTACACCGCATCATATGTTATTTTCTTAGTTTTTGGATCTCTTGATTGCTTCCTCAGTAAGGGGGCTGAAGAAATTCACAAGGTTTCCATCCGGGTCACGAAACAACAGGGATTTATTTCCCCAAGGCATCAACGTCGGCTCTTGGATAAGGTAAGTTTTTAGAAAGTCACCGAGCCTTCTGTACACATCATCTACATCTTGCACCCTAAATTCTATGATTGCTGTTCGGTTTTGGGCCGCTTTTGCGACTTCCTCGGCTCCGAAAAACTGTAAGGTTTTAGTACTTCCGATTGCCAGAGTCACGGAGTTGGTTTGCAATTCGGCAAAATCATCCGTGTATTGCAAAGCGCTCATTGCAGTTACTTGCTCATAAAAATTTACCAGCCCTTTGACATCTTCTGTAATAATTCTAATCGAAACGAGATTCATAATCCTAATTTTTGTTTGTTAATATAATGACCATTGCGAGTACAAAGATTAGATTGGGTTATGACAACAGTATGTCAGGAGTACTGAACCTTTTTTCTTTCATCTGAATATTTTGGAAGGATCAGTTTGTATGGCTAAAACTTAAATTAGATGTCTTAACCATAACAGCCGATCGCGGCTTCGCATCCTACCTTGCTGATGGGAACACGCTTTTGAATGAGTGATGCATACAATTCGCTTGATATGAACCTGTTTTTCGTTCATATATGAACATCAGCACTGTTCAATTTCGAACAGCTGTATGAAGAAGTATCCCTCAAAGGTCATTCAACACCGCTATTTGCAATGGCACATGCTTTGGTCCCCCACAAGAAAGCCAATCGTCATGTTACAGCATCATTTTTTATTATTCTACAGGAACTTTAAAAAACATCGAAGCTCATTTTTCATCAACTTGATTGGACTATCTGCCGGACTGTCTTGTTCAATCCTGATTTACTTGTGGGTAGTTGATGAAACCCGCATGGATAGATTTCATGAAAAAGCTGCGCAGCTTTACCAGGTGATGGAAAACAGCGAGACTGCAGCTGCCATCAATACCACTGATGGAACATCAGCGCCACTGGCGGAAGCTCTGAAGAAAGAATTTCCTGAAGTAGAAGATGCTGTAATGGCGTCCCCAACCTACTGGCTCGGGGATTCAAAAATTTCCATCAAGGGCAACAATAACATCAAAGCCAGGGGCAAGTTTGCCGGGCCCGATTTCTTCAAAATATTTTCCTATCCTGTAGTCAGTGGTAATGTTAATCTTATGCTTACAGGATTAAACAAGATTGTCATTTCCGAAAGCCTGGCAATTAAACTTTTTAAATCCACCAATGTACTTGGCAAAGCGCTTACCTGGAGGAACGGAGATGTGGAAAAAGAAAACCATGCACTAATCTCTGGCGTATTCAAAGATACACCTTCAGCCTCTTCTGATCAGTTTGATTTTCTGGTAACACAAGAGCTCTTCTTGCAAACTGCTCCGAATTATCTTAAATGGGGCAATGTAGGACCCAATACCTTTATCGTCCTGAAAAAAGGAACCGATGTAAATGCATTCAACCATAAGATTAAAGATTTTATGCTAACAAAAGGACAACAGCATAGAACGTTATTCATCAGGCCCTTCGCCGACGGCTATCTATACAATAGTTATGAAAACGGCAAGTTAACCGGTGGAAGAATTGAGTACGTGAGGCTCTTCAGTCTGATTGCGGTCTTTATCCTGGTGATCGCCTGCATCAATTTCATGAACCTTTCCACTGCAAAAGCTTCCAGAAGGATGAAAGAAGTTGGTATCAAGAAAGTAATGGGGGCTCGTAGGGAATCATTAATGATGCAATTCATGGCTGAATCTATGATGCTCACGTTCTTGTCCTTATTTACTGCCCTAGTTGCGGTTGAAATGTTACTTCCCTGGTTCAACAACATCATTGATAAGGAGCTGGCTTTAACCACCAGCTGGACAATGATATGGTCTTTAGTTGGCATTACCATCTGTACAGGGTTAATCTCTGGTAGTTATCCTGCGATTTATCTTTCAAGCTTTAACCCAGCTGATGCTTTGAAGGGGAAATTGAGTCAGACAGCAGCAACACTTTTTACCCGGAAGGGATTGGTTGTTTTTCAATTCACGCTTTCTGTGGTCCTGATTGTCGCAGTCTTCGTAATTTATAAACAAATAGAATACGTCCAATCGAAAAACCTGGGCTTTAACAAAGAAAATGTCTTGTATTTTGAAGCCGATGGGCGGGTAAAGACAAGTGTGAACCAAACCTTATCCATGATCAAAAAAATTCCTGGGGTGGTTAATGCCTCTAGCATGGACAGAAATTTCCTTGGGGACCTAAGCTTCACCTTTGGTGACTTTTCCTGGGAAGGCAGGGATCCTGAAGAAGTGGTTAAATTTCAACGAGCACAGGTAAATGCAGACTTAATAGAAACGCTGGGCATTGAAATGGCGGAGGGGAGAAGTTTTTCCACAAAATTCGGTTCCGATACTTCTAAAATGATCATAAACGAAGCGGGCATCAGGGCTATGCGTTTAAGAAATCCAATAGGGAAGATCTTTACGTTGTGGGGGAAAGAATACCAGATCATTGGAGTTGTTAAAGACTTCCATTTTGAGTCACTTCATGTTGCTGTTCAGCCAATGTTCTTCAGGTTCAAACCGGAGCAGACCAATAGAATTATGGTAAAGATCAGAGCAGGTAAAGAACAATCTGCCATTTCCGCGCTTCAGCATTTTTACGAGCAATACAATCCAGGATATGCCTTGGACTACAAATTTTTAGATCAGGATTACCAGGCCCAGTATGTTTCAGAAAATAGGGTAGGCTTACTCTCCAGGTATTTTGCGGTGCTGGCGATTCTGATCTCTTGTTTAGGGCTATTTGGCCTTGCCGCATTTACTGCTGAGCGGAAACTCAAGGAAATCGGCATCAGGAAGGTCTTGGGGGCAAGTGAATTAAATATCATTTACACCCTGTCTAAAGATTTTACGATTCCCGTGGTGGTGGCGATTGTTATTGCGCTTCCGATCAGCTATGTGCTGACCACCTATTGGCTGAATTCTTTTGCCTATCGAATTGATCTGCAATTGTGGTATTTCGTTTCGGCAGGGGTCCTGGCATTAATCATCTCCTGGATCACGGTAAGCATGCAAGCCATAAAGGCGGCACATGTCGACCCCATAAAATGCTTAAAACAGGAATAACCTTAATGGTTTCCTCCACGATATTCTTCATCTGTCACTTTGTGCAGCCAGGTTACAATACCCTTTTCTGTTTTCGGAAGAATATACATTTGCATCATGCCCGAATCAAAACCTGCACCATGCCAGTGTTCTACATTGGGTGGACATTGCACGACATCACCTTTTTTAAGTGTTTGTTTAGGTTGTCCTTTAATCTGGTGGTAGCCGACCCCATCTGTAATGATCAGGATCTGTCCAGCAGGATGTCTATGCCAGTTACTTCTTGCGCCCGCTTCGAAATAAACATTTCCGATAACGGTGTTATAAACACTGTCATTAGCTACAATGCCGATGTTCCATGCCTTTCCCGTAAAGTTCTCAGCTGGTCCTAACTCACCTTTTGGAAATATGAAATTAAGCTCATTTTTGGGCTGTTTGCTGTTGGTCTGCCCTATACAACTAGTGCTAAACGCTGCCAACAGGGTGATGGTCGTTATTAGTAATGATTTCATCTGAGTTGGTTTAGCTGCTATATGGTTTTGATAATTCTTGCGGGTACTCCTGCCACAATGCTATTTGCGGGAACATCTTTGGATACTACAGCTCCTGCAGCTACCACGGCGTTTTCACCCACGGTTACCCCCGGCAATATTGTAGCTGCGGCCCCAATCCATGCATTTCGTTTAATTAAAATTGGCTTGGTAGTCAATGCACTTCTGTCGCTTGGATCTAAGGGATGATTTTCGGTGATGAGATTTACCTTAGGACCAATCAGAACATGATCCTCGATCGTAATGCCCCCCATATCAAGAAAAGAACACGCATGATTGATAAATACGTTTTTTCCTAAGGTGATGAATACCCCGAAGTTTGTATACAATGGACCAAAAATCGTAGTGCTTTCATCTATGTTTGAACCAATGATATCCGAAAGGATCTCCCGGACAGCATTGGCGTTCGTAGCTGTATTCATCAATTGTGAGAGCCGAATGGTTCTATTTACAATTTCATAAATTTTGGCATATTCTGGATCGTTCAGCCGGATAGGTTCACCTGACCTTAATCGATCTAGAATCCCTTTCTGATTTGATGTTGTGGACATAGGCTGTAATTTGCCACAATATAATATATTTAACAGGAAGACACTGCTGTAAGTGGCTTTAGCTTATACATGATTTTAGCATACCAGTTTGGTTTAGATTGGATTGGGAAATAACCCAATAGACCTACTACATCACATGATTTACATTTATTCTTGCAAAGCCTGATCTTTTTTGAATTGCTCGAAAGAACGTTTGATATAGGCCAGCAGATCGTAATCCGACCATGCAGCCAGTTGTTCCGCCTTCGGGCGGAAGACGACTTTAAACTGCTCAAGTTCGATATCGCTCATATCTGGTAAAACAGACTTGATAATGTTGTCATTAAACCTTCGCGAAACCTCCGTGTATTCAATCTCTCGTTTCGCAAATTTCTGAAGGCTTCTTGCTCTTTTAGCATCTTTGCTAAACAACTCGTAAAAAAAAGTTACCGGACTACCACCAAAGGGTGAAAGCAACTGTGTTTGTACCACTTTCAAATACTACCCCTCGTACGCTGTTCACATGTTGAGCCTGGCAATTATCGGCTGTTATTGGCTGAACCATCATGAAAACTATTAAAAAACTTGTCCACAGCTTCATACGACTATATGTTATGAAATATAAATGATCTTTATACGCCTATACATTCGAATCTACATTTCCCTTTTTACTGGGGAGAAAGTTTAACAATTTTTAACCCTGCAAATACACGGATAGGGCTTGATCGGATATCATGTACATTGTTGGTGCTCCACATGATGAAAACGGAAAATTTATCGAGATGAGTTCAACGCTCCCCAGATCAATTCGCTAGTGTTTCAGCTCTGGAACTAACAAAGTTTACATGCTTGCCTTTATTACTTTCATAAACAAAGTCCTTGAAGCTTTTGGAAGTAAATGCTGTAAATTCACCAATAATAAACAGCTGTACCCGGTAGTTTGAAAACTTTTGGAGGATCTCACCCGCCATGCCAGTTTTTAGATTAAAGAACTCAGGCACTAGATGTTCTTCATACAAGATTACCATGTCAAAGCCTTGATAATATAAATCGCCAAGCAGGTTTATTCCATCTTCAATGTTATTGATTATGGTGTCTTCTGAAATAACCTCTGCAATTTTGGAGTTGTTGATGATATGGCTTTCAACTTTCATAGTTCTCTCTTGAAAATAATTGATTCTTTTTGCGCCAATCGAGATAGCTCAACTCGAACTTGACTTCACCATTTGGATAACCTCCGACGGCAGTCCAGCCTTGAAGCTGGTAGAACTTCGACGCCCTGGTATTCGGAGCGGTGCCCAAAACCACGTTCCCTTTGGTCTTTGTGAAGTACCAGGTGATCATCAGTCTGTGCAACTCTTTGCCAATTCCCATCTCTGCAAATGCTGGATCTACAAACAAGGCCCATACGCTATTTACCTGTAGATCAATGATCGAAAACCCAACAACCTGGCCCTGCACTTCACAAAGCCAGCCTTTTCCCCTTTCGGAGATATAAAGCGCGACATCTTCGTCAGTGACTAATTCTGGTTTGCTAAGTCTATTCTCCTTAACCAAATTTCTTACAATTTGCATCTGCTTGATGTCGGACAGCGTTGCATATCTAAACTTTTTGACCATAACCTAAATATTAGAAAAATATGCGGATTAGCAGAATCTGGTGCCGGACTTTCTGCTTCAAAAAAGAGGCTTGTGGTCGTAGTATAAAAAAAGGGGCGAAACTGTTAGTTTTCGCCCCTTTTTTGTGCTTAGAAAGGTTATTCTCCCACTAATGGATTGGTGTTTCTCTCGTTAACTGGTATAGGGAATGTATAGCGAGGATCGGATACAGCAATAGTTTGTCCGGCAGCACCGATAGCTGGTAATGCTCTGTTCAACCTTGCGAGATCGTTATATCTATGGCCCTCGCCAAGTAGTTCAATTCTGCGTTCCTTTAAGATCGTCTCGGTCAATGCAGTGCCTGCAAGAGCTCCAAATTCGTAGGTAGCATCAGAACGTTTGCGAACAGCATCAAGGAGTGCTCTTGCACGAGCAGGATTACCGCCAGGTGCAGCTTCAGCTTCAGCAACATTAAGTAACACTTCAGCATACCTGATCATAGGCACGAAATCGGTCCAGGGTGAAGGCGTATTATACTTCTTCAGCACTGGTTGGGCAGTTAAACCAGAACCTGTAAATAACGCTGTGAATGCTACTTTACGAGCATCAGTCTCAGGCCAAAGCGGATCTGCATAAATTCCTGGAGTATTCTTATTCAATGGATAAATCAAGTTCGCACCTGAGAAGCTGTTGTAATAATAAGCCAATTGGTTTTGAGTTCCAGGAGCATTTGTTGCGGCCATTGGGAAGGAAAAGATTGATTCCGATACCGTGTACGGCGGTACATATAAGGAAGCAACATTAGTCGCTAAAGCATGGCCGGCACCAACGGTAGTTGAAAATGGTGCTGCCTGAGGAACAATTTTATTGCCTTCTTCTATCACTTTTGCATGGTTCGCCATTGCCAAATACACACGTGTTTTCAGCGCAATCGCAGTGTTTTTATGCGCTCTTGTTGTTTTCGCTAGGGCAGTAGTGTAGGTAGCAGGTAATTGGGCCTCCGCTTCGTCAAGATCTTTAAGGATCTGAGCATAGACTTCTGCCACTGTACTTGAAGCCAAAGCATTATTTGCAAGCGTGGTCTCGGGTATCAATCTAAGTGGAAGTCCCCTTGATGCTCCTCCGTCCAATACGTAAGGTTTAGCGAATATCTGAACAAGTTGGAAGTACACCAGGGCTCTGATAAATTTAGCTTCTCCTAGTGCAGGATCGATAACGGTGGGTGCTAATCCGGCAAGATTTACTGTTAAGCCATCAATCGCTAAGTTGGCACGGTTGATTGTAGAATATCCAACAGACCAAAAACTAGAGATGTAGGAGTTCGTAGCATCGTTAGTTGCCTGAAACACGTCGGCACCTGTTACATTGTTCGGATCTCTTAGTATGTACTCTTCTGCGCGAATGTCATTGTAAATCTGATAACGTCCACCGAAAAGTGATCCACTTTTTGCCGATGAATATAATCCAGTGATTACTTTATCAACACGCTGAGGCGTAGTATAAGCCTCTTCCTGTGGTAGCTCCAGCTCTGGCGCTTCAACCAGAAATTCTTTCTTACAAGAAGAAGCTAGTGCTGTAAGCATGATTGCAACGGCAGCAACTCTTACTGCCGGGAATCTATATTTTATTTTATGAAAAATTTTCATGTTGTATTTAAATTATAAGCTTAAACTAATTCCGAATGTGAATACCCTCCCTTGAGGAATACTATTTCTTTCAATTCCGCTCGCTAAATTCGAATTTCCATTAGAAGAAATCTCAGGGTCAACACCGGAATATCCTGTGATAACGAAGGCGTTGTTCACTTGACCGTACACTCTCAAGCCGGAGATACCTGATGTACCAAAAATCGTTTTGGGTAATCTATATCCTAAAGTAGCTGTTTGTAGTCTTAGGAAATCTCCTTTTTCAATATTCTCTGAAATCAGGAAGGCAGATCCATTGGAAACGTTGTCGGTGTATACTGGAAAAGGAAGCGTACCTGATGTATTTGTCGGTGACCATGCATTAGTTACAACCTCCTGGAGATTGTTCCAGAATCTTTGATCCAGGAGACCTGCACGAGATCCGTTGTAAATGTAATTACCACCAGAGAAAGTGAAGTTTAAGGAAAGATCAAAGTTTTTGTAAGACATGTTATTGTTAAATCCACCATACCAGGTCGGTAAGGTGTTACCTAAAATTTGTTGCTGACTTGCAGGCGATGGTGCTGGTGATCCATCGTTAACATACGTATAACCGTTTCCAGCACTTTGGTGTAGGTATTGAATTTCCCGGCCCTCTCTATCAACAAATATACGTTGACCATTAACTGGGTTTATTCCGTTTGTTTTCACACCATAAATCTGTGCTGCAGAGTAGCCTGGTTTGGTAATGCTGGTTTGCTCTAAACCTGAGGTGCTGGTTAAAATTTGCTCAACCTGAGGGTCTAATGCCGTAACCATGTTTTTGATTGAAGTGAAATTCAACGTAGCTGTCCATTTGAACTCCGTATCACGGAAGACACCTGCATTCAAAGCGAACTCAAAACCTCTGTTGTACATGCTACCAACGTTGGAACGGATAGTTCCACCAGGGATGCCTTTTGAAGGTGCTTGAGGAACGGCAAGAATCAGCCCGTCAATATTTTTATTGAAATAATCTACTTCCAGGGAGAACCGGTTTGCTAAGAAACCAATGTTGATCCCTACGTCTGTTTGCTTGCTGGTTTCCCATCCAAGATCTACGTTTCCAGCTCTGTTGAAAACAAAGCCTGTACCATTTTCACCGTATAACGTTGGATCATAGGTTGTAAAATAGTTATATGCGCCAACAGCAGCATTACCAACCACACCATAGCTACCTCTGATGCGCAAATTGCTGATTATGGAGCTTAGAGAGGAGTTCTCAAAAAAGCCTTCCTTGGTAACTTCCCATCCCAATGAACCGCCGCCAAAATTACCCCATCTTTTTGCCTCAGCAAAACCTGAGTTACCATCTCTTCTGAAGTTTCCGCTGATGAAGTATTTATTGTCGTAATTATAGTTAGCGATCGCCAAATAAGATGCTAGGGCAGTTGCGTCTATTCCGTTACCTGCGGCAGTATTGTTGATGAACTGACCTTGGAACTGTGTGTAAAAAGGATCAGATAAGGTTGTACGGTTTGCGCCCCAGTCATCCACTCTTGTACTTTGTGCTTCGTTACCCGCAATCAGGGATACGTTATGAACGCCACCAAAGACCTTATTGTAATTCAGGGTATTGATAAAGTTGCGGTTGTTTCTGCGGTTGTTATTGTTATAGGCACTTCCTGTAGTGCTGAATCCGTCACCCGACAGCGGATTCCAGAATCTGTAGTTCTCTGTGTTCCCGCGATCCCATGAAAACGAAGATTTTAAAAATAAACCTTCTGCTAGTTTTAGTTCTGCTCCTAAATTGGCTATCAATCTGGTTGTTTCTGAAGTGTTTCTATCTCTATCGATTAAGACCGCCGGATTGGACCAGGTAGAGGAAATCAGGTTTGATCCATTTCCAATCGTACCACCAGTTGGATTTAAGTTATAAGAACCATCATCATTAAGCGGTCTTAGGTTTGGTGATAAAGCGAATGCTAACCTGCCTAATCCTGAACTTGCAAATGCACCCCCATCAGTAGAACCACTGTTTGGGCTTTGATTAAAGGAGTTCGTATATGCCATGTTCATGGTTAGCTTTAAAAAACTAGTTGCCTGATGAGAAACATTGGCACGGCCAGTATACCTTTTGAAATTATTTCCTTTCAAAAATCCTTGCTGATCTGAAAGTCCTCCAGAAATAAAATAGGAAGTTTTGTCAGTTGCACTACTTAAACTTACATTGTGATTTTGGGTGAACGCCTGGCGATAAACCACATCGTTCCAGTCCGTATCTACAGCAGTACCATCAGCTCGAAAATCCTGAAAAAAACTATTCCCATCGGCATCGGTTGCCACTTGGGCGGTTGGATTAACCGACTTCAGATTTTTAATTGCTTGATTCTTGTAGGCAATGTATTCAGCTGCATTCATCACTTCGGGAAGCCTTACTGCATTGCTTACACCTGCCCAGCCATCATAATTAAGACGAGTTTCCCCTCTTTTGCCTTTTTTAGTGTTGATGATTAATACACCAGCTGCACCTCTGGAACCATAAATAGCAGTTGAGGCGGCATCTTTTAAGATGTCAATGCTCTCGATATCTTCTGGGTTGATGTCTCCAAGCGGGTTGTTAGCCGCTGAATTTTGGGAAGAATTCGATGTAGAAACCGGGATACCATCCACTACAACTAAAGGAAAGGAGGAAAGAGACAATGAACTTAATCCCCTGACACGAATTACCGGCGGGTTATTCAGCAATCCGTTCGGTTGAACAATACTTACACCGGTAGCCTGGCCAACTAAACCCTGTCCAAAACTTTGTACCGGTTTGTTAGCTATTTGCTCTGATGTAACGGTCGCTGAAGCGCCTGTAAAGCTTTTACGTTGAATGTTACCATAGCCGGTTACAACAACTTCAGTCAGGTCATTGGCATCCGAAACCAGTGCTACGTTCAAAGTGTTAGAACTTCCAACTGCTTTTGTTTGTAAAGCGTAGCCAATGTAAGAAAACTCTAATGTTGTGGTTGAGCTAGGGACAGAAATGGAATATTTACCGTCTGCTGATGTCAGGGTTCCAGTTTTCGACCCTCTGATTTTCACTGTTGCCCCAGGGAGCGGTGTACCGTCCGGGCTGGATGTAACTGTACCAGTGATTGTCCGGTTTTGCGCGACTGCCGTATGGGCAATACATAGCAAAATGAACAAGCTTTGTAGTAGTTTTTTCATAATTTAAGTTAAAGGTTAGTTAAAAGTTTTGTCATTTTAAATCAATATATAAACATTCAAGCGAAATACTTCTAAGAATTTATTTTTATTGATTATATGTTTGAAAAAAACTTAAAAACCATAGAATGAGCGCATATCACCTGAATTCAGGTATAACTTTCGACGCCTAAAATCAGACTTGAGTTTCGTCACAGATTAAGGCCGGTACTACACGGTCCCTTGGGTGAAAATTTAGTAATTCTTCATGATAGAAGCTATCTAATAACGAAAATACCCCTCATTATAGCCGGGTTGCTACATAGGAGGAAAATGGTGAATAAACTTAGCTTTTTTCCTTTGTGCAGGACTTAAAAGTTGTGGTAAAAACCAATGTTTAGAAATAGTTTATGCTTCAAGGTCGTAAACACTTCTTCCATTCGATAGTCTGCTCCAGTCTCAATTCTGTTATCCTCGCCGATGGTATAACCGACTACCGCTAGTCCACGGATCTCCATGTTTGTCTTTGACGACTGCAGAATACCAAAGTATTCATTGTTGAGCTTCAGGTAAAATTCGTTAGGATCTACCTGCAATCCGCTTAGTGGTTTTTCCCAGCTGGCCCGATAGCGCAGGCGAAATTGTACTGATTCGTCTTTTTCAAAAGTCTGGTCGGTTCTAAAGCGGTGACTCAGTCGTGAGCTGTAAAGTTTTTGGGTATAGGCATATTGTTGAATGAAACGGTGGATAAAATGCCCTCCTTCACGGCGGATCAGATAACCAAGTCCCAGGTCATTGGAAGAGTTGAGTGCTGTGTTCGCGACAACCTCCAGGTCCAGTCGCTCAAAAACCCGGTCGTTTTTACCATCGGGAAAAGGGTGTTGCTTCAAAAGCTGCCGACCCTCCAGCTTAGAATTAATTTTCCAGTCATTCGGCAGTTTGATGCTGGTGTTAATAACCGGTAGAATTCCAAATTGGTTCTGCGCGGAAGCCATTGAACTTAATAACGTTAATAGCGCAAGGATCAGGTAATATTTCATAGGAGCATCAGAAAAGTAAGTGCCGCGTATCTTTTTGAATGATCTTTGATGTGCTGATAAGCGTTCCTTCGTCATCAACGAGCACTTCGTAGTCAGAAGTGCTTCTATCTTTATTGCCCCTGATAACCAGTTCATACCTGGTCGTGTACTTTTCCACAGGTTTCTTTTTAGCAAGAAGTTGCTGCAGGGTTGCATCCGGCCCGGTCCACTGGCGTTGCATTTTGTAGATTTTAATACGGGAAAAATCTGCTTCAAGTGTATTCATGATGGCTTGCTGGAGCTTTTCGGGTAAGGATCTGAACTTGATTAGTGTTTCAATGTCCTGAAGGTTTCCCTGCTCATCAAATTCTATACTGTAAATGGTACCATCCTGTTTAACTTTCGCTTCAATACTTTTACCTTTTTGGCTTTCTTCGGCATACCATCTGATCCGCTGTCCTTCAAATGCTTGGTTAACAAATTTCAAGGCATCTTCAGCTACTTGTGCTGGTTTTATCGCGTATTCCCGCTCAATCTTCTGCTGCGCGAAGGCTGGTTGAGGCAGCACAAAAAGTATAAGCGCGATCAGTCCGAGGTTGAATTGTAGTTTATTCATATAATATACTCGCATGCTCATTCCAAAACTATTAAGTAACAAATCGTTGCGACCGGAGGTAAGCTTTACGGTAATCAATAGCGCCGGGCGCCCGCTTTCTTATTTCATCAACGTTGAAAGGTACCTAATGTTTTTGAATCTTGCTGCAAAAAGGGGTATTCAGCCTTGCAGTCGTACCTATAGAACGAAGGTTATTAACCTCATCTGAAACATTGCTTACTTCCAGGTTTTTCAAAATTACCGCTGCTAATTTTGCATTTATTACGCTAATGCCTAAATCTGCGTGATTAGTAACGTAATCAATAGCGCTACTCTGAACTTTTATAAAGAAGCGGGCATCAAGGCCATTGGAAGTCGTTTAAGGATGCTCACAGATAAGATCACGGATGATGCCGCTGCCATATACAAGCTTTATGAAGTTGACATGCAGCCAAAGTGGTTTCCAGTATTCTATGCCTTGTCGAAAAAGGCCAGGACATCATTGATAAAATCCAATACCAATACCATGATGTAGAGGAAGCAATTCAATCGATTTCGGCACAGGCCAGACACGATCTTTGGGCAGCAATAGAGGAGTGGGAGTATTTGTTGGACCAAAAATCTTTATTGCGCCGTGTAGGAGAGCAAAAGAAACAACGCGAAAGTGCCGGTGTAAAAATCGTAGACTATCAACCAGTTTACGCAGCTGCTTTTAAAGCACTGAATGCAAAATGGATATCGACTTACTTTAAAATGGAAGCGGTTGATTACAAATCTCTGGATGATCCGGAAGGCTATATACTCGATAAGGGTGGCTATATTCTTGTGGCTTTGCTTGACGATGAACCAGTGGGTGTTTGTGCGTTGATAAAGATGAACGACGGAGCACACGACTTCGAGCTGGCTAAAATTGCGGTTTCACCTGCGGCGCAAGGAAAGCGTATCGGCTGGTTGCTGGGCACTGCGGCTTTGGATAGAGCCGCTGAACTTGGCGCAAAGAAAGTTTATCTGGAAAGTAATACGATACTGAAGCCAGCCATCAACCTATATCACAAGCTCGGATTCGAGAAAATTGCAGGTAATCCAACGCCATACGAACGGTGCAACATTCAAATGGCCGTAGACATCACCAATCGCATTTTCCTGGGGCGCTAAGTACTCAACCGGCCTGTTTGATGCGATTGGAGAGTATGGCTGCAGAGTTTTCTATGTAGCGCTAGAAAACCCGGGCAAATAGATAGCAAACTGCTGCGGCTGCAACAAACAAGCCCAATGGTAACTTGGCCTATTGGAAAGTGTATCAGGTAAATGGAATATGAAATCACACAAGAAATTATCAAGAAGCTGGTTAATTTATTACCGAGATCATAGCAGCCTCGGTCCCAGTCACTAAACTTTGTATCATGTCAATTACACTTTTTAAGTTTCAGATTTTATTTGTAATATCGGTTACACACAAATAGAATCCGTATGAAAAAATTATTCCTGATCGGAATGACCTGCTGGGGTCTTTCCGCAAGCGCACAGCTGCGCCAAACCGGCGACTTCATTTATCTGAAATCTGATTCAATTGTCCATGCTGAATGGGTTCAGTTACGTCCCAGTTTTACCGGCGATTTACAGCTTAGGGCAGATTCCCGCCGGTTCCCCTTATCCCGGGTAAAATTCTTTAATAATGAGGACGGCTTTTTCGCTGTTATCCATGACGAATTTTTGACCCGCGAGCCTGATTTTGCTGAGCGAATCATTGAAGGCAAAATTAATGTATATGAGAAGGTATCCTACACACCTTATCATCCGGACTTTGGCTATCATCGGCGGTTTGGGAGAAGTCATGGGGTAGATGTAAGCAGATACTATAACAAAAGCTACCAGGATGTACAGCGCTTACGGTATGCTTCCCTATCAAAAGATCTCGCCGACAACCCGGAAAGCATGCAGTTTCTAACAATGTACAGAAAAAATGTAACTACCAGCAAGGTATTGTATGGTACGGCGGTGGCCTCACTGATTACAAGTTTGATACTTTTCGTAGCGGATCAAAAAAAGTTATATAATTCCTCCTCAAATCCCTGGAATTCAAATCTCAGACCTTCATCCAATGGTAACATAACGGGCGGTCTCGTGTTGATGGGCGCGGGAATAGGTTTAGCGGGCGCAGGTTATCTGGTCGGTCAGTCTGCCAACGGGCATTTGGAAAATGCTGTCGACGCCTATAACCGTTAATTGTACCCTAAATATAATGCCTATTATAGTGTGCGTAAGGTTGAAGGGCATCATCTTCTCTAATAGCTCTTAAGAAGGGTGCATATAGATCTGTAAAGTATTTGAAGTCATTCAGTAAAAAGCGTTTTCCTGGCCAGGATTATCTTTCAGCTTTAAAATAGCATCGATATCATCTTCAAACATTTCACGATGATAATTATTGTCAAACCACGTCCCTTCGGCTCTCGTGTAAATTCAATTAACCTGTTTTTCCCACAAGTCATTTAACTTGAACTTGTCCAGCTCAAGCTTGTCAATCTGTCCTAGTTTACCTCTTAATATTTCATATGGCTTAAGCTTAACACCTCGGTCATTAATAACCTCAAAAACCATAGGGGACGTCCGTTTGCCCAACATTAAGATTTATAAGTACGTGCTTTAAATTGAAATAAAATATAAATGTTTCAAACTTGTGCGCATTACTTAGTTCCCTATTCAGCCGAGTAGATATAATTTCATAATTCTTTACCATGTTATGAGATGTTATACCCGAAGATGTATCTATCTCCTTTAAGCTACTTCCATCATACAGCGCATTAAGTATTGATATACGATTTTCGTGATACATCCAAGATTCAGCCTCATAACCAGAGTGACCGACAATTTTATTGCAACTCAATCGTCCAACTCCAATCTCTATCACTTTCGCCTCCTTTTTTGAGACGATTGATTAGGTAGCTATGGCGATTGATATTCCGAATTCGTAAATTATGTACCTTAGCGAACTTAACAGGCTTACATAAATTGATTAGGAGTGACTAAAAAGATTTGCTTCAACTGCCAGAAATCATTCAGCATAACTGATAGACAATCAAATCATTTTGAGTTTAAATGTCCAAAGTGTCATGGGCAGGCATTCCTTTTTACTCATCGATTTAGACCACCGAAAGCAAGTGATGACAAGAAATGGCAGGTTGTCAAGTTTTTGTTTGAAAATGGATTTAGGTTTCAACATATTTCTAACTATGTGCCTGATCATCATGGAATACTCAGATTTTCAAACTTTGCTAGATATCCAGAAAATATGATTGATGCCCTTGAGTTTGTAGAAACTTACAAGGACCAGGCGCTGAAATAAAGACAGCTTTACTATTATGCTATTACAACTTCAAGCTCAGCGTATAATCACCTTTGAAATTTTACCTGGAGTAACTCCAAGCGCAAGGGGTAAAACTTCGTTTTGTGAGACATTTTTTCATTCTTGAAATGACGCACTTCGGTAGATCGTAAATATCACCTCTTGACTGAATCCTCCATTTAATTATCTTTGCGTCGCTTCTTTCGGGATACCTTCAAATAGACCCACACAGATCTAACCATATGAGAAAAATGCTATTGGTATTGGCGGCATTTGCCATACTAACCTCCTGCAAGAAAAATGATACTGACAATATTGAAGAACCACAGAAACTATCCCCAGACATTGAAGTATTAGTAAAGGGTGCGACACAGGAGACTCAACCTCTGTATGAACGTCCTCAAGACTATAATTTTTTAGGGTATGGATATGATGTTACAGATCAATACAACGATGAAGCCTCAGTTAGAAGAAGTGTAGTCGATGTTCCGGCGTATGCTGCGAGTGGTAACTATAGGGTAGTTACTCGTCGGGGCACGGAAGGTTCTTGGACTACTATTCAAGCGAAAGATGCGGTAGAATTATCTGAAAAACTTTCTAATTCCATTGAAACAACCAAAGGCCTTAAGCTTTTTGGAAACACGATTCAAGAGACGTTTCCTGGCACTGTTACTGCCGATAAGAAATATGTTTACGGGCATTACTCTAATTACATCGTATGGAAAAGATATGTGTTCGGTTATGACGAATTTATAAACGACTATCTTACAGTACGTTTTAAAAATGATGTTGCCACATTAAGCCCCCAAGATCTTGTTAATGAATACGGCACACACGTTTTGACCGGAATTGAAATGGGTTCAAGATTTAATGTTATTTATCAGGCAGAGGCACCTGCGGAAGATAGAGATAAAGTCGTTATGGAAGGTTTACGCTATGCGTTAAAGCGGACTTTTGGTTTATCAACCGGTTACTTAGATGAGGTAAATTTGAAAAACCTTAATGCGAATTCCTCCGCCCAAATTTACTACAGCTCAATCGGAGGTGATATCAACAAGTTGAAGACTGAAACTATTGCTAACAGGGTGATGTTAAATCTCACAGATTGGTGGTCAACTAATACAGAAAACAACGCAAAGTTTATAGGTATTTACGACGATCGTTTGATTTCAATTGATCGTTTCATTAATGATCCTATAAAGAAGGCCGCCGTAAAAGCTTATCTCGAACAACATTTTGCTGCTAAAGCTGTAAAATTGACTAATTAAAATTATCGCGTATTTTCAATGGTTGGTCAACTTACCCCCCTAAATGTCTCGTCTGCTATTCTCTTTTTCGTTTTTAACCATTGAAAGTTTCGCCCAACTTAAAGATTAGTTAGACCTTGCTCTCTTTTACAACTTTAACGTATCGGTAACAGATGGCGATGGGTATCTGTAGCCTTTTAGATATTTCCAAAATTGAATATTTGCCAGTATCATGAAGATCCAAGGCAGTCATTGCCAACTGAAGCTTTTCAGTGGATAAGCCTGAAGGACGGCCTCCCTTTTTACCTCTAGCCCTCGCTGCAACAAGGCCCGCTTTAGTACGTTCCCGGATAATTTCAAATTCTGCTAATGAAGCAAAAATATTGAATGTAAATCTACCTGTAGCCGTTGTAGTATCAATGTGATCATGTAGGCTGACGAAATTAACTGCTTTTTCATCGAACACAGCTACTAGATCTACCAGCTCACGAAGAGAACGTCCAAGACGATCCAATTTCCAAACGACTACCTGATCACCCTTACGAAGAGTCGCCAAAAGATTTTTTAAATCGGGTGTGTCTGTATTTTTGCCGGAAATCTTTTCCTGGTATATTATCGTGCACCCATAATCTGTCAGCGCATTGAATTGAAGATCCAAATTTTGGTCTGCAGTACTTACTCTTGCCTAGCCTATTTTCATGTTACTTTTATTATCAAAAACTCATTATCAAAAATATAAAAATCATTTTGATTGATGGAATGGGTTTATGAGAATCGGCAAAAAGAGAAAAGATATTTTAGGCTTAAATGAGATAGGTTTGATTTGTTTAAAGGCATCGGTTTATGCTCAAGATAAATTATCAAAAAACGAGGTCGTTTTTCTAGAATATTAGGCTAACGGCAAAATACCGTTGGATCGTTGCTTATCATCAAATTACGAAAACCTCTAAAACGATTGTGGTAAATTTCACATGCTCTTTTCAGCAGTATGACAGTTAATAACTGCTATACATACCGTTGGTAGCCAAACTTCCGAAGTGGATGGTGAATTTACCGGCAATGAAATATGTTATCCAGTTGGCTCGAAGATTCCGCTAAAAGGTGTAAAAATTAATAGGCCTTTCGCGACCAACAAGAATGATCTGGTACAAATTGAGGATGTGCTGACTAACGAAGCACTGAAAATTAAACAACGCTATGCTTACTAACTTGCTTGCCTTTATCAAAGCCAGTATTAGTCAACTAAGTCAGCCTTGCTGATCTCGTAAACAAAGTTCAGCTTTGGCAGCTCAGCAAAGTAGCTAACTTCCTGCTCAGCGATTTTAACCGCGCCTAACCTGCCAATCGATATTTGTGAGCGCAGGTTAGCCGCCCCTATATGGAAGTAAACTTTGGAGACATACTGAAATGCATACTTCAACATCAATTTTTTCACGGCATGGTTTATACCCTTGCCCCAGCATTTTACAGCATAGAAGGTATACCCGATAAAGATACTGCTGTCCTGTTCGTTGAATTCGTAAAACCTGGTGCTGCCCAAAATCTCTCCACTAACTTTGTCCAGGATTTTAAATGCACCTTTACTTTGCATTGCACCTTCGAAAAAGTTACTGAATACTTCTTTTTTCCAGCGGTCTTTATTAGGGTGCTGCTCCCAGATTTCCGGATCTGATGCAACAGCATACAAAGCTTCAAAGTCTGCACTTTCCAGTGGATACAGCGCAACTTGCCCGCTTTCGAGTATCGGTTGTATGTTCATATTTTCCACGCTTAGCTCCTGTAATATGCTAAATTGATTTTAAGCAAACATAATGTAGTTTTATCAAGTTTAGGCTGCATGCATAATATTCTCTTTTTTGGTGACAGTCTTACCGCGGGCTATGGGCTTGCTAATGTCTCCGTAGAATCACTGCCTGCGTTATTGCAGGAGAAGATCAATGCTGCGGGCTTGGAATATAAGGTGATCAATGCAGGTGTTAGCGGCGAAACTTCTGCAGGGGGACATTCTCGTATCGACCTGTTGCTTGACCGGCCAATTGATGTGTTTGTGCTGGAGCTTGGGGCAAACGACATTCTTCGGGGCATCTCCCCACAAAGTACCGCGGCCAACCTGCAGGGCATCGTAGATAAGGTTAAAAAGCGCTACCCGGAAGCAAGTATGCTGCTGCTCGGCATGGAGCTGCCTGCCTGGATTCCGGGTACGCTTGTGGCGGATTTCAGAAGGATCTTCCGCCAGGTGGCACACGACAATAACATGGCCCTTGTGCCTTTCATGCTGGACGGGGTAGCCGGCATCCGGCACCTGAACCTGCATGATGGCATTCATCCAACAGCTGCAGGCTATCGCATTATAGCAGATAAGATCTGGCCAGTGCTAAAGCGCCTCCTTAGTTGATCCTGCCCAGGTATAAACTGTTCGATACCCGGCTTCTGTCTTTGGAGATGAAAGCAATGAACACCTCCAGCCTTTCCAGTAAGTAGGAGGGTTGCATGGCTAGGAAATCTTCTGCCCGGCTTCGTTTCGCACCTGCGGTTTCAAAGATTGAGGTGTTCTGATCAGGCAGATAAGCCATCATCATCACCTGATCCTCTGCGGCTTCAAAATCACCCGCATTCCAGTTCCAGTTAAATCTCAGTCCATCCACTTCGGCAGATACCTGCGCTGCTTCCGGTGGGGCTGCATCTCCCACACTGAGCGACAAGGTGTCGTATCGCAACTGCTGCAAGCCACCGTCTAATCCGATTAGGTTTAGCCTGTTGATTGAGGTCGCCAGATTGTGATAGTTCAGGTCTGTGCCACGCGCAGCACTACTGAATCCCGCTTTTAGAAACGGCTTGATAGAACTGAATAAGGCCATAAGCGTTTTCATTCTTCCAGTGTTCTGTTTTTCTCCTGCGGTCGGTCCGGATTCCCGCTGGCCGATCAGCCGAACCACATTTTTGCTGCCAAGTTGATAAAATACGAAATGCTTTAACTTTCCTCTTGCAGCACCCAGTACTCCATTGTTTGTTGTTCCCATTCTTTTAAGTCTTTATTTGGTGAATTATAAATCTATAAGAAAGATTTGGAGAATAGGGTGGCAGGGTGGCAGCCACCCTGTGCCACCGCCCGGCTCATGCAAGGTGTTGACAAGGCCTTGACCAGACTATAGCCTTGTCAAGGCCTTGTCAACGCCCTGTCAACCCCTTGTTAAAGCCTCGTTAAGGCAATGCTGATCCACTGTTTTTTACCACATTACTTATAAGATTATCTTATTAATCTGTAACTAACCTGTTTCTTTATTTAAATAAATTCTAAATAAGGCTTGGAAATTGGAAAGACCTTTCTATTTTTGCCAAGCTTTAGAATTGATCTAAATAAAGAAATGAAGAAACTTTACACGTTATTACTTTTAAACTTCCTGTTTTTGAATACCCTGCTTGCACAAAACACTTCTGTAAAAGGAAAGGTGCAAAATGAAGCGGGCGTAGCTTTACAATCTGTAAACATCACTGTTGAAAAATCCAATGTAAGTAGCCGTACAGACGAATCCGGTAACTTCGAATTGCGGATTCCTGCTGGTAAATATACCTTCAAAGTAAAACTGATGGGTTACGAGACCCAGAGCACTAGCGTTGAAGTTCCTGCAGCTGGGACCCAGATCAACTTCACGTTGAAAGACGCAAAAAACGATCTGTCGGAGGTTGAAGTTTTCGGAACCAGCAACAAGCAGCAGGAAAAACTCGATGCCATCACCAGGTTGCCCTTAAAAGCTAGTGACCAGATTCAGAGTATATCGGTAATTTCAAACAAATTAATTGAACAACAAGGCGCATTAAGCGTAATCGAAGGGGTACGTAATGTACCAGGCGTATATACTTATGCAACATATGGTGGTGTTAGAGAAAGTATCTCCTCACGTGGTTTCCGAGGTATTCCAACCTTGAAAAATGGTGTTCGTGTAATGAGCGATTTCCGCGGTATGGGCTTCTCCTCTGATATGCAGGGGGTAGAAAGTATCCAGGTAATTAAGGGCGCTAGCTCGATCACCATGGGTGCTGCAACGGATCTTGGTGGCCCGGGTGGTATCGTGAACGTGGTAACAAAAACGCCTAAATTCGAAAACTCCGGAAATGTTTCCTTCCGTACCGGTAGTTGGGATCTTGTTCGTCCTACCTTCGACATCCAGCGTGTGGTAAATAAATCGAACACCCTTGCTGTACGCTTAAACGGTGCTTATGAGAATGGTGGTAAGTTCCGCGATCACATGGGCAACGAATCTTTCTACATCAATCCTTCATTGGAATGGCGTCCGGATGCAAAAACAAGTCTGACTTTGGAGATGGATTACTTCAACGAGAAGCAGGCTGTTGATGCGGGTACCGTGAACCTTTCTGTAGGTAATAAAACCAACCAGATCTATGACCTTCCTTCAAACCGCTTTTTAGGTTTCGAATCAGATAAAACTGACACCAAACACAGCACTTATACCGCGAGGTTGAAACGTGATCTATCAGATAAACTTTACCTGCGTGCAGCTTTGTTCTATTCAAACTATGATAGTGACGCCATTAAAACCGGACTTGCTGCTGCTAGAGGCAACGGCATCAACGTGGATCAGGTAAATATATATAACCGCTCTATCGCACACAACAATGCCAGAGAAGATAAAAACACCGTGTTGCAATTAGACTTAATCGGTCAGAAAGTGCAAACCGGTAAGATCTCTCATACTTTCCAGGTAGGCGGTGATTTCAGATACTTAGATTTATATCAACCTACTTATAACAGTATTGCCGTTGACCAGATCAATGTTCTTGATCCTTCAACCGTGACCAACGTACTTCCATCGGGTATCAACCCGGCCTTCCAGCTAACCACAGAAGTACAATCTTATGACTACCGTTTTGGTATCACTATTCAGGATGTGATTCAGGTTACAGATTGGGCCAGAGCTTATGGTGGTGTTCGTTACAGTACCAACAAAACCCGCGATAATGGTGCATCCAGTGCAACCTCAAGCTTCTGGAATCCTTTAGCAGGGGTGATGTTTACCCTTAAGCCAGGTTTCAATGTTTTCGGATCGTACACCAATAGTACCAATCCGAGATCTGCATCTGTAGTGGATATCAATGGTAACCCATTGGGTGCAGAGCGTATTGATCAGATGGAAGCTGGTATCAAATCGGAATGGTTTAATGACCGTCTTCGTTTCAACCTGACCTTCTACAAGATCAACAACAAAGACATGAACCTTGAGGCTTTCAATGTTGATGAAAATGGCGTTGTACAATCGGCTGGCTATTACGTTAAAGGTGGTAATGATGAACGTAAAGGTATTGAAGTGGAGTTAACCGGTAAGATCCTACCGAATTTGGAAGTGGTAACGGGTTACGCTTACATCAACGCGCAGTTCAAAGATCATACGACTTTTGTTCCCGGATCTGCACCGAACAATACGCCTAAACATACTTTCAACGCATATGCCAACTATACCTTCAGAAATAATGCTTTAAAAGGTCTGAACCTTGGTGCGGGCGTATATTACCTTGGTGAGCGTCCGTACAACGATTGGACTCAAGAAGGCGTGCAGTACCATGCCATTGATCCGAATACGGCACCATGGTTCAATAAAGCATATACTCTGGTAAACGTACAAGTAGGTTATCCAGTAACAAAAAACCTGAGTTTACGTGCTTTGATAAACAATATTTTTGATAACGTCGGTTATGATGCCTACCGTTCAAACTTTATAGACAGGATTGCGCCACGAAATATTTCAGGGGTGCTGAGTTATAAATTTTAAAGAATAGCCGTACATGATGGTAAAGGTATCCTCCACAAGGGGGATATCTTTTTGCATAAAATACAAATCGCCAAACAGACATAAAAAAATAGCCAAATGAAAAAGAAGTACAGCTTTCGAAAGTTTTCAAATGACATCCATTTATGGTTAGGAATTGCCAGCGGCCTGGTGCTGTTCGTGGTCTGCCTGACAGGCACCATTCTGACCTTTGAAAAAGAGATCGTAGAGTGGGCAGACTCAGAACGTTACCATGTTGAAGCAGCTGCTGGGGCAACAGTTATCCCGATTGACGAGTTGGTTGCCAAAACGGAAGCTGGCTTAAAGGGTAAGGTTACTGGAATCGAAATACCGGCTAATCCAAATGCAGTTTACCGTTTCACCGTTCAGGAAAAGGGTCCTAAGGGCGGCAAACCGGAAGAAGGAAAAGGTGATCGCATGAAGAATGCAGAAGGTGGAGGTATGAAGAAAGCTGAAGCTGGGCCGGGTGCAAAGGCTGAGGGTCCCAAAGGCGGCAAAGGTGGTGGCGGAAAAACCTATTTGGTGAATCCTTATAACGGCGACATTACCGGTACAACCAAAAGCGCAACTGCGGAATTCTTTTCGACCATGATGGGTTTGCACCGCTGGTTATTATTACAGGATAGTGGTGGTAAGATCATTGTGGGTGCTGCAACGATCATTTTCGTGTTTCTGGTACTTTCTGGCTTGGTACTGTGGTGGCCGATTAAGCTTCGTAACTGGAAGCAGGGCTTTCAGATCAAGTTCTCTGGAAACTGGAAACGGATTAACCATGACCTGCACAATACGCTTGGGTTTTACTCTTTTATCGTGCTGTTGATCATGGCGCTGACAGGACTTTGCTGGTCATTTGAATGGTATAAGACTGGTGTTAGCGATGTGCTCGGCGACGAAGTATTCAAACAGCGTAGAGAGAAGCCGATGCCATCTGATCCGATGAATGCTGGCAATGCTGCAAAACCAATGCTTGCTTCACTGATCTCAAGCGCAGATCAAAGCTTCCCTTATGAAGGTAATTACAGGTTGCGTTTTCCTGCAGATTCAGCAGGTTCATACGTGATCAACAAAAGTCGCTCAGGCTTCTTCGTGCTGACTGCAGCAGACAAGATCCAGTTCGAGCAATATACCGGAGCAGTACTAAAGACTGAGAAATTCAGCGATAAACCTTTCAACGAGCAGGTGGCAAGCTCTGTACGTTCCTTACACCTGGGTGATATTTATGGTACTTTCTCTAAGATCATTTACTTTTTAGCCTGTCTGTTTGCAACCAGCTTACCGGTTACCGGTACAATTATCTGGATCAACAAGCTTAGGAAGAAAAACAAAAAACAGGCTGCTGGTAAACGCCGTGTTCAAAGGTTGCAACAGCACCAAGCGACTACAGTGGTCGTCTAATTCTTGCCATAAGACAAGTTTTAGACTCGTATTTATCACCATTTTTATGAAGTTATATAAGTTCAACTGATGGTAACAACTTAGCGCATGGAAAACTTTACGACTAAACTTATACTGAAGGCTAAAGCGCAGGATGTATATGAGGGTTTAACCCTTTTAATTTCGAAATGGTGGTCGGAGATGTTTGAGGGCTCTGCCGAGGAGCAGGGTAACGTATTTACGATTCGTTTTGGATCTCAGGTCTATAAAACCATGGAAGTCGAACAGCTGGTCGGGAATGAAAAAGTGAGCTGGCGGGTGGTAGATGCGTTGATTGATTTGCCTGAGCTTTCTAATAACACCGAGTGGGTTGATACCAGAATTATTTGGGACATATCAATTACATCGGAAGGCACCGCCTTAGCGCTAACACACGTTGGTCTTACTCCGGAAATACAATGTTATGATTTATGTAAAAACGGTTGGCAAAGCTTTCTATATAGCTTCAATAAATTTTTAACGACCGGGAAAGGCGTACCTTTCAGCCTTACGGAAAGCAACTAATGTTTCGCTAAATGGTTGCAGTAAACCTCCACCACCTACAATTGCATCGATGAATCCCGCGCAGAAGGATACCAGACAAAGCAGCAGTATATCGTGTAACATTTGCGCACAAAGGTGCGAAAAAAAAAATCCGGCTTCTGGGGCATTCTTGAAGCCGGATTAAGGTAACCTTAAAAAAAGATTTTATTCCTTCACCTTAGTAAAGGGTTCTTTGGTCCATGCACCTGCACGTTCAGGGCAGTCATCCGAAAGGGGTGTTAATAGCAATTGTTCTCCTTGTATGGCGTACTTCAGGGTAAAGGTTGAGCCCTCAGGGCAGACACTGCTTCCCGAGGTTTTCTTCAGTATGATCGTATCGCCACTGATCTTGTAAGTCATGGTTTCCACCAGTTCATTGCTTTCTGCTAAACTGACTTCAAATACGTCTGTTTTAAAATTTAAGTACATCGGCGTAGCTTCTGGAACAGTCAAATTACCGGTCCATCTGGTATTGGCCAGCTGTGCATGTGCTAATACGCCAACGAACATGAACAGCATGAGTGTTACTAGACGTTTCATAACTTACTGGTTTGTAGCTCAATTTAATGAATTTGTATTGCACAAAAAACAACATAATTGTGCCATTTGTGAGAAAGGTCAAGGACCATTAAACGGTTCTGAAAGAAATTTTTTAAATTGAACTCGCTCAGCACGCTGGGTATAAACAACCGATATAAACCTTTTATGAGAATAATTAAAATGTTCATGTTCATCCAGCTGGCTATTGTAGGGCCGCTGGGTTTTGCGAATGCACAATCAGGCAAGACAGTACAAACCAAAGTTGCTAACGGCCTGCTGGAAGGTACAACGGAAGCCTCGGGTGTAAAGAGCTTTAAAGGTGTTCCTTTTGCAAAACCACCCGTCGGAGAATTACGTTGGAAAGCGCCGCAACCTGCCGAAAACTGGTCGGGTGTTAAAAAGGCGGACCAATTTTCAAAGAGTCCAATGCAAGCCAGGGTATTCGGCGATATGATGTTCCGCTCACCTGGCACCGGTGAAGACTGCCTCTACCTGAACGTCTGGACACCAGCAAAAACCATGAAGGAGAAACTACCGGTACTGGTATATTTTTATGGCGGCGGCTATGTGGCAGGTGATGGCTCTGAAGGGCGGTATGATGGCGAAGCTATGGCCAAAACGGGTATCGTAAGTTTAACAATTAACTATCGATTGGGTGTTTTCGGGTTTATGGCCCATCCTGAACTTTCCAGGGAAACGTCCTACAAAGGATCTGGAAACTATGGTTTACTAGATCAATATGCAGCATTGAAGTGGGTACGCGAAAATATCGCCGCTTTTGGTGGCGACCCGAACCGGGTAACGATTGCAGGTGAATCTGCAGGATCCATCTCCGTTTCGGCACAGATGGCTTCTCCGCTGTCAAAAGGTTTGATCGCAGGTGCTATCGGCGAAAGTGGAGCGATGATTAAACCGACACTTGCGCCATTGACATTGGAAGAAGCCGAAAAGAACGGACTTGCATTTGCGGAAAAAGTTAAAGCAGGTTCATTGGCCGAACTACGGGCGCTTTCTGCGGAAGAACTGTTGAAGGTCGCTTCTGGTCCAAATGGATTCCGTACTGCAGCAACCATTGACGGGTATTTTCTGCCGAAAACCTTGAACGAAATATTTGAAGCTGGCGAACAGGCCAAAGTGCCACTGCTTGCAGGCTGGAATTCTGCTGAAATGCCTTATCAGGCCTTTATGCGCGCGGAGAAGCCTACTCCGGAGGCTTATGCGAAAAGAGTAAAAGAAGACTTCCCGGAGCAGGCGGAGCAGGTACTTAAACTATATCCGGGGAGCAACGAAGCGGAGGTGATTAAGTCTGCCACTGCTTTGGCCAGTGACCGGTTTATTGCATACAGCACCTGGAAATGGCTGGACCTGCATGCGAAAACCGCTGCTAAGCCAACTTATCGCTATCTCTTCTCGAAATCCAAGCCACCAATGACTAAAGATTTCGCCAATGCCACAACAGGGCTGGCAGGCGGCGTAACCAAAGCGGATGATCAGAAAGCGCCTGCCCCGGCCGCACCGATATCGCAGGGTGCACCCCATGCTTTTGAAATTGAATATGCTATGGGTAACCTGGACAAAAATCCGGTTTATGCCTGGACACAGGAAGATCATCAGATCTCTAAGACCATGCTGACTTATTTTTCGAACTTCATCAAAACTGGTGATCCGAATGGTTCCGGACTTCCGAAATGGGCGCCGATCAGCAAGCCGGAATCCGCTACCTTCATGAATATCGGTCCGAAAACTCAATCTGAAAAGGCAACTGATCTGGAGCGCTACCGCTTTATGGATCAGCTATATTCGAAATAGGCAGGATAATAACGTTTCGGGTGTTATCTTTGCAAAAAACTTAGAATGCTCGAAATTATCTATCAGGATGAACACCTGATTGCCATAAATAAACCGCACGGACTGCTGGTTCACCGGTCATTCATCGCAAATGATGCAAAGGAATTTGCATTGCAGATGTTGCGTGACCAGGTGAACCGTCGCGTAAGTCCGGTGCACCGCCTGGATAGAAAGACCTCCGGGCTGCTCCTATTCGCATTTGATAAAGAGGTGGAAGTTGCCCTGCACAAGCAGTTTCAGGAAGGCGCCATCCGGAAAAAGTATATGGCCATATTGCGTGGTTACGCGCCCGATAGTATGGACATTGACTACCCGCTGGTGAAGGAAAATGGCGCCATTCAGGATGCTTTCACCTCTTTTGTAACGGTGAAGCGTGCTGAACTTGATGTTCCGCTGGGTAAACACCCCACCTCAAGATATTCCTTGGTTGAGGCCACACCAACCACCGGCAGAATGCATCAGCTGCGTAAACACTTTGCGCATATCTGTTACCCGATCATTGGTGACCGTAAGCATGGCTGCAACAAACAAAACCGTTTCTTTAAAACGCAGTGGGACATGACCACCATGTTGCTGCATGCTTCGGAGCTGGACCTGATACATCCTGTTACTGGCGAACAGTTGATCCTAAAAGCGGGCTTTCATCCTGAATTCAGTAGGATGATGACGCTTATGGGCTGGAATGAACACGAATGATCCATATAAATATGATTTCTAATTTAGTTAAACGTATGCTGTTCATCGCAGTGATGGCAGCACCTTTAATGGTACAGGCACAAGGGGATTTTCCTCAGCGCATTGTTGCAGATCGGCAGAACTCGGCGGCGCAACAGCAAAAACCTTATGTGATCCTGATCTCTGCGGATGGTTTTCGCCATGATTATGCGAAGAAATACCAGCCGGAACATTTGCTAAAGCTAAGTGCTGCGGGCGTACAGGCGGAAAGTATGATCCCGAGTTATCCAACGCTTACCTTTCCCAACCATTATACCCTGGTGACGGGACTTTACCCTGCACATCATGGATTGGTTAACAACACTTTTTACGACCAAGCCCGAAATGATCGATATAGTATGTCTGCAAAGGCTAAGGTGCAGGATGGCAGCTGGTATGGGGGCACACCGCTCTGGGTACTTGCGGAACAGCAGCAAATGGTGTCTGCAAGTTTTTTCTGGGTTGGTTCGGAAGCGGATGTAAAAGGGGTACGTCCGACCTATAGCTACGATTTTACGGAGAAATTCCCAATGAAGGAACGTATACAGGTGGTTAAAGACTGGTTGAACCTTCCCGAAGAGAAAAGGCCACACCTGATAACCTTCTACATCTCCGAACCTGATCACTCCGGGCATGACCATGGGCCGGAATCTCCAGAAGCGGCTGAAGCGGTGAAAATGGTTGATCAAGCCATATTTGAGTTGACAGAGGTCGTAAAAACAACCGGACTGCCTGTAAACTTTATTTTCCTTTCAGATCACGGTATGACCGCTGTAGATCGGGAACACCCGCTCAGGCTGCCAAAAAGTATAGACCCGGAGAAATTCGTGGTGCCTACGTCAGGTACCACGGTGAGTATCCATGCTAAAAACAGTGCCGACATCAAACCACTGTACAAGCAGCTAAAGAAAGAGGCTGTGGACTATGAAGTGTATCTGAAAAGCAAGATGCCGAAGAAGTTCCACTATGGTGCCAAGGACGACCGGTTTGATCGTATTGGCGACATCGTGCTGATCCCAACATGGCCACGGGTATTCTCCAGCAGAACACCAAGCCCCGGGCAACATGGATTTGACCCTGCAAAAGTTAAAGATATGCATGCAACCTTCTTCGCATGGGGCCCGGCTTTTAAGTCTGGTTTAAAGATCCCATCTTTTGAAAATATAAACGTGTACCCATTGATCACAGAAATACTTGGCTTGGAATACACCGAGAAGATTGATGGTAAGAAAAAGGTGCTTGAAGACATTCTGAAGTAGCGCATGAGCAGGTAACAAGCATTTAACATTTTTTAACATCTACAACATTAGACCTTTTAAGAAAGCTATAGTCCTATAGACAACACACCGCAAGAATCCTGGGTATTCTCAGATCTCGCTGGGTTGATGGAGCATACCGTTTGACATTGGTAGGTGGATAGGTTAGGTTAGGTGAGGCCGGAGCAGGAATGTTCCGGCCTTTTTCTGAAAGGTGTTTGTCTTTTGACCAATTTAATGTTTAAGTCGGCTATATTTGAAATCCTGATGTTGCGTTAGTAGGAGCATGTTATGCTTCTCTGCTTTGGAAACAATCCATGTAGGTAACTGAGCAGCATCGAATAAGAACAATTTAAGTAAAACTATGATTAACAGATTTTTTACCGGAAGAATGCGGCTGATTGTTGCCCTGTCGTTTTTCCCATTTTTTACATTTGCACAGAAGTCAAACTGGCAAAACCTGGATCTTAAAACAGATTCTGTATTCGGTATCAGTACAGAGCGTGCTTACAAAGAACTGCTAAAAGGCAAGAAAGCTACACCTGTTATTGTCGGCGTGTTGGACGGGGGTGTGGACATTACCCATGAGGACCTGAAAAGCGTCTTGTGGGTAAACAAAAAAGAGAAGCCAGACAATGGCATTGACGATGACAAGAACGGTTATAAGGATGATGTAAACGGATGGAACTTCCTGGGTTCTGAAAAAGGCTCCATTGAATTTGAAACCCTTGAACTTACCCGTTTGCTTCGCCGGGACATGAAGAAATTCGAGAACGTATCTGAAGTTGCTAAAGAAGATGAAGCCGCCTACGCCCAGTATAAAGCGATGAAGGCTGATTTTGACAAGCAGGTTGCTGAAGCAAAAGAAAGTCTTGCCGGTATCGAGGGTTTCAAATTCGTATTGAACAGCGTTGTTAAGAAGATTGGAAAAGCGGAGCCTACTGCTGCAGACTTTGAGCAGTACAAGGCAGAAAATGAGATGGAAACCCGCTTGAAATCCGTTATGGTGAATGCTTTAAAAGAGGATAGCTACAAGGATTTCTATAAAAATCAGATCCAGAAAGGTGTTGACCACTATGACGAAATGTTGAAGTATAACCTGAACCTGGAATATGATCCAAGAGCAGAACTTGTGGGTGATGATTATGCCAACGGCCGCGAAAGATCATACGGTAACAACGACGTCAAAGGTCCTGATGCAAGTCATGGTACCCACGTTGCTGGTATTGTTGCCGCTGATAGGACCAATAACATCGGTATCAAAGGTGTAGCGGATAAGGTGTTGATCATGGGTGTGCGTGCAGTACCAGGTGGCGATGAGCGTGATAAGGACGTAGCCAACTCGATCCGCTATGCGGTTGACAATGGCGCCAAAGTCATCAACATGAGCTTTGGTAAAGCCTATTCATGGGACAAGGAATTGGTTGATGAAGCAGTGAAATACGCGATGTCTAAGGATGTGCTGCTTGTTCACGCTGCCGGAAATGATAACAAGAATACCGATGTGGAGGTAAACTATCCAAATCGCAACTACCTTTCAGGTGGTGTTGCAGGTGCTTACCTTTCTGTAGGTGCTTCAACTCCAACAAATGATGAATCCTTAAAGGCTGATTTCTCGAACTATGGAAAAACATCAGTAGACGTTTTTGCACCAGGTTATCAGATCAATTCGACCATCCCGGATGGAAATGCTTATGCGAAGTTTAATGGAACCAGTATGGCTGCACCGGTTGTAGCAGGGTTAGCCGCAACCATCCGTTCGTACTATCCGAAATTAACAGCTTTACAGGTAAAAGAGATCATTATGAAATCTGTTGAGAAAGTTAATCACCCGGTAACGGTAATGGTTGATGAAGCGCCGGTATCTATGCCTTTCTCTGATCTTTGTGTAACGGGAGGTATTGTAAATGCTTACAATGCACTGAAACTCGCAGCAACCTATAAATAAGTACTGTATTTAGGATCAGGAAGCTGATCCTTTCAATCCCCTGTGTCAGATCGTTATTGATGATGCAGGGGATTATTTTTTGTCCTCCTCAAACTTGATAAACTCCCAGACCGCTTTTTTTCGCTTATACCAAACCTTGTAGCTCTGGCTAGGCGGTATGGTGAAATGGAAGGTCAGTTCTGTCTCATTAGAGTCCTTCGGGAGGAAGCTGGATAACAGCGCATCTGCTATGTTCTTGATTTGTTCTTCGGTGTGCATATGAAAAGTAAATGTACAGGCTGATGTTGTGAAATTACTAATAATTATTTCCAAATTATAGGGCTGGTAATCTGATATTTCAATTCTGCAACCTTTCTGAGTGCTTCCTGCGCTGGAATAAGTACCATTGAAATATCAAATGGCTAAGATCTGTAAATTGTTTCTGCTTCTTGTCTTTACCGGTTTTCAGGTAAGTGCCCAGGCTTGGTTGCCGGGCTATAATTATCGTAAGAAGATTACGATCCATAAAGAATTTGTGGCGGGTGCGGTGAACCTGGAGAACTTTCCACTGCTGGTTGCATTGGAGGATCCTGACCTCCGGTATGTAGCAGGAGACTGTTCCGGGAATAAGATCTCCGGCAGCAAGGGCCGTGATTTTGCCTTTACGCTGGTAACTGCGGCAGCGACACCTTTGAGCTATCAGCTGGATCACTATGAGGCGGCGAGCGGTAAGCTGTTGAGCTGGGTACGACTGCCATCACTTGCGGCGGCGGGAACTGCTACCGCAGCTACTGAAATCTATCTTTATTACGGGTCCAATAACATTCACTTTCCCAATGCTGCAGCAGCACAGTTCACCTGGAACAATGATCAGGATCGGATATGGCACATGAATGCAGCGCCTTCTGGCATTCCCATTGAAAATGCTGCCCGCAGTGTAGCAGCGGAAGCTTTGCGACCAAGCAGCAATATGACTGCCTCCAACTATGTATCCGGAAAGATAGGCAGTGCCATACAGTTGAATGGCAGCAACCATCAGCTGAGCGCCGGGAAGATTAACAGCACCAATTTCTTTATGTCCTGCTGGATCAAATTTACCGCAGTCAACCGCGAGCAGGTGATTCTCAGCACAGACAGCGCTGCTTTTGGGGGTTATGTCTTGAAGCTGGAAGCATCAGGGCGCCTGTCGCAGGAAACACGGACGAATTCATCAACTTCAGTTAAACTGTCAACGCTGATCATGGTGCCGGATCGCTGGTACCATTTAACGAGCCAGTCTTATCAGGGGCGAAGGGACATTTACATAGATGGGGTAAACTATGCGGTCGGTTTAGGTAGTTTTGCCTCGAAGCTGGGCGGCAGCCTGGTGGTAGGCTCCAGTAAGATTCAAGACAAGTATTTCGGCGGCATCATAGACGAATTGAGGATACAGACCTTCAATGCAAGCCCCGAATGGATCATGAGCAATTATATCAACCAGCGTGATCCCGCGGCCTTTTATGCGGTTTCTGCAGAAGAGTCAAATGTAGAACTGCTGCGTACGGGCATGGTATTCAGTAATGTGCTGAATCAATCATGGGCCGAACCATCAAACTGGAGCAGCAAGGAAGTGCCGGAAAACTATGAGCAAGTGATTATTGGTCCGGGTGCAAAGCTAAGGGATGGAATACCTGAGGGATTAAGCTTGAATAGATTAACCCTGGAACGAGATGCGATAATGCTGCTGGGGCAGCCCATGGAAGTGCTTTGTGACTCCAGGCTGGATTCGGGGGCGAGGCTTAGCATAAATGAGGGCGCCTACCTGCAGCTCGATGCCAGTCTGATTAATCATGGCCTGTTGGAAAGCGATGCGGAGGTACAATCCGGTGGACTACGGTTTGCTGGTGCTGCTCCACAGCTCGTTTCTGGTTCGGGGCATATCGGTGTACAGGAGCTCTTGCTGGATAAGGCAAGTACTTCCGCGGTGCTAAAGTTGGAACAGGCAGTTGACGTGTTCGGCTATGTGCAGACGAAAATGGGCGTACTGAATTCCAATGGTCATTTAACCCTGAAGCATACCGGTACCGAGAAGCAAGGTTTTTTATGGCCGATCTCGACGCCGCCTGAAGCGGCGGTTATCGGAGAGGTCAATGTGGAGCAACACGTGTCAGGTGCTTTTCCTGCGCCTGCGACCGCCCGGGGTTGGCGCCTGTGGAGCTCGCCGGTTTATCATGGATCGGGTGCTGGCTTGTCCTACTATCATTTGTTTGATCTCAAAGCTGCCTTGTTTGTAACTGGTCCGGGTGGAATGCGGAATGACTTTGATGATTCTCCGCAGAACGGACATACAATTTATACCCACAATCAGGCGCTGACCGGCACACTCTCGCAGAAGTATAGCGGGATCCCGGAGATGAACACTACCGTTGATGTGGGTAGAGGCATCTATGTGTTTTCGCGTGGTGACCGCCTGGTGCCTGATGCTTATGCCAGGCAAGTCCAGACCGCCCCGTTTGAAAGCCCCGGATCTTACACCATCAAGCATAAAGGGCTCCTGTTTCAAGAAAGTTTGCATCTGGAGCTCCAGAACCGCAACATGGGGGAACCGGATGATGGCTTCCATCTGCTGGGGAATCCATATGCAGCAGTGCTTAGCTGGTCGGATTTGCAGCGAGAGAATCTGAGCCCATACGTCTGGAAATTCAATCCTTTGAATAATGCATACGATGTAACGGATGATCCAAATACCAGGATTAAGGCTGCTGAAGGATTCTTTGTAAAAGTACTGAACGGACAGGGCAGGGGCAGCATTGACTTTAGCCCCGGGCATTCAGCTGAAACGATCTCTGCGAAATCAAATAGACGTTTGGCTACAGTGGAACATCATGCTACGCAGCATGCAGCTGATGGTAAGATCCGTGTCGTGCTGGCAAGAGAGGCTTTTGAGCAGCAATATACCCTGGTGTTGTCGACCCTGGGCAACAATGATGTCGATGACCGTGATGCAACTGCGCTGGGCGTCGGTTATGTAAGTATCGCCGGACTTGCCGGTGCTGAAACAAAACTTTCGGTAGATACGCGTGCAAAACCCGAAAGGCGACTGCTGGAGGTGCCATTGTACGTGAAAGGGTATGTAACAGGTAAATACCGATTGCACATATCGGGCATTGGAACACTGGAGGCCGGCACGACGTTGATCCTGGCAGACCGCTATCTGCGTACCCAGAAGGTGCTGTCCGAAGATCAGGTGTATGAGTTTGACTTGAATACGGCAGTAGCGGAAAGTTTCGGTGAACATCGTTTCGTATTACTGCTCAAACCTTCGAAGCTTGAACTGCAGCCGGAAACCGATACAGCTGGCGAGGAGCTTGAGGTGCTGATTTACCCAAATCCTTTCTACAGTAGTTTCGAACTGAAGCTTCCCGGTATGGTGCGTTTCAGGATGGAACTGCGTCTACGGGATCTGATGGGACGGCTGCTCCTGCGACGCAACTTCGGCTGGCTGGATGGTGCGGAAGTGCTGCAGGTAGATACGCCCGGTATTGGATCCGGACTCTACCTGGTGGAATTGATCAATCTGGATACGAATCGACCGGTGAAAACCTTGAGGATCATTAAACGCTGAAACCACATAAATTAGATATTATGGTAATTATTCCACTGCTCCCCGTCAACCTACAGATTTGGACACTGATTTTACTGCAAGCAGCAGGGATGGACGATCCAGGCATGCCTGGGGGAGACCCTGATCTGCCGGAAACACCGCTGGATGCTGGTGTTTACATCCTGATCATTATCACGCTGCTTTATGGTGTATGGAAGATCCGCAGGTCGAAGCGTCCAACAATTTAACTGTCCTTGGTTAGTCTGCCGCCAGCTGAATACCTTCCTTGTGCAGGATGTAGTTGAAAATGCCATGGATTGGTTTCTGATAGATGTTGCCAATTTTTACTTCATTCTCCTGGCAAACTGCTCTTAGTACGTCCTGATAAAAATAAGCGATGGATCCAATAAAATGGCAGTTCAGATTTTTGTAGTCTGCGTAATCCTTGATGTTTGTGTCTACAAATTCCTGGAAGCCCGCACGCAGAACCTCCACAATAAATGGATGACTCAGGTTGCTGGCCATAAATCTGCTAAGCGAAGCCAGGTAGATGTTTGGAAATGGCCGTTGATATACATTGGTGATTACGCTCTCTTTATTGATGTCGTAGGTTTCTGCGAATGCTTTACCAAGTTTCTCCGGCATGGAGCCATACAGGTAAGAGGTCACGAGTTTACGGCCAAAGTAAGTTCCGGAGCCCTCATCACCAAGCACGTAACCGAGACCATGCCTGCTGTCGTGTACATGTTTTCCATCGAAATAAGAAATGTTTGAACCCGTACCAAGAATGCAGGACAACCCTTTCTCATCACCACATGTTGCATAAGCGGAGCCTACAAGGTCATTGTCTACACTGATGAAAGCTTTCTTAAAGAATAGTGACAAGCCATTGGATACCACCTCATGTTTGTCCGGCGAGGAACTTCCAGCACCGAAAAAGTAGATCTCCTGTACTTTGGAAGCATAAGGTGCAAATTCTTCTTTTTTTGCAAGTACCTTATAGATCTCCTGTTCATTCAGGAAGTAGGGATTTATGCCTTTGGTGTTGAAAGTGATAATTTCTCCATTATCATAACCCATCCAGTCTGTTTTCGAGGAACCGCTGTCAGCTACTAATATCATGCGTTAAAAATAATAATCTTATTGAACATTTAGGGTTCCGCTGATTTCTTTCAGGCTGATCTCGGTGATCTTTGCCTGGTACTCAGCATCTAATAGTCGGGTAATGGCATTGATGGAGTTTCGCTGAGCCTCACGCAGTTCTAGTGGAGATATGCTACCCAGGCGATATTTCTCTAAGGTGATTTCCAGGTTCTGATCTGCAACCTGCACGTTGCCAGACTCGACTTTAAGCAGGTCGAGATTGGTCATATAATTCTGGTAAGTAGAAATCAACTGTGCATTGATGGTCTGTCTGGTTCGTTCCAGGTCGAGCACCGAAGAGCTGATGGAAACCTTCGCATTGCGTTCATTTTGTCTTTGGAGAAAGCCGTTGAAGATGTTTACACTGGCAGAAAGTCCGTAGGTGAGTCCATTAGACTGGATTTTCTGGTTAAATCCGGTAGGGCTGGTACTTCGGGACACCTGGTAGCCACTATTTACGGCAATGACCGGATACCGCTGGCCTTTGATCTGCTTGAGGTTGAGCTCGGCGATCTTCTTGTTGATAAATGCGTTCTGCAGACTTGGGTTGAGCTGCTGTGTCTTTTCTGCAAGATCCTGCAAGACCAGGTTGTTCTGGATATTCATGTCTTCATCTACCTTAAATTCGATGTTAAGGTCCCGGGCCATGATCTGGTTCAGGGTAACCATGGATGTTTTCAACAGGTTTTTTTCCTGTAAATAAGATGAAGTATCGGTATTAAAATCTACGATGGCTGTTAGCACGTCCAGCTTGGAGCCACGGCCGATCTGCAGCTTGTTTTCCGCTATGCGACGTCTTAATCTGGAGATCTCCATGGCACTGTCTTTGGCTACAACAAGCTGCTGCTGGCGTACCATGGCGTAATAGGCATTAACGACATCAGCGATAGTCGTCAGGATCACAGCTTTTGTGTTTACTTCGCCTTGTTTCTGGAGTTCCTTCAAACGATCATAATTGGCGAACATCTGAAAGCCGTCAAAAACCGTCCAGTCGAGCGCCACCCCATAATTGAGGTTGGTGTTTTTTACGCCTGAAAGTTCTTGCTCAGGCCCTGAAGCGGGGGTACGGATGGTGTGCTGGTTACTCCCGTTGTTAGCTACACTTCCAACCAATGCAGGCAAAAAGCCTGCATTACCGACATTTGCATTGTTTTTCGCAATGAGCAGATCATTGTTGACCAATTTGATGTCGTAGTTGTTCTTTAATGCGGTATCTATAGCCTCCCTTAGCGTAAAACGCGGCAAGGAGTCGGTATTCTTATGGAGAATATTCTGTCCGTAGGTATATTGGCTTAGGCCTAAAAAGATCAGGCCCAGGATAAACATATTTATGCTGATTTTCATGCAGGATTAAACATTAACGGTTTCTAATTTCTCGCTTTCGATAGCTGCTTCCAGTGAACGGGTAAGTTCCTTGTTTTCCTTATGCTCTTTAGACCAGTAGGAATAAATCGCAGGGATAACAAACAGTGTAAGCACCAGAGAGAAGGTGGTACCACCTACGATCACGATACCCATACCCATACGGCTTTTTGCTGCCGCACCAAGTGCCATGGCAATAGGTAAGGCGCCAATGGCGATGGCCAGACTGGTCATCAGGATCGGTCTTAACCTGGATACGGAAGCTTCCCGGATAGCCTCCTGAACGCTTTTACCCTGTTCTTTAAGTTGGTTCGCAAACTCGACGATCAGGATACCATTTTTGGTTACCAGACCGATAAGCATGATTGTGCCGATCTGGCTGAAGATGTTCCAGCTCTGACCAAAAAGCCACAACGACAGAAATGCGCCAGCAACGGCCATTGGCACCGTTAAGATAATGATGACCGGGTCTTTAAAGCTTTCAAATTGGGCGGAAAGGATCAGGTAAACCAGCAGCAAGGCAAGTCCGAATGCAAATAGGGTGTTCGAAGAACTCTCCCGGTAATCCCTTGACTCGCCACCAAGATCGGTTGAGAAGGTATCGTCGAGCACTTTTGCGGCAATTCTATCCATGGCGTCCAGGCCTTCACCAATACTCACGCCTGGGGCAAGTCCTGCAGACACGGTTGCTGCAGTGAACCTGTTGTTACGGTACAACTGCGGTGGACTGCTTTCTTCTCGCTGATCAACCACGTTGTCGAGCTGAATAAGTTGCCCTTTATTGTTTCTGACGTAAACGGAACTCAGGTCCAGAGGATCTTTTCGGTCTGCAACTTCAAATTGGCCAATAACCTGGTATTGTTTCCCGTTCATGAAGAAGTACGAGAAACGCTGCCCGCTTAAACCAAGCTGCAATGCCATTCCGATGTCTTGTGCAGAAACTCCAAGGTTCTTGGCTTTGTCGCGGTTTATGGTCAGGTTGATTTCCGGCTTATTGAACTTCAGATTCACATCTGAGGTGGTGAAGCTTGGATCATTTGCGACTTCTTCCATAAACAAAGGCACTTTCTCCCGTAGCTTTTCAAAGTTCTGCGCCTGGATAATGTAGTTTATCGGTAAGCCACCCCGCCGTCCTACGGAAATTGTGGGTTGTTGCGTAACCACAACCTTTCCTTCAGAATACTTACGGGTGATGCTGGTGAGCTTGTTGGCAATCTCCGCCTGCGAGCGCTCCCTTTCTGAAGGTTTTACCAGGCCCATTCTGAAGAATCCACCATTGGTGGATCCGCCACCAAAGCCTGGTGAAGTGATGCTGATGTTTACGTTTGTTTCAGGAACGGAGTCTGCGATCATGGTGCCGATCTTGTTCATGAAGTTGTCTGTATAGGTGAAGGAAGCACCTTCAGGTGTACTTACGTTCATGTTGATGGCGCTGCGATCGTCATATGGTGCCGTTTCCTTTGGAATGATGTTCCAGAAAAGAGCGATCATTGCCACACAGACTACGATGATTGGAATTGCTAACCAGCGACGACTAAGGAACTTGTTTAAATTCTCTTCATAACTATCATTCAGTTTCTGGAAGTAGGGCTCGGTCATGAGGTAAAACTTCGATTTGGTATGACCGGTACTCTTCATCAGGTAAGCGTTCAGCATCGGTGTCAGGGTTAGCGACACAAATGCGGAGATGAGCACTGCGGCGCCAATTACGATACCGAACTCCCGGAAGAGCCTGCCGACGAATCCTTCCAGGAAGATCACAGGCAGGAATACTGCTGCCAGCGTAATCGAGATGGAGATCACGGCAAAGAAGATCTCATTGGAACCCTTGATTGCCGCTTCAAAGGGCGAATAGCCTTCTTCGATCTTCTTAAAGATGTTTTCGGTAACTACGATACCATCATCTACCACTAGTCCGGTAGCGAGTACAATCGCCAGCAGGGATAGTACATTGATGGAAAATCCAAAAATGTACATGATGAAAAACGTAAAGATCAAGGATACGGGAATATCGATCAATGGCCGGAAGGCAATTGCCCAATCCCGGAAGAAAAGGTAGATGATCAGAATTACAAGGATCAACGAAAGGATGATCGTCTCTGTAACTTCGGTAATCGACATCTTGATGAATTCGGTCGTATCCAATGAAACTTCCAGTTTGATGTCTTCTGGAACATCTTTTTTCAGCTGTTCGAAGCGTTTGTAGAATTCCTCGGAGATGGCCAGGTAGTTGGCACCTGGTTGGGGAACAAGCCCCACGGCCACCATCGGTTTGCCCGATTCGCGTAATACGGTTTCCTCGTTTTCTGATCCGAGCATGGCATAACCGACGTCCTGCAGCCTGACCACGTTATTGGAGTCACTGGTAAGAATCAGGTTGTTAAATTCCTGTTCGTTGGTAAGTTTTCCTAAGGTTTTAACGATAAGCTCCGTGTTGGCACCGGTGATTTTTCCAGAGGGCAGTTCTACGTTTTCGCGGTTCAGCGCATCAACCAGATCAGAGGAGGTTAATCCGTATGCTGCAAGTTTAGCCGGGTCAATGCGAATACGCATGGCATATTTTCGCTGCCCCTGGATTTGAACGCTACTTACACCAGAAATGGTTTGCAGACGTTCTGAAATGACGTTTTCCGCATAATCGCTTAATTCCATCACATTACGTTTATCGCTCTGGATGGTCATGGTGATCACGGCCTGTGAGTTAGCATCCGCCTTGCTCACTGTGGGATTGCCGTCAATATCCTTTGGCAAGCTTCTAGCTGCCTGTGACACCTTATCACGGACATCATTTGCTGCATCATCGATATTCTTGTCGAGGTTAAACTCTATCGTAATGTTACTGCTACCCTGGTTACTTGAAGATGAAATGTTGCGAATACCATCGATACCATTAATGGATTTCTCGAGCGGCTCGGTAATCTGCGATTCAATGATATCGGCGTTGGCACCCGGATAAGAGGTTCGCACGGATACAACGGTAGGGTCGATGTCGGGGAATTCCCTTACGCCCAGGAACGAGTAGCCAATGATTCCGAAAAGCAGGATCATGAGGTTCATTACAATGGCAAGAACCGGCCTTTTTATACTGGTGGTTGAAATACTCATGTTCTTTGAATTAGTTGTTTACCACAGTCACCTTTACAGGAGCATCTTCCTTTAAAGCCATGGCACCGGTGGTAAGTACCGTGTCGCCCGCCTTCAGGCCAGATGTAATTACAATTCGTTCTGCTGTTCTGGTCCCGGATTCTACCGGCACCTGTTTTGCTTTACCGCCTTTGGAGATGAAAACGGTTTTACCTTTTAATACTGGAATAATAGCTTCATTCGGAACCATCAATGCATTCTCCACTGTACTTAGCGTAAGTCTGATCTTTGCAAATGAGCCTGGTAATAATTCATTTTTAGGATTCTGTGCAAGAGCTTTGATTGATAAGGTACGTGTTTGCGCGTTGATTGCAGGCTCAATAGCATAGACTTTGCCTTTATAGGTCTGGTTTATTCCGTCTGTGTTAAAATCGACCTCTGAATTCAGTTTAATCTGGCCTGAATATTTCTCCGGGACAGAGAAGCTGATTTTAACGGGGTTGATGGCCGATAAGTTGGCGATCACCTTATTTGGGGTTAGATATTCACCAATAGAGATGTTTCGTAAGCCGATCTTACCATCAAATGGTGCGCGAATGCTTGCTTTCGCAAGTTGTGCCCGCACCAATTGCGCCTGAGCATTTAAGGATTGTAGTTCTGCCAATGCGGTATCGTATTCTTCCTGGCTTATGGCACCTTTCGCCAATAGCTGCTTTGCACGATTTTCGTTGGATTGTGATAGTTTTTGACCTGTAAGTACCTGTTGCAGCTGTGCTTGGATATCCCGGTCATTGATCTTAACCAGCAAAGTGCCTTTTTTAACATTGCTGCCTTCGGTAAAATATATCCCCGTTACCAATCCAGCGATCTCACTCTGAAGGGTTACAGATTCGTTTGCTTCGACTGAGCCGGTGACTTCCAATTCATTTTCAAATGCATCTGGCGTTACCACAATGCCGTTTACAACCATGCCGGAGCCAGAGCCGCCGCGGCCGCCCTTACCGGATTCGGAGATGGCTTTGTTTGCTGTAATTCGGTAATAGACAAAGTAGGCAAGTGCCACTGTAAGAAGGGCATAAACGATGTATCTGATTTTCATTTTTGAGATTGTAAATGGGATTAACAAACAAAAATATCTAAATAAGTTAGCAGGTTCATGTTGTATTAAGTATGTTACACCTCTAAATTCAATTTATTAAGGTTAAAGTAGGAGAAGTCCTATTTTTGTCGAAAAGCTGTTAAAGTATGTTTAAAAAAAAATCACTATTAGGGGTGGTCATTTTA
Source organism: Pedobacter sp. SAFR-022 (assembly GCF_051965375.1). Taxonomy (NCBI): domain Bacteria; kingdom Pseudomonadati; phylum Bacteroidota; class Sphingobacteriia; order Sphingobacteriales; family Sphingobacteriaceae; genus Pedobacter; species Pedobacter sp. SAFR-022. Next base: position 169,842 of record NZ_JBQCME010000007.1, read on the forward strand.
CTATCCTTAGGCCTTACAGCGAAATCGCAGGTTAAGATCGGTTTCGAAGTAAGTTTTACAGAGCCACAAGCACATTATGCTGATGTGGAGATGAATATCTCGGGCATCAACAAGGACTACGTTGATGTTAAAATGCCGGTTTGGGCACCAGGATCTTACCTGGTAAGGGAATTTTCCAAAAATGTAGAAGGTTTTAAAGCAAGTGCTGCAGGTAAACCGGTAAAATTTGAAAAAGTTAGAAAGAACATCTGGCGGATCTATGGTGCTAAAGCGAATCAGCTTAAGATCAATTATCGCGTATATGCTTTTGAGGTTTCCGTACGTACCTCGTTCATTGATGCTTCACATGCTTTCTTGTCTTCCACAGGTATATTTATGTATCCTGAGGGGCACCTGAAATCGCCAAGTACCGTTAAGGTCATCCCTTTCGAAGGCTGGTCTAAAGTATCTACCGGACTTGAACCCGTTGCCGGACAACAATTCACTTATACGGCGAAGGATTTTGACATCCTTTATGATAGCCCCCTGGAAGTAGGTAATCAGGATATATTTGAATTTACGGCTTCTGGTGTAAAACATGAAGTTGCGATGTATGGCAGCGGTAACTACGATAAAGAACGCCTGAAAGTAGATATGGCCAAAATTGTGGAACAAGGCACGGCCATTTACGGCGAGAATCCGAATAAACACTACACTTTCATTGTCCATAACTTTGAGCGTGGCGGCGGTGGTCTGGAGCACTTAAACTCTACGGTGCTTGGTGCATCCCGTAATCAATATAATAATGAAAGAGGCTACAATGGCTTTTTAGATCTTGTTGCGCACGAATATTACCATTTATGGAATGTTAAACGCCTTAGGCCGGTGGCTTTAGGTCCGTTCGACTACGACAATGAAGTTTATACCACCAATCTATGGATTGCGGAAGGCTTCACGGCTTATTACGAGAATAAACTAACACACCGCGCAGGGTTTAATGATCAGTTAACCTTTGTCAACAAACTTGCCGGCGCAGTAGCTGCGGTAGAAAATACACCAGGCGCAAGGGTACAGTCGGCAGCGATGGCCAGCTACGATGCCTGGATCAAACAATACCGTCCGGATGAGAACTCCAGCAACAGCTCGATTTCCTACTATAGCAAAGGTGAAGTCATTGGTTTAATGATGGACCTTGCGATCGCTCATGCCACTAAAGGCGAGAAGAGTCTTGATGATGTTATGAAAGCGATGTACCTGCAGTGCAAAGCACAAGGTAAAGGTTATACAGATGCCGAGTTCAAAGCTATGGTTGAAAAGATCAGCGGCACTAGCTTCACTGCTTTCTGGGACAAATATGTTACCGGTACAGCGCCGGCGGATTATGCCACCTACTTTGGTTATGCTGGAGTTACGGTGAAGAACGAAAATGAAGGCAAGCAAGTACCTTATCTTGGTGTAGCTTCGCGTAAAATAGAAGGACGTATGTTCATCTCGGCAGTTTCCAGGAACTCCGCTGCATGGACAGCAGGATTAAATGTAAACGATGAGCTGATCAGCATCAATGGTGTGCCTGTAGAGGCTGCGGTGGAGCGTATGCCGGAGCTGACCAGTAAAAAGGTTGGAGACGTTGTTGCGATCAAGGTTGCCAGGGATGGAAAACTGCTGGACTTTAATGTAACGCTAAAAGCAAATCCAAACATCAAGCTGGTAGCCCAAATTGATGAAAATGCAACGCCTGCACAAAAGACGGTGCTTAAAAGATGGGCCGGGGTGTAAACGGCTCCATCGGACATAAAAAAAGCGGCTGGTCATTTTTCGATGACCAGCCGCTTTTTTTATGTTTAAGGTTTACTTAGAATGTAAATCGTACCGACAGACCTAAACCTGAAGAATCGAATTCTGTAGAGGGTGCTAGTTCAATTGCTGGTTTCCAATCTAAAGACAAGTTGATCGGCGCGTCAGCGAATTTGTAATCTAAACCAACTACACCGTCAAGAGAGATATAGGCTTTGTTGGTGTCGTCAAACTTCCATTTTCTCGAACCTACGGATCCACCGATACCATAGTACCAGTTCAATCCTGGAGCACCTTGAAGCGGATTGTAGATCTCATATAGACCCGTTACTCGGAAATAAGAATAGCCGTCGTTTGATCTGAAATTTGCAATCAGGTCCAACATCTTGTTGTCGCCAAGGGTGGTTTTAAAAGTCACACCATTTGCGGTTCCAAAACGTCCACCTATGGCATTCCTGTAGCTTTGGGCATTAGAAGTACTGTAAAGGCCGATAGTGGCAATCACAGTTAAACACATCATCGTAAAAAGTTTTTTCATAATTTTTTTTAATTAAACAATCAAATTGGACGATTCAACTCTTGTGCCAGTAAATTCCGGCAGCTGCAAATGTACAATCGCCGGGGCATAAGGCCTAATATAAAGGGGGGCGATTTAAGATTCTGAAGGGGGTAGACAGCGTTAATGCCGGCATTCCCGAGATTTTAATACATTGAATATTTTGTTAGATTTGAGATACACCAAATATTTAAGCAAACTTTATGGGAACAACAGTCACACGGGTATTTGATATTCTAAAGTATAACATCGAGAATTTCCCTAAAGATGATTTCGTCAGCGGAAAGGTTAATGCAGTATGGAAATCTTATAGTACTCAAGCCTTTTGCGAAACGGTCGACCGGCTAAGCAGAGGCTTAGTTAAACTTGGCATGGGAAAAGGTTCCAGAATTGCAGTGATGTCACCGAACAGGCCTGAATGGAACATTGCTGATTTCGCTATTATGCAACTTGGTGCTTACCAGATTCCATTGTATCCGACCCTTGCTGCTCAGGATATTAGCTTTATAATTAAGGATGCTGAGGTTGACTTGATCTTCGTTGCGGATGAAGCTTTGTATTTGAAGGTTAAAGCTGTTATTGATGCTTTAGATATTCCAATTGAGGTCTATAGTTTTGATCAGGTTTCTGGTGTGCCGCATTGGTCGGCCTTGGAGCAGGCTGGTATGGCTGCCGCAGAAATTGATCTGGAGCCCTACCGGCAAGCAGTTACGCCGGAAGATATTTTAACGCTGATCTACACTTCGGGAACGACGGGTACACCCAAAGGCGTGATGCTAACCCACAATAATCTGGTACAGAACTTTAAAAACTGCGCCAAGATCTTTCCTTCAGGGGTACGCCGCGTGTTGAGTTTCCTGCCTTTGTCGCACATTTTTGAACGGATGATTGTTTACGTATACTTTTATACCGATGCCGCTGTGTATTATGCGGAGAGTATGGACACCATTGTAGCAGATATTCAACATGTGAAGCCACACGGCTTTTCTACCGTACCTCGCCTGTTGGAGAAAGTGTACGATAAGATTATGGAGAAAGGGAAGGAGCTTGCCGGCCTAAAACGGAAGATCTTCGATTGGTCGGTCTCAGAGGCGGAGAAATTCGAATTCTCCAATGGCTGGTTCTATAAGATGAAACTGAACATCGCCAGGAAACTTGTGTTTAAAAAATGGCAGGCGGCGCTTGGCGGTAAGATTATTGTCATTGTTTCTGGTGGTGCAGCCTTAAACCCGAGGCTAGCCAGGATCTTCTGGGCTGCAGGTATGCCGGTTTTCGAAGGGTACGGGCTGACGGAAACTTCACCAGTAATTACGGTAAACCATTTCGATCATACCATGTTTGGTAGTGTAGGTCCGGTAATTGATGGGGTAGAGGTGAAAATTGCGGAAGATGGCGAGGTGCTCACACGTGGGCACAATGTGATGAAAGGCTATTACAATCGTCCTGACCAGACTGCAGAAACGATTGATGCCTCGGGTTGGTTTCATACAGGCGATATCGGTGAGCTGGTTGATGGGAAGTTCCTGAAGATCACGGACCGGAAAAAGGAGATCTTTAAAACTGCCGGTGGCAAGTACGTTGCACCGCAGATTTTGGAGAATAAATTTAAAGAAGCACTGCTGGTGGAGCAGGTGATGGTATTGGGTGAGAACAGGAAATTTCCTGCTGCGCTAATTGTTCCTAACTTTGCGGCACTCAAAAACTGGGCTGCTGAAAAGGGGATCTCTTATGAAAGCAATCAGCAGCTGATCGAAGCACCGCGGGTGCTCGAGAAGTATCAGCAGATTGTACAGGAAACCTGCAAAGATTTTGGTAAGTGGGAACAAGTGAAGCGTTTTCATTTACTCGAAAAAGAATGGACCATTGAAGGTGCTGAGCTTACACCTAAACTAAGCTTGAAGCGGAAAGTCATCCTGGAGAAAAACAAGGATGCCATAGAGGAAATTTATAGAAATGCAGAAAGTTACAAGATTTAGGGCAGTTGTATGGGTGGTTACCGCCATGCTTCTTCCCGCAGTAGTACAAACCGGTTGTTCAAGCCGTAAATCGGGACTAAGCACTGGCTCGGAAATACATAAAAGTGTTGAAGCCCCCCGGGGCATGGTTGTTACAGCAAGTGAATATGCTTCGCAAGTGGGCCTTGATGTACTTAAAAGTGGCGGTAACGCCGTAGATGCAACGGTGGCGGTGCAGTTTGCATTAGCAGTGGTTTATCCGAATGCCGGAAATATCGGTGGCGGTGGATTTATGGTTTATCGTAGTGCAACGGGCGAAACCAGTACGCTGGACTACCGGGAAAAGGCGGCTTCGCAGGCTAGCCGCGACATGTACCTGGACAATGCAGGTAATGCAATCGTTGAAAAAAGCCTTTATGGCAGTCTTGCTGCAGGTGTGCCCGGCTCCGTTGCCGGTATGGTTGAAGCCCATAAAAAATACGGTAAGATGAAGTGGTCTGCGCTTGTGGAGCCCGCGGTTCAGCTTGCCAGAAAAGGATTCAGGATCTCTGCCAGGCAAGCCCGGGAATTGAATGGCCTTCAGGAACGGCTGAAGCAGCTCAATCCGATGGGTACAGCGCTGATCAAAGATAACTGGACCGAGGGAGATTTGCTGATGCAGCCTGAGCTCGCATTTACCATGGAGCAAATCCGGGATAAAGGTCGCGCAGGGTTCTATGAAGGTCCGGTTGCTGACGCTATTGTTGCGCAGATGAAGCAGGATGGGGGCATTATCTCTAAAGAAGATCTTAAGAATTACCATGCCGTTTGGCGTGATGCCATCACCGGAAGTTATAAAGATTTCAAGGTTATCACCATGCCGCCGCCCTCTAGCGGTGGAATTGCCTTAATTCAGCTGTTGAAGTCTGTGGAGGCATTTCCCTTAAAACGTTGGGGATTCAATCGAGATTCAACGATTCAAGTTATGGTAGAAGCAGAACGTAGGGTTTATGCCGACCGTGCCGCTCACCTGGGTGACCCCGATTTTTATAAGGTTCCTTCAAAGACGTTAATGTCTGATGCCTATATTAAACAGCGTATGGCAGACTTCAGCTGGGCGCGTGCAACACCAAGTAGCGCTATAGCTGCAGGAGAAATTGCTCCGGCGGAACATGAAGAGACAACACACTTCTCTATTGTTGATGCTGAAGGTAACGCGGTGTCGAGTACCACAACGTTGAATGGTTCCTATGGCGCTGTTGTGGTTGTTAAAGGAGCTGGATTTTTGCTGAACAACGAGATGGACGACTTTTCGGTGAAACCGGGATCACCGAATATGTACGGCTTAGTAGGTGGTGAAGCAAATTCCATTGCGCCGAATAAACGAATGCTGAGTTCTATGACCCCAACCATTCTGGAGAAAGACGGCAAGCTGTACATGGTGGTTGGCACACCTGGCGGTTCTACAATCATTACTTCGGTATTCCAGACGATCCTGAATGTTGTGGAGTTTGATCAGGATATGCAGACTGCCGTAGATGCTAAAAAGTTTCATCACCAGTGGTTGCCTGACGAGGTGGCTTATGAGGCTGAGGCAATTGATAGTCTTACTTTAGATAAGCTCAAAGAAAAGGGGTACAAAATGGTACCACGTGGCCCTATTGGTCGTGTTGATGCGATACTCAAGATTAAATCCGGTTATCAGGGCGGTGCAGATCCGCGTGGTGATGATAAGGCACTGGGATTTTAATCTTCTTACCATTCCATTAGCCTTGCTGATCAAGGCTTACAAAGCTCCTCCCTACGAGGAGCTTTTTTTTATTTTGCATTGTGCGAAAAATCCCCTTACCGGAGCAGTATTTTCCCAACTTTCCTCGTTTTACGCGTTTTTCACGCAGAATCTACTTTTGGGCAGCGCTAAAATAGGGTTGAAATTCCTCGTTTTTGGCTGTTTTTAGCTCGTTTTCTTGTGCTAGTAAAAATATTTTTAAATTTTTTCCGCTGGATGATAGTGTAGTCCTGCGTTAAACCACATGCGAGTTGGTTGT
>NZ_JBQCME010000008.1:0-145294 GCF_051965375.1 Pedobacter sp. SAFR-022
CCTTTTCAGCCTTTCAAATCTTTCTTCTTTATCCTTTTCACTTATCCTCTTCCTCCGAAGCGGAGTGCAAATGTAGAAGAAAATTTCCGGGCTGCAAAACAATATGTAGAAATATCTTGTTTAAACCCGCTAAGATGCTGTGAGACAAGGCAAATTATTTGCACAGCTTTTCACAGTGCTTCGTGTAGCTTGTACAATAAGCGCTATGAGCTGGTTTGAACTTCAATTGCTAGGCACATACAGGCTTCAACTCGATAGACTCCTCTAGCTGTTTACAACAAATCTCAAAACGCTGTTTAACAATGCTTTATTGCCAGAGACTCCATTTTACCGGCACATTTTAGTGTTACAGAGGTGTGTTATTTATCTGTAGCGAAGAAAGATCCCCTACCCTTTTTAATGTCCAGGATTACCAACCTTCAGCCAAAACATGCATCTAGCTACATCCAGCTTGATGTAGCATATATATATATAGAGTATCAACCTTTACGATTTAATATCACCGCCATCGTACCAACCTCAAGTCTGCCGTCAAAACAAGTAGTAGGGTGACTAAAACGGCTTTCTTATTGCTCTTAAAGGGCTTTCCGACGCCTCTTAAACGCCTTTTCTTCGCCTGGAGGCGAACAATAGGCGAACAATACGCGGTCAAGAGGCGAACAAGAGCCGCTCAAGAACAAAAGCTGTTCGCTGCCCATCCCCCCTGTAGTTTTATATAGTACTTACAACTAAGGCTTATTCAAGCGGGTTGTCCACAGTTGATACTCCAAATAAGACTACGCCCCAAAGAAGTCCTGTGTTGATGCTATTATTCGAACCCCCATAACATTCAATAGCAAAGTTGCACCCTAGGCTCGGCTATTCGAAACTTTCAACCCGTCTGGACTTCGATTTTTCGACTGCTTATTAGCAATCCTAGGAGACCTGCTTAATTTTTGAAATATCTCATCGCACTAAACACTAATATTCAGTACATTAGCTTACCAGCCCAGATAGCGCTTTATAAAACAACCTACTCAGCTGATCTACATCCAGGAACTCGACTTGCACTTAACGCACTCTTTTTAAGCTGCCACCCGTCCTTACAATGCCCTAAGCTTTCTTCCAGAACACCTACGAAACTGAACAGGTCACAAGCATTCATCATTACTGCCCGTTTATGCAACCGATGTGATCCATCGCCAAGCTTGCAATCAACTTAAACCATCATATTATGAAAAACTTGAACATTAAAACCTTATTCCTGCTCGGTCTGATTGTTCTGCTGGGATGTGAAAAAAAGGAAGAAAACTTTGAGCGCGAGGCAAGCATCGATGTTGAAGCGGCGGCAACAGTACCACTATCGAAAGTACGGGTGCAGAACGAATTTGGAAAGTACTTTGAAGCGTTGGACACCATTTGTGCACCTTACCTCAGGTATACAACAAAAATGGACATTTCAAAAATTCCTAATGAAACGTTTGTGTCTACGTTACAAGATGGAAATTTAACAATGACTTTATCCTTTGGTGACGACAGTTCACCCAGGAAATACAACCCTACCACAACCGGGTGGTGGAGAAACTGGAATGAAAGCCCATATGTTGAAGAAAAAAATCCGCACGTGTTGATTACGAGTGACTGGTCTACAACTACCATAACGCTTTCCAAGAAATGTTACGTTTTTGGATTTGAGATGTCAGCACTCCTGAACTTTAGCAGTGACGATCCTGTTGTATATGGCGCAAGTTACCTGGATACAGACCGGCTACCTGACGATCGTCCGATCGGGCGAATATACCAGGAGGTGAAATCGCCTGGAGGTGCCCGGCTGTTTGCAGTTAAATCGGCAATTCCGTTTAACCGGGTGACAATCTACTTTACAGAAGGCTCAGCCACCTTCACCAGGGCCTATGCCATAACAAACCTGCGGTATGTGACGAGCAAGAAAATCTTTGAACAACATAATAACTGATCACCACCTCCTACATTGGAATACACAAAAAAGGGTACCTGACCGGTACCCTTTTTTGTGTATTCCTAAACTTGCGACTAATACTGCCCGGTAGCCAGCATCACCAAGGTACAAGCTTCAACGGGCTCAATCGCATTGCTCTTCAGCAATGCTTCCAACTCATCGTTTTCTGTACCTGGATTGAAGATCACCCTTTTCGGATTGGTCTTCAAAATATAATCGTAATATTCACTCTGCAAATGTGGACCTACATACATTGTAATCGTATGCACATCCTGATGGATCTCACCTGGCTTCTCAATGTCCACCCCAGCAACTGCCCCGTTCTTAATGCCCACATTGATGATGTCGTGGCCTTTAGCTTTAAGCATCTGAGCCGCCTTGTAAGCATATCGGCTGGGGTTTGGCGTTGCGCCTATGATTAATGTATTTTTCATAACAATATATATAAGGATGATAAAACAAGATTGTATTTAATCCATGCTTTACAACAAGTCCCCTAAATTAATGTTTTATTGAAACTTTAGCACAGCATTCGCGCAGTTGATGCCGTCAATTGCCGCAGACACGATCCCACCAGCATACCCTGCACCTTCGGCGCAAGGAAATAAGCCCTGCACCTGTGGATGCTGGAAACTTTCCTTATCCCTCGGAATGCGTACCGGGGAGGAGCTTCTGCTTTCCACACCTACCAGAATAGCTTCATTGGTATAATAACCTTTCATTTTCTTGCCGAATCGCGGCAGGGCCTGCTGCAAACTGGTAAATACAAAGTCTGGCAGGGTATCCTTTAGCATAACACTTTTCGTACCCGGCAGATAGGAGTTCTTCGGTAGATCGACGGACAAGCGGTTCTCTACAAAATCGACCATCCGCTGTGCGGGCGCAACAAGATCTCCGCCACCAAGCTTGAACGCCGTTCTTTCAATCGCGGCCTGAAAATGCATCATCCGCAGCGGATCCTCTCCTGGTACATCATTCAAGTTGATCTGCACTACCGTTCCTGAATTTGCAAAAGGGTTATTTCTTTTAGAAGGCGACCAGCCATTTACCACGATCTCTTCTTTATAAGTAGCACATGGTGCAATGATCCCCCCGGGGCACATGCAGAACGAGAACACCCCACGTTCTTCCACCTGCTCTACCAGGCTGTAGTTGGCCGGGGGCAGAAAAGGACTGCGGATATCGCAATGATATTGCGCGGCGTCAATGATCGCTTGCGGATGCTCAATGCGAACGCCAAGTGCGAAAGGTTTAGCCTCTACCAGAATGTTCTTCCGGTGCAGCAATTCATAAATGTCACGTGCCGAATGCCCTGTTGCCAGAATTACGGCATCAGCCAGCAGCTTCTCGCCGTCGTTTACAATCACGCCCTTGATCTTTCCTGACGACAGGATAAGATCAGTAACCTTACGGTCGAACTGCACTTCACCACCAGCTTCAAGAATGGTCTCCCGTATGGCAGTTATGATTTGGGGCAGCTTATTGGTACCAATATGTGGACGAGCATCAATCAGGATATCTTCTTTTGCACCGTGTTGTACAAAAATTTCCAGTACCTGATTTACATCTCCGCGTTTATTGGAACGAGTATATAATTTACCGTCTGAGTAGGTGCCTGCCCCACCCTCACCGTAGCAGTAGTTGGATTCGGTATTTACCAGCCCTTGTTTGTTAATGGCTGCAAGATCCCGGCGCCGTTGCTTTACGTCCTTACCGCGCTCCAGTACAATCGGCTTAAAGCCATTCTGGATACACTGCAGTGCCGCGAATAAACCAGCGGGACCAGCACCAACAATGAGCACAGACTTTTTATCCGCTACATTCGGATACTTTACAACATCGTTTTCCGGTTGGGGGACTTCGTCAATGAAAACGCGAACTTGTAAACGGTAAATGACCACCCTGGAACGGGCGTCAATGGATCTTTTCAGAATCTTGTAGTCATTTATTCTGGCCTGGTTGATCTTTAGCACATCTGCCAAAGTGTGCAAAATAACAGTCTTGTTGTCCAGATTTTCCGGAGCGAGTTTAATTTCTATGTCTTTTAGCATATTCCTGTCAGGTTTTTATCCTGAATCGTAACAAAGGTACAGAAATTGATTCTAAACCGTATATTAACGTGGATAAACCAATGTTATAGGTGAAGCTAAAATTTAAAACTTCATTTAATTAATTTTTAAGACATGAAAAAAATTGTATTAGTAGTTGTAGGTATTCTGGTTCTATTTGTGGTCTTCAGCGGTTGCAGTGGCTACAATAACTTAGTTCAACTTGATGAGGATGTAAAAACAAAATGGAGTCAGGTAGAGACACAATACCAACGCCGTTCTGATTTGATTCCAAACTTAGTGAGCACGGTTAAAGGTGCTGCGAAATTTGAGCAGACAACGCTAACGCAAGTTATCGAGGCACGTTCAAAAGCTAGCCAGATTACGGTAGACCCAACTAAACTTACCGCAGAGAACATTGAAAAATTTCAGAGTGCTCAAGGTGAGGTTAGCCAGGCTTTAGGACGTTTAATGGTGCTTACGGAAAACTATCCGCAGCTACGTGCCACACAACAGTTCAGCGATCTTTCCGTACAACTGGAAGGTACGGAGAACAGAATTGCAACCGCACGTCGTGATTTTAACCAATCGGTACAGACTTTCAACACGAAAGTACGCTCCTTCCCGAACAACCTAACTGCAGGTTTATTTGGGTTCCAACAAAAAGCTGGTTTCAAAGCTGATGCTGGTGCTCAAAATGCACCTAAAATTGAATTCTAATTTATTGATCACATCTGGTAAGGGTAAAGCTGGTTTTTTCTAAGACCAGCCTTACCCTTATCTTTATTATAGCAAGCTATGGCTATTTTCACAGAAGAAGAACAGGAACTTATTGCAGCGACCATTGCCGATGCGGAGAAATTAACCTCCGGGGAAATCCGCATTGCCATTGAAAAGCATTGTAAAACCGATGCTTTTGAACGTGCAACGGAATATTTCTTTAAGCTGGACATGGATAAGACGGCCGAGAAAAACGGCGTATTGATCTACCTGGCTTATGAAGACCATAAGTTCGCCATTATCGGCGACAGCGGAATCAACCGTGTGGTTCCGGAAGATTTCTGGGAGACCACGCAGATTGCGATGAAAGCGCATTTCGCCAGTGGGAACTATGCCAGTGGCATCATCGCCGGTGTTACACTTGCCGGTGAGAAGCTTGCCGTATTCTTCCCTACTGCGCATGATGATGTAAATGAGCTGCCTAACGACATCATCGATATGGATAAACATAAATTTTAACACGGCATGAAATTACATGATCTTGCAATCTACACCATGACAAAGATCATGTTACCTTCATCAATAAAACCAAACATACAACAGATGAAAAAACTAGTAATAGCTTTTTTACTGGCGCTTACCTGTGGAACTGTTTTTGGGCAGGACTTACCTGAGAAGCCCAGTAAACTGGTAAACGATTATACAGGAACTTTGTCCGCCTCGGAAGTACAGCAGCTCGAAAATAAACTGGTCGCCTTTGATGATTCCACTTCAACACAGATTGCAATTGCTATCGTAAAGACAGTTGGGGATTATGACATCAACGATTATACTTTACAGCTGGGCCGTAAATGGGGCGTTGGCGGTGCCGAGAAGAATAATGGGATCATGATTGTAGTTGCCCTTGGCGACCGGAAGATCTCCATCCAGACAGGTTATGGTGTAGAGGGTGCCTTGCCAGATATTTATACCAACCGGATTATAGAGACAGATATCAAACCTGCTTTTAAAGCCGGCGATTACTATGGCGGCCTGCAGGCAGGTACCGACTCTATGATCAAGTTGGTTAAAGGCGAATATAAGAATGATAACCCGCGTGCTAAAAAACGCGACAACAGCAGCGCTATTCCGGTGCTGATCATCATCATCGTTATCATCATCCTGATCATCAGAAAAGGCGGTGGCCGGGGCGGAAGTCAGGTTATCGGTGGCCGTGGTGTTGCAGATGCGCTATTCTGGAGCATGCTCCTTGGTGGCGGAAATCGCGGTCATCATGGTGGTGGCTTCGGCGGAGGTGGTTTTGGCGGGGGCAGCGGTGGCGGAGGCTTCGGCGGTTTTGGCGGCGGAAGTTTTGGCGGCGGTGGAAGCAGCGGCAGTTGGTAATTAAAACAATACATGGAAATTAAAAAATGGGATAAGCTTTCCACAAGATATGTGGTTAGAGAAAAATGGGCTACGTTACGTGTCGACACCTGTAAACTGCAGGACGGCGTTATTAAAGATGATTACTATGTACTGGAATACCCGAACTGGGTTAATGCTGTAGCCATTACCAAAGAAAACAAGATGATCCTGGTAAGGCAGTATAGACATGCTGCAGACATCATTTCCCTGGAGATACCCGGTGGTGTGATCGATGGCGATGAGGATCCGGCAGATGCCGTAAAAAGAGAGCTATTGGAGGAAACCGGCTATTCCTTCGAAAACATTGAGTTAATTGCAACCTTATACCCCAATCCGGCGACATCCACAAATCAGACTTTCACCTACCTGTTAACCGGTGGCGAGAAAACGCATGAACAAAGCCTTGATGAACACGAGTTCCTGGCCGTGGAAGAGTATACGCTTGAAGAAGTTAAACAGTTGTTATTGAACAATAAAATTGACCAGGCATTACACAGTGCGGGTATCTTCTATGGATTGGCGAAACTTGGTGTTTTAAGTTAGCATTTACTTCAAAAAAGAAAGGCCCTTATGAACGTTCATCAGGGCCTTTCTTTTTTGAAGTGAATTTTAGCTCATCTTCAGCTTCTTCTGGATATCGTGTACATATCCTTTAAATTTCTTGTCTGTTTCGATCAGATCTTCCACAGTTTGGCAGGCATAGATTACGGTTGAGTGATCTCTTCCGCCAAAGAATGCGCCAATAGTCTTTAACGATGATTTCGTATGGCTCTTAGAAAGGTACATCGAGATCTGACGGGCCTGAACGATCTCACGTTTACGTGTAGGTGATTTTACCATATCTACAGGAACCTCGAAATACTCGCATACCAACTTCTGTATGAACTCCATTGAAATCTCTTTAGAAGTGTGCTTAATGAAATTCTTAAGCATTGTTTTCGCAAGTGCCAGGTCAATTTCCTTCTTGTTCATGGTGGACTGAGCCAGCAATGATACCATCGCGCCTTCCAGCTCACGCACATTGTTATCAATGTTATGGGCTACATACTCGATCACCTCTGAAGGTAACTCAATACCGTCTGCATACATCTTCTTTTTAAGGATGGCAATTCTGGTCTCCAGGTCCGGCACCTGTAGGTCGGCAGAAAGGCCCCACTTGAAACGGCTTAACAAACGCTCTTCTAATCCGGATAGATCTTTTGGTGATTTATCAGAAGATAAGATAACCTGCTTGCCCGATTGATGCAGGTGATTGAAGATGTGGAAGAAGATATCCTGTGTTTTCTCCTTACCGGCAAAGTTGTGCACATCATCCATGATGATTACATCCATCGCCTGATAGAAGTTTACAAAGTCATTAATGGTGTTGTTCTTCAAGGAATCCACAAACTGCTGACAGAACTTTTCACAAGAAACGTAGATGACCAGCTTGTCTGGCATGGTTCTCTTGATTTCATTTCCGATAGCCTGTGCAAGGTGTGTTTTTCCAAGACCTACACCACCATAAATCATTAGTGGATTAAAAGAAGTACCACCTGGTTTAGCAGCAACAGCATAACCTGCAGAACGGGCTAAACGGTTGCAATCTCCCTCAATGTAGTTTTCGAATGTGTAATTAGAATTTAACTGTGGGTCAACATTCAGTTTCTTCAATCCTGGGATGATGAATGGGTTCTTAATGTCTTTGTTGATGGCTACAGGAATAGGCATCGACTGGATCTTCGCTTCAGCTCCGTTACCGTTGGAAGGCATGTTCGTGGTGTATGGATTACCCGTGCTTGAGGACTTGTCAACAACGATGTTATATTCCAGTCTTCCTTCATCCCCAAGTTGCTTTTTGACAGTCTTACGAAGCAATCCAACATAGTGCTCTTCCAGCCACTCATAGAAGAATAAACTAGGCACCTGTATGGTTAAAACTTTGCCATCTAACTTAAGGGCTGTGATCGGCTCGAACCAAGTTTTGAAACTTTGGCTCGGGATGTTATCCTTAATGATTTGAAGACAGTTTTTCCACACTTCGGTACAAGTTTTTTCCATTGTTATTCTTAATTTGTTGGTTTACAGTGACGATAGGAGCGTAATGAATTGGCTCATTCGAGAGATCAAAAATTCAAAAAATTATCAACAAAATGAACAGAAATTTGATTTAAATCGTAACTGCTTAAGACGTAGCTGCATACCTCACCGAACTTCAACGTTTAATGTGGATAACTCTAAAATCGGCAAATAAATTGTGCAAATCCGGTTATTTTTAGTATTCACCAAAAGACGCTCTCAACACGTCCGCAATTTCACCCAAAGTGGCATAAACCTCCACTGAAGCTAATATAAAGGGCATTAAGTTGCTTTCTGTTGCTGCTGCAGCCCTTAAATCATCCAGCGTTTTTTGCACCAAATCGGCATTCCGCTGCGTTTTCAACAATCTTAGCTGCTCCATCTGAAAAGTACGGATGGATTCATCAATTTCCATGGTTTCAGTAATGTTTTCAAGATTTTGAGTAAACTTATTAACACCGACAATGATCCGGCTGCCGTTCTCCACCTCCAGCTGGTGTTGATAACTTGCTGCAGCAATCTCGTTCTGGATGTAGCCGTTCTCGATGGCTTCGACCGAACCGCCCATCGCGTCGATCTTTTCGATGTAAATTTGGGCTGCCTGCTCGATCTCGTCGGTTAGTGCCTCTATGAAATAGGAGCCCGCAAGAGGGTCTACAGTGTCAGTTATCCCACTCTCAAAGGCAATGACCTGCTGGGTGCGCAGGGCGATCTTGGCAGCCGCCTCGGTAGGCAATGACAGGGCCTCATCATAGCCATTTGTATGCAAGGACTGGGTGCCGCCAAGCACTGCCGCCATGGCCTGGTTGGTTACCCTGATCACGTTGTTCAGGGGCTGTTGAGCCGTCAATGTAGAGCCCCCGGTCTGGGTGTGAAAACGGAGCATCTGCGCCTTCTCATCGGTCGCGCCAAGACCTTTTGTGAGGCCTGCCCACATCCGCCTTGCGGCTCTGAACTTGGCGATCTCTTCAAAGAAATTGTTGTGACAGTTAAAAAAGAAGGACAGTCGTTTTGCGAATACGTTAATATCTAAACCCTTCTCTAAGGCGGCGTTTAAGTATGCTTTTCCATTAGCTAAAGTGAAGGCCAATTCCTGCACCGCTGTAGATCCTGCCTCGCGGATGTGGTATCCGGATATGGATATGGTGTTCCACTTGGGCACCTCCTTACTGCAATATTCAAAGATGTCGGTGATGATACGCATGGAGGGTTTAGGCGGATAGATATAGGTGCCACGGGCCGCGTATTCCTTAAGTATATCATTTTGTATGGTACCGGAGATCTTCTTCAGGTCAGCGCCTTGCTTTTTGGCCAATGCAATGTACATCGCCAATAATATAGAAGCCGTAGCATTAATGGTCATGGAAGTGGTGATGTCTTCCAGCTTGATGCCATCGAAGAGGATCTCCATATCTCTTAAAGAATCAATAGCTACCCCTACTTTTCCGACCTCTCCTTCTGCCATGTCATGGTCGGAGTCGTAGCCGATCTGCGTGGGCAGGTCAAAAGCCACCGACAAGCCCATGGTACCCTGGCTTAGGAGATAGTGGTAGCGTTCATTGGAAGCTTTAGCAGTAGAGAATCCGGCATATTGGCGCATGGTCCAGAGCCGGCCGCGGTACATATCTTTCTGTATACCCCTTGTAAAAGGAAATGCTCCGGGCTTTTCAGGTGTACGATTATAAGGTGGATAAGTTTCTTTGATTTCAATACCAGAACTGGTCACAAATTTCTTTTCAGTCATGTCAATGAGGTCTAGGCCTACGGATTTTTGTTTAAGTACCGTAATAATTAATGCTTTCGCATCAACAAAAATGTACAAATTATTTATATTAATTATATTTGTTATTCCTAAAATGAAACAAGATGAGTACAGCAGTTGATACAGCATTTGCACCTGTTATTTTTACAGAAGGCGCAGTAAAAGAACTACTTAAGCTGAAAGACCAGCAAGAGATCGGTGAAAACTTTGGCTTACGTGTTGGCGTAGAAGGCGGAGGTTGCTCGGGCATGAGCTATGTGTTGGGTTTCGACCAGAAGAAAGAAGGCGATCAGGAATTTATCATCAGCGGAATTAAGGTTTTCATGCATAAAGCACACCAGATGTACCTTTTAGGAATGCAGGTGGACTGGCAGGATGGCTTAAATTCCAGAGGATTTACTTTCAGCAATCCGAATGCAGCAAGTTCATGTGGATGCGGCAGCAGTTTCTCCGTATAAATAGTAGATATTCTTTGTAACATATCACAGGGTCCCGTTGTCTTAACAGCGGGACTTTTTTGTGAAGTCCCTTTATTGGCTAACCACATACTTCAATGACTTATCAAGAAAACGTCCGGCTCGCGCTGCAATCCATTCAAAGTAACCGTCTGCGTACCATGTTAACGGCATTGATCATTGCGATCGGACTCATGGCACTGGTAGGCATTCTAACAACCTTGGATGCAGTTAAGAAAAGTATGACGGACGCTTTCTCTAGCATGGGTGCCAATTCCTTTACCATCCGCAACCGCGGGATCGGTATTCGTGTAGGTGGCTCGGGCCAGCGACCAAAACCTTTCCCGGTGATCCGTTACGAAGATGCCATCAAATTTAAAGAACAGCTTAATACACCAGCTACCGTAGCGGTGACCATTAGGGCCACTGGGGGAGCAACAGCGAAATATGGTTCGATTAAGACCAATCCGAACATCAGCGTGCAAGCCATTGATGAAAATGGACTTGCTGCACAAGGACTGGAACTCGTAGAGGGACGGAACCTGAACAAGTCGGAAATCTTCACCGGTACCAATAACTGCATCATCGGAAATGAATTGAAGACCACCTTGTTTAAAGATGAATCTCCGATAGATAAGATCATAAACGTTGGTAACAACAGATTGAAGATCATTGGGGTCTTGGATGCTAAAGGCTCGAGCATGGGCAATAACAGCGACAGATCCGTTTACGTACCACTGCTTAGAGGAAAACAGATGATCACCAGCTCCGAGCCTTCCTATACCATCACGGTAATGGTGCCGAGCAATGATCTAATGGAGAACATCATTGGTGAATCGACCGCGGAATTCCGGAACATTCGGAAGCTCAAAGTTAAACAGCCTAACAATTTCGAGATCACCAAGAGTGATGCCGTAGCACAAACGCTATTCGAGAACCTGGCCTTCATTGCAATTGGCGGTGTAGCCATCGGAGCAATTACGCTCATTGGGGCTTCCATCGGACTGATGAATATCATGTTGGTTTCGGTAACGGAACGTACCCGGGAGATCGGGATCCGCAAAGCTATCGGCGCCAATCCCTCAACCATCCGTAAGCAGTTCCTGATCGAAGCGGTGATGATCTGCCTGTTTGGTGGTGCGCTAGGCATATTGCTTGGAATTGGTCTCGGGAACGCCATATCGCTCGCCATGGGTGGTACTTTTATTATCCCTTGGCTGTTCATCGTTGGAGGCTTTGCACTCTGTGTGTTTGTAGGTATTATTTCAGGCTACTATCCTGCTAAGAAGGCATCTAAACTCGACCCCGTAGAAGCTTTACGTTACGAATAACTATCTATACCGCGTAAAAGAATTAACCCGGTTAGTTCCCTGCCAGCACTGCTGGCTTTGTTACTAACCTGGCATATACAAAGAAGGGTGCCGATAATTTATCGGCACCCTTCTTTGTATAGGAACTTATCTATTACTAACGCGCTTTGTACTGCGTGTCATAGTAAGCCTGGTAGTTTCCAGAAGTCACGTCTTTCAACCATTCCTCATTCTCCAGGAACCAGTCTACGGTTTTTGCCAGACCTTCTTCAAACTGCAGGCTTGGTACCCAACCCAGTTTTTGCTGGAGCTTAGTAGAGTCGATCGCGTAGCGAAGATCGTGGCCTGCACGGTCAGTAACATAGGTAATCAACTTTGCAGATTCACCCGCTGGTCTTCCTAGCTTCTCATCCATGATACCGCATAGCAGGTTAATCAGATCAATGTTCTTCCATTCATTATGACCGCCAATATTATATGTTTCACCGCTTGCCGCCTCATGAAAGATCACGTCAATTGCGCGTGCATGATCTTCTACCCATAACCAGTCGCGAACGTTCTCTCCTTTTCCATAAACCGGAACAGGCTGATTGTTCTTGATGTTATTGATGGCAAGTGGGATAAGTTTCTCCGGGAAATGGTGCGATCCATAGTTATTTGAACAGTTGGAGATCACCACATCCAGTCCATAGGTATCATGATAAGCACGTACAAAATGATCTGAACTTGCCTTTGACGCTGAATATGGGCTATGTGGATCATACGCCGTGCTTTCGGTAAACATACCGGTTTCCCCCAAGGCACCATAAACCTCGTCAGTAGATACATGATAGAACCTTTTACTATCGTAGTGTCCTTTCCAGTATGCTCTTGCGGCATTTAAGAGGTTTACCGTGCCAATAACATTGGTCATTACAAAAGCTGTCGGATCCGAGATCGAGCGATCAACATGCGATTCTGCAGCCAGGTGAATTACAGCGTCAAAGTTTTCAGCTTCAAACAGATTGTTCATCTCGGCAGCATCTGTAATGTCCGCCTTTACGAATCTATAATTTGGCTTATCTTCAACATCCTTAAGATTTGCCAGGTTGCCAGCATAAGTTAGTTTATCGAGATTTACAATCTCGTACTCCGGATAAGTGTTCACGAATCTCCGTACAACATGTGAACCGATAAAACCGGCTCCACCGGTGATTAAGATTTTTTTCATGGGGTATATTGTATTAAATGAAGCATTTTCAGCCCACACCTGCTAGAAACTTTCTGGTAAGCCTAAGGCTTCGGCAGTTTCTGCAAATTTGGGCGTATATGCCTTTTTGAGCAATTTATTTAGCGCGTCCTGCAGATCAAACTGCAGGTCTTCATGTAGTTTCAGGAATTTCTTATAAACGGAAAGTGTCGTACGTAGAAAGTACAACACCATCCGGTCATTATATTTACTTAAAGTGGCGTGAATACTTGCGGTCAGCACCAGTGGAATCTGGTTCAGCAGCTGCATACGAAGCTCAATTTCCGAGTTCAGATCTTTCGTTACTTTATAGTGGTGATTGATCTTACCATTGAGGGTACGCAGCAGAAGCAGGGTATCCTTCACGTTGAACCTGGTATTTGCTGTCAGGGCAGCGATGTTATCTTCAATCAATTCTGAAAGGGCCAATCTTCGTCCTTCCAAATCTGAAGCATCCTCCAGCAGCTTGAAGTGCAAGTGTTCGGTAAGGATCTTATCTTTCGCAATCAACCGCAGCAGCAGCTTATCCTTTTCCTTTGCAGGCAGAGCAGTGATGGCGTATTTAAGATCCTTATGTTCGCTTAAAACCATTAAAACGGGTTATCTTTCAAGTACTTCTCCCAGTTCCATGCCGAACGCATCATCTCCTGAATGCCAAGTTCAGCCTTCCAGCCTAGTTCATTTGCAGCTTTGGTCACGTCTCCGTAAACCTGCTCAATATCCCCTTCTCTCCTTGGACCAATCTGGTAATTTAGCTTTTCACCTGTTGATTCTTCAAAGGCATGGATGATCTCCAGTACCGATGAACCTTTACCGGTTCCAAGGTTAAACACCTCATAATTAGCGCTGGCCACCTTACTTTCCAAACGCTTAATAGCAGCAACGTGCGCTTTAGCAAGATCTACCACGTGAATGTAATCGCGGATCGCACTGCCGTCCGGGGTATTGTAGTCGTTACCATAAACCGTTATCGGACCACGTTTGCCTATCGCAGACTGTGTGATAAAGGGCACCAGGTTCTGCGGTACGCCAATCGGAAGTTCGCCGATCAGTGCAGATTCATGGGCGCCTACAGGGTTAAAATACCTTAAAGAGGTCACGAACAGCTCCGGGCTCACTGCACAGGCCTCAGACAACATTTCTTCAGCGATCTGTTTGGTGTTACCATAAGGAGATTCCGCTCTCTTAACCGGGGCAGCTTCTGTTACCGGCAACTGGTCTGGCTGGCCATATACTGTACACGATGAAGAGAATACAAAATCAATCTTGCTGTTAAAAGCAAAAAGCAGGTTAAGCAGTGAGTAAAAGTTATTCCTATAGTACTTCAGAGGTTGCTGTACCGACTCCCCTACTGCTTTGAAAGCAGCAAAATGGATCACACCTGTAATGTCTGTGTTTGACGCTACAAAGTCCTTTACTTTTGCTTCATCACATAGATCCAGCTCTACAAACTCCGGCTTCTTACCGGTGATTGTTTCTAGCTGGTTTAATATCTTAGGATTTGAATTTGAAAAATCATCAACGATGATGACATCATAACCTGCTGCATATAGTTCTACTACAGTGTGTGAGCCGATGAAGCCCGTACCACCGGTAACTAGTATCTTTGCCATTTACTATTTATTATAAGTTGTAAAATCTTTATGTTCAACGTTAACCAAAGCTTCTTGAGGAAGGGTTTTAAAATATTCATAGGTGATCTTCAAACCTTCTTCCCTGCTCACCTTCGGCTGCCATCCTAAAATCTCTTTTGCTTTTGTGATATCCGGACGACGCTGTTTTGGATCATCCACCGGAAGATCTCTAAGCACCAGCTTTTGTGTGGTACCAGTCAGTTTAATGATCTCCTCGCCAAACTGCTTAATCGTAATTTCATCCGGGTTACCGATGTTCATCGGTAGTGCATAGTCGCTGAATAACAAACGATAAATACCCTCGATCAGGTCATCCACATAACAGAATGAACGGGTTTGTGAGCCATCGCCAAACACGGTAAGATCTTCACCCCTTAGCGCCTGACCAATAAAAGCAGGTAATACACGTCCATCATTCAGTCGCATTCTAGGACCATAGGTATTGAAAATCCTTACAATCCTGGTCTCCAGACCGTGGAAAGTATGATAGGCCATGGTCATGGCTTCTTGAAAACGTTTCGCTTCATCATATACACCCCTGGGACCAACCGGGTTTACATTACCCCAGTATTCCTCAGGCTGTGGATTTACGTTTGGATCACCGTAAACCTCCGAAGTAGAAGCGATGATCATTCTTGCACCTTTAGTACGTGCAAGTCCAAGCAGGTTGTGGGTACCCAGGGAACCTACCTTTAAGGTTTGAATCGGGATCTTTAAATAGTCGATTGGACTTGCTGGAGAAGCGAAATGAAGTATATAGTCCAGGTCACCAGGAACATATACAAACTTTGACACGTCATGATGCGCAAATTCGAAGTTCTCCAGTGGAAATAGGTGTTCAATATTCTTTAAATCTCCGGTAATCAGGTTGTCCATTGCAATCACATGGAAATCTTCTTTTATAAACCTGTCGCACAAGTGCGAACCTAAGAAACCGGCAGCACCGGTGATTAATACTCTTTTGCGTTTCATTTATTTGAGATATAAGTAAGGGTATGACGTTGTACGATTGCAATAGCCTTGGCCGTCTTTAAACTGCCTTTTCTTTAAATTTGTTTCCCTTTAATTTAATTCGGGTATCTTCGGCTAAGATAATAAATAAACATACAAAATGATTTTCCTTTATAATATTGGCATTTTCCTTTACGGACTGATGGTCAGGCTCATCGCTACATTTAACCCTAAAGCGAAACAATTTGTAGAGGGCAGAAAACACATCTTCAAACAAATTGCTGAACGCATCAGCAATGCCGACAAACATATTTGGTTTCATTTCGCTTCGCTTGGTGAATTTGAACAGGGCCTCCCGGTGCTGGAGAAAATCAAGGCAGAATACCCCGGTAAAAAGATCGTTGTAACCTTTTTCTCTCCCTCAGGATATGAGGTCCGGAAGAACTATGCCCTTGCTACAGGTGTATTCTATCTGCCATTGGATACCCGCAGCAATGCAGAAAGGTTTATTGAAGCGATCAATCCTGAACTTGCCATATTCACAAAGTATGAATTCTGGCACCATTACTTTAAAGCACTTTCCGCGAGGGAAATCCCGCTATTTCTGATCTCCGGTATCTTCCGTCCGGATCAGATCTTTTTCAAATTCTACGGCGGATTTAACCGTAACATCCTTAGGCAGGTAAACTGGTTCTTTGTACAAAACCAGCAAAGCGTAGATCTGCTGAAGTCATTAGACATCACTCAGGTAAGTATTGCAGGCGATACCAGGTTCGACCGGGTAGCCGAGAACGCAGCAAATCCGCCAGCCTTAACATTGGTCCAGACTTTCGCGGAAGGCAGTAAGGTCTTCATCGCCGGAAGCACTTGGCCCGCAGATGAAAGCATGATAAAAGCCCTTGACGCAGAAATTCAAGACTGGAAGATCATTCTTGCGCCGCATGAAATTGCTGCTGATCACCTGAAGCAGATCGAGAGCCTTTTTCCAACAGCCATCCGGTATTCAAACTTAAATGCTGAAAATGCCGCGGCATCGAGAATCCTGCTAATCGACAACATCGGGATGTTATCCTCCCTTTATCAGTATGCCCGTGTAGCCTACATTGGCGGTGGATTTGGCGTGGGCATCCACAATACCTTAGAAGCAGCAGCCTTCGGCCTGCCCGTGATCTTCGGACCAAACTACCGCAAATTTCAGGAAGCACATGACCTGCTAAAGCTGGGTGCCGCAAAAAGTATAGAAGAAGAGCAGTCGTTAATTACTGCTTTCCAGCTGTTGAAAAACAACCAGAAAGCAGCACAGCTTGCCAAAGAATATGTAGCACAACAGAAAGGTGCCACCGCAAGCATCTATGATAAGATCAGGAAATACCTGAATTAATTTTTAATCATCTGGATCATCGCTTCGATCCATTTCGGGTGATCATTTAGGCTGGCAACCAACTGTACTTCATCGCCACCAAGCTTCTTAAACTCCTCCCCGTATTCAACGGTAACCTCGTATAAGGTCTCCAGACAATCTGCAACGAATGCCGGACAGAATACCAACAGCCTTTTCTTCCCTTGCGCAGCCAGATCTTTCAGCACATCACTAGTGTAGGGTTGCACCCATGGTTCCTTACCCAGGCGGCTCTGGAAGCATACCGAAAACTTCTCCGAAGGAATGTTCAATTCTGCGGCAATCAAACGTGCCGTATCATGACTTTGTGCGGAATAGCAAAACTTGTTTACATCAGTAAGTCTGGAACAGCAATCCGCAGTTTTAAGGCAATGTTTTCCAGAAACATCACATTTGATCAGCTGACGTTCCGGTAAGCCATGAAAGCTAAATAACACATGATCATACGTTTCCGGTTGATACTTTTTCGCATTATCCGCAAAAGCCTCAATCATCAGTTTATTATCATGGAAGGAGTTTACAAAGCTCACATTTGGTATGGTTGGCCATTTTCCAACGATCTCCATCACCTTCTGAATTACAGAACCTGTACTCGCAGAAGCGTATTGCGGGAACAAAGGCAACACCCGGATGCTATCCACCAGCCCTGCCCGGAGTTTCGCAAGTGCAGACTCAATCGAAGGATTCTGATAACGCATTGCGAGCTCCACCTGGTATTCGTCACCAAGCTGTTCGCGAACCATCGCCAGCTGTACTTCACTGAAATACAACAAAGGCGAGCCATTCTCATCCCAGATCTCTTTGTATAATTTTGCCGTCTTAGGGCTCCTGAACGGAACAATAATACCGCGAACCAACAGGTTCCGGTTTAAAGTAGGAATGTCAATCACACGTTCATCCATCAGAAACTCATCAAGATACTTACGCACATCCTTCACCTCCGGACTATCCGGCGTTCCCAAATTCACTAATAGTACACCCTTTTTTCCCATATATATTCAGGCATCAAACCGCCTGATTCGTTTAAATTTTAATATAATTGAATTTCTTCCTTAACCTTTTCCATGAGCCACATTGGAGTGGATGTTGCCCCACAAATGCCGACACGATCGTTCGGACTAAACCAGCTTTTATCAAGCTCATCAACAGCAGATATGAAGTAGCAATGTTCATTATATTTCTTGCAGACATCATACAAGACCTTTCCATTGGAAGACTTCTTACCAGAAACAAATACAATCTTGTCATAATCGACCACAAACTTTGCGAGATCTTCATATCGGTTGGAAACCTGTCTGCAGATCGTGTCATTCGCTTTTACGTCATAACCTTTATTGATCAGGTGATCCTTAATGGCGTAAAACTTATCCGTGCTTTTAGTCGTCTGGCTATATAAAGTGAACTTTTGTGGCAGGTTCAGCTGCTCCAACTCCGCAACATCCTGGAAAACCAGGGCTTCCCCGTTGGTCTGCCCCTGTAAACCGATCACTTCCGCATGTCCATGTTTACCGAAGATCACGATCTGTTCTTTTTCATCATGGGAATTCTTGATGCGGTTCTGCAACTTTAACACCACCGGGCAGGATGCATCGATGAGTGTAAGCTGATTTTCTAAAGCAATCTGATAAGTAGATGGCGCCTCCCCATGTGCACGGATCAGCACTTTCTCCTGGCGCAGGTTCTTCAGGTCATCATGATCAATGATTCGAAGCCCTTTGTCGGTAAGCCTTTTCACCTCTTCATCGTTGTGTACAATGTCGCCCAGGCAATACAGGTAATCCTCCCGGTCCAGAATATCTTCTGCCATATCAATGGCATAAACCACGCCGAAGCAGAAGCCCGATGCTTTGTCAATGTTTACAGCTAAATTATAACTCATCCAGGTTGCAAGTTTAAGCCACAAATTTACACAAAAAGGCAGTACATTATTACGACTTCTGTTTACCGGAGGTCA
The DNA here is from genome assembly GCF_051965375.1 of Pedobacter sp. SAFR-022. Lineage (NCBI taxonomy): Bacteria > Pseudomonadati > Bacteroidota > Sphingobacteriia > Sphingobacteriales > Sphingobacteriaceae > Pedobacter > Pedobacter sp. SAFR-022. Next base: position 18,881 of record NZ_JBQCME010000008.1, read on the forward strand.
ATAATTGTTTGCTCAGCGCTTTTACGTAAATCACCAGCAGCATGGCCATTTGTAAGGGATGGGTAAGCACGGTGTATACCGGGTTTTGGAGGGTTAAAAAAGCCGTCATCACCCGGGAAAGAAAAATCAGTCCGATTGGCAGCACCAGCACCTTGATGTCAAAACCGATCAGCACAATTAATGGCCCTAAAACCACGAGAAAGACATAAAGAAAGGCTACCAGTAAGTTGCCATTGAAGTACAATTTCAAGTTTTCAGCCGCAGTAGACAATGCTTCTTCGTCATTATGTTTCGGGCGTTTATACAGGAAAGTATTGCCCAGCAACACCTCCGCTTTCTGCTGGTCCTGCTTCACCATCCTGAGCAACTCGGATGGCCCCTTTTTCAGATCAAGGCGCCCCAGCCATTCATTGGCAAAGCATTTTTCTGCATCGACAAAAAGACAATCCCGGCTTGAAACCGAAAGCACCGGCGTTCTAAAAAGCCGTACCAGTCGTAGCGGAACCATATTCAGCAGTATAAAATCGCTCAATGGAACCAACAGCTGCTGCCGGAAACTTTTTACAACCTGCGTTGGAATAACACTGATGATGCCGAGTTTAAAGATCCGGATTCTATAGATCAAGGAATTCAGCAAGCCTGCCTGAATATGGGTGTTTGAGTCCAGCAGCATCAGGTAATTCCCCTGGGCACGGCTCTCAATCCATGAATAATCGTTTAAGTAGCCCTGAAGCATCGAAAAGCGGGCGTCCTGGCTGCAGAATTGGGCAACGGTTTCTTCATCATGCTGTTCCATTTCGTTATAGCAGATGAACACTTCAAAGTTGGAGAAATCCTGCAGTTTTATAGAATCCAAGAGGTTCAGAAGATTGCTTTCTTCATTCCGCAGCATGATAACAATGGATACGGAGGAGGCAAAAGCAGGTCGGAAAGCACTAAGTTTAGGGTTGGATAGAAAATTAAATAGCGTTACGGTAAACCGAAGCACAAGGAAAACGAGTACCGTAAACGTAAAGACGATCATATCAACTTAAATAAACACCGTCTTCCTCATTAGGTACATCCATCACAACATCAATATGCTCTTTTAATACCGTAGCCATTTTCAGCCCTACAAAATCAGTTGCTATTGGAAAGATCTTATGACTCCTGTCTACCAGAACAACCGTTCTGATCTTCTTATGCGGCGTATTCAGAAATACACCGAGCCCATAAGCAAGGGTTCGACCGCTATTTAAAACATCATCTACGATAATGATCACCTTGTTCTTCCATTTCGCCTCCTCAAGGTCGGTTTTGGCAACCAGTTTACTGTTCTCTTTTTCCAGGTCAATCCGCAGCAGCAAAATATTAAGGCTTGAAATCTCCTGAAGTTTGCTTTGCAGCCTTAATGCAAACTTGTAACCTCTATCCCAGATACCAGCAAGCACGATCTCCTTCTCATTTAGGTTATCTTCCAATATCTGGTACGCTATCCTGTTAATCTTCTGCTGAATTTGTGTTTTGTCTAAGATGAGTAATGGAGAATCTGCCATAGAATATGTTTTACCCTGCAAAAAGAACAATTTAAACGGGTTTAATCAAATATCCTAAAAATATTTACTTTTCACTGCAACGTTTTTGAAGCATCTGCGTCTAATCCATAAACATACCAAGCAGAACATGAGAAAGATCTATACAACATCAGCCATCCTGTTTATCGGCGCCTTGTTATTTAGCAGCAGCGTATTTGCACAATACACTAAGAACATCGCAGTCAACAACTTCAGCAAGGTCAGCGTGTCCAGTGGCATCGATCTATACCTTAGCCAAGGCAGCACAGAGTCCGCTAAGGTTGTTGGAGACAAGGAGCTTGTAGAGAAGATTGTGCTTCAAAAGGAAGGGAACCATTTAACCATCAGGTTCAAGGAAAACAGCAGCTGGTCTGGCATGTTCAGAAATAGACAAGGCATAAAGGTGTACCTGAGCTTCAAGAATTTAGATGAACTTTCTTCCAGTGGCGGTAGCGATGTGTACACACAAAATACGATTAAGACCAATAGGTTAACCTTGGCCAGCTCCGGCGGTTCAGACGTAGACATGAATATCGTCTGCAAAGACATTTCCATAAAGGCAAGTGGAGGTTCAGATGTTGACCTTAAAGGTTCGGCAACGAATATGAATCTGGATATCAGCGGCGGTAGTGATGTAGACGCTGAGGCTTTCAGCGTAGACTACGCAAAGGTACATGCCAGCGGTGGTTCAGATGCAGATGTCCGCGTAAACAAGGCGCTTGAAGCGGATGCAAGCGGCGGCAGTGACGTTACTTTCAGCGGTGATGCTTCTTACAAGAAAACATCATCTTCCAAAAGTGGAAGCGTAAAGCGTAAAAATTAGTTAGTTTGAGTTTTTAGTTAAGAAACCCGGCCGGATGGATGTCCTGCCGGGCTTTTTTATGCACGTTTGGTCTTGTATGGGTAGTAAATGAAGTTTGCACCTTCAGGCACAATCACAAATACACACATGAAGTCCTCAGGCTTCTTGTAGCTTTTCAAAAACAGCACCTTCTTTTCAGGGTTGATGATACCTTTTTCCACAAACTCCTCCAAGGTAGAAGCCTGTATCGTCCAGTTGGTATTCAACTCCTCGCGGTTCAGGATCACTTCGCCGATACTTACACTGTGCTGATGTGCAATAAAAATCGGATGTGAGGAAATTCCCTCAAACATGATGTCAATGGCCACCTCCCGGATGGAGTCTGCATACAGATCCAGATCCTTCTCGAGACTTACCAGCGGACTCTCCTTCTTCTTGTCTTTCTTTTCGCCTTCCGGCTGCTGGGGCATTAATTCTTCTATATCCATTAATTAGCTTTAAGTTTAAGTAAAACAACGTTCTCCACATGTTGTGTGTGAGGAAACATATCTACTGGTTTAATCCGGACCACATTGTATTTCTCATTCAGCAATGCGATGTCTCTGGCCTGCGTTGCCGCATTACAACTTACATAAACAATCTTCTCGGCTTCCATTTCCAGCAAACGGGCTACCACATCCGCGTGCATCCCCGCACGTGGTGGATCGGTAATAACGACATCCGGTTTACCATGACTTTCAATGAATGAGGCTGTAAGAATGTCCTTCATGTCACCCGCATAGAAGATGGTGTTGTCAATGCCATTCAGCGCACTGTTAAACTTGGCATCTTCAATTGCAGTTGGAACATATTCAATACCTACCACTTGCTTTACGCCACCGGCCACAAAGTTTGCAATGGTACCTGCACCTGTGTAAAGGTCATAAACCAGCTCATCGCCTTTAAAGCCAGCAAACGCTTTGGTAATCTTATACAGTTCATAAGCCTGTGCCGAGTTCGTCTGGTAAAACGACTTCGCACCGATCTTAAATTTAAGACCATTCATCTCTTCAAAGATGTGATCGCGACCTGCGAAGGTGATCACTTCCTGATCAAAGATGGTATCATTCTTCTTTTGATTGATGATGTAAAGTAAAGACGTAATTTGCGGAAACTCCTGCTGCAGATAGGTCATCAACCCCTCGATCTGCTCCTGCTCCACATAAGCGAATACCACTACCACCATCACTTCTCCTGTTGAGGAGGTCCGGATGATCAGGTTACGCAAATTGCCAGTATGATTACGCAGATCATAAAAACTAAGTCCCATACGCAATGCATAGTTCCTAACCTGATTACGAAGCGTATTTGAGGGTTCTGCCTGCAAATAGCAGTGCTGAATGTCTAATATCTTATCGAAACGCAAGGGTACGTGGAAACCAAGGGCATTCATCTCCAACTCGGAGGTATCATCCATGTCACCGCGGTTCAACCAGCGTTTGTTCGAGAAAGTATACTCCAGCTTATTCCGGTAATAGGTATCTTCTGCAGAACCCAAAATAGGCTCCATCATGGAGGTATCCACTTTACCCAAACGCTGTAAAGCAGCTTCTACACTTTTATATTTAAATTGAAGCTGTGCTTCATATTGCATGTGTTGCCACTTACAACCGCCACAGGTGCCAAAGTGCTGGCAAAAAGGATCTGTCCTAAGCGCAGAACTGGTGTGCAAGGTTTCTATAACCGCTTCTGCGAAGTTCTTTTTCTTTCTAACTACACGTGCATCAACCACATCACCTGGTACGGCTTTCTCTACAAATACAACAAGATCTTCCGCTTTTGCAACACCCTTACCTTCTTCTGCGATATCAATTATGTGCAAGTCCTGAAGGATACTTACTACTCCGTCTTTTCTTTTTCTACTCATCAGAATGCAAATTTAAGATTTTTATGCATGAAGGAGGAAAAATTCAGGCAATAGCAAGCCCATGTAACGTTTTAACGGTACACAGGAAACAAGAAATCAGGATCTCAAACTTCTACTTGTCAAAGAATTTTAGTAAAAAACCAAAAACACCCCCAACCAGGTTAAAGCTCATATCAAATTTCTCCTCTACCAAAACTGAAAATTCTAAAACCTCTTTGCTCATGATAAACGGCGATATATACCAAATATAGCAGATTTCATACCAAAAACTAGAACGGTCTATGTTAAGAATTTGTAAAGTAAAACGCCGGACCTGCTACAAAGATTTATAAAGCAGCTTTAACCAAGAATGGAAGCAGATCTTTTTGGAAACTCACAAAGTTTTTTCTAACGTCAGACTCGCTAACGGAGGTAAATGCAAATGAAAATACAATGCTTTTGCTCGCTTTAAGCAAAAATGCAAGGCCCTCACGTCGGGAAGGATTGTTTTTAAAATGATCCAGTTCCAGATATGCTGCCAATAGCAGCGATTCCAACTGATCCGATAAATGTTTCAGAAACTCCTGCGAGTTGGCATTTTCGCGAACGAAATCCCAACCGATAAATTCATTACACACGGTATAGGTTAACCGGCAGGTTTTCATCACCAATGCAGTAAGATGGGCTTCCTCATTGGTAAACTGGGCTTTGTTCTTCAGGATCTCTTTCAGGTTCAAATCCAGGTAGTCCATCAGAATGGCGTCCAGAATCTGCTCCTTACTTTCAAAGTACTTGTATATGGTAGCCTTGGCGATACGCGCCTTCTTGGCAATCTCATTTACACTGGTCTTATGATAGCCATATTTGCGAAATAAGTCCTTTGCGGCCCTAATTATGCTTTCTTTAATCTTTTCTGGTTCCATTTAATTAGTGACCTGTATTAGTTGACTGCCCTGAATGCGGACGGTATACGTTTTTAAATAGTGAACTGCCGGGGCTTTCTGTGGACTGCCATCCATCAGTAACCATTTGGCCCCGGTACAAGGATCTGTAACGGTAATACCACCGGCATCCGGTACAATCTTACACAAATTCTCCGGATTAACAGGACTGCAGCGGTCATAAGCTTTATAACCTGTTGCGGTAGCAACAATAAGCAGGCCTGCAACACCCACATCAGGCACCTCATAGATACCATTCTTTGCCTGAATGTTAAACTGCTGAATGGTAAGCGAATAGTTTAGCGGAATCTCCGGCACATACCCTTCCCCTTTCGAGCAGCTTAGCAATACCAGCAACAGCAACCATATATACTTAGGCTTGCACAATACGTCTAAATTAATGCACTTTTAAACTGCTTAAGGAAACGTACATCGTTTTCAGAGAACAGACGCAGATCCTTAATCTCGAACTTCAGGTTGGCAATACGTTCGATACCCATACCGAAAGCAAAACCGCTGTATTTCTTGCTGTCGATACCACAGTTTTCCAGAACATTCGGGTCAACCATACCACAGCCTAAAATTTCCACCCAGCCGCTGTATTTGCACAGCTGACAGCCATCACCTTTACAGATCGTACAGCTGATGTCCATCTCTGCTGATGGCTCTGTGAAGGGGAAGTAAGATGGTCTGAAACGCACCTTAGTACCTTCACCATAAAGCTCCTGCACAAAGTAAAATAACGTTTGCTTCAGATCAGCAAAAGAAACCTTCTCATCAACATATAAACCTTCTACCTGGTGGAAGAAGCAGTGTGCACGCGCAGAAATGGCCTCATTGCGGTACACCCGGCCTGGCATCAAAGCCCGGAAAGGCGGTTTACCATGCTCCATCATCCGCACCTGTACCGAAGAGGTATGGGTACGCAGGGCAATATCCCCTTTTTCACCGCCCTTTTTGATGAAGAACGTGTCCTGCATATCTCTAGCAGGGTGCTCTTCAGGGAAGTTTAAGGCCGAGAAATTATGCCAGTCATCCTCAATCTCCGGTCCTTCTGCAACGATGAAACCAAGTTTATTGAAGATCTCCACAATCTCTCTTCGAACCAATGCAAGTGGGTGACGGGCACCCACTTCAAATCCTTCGCCGGGTAAGGTCAGGTCCATACCGGCATCTTTGCCGCCCTGCTCCTGACTACTCTCTTCTTTTAAGCTTTGGTATTTTGCTTCTGCAAGTTGCTTGAATTCATTTAACACCTTACCCAGCGTTCTTTTCTCCTCTGGTGAAACGGCTTTAAACGCATCAAATATATCTTTGATTATCCCCTTGGTACCAAGGAATTTTATTCTGAATTGCTCCAGCTCATCCGCATTCGTCGTGCTGAATGCATTGATCTCCGCTGTGTATTGTGTTATCTTGTCTTGTAACATGCCGCAAATATACTGCTTAAAAAAGAATTATATTACTCCAAGGTCCTTACCAACCTTGGTGAAAGCTTCAATGGCTTTATCTAAATGATGTTGCTCATGTGCTGCCGATAACTGTACCCTGATCCTGGCTTTTCCTTGCGGAACAACCGGATAGTAGAAACCAATCACGTAAATACCTTCGTCAAGCATCTTCGCGGCAAACTCCTGTGCAAGCTTGGCATCATATAACATTACCGGTACGATCGGGTGAATACCCTCCTTAATATCAAAACCCGCTTCCGTCATTTTCTTACGGAAATACATGGTGTTGTATTCTAGTTTGTCTCTTAATGCTGTCGTCTCGTTCAGCATGTCCAGCACCGCTACTGAAGCGCCCGCAATACCCGGAGCCAAAGTATTGGAGAAAAGATAAGGTCTTGAACGTTGGCGCAGCATATCGATGATCTCTTTACGGCCGGCAGTAAAACCACCTGAAGCACCGCCAAGCGCTTTACCCAATGTTCCGGTGATGATGTCAATACGGTCCATCACGTCATAGTGCTCATGTGTACCGCGACCGTTCTTACCCATAAACCCCGAGCAGTGCGACTCATCGATCATCACTAAAGCTTCATATTTATCTGCCAGGTCGCAGATCTTGTCTAGCTGCGCAATGGTACCATCCATGGAAAATGCCCCATCGGTCACGATGATCCGGTGTCTGCAGCCCTTAGCTTGTTGCAACTGCGCTTCAAGATCGGCCATATTATTGTGTTTATACCGGAAACGTTTGGCTTTACATAAACGCACACCGTCGATGATCGAAGCATGGTTCAGTTCATCGGAGATGATGGCATCCTGATCATTGAACAGGGGCTCAAAAACACCGCCATTCGCGTCAAAAGCTGCAGCATACAAGATGGTATCTTCCGCACCAAGGAAGCTGGATAACTTTGCTTCCAATTCTTTATGCACATCCTGCGTACCGCAAATAAATCGAACGGATGACATCCCATAACCATGTTTATCCAATGCTTGTTTTGAGGCTTCAATAACCCTTGGATCTGATGATAACCCAAGATAGTTGTTTGCACAGAAATTGATCACTTCCTGACCAGTGCTCACTTTGATATCGGCACCCTGGGGACTGGTGATGATTCTTTCACGTTTGTATAATCCGTCTTTCTCGATTTGTTCTAGTTCTTGTTGAAGAACCGGCTGCAGTGTTTTGTACATAAATGTCTATATTGATGTACCAAAGTTAGGCAATTCCCACCTTTGCTGCTAACCCTAATCATGATGAGTTGTCAAACTTTCATACAGGAGATGCTGTTAACGCATATCTTTAGGGCATTAAACGGCCTCTTAATTCATTTATGAACAAACTCTTTCTCGTTTTCTTACTAATTCTCTCAGGTTTTCAGCAAGTCCATGCACAACAAATTAAGGTTCGTGGAACGATTAAAGACACTCAGGGTGCAGCGGTTTCCTTCGCTTCTGTTTACGTTAAAGAAACAAGTAAAGGCACCTCAGCAAATATCGACGGGGTGTACACCATCATGGTTGACCCAGGACAGCATACCCTGTTATACAAAGCTATCGGGTTTAAACCAGTAGAGATCACGATAAACCCAGCCGAAGGGCTTAGGCAAGACGTGGTCCTGCCTACAGAAACCTACACGCTGGAGGGGGTAACCATCTCCGCCAATGCGGAAGACCCTGCCTACGAGATCATCCGGCAGGCCATAAAAAGAAGAAAAGCACACCTGGAGGAAGTGGAGGAATTCAGCTGTAATGTCTACATCAAAGGCCTTCAAAAGCTGGTTGGCGCACCTAAAAAGTTCTTCGGCAGGGACATACAGAAAACGCTGGATCTGGATACCAACCGCAAAGGCATCCTCTATCTCTCCGAATCACAGTCCATCTACAACTACCAGCAGCCCGACAAAATTCACGAAGAAATGATCTCTTCAAAGGTTGCAGGCCGGAATAATGCCTTCAGTTTCAACAAAGCTTCAGACCTGAACATCAACTTTTACAATAACATGCTGCTGGAAAACGTATTAAGTTCCCGTGGCTTTGTTTCTCCACTGGCAGATAATGCCCTGTTTTATTACAACTATAAGTTCCTGGGTATGTCTACCCACAGCGGCGAAACCATCAACAAGATCCAGGTCATTCCACGCAGAGAACATGACCCCGTATTCCGGGGGATCATGTACATCACCGATGACAGCTGGCGCTTACTGGGTGCAGAACTTTACCTGACTAAAAACACCGGGGTAAACCTGATCGATACATTGAACATCAAACAGCAGTTTATCAAAGTCGATAATGCCTACATGCCTTCGAATGTTAATTTTCAATTTAATGGTAATGTGATGGGCTTTAAGTTCGAGGGCTACTACCTTGGCGTTTACACGCAGTATAACCTGCGCCCAAACTTCCCAAAAGGCTTCTTTACCGGCGAGCTGCTGAAAGTACCGCAAACGGTAAACAAAAAGGATTCGATCTATTGGGCGGAAAACCGGCCAATTCCGCTAACATCCGAAGAGCGGGCAGACTATATCCGTAAAGATCAGATCGAACAGCTGAAAGTTTCCAAACGTTACCTCGATTCATTGGAGCGGAGCATCAATAAATTCTCCGTCAGCAGACTCCTGTTGAGCGGTCATAGCATCAATAACCGTTACGACAAGCGCTATCTGAAGTTGGATCCGGTGTTAAAGTCCATGTTTTACAATACAGTGGAGGGCATTGGTATCAACTACGGGCTCACCTATCTACAAGAACTCTCTAACTACCGCTCCTATACCATACGCCCTGAAGTCCGATACGGCTTCGCCTCGGAGACGGTCACCGCAAATCTGAACGCGACCTACATTTACAACCCGGCAAAAAGGGCCAGCATAAACTTCGGTGTGGGTTCCGGTGTGTACGATCTAAACCGTTATGGCACCATGACGATGCTATCAAATTCGTTGAACAACCTGTTATTCGAACGAAACTTCATGAAATTATACCGGAAGTCGTTCCTTTCCGCAGGTACATCCAGGGAAATCTTCACCGGATTACAGGGTAATGTAAACCTGGAATATTCGGAAAACAGGTTCCTGATGAACAATACCAGATTTAGGTTCTTTGAATACAGCGACCGTTCCTTCACTTCCAATAACCCATTCACGCCAGAAGCGGAAATACCATTGTTCCCTGACTACAAGGCCCTGACAGCTCGTGCCACCTTAACCTACAACATCGGCCGCAGGTTCATCACCCGTCCTGAAGGCAAGTTTTACCAGGAATCCAGATACCCGGAGGTACAGCTAAGCTATAGAAGAGGTATCAAAAACGTATTTGGTAGTGACGCGGACTACGACCTGCTGAACCTTGAAATATCACAGGAGCGCATTGGCGAAGGCTTATGGGGCTTCTCTTCTTTTATGATCAGTGCCGGTAAATTCCTGAACCGTGAAACGGTGTACTACCCGGATCGTAAACACTTCCGTGGTAACAACTCCCTGACCACCCTGCCGAATTTGCGCAAGTTCCAGTTTCTGGATTTCTACGAATACAGCACGGATCAGCAATACTTCGAAGCCCATTTTGAGCAGAACTTCGCCGGATTGATCATGAATAAATTACCGGTCATCAGGAAGCTAAAGCTGGAAGAACTGATCGGCGTTAACTTCCTGACGCAGCCCGACAAAAAGAATTACAAGGAATACTACTTCGGGCTGCAACGGTTGATATTCCGTGCAACCTATGGCTTTGCCTATGATGGTAACAAGAAAGTGCAACACGGATTCCGCATTTCATACGGCTTCTAGCGCGGCTGCCGCAGTACACCTGGTACCACAGGCAGCCCTTCGTTTCCGTCCGCACTCAGTGATTGTACGGCAAAGAAGTAGTTGTCTTTGGAATATGGAAGCTTAATGTTGGTTTCTGCAGTGAAGAACTTCTTTTGCCATACCGGACTGGAAGTCTCACGCATCAGTACATAATAGCCCTTTGTTTTACCGGTTGCCGGTGCTTTCCAGGTTAAACTTGTTGAATTGCCCAGTCCAGCAACCAGCATATTAACTTCCTGCGGCAGGGAAGGCGATTTCGCAAGGTTAGCCAGGTTACTCAGGTTCATAGCGGTATTCTTACGCAGGTATTCAAAGTCCATATACACTACCAGATCGCCGTATGCAATCCCGTTTTCCTTACGTACATCCTGGTGCTGGTGATAGAAGTTCTCGTTCATCTCGGTGATGCGCACAGCTGCATAGCCCTGTTGCTGGTACGGCGTATGATCGCCACCGCGCAGAAAACGGTCTGGGCGGTAGATCATCATCACCTGCAGGTTGTCCACGTAACGTTCGCCGGTTTCCTTCACATAACGGGCAAGCTGCCTCGACGGACTTTCATTCTCCAACCCCATAGACCGGATGGTTGCAGCCTTTTTCGCATCCAGCTCATAAACAGGAAGTCCCTCACTAAAAACACGAACCTGTGTATTGTTGATGATGTTCGTTTCATTGCTGTTGTTACTGCCCATAATGTCGTTGTTCAATACCGCAGCGATCTCCCAGTTATCGCGTTTGGCATTACGTGCCATAAAACCGGAGCCCAACAGCCCCTGCTCTTCCCCGCATACGGCCACGAAAATTATGGTAGCCGGGAAATTGTGTTTACTCATGATCCTGGCACATTCCATAACTGCCGCGGTGCCGCTGCCATCATCATTCGCACCAGGTGCATCACCCGTACGGTCCATCACGTTGGTACGCATATTATCCATGTGCCCGCTGATGATGAAAATACGTTTATCGTTCGGATCAGAACCCTTCAGGGTCGCCACCACATTGGTAAGCAGCACAGGCACATCAATACGGCGGCCGTCGGGCTGGTAAGTCGAGGTGTCCAGCTTGGCGGTTAATCGCCCGCCAGAAGTCTTTGCATAGCTATTAAAACGCGACAGGATCCACCTGCCGGCAGCACCAATGCCGCGCTTTTTGTCGGTAAGCGAACTCAGGGTATTGCGTGTACCGAAACTGACAAGTTTCTCCACGTGCGCTTTAAGCGAATCGGCGGAAACTTCTGTGACCATACCAGCAATCTCCGGGTCTTTATTGATCACAACAGGTGATTGTGCAGTCGCTGTAGCATACAAGCCACAGGCAATAATGAGCGTAGAAATTTTTTTCATGGGAATAATTTACCTAAACATAAAAAATAAAATGCCACCCAGGGGCGGCATTTTAAATTAATCTATAAGAGGTGGTTGAGGTTGACAATGGTGTAATTTTTACACTAACTAAGATAGGGTATTCAAATTGATAATGTCAAGCAGTTCCGGTATTTATATTGTAACAGAATTATGCACATGAGATATACAGTATGAGAAAGGTATGTGACAGGTTTTCCGGCTGTGGTTATCATGGCCTTGACAGGGGGTTGACAAGGGGTTGACAAGGCCTTGACAAGGCTAAAGCCTTGCGAACCCTTTGTTAACTCCTTGTCAATACCACTCCAGTTCAAAACCCGGCCCAGGTTAATGGCCTTGCTATTGACAATCGTCAGCGATTTACTTACTTTTGCAACATTTTAACGCCGTTTGCAGCGGTATCAATAACTTATGACACAGTATCAAACCTTACTTTATTACTGCTATTCCCCAATAGCGGAGGCTGAACAATTTGCCGCCGATCATCTTGCATTTTGTAAATCACTGAACCTTACCGGAAGGATCATTGTCGCTGACGAAGGTCTCAATGGCACCGTTTCAGGAACCAAGGAATCTTGTGAAGCTTATATGGCGGCGATACATGCTGATCCGCGATTCGCCAAAACCGAGTTTAAGATAGACGATGTTGCCGAGCCTTCTTTCATGAAGATGCACTGCCGCTACAAAGCAGAAATTGTGCACTCTGGCTTACGCGACAAGACCATCATTGATCCGAATAAACAGACTGGAAAACACCTGGAGCCGGAAGAGTTTAAAAAAATGATCCACGAAGAAGATGTGGTGATCCTGGATGTGCGTTCCAATTATGAACATAACCTTGGCCGCTTTAAAAACGCAGTGACCCTTGACATGGAGAACTTCAGGGATTTCCCGGATAAGATCAATGAGCTTGCGAAATATAAAGACAAGAAGATCCTGACCTACTGCACTGGCGGTATCAAATGTGAGAAAGCAAGTGCTTTGCTATTGCATCACGGCTTCAACGATGTCTATCAGTTACATGGTGGTATCATTAAGTACGGAAAAGAGGCAAAAGGAGAAGATTTTGAAGGTAAATGTTATGTATTCGATAACCGGATCGCCGTGGACGTGAATACGGTAAACCCAACAGTGGTATCTAAATGCTACAACTGTGGAACGGTTACACCGAAGATGATCAACTGCGCTAATCCAGAGTGCAACGAGCACATTACACAGTGTGATGCTTGTGGCGAAAAGATGTTAGGATGCTGCAGTGATGCCTGCATCAGCAACCCACGCCGCCGCACGTATGATGGTACCGGATATTATGTGAAAGTACCGCAACCTGTTAAAGTTCCGGCGAAATAATTACCTTCGTTACTGAAAATACCTCAGTATGAAGCGAAGTAATCTATACCTTATTCTTTTGATCTGTCTGGCCTGCATGTCACTGCAGCTGAAGGCCCTTGCACAGGATGCACGTCCTTTCTGGTCAGAAATTGAAGCCTTTCAAAAACAGGATAGGCTTGCTATGCCAGCGAAAAACGGCATCGTGTTCGTAGGCAGTTCCTCCATACGGATGTGGAAAGATGCGGAGCAGACATTCAAAAAGTATCAGGTGATCAATCGTGGATTCGGCGGATCTACACTCGCAGATGCCATTACCTACCTCGACTACCTGGTGTTCCCTTATGAACCTCGCCAAGTGGTGATCTATAGCGGTGAAAATGACGTCGCGATGGGCGTTAGTGCAACAGAGACCTTTGACCGTTTTAAAACGCTGGTTACTAAAATCAGGGAAAGACAACCAGAGGTCCCATTGATTTATCTTTCCATGAAGGAATCACCATCACGTCAGCAATATCGTGACACCCTTTTGAAAGCGAACAGCATGATCAAAGATTATATCGCGACCATGTCTAAGGCGGTCTATGTAGACGTAAATGCTAAAATGCTCGATAGAAATGGGAATACCCGGCCGGAGCTTTTTCGCGAGGACATGTTACACATGAAAAAACCGGGCTACGACATTTGGAAAAAGGCACTTCTGCCACATTTGTTAAAACCATAAAGTTAATCCTTAACCATTAGCGATGAAAAGACTTCCGTTGATCTTATTGACTTTATTGTCACTGGCAATAAAGTCGAATGCCCAGGATCTTACACCGTTTGTAAAAGGTATTTACGCCAACAAACAAGACACCATCCAATACCGCGTTTTATTTCCGGAGCATTTCGACCCAAAACAGAAATATCCGGTGCTTTTCTTTTTGCATGGTGGCGGCGAACGGGGCAATGACAATGAGGCACAGCTGGTTCATGGCGCAAAGCTGTTTCTGGAACCGGGTATCAGAAAAGAATTTCCGGCAATCGTGATCTTTCCACAGTGCACAAGGGATTCTTATTGGTCGAACACCATAGCTTCAACAGACTCCCTCGGTAAACGTCATTTTGAATTCAGGAAAGGTGGAAAGCCTACTAAAGCAATGCATGCGCTGCTTGGCATGGTCGACAATTTTCTGGATAAGCCATATGCGGATAAAAAGCAGGTGTATATCGGGGGACTTTCGATGGGCGGTATGGGTACCTATGAGATGCTCAGAAGGAAACCACGAACATTTGCTGCGGCATTTGCCATCTGCGGTGGCGATAACCTTGCGAACGTAAATAAATACAAAAAGGTTCCACTTTGGATCTTTCATGGTGGAAAAGATGATGTTGTTGATCCAAGGTTCTCCAAAGAGATTGCCGATCAGCTTAAAATAATTGGGAAAGAGGTGAAGTACACCCATTACCCGGAGGCCAATCACAACAGCTGGGATGCTGCATTTGCAGAGCCTACCCTGCTGCCATGGCTGTTCTCACATAAAAAATAAAGAAGGTTCAGATCATTGATGTTATTTCAGAAAAACGGTTTCAGACGTTTTCTTTTGTTCTTTGTATGCTGCTTAAGTATTTTCAGCAACCTTGCTGCCGAAGATATCAAGCGCATTGGTGTACCCTACATCCAGAACTACAGCAAAGACATGTACAGTTCTGGCAATCAGAACTGGTCCATTACACGAGATAAACAAGGGGTAATGTACTTCGGTAACGGGGAGGGCCTCTTAAGTTACGACGGCAAATATTGGAAACAATATGAGATGCCTGGACGGCAGATTGTACGATCGGTCGCTGCTAATAAAAATGGCAGGATCTACGTTGGCAGCTATGCCGAGTTCGGATACTGGAGCATCAAAAATAACCGGATGCAGTATACCTCGCTGAAGGGCTTGGTTCCGAATACACATGCTTTAGACAGTGAAGTCTGGAAGATCTATGCGGAAGGAACGCGCACCATCTTTCAATCGTTTTCGGCGATCTACATTTTTCAGGACAACAAGGTTACGGTGATAGAACATCGTGGTTCGTTGCTGTTCTTGCATCAGGTGGGCAAGCGGTATATTGCTGAAGTGCTTGGTCAGGGATTATTTGAACTCCAGGGTAATCGCCTGGTTGCACTTAAAAATGAAGGCCTGGTAAATCCTTCAGATGTCCTTTCCATTTTGCCCTTTAAGGACAGGCAGCTTCTAATTGGGACGCGAAAAAATGGTTTGTACCTGTATGATGGACGGCGCTACCGCCAGTTCAAAACACAGGCTGATGAATTCCTGCAGCGTTACCAGCTGAATAACGGAACAAAGATCTTGAACAAATACTATGCATACGGCACGATTCTGAATGGTTTGGTGATCCTTGACGAAAGTGGTGCTGTCATTCAGCGGATGAATAAATCAACCGGGTTACAGAACAATACCGTTTTGAGCATTCTTGCCGACCAGGAGCAAAATCTTTGGCTGGGATTGGATAATGGTATAGACCGCATTGAGCTGAACTCACCTTTAAACTTCTACTTTGATAAGGTCGGGCAATTTGGCACCGTGTACTCCAGTCTTATTTTCGAGGGTAACATTTACCTGGGCACCAATCAGGGGCTGTTCTATAGCCGCTGGGCGCCGGAGGGTGGAAATGCATTTGATTTCAAACTGATCCCCAACTCTCAGGGACAAGTATGGGAACTGAAAAATATCGATGGTCAGCTGTTTTGTGGGCATAACGACGGAACTTTCCGCGTAAGTGCTGGTAATCTGGAGCGGATTTCTACAGCCAGTGGCGGCTGGACGATCACCAGGCTACAACGTGACCCTGAATATCTAATACAGGGCACCTACAATGGCTTGGTGTTATTTAAGAAAGATGCTTCCGGGATCTGGCGATTTCATCATAAGATCGAAGGTTTCGTGGAACCTTCCCGCTATGTAGAGCAGGATGCTAAAGGCGACATCTGGGTGAGTCACCCGTATAAAGGCCTTTACCGCCTTACCTTAAGTGCAGATCTTAAGAAAGTAACGGCTTCAACTTCTTATGATGAAAAAAATGGCTTACCCAATAACATCAACATCAATGTATTTCCTTTTGAAAATAAACTGATTTTTTCCTCCGATAAAGGCTTTTACCTCTATGACGAGGTAAGTAACAAGTTCAATCCCTATACAGCACTGAACAAAGAACTTGGGGTCTTTGCGGGATCGAACAAGATCATTCCAGCTGGCCGGCACCGATATTGGTTCATCAATCACGGGAAGACAGGCCTGGCCGATTTCAGTGTACCGGGGAAAGCGAAAATTGAGTCTGAACGTTTCAGCGTACTTGATGGCCGCATGGTGCAGTATTACGAGAACATCAGCAAAATCAGTGAGGGCATTTACCTGATCAGTGCGGATGATGGCTTTGTGGTCTATAATGAAGCAACGCTGGCTGCAACCAAGGATGTTAAACAACTGCCATCCGTGCTGATCCGTGGGCTCTATGACCTAACCGATACCTACAAGGTAATTTCAGAACATGGAAGCACAAGGGATCCCATCGAGATGGCTTACAGCAGGAACAACATCCGTATCTCCTATTCCCTTCCTTATTACCGCAATGCCAATGTCCGGTATCAGTACAAGCTGGAAGGCTATTCTAAAGACTGGTCAGATTGGAGTACGGCTTCACAGAAAGATTTCACCAATTTAAGCTGGGGTAAATACAGGTTCCTGGTGCGTGCATCCATAGATCGCGAGACACAAAGTAAGGTTACCGTATTTGAATTTGAAGTGCTACCACCCTTCTATGCCACGAACTTTGCTTATTTCATTTACCTGCTTCTGCTTGTTGGGCTGGCCTATCTATCCAAACGTTTATACGAGCACAAACTGCTGCAGGACAAACAGCGGATAACGGAAAAGCTGCAAAAGGAAAAAGATGAGTTCCTGAAGCGGGAAGCAGAACATACCGAAAAGCAGATCATCAAACTTGAACACGAGAAGCTGCAGGCCGAACTCGCCAGTAAGAACCGTGAACTTGCGAACTCGGCAATGAGCCTGGTTTATAAAAATGAATTGTTGCAGAAACTAAGTCAGGAAGTTGCTAAATTGAAAGACGGCACCGGCAAGTTGATCTCGGAAGATCAGCAACGGAAAATTCAGCAGATCATCACCGAAGGCATGAATGATGAACGCGATTGGGTACTGTTTGAAAACAGCTTCAATGATGCGCATGATAGCTTCTTCAAAAAGCTAAAAACAAAACACCCCGAACTGGTGCCAAATGACCTTAAACTTTGTGCTTTTCTGCACATGAATATGAGCAGTAAAGAGATGGCTTCCTTGTTAAACATTTCACTCCGGGGTGTGGAAATTCGCCGCTATCGCTTACGGAAAAAGCTGAATATACCGCATGATATGAACCTCACCGAGTTCCTGATGAGCATTTAATACTACATCAACACTACATCAGGGGGTTAAAAACCCCTTCACACCCAGTACCCAACAAGGGTTTGTACCCCTTTCTCAAAAACACGTTAAATCCCCAACAATCAGGCAGTTCGGCTGTTATACAACATATTACGTCTCTTGTACGAATACACATCCGCTTCCTGATGTATTCATGTATAGGTGAATATTTTGGGATACAGCATTTTGTGCCTGAGATTTAGCCTTCAATATATTTCAAATATAAACGAGTATGAAAAGAATGTTTACAAGAATCTCTGTTCTGACTTTTCTTGGGTTACTTTTTATCAGTAATGCTTTTGCCCAGAATATTACCATTACGGGCATAGTTACAGATGCCGCGGACCGGTCGGCAATTCCAGCTGTAAGCATTGTGGTAAAAGGCACAACTACAGGAACACAAACAGACGCAAATGGAAGGTATTCCATCGCTGCACCAGCAAACAGCACCCTGGTATTTACTTATATCGGTTACACCACCAGAGAGGTGCCTGTTAACAATCAAACAAGCCTTAATATTGCATTACAAACAGAAGCCCAGAACCTGGAACAGGTTGTTGTGGTGGGTTACGGTACGCAGCGAAAAGTTGACGTAACCGGATCTGTAAGTTCCGTAAAAGGAGAAGACATTACCAAACAAGCATCGGTTAACCCGGTAAGTTCCTTGCAAGGCCGCGTGGCGGGTGTGTCTATCACCAACAACGGTACACCTGGTTCCTCTCCGCAGATCACCATTCGTGGTACGGGTACCATTTATGGTAACACCGGCGTGTTATATGTGGTAGACGGTGTTTGGTATGACGATATCAACTTCCTGAACCCGGCCGATATTGCCAATATCAGTATCCTTAAAGATGCATCCAGCCAGTCGATCTACGGTATCCGTGCAGCGAATGGTGTGGTATTAGTAACGACAAACCGCGGTAAAAGAGGTGACGCCACCATTAACTACAACGGTTATGTAGGTTTGCAAAGCGTAACCAACGCCGTGGAGATGACCAATGCAACAGAATATGCAACTGCGGTGAACGAGTTGTATGGTCTGCTAAATCAAGATCCATTATTTACAAACACCAATCTTGGTGAAGGTACCAACTGGAGTGATGTGATCCTGAGAGATGCAATGGTAACGAATCACCAGATCTCCGTTAATGGCGGTGGGGAAAAATCTACTTACAACTTATCACTGGGTTATTTAAACCAGGATGGTATTGTGGAGAACAACAACTACAAACGTTATACGGCAAGGTTGTCCAGCGACTTCCAGATTTTCGAGCCTTTGAAAATCGGTTATAATGTTACTGGTAGTTCAAGTGCTTCGAAAGATGCTCCGGGCTCTATTTTCCGTGGCATGTACGCTGCCTCGCCTGTAGTACCGGTATTTAACCCTGATGGCAGTTACGGAGATCCAAACACCTTTAATCTGGGTAACGGAAGTAACATGAACCCGCAGGCAACTTTGGACTTCTTTAATCAGCGTACTGCACGTTATAAAGTAACCGGTAACGTGTTCGCGGAATTGAAGTTCTTAAAAGATTTCACCTTCAAGACCAGCTTTGGTGGTGACTTTGGACAAGAAGAAGTTCGCTCTTATACCCCTAAATACTTCGCTACCACGGCACAGAATGCGACGGTAAGTGTGTTAGGTGTTAATCGCGTGGAAGACAGAAACTGGATCATTGAGAATACCTTGTCTTACGACAAGACCATCAACGATCACAAGTTCACCATTTTAGCTGGACAGACTGCGCAGCGTTTCAAGAGATATAACTTAAACGCTACTGCCCAGAACGTACCATTTAGCAGCGATGCAGATCTATATCTAAGCTTAGGTGATGCGGCCAGTCGTGTAATCAACGATAGTGGATCCTTAAATACCGCAGCTTCTTATTTTGGTAGACTAAACTATTCCTTTGCAAACAAATATTTATTGAACGCTTCGATCAGAGCAGATGGTGCCTCACAGTTCTTCGGCGGATCTGATCTTTGGGGCTATTTCCCTTCCATTGGTGCAGGCTGGGTGATCACAAATGAAGATTTCATGAAAGATCAAACCATATTCACCAATTTGAAACTTCGTGCTAGCTGGGGTAAAGTAGGTAACGCAGGGGTACCATTTAATCCAACTACACAACTTGTATCGCAAGGTGCGAACTTGATCGCGTACTTTGGTGGACTTCCTTATACCGGTGCCGGTATCACCACTCTTGTGCCACCAGCATTATTCTGGGAGCGTAGTGCAGGAACAGACATCGGTTTAGAAATGGGTTTTCTTAAAAACCGATTGAATGTAGAGTTAGATTACTACAACAGAACTACGGAACAGGCAATCTTTGATATTCCAATTTTTGGATCGCTGGGTACCTCTAACAGTAGATTAATTGGCAACCAGGCTGACTTCCGTAACCGTGGTTTTGAAGTTAGTGCAACCTGGTCTGACAAGACTGCTGGTGACCTGACCTATACCATCAGTGCCAACCTTGGTATCAACAACAATAAGGTGCTTGAGGTAACTACCGGGAATAACCCGATCTATGCCGGTGGAACTGGTCTTACAAGTGGCGCCCTGGCAACCAGAACCGTTGCAGGACGACCTATTGGTGAGTTCTTCGGTTATCAGGTAGCGGGTATCTTCCAAAGCAATGAAGAAGCGGCTGCATCTCCACAAGCGGGAACAACCGCCGGTGATTTCAAATATGTGGATCAGAACGGCGACGGTTTAATCGATGGACGCGACCGTATTCCATTGGGTAACCCAAATCCAAAATACAATTATGGTGTGAACACCAACTTCGCGTATAAAAACTTCGACCTGACCCTGGATATCCAAGGTGTTGCTGGCGTAGACATTTACAATGCGAACCTGGGATACCGTTTCGGTAATGAGAACTTCACAAAAGAGTTCTTCGACAACCGTTGGACGGGACCTGGATCTACCAACAGCTACCCATCTGCTAAATTGGGTGGTTCAACCAACTACCAGCCGAACGAATTCTATGTAGAAAGCGGTGCTTATGTTAGGTTGAGAAACGTTCAGTTAGGCTATTCTTTACCTACTGAGCTGGTAAGTAAATGGAAAATGAGAAAACTAAGGGTATTTGCAAATGCACAAAATGCCTTGAACTTTTTTGGCTACAGAGGCTTCAGCCCTGAAGTTGGCGGATCGCCGACCAATGCAGGTGTGGACGCCAATGTGTATCCATTGTTTGCAACTTATAATGTTGGTGTAAATGTTACATTTTAATTGAACTAACCATGAAAACCCTAAATAATACCTATATCATTAAAAGTCTGGGTGTAGCTTTATTATCGACGACACTCCTGGTATCCGCTTGTAAAAAAAGCTTCCTGGATGTTGACCCACAAGCACAGCAGCCATCATCACAATTCTGGACCTCCGCCGATGATGCAACCAAAGCGGTAAATGCAATTTACGCCAATCTACGCTCCTGGGAGAATGTAGCCTTCCCTGCTTTGGTTATCGAAAGTGTCGGTTCCGATGAAGCGGATAAAGGTAGTACGCCGAATGACGCAACCTTCTGGAATCTGTATGATACCTATACCGTAACCTCTACCGAGGGGTCACTACAGAGCTTCTGGACCGGTCAATACCAGAACATCAATCTTGCCAACCAGGTGATTACGAATATTCCGGCAATTGAGATGGATGAAAATCTAAAAGCAAGATTCATTGCCGAAGCGAAGTTCTTACGGGCTTTATCTTACTTTAGATTGGTGCGGGCTTATGGAGATGTGCCTTTAAGGATTTCCATACCGAAAGACGCCTCTGAATACAACGTGCCACGCGCAGCAAAGGATCAGGTTTATGCACAAATTGAGCAGGATTTAACTGATGCGGCCACTGTACTTCCGCAGAACTACCCTGCTACAGACCTCGGACGCGCTACCAAAGGAGCAGCATTGGGATTACACGCCAAAGTAGCTTTATACCAGAAAAAGTGGAACGACGTGCTGTCGCTGACCAATCAGGTAATGGGCATGGGTTATGCGTTGTTTCCGGACTATGAAAAGCAATTTCGTACGGAGAATGAAAATAACAGTGAATCTGTGTTTGAAATCCAGGCAGAATTGCTTCCAGGTAATGGGCCTGCGTCGAATTCTCAGTACAGCCAGGTTCAGGGTGTAGCTGGTGTACCTGGTGGCGGATGGGGCTTCAATGTACCATCAACGGCATTATCTGCAGCATATGAGCCAAATGACCCAAGAAGGGATGCTACCATCATCTTTAGAGGTGAAATTACTCCTCAGAGAGATACCATTCCAACGACGGTTCCCAATCCAATGTACAACCAGAAGTCGTATGTACCATTCAGACTTCGTGTTTCCAATTTTAATGAAGGAGCGCAACAAAACATCCGCGTGCTGCGCTATGCAGATATCCTGTTAATGAACGCTGAAGCTGCGAACGAACTCGGAGATGCTGGTCGTGCATTAACCTCCCTTAACCTGGTACGTGCCAGAGCAAGAGGCAATAATCCGCTGACTGTATTACCTCCGGTAACTGCAACAGATCAGGCAACACTTAGAAACGCGATCTACAAAGAGCGTCAGGTGGAACTTGCGATGGAAAACGACCGCTATTTCGACGTCATTCGTCAAGGTCGTGGACTGGAAGTATTTGGTCCTAAAGGCTGGAAGGCTAATAAGAACGAAGTATGGCCGGTACCACAACAGGAGATTGACCTGAGTGGTGGCTTACTTACCCAAAACCCCGGCTACTAATACACACACAAACCCTTATCTATATTTTAACTTGAAGGTTGCCGCATCAACGGCAACCTTTTTAAAATCAAGACTATGCTAAAGATTAACCAAAGGCAACTCCTAATCCTCGCAGTTGTATCTTTATTCTCCTGTCTGAGCATCACCGCATCGGGGCAAAAGAAAACTGCAAACTACATTAAACCGGAGTTGAAGATCAAAAAAGGGCTGACGGATGATCAGCTACTTGACCTGGTGCAGAAACAAACCTTCCGCTATTTCTGGGACTTTGCACACCCGGTAAGCGGCATGGCACGGGAACGAAGCAATCGCTCCTTCGACTATGGCGATGAAGTGGTGACTACAGGCGGTACTGGCTTCGGTGTTATGGCTACCATTGTTGCCGCGGAACGTAAGTTCATCAGCCGCGAAGAGGCTGCAGCACACACCAAGAAAATTGTGGATTTCCTTTGGAAAGCAGACATGTTCCATGGTGCTTTTCCGCACTGGCTAAACGGTGCAACGGGAAAGGTCATTCGTTTTAGTCCTAAGGACGATGGTGCTGATATTGTAGAAACCGCATTTCTTTTCCAGGGACTGTTGACCGCGAAACAATACTATACAGCAGATAATGCCGTAGAGCGGGACATCCGTAATAAGATCACCTGGATGTGGGAAGGCATTGAGTGGGATTGGTTTACCCAAGACCAGAATGTTCTTTACTGGCATTGGAGCCCTAATAACGGCTGGAGCATGAACCACCAGATCAAAGGCTGGAATGAATGCCTGATGACTTATGTGTTGGCAGCGGCTTCGCCAAAAAACTCCATTAGTCGTAGAGTATATGAAGATGGATTCGCCAATAACAATACTTTCTTCAATGGGAAAAAATACTTTGACATCACACTTCCCTTAGGCTTTGAATACGGCGGTCCGCTGTTCTTTTCACATTACTCCTTCCTGGGACTTGATCCAAGAGGATTAAACGATGGCAAGGCCGACTACTTTGAGCAGAATAAGGCACACACGCTGATTAATCGTGCCTACTGTATTGAAAATCCAAAAGGCTACAAAGGCTACAGCGCAAACAGCTGGGGTTTAACTGCAAGTGACAGCTGGCAAGGTTATGCGGCACATTCACCGACGGAAGATCTGGGTGTAATCACCCCTACTGCGGCTTTGTCGTCCTTCCCTTATACCCCGGAATATTCTATGCAGGCTTTAAGACACTTTTACGAGGATAAAGGTGATCAGATCTGGACCGAATATGGATTTGCAGACGCTTTTAGTGATCAACACAACTGGGTAGCGAAGTCGCACCTGGCGATTGATCAAGGGCCAATCATCGTGATGATCGAGAACCACCGCAGCGGATTGTTGTGGAAGCTTTTTATGAGCAACCCGGATGTAAAAGCAGGTTTAACCAAGCTGGGCTTTAAAAGTCCGGCTTTAAATCCATAGTATGTTTAAGAGAACTCCACTTTTGATTGCTTTATTATTGCTGTCTGTGCAGTTAATTGCACAGAAGAAACAGCTTACCTATTGCAATCCAATCAACCTGGATTACGGCTATACGCCTATCCCCAACTTCGCTACGCAAGGTAAACACCGGGCGACTGCTGATCCGGTAATTGTGAACTATAAAGGCGACTATTACCTGTTTTCCACCAATCAATGGGGATATTGGTGGAGCAGTGACTTAAGCAACTGGAACTTCGTGTCCAAATCTTTCCTGCGCCCCGAGCACAAGGTTTATGATGACCTCTGTGCGCCTTCTGTATGGATACAGGGCGATACCATGCTGGTTTTCGGTTCTACCTATGCCCGCAATTTCCCGATCTGGATGAGTACCAATCCGAAGGGTAATGACTGGAAAGAGGTGGTGGAGAACTTTGACATCGGTGGATGGGATCCGGCACACTTTGTAGATGATGACGGGCGCTTATACATGTACAACGGCAGCAGCAATGTTTACCCCTTGTATGGTGTGGAGTTAAACCGGAAAACCTTTGAGCCGATTGGTACCCGCAAGGAGCTGTTGTTACTACGCCCGGATCGCTACGGCTGGCAGCGCTTTGGCGAACACCTGGACAACACCTTTCTGGATCCATTTATGGAAGGTGCCTGGGTAACCAAACACAACAACAAATACTACCTGCAGTATGGTGCCCCAGCAACAGAATTTAGCGGCTATGCAGATGGTGTAGCTATAGGTACAACGCCGCTTGGGCCTTTCGAACATCAGTCGCTGCCCCTATCCTGGAAAGCGGGTGGATTTGCCAGAGGTGCAGGTCATGGTGCAACCTTCCAGGACAACTGGAAGAACTACTGGCATGTATCCACGATGGTCGTATCGGTGAAGAATAACTTCGAACGACGGATCGGGATCTGGCCGACTGGCTTTGATAAAGATGATGTAATGTACACCAACACAGCCTTTGGAGACTATCCGCATTACCTCCCGACGAAGGCTGATAATCATCTAAAAAGCAGGTTTACTGGTTGGATGTTGCTAAACTATAACAAACCCGTACAGGTTTCGAGCACCTTAGGTGGCTACCACGCAAACAACGCCGTGGATGAGCGCATCAGGACCTACTGGAGTGCAGCAAGTGCCAAAAATGGCGAATGGATCCAAACAGATCTGGGCCGTGTTTCCACCGTACATGCTGTACAGTTGAACTATGCTGATCAGGATGCAACATTCCTGGGTAAACAGCAGGGCATTTACCACCAATATCAACTTCTATACAGCGTAGATGGAAAGAAGTGGCAGTTGCTCGTAGATAAGAGCAAGAACAAAACCGATGTTCCACACGATTACCTGGAGCTCGAAAAGCCGGTAAATGCCAGATTCATCAAAATAGTTAACATCCACATGCCGACTGGAAAGTTTGCGATTAGCGGTTTAAGGGTATTCGGAAAGGCAGATATCGCGAGACCTGCTCCTGTTAAGGACTTCATGGTTTTAAGAACTGAAAAAGATAAGCGAAGCGCCTGGATCAGGTGGATCACGAATGATGACGCCTATGCTTACAACATTTACATTGGCACGGATCCCGACAAGCTGTATAACTGCATCATGATCTATGGTGCTAACGAGTACTGGTACAAAGGCATGGACAAAGAAAAGCCATACTACTTCCGTATTGAGGCATTGAATGAGAACGGACAATCAAAATTGTCGGACATCATTAAGGCAGAATAAAGACAAGAAATGAATATGAAAAAATCAACTTATCTGATGATAACTGCACTGCTTTTTAGCAGTGGCGGTGGGTTTGCACAGACGAAGCCAGCGGCTTCTGCAAATCCGAAAATGAATTCGTTTATTTCGACACTGATGTCGAAAATGACGATTGAAGAGAAAATTGGCCAGTTGAACCTGGTGACCGGTGGAGAGGCTACAACGGGCTCTGCGGTAAGTTCGGATGTTGAAGGTAAAATTCAGCGTGGCCAGGTCGGCGGTATTTTCAGCATGACCACGCCACAACGCATCCGCAAAGCGCAGGAGATTGCAGTCAACAAAAGCAGACTTAAGATCCCTTTGATCTTTGGTCAGGACGTGATCCATGGTTACAAAACCACTTTCCCTATTCCACTAGGTCTGGCAGCAACCTGGGATCTGCCCTTGATCCAGAAAACAGCAAAAATAGCAGCAACAGAAGCTAGTGCAGATGGTCTGAACTGGACCTTCTCCCCTATGGTTGACATTTCGAGGGACCCGCGCTGGGGCAGGATCTCGGAAGGCAGTGGAGAAGACACTTACCTGGGTTCAGAAATCGCAAAAGCGATGGTAAAAGGCTATCAGGGTGATGACCTGACCAAATACAACACCATTATGGCTTGTGTAAAACACTTCGCCTTGTATGGAGCTGCAGAATCAGGTCGTGATTACAATACCACCGACATGAGCTTACACCGCATGTACAACGAATACCTGCCACCTTACAAGGCAGCGATTGATGCTGGTGCAGGTAGCGTGATGACTTCCTTTAACGACATCAACGGTGTGCCTGCGACTGCAAATAAGTGGTTGATGACTGACCTGCTGCGTAAGCAATGGGGCTTTGATGGTTTTGTTGTTACAGATTATACTGCCGTTTCCGAATTGATTGATCACGGACTTGGCGATCTTCAGCAGGTATCTGCTTTATCCTTGAAAGCTGGTGTGGAGATGGATATGGTAAGTGAGGGCTTTTTGAACACCCTTGGAAAATCGCTGAAAGAAGGTAAAGTAACCGAAGAACAGATTAACAATGCCTGCCGTTTGGTTTTGGAAGCAAAATATAAACTCGGCTTATTTGATGACCCCTTCCGCTACTGCAATGACGCAAGGGCGAAAAAAGAAATCTTAACCCCTGCAAACCTGCAAGCTGCACGTGAGGTAGCGACACAAAGTTTCGTGCTATTGAAAAACCAGAACAATTTGTTACCGCTTAAGAAATCGGGTACCATTGCGCTGGTAGGACCATTGGCAAATACCAGGAGCAACATGCCGGGTACCTGGAGTGTGAACGCTGAATTGAACAACACGCCATCCTTGTTGGAGGGTCTTCAAACTGTGGTTGGCAAAAATGTAAAGATCCTGCATAGCCTGGGTTCAAACTTGCTTTCGGATCCTGCTTACCAGGAAAGAGCGACCATGTTTGGTCGTGAGATCCCACGTGATAACCGTACTGAAGAGGTAATCATCCAGGAAGCGGTAGAAAATGCTAAAAAAGCGGACGTTGTTGTTGCAGCTTTAGGTGAAAGTTCGGAGATGAGCGGCGAAAGTTCCAGCCGTACAGACCTGGAGATTCCAGATGTACAACAACGTTTGTTGGCTGCCTTGTTAAAAACTGGCAAGCCGGTGGTATTAGTACTATTTACCGGCAGACCATTGGCATTGAAATGGGAAAGTGAAAATGTACCTGCGATATTGAACGTTTGGTTTGGTGGTACGCAGGCTGCCCCAGCGATTGCAGATGTGCTTTTTGGAAATGTAAATCCTTCAGGAAAGCTTACCGCAACCTTCCCGCAGAATGTTGGTCAGGTGCCAATCTATTATAGCCATAAAAATACCGGCCGGCCATTGGAAGAAGGAAAATGGTTTTCTAAGTTCCGCTCCAATTACCTGGATGTAACCAATGAACCACTTTATCCTTTTGGCTATGGATTAAGTTATACCACTTTCAGTTATGGTGATATCAAGTTGTCTGCATCATCTTTCAAAGCTGGTGAATCCATTACAGCGAAAGTTACGGTGACAAACACTGGAAACTATGAAGGCAAGGAAGTAGTTCAGCTTTATACCCGTGACATGGTGGGCAGCATCACCCGTCCGGTAAAGGAGCTTAAAGGATTTCAGAAGATCAGCTTAAAGCCGGGTGAAAGTAAGGAAGTGACTTTTGCACTTACGGCGGATGATCTGAAGTTTTTCAACGCCGATCTGCAATATGTTGCGGAGCCGGGCGATTTCAAGTTGTTTATTGGATCAAACTCCAGAGATGTTAAAGAAGCGGACTTTAAACTGCTATAATTGTTATCAGGAGCAAAATAAAAAAAGCGGCTTACACCAGGTGTAAGCCGCTTTTTTTATTTCATTTATTTAACTTTAGTCTGCCATGTTATGGTAAACCGCCTGTACATCGTCGTCTTCCTCCAGCTTATCAATAAGCTTGAAAACATCAGCAGCCTGCTCTTCGGAGATTGGCGTGGTAGATAAAGCTACACGCTCCAGTTTGGCACTCTTCATTTCAACACCTAGGTCTTCAAGCGACTTCTGCATTTTACCGAAGTCTTCGAATGCGGTCTGAACAACTGCAATATCATTTCCTTCTTCGTCAGATTCCAGGTAGAGTTCCTCAAGTCCGGCATCGATCAATTCAAATTCCAGTTCTTCAAGATCGCGATCACCTGGTATAAATCTGAAGATTGATTTACGGTTAAAGATAAAATCCAGGGAACCTGTTTTACCAAGGGTACCGCCGGTCTTATTGAAATAACTACGAACGTTGGCTACGGTTCTGTTGGTATTGTCGGTAGCAGTTTCTATCAGGATGGCTACACCATGTTGTGCATAACCTTCATATACGTGTTCTTCGTATCCGTTCTCATCCTTATTTGATGCACGTTTGATGGCAGCGTCGACGCGATCTTTCGGCATGTTCACCGCTTTCGCATTCTGAACGGCCGTACGCAGTCGGGAGTTGGTATCAGGGTTTGGGCCGCCATCTTTAACAGCCATTACGATCTCTTTACCTATACGTGTAAACTGGACAGCCATTTTTGCCCAGCGTTTAAATTTTCTTTCTTTTCTAAATTCAAATGCTCTTCCCATTGTATTTTGTTGAAGGGGTTACCTTATTTGTTTTTTAAATTGTCTAACATATCCGAGGTCATCTTTGCCAGATCAAACTGTGGTTTCCATGCCCAATCTTTGGTGGCGAAGGAATCATCGATAGAACTTGGCCAGCTGTTGGCGATAAGTTGGCGCGGATCATTGTTGGTGTAAGTTAGCTCAAAATCCGGAATATGCTTTTTAATTTCCGAGGCGAGCACCTCTGGGGTAAA
Organism: Pedobacter sp. SAFR-022; assembly: GCF_051965375.1. NCBI lineage: Bacteria > Pseudomonadati > Bacteroidota > Sphingobacteriia > Sphingobacteriales > Sphingobacteriaceae > Pedobacter > Pedobacter sp. SAFR-022. The sequence continues at coordinate 47,755 of NZ_JBQCME010000008.1, forward strand.
ACTTACACCTGCGAAGTTATAACTAGATCTGATGCTGATGTATTGTGCGGGTGCATCCATTAATTCAATTGTACCACGGATTGCGTCATCCATATACATCATTGGCAGCTCGGTGTCCGCATCCAGGAAGGACGCGTAACTGCTTTTTTTCAAAGCATCATGGAAAATATGGATGGCATAGTCTGTGGTGCCTCCACCTGGTGCAGCTTTCCAGCTGATCAGTCCTGGGTAGCGGATGCTTCTAACGTCAAGCCCGTATTTCTGGTTATAGTATTCGCACCATCTTTCACCTGCCAGCTTACTGATACCGTAAACGGTGTTTGGGTCCATGACACAATATTGTGGGGTATTGTTCTTTGGTGAATTCGGACCGAATACAGCGATAGAACTCGGCCAGTAGACTTTGGCAGTTTTGTAAGTCAAAGCAAGCTCAAGCACATTTAACAAGCCGTTCATGTTCAGGTCCCAGGCAAGTTTTGGATTTTGTTCGCCGGTTGCGGATAATAATGCTGCTAAAAGATAAACTTGCGTTGGTTTATACTTCTGGAAGATGGTATTTAAGGTATCTTTTTCCAGAACATTGACGAACTCAAAAGGACCTGAATTTTTGATGTCATAGTCTGGGCGGCGGATATCGCACGCGATTACATAATCCTCGCCGTAAATTTTTCTAAGAGCGGTAACAAGTTCGGTACCTATCTGCCCGTTGGAGCCTAAAACAAGTATTTTCTCACGCATTAAATTAAAGTTTTGGCAAAGGTAAAAAAAGCAGTGAAACCTGCGCAAAATGTTTGGTTTTGTCAAGGGAAGTACCAGCTATTGCACAACACCAACAAAAAAGGGCTAACAACCTGAAGTTATTAGCCCTTATTCAGCTTTTATAAATATTAATAACCTGGATTTTGCACCAGATTCTGATTGGTCAATTGGTTGTTTGGAATTGGGAACAGCAAGTATTTCGGATCATCAACTGTTTTTTCCTGTGTAGGTGTCAGATACTCGCCAAAACGGATGAGGTCTTGTCGTCTCACACCCTCCCAAAAGAATTCCCTTCCACGCTCGTCTAAAAGATTCTGCAGCGTTAGGCTCGTAAATGCTGTAGCCCCACGTACTGCTCTCAAACTGTTTACAATGGTCAAGGCTGGTCCGTTTTGTGAAGTTCTCAGTAATGCTTCAGCTTTCATCAGCAGTACATCCGCATAACGGAAATATACCCAGTCATTTTCGGACACTCCGGTTGCCAGGTTGGCATAGTCGATTGGATATTTAATTACCCGAATCCCAGCAACCTCAAGGTGGTTGGGATCTCTTTCGATTATACTTACTTCAGGGGTAAAAATCAGGTTATTACCCCTTCTGTCCTTCAGCAAGGTTCCGGTTTGGTTAACCTGCTGGCCAACTAAAAACCCAACTTTCACTCCACTAACATTGGTAACTCCAGGGTAGTCTCCACCTCTGCGCTGATCGTTAGCTTCGAATTTGTTATAAAATCCGGATAGCGTAGAAAATCCATTGTTTCCACCAGGGCTTTGACTATAATGTAGTCCGGCTATCCAGGTGCTGTTTACACCACCCGCACTTGCCCCACCAATATTCTGCGCAGTAAAGATATTCTCCTTGGATAGCGCATCATTGTTCGGGGCAAAATTATCAAAGTAGTTTGCAGATAAAGTGTATTTACCCGAATTGATGATTTGATCGGCAAGGGTAATCACCTGGTTCATGTCCGCAGCGTCAAAAGTTGGCGTTTGGCGGTTTAGAAACGCGCCCTTATTCAGGTAGCATTTCATTAGCAACACCCGGGCTGCGTCCTTATTGGCGACATGAACAGGTCCATCCGGAAGATTCGGAAGGATTTCGTTCAACTCTGCGACGATAAAGTCCCAGGCCTCTGCTGCCGGGCGAACCCTTGATGGCTCCGTAACTTCTTCTCCAGGATCACGGTAAGGCACCTGACCCCATCCATCAAGAATAGAGAATTGTGCCATTGCCCGAAGAAAGCGTGCTTCAGCTTCCTGTACAGGTGTGGGACTGAATTGCAAAAGGTTGGTCGCCGCATAAGTGACACTATTTAAATCACGGAAAACACTGGATATCCGCGGATGATCTGCAGACCATCTATGTAAGTGTAATGCCCGCCAAGCGCCATTATCATCCCAGTCACCTGCTCGCGTCGGTGCAATGGCTTCATCTGTTGGAAACTCCTGCAAGGCCCACCAACCGTAGGTACCTTGATAGGGACTACGCATTGAGGTATAGGCTGCATCTAATAATGATGGAACGTTGCCTGCACCTAAATCAGCATTACCCACTTGTCCATTTAATTTTTCGTCCAGTTTGGTGCAGCCCGTCGCAAAAAGCGCGACAGCGACAAAAGCTGCTATATATTTATTCTTCATGTTCTTTAAATTTTATTATAGTGAAAAGTTTACCCCAAAGTTGAAAGTTCTTGCCGTTGGATAAGAAATGTACTCGATACCTGCTGATGGAACACCATTAACATTCTTGTCGACATTCACCTCCGGATCAAAACCTTTGAACTTGGTGATTACAAATAAGTTCTGGCCGTTCACAAAGATGTTTAGGGCTTTGATGGACTTGCCCACATTTCCAATGTTGTAGTTGATGGTTGCGTTTGCAAGTTTTAGATAGTCGCCCTTTTCCAGGTAACGGGAGGAAGCAGCAATTGGGTTTGCCAACGACTCCTGAATTGGGGAGTTTAACAAACCACTTGCGATGTTCTTGCCAGTGCCAAGGTTGGAAAGCGGTAGTACCGAGTTTGCAGTGTTGTTATACAGGTCTTGACCGAGCGATCCGTTAAAGTTTGCCGTTAAGCTTAAATTCTTATAGCGGAAGTTTGTGGTTAATCCCAGTATCACTTTAGGGTTCGGATTACCTACATAATAATAGGTATAACCTTCGTCAGTATACGTCGAAAAACCATTTGCATCAAGTCCATTGAATTCTCTGGTTACGAATGCAAAAAGCGGAAGCCCACTCTGGATGACCTGAACAGTAACGTCGCTTAAACCTTGTCCGCTTAAAGCACCGGTATTGATGAGACCAGTATTTTGATTCTTCACGGTGTTATTCATGAAGGTTGCGTTTCCACCCAATGACCATGAAATATCTTCTTTCTCAATGATACTTCCAGACAATGCAACTTCTAAACCTTTATTGATGATCTCTGCTGGCAGGTTGGTCCAGGTAATGGAAGCTCCAGGGGTAGAAGGATAGAACGGTGTACGAGGGAACAACAAGTCAGTGGTCTTTTTATGGAAGTAATCAATGGAACCGCTCAGCTTGTTATTAAATAGTCCGAAATCAGCGCCAAGATTGATCTGTGTATCTGACTGCCATTTCAGGAACCTGTTGGCATTGTTTACCCCTGCTGTGGATGGCCCACCGGTGTAAGTTAAATTGTATCGTTGCAAAGCTGCACCTGATGGGAATTCCTGATTTCCAGTCAGACCATAACCAGCCCTGATCTTCAATTGGTTTAGCCAGGCAACATCTGTCAGAAAACTTTCATTCTTGATGTTCCATGCTGCTGCAAACGACGGGAAGTATCCATACCGGTTTTCAGATCCGAATTTGGTCGAACCATCCGCACGGAAGGTTGCTGTTAAAAGGTATTTATCTGCGTAATTAAAAATAGCTCTTGCAAAAAACGACTGCAACTGCGTGGTTGGATCATTGAACGAGCTAAGACTGCGGTTTGCCGGGGTGGTCGCCTGCATCACGTCAGTATAATCAGCATCAAGGTCGCCAAATCCTCTGGCAGTGCTTACAAGACCTTTATTAATATAGTTCGTATACTCATAACCAAGGACAGCGTTCAAGTTCAATTTTGAAGCAATCTCCTTATTGAAGTTTAAGGTGTTTGTAAATTGCTGTGTAACCAGTTCACTATTGGCATAACTTGCAAAACCGCCGAGGAAGTTCGGTAGATCTGCTTCAATGCCGGGAAGGTTCAGGTAACTTCTGGTGGATGCTCTTCTAATACCTGTACTGTAGTTGATACTGGCTAGCATTCGATATTCTAAAAAGTCTGTGATCTTATAGTATGGAGACACCGATCCCAGAATTGTAGAAACCTTTGACTTGTCGCTAGAAGCTTCTGACATTGCAAGTGGATTCACAATGGATGACCGGGGTTCAATAAACAATGAACCATCAGGGTTGCGGAATGCCCGGGTAGGATTCCAGGATAGTGCCTGACTGATTAAACTGCCTCTGAATCCTGCATCCGTGGTGATCGGTGCAATATTTTCCAGATACTGGCTGGTCACCAAGTTAATGTCCATGCCAAGTTTTTTGCTGTCGAGGAATTTAAAATTGCCATTTACCGCGGCACTATATTTTTTGAAATCGGTTTTCTTGATAATACCTTGCTGATCCTGGTAGCCGAAAGATGCCCGGTAAGTATTGTCCTGATTACCGCCACTCACAGCTAAAGAGTAGTTTTGGTTGTAAGCGCTACGGGTAATTTCATCCATAGCATTCACGTTTGCACCAAAGTCAAACTGGCTCACGCCATATCTGTTTAATGCTGCACGATACGCATCTCCATCAAGAACATCAATTTCTCTGGCCATGTTGCTTACGCCGGCTGATGCGGAAACATCAACTTTGGAGGCGCCAGTCTGACCACGTTTGGTTGTGATTAATACGACACCATATGCCGCACGTGAACCGTAGATTGCTGTTGCAGAAGCATCCTTTAAGACTTCCATGCTGGCAATATCAGCAGGGTTGATAAAGTTCAATGGATTTCCTCCGGGTACATTTCCTACTCCACCGCTTGCAGAAGGACGTGCGGAGCGGTTATCGAGCGCAACACCATCTACAACGTAGAGTGGCTGACCAGAACCGGTGATGGCGGTATTACCACGGATACGAACGGTAGTAGAACCCCCGGGCTGACCACTGTTGTTTATCATCTGAACCCCGGCAACTTTACCCTGGATCAACTGGTCGGGTGCGTTCAAGGGACCCTTGTTGAAGTCTTTGGCAGAAACCGTGGTTGCTGCACCGGTGAGATCGCTCTTTCGAACGGAACCATAGCCAACGACAGTTACCACATCAAGCTCGGTCGAGCCAGCAAGGGCTACGTCAATGGTAGTTCTGTTGTTGATTGGTAAGGTCTGGGTTTCCAGTCCGACGAAACTGAAGGCTAGTTGGGTGACATTTGCCGGCACCGTGATGGCAAAACGACCACTTGCATCGGTTAGCACTTTGACGGTTGCACCGACAGCAGACACGGTGGCACCTGGGAGTGCATTGTTTTCATTATCCCGGACAGTACCGCGAATTACAGTTTGCGCAAATGCTGCTGCATTAACAAACAGCAACAGAAAGCAGCATAGGATAAGTTTTTGAAACTTTGAGAAACGAGGGACATTGTAAAAAACGCCTCGGTTCCCTGGAGGTAGAGCTCTGTTCATAATGTTTTATTTGGTTGGTTAATAATATTAGAGTCAGTTAAAAAATCATCATATAAGAGCAAAAAACATGAAGAGATTCTCTACTAACTTTAGTATCAACAATATACGCTTTAAACCTAATTTACAATAGTTATTCAACGAAATGTCGAGGCATTTTCACGCTATGTTCACGAAATTTCACACTCGGTAAAAATTTTGTTAGAATGTGTTGGTAGATTGACTGAATATTAGTTATGTTTAAACATTGTATTAAGCGATAGATAACTGATTTTCTAACCTTTAAATTTTAGCATATGTAGGAACCCCCTTTTCTAACCAAATTAATTCACCAACTAACCAAATATTTTATGTTTAAAAATTTACTAAGTTCTAAAAGAAAGATCTTTCTTTTACTTACTTGCATGCTCCTGTCTTTAGGATTGCATGCACAGGTCAGAATCACCGGTAGAGTTACCAGCAGTGACGATCAGTCACCGATTCCCGGCGCTTCCATTAAAATCAAAAATTCCGCACAAGGTACCATGACCGATGGAAATGGAGCATTTGCTATACAGGCAAGTCCATCCGACGTGCTCGTTATTTCTTTCGTTGGTTATCAATCAACGGAGGTCACCGTAGGTAGCCGTACCACGGTTAACGTCACTTTGAGACAAGAAGACAATAACCTGAACGAAATTGTTGTAACTGGTTATACCGCTCAACGTAAAAAGGATCTAACAGGTTCTGTTGCCGTTGTGGACGTTGCACAATTAAAGTCACAACCAGCAGCCAGTGCCGTTGAAGCTTTACAAGGTAAAGCATCCGGTGTTCAGATCGTTGTTGACGGTGCACCAGGTTCTACGCCACAAATTCGGGTAAGGGGTGTGACTACCATTAACAACAATGATCCACTTTATGTTGTTGACGGTGTTCCTTACGAAGGAAAACTCAGCTGGTTAAACCAGAATGACATTGAAAGCATGCAGGTGTTAAAAGACGCATCCTCCGCATCTATCTATGGTGCCAGAGCGAACAATGGGGTCGTGATCATCACCACTAAAAAAGGTGTTCAAGGTCCACCAAGAATTACTTTTGACACTTATTACGGTTTACAGGCACCGAGAAAGAGTTCTTTCCCGGAGATGATGAACCCTCAACAATATGCAGAGTATGTTTTCGCAACATTCCGTAATGCGGGGCAAACGCCAACAGGAAATAACTATGGTAATGGTGCAACACCTGTATTGCCAGAGTATCTTCTTGCTGGCAGTAAATCTGGCCAGGAAGTGACTCCTGCTGATGCTGATCCTGCAAAATACAGTAATAATCCAAATACTTGGTATCAAATTACAAGAGCAAACCAAGCGGGAACTAATTGGTTTGAAGAAATTACAGAAGTTGCGCCGATCCAAAATTATCAGCTTGCAGCTTCTGGTGGTGGTGAAAACTCTACCTACAGTTTTTCTTCCGGCTATTTAAATCAGGAAGGTACGATTAAGTACACTGGCTTCAAACGCTATAACGTTCGTGCAAACACCTCTGTATCTGCACTAGATAAAAGATTGCGTTTTGGTGAAAACCTGCAATACAGCTATACCGAAGGCGTGGGTCTAGGTGTTAACGCCAATACTTCTGGTGAATACCAGGATGAAGGTAGTCCAATTGGATGGGCATACCGCATTCCAACGATCATCCCGGTTTACGACATCATGGGTAATTATGCTGGTAGTAAAGGTAGCCAGTTGGGTAATGCTGAAAACCCGCTTGCTGTACTTTACCGTGGTAAAGACAACTTGAACAAAAGCAATTTCTTTTTCGGAAATGCATTTGCTGAGTTGGACATTGTAAAGGGGCTAACTGCTAAAACAAGCTTTGGTTTACGTTACGAAAACTACAACGGTATTAGCATGCGCTATCCAAACCTTGAATTCTCTGAAGGTAATAACTCCAATAACTTGAACGAATTCCAAGGTTATACCACAGAATGGACTTGGACAAACACCTTAACTTATGCCACTACCATTGCAGAAAAGCACAGAATCAACTTGTTGGCAGGTACTGAAGCCATCCGTTCCAGAAACAGACAACTGAATGGCGGTCGTAATGATTTCTTTTTACTTGGTGATATGGACTACTATTACTTAAATGTAGGTTCATCAAACATCAGCAATGCAAGTTCCGGAAGTGTGGGCTCTTTGTACTCGTTATTTGGTCGTGCAGATTACGCTTTCAACGATCGTTATTTAGCAAGTGTGACTATTCGTCGTGACGGATCATCAAACTTCGGTGAAGAAAATAAATACGGTTATTTCCCTGCAGCAAGTATCGCATGGCGTTTATCTGAGGAAAGCTTCCTGAAAGATAAAGTAACCTGGCTTCAAGACTTGAAATTCCGTGCAGGTTACGGTGGTACCGGTAACCAAAGAATTCCGGTTAACCAGTACGTAAACCGCTTCCAATCTTCGATCTCGAGTGCTGCTTACGGCTTCGGCGGCGGAAATGCAGTAACGACCGGACTATGGCAACAAGATTATGCGAATCCTTCTATCAAATGGGAATCCTTAAGATCGCTTAACATTGGTGTGGACTTTACTTTGTTTGATTCCGCTATTGATGGATCTTTTGACTGGTATGATAAAAAGACCAGTGATATGCTTTATCCGGTACCATTGCCGTCTACGGCCGTTGGTCTAGGAAGTTCACCTTATGTTAACGTGGGTGATATGAGCAATAAAGGTATCGAGCTTTCCTTAAACTATCACTATGGAAGAAATGCAGACAATCCATTTAAGTTTGATTTAGGTGTTAACTTTTCTAGAAACGTTAACAAAATTGTAACGCTTGCCCCAGGAATTGCTCAACAGCCTTACGGTAGCTTTAGAAGCTTAACAACTAGTATCCTTCAGGAAGGTCAACCATTTGGTGCATTCTATGGCTACCAGGTTGCTGGAATTTTCCAGAATGATGCTGATATCGCCGGTAGTCCAGCTTACAGCGGTGCTCGTGTTGGTGGATTTAAATACCAAGATATCAATGGCGATGGCATCATCGATCCAAAGGACAGAACCATCATTGGTAATCCTAACCCGGATTTTTATTATTCATTTAGCTTAAACGCTTCATACAAGAACTTCGATATCGCCATGTTCTTCAATGGCGTACAAGGAAACGACTTGTATGACGCAAACCGGTACTTCACCGACTTTTCAACATTCGCAGGTGCTAGAAGTACGCGTCTGTTAAATGCCTGGAGTCCGACCAACACTTCTAGTCTAATTCCTTCCCCGTATAATAATGCTGCAGAAATTGAATATGCTTCTTCCAGCTATTATGTGCAGAACGGCAGTTTCTTCCGTATGAAGAACTTGCAAATTGGCTATTCATTACCGGCACAAAAAGTATTTGGACCTAGAATCGGAATAAACAAACTTCGTATTTACGCAAGTGCAACTAACCTATTCACCATTACAGATTATACCGGCCTGGATCCAGAGGTAAGTCAGGAATCAAGTACATTCTCTGCACCAGGTATTGACCGTGGTATTTATCCGAACTCACGTCAATTCTTATTGGGCTTAAGTGTAGGTTTTTAATGATTAAATAGAAACAGTTATGAAAAAGATTAATTATATATTATTAGCGGTGATGCTCTCTACTGCGACGATAAGTTGTAAGAAAGAGTTCCTAGATAAAAAGCCGCAGGGCCAGTTGAACGTCGATCAGATTACAAGTATTGATGGCGTTGAAGGTTTACTAACTGGAGCTTACGGCTTGTTAAACGGAAACGTGAATGGCACCTGGGGTAACTACGCAGCTGGACCAAGCCAATGGTTATTGGGAGAGGTAACATCAGACAACGCGCATAAAGGTAGCGATAACGGTGACCAACCAAACATGAATGCCCTTGAAAGGCATGCGCCGACCAGCACGAATGACAACTTAGCAAACCTTTGGGAAAGATATTACGAGGGCATTGCACGTTGTAACAATACACTTCGTGTGTTGGCCTTGCTACAATCATCCTCTAATGGAGTTAAGTTTTCGGATGCCAGAGCTACTGAAGTACAAGCAGAAGCAAGATTATTGCGGGCGCATTATTATTTTTACCTGGTTCGTGCATTCAAAAACGTTCCGTTGATTACGGAGGCGACCACCGAACCAGCTGTTGACAATACCGCAGATGTTTATCCTGCAATTGTTTCAGACTTAACTTTTGCAGTTCAAAACCTTGGCGTGACCAACTCGAAAGGACAAGTTGGACGTATGAACAAGACCATTGCACAAGCTTATCTTGGTAAAGTTTATTTGTATCAGAAACAATATGCTGAGGCTTTGCCTTTATTCAATGAAGTGATCACTTCAAAACCTGATTTGGTGGATATGCCATTTAAGGACAACTTTGATATTACCAAAGAAAACGGTCCGGAAGCAATCTTTGCAGTTCAACATTCTGTTAACGGTGACGGTACTGGAGGAGATAACGGAAACGTAGGTGACATGTTAAATTATCCTTACGGCGGTACAGCGAAAACAACCTGCTGTGGGTTCTTCCAACCTTCGATTGACCTTGCAAGTTCATACAAAGTGAATGCGGCTGGTCTTCCATTTTTGGATAATACCTACAGAAATGCACCATTCAAATCTGATTTCGGCCTAAGTGCTACTGAAAAAGCAGCGTATCAACTAGAGCGCTCACTGACGGTAGATCCACGTATGGATTATACTATGGGAAGAAGAGGCGTACCCTATCGTGATTGGGGAATTATGGAAGGTGACACCTGGATTCGTGAAGCATCAACGGGTGGTCCATTTGTACCGTACAAAAACTCCATTGAATTCGCACAATTTACAAGTGGAACAGCGCCTGGAGCAACAAACGTGAACGGATTGAACGTGAACGTGATTCGTCTGGCAGACGTTTACCTGATGGCTGCGGAATGTGAAGTGGAGTTAGGCAATCTTGGACGGGCCTTGACACTTGTAAATGCCGTTAGAGCTCGTGCAGCAAAACTTCCTGTTGCCACGGACAAAGTTGTTGGGGGAACTCCTGCAGCAACCTACCGTGTTAACCCATATCCTTCTTTCCCGGATGCAACTTACGCAAGAAACGCTGTCAGGTTTGAAAGAAGACTTGAATTGGCCATGGAAGGTCATCGGTTCTATGATCTGGTACGTTGGGGTATCCTTAAGCAAACACTTGACAGCTACTTCAATTTCGAAGGCAATTATCTCTCTACTTTAAAAGGAGTAACGATTGACCCAGCTGATGAGTATTTCCCAATTCCTCAGGATCAGTTAGATAGAAGTAACGGTATTCTGAAACAGAATCCTGGTTATTAAAATCATAATCCTGGATCAAAAGAGGCTGGATCACACTGATTCAGCCTCTTTTGCGTTTACACGATTTTTGAAGTTGTCCAGAATACCTGGAGTTTGGCGACCAGTCAGCAGTAAAACCGAGACTATTATAATAGCTTTTACAAAATCCAAGATCATGACACAGCCGCTATGTGTAATGTGTGCATACTGCACAAAACGCGTAACAAATACATTATAGAGTAAAAATTAATGTTTAGGTATTAGGCATTCCAAATAAATTTTTCTCTATTTTAGATTTTGTAAGAAATTGAATCCTTTAACAACTAAATATAAACCACATGAATAGAAGAGACGCAGTTAAAAGTTTCGCCTTTTTAATGGGAGGCGCATTATCTGCTACAACTATTGGCGTATTCCTTGAAGGATGCCAGCCTTCGAAAAATTCTTCGGAAAATTTATTTTCAGCAGATCAGGAGAAAATGCTCGCTGAGTTAGCTGACACCATCATTCCTACTACAAAAACTCCTGGTGCTAAAGCTGCTGGTGTGGGACCTTTTATTTCACTGATGATGAAAGATTGCTATCCTGAAGAGGCACAAAAGGCATTCGTTGAAGGACTTGAGGAGTTGGAGAAAGAATCAAAAGATAAATTCAAAAATTCTTTTGTGAGCCTGACGCCTGAACAACGCACAGAAATTCTAGGTAAATTCAGAGAAGAAACCATCGCTGCGCAGAAAAAAGATAAAGAAGAGGCGACCAAACTTCAGGAGAAAGAAGCTGCAGAGCTTGAAAAGAAACCGGAAAAAGAAAGAGCTGGAAATCCAATGGCTGCTAAAAAACCAGCAACCAAACATTACTTCTTCGCGATTGCCCGTGACCTGACCATCCTTGGCTACTTTACCTCTGAGATCGGCGCAACACAAGCTTACGAATACATTGATATTCCAGGCAGATATGACGGTTGTGTGGATATGAAACCAGGTCAAAGAGTTTACGCATAATTTTTAATAGAAATGAACTTAAATACAAAAGCTACAGCACAAAATACCTATGATGCCATCGTAATCGGTTCGGGAATCAGTGGCGGTTGGGCTGCAAAAGAATTAACAGAAAAAGGTTTAAAAGTACTTTTACTGGAACGCGGAAGAAATATAGAACACATCAAGGACTATACTACGGCAATGAAAAAGCCATGGGAATTTGAGCACCGCGGCCGCCTGACAGAAGAACAAAAAAGAACACACCCCGTGCAAATGCGGGATTATCCATATCAGGAATTTAACGAAAGTTTCTGGGTTAATGACTTAGACTGCCCTTATACCGAGGTAAAACGTTTTGACTGGTACAGAGGTTTTCATGTTGGTGGAAAGTCACTGATGTGGGGCCGTCAGAGCTACCGTTTCAGCGACATTAACTTCGAAGATAACTTAAAGGATGGTCATGGAAATGACTGGCCGATTCGTTATAAGGACCTGGAAAAATGGTATGACTACACGGAGCGTTTTGCCGGTATCAGTGGACAAAATGAAAACTGGCCTGCGCTTCCGGACGGGCAGTTCCTGCCTCCAATGGAGATGAACTGTGTAGAAAAGTCCGTTAAAAAACGTATTGAGGATCACTACAAAAGAGAAAGAATCTTAACGATTGGCCGTACTGCAAACCTTACAGTTCCTCATAAAGGACGTGGAAAATGTCAGTATCGTAACCTATGTAGCAGAGGCTGTCCTTTTGGTGCTTACTTCAGTACTCAATCTTCTACCCTACCGGCTGCTGTTGCAACCGGAAACCTGACCTTACGTCCTTACTCATTGGTGAGCCACATCATCCATGATAAAGAGACCAAGAAAGCTAAAGGTGTGATGGTGATTGATTCCGAGACTAACGAAAACATGGAATTCTTTGCAAAGATTGTGTTTGTAAACGGATCAACATTAGGTACTACCCATATTCTTTTAAACTCCACTTCAGACGAACATCCTAATGGACTGGGCAATGCTAGTGGTGAGCTTGGACACAATTTAATGGACCACCACTTCCGTTGCGGTGCATCTGGTATTGCGGAAGGTTTTGATGATAAATACACTTACGGCAGAAGAGCAAATGGTATCTACGTGCCTCGCTACCAAAACATGGGTAACGACAAACGTGATTACCTAAGAGGCTTCGGTTATCAGGGTGGTGCGAGCCGCACCGGCTGGCACCAGGATGTTGCTGAACTTGCATTTGGTGGTGATTTTAAAGACCAGATGACTGTTCCAGGTGTTTGGCAGATGGGCCTTGGTGGTTTCGGAGAAGCATTACCGTACCACGATAACAAGGTTACACTTGACAAAACCAAGAAAGATAAATGGGGCTTACCTGTTCTGGCCATCGACTGTACTTTCAGAGAAAACGAAACCAAAATGCGTGAAGCAATGAAAAATGATGCTGCTGAGATGCTTGAAGCTGCCGGTTTGAAAAACATTGTTACTTATGACAATGGTTCTACTCCAGGTATGGCAATCCATGAGCAGGGTACTGCAAGGATGGGTAATGATCCAAAGACTTCTGTATTGAATAAATGGAACCAAATGCATGAGGTTAGCAATGTATTCGTGACTGACGGTGCTTGTATGCCTTCGATTGGTTGTCAGAATCCATCATTAACATTCATGGCACTTACCGCCAGAGCAGCTGATTATGCTGTTTCCGAACTTAAAAAGGGAAATCTATAATGGCAGAAAAGAAAATAAGAATGGGAATGGTTGGCGGTGGCAAGGATGCCTTTATTGGTGCCGTTCACCGTATAGCTGCAAACATGGACGGATTAATTGAATTGTGCTGCGGTGCATTCAGTTCTAATCCCGAAAAGGCAAAAGCTTCCGGCCGTGCCCTTTTTATAGAAGATAATAGAAACTACGGCAGTTATGCCGAAATGTTTGAAGCAGAAAGTCAGCTTCCTGCAGATCAACGGATGCAATTTGTGAGTATTGTTACGCCTAACTTTGCACATTTTGAGCCTGCGATGTTGGCACTGGAATCGGGATTTCATGTCTTGATCGATAAGCCGATGACGCTAACACTGGAAGAAGCAAAGAAATTGCATTCAAAAGCTACAGAAACCGGATTATTGGTGTGTTTAACGCACACCTACTCTGGTTATCCGATGGTGAAACAGGCAAGACAGATGGTGAAAGCCGGTGAACTTGGGCGCATCAGAAAAGTTTGTGTCGAGTATCCGCAAGGCTGGTTGAGCCTGCCTTCTGAAAATGAAGGTAACAAGCAGGCTTCATGGCGTACTGACCCATCAAAAAGCGGCATCAGCGGCTGCATGGGAGACATTGGTACGCATGCTGCACAACTGGCAGAGTATATATCAAACCAAAAGATCTCACATATGTGTGCAGATCTAAACATTGTCGTTGACGGACGTGCCTTAGATGACGATGGAAATATTCTGCTGAAGTTTGATAATGGCGCAAATGGAATCTTGATGGCTTCTCAAATTGCAGCCGGCGAAGAAAATGCCTTGTCTATAAAGGTATATGGAGAGAAAGGCGGCTTGGAATGGCATCAGGAAGAGCCTAATACCTTGAAGCTTAAATGGCTTGATGCGCCAGCACAGATCTACAGAACAGGGCATGATTACCTAAGTTCATACGCTAAGCACAACACCAGAACACCATCAGGCCATCCGGAAGGGTATCTTGAAGCTTTTGCGAATATCTACCGCAATTTTGTGAGTACGATAGATAAGGTAAGCGCTGGTGAAACACCTTCGGAGGAGATGCTGGACTTCCCGACTTCGGAAGATGGTGTACGCGGAATGGCATTTATTGAGCATGTAGTCGCTTCAGGTAAATCAGACCAGAAGTGGTATGAATTTAAAATTTAAAGATGACAACAATAAAAGGACCGGCTATCTTCTTAGCCCAGTTTATTCAGGAACAGGCGCCATTCAATTCTCTTGAAGGGATATGTGAGTGGGCGGCAGGATTAGGATTTGTCGGCATACAAATGCCAACTTTAGATGATCGTTTTATCAATCTGAAACTGGCTGCTGAAAGTAAGACTTACGCGGACGAATTAAAAGGAAAAGTGAACAGCTTTGGTCTGGAAATAACAGAATTATCCACACACCTGCAAGGACAGCTGGTAGCGGTAAACCCTGCATATGACTTGGCCTTTGATGCTTTTGCTCCGAAAGAGCTACATGGCAATCCTCAGGCAAGAACAGCGTGGGCGGTACAGCAGCTGAAATATGCGGCAAAAGCCTCCCAGAACCTTGGTCTGAATGCGCATGCCACCTTCAGTGGATCACTGTTATGGCATATGTTTCACCCATGGCCACAACGTCCTGAGGGATTGGTAGAGGCTGGCTTCAAGGAGCTTGCAAAACGTTGGTTGCCGATCTTAAACACATTTGATGAATGCGGCGTTGACGTTTGTTACGAGATCCACCCGGGTGAGGATCTATTTGACGGCATAACTTACGAGATGTTCCTGGAGAAAGTAAACAACCACCCTCGTGCATGTCTGCTTTATGATCCATCACACTTTGTACTGCAGCAACTTGATTATATTCAGTATATCGACTTCTATCACGAGCGTATTAAGGCCTTCCATGTAAAGGATTCCGAGTTTAACCCTACTGGGAAACAAGGCACATTCGGCGGCTATCAGAGCTGGGCAAATCGTGCAGGCAGATATCGTTCGCCAGGTGATGGACAGGTGGATTTTAAAACCATCTTCAGCAAATTGACGCAATACGACTTTAAAGGTTGGGCGGTAATGGAATGGGAATGCAGTCTTAAAGACTCCAATGTTGGTGCAAGAGAAGGTGCTGAGTTCATTAAAAAACATATTATTCCAGTGACAGACAGAGCCTTTGACGACTTTGCTGCAACAGGCGCTGATGAAGACTTTAACAACAAGATTTTAGGATTATAGCCCGAAGAGCCGGGAACAACAATACACTTATGAAAAAACTAACTTATTTACTTGGATGCCTGACCTTTGTTTTTGCATCCTGCGGTGGTGGCGATTCAACGAAAACAGAGTCTGCCACAACCAATACAGAGACCACTGCAGCTGCCGGTGAATCAGGTGCTGTTCATAAAGGAAAACAGCTGATCGATAAATCGGACTGCCTGGGTTGCCATAATGAAACCACAAAGGTGATCGGTCCTTCTTACGTTGATGTGGCAGAGAAATATCCAATGAGCGAATTGAACGTAGACGAATTAGCGGATAAGATCATTCGTGGTGGAGCTGGTGTTTGGGGCGATGTACCAATGACACCACACCCGGATTTATCTAAAGAAGACGCAAAAGAGATGGTTAACTACATCTTGTCTTTGAAAAAATAATCATTCTTTTAAACCAAATATAAGCAATGGAAAACAAGACAAATGATCAAAACGTCACAACCAGGCGTTCATTTTTGAAATCTGGTGCGATTGCGGCAGCTGCCTTTACAATTGTACCACGTCACGTTTTAGGTGGAAACGGCTTTTTAGCACCTAGTGACAGATTGATTATCGCCGGCATAGGTGTTGGTGGAAAGGGACAATCGGATATTGCGATGTTCCACAAAAGCGGTAAAGCGGACATCGGATTTCTTTGTGACGTGGATACCCGTCGTGCCGCAAACTCAGTGAAAGCATTTCCAAAGGCTAAATTCTATAAAGACTGGCGCGAGATGTTAGATAAAGAATCTAAGAACTTCGACGCTGTGTCTGTTTCTACACCAGACCATAACCATGCTGTACAGGCTATGGCTGCAATGCAGCTTGGCAAACACGTGTATGTACAAAAACCACTGACACACGACATTTATGAAGCGCGTGCCTTAACCGCAGCGGCGAAGAAATATAAAGTCGTGACCCAAATGGGTAATCAGGGTGCCTCGAATGATGGTCCCCGTCAAATGAAGGAATGGTATGATGCAGGGCTTATCGGTGATGTACATACCGTTTATGCCTGGACCGACAGACCGGTTTGGCCACAAGGTATTCCATGGTCTACCAACAAAGCGGAAGTACCAAAAGAGCTGGATTGGGATCTATGGTTGGGTACAGCTCCGTACAAAGATTATGTAGATAAACTTGTTCCTTTCAACTGGAGAGGTTGGTGGGATTACGGAACTGGTGCATTAGGTGATATGGGCTGTCACTTGTTGGAAGCTCCATTCAGCGTCTTGAACCTGAAATATGCCAGTGAAGTTCAAGCAAGCGTAGGAACAGTTTATGTTGACGAGTTTAAACGCGGTTATTTCCCGGATAGCTGTCCTCCATCAAGCCACGTAACGTTAAAGTTCCCTAAAACAGATAAAACTAAAGGCGAAGTAACTGTTCACTGGATGGATGGCGGTATACAGCCGGAAAGACCTGAAGAACTGGAAGCAAATGAAGTATTCGGAGATGGTGGAAACGGAACCTTGTTCATCGGAACCAAAGGTAAAATGATGGCAAGCACCTACTCTGCAGATCCTAGACTACTTCCATTAAGCAGAAATAAAAGCATTAACGTTCCTGAACGTTTTGCAAGAGTAAAAGATGGTGCAAATGGTCACTATGCACAATGGGTTGAGGCTTGTATTGCTGGACACGGCAAAAAAGAAGTTAGTTCTCCTTTTGAAATTGCAGGTCCGCTTACCGAAGCGCTACTTATGGCGAACCTTGCCATCCGCGGCGTAGATGTTCAGGCGAAAGATGCACAGGGCAGAACCATTTACCCAGGACGCAACATCAAGTTACTGTGGGATAACGACAGTATGAAGGTCACCAACTTCGATGCTGTTAACCAGTTTGTAAAAAGAGAATACCGCAAAGGCTGGACCCTTGGCGCTTAATAGAATCTTCTAACCTAAATAACGCCCGGTAAAGCCGGGCGTTATGATTAAACTCAAATGATGAAAAAATATATTTTTTCCGCTTTAGTGCTTACCGCATTATTCAATACAAATGCTGTGAATGCACAGGAATCAAAGAAAATAGCAGGTTGGCATCCGTATGGCGATGAAAGCGCTGCACACGGTTGGACCTTTGAAAAAGGTGTGATTCACCTGGATCCAAAACTACGCCAGGGACACGGCGTTGACCTTGTAACCGATAAAGAATATGAGAACTTCGAAATGAACCTGGAGTGGAAGATTGCACCTAAAGGCAATAGCGGCATCATGCTGTATGTTCACGAAGATCCAAAATACAAGCAGACCTACGCTACAGGATTAGAGATGCAGGTTTTAGACAATGAGGGACATCCAGATGGCAAGATCACCAAACACCGTGCGGGAGACTTATACGACCTGGTTAAAAGCACTTCAGAGCCCGTAAAGCCGGTTGGAGAATGGAATAAAGTAAAGGTCGTAAGTAAGAACGGTAAGCTTGATTTCACCTTGAACGGTGTGAAGATTGTTTCAACGACCTTGTGGGATGAGAACTTCAAGGCTCTTGTAGAAGGTAGTAAATTCAAAGGCTGGGAAGGCTTTGCTGCCTACAAAAAAGGTAGGATAGCCTTACAGGACCACGGCGACGAGGTATGGTACAGAAACATTTCCATTAAAGAACTTAAATCTAATTAACGCTGAATACACAATGAACTTAACCAACCGTATTAAACTATCAAGCATGATGTTCCTGGAATTTTTCATCTGGGGCTCATGGTTTGTTACACTGGGTACTTTTATCGGAAATAACCTGCAGGCCACAGGTTCTCAAAGTGCCGCAGTCTTTTCCACACAATCCTGGGGAGCGATCATTGCCCCGTTCATCATCGGGCTTATTGCAGACAGATTTTTTAATGCGGAAAGAATCTTAGGTGTTCTACACCTGATTGGTGCAGTACTGATGTATCAAATGTATCAGGCACCGGATATCTCCTCGTTTTATCCTTATGTACTATCGTACATGATCTTGTTCATGCCAACCTTGGCGCTGGTAAACTCTGTTTCTTTTAACCAGATGAAAGACCCTGAGAAGGAATTTTCAACCATACGCGTATGGGGAACCATCGGCTGGATCGTTGCAGGTTTATTGATCAGCTTCGTCTATCATTGGGATTCTCCTGAAGGTATTTCAGCAGGATTTTTAAAGTATACATTCCTGATGGCTGGTATCGGATCTCTTGTTCTAGGTTTATTCAGTTTCACACTTCCAGCGACACCGCCAAAAGTATCAACTGGTGAAAAGGTTAGTGTGTCTCAGATTTTAGGACTGGATGCGCTTAAGCTTTTAAAAGATAGGAACTTTGCTATTTTCTTTATATCCTCTATTCTGATCTGTATTCCATTGGCGTTTTACTACCAAAATGCGAATCCTTTCTTGTCAAACATCGGACTGGATAATCCCACTGGCAAAATGACGATTGGACAGATGTCTGAAGTTTTATTCCTGCTGTTGTTACCTGTATTCTTTACCAGATTTGGCTTTAAGAAAACAATTCTGGTGGGTATGCTTGCATGGGCAGTTCGATATGCACTGTTTGCATATGGAAACGCTGGCGATTTAAGTTTTATGCTGATCATCGGTATTGCATTACACGGTATTTGTTATGACTTCTTCTTTGTATCGGGTCAAATTTATACCAATTCAAAAGCGGGTGAGCAATTCAAGAGTGCTGCTCAAGGCTTAATTACTCTTGCAACTTATGGTATCGGAATGCTAATCGGATTTGAAGTTGCCGGAATGATTACGGATACATACAAGCAAGCTGATGGGACTTTCGACTGGAGCATGATCTGGATTATTCCAGCTGGAATTGCGGCAGTAGTTTTTATTCTTTTCGCATTATTCTTTAATGACAAGGAAAAGGTAAAAGTAGAAGGTATTTAAAAGATAAAAATGGAACAAAAAAAAGGTAGACGGGATGCCTTGAAGAGTCTTGCGATTGCTGGTGTAGCGCTGGGTACACCCATGACACTTCAGGGATTCACGCTAAAATCTGATACAAAATTGGCACTAAAAGGCAACGTAAACCATGCAGTATGCAGGTGGTGCTTCGATAGCATCAATCTTGATACATTATGTATCGAATCAAAAAAGATGGGCATTACTGGGATTGACCTTGTCGGTCCAAAGGATTGGCCAACTTTAAAGAAGCATGGTCTTACCTCTTCCATGTGCAATGGTGCCGAGATCAATCTTGTAGACGGATGGAACGACCCGAAGTTTCATGAAACGCTCATCAAGAGCTATTCGGAAATGATTCCGCTTGTTGCTAAAGCCGGATATAAAAACTTGATCTGTTTCAGTGGAAACAAACGCGGGAAAGATGATGAAACCGGATGGAACAACTGTGTAGCAGGTCTCAAACAAGTGATCGGCATTGCCGAGAAGCACAATGTTGTACTGGTGATGGAATTGCTTAACAGCAAGAAGGATCACAAAGACTATCAGTGTGACCGCACCTCCTGGGGCGCTGAACTGTGCAAACGCCTGGGCTCTGAGAACTTCAAGTTATTGTACGACATCTATCATATGCAGGTTGATGAAGGCGACGTTATTCAAAACATCAGAGATTATCATCAATATATTGGGCACTACCATACCGCGGGTGTACCTGGAAGAGCGGAGATTGATGAAAGCCAGGAACTCTATTATCCTGCAATTGTGAAAGCCATTCTTGCAACAGGATTTAAAGGCTTTTTAGCACAGGAGTTTATCCCGCGGGCAAAGGATAAACTTGGCTCCCTGAGAGCAGCGATCAATATTTGCGACCAATAAAAAATTACTATGAACTCCAGAAGAACATTCATTAAACAAGCCGGTATTGCAGCAGCAGCCGGCTTAGTGCTTCCTTCCTTTGCCTGTGTCAAATCATCCAAAGTTGTAGGATTACAGTTATACTCCCTAAGAGAGTTGCTTCCGCAGGATCCAAGAGGCGTCATCGCCAAAGTGGCTGCAGCAGGTTATAAAGAGGTAGAGACCTACGGTTATTCTGCTGAAGGCGGATTTTGGGGCCTGGATCCAAAGTCGTTTAAAAACCTTTTGATTGAAAATGGCCTGACCGCTCCAAGCGGGCACTACGGTATCGACAAATACATACAGGATGGTAACGAAGAAGAACTAAAATCTTTCATCGCCGCAGCAAGTGCAATCGGCAGTGAATACCTTACGGTACCTTACCTCGGTGACGCGCTTCGCCAGAATGCAGACGATTACAAGAAAGTTGCAGCAAAACTCAATCAGGCAGGTGCCTTATGTAAGGCATCAGGTTTAAAGATCGCTTATCACAATCATGACTTCGAACTGAAGTCCTGGGGCGAAACCACCGGACTGGAGATCATGCTTAAGGAAACCGATCCGAAGTTAGTAGATTTTGAGATGGACATTTACTGGGTAGTGAGATCAGGCAAAGATCCCATACAACTTTTCGACGCATACCCTGGAAGATTCACCATGTGGCATGTCAAAGACATGGACAAGGCGAACAACGAAAAAAACATTGAAGTTGGAAGTGGTGGAATCGACTATAAAACGATCTTCAAAGGCGCTAAAAAAGCCGGCTTAAAGCATGCCATCATGGAGCAGGAAAACTTTGATATGGAGCCTTATGCGAGCATCACCCAAAGTCAGAACTACATTAAAACTGAATTACTTTAAAGTGTTATAAAGTTTAAGCATATTTGTTGAAAAGAAAGCCCACAATTTCGTGGCATATTAGAAAAAGCGTAATATATAGATGAAAGTCGCAGTTGTAGGTGCCACAGGTTTAGTAGGCACTGTAATGTTGAAAGTATTAGAAGAGCGTAACTTCCCGTTAACTGAATTAATCCCTGTAGCATCAGAAAAGAGTGTTGGTAAGGAAATCAGCTATAAGGGTAAGAAGTATGCTGTCGTAAACATTGATACTGCAATTGCGATGAAGCCTGCTATAGCCCTTTTTTCTGCTGGTGGAGACACTTCTCTTGAACATGCTCCTCGTTTTGCAGAAGCAGGAACCATCGTTATCGACAACTCCTCTGCCTGGAGAATGGATCCAACGAAAAAGCTGATCGTACCGGAAGTTAATGCACATGTGCTTAATATAGACGATACCATTATTGCTAATCCAAACTGTTCCACTATTCAAATGGTTGTGGCCTTAAAACCCCTACACGCCAAATACAAGATTAAACGTGTGGTGGTATCAACTTACCAGTCTGTAACCGGAACGGGTGTAAAGGCGGTTACCCAGATGATGAACGAACGTCAAGGTATTACCGATGGTCCAATGGCTTACGCCTACCCTATCGATCTAAATGTAATTCCTCAGATTGATGTGTTCCAGGAAAATGGTTATACCAAAGAGGAAATGAAGATGATCAAGGAAACGAAAAAGATCCTTGATGATGACACGATTCGCATAACCGCCACTACTGTACGTATCCCTGTAATGGGTGGACACTCAGAATCTGTAAACATCGAGTTTGAACAGGATTTTAATGTAGAAGAGGTACGTTCAATTTTGGCGCAGTCAAAAGGCATTACAGTAGTTGATGACATTGCGAACCTGAAGTATCCAATGCCGAAAGATGCACATGAAAAAGATGATGTCTTTGTTGGCCGCATCAGAAGAGATGAATCACAGCCAAACACTTTAAACATGTGGATTGTGGCGGATAACCTACGTAAAGGTGCTGCAACAAACGCCGTGCAGATTGCAGAACTGTTAATCCAAAAAGAGTTAATTTAATTCATAAACACCAGAATGTGATGTTGAAATTGTAAGCAATTTCGGCATCACATTTTTTTATGCCCAAAAACTTCGCCACATGTTAAAGTCCTCCATAAAGCTACTTTCATTATCGCTGCTGTTCATCTACACTTCGGCAAATGCCCAGCTTGCCCAAAGGCTCGATCGGGCTTTCAATGTACTTAATGCCGACAGCCAGGCCAAATATGCAACTACGGCTCTAGTGGTGCTTGATGCGGAAACAGGTAAGCAAATCTATGGGCGAAACGAGCATGTGGGTTTAGCCACGGCATCAACCCTGAAAGTCATCACCTCAGCAACGGCTTTTAGCCTGCTGGGTAAGGATTTTAGGTATCAAACCACTCTGGCCTATTCGGGCAATATTGCTCCAGACGGCGTGCTTCATGGGGATCTGCTGATCGTAGGTGGTGGCGATCCTACATTAGGGTCCTGGAGATATGCAGAAACAAAGGAACATCAGATCCTGAACCAATGGGTGAAGGCCATTCGGGAAGCAGGAATTAAATCGATAGCGGGAAAGGTTGTGGGAGATGATTCGCTTTGGGGCAGCAGCTCGCTGCCGGAAGGATGGATATGGCAAGATATTGGTAACTATTACGGCGCCTCTCCTTCGGCCCTGTCGTGGCGGGAAAACCAGTTCGACCTGCACTTAAGACCGGGTAATGGTACCGGGCGTCCGGTAGCGCTGCTAAGGGCTGTACCCGAGATGTCTTACATCAACATCATCAATGAACTTAAAACTGGTCCTGCGGGTTCAGGTGATAACGCCTATGCGTTTCTTCCGCCACTAGCGAACATCGCGTATCTCCGCGGTACATGGGGCGCCGGAATATCCAAAAAAGGTATTTCCGCGGCATTACCAGACCCCGCTTTTGATGCGGCTTACCGCCTGCAGGATACGCTTAAACGCCTGGGCATCTCCAGCACCGAAGAACCAACTACCGCCAGGAGATTAATCGCAGAAAAGAAGAACCAGCCAACCATTACGGCCAAGCTTGCCACCCTGAGTTCCCCGGCACTCAGCGAAATCATTTATTGGTTCAACAAAAAGAGCATCAACCTTTACGGTGAACACCTCATCCGTACCCTCGCCTGGCAGGCAAATAAAGATGCTACCACCAGAAATGGTGTTAAAGAAGAGCTGAATTTCTGGGCCGCCAAGGGAATAGATAAAAACGCGTTGAATATTGTAGATGGTAGCGGACTTTCACCAGGTACACGGGTCACCCCAGCCGCGATGGCAAACATCCTCTTTCAGGTGCAAAAAGAAACCTGGTATCCGGACTTCCTGAAATCCCTGCCAATCAATAATGGTATGCAGCTCAAGAGTGGTTCAATAAGTGATGTACAAGCCTATGCGGGATACTACACCGCAGCAAATGGTAAAAAATACGTCATCGTGATCAACATCAATAACTACTCCGGTTCAAAAATATCAGGTAAACTCTTCCGGGTACTCGATGTACTAAAATAATGGCTGCAGATTACCGGTAACATAATAGCCACTTTTGAGCGACTTCCTCATAAATTCTTTAAATTGCGATTGAATCGTCCATTTATAGAATCTTGATGAAGAAAATATTTCAATTACTATGCCTGCTGTGTGTTGCCGGGCAGGCATACAGCCAGGAACAAAATCAAATTGCCAGCACCACAGAGGTAGAAACCGCTCCAGCTGCGGTGACCAGACCCATCGCCATTATACCTGAGCCCGTATCCCTGGTAAAAAATGCCGGTGTATTCGTACTGCCAAAAAAGGTGCTCATACAAGCAGATAAATCAACATCCGTAAAACCGGCCCTTGATTATCTACAGCTGCATTTATCCATTCCAACAGGCAGCTTTGTAACGACACAGACTGATGCCACGACAGAAACCATCAGGTTTGTGTTAAACCCACAAGCAAACCCAACCTTGGGCAAAGAAGGTTATCAGCTTTCAGTAACACCTAAACTCATCACCATCAAAGCAAATACCGGTGCCGGCTTATTTTATGGTGTTCAGTCCCTATTACAACTTTTCCCAAAGGAAATCGCCTCCAAGGAACTTGTTGAAGGCGTAAAATGGACCTTACCATGTGTAGAGATCACCGACTATCCTAAACTTGCCTGGAGAGGTTTGATGTTCGATGTAGCACGTCATTTCTTCACTAAAAATGAAGTAAAACAGTACATCGATGCCATGGTGAAATATAAATACAACCTATTACACCTGCACCTAACGGATGATGAAGGCTGGAGATTGGAAATCAAAGGATTACCTAAATTAACGGAAGTTGGTGCATGGCGGGTTAAAAAAGAAGGCAACTTCGGCGATTTCGTTCCCCCTACCCCAAATGAACCCAAAGATTACGGAGGATTTTACACGCAAGATGATATCAAAGAGATCATTCAGTACGCTAAAGACCGGTATGTAGATATTATGCCAGAGATTGACGTGCCAGGCCATAGTCTTGCGGCCATCGCATCTTATCCAGAGCTTTCCTGCACACCAGGTGCGGAAAAATACCAGGTACGTTCCGGCGAAAAAATCATGGACTGGTCCCGCGGCGCTCCCCCTATCGCCCTTGTAGATAACACCCTCTGCCCTGCAAACGAGAAAGTTTATGCTTTTCTGGATACGGTGCTTACACAGGTCGCAGCACTATTCCCATTCGAGTACATCCATATGGGCGGCGATGAGGCACCCATCAACTTCTGGCAAAAGAACGATGCCATTAAAGCATTGATGCAGCGTGAAGGCATGAAAAGGATTGAAGAAGTTCAGGGCTATTTTGAACGCCGCGTAAAAACAATCGTGGAGTCCAAAGGCAAAAAATTCATTGGATGGGATGAAATCCTGGAGAACCCAATGCCGGCCAATACTACGGTAATGAGCTGGAGAGGTATGAAGTATGGCATTGAAGCCGCACACAAAGGGCATGAGGTCATCATGAGCCCAACCACCTATGCCTATATCGACTATATGCAGGGCGACGCGATCACCGAGCCTAAGGTTTACGCAACGCTAAGGCTAAACACTTCGTACGAGTTCGAACCCGTTCCAAAAGGTGTAGATACCAAGTTAATCAAAGGTGGGCAAGCAAACCTATGGACAGAACAGGTGTACAACATCCGCCAGGCGGAATACATGACCTGGCCGCGGGGAATGGCTATTGCAGAATCAATCTGGTCACCCTCATCTAAAAAGAACTGGAACAACTTCTTCAGCAAGGTTGAAGATCATTTTGACCGTCTTGATCTTGCCGAAACCAAGTACTCTCCAAGTGTGTACGACCCGATCTTTAAAGCTTCAAGAGCTGCAGACCGATCCTTAGTGATAGACCTGAGCACCGAAGCCCCGGGCATCGACATCTACTATAGTTTTGATAACTCTGAGCCGGATCGTTTTTATCCAAAGTACAGCGGAAAACTAACGCCGCCGAAAGACGCCACGATGTTTAGAGTAGTGACCTACAAAGGAAAAAAGAAAGTCGGTCGCATCATCAGTATGCCGATTGACGAGTTGAATAAAAGAGCAGGAAAAAGATAAAACTTGAGGTATTTCGTTCATATTGGCTATAACGGCCTGCATTATGGCGGCTGGCAGAAGCAGCCAGGCGTTGCAAACGTGCAGGGTGTTCTGGAGAAGTTCCTCAGCCAGGCGCTTAAAACACCCATAGCCATCAATGGCTGTGGCAGAACAGACGCCCATGTGCATGCCAGTCAGTTTTTCTTTCATATGGATGTTGAGCAGGAATGGGATTTCGATCTGATGTTCCGGCTCAACAAACTCCTGCCGCACAATATCGCCGTGTTCGACATCATACCGGTAGAAGCGCAGCGCCATGCCCGCTTTGATGCCGTAAAACGTTCCTACGACTACTTCCTGCATACCTATAAAAACCCGTTCTTACATGGACTGAGCTCGTATTACCTGCTGAACGACCTCAAATTAGACGAGATGAAGCGGGCTGTAGATTTACTGCCGAAATACAAGGATTACCGCTGTTTTTGTACCAGTCCGGATAAGTATGAACACACGGTTTGCAATGTGATGTCTGCTGATCTGTTAACCGATCAAAAGGGCGAGAAGCTACGTTTTCAAATCTCCTCTAACCGGTTCCTGAGTAAAATGATCCGTATTATTATGGGACAGCTGTTGAAGGTCGGCAAGGGGCAGTTGAGTGTTGATGGCTTCGAACATTATCTGATCTCCAGGGAAACACCCGAACTGATTACCCCGGCACATCCGCAGGGACTTTACCTATCCAAGGTAACTTACCCCTATCTAAACCTGCCGCCAAGAGAAGAATTCTCTTCATTTCTACAGAACCAGTCGGCAGATATCTGGATACCTATTTAAGTCCGGCATTACGCACCGCGGAATGAAGCGACTCCGTAGATAGGCTAATTCCATTGATAATGACCTTAGCTTTATTGTAATAAGGAAGGCGGTCTTCCAGTTTCTCCCGGATAAACTCAACCATTTCATCCGAATTAAGGTCCTTCAACAAGGGCCTTTTATGTTTTCCCTGCTCCAACCTTTTGGCAAGCGCTACAGGTGGCATATCAATAAAAACAGTAAGACCATGATGATTCATCCAGTCCATATTATCGTAGTAACAAGGTGTGCCCCCACCCGTGGAGATCACACAGCTGTCTGGATAGGCAAAGGTCTGTAGTGTCTCCTGCTCCAGTTGCCGGAATGCCTCCTCTCCATATGCCGCGAAATACGCTGGGATGGACATGCCTGTTGCCGTAGTGATCTGATGATCCAGATCAAAAAATGGGTAGTTTAATGCTGCTGCAAGGCGCTTTCCTGAAGTTGTTTTGCCGCTGCCCATAAAACCGATTAAGAATATTTTCATATCAAAGGAATGTTGTTCAAGCGGGCTTACTATGCCAGCTTTACCCGGGGATCTACAAAAGCATACAAGATATCTACCAATATATTGATCACCACGAATACAAATGCGATAAACAGGATGGAGCCCATCACGACCGGGAAATCCGACATCTCCAAGGCGAAAACCGTCGCTCGCCCTAAGCCATTGTATCCAAAGATGTACTCCACAAAGAATGATCCCGCAAGCAGCGATGCAAACCAGCCGGAAATTGCGGTAATCACCGGATTCATGGCATTTTTCAAAGCGTGCTTATAGATGATGGCGTTCCTGCCAAGTCCTTTTGCCCGGGCTGTGCGAATGTAATCCTGCGCAAGTACATCCAGCATCGCACTGCGCGTTAGCTGCACGATGATGGCTAAAGGCCTTAATCCAAGGGTAATCATTGGCAGCCACAGGTTTTTCCAGGTCATGATCTCCCCTTCAAAAGGATCGTAGCTGTATAAGCTGCCCGACATGTTCAGCCCCGTAAAATCGCTTAGTACAAATCCAAAGAGCCAGGCAATGATGATCCCCGCAAAAAAAGAAGGTGCCGAAATGCCCAGTATGGCAAAGGAATTTGCCGCATGATCTATCCAGCTATCACGATTTACTGCCGACAATATCCCGAGGAACACGCCAATCAGCGTTGCAAAGATCATTGCAGTCGCAGCAAGGATAAAAGTATTGGGTACAGTTTCGGCCAATATCGTGGTCACATCCCTTTTGGTCTGATAGGAACGGCGTAGATAAGGTACTTTCAAAGCGATAACTTCCTCCCCCAGCCCAATAAGTTTCACATAGTTGTATTTCTCCTGCTGATCTTTCCCATGGAGCCCTATTGGCGACAGATCGTTCAGGTATAAAAAGAACTGCACCGGCTTAGATTTATCCAGGCCAAATTCCTTTTTCACGGCTTCTAAGGATTGTACATCTGCACGTTGGCCCATGGTCATCCTTGCAGGGTCGCCGGGAAGCACGTTGAATAACAGGAAAACGACCACGATCACTCCTGCCATAACAGCCAGGCCATAAAGAAACTTTCTAAAGATGTATGGCCACATATTATTTATTGAAATATTGCTGCTTTAATTCTTCATAATCCGGCAGAAAAGCCGCACTCCATTTGTCCACAACAACGCCATTTTTAAACAAAAGTAAACCTGGACTGGAGCGTACCATGCTTTTTAAAGGCACCGCGTCTGCATAAAAAACTTCTATGAACAGCTTGTGCCGCTGGCTAAACGCTTGTGCATCCTGTGCAGCGTTCGAGGTAAGCAGCACCGTACGAACATTGAACTCCTCTGCAGCCTTCAATGCCAGCGCATTAATGGCCCCAAAGGAAGCAGTGTCGGTCTTTCGGAGATCATAGGCCACCACAACCAGGTTGTAGTAAGGATTCTCGATCAATTCTTTAGTATAATCAGTGCCCGAAGCATCAGAAATGTTCAGATCTTTTATTTTCACCTCATAACCCTTCTTTACCAGGCGACGTTCCGGATCACCAATGATCTCCCAGCTTTCATCCTCCCAGATCCCGGACTTCATGTAGTCTTTGTCGTTCATAGACTTGGTTTCACCACTGCCTTTATGCTTCATCTGATACACAATCTCAAACTCATCACCCTTTTCTCCCGCCGGAATTTTCATGAGTTCCGGCACGTTGTTCCCAACTTTATAAGGCAGAAAATCTACGATCGGAAGCGCGTAATAGGTGTATAACGTAAAAGCAAAGGATAGTGCTGTAACTACAATCAGGATCGCCATTGCCGGCTTTGAAGTCTTTGTAATAGGCACAATTCTGGTCCGGTTCAGGTATAAATAGATAATCATTAGCAAAAGCACCAGATCTTTTCCAAAGGATTGCCATGGCGTTAATGGAATTGCGTCGCCAAAGCAGCCACAGGAAGTAACAACCTTAAATACGGCAGAGACAAAAGTCAGGAAAGTGAAAAAGATGATGGTTATCAGTAATGCGAGCGTCACCTGTTTACTCCAGAAGCCACAAAGCAACAGAACACCAAGCACAATCTCCACCACACAAAGCAGCATGGCGATACCAGTGGCAAATTCGCCTAAGAAGGGAATATGAAAAACATCGAAATACTCCTGCAATTTATAGCCAAATCCCATCGGATCATTAGCCTTGATCAAGCCAGATAGTATAAAAAGCAGTCCTACGAATCCGCGGGAAAAGTTCAAAGCGATGTTTTTCATGGTAATGGTTTATTTCAGCCCCAGCTTTATCAACGCAAAAACAGCATAGTTTATCATATCCTGGTAGTTTGCCGCAATACCTTCAGATACCACTGTTTGGCCGGCATTATTTTCAATCTGTTTCACGCGTAAGATCTTCATCAAGATCAGGTCTGTTAAGGAACTGATCCGCATATCGCGCCAAGCCTCTCCGTAGTCATGATTTTTCGCAAACATCAGCTCCTTGGTCGTGTTCACGTGCTTCTCAAATAGGTTTTGCACTAAGGTAACATCCAGTTCATTTGGATCTTCGGCACTCAGGTCCATTTGCATCAGCGCAATGACGCAATAATTTACAATGCCAATGTATTCCGAGGTGATATCTTCGCCGACCTTATTAACTTTAGTTTCTTCCAGCGTACGAATTCTTTGCGCTTTGATGAAAATCTGGTCGGTAATGGACGACAACCGGAGGATGCGCCAGGCGGTACCATAATCTTTGGTTTTTTTAAGAAAAAGCGACTTACAAACCGCAATAACTTCGTCGTATTCTAATGAGGTATCTTTTGCCAAAACAATGAAAAATTTAGTCTAAAGCTGTTCTAATACTGTATTTTTGCATCAAAACATGGCTAAAGATACATTTTTAAACCGAAAGACGACACTCAACATCAAGGGCAGATTGTTTGATCTGCGTACACCGCAGGTGATGGCAATTCTCAATATCACCCCCGACTCTTTCTATTCAGCCAGCCGCACCGCCTCTGTTGAAGAAGCGCTACAAAAAACCGGGGATTTCCTGAATGCCGGTGCAACAATGATCGACATTGGTGCCTATTCCTCCCGCCCGGGTGCGGCCGATGTAAGCGAACAGGAAGAGTTGGACCGGATTGTACCTGTAGTAGAAGCTTTAGTGGCGAGGTATCCTGAAGCCGTTTTATCCATAGATACCTTCCGTGCGGCGGTTGCTAAGGCAAGTGTAGAGGCTGGCGCACACATCATTAATGACATTTCAGGCGGCACGCTCGACGAGCGGATGTTTGAAACGGTGGCCAAGCTAAACGTTCCTTACATCCTCATGCACATGAAGGGTACGCCGCAAACGATGCAATACGAGGCAGCCTACGATGACGTCGTATTAGAAGTCGTGGATTACTTTGCCAAAAAAATCGCACAACTCCGGGCATTGGGCGTTAAGGATATCATCCTGGATCCCGGTTTCGGATTTGCAAAAACACGAGATCACAGTTATGAATTGCTGAACCATCTGGAAGATCTTAAAATATTTGGCTTGAGCTATCTTGTCGGGTTTTCACGTAAATCCATGATTTCCAAGTTCCTGAAGGTTGATCCGGCAGATGCCCTGAATGGAACCACTGTACTCCATACTATTGCGTTGCAAAAAGGTGCCAGCATCTTGCGTGTACACGATGCTACTCCTGCTTTGGAGTGTATAAAGTTGGTGGAGCGCACACAACGCCGTTGATATATTTTACTTAAATTGCCAGAATGAAAGGTTTTGATTTTGATTTCGATTTCATAAAGATCACTGCAACGGATGTCGTAGACATCTTTCTGGTTGCCATGCTGATCTACTATGTGTATAGTCTGATCAAGAACACGCTCGCCGTAAACCTGCTTCTGGGGATGTTCATGATCCTGATCTTCTGGTTCGTTGTGGATAAGCTGCACATGAACATGCTATCAACAATCATCAAGAAGTTCATGGATGTCGGCATCATCGCACTCATCATCATCTTCCAACCCGAAATAAGGCGGTTCCTCCTGCTTATCGGGAAGAACACCTTTCTACAGAAGAATAAAGCGTGGTGGGGTTACCTTTTCGGTAGTAAAACGATAGAAGTGAACAATTTGGTTCGCATCCGGCCAATTATTGAAGCTTGTAAAAGCATGAAAAAGAGCCGGACCGGTGCACTTATCGTATTTGTGAAATATTACGATGATCAGCTGTTTGCGAACAGCTGTGAAACCATCGACTCCCGGATCTCCAAAAGATTACTCGAAAGTATTTTCCAGAAAAATAGCCCCTTGCATGATGGCGCTGTGGTTATTTCGGAGAATAAGATTAAAAGCGCAAGCTGTATCCTCCCCTTAACAGACAATGATACTTTGCCTCCGCAGTTTGGTTTGCGCCACCGGGCAGGAATCGGTATTTCAGAAAACACCGATGCAGTTGCCGTAATCGTTTCCGAAGAAACGGGCGAAATTGCCTATGCTAAGCAAGGTCGGGTAAGGATGAATGTATCCTTTGGCGAACTTGAAAAACTGCTGAACAAAGATTTTTGATTTTCAGGCACTTACCCCCCCTCCATTAAACATTTCACCATCAGGTACTCATCCTGTAGATTAGCCAAGACCATTAAGCCCATTAACGTGGGGTTAACAGGGGGTTGACAGGGGGTTGACAAGGCCTTGACATGGCCTCCGACTAGTCAACCCCTTGTGAAGCCCAGGCTAAGACCTTGTTTGTACTTAATCGAACAACTGAAGGTTATGAATAGACACCAAAAAGAAAAGGACCGCCAATGGCGGTCCTTTCAACGCGATAAGGCGTTTAATCTTTAATTAGCAATATTGTTCAAAAGCACCAACTAAGCTATCGGCAATCATTTGAGCCGGACGGCCTTCAATCTGATGACGCTCAATCATATGAACCAACTTACCATCTTTGAATAATGCCATTGAAGGAGAAGATGGCGGGAAAGGCATCATGTATGCTCTTGCTTTATCTACTGCATCTTTCTCCATACCTGCAAAAACAGTAACCAATTTGTCTGGATGTTTTTCATTCGAAGCAGCCATCTTTGCCGCAGGGCGCGCATTAGCAGCTGCACAACCACAAACAGAGTTAACGACTACGAACACGGTTCCTTCGCTGTTGATAGCAGAATCTACTTCTTCTGGAGTTTTCAATTCCTGAAAACCTACGTTGGTTAATTCTGCACGCATTGGTTCTACCAAATATTCTGGATACATATCTTAATTTTTAAAAGGTTCTTAAATTATAATCAAAGATAGCGTACAAGGTTCTGGCATCAAAGCTAATCGGCAATGATCCAGGTGTTTTTACCTTTATATTACGCTGGGCTAATTAACCAGGCGTTCAACTTCGTGCACATGCGCTTTAAAATCAGGGCATTTGTTTAGTACCACGCTCGCACTGTAATCTACGATGCAGATTATTTTACAGCCATGTTTCTTTAAATTCATGTGCTGTTCTGCAATGATATCATAATCGTCTGAGTCAAACTTCCGGTAGCCCGTCTGGGTGTCGAAATAGATAATTCTGTACATGTTGCAAAACTTTTCCGCTTTAAACGGCAAAACAGATCCTGTAGTTCAGGAGAAATTGATTACTTAACTTAAAATTGAGTCACATACAAGGGATCGAAAATCATTCCATCAATGCTGTCGCAATGATTGTTGAAATCGGTGCATTTTTGCTTAATGGATTGCCTCGCATAATCGACCACACAGATCACCAGGATTTTCTGTTTACGAAGCTGTTCTGCATTTGCGTGGATCTCTGCACCATTATCGGAATCAAAGGATCTATAACCGGCATCGGGTTCTAAATAGATAAGTCTGTACATAAAATCGCGGTTTGAACAAAAGAGTTCAAATTTATAGAGCCTGACAACCCATTAAACCCCCTTTTCCATACTGAGAATACGGTGTTTCTATTGCAACAAACGCCCGTGCCAATTGCGCTTTTCTTCCGAATTAGCGTCAAGCACTTACCAGGGAACACACTGGGCCTAAAGCAGGACTGCCAATTGCAGTATACTGCTTGTAAAAAACCAAATAAGACATTAAGGCCCTCCATGGTGGTTAAAACTCAGTATCCATTCGTCCGAAAGGAAAAAGCGATGGGGAAAAAAGCAACACTTTGCGGAGGCTTTGTACAAGTCGAATAATCAAGTATTGTAAAATTTTTTAAAAAGTTGAGTAAAATGCCACTACACCACGGAAACACCATCGAGAAAGTAATCAGAAGAGAGGGACATTCTTTAACCGATGTAGCAAGGCTGGCACGAGTAAACAGACGATCGGTGTACAACTGGTTTATGAAGCCCAAACTTAAGCCCGACATCATCCACCGGATTGGGCGTGTCATTGACCATGACTTTTCAATTGAATTTCCTGATCTTTTTACCTCCGAAGACTTCAGGACTAAACAAAAAGCTGAACCAGCAGTGGCCCCTGATGTTGAAGAGTTCGACATTTGGAGAGAAAAGTACTTGGATCTGCTGGAGCGATACAATATGCTTCTTGAGTATGAGGAGCGTAAACATCAAATTTCAGAAGCTCATGTATAAAATCGTCTTTATCAATACCCAAAATAAGCTTTACAAGCTGGATCTTCATAAAAATCCTAGTGACCGATTCATTGAAAAATGCCAGCATGCTGGATACAGGGTTATTTGCGTCATGGAGAACGAAGTTGTAAAAATCAAAAATCCGAATATCACAGAGCGCTTTTTACAAGAGTTTAGTTACGAGCAGAACTAGTTCTACAAAAGCAGACTACTTCTTCGTACCAAATGGTTTTACGCTAAGTGAAACGGCTATACCCCGTGACCTTAGATTATAGTCGTAATAACCAATGCCCGTCAAAGGCAACTTTAAAAACGGCTGTACACCGATGCTGACTTTATCCGACACTTTTCGATCGACACTTATAGAAAGATTGGCAACACCGAAAATATGCTGATTTTGATTGTTGATCTCTAATGCGGTAGTCTGTTCTACCCCATCCGGACCAGTATTCCTATACTTGTACTTTTCTTTAAGCATAAAGTAGCTTGAAAGTCCGGAGTTTACGCTCACACTGTAATTCTTTTTCCTCAAGAGCTGGTAATTTACATTTACAGGCACATCAATTACAAAGCAATCGGCATTCAAGGCCCAGGGCCTTGCACTTTCGCCGTATGCGGAGCTAAGAGTACCGCCGTAATCATATAATTTCCGGGCATATATTGCACCGCTGGATACACTAAGCTTTTTGCTTATTGGATAGGTGACCAGGAGGCCAAAGTTAGCGCTGATCTTGGTACCTATACTGGTTCTGGAATCGGTAACATCGGGGGCAGCCAACAAGGAAAGGGTAATCTTTCCTGGCCTAGGACCAAAATTTTCAACACCCACCACCCTCCGGTCAGCCTTTTGTCCCGCAGCTACAATTTGCCCGCTTTGCTGCACAAGCTCCAGGCCGATGAGCAGATCCTTGTTCTTTTCCCTTAACTCGATGTTGGATCGTATCTGAGGCTGAGAAACCCCGTACAGCATTGGGATTTCCTTTTCCGAAGCCGCGATTTTTGGTCGGTTCAATTGCGGATTCGCCGGCCGGGCTGTACGGCGAGCGTTCTTTGCATAGGTTTGTGGAGGCAGAGTACCTAACTTGTTCTTTTCGTCAGAAGGCTTCATTGGACCTAAGGGCGCGGAGTTTCTATCGGTCCTGCCAGGCTTAGCTTTAGCATTAAAATCTTTAGCCGGATCTATTGGGGCCGTTTGATCAGACAAAAACAGGAACATAACCAGTAACAAAGCCGCGGCAATCCCAGCTCCGGCATAGATCCAAAGCAAACGCCTTTTACTGGCCTCGCGGGCAGCTAGCTTTTCTGCCATCTTTTCCCAGTCCAGCGCGTTAAAAGGGATATCCGGATCATCCATCCCCCGTTTAAATAACTGATCTATTTCATTGTCCTTTTTCATTCGTGTTTATTTATTTGCTGCATCGCCTCCCCACCTATACTGTCATTATTCTTGTCAAAAGCCAGCAGCTTTTCCTGCAATTTCTGTCGTGCCTTAAATAGGTTTGACTTCGATGTGCCGACAGAAATATTCAGCAATTCTGCAATTTCCTCATGGGTATAGCCATCAATGGCATAAAGGTTAAAAACCATCCGGTAGGCTGGCGACAGACTTTGAATCATGATCAACAGATCTTTATAAGCTAAATCCGCGTGTATAGCCGCTTCCTGACCAATATGGATATGATCGTTGATATCGTCATGATTACTGAACTTTAAGTTCAGCCGGTATTTGTCGATTGCAGTATTGGTAATGATCCTTGCAAGCCAGGTTTTGAAGGGTTTGGATTCATCGTACTTGTCTATATGGGTAAACACCTTTAGAAAACCCTCATTTAACACATCGCCCGCGTCAAATTCATTTAACGCATACCTCCGACATATACCCATTCCATAGCTATAGAATTCCTTATAGAGCAGATACTGACTGGATCTGTCTTTCTGAATACATCCTTTGATGATTGCCTGCACCCTATAAATATACTTTTAAAATATGCCGTATCTGAGGCGTATACGTCCAAAACCCGAATAAGGTTGCCTGGATTACAAAAAATAAAATATCTGCAATCCGGGCAACCTTAAGGACTGCAGCAGCGTAACCTCAACAATAAACCTAACTGTCAATCTTAAACTGAGCACCATGTTAATCAACTACAAAAATGCGCTGCGTTTTTTGTCTATTCTGGCGATCATACTCGTGTCGTCCTGTTCAAAAAACGACGGCCCCGACACACCTCCGGGTGGCGAACCGCCAGCAAATGGCAAAAAAATTATATTGAAGATTTCGGCGAACACCACCTTTGGTGACATCCTGACGGATGGAAACGGGAGAGCGCTCTACTTTTTTGCGCCGGATGTTAAAGGGACATCTGAATGTATCGAAGGCTGTGAGGCTGTGTGGCCAGTATTTTATGCCGACGATGCTACTTTGCCGGCAGGCCTGACCGCTGCAGATGTTGCAACGATCACCCGTGCAGATGGTAAAAAGCAGACGACCTATAAAGGCTGGCCATTGTACTATTATGCACAGGATGCAACAAGCAGCGAAGTAAAGGGCGACGGCATCGATGACAACTGGTTCGTAGCGAAGAGCAATTATGCGATCATGCTTGGAGAGGCGCAATTGGTTGGTGAGGATGGCAAGAACTACAGCGCAGATAACAAAGAAGGCACAGGCATTACGCGATATCTTACTGATGGTGCGGGCCGGACGCTCTATGCTTATGCACCAGATACCTTCAACAAAAACAATTGGACCAAGGATGATCTCTCCAACGATGCGATCTGGCCGATCTACGGATCTTCAGAGCTGGTGCTGCCATCTGTAATCACGGAAAACATGGTGATGGAAATTACATCTGCTGGTAAAAAACAGCTTACGTTCAAAGGTCACCCATTGTACTATTACGGCCCAGACACCAAAAGAGGCGAAACCAAAGGCGTCAGTGTACCTGCACCAGGTGTATGGCCGGTGTTAACGCTCAATTCTCCAGCACTTGAAAACTAAGTCCTATGAACAAGCATTTTCGTATTTTCCTTGCCATCACCATGATCTATTTGCTGCTGGCGAGTTGCAGCAAGAACCAGGCTGAAGAACTTGCCCCAGAACAGCCCGAACCACAAAAAGTAACCTACAATAACTTCGCTCAGGCGCTTTTTCAAACCAGATGCAGCGGCTGCCACGCTCCGGGAAATCCCGCAGCCGCTGCATTCACTTTCAACGGCTATACCTCTGTAACCGCGAATGCGGAACGGATCAGACAGGCCGTGATTGTCACCAAGCGTATGCCTCCCAATGGAAGCTTATCCGCTGCAGAACTGCAATCCTTAAGTAAATGGTTTGAAGACGGAATGCCTGAACAATAATCACGAATAGCCATGAAATTCATCCCCTTAATTATAATATGTAGCCTGTTTAATGTAGTTACTCAGGCACAGAACATCCTGATCAGCAATAATGCTGCGGTTTCTTTCTTCTCCAGTACTATTTTGGAAGATATTGAGGGCAAAAGCAGCCTGGGTAGCTCTGCCATCAATGCAAACACCGGTGATATCATTTTTAAAGTACCCAACACCTCGTTTCGGTTTAAGAAAAAGCTGATGCAGGAACACTTTAATGAGAACTACATGGAATCTGATAAGTACCCGGTGTCTGAGTTTAAAGGCAAGCTCGAAAAGCCCATTGATGTAAGTAAAAATGGCAGTTACAACGTCCACGTAAGTGGTAAGCTCACTGTTCACGGGGTTACGAAAGACTATCGGAGTGTGGCCGAGATCGTTGTGAACAACGGTGTAGCAACCGCAAAATCGGTGTTTAAGGTGAAGGTTGCCGACCACAACATCAAAATTCCAAGCCTGGTATTCAAGAACATCGCCGAAATCGTTGAGGTACGGATACAGGCACTATATCAACCAAAAAAGTAAAATGCACATGAAGAAAAAGATATTTATGGCGCTGATGCTAAGTGCCACTTATGGTTATGGACAGGTTGAGCTGGAGAAAGAGCTGCTCAGTACAAGCGGAGCCCGTGAAAAGGTGAGCGCAACCTTTAAGTCCACCCGGCTCATCAATGGACATACAAATGAGACCATTCACAAGAACGAACTGGATTTTAAGGTAGACCACCGCTTTGGAGATATTGCAGGAAGCAATGGGGGATTAAGGCAGTTTTTTGGCCTTGACAATTCCACCGACATTAGAATTGGTTTTGAGTATGGCATATCCGACCGCCTTACGGCCGGCTTCGCCCGTGCAAAGGGTGCCACAACAGTGCAGCAATTGTATGAAGGCAGTTTGAAGTTCAGGTTGTTGGAACAAACCGTAAATGAACATATTCCTGTGGCGGTAACCCTGTTTGGAAGCAGCACCATTGCTGCAGTGCGGGCAAACCGCGAAGATCCCAGTTCGGCGACAGCCTATGAAAACTTTCAGGATCGGCTAAACTATGTGGCACAAATGATCATTGCCCGAAAGTTCAACAGCAACTTCTCTATTGTGATTACACCAACCTATGTGCACCGCAATTTCACGGTATTCCGGGACCAAAATGATCTTTTTGCTATCGGCGCAGGTGGCCGGGCTAAGATCAGCAAGCGCATGGCTGTAGTGATCGACTACTTTCTCCCTTTTAGAAACCAAGAAGATCAAACCTACCTGGAACAGGTGGGGAACAGGAAATTTTACAATCCTCTGGGCGTCGGACTGGAAATTGAAACTGGTGGTCACGTCTTCCATCTGAATTTCACCAATGCCACAGCGATACAGGAGGTGCAGTTTATTCCCGAGACGACCAGCAGCTGGACCAAAGGTCAATACCGCTGGGGATTTGGAATTTCCAGAAGGTTTACGCTAGGAAAGGATTAAAACCACAGCTATTTAAGCTTACTTTGATGGAGCAGTAATGCTCCCATAATCATTTAGCAAACAAGATCTTACCAGTAAAGAAAAATCCAAAAACTATGAAAAAGTGAGAAAATGTGTATATTTGAGTTTTGACATTGAAATGAAAAAACTTATACTTTTATACACTCTGGTATTCGCCTTCGGAATGGGCTTTGGTTATTTAAAAAATGGTTCCTGGAACATTCAAGACTGGGGCTACTTTAGTTCCAAATACGTTGCAATTTGGTGGATCGTAATGGGCTTTGCAGTCACCTTTTACTGTGTCGCTGAGCGATTACTCAAAACCAGAAAAGGATAGATCACTATCTTTTGTTTTGGAAGGGCTACTGAGAAGTTCAAGGTTCTTTTTCATTATACATTATCCTGGATGGCATGCAGGTGTAAGCTGCATGCCATCCAGGGGGTAGCATTTCCCAGAAATCATTTCACGGTTTTTACGAATGGCAGAGAAGAGCCTGACCAGGTGGAAGGTAACTTACCGTCCCATTTTTCGATCGCTTGTTGCTGAAGCAACTCAGGCGTAATTCCTGAAGAAATAATTTTATTCTCCAAAGCTTTTAGCTCAGCCAGCTGGTTTCGTTTACGCTGTTCAATGATCTGCTGATCCAAGACGGATACGTTTGTATTTACTTCATTACGGTTATCAATTTTCTTGGTTACTTTATCGCTAAATTCAAGTTGGCTGGAGAAGGTGGTCAGATTTAATCCCCTGTTGTTAAACTCTTTTTCCACCAGATTTTGCACACGTTCTTCAAAGCGCAGCGAACCTCCATTTGCCATCAGACTATCCGTGGTAAACTTCCGGCTTTCTTCCTTCATGATGTCATAAATTTTCGCTTCCAGAATATTGTCTTCAAGTGCACGCATGAAGTCCTCACCAGAACCCAGTTGCTTATTCTGGAAAACCACGTCCACTGCACGGCTTTCTATAACGGCATAACTGTAAGTGGGATTTGATTGAAAAGCGGTATTATCTGCCGCTTTAAGGCTTAATGGATCATCAAACTTCGCCCGTTGTTCAAATAAAGGCACCTGGAACAGTTCAGTTCCAGGATACAGCGTGTTTACCCTGCCCTTTGTAGTACTAAAATCTGCTTTACCTGCTTTTCCATAATTTTCCATCAGAACACCCACATAGTTGGGTGCAACCCTTTCACAGGATGATATGGTTAAAATTAAGGCGGCTGCAACCACCAGAAGCGCGATACTAATATTTCTTATCATATTGTTTTATTATATAGTTAATCAGGATTATAAGTGTTGCAATGCCCAGCAGAATACCGGCGTAGGGATTGAAATGGTTGAATATCCAGCCCGATAACCATAGCAAGAGCATAGCAGTTACAGCCAGAAGAATGGTTTTGTATGAAGTCATAAGCGATTAAAAAGGTTATTGCACCCGGAAATTGGCATGAAGTTGAGCGTTAATTACAAAAGCTTTGAAGATAATAAAAATATTTAATGGCAAACGAGGATCAGGGAGCCTATTTAGAAAGCAGAAGCATAATCGTTTTATGTCAAATTAAAATCCTTATCACACAGCATGTTATTGCTTCTTTGAATTTGCTTAAACTATTACCTACTTTTGTAAATAATTAGCAGGTCTTTTCTAGCTGGACTTTATAATTTTAAAAAGCTTTAACGATCCGCTAACTACCTATAAACAAGAACTTAAAACAATTCAATATGTCATCAGTAGAGACAACTTACGTTCCTTATAAAGTTAAGGACATTTCACTGGCAGAATGGGGCCGCAAAGAAATCGGATTAGCTGAAGCAGAAATGCCAGGTTTAATGTCTTTGCGTGAAGAATTCGGTCCTTCGCAGCCACTTAAAGGTGCGCGCATTGCAGGATGCCTTCACATGACCATCCAAACAGCAGTTTTAATTGAAACCTTAGTTGCACTAGGTGCTGAAGTTACCTGGTCTTCATGTAACATCTTTTCCACTCAAGATCATGCTGCCGCTGCAATTGCTGCTGCTGGTATTCAGGTGTATGCCTGGAAAGGTTTGAATGAGCAGGATTTTGATTGGTGCATTGAGCAAACCTTACACTTCGGTCCAGAGCAGAAACCATTGAATATGATCCTTGATGATGGTGGTGATTTAACCAACATGGTCTTTGACAAGTTCCCTGAACTGATTGCTGAAATCAAAGGATTATCTGAAGAAACGACAACTGGTGTTCACCGCTTATACGAGCGTATGAAAAACGGTACCCTGCACTTACCTGCAATTAACGTGAATGACTCTGTTACCAAATCTAAATTTGACAACAAATATGGTTGCCGTGAGTCATTGGTAGATGCGATCCGTCGTGCTACTGACGTGATGATGGCTGGTAAAGTAGCCGTTGTTTGCGGTTATGGCGATGTGGGTAAGGGTTCTGCAGAATCTTTAAGCTCACAAGGCGTTCGTGTTATCGTTACCGAAATTGACCCGATCTGTGCTTTACAGGCTGCAATGGAAGGTTATGAAGTTAAAAAACTGATGACCGCTGTGAAAGAAGCAGATATTATTGTGACCACGACTGGTAACTGCGACATCGTTCGTCCTGAACACTTCAAATTAATGAAAGACAAGGCGATCGTTTGTAACATTGGTCACTTCGATAATGAAATTGATGTTGCCTGGTTAAATGAGAACTATGGTGATACAAAAGTAGAAATCAAACCTCAAGTGGATAAATATACCATTGATGGTAAAGACATCATCCTATTGGCAGAAGGCCGTTTGGTGAACTTAGGTTGCGCAACTGGTCACCCAAGTTTTGTAATGTCTAACTCTTTCACTAACCAGACCCTTGCACAGATTGAACTTTGGACCAACCCTGGTAAATACGAAAACAAAGTATATACCTTGCCTAAGCATCTGGATGAGAAGGTTGCCCGTTTACACCTTGCTAAAATTGGTGTTGAACTGGATGTACTTGATCCACATCAGGCAGAGTATATTGGTGTTGCAGTTGAAGGTCCATTCAAACCAGACACTTACAGATACTAATTCGATCCATATCTTTTGGAAAAGGGGGAACTTCGGTTTCCCCTTTTTTGTGAGTTAACATTTTCATCTTACACCACGAAGTGTTTAATGGGAAGCGCTTTAGCAGCCAGTACCCCTACTGCGTTGCAAGCTGGCTGAAAACCATGAGCTACGCTGCTTGTTTATTCTTCACGATTAACTTTATATTTGGGCATGGCAAAACTATCTGTAAACATCAATAAGATTGCAACGCTGAGAAACAGTCGCGGTGGTAACAACCCGGATTTGGTTAAAGTTGCACTGGATTGCGAGCGCTTCGGCGCAGAAGGCATCACGGTTCATCCAAGACCAGACGAACGCCATATTCGCTATCAGGATGTTTTTGATCTTAAAGCAGTGATCAACACCGAATTCAACATTGAGGGGAATTGCAGTGAGCAAAAATTCGTGGATCTTGTATTGGCCAATAAACCTGCACAGGTCACCCTGGTACCAGATGCTTTAGGACAAATTACATCCAACCACGGTTGGGACACCATCACCCATAAATCCTACTTACAAGACATGGTGGCGATGTTTAAGGAAGCCGGTATCCGGGTTTCTATTTTCGTAGATCCTATCGCTGAAATGGTTGAGGCTGCCGCCCTAACGGGCACTGACCGTATTGAGCTCTATACAGAAGCATATGCGCATGACTTCTTTAAGAATAAAGAGGAAGCCATAAAGCCTTATGTTGTAGCCGCTGAAGCTGCGAATGCATTAGGACTAGGCCTCAATGCCGGCCATGATCTGGACCTGCATAACCTGAAGTATTTTTCCGAAAACATCCCCGGATTACTGGAAGTAAGTATTGGCCATGCACTGATCAGCGACGCCCTGTATTTAGGCCTGGAAAACACCATTCAGCTGTATTTACGGCAATTGTCAAACTAAGCTTACAAACAATAATTACGTTGCGTATGGGTTGGAAAATAGCTACCTTTGCGGCAACTTATTATTGCTATCATGAGCTTAAATATTAATTATAAAGAAGACTTTAAAGACCGTCATATTGCGCCCAATTCAGCGGATACTGATGCCATGTTATCCACTATTGGTGTTGGTTCTCTTGATGAGCTCATTGAACAGACCGTACCGCAGCAAATCAGATTGAAACAAGCTTTGAATTTGCCTGCAGCGAAATCTGAGAAGGAGTATCTTGAAAGTCTGAAACAAACCGCTTCTCTTAATAAGGTATTTAAATCTTATATCGGGCAAGGTTATTACGACACCATCACGCCTGCAGTGATCCTGCGCAACGTGATGGAAAATCCAGGATGGTACACCCAGTACACGCCTTACCAGGCTGAAATTGCGCAAGGCCGTTTACAGGCATTGCTGAATTTCCAGACCATGGTGCTCGACCTTACCGGAATGGAGATCGCTAATGCTTCCTTACTTGATGAAGGTACAGCTGCTGCGGAAGCCATGTTTATGCAATATAGCTTGCGAAAAAACCAGTCGGCAAAGAAATTCTTTGTGTCTGAACTGGTTTTCCCACAAACTATAGACATTCTTAAAACCCGTGCTAATCCTTTTGGTATTGAACTGGTTATCGGCAACCATGAATCTGTTGATCTTAGCGATGGCTTCTTTGGCGCGATCGTTCAATATCCGGCAGGCAATGGTGAAGTATTTGATTATACTGCATTCGCTGGCCTGGCACACGATAATAACGTTAAGTTGACCGTTGTAGCGGATCTACTAAGCTTAACACTGCTTACGCCTCCAGGTGAATGGGGTGCCGACATCGTGGTTGGTACCAGTCAACGTTTAGGCGTACCGATGGGCTTCGGTGGTCCACATGCCGCCTACTTCGCCACCAAAGAAGAATATAAGAGATCTATCCCAGG
Source organism: Pedobacter sp. SAFR-022 (assembly GCF_051965375.1). Classification (NCBI taxonomy): domain Bacteria; kingdom Pseudomonadati; phylum Bacteroidota; class Sphingobacteriia; order Sphingobacteriales; family Sphingobacteriaceae; genus Pedobacter; species Pedobacter sp. SAFR-022. Next base: position 91,347 of record NZ_JBQCME010000008.1, read on the forward strand.
CCGTATCATCGGTGTAACGATAGATAGCAATAACAACTATGCTTTACGTATGGCGCTCCAAACCAGAGAGCAGCACATCCGTAGAGATAAAGCCACATCAAACATCTGTACCGCGCAAGCGCTATTGGCGATTATGGCAAGTTTTTATGCTGTTTACCATGGTCCTAAAGGTTTAAAGCTTATTGCAGAACGCACACACGGTTTAGCGATATCGCTTGCAGCATCATTGGAGCAGATTGGCTACAAACAATTGAACAAAGCTTATTTCGATACCATTCAGCTTGATCTTGGTGATCTTAAAGATTCCATTCACCGCGAATGTATTGACAACGAGATCAACCTGAACTATCAGGGTAATATCGTAACCATCGCTTTAGATGAAACGACTTCCCTTGAAGATGTTAAGCTCTTAACTAAGATCTTCTCGAAAGTAAAAGGTATTGGTGCTGATCGTGTAGAAGTTGTAACGGAAAATATCAATACCGTTATTCCTGCTGCACTACAACGTACATCAGCATACCTGACCCACCCGGTTTTCAACAGTCACCACTCTGAGCACGAAATGCTTAGATATATTAAATCATTGGAAAGCAAAGACCTTTCTTTGACTCATTCCATGATTCCACTAGGTTCATGTACCATGAAACTGAATGCAACTTCTGAAATGATCCCGGTTACCTGGGCTGAATTTGGAAGATTACACCCTTTCGCACCAGCGGATCAGGTACTTGGCTATTATTCCGTTTTCAATGAGCTTAATAAATGGTTAAGTGAAATCACCGGCTTTGCAGCGATGAGCTTGCAGCCAAATGCGGGAGCCCAGGGCGAATATGCGGGATTAATGGTCATTCGTGCTTACCATCAGGATCGAGGTGATCACCACCGTAATGTAGCGTTGATTCCTTCATCAGCACATGGTACCAACCCTGCTTCTGCAGCAATGGCGGGCATGAAGATCGTCGTGGTGAAATCATTGGAGAATGGTAATATCGACGTGGACGACCTTAAAGCGAAAGCAGAACAATACAAAGAGGTGTTGTCTTGCTTAATGGTTACTTACCCATCTACCCACGGCGTATTCGAGGAAAGCATTATCGAGATCTGTAATGTGATTCATGAAAATGGCGGGCAGGTTTATATGGATGGCGCGAACATGAATGCTCAGGTGGGTTTAACCTCGCCTGCAAACATTGGTGCTGACGTATGTCACCTGAACTTACATAAAACCTTCTGTATCCCTCACGGGGGTGGCGGTCCTGGTATGGGCCCGATCGGTGTTGCACAGCACCTGGTAAAATACCTTCCTGGCCACGCCGTTGTAGATATTAACAATGAAAAATCTATTCACGCGGTTTCTGCTGCTCCATGGGGTTCCGCATCCATCCTGATCATTTCGCATGCTTATATTGCTATGATGGGTGGAGAAGGACTAACTGCCGCAACAAAATATGCTATTCTTAATGCAAACTATATGAAAGCTCGTCTGGAACAACACTATCCGGTGTTGTACTCTGGAAGTCAGGGCCGTTGTGCGCATGAGATGATCCTGGATTGCAGAGCCTTTAAGGCATTTGGTATAGAGGTGGTTGATATCGCAAAACGCTTGATGGACTATGGTTTCCATGCGCCGACAGTATCCTTCCCGGTTGCTGGAACGCTGATGGTTGAGCCAACAGAAAGCGAGCCTAAACATGAGCTTGACAGGTTTTGCGAAGCGATGATCAGCATCAGAAAAGAAATATCTGAAGTAGAAAGTGGCGTATCTGATAAGGTAGACAATCCTTTAAAAAATGCACCGCATACCGCAGTAACGGTTACAGGCGATGTATGGGAACATTCTTACAGCAGGAAAACGGCAGCCTTCCCATTGCCATATGTAGCAGATCATAAATTCTGGCCAGCAGTTGGACGTGTTAATGATTCTTACGGCGACAGGTCATTGGTATGTGCTTGTCCCCCGATAGAGAGTTACTCGGAAGAACTTGTTTAAAGTTTAAAAAATGAGGGCCATTTATTACGAATGGCCCTTTTTTTAACTATCTTAATCAATTTCGCATCTAATTTATATATTTAAACATTATACCAATTCCTGTTTTCAATATCAATGATGGATTCAAAAATAGATTTGCTGGTGATTGATGATGATGATATCAACATCTTTATTATAAAGAAAATTGTAGAAAAGACGGGCTATAACATCAACATGGTTGCCAAGACAAATGGACAACTCGCAATCGACTATCTTCGTTCGTTATCTGAAAACAACGAGCGTTTTCCGCAATTGGTATTGATCGACATTAACATGCCCGTTCTTAATGGATGGGAATTTCTGGAAGCTTATGATCACCTGGGCATATCACAACGTGTTGATATGTATATGCTCTCCAGCTCCGTTTATGAGAATGATATTGAAAAAGCAAAAACCTATAAAACAGTAAAGGGATTTATCTCTAAACCCCTTTCCATCAATCGCCTTATTGAATTATTTGACAGCCTGGCCGACTAATTAGATAATTGTAAACTGTCCTTCGTTGTACTTGATGTAACCTGTGGATTTAGTTTTAGCATGGTAGAATAAACAGTTCCAGTTTTCTGCAGCAGCCTTCTTTCCATATTCATCCCGAAGTTCCATCGCTTTCCGCCCATCGTAGTCATATTTAGCAATAAACTTACGTTGCAACTCTTCTGGCTCGGGCAATACATCCCCTCCAAAAAAGACCTTTTCCTCCCCTTCGCTAATAAGGAATGTTTGGTGATAAGGTGTATGAGCACCCGTTAGTTCAAATTGAATATGCTCATTGAAAACGCCACTTTCATCCAGGAATGCCAGCTGTGCGTTTCGCTGTAGAAATTCAAAGATCTCCGGCTTGTACGAGGAAGAGGCATTGGTAAAAGCACCCTCCCACTCACCCCTTTGAATTAAGTAGGTCGCATGCGGAAAGCTCAGTTCCATCTCCTCACCAACCCGGTGGATCATCCCCCCTGCGTGATCAAAATGAAGATGTGACATCAATACATATTCGATATCATCGGGGTTAAAACCAGCTTTTCTAATGTTGTTATGGAGAATCAGCTGCCCTTGTTCGTCGCTATAACCAAGTCCGGTATCCAATAACAACAAAGAGTTATTTAACTGAACCAGAAAAGGCTGGACATGTATAAATAAAGAGCCTTTACGATCTTTCGGATTGTCGGTATCCGCATTAAATGGAACGAATTTTTTGGAAGCATCTACAGAATAGGATCCTTCATTTAAGGTGAAAACTTTCAATGGATGTAGATATTTAATAAGAAGAATAATTAATGATATCTTTACGAATCAGGCTGCAAAGATAAGAAACCGCAATAGCTTAGCGAAGATGCAGGCTTTTTATTGCGGTAATCGCATGTTCTTGACCTGAGCTAAACAATACTATTGCAAATGAAAAAAAGATGGGTGCAGGCCGTAGCAGGCGATAAGGAAACGAGAGATTTGCTTGCACAACAGTTGAATATAGACCCAAGCCTTGCTGGAGTGCTTGTACAGCGAGGCATTAAAACCTTTGATGAAGCCCGGTATTTTTTTCGGCCTTCACTAAAAGACCTGCATGACCCTTTTTTGATGAAGGACATGGACAAGGCAATGGAGCGAATTGACCTTGCACTCGCGTCACAGGAGCGCATTCTGATCTACGGCGATTATGACGTAGATGGCACAACAGCGGTGACACTCGCTTACAGCTTCTTCAAACAGTTTACAACTGAGATCGAATACTACATCCCCGACCGCCATAAAGAAGGCTACGGAATATCTAAACAGGGCATAGACTATGCCGCGGAGCTCCAGTTTACCCTGATTATAGCCTTAGACTGCGGTATCAAGTCTGTTGAAATGATCGACTATGCGAATACGCTTGGCGTCGATTTCATCATTTGCGACCACCACCTGCCAGGGCCTACATTGCCCTCCGCGGTAGCGGTACTTGATCCGAAACGTGCCGACTGCAACTACCCTTTCAAAGAACTTGCGGGTTGTGGCATTGGTTTTAAACTTGCACAGGCATATTGCATGACACGTGGGTTGGGCGCCGAATGCTACCAGAAGTATATGGATCTGGTTATGGTGAGCATAGCGGCAGACATCGTGCCTGTGGTGGACGAAAACCGGATCCTGGCTTACCATGGGTTGATACAGCTTAATAACAATCCATGTACAGGATTGAAAGCGTTAATGGAAACCACCGGCAGAAAAAAATCTTTCACCCTTACGGACGTTGTATTTACGCTGGCGCCACGGATCAATGCTGCAGGCCGGATGGATCATGCACGTGAAGCGGTGAAAATGATGGTTTGCGAGGAAAAAGAAAGTGCAGATGTGCAAAGCCTGTTGATAAACCTGCAGAACACGGAAAGGAAAACCTCTGATCAGAACATTACCGCTGAAGCGCTGGAGCTGATCGGCACTTGTGAGATCCTGATGAACAAAAAGACAACGGTGGTCTACAATGAAGCATGGAACAAGGGCGTAATTGGAATTGTAGCCTCCAGGCTGACGGAAACGTACTTCAGGCCTACCATCGTGTTAACGCACTCGAACGGCTATCTAACCGGTTCGGCACGCTCCGTACCTGGATTTGATCTTTATGAAGCGCTGCTAAGCTGTTCAGATTTGCTGGTACAATTCGGCGGACACAAGTTTGCCGCCGGATTGTCTATGTTACCAGAAAATCTTGACAAGTTTTCAGAACGTTTTGAACAAACCGTTGCCGCAACGATTACCGAGGAGATGTTATGCCCGGAAATTGGTATTGATACCGAAATTCATTTAAATCAAATCACTGCTAAATTCCAGCGCATCATTGCGCAAATGGCTCCTTTTGGGCCTGGAAACATGGCGCCTGTATTTGTGAGTCATGGCCTGGAACTGGTTGGCAGGGTATTCATCGTAGGTGACAATCATATCAAATTAAGTGTAAAACAACAAAATTCGCCTATTTTTGACTGTATTGGCTTTGGTCTTGCTGAATATGAACATATATTAATGCAAGGAAAACCATTTTCTATGTGTTATACCATAGAGGAGAACATCTGGAAAGATCAGCACCGCATACAGCTGAACATTAAGGGAATCAACACTGATTAAGAAGATAAATGATATTAAGAGCTGAGCATCTAATAAAAAAATATAAACAGCGGACCGTTGTTAATGACGTGTCTTTCAGCGTGAGTCAAGGAGAAATTGTTGGTCTGCTGGGTCCGAACGGTGCGGGTAAAACCACTTCTTTCTATATGATTGTAGGTTTAATTAAGCCGAACGAGGGAAAGATCTTTTTAGAAGACGAAGACATCACCAAGGATGCCATGTACCGCAGAGCACAAAAAGGAATAGGCTACCTGGCACAGGAAGCTTCAGTATTCCGCAAGTTGTCTGTAGAAGATAACATCATGGCAATTTTGGAGATGACCGACCTGAATAAAGCAGAACGTCATGAAAAGCTGGAAGAGCTGATTAACGAGTTCAGCCTGCATAAAGTACGGAAAAACCGGGGCGATCTTTTATCCGGTGGTGAAAGGCGCCGTACAGAAATTGCAAGAGCCCTTGCGGCCAACCCTAATTTCATATTACTGGATGAGCCCTTTGCTGGTGTCGATCCAATTGCGGTAGAAGAAATTCAAACCATTGTAGCCAGATTAAAAGAAAAAAATATCGGTATATTAATCACAGATCACAACGTTCAGGAAACACTTTCCATTACAGACAGGGCTTACCTGTTATTCGAGGGGAAAATTCTCGAATCAGGCACACCGGAAGTACTGGCTGCCAACGAGATGGTAAAGAAAGTTTACCTGGGATCTAATTTTGTATTACGAAAAAAAACGCTGTAAACTAACCAAATATTAAACATGGCGATAGTCAACTCTCTTTTCACCTGGTATATGAAGAAGCGCGTCCACCAGATTGAGCTTTTCATGAAATATCCACTGGATGTCCAGGAAGAATGGTTCCACGAGTTAATTACCACGGCCTCAGACACAGAGTGGGGCCGGTTATATGATTATAATTCAATAGACACCCCCGATCAATTCAAAGAGCGGGTGCCCATACAAACCTACGATACCCTAAAACCTTACATTGAGCGCATGCTCAAGGGAGAACAGAATTTGCTGTGGCCGACGGAGATTAAGTGGTTTGCTAAATCTTCCGGCACAACCAGCGACAGAAGTAAGTTTATCCCCGTATCTGAAGAGTCGCTACAAGAATGCCACTTCAAAGGTGGCAAGGATTTACTCTCCATATTCTGCAACAATAGGCCCAACAACCAGATACTAACCGGAAAAGGACTGGTACTCGGTGGCAGTCATCAGATTAATCAACTTAACGAAAACTCGTTTTATGGTGACCTTTCGGCTGTATTAATTAAGAACCTACCCATGTGGGCAGAATATTACCGCACTCCAGCAATTTCCATTGCACTGATGGATAATTACGAAGAGAAGATGGAGAAAATGGCAGAGGCGACGATCAAGGAGAATGTAACCAATATCTCTGGTGTACCAACATGGACGCTTGTGCTTGCAAAAAAAGTACTGGAGATTACTGGAAAGAAAAACCTGTTGGAAGTCTGGCCAAATCTCGAGCTGTATTTTCATGGTGCAGTGAACTTTGCTCCTTATCGCGACCAGTTTAGAGAGCTTATTCCATGTGATTACATGTACTACCTGGAGACGTACAATGCTTCTGAAGGATTCTTCGGTATTCAAGATCAGGTAAACTCTGACGAAATGTTACTTATGCTGGACTATGGTATTTACTACGAGTTTCTGCCTCTGGAAGATATCGAAGCCGAAAATCCAAAGACACTTTCACTTGACGAAGTAGAGTTAAATAAAAACTACGCCATTATCATTTCTACAAATGGAGGACTATGGCGCTACATGATCGGCGATACCATTCAATTTACTTCCATCTACCCCTTCAGAATCAAAATCACAGGAAGAACTAAACATTTCATCAATGCTTTCGGTGAAGAAGTCATTATCGACAATGCCGAGCGTGCAATTAGTCAGGCATGTAAAAGTACGGGTGCGAAATTCAAGGACTACACTGCTTGTCCGATTTACTTTAAAGGATGTGATGTGGGTGGACATGAGTGGATTATCGAATTCGATAAACAACCCGATAATTTCGACCGTTTTGTTGACGTACTTGATAATACTTTAAGGGAGGTGAATTCAGACTACGATGCAAAGCGATTTAAAGATATGGCATTGCGGCGTCCACAGGTACATAACGCAGTTCAGGGAACTTTTTATAACTGGCTGAAAAGCAAGGGCAAATTAGGCGGACAACACAAAGTTCCGCGGCTTGCGAATGACAGAAAGTATGTCGAGGAGATATTGAAGGTCATGAAGATGCAATAACTGGGTTTTTTCCGCAAAATTAAAAGTATAAAACGCATATTTTTTTTTGAAACAATAGGATTATCCGCAACTAATAAATAAATTTGTAGTGTTAACTACTTAACAACAATTAAGATCACGAAGGATTTTAGCTTAAAAAGAAGAGTTAACCCAAGTAATAAACACTCAAATTGAACAGGCAATGGTAATCGATAATCAACAAGAAGTACAAACAATAACCCTTAATGGCACTAACTATTCTCTTAATCTGAGAGAAATCGAAACTTTCATGCAACAATGTGATTTGTTCATGGATGCAAATCAGAACGAATTCGACACAATGACGCAGATCATTTCAGATCAACTGATCGACAATGCCAATGCAAATACCTCCGTTCCTGAACTGAGAGCTCAACTTAAATTTCTTCGTGAAGTTTCTTTCCTGTTAAGGTGTATGTTAAGTCCAGCAGGCCCTACCAGCAAATACTAGTCTTTGCTTGACATAAAGTCAAGCAAAAGCTGATTATACTTCTCGAGGAGGTCTATATATTTATCTTTCCAGTAGGTAGAATTAATCTGCTCATTTTCATCATTCAGAAAGTGATGATGCTTATTCAGCTCGTCTTTTGGATAGAGGCTTGGGAATTCTGTTGAAAAATCATGATTGATCACATTTCCGATTCTGAAGATGATTTCAGACTTTAAATGTTTTTGATTAAACCAGTTGTATACAGATCTCCTGTTTACATTTGTTAAGCGGGCAAGTTCACTGATGCTGTAACCTTTACGGCGAATGATACGTTCAACTACTTGGCCATAATGCAAATCCATATATTTCAAAATTCAGGTATTATGTATATATTCTAGTTCTATCTGGAATTTCAAAATCCTTGGAATACATCGAGGCGTCATTCAAAGCATTCCAAATAGAATATGTTTTAATTCTGAACGAATTTATTTTAAACTATTGAAAAAATAGTATCGACAGACCTATTGTGTAGGTTATCGTAAAAGAGTGTGTAAAAAATCGCCAACCCAGCTGAATTCAGCGTACAGCCATATAACAGACCCAGAAAGCAATAAGACTTTTGGCCTTTTGTCTTTAACTCAGACGATTATTCTGGCGCCCAAAGTGATCATTATTGTCGCCACCACAATTTTCACAAACTTTCCCGTAAACTTTCTCGAAGACCTACACAACTGCCCAGTATTGCGGTTATAGCCTGAATTCTGGCGCTAAATTTATTCCTGAGTGAATAATTATTGGTAAATTGATAATTAACAACTCGAGTTCATTTAGCTTTCGATCATGCAAAATCGCTATAACTACTTATTTCGACTAACCATTGCTTTAAGTGATTTAGCCATTATAAATTTTGCGCTATATGCGACCTTTTTCCTGCATAATTCAACCTATTCCAAGTTTGATTACCTGGATTTCAGCCTGCTGATTACCTTGGGCTGGTTCCTCCTGGCTAAAATGCTTGATCTATATAACAGGAGGACCATCCAACATAAGATGCTCTTCTTAACCACTTTGAAATGCATTTGTCTGCATTTGATGTTCTTTTTAATGTACAATACAGTTAAAGGGTTTCCTTTTGACTGGATCTTCAGTGCACTTTATTATGGTTCCTCTGGTGTACTTTTGCTCCTCAACCGATATTTCGCGACCCTTATCTTCCCTATTCTATCCAGAAGTTTAAAAATGAGGGCACCGGTAGCACTCTTAGGTGTAAATCCAACGAGCATAAGATTGGCAAACTATTTCCAGAAGCATGAAAAGGAATACAGCTTTGCAGGATTTCTAAACAACAAGCCAACAAGCTCCAATACAGCTGAACTTATTGAAGGGTTTAAAGAGCAGATCCGGGAGGCGGTAAATACAGGAATCAATGAAGTCTATATTTCACTTGCTCCTGATAAAATCAGGGACATCGATAGCCTGGTTACGGAGGCACGAAATCAATGTATCAGGCTAAAGTTTGTTCCAGACTACAGCCAGATCTTAAGTAAAAAGGCAAGCTTAAACAGCCTGAATGATTTTCAAGTCATCAACCTGACCGGCTCCTGTGTTCAGGATAACATGGACGATCGTGTAGTGAAGCGACTATTCGATATCGTTTTCAGCCTGTTTGTAATTATCTTCATCTTCAGCTGGCTATACCCTATTCTGGCCCTGCTCATTAAACTGGAGAGCCCGGGCCCTGTGATCTTCAAACAGGAGCGAAGTGGGCGCAACAACGTTCAATTTTACTGCTATAAGTTCCGCAGCATGCGCGTAAATGCGGATAGCCATCTTCGTCAGGCAAGTAAGAATGATGACCGGATTACCAGGATCGGCCGCATCCTTCGAAAAACAAGCCTCGATGAACTACCGCAATTTTTCAATGTCTTGCTCGGCAACATGAGTGTTGTCGGCCCCCGCCCGCACATGTTAAAGCATACAGAGCACTATCGTGAAGTGGTAGATCAGTATATGGTGAGACACTATATGAAACCTGGAATTACCGGTTGGGCACAAGTGAATGGCTATCGGGGAGAAACTAATGAACTTGGCTTGATGGAAAAGCGCGTAGAGCACGACATCTGGTACATGGAGAACTGGTCCGCCTTTTTAGACATCAAAATCGTGATCATGACTGTTCTAAATGTGCTCAAAGGTGAAAAAAATGCTTATTAAAAAAGGGATGGCACTTAACTGTACCATCCCCACTATATATAATTAGAAATTGGGCGTGTGATTATTTGCCGAGTCCGGCATTCAAAAAGCCATAGTAAGCTTCTTTTGGTTTATAGTTTCTATCGAACAATAAAGGATAGTCATGATCTGAATTCGCGTAACCTTTGTTGAAATAGGAGGTTTTATCAGATACACCCCAGGTTGTGATACCCCATTGCAAGTGTTTTGGAACAACCTTCATGTACCCACTCACAATTTCGTAGTATTTAACGCCCTGTGCTTTTTCAAGTTCTGCCGTTAATGCAAAGGTCTTCGGCATGCCGTATTTCACTGAAATATCCAACTCGGAAATGTGAATCAATAAACCTTTGTCGGCGGCAAGCTTTAGATTATTGGTGATCAGTTTTGTATCTATTCTCAGGATAGTGTGAAGTTGAAAACCCATGCCATGAATTGTTATTCCTTGTTTTTTGGCTTCATCTACAATGTTCAGGAGTTCCTTCATTTTCTTACCACCAAACTCCTGGCCGTAATCATTCAAGAATAACTTTGCCTGCGGATCTGCTTCCTGAGCATACTTGAAAGCTTTGATCACCCAATCCTTTCCAAGTTTACGATACCAGATGCTATTGGTGTAAACACCACCTTCTTTAACAGGCTCATTAACCACGTCCCAAGATTGTACCCGACCTTTGAAATGTCTCATCACGGTTGTGATATGATCTTTTAACAGTTGCTCCCAAGCTGCTTTATCACCCTGAAACTCTTTCACCCATTTAGGCTCATTTGTGGCATGCGACCATACCAATGTATGGCCATGAACTTTCATGTTATGCTTTTCTGCAAAAGCAACCACAGCATCAGCCTTCGCAAAGGTGTATTTATCTTTAGAAGGGTGAACATTGCCCCATTTGAAATCACTTTCGGAAGTCACTCTGGAGAACTCTCTCGCAACAGTATTTCCGTATTGCGGGTTTTCCAGTAATTCTTTAACCACTGCTGCACCTACAGGAAAGTCAAACACGTTCTTTAGCACAGTAGAAGCTGATGGTTTTGGCTGCGTTACTGCAGGCGGCACTGGTGCCGTAGGTGTTGTAGGGCTCTCTGGCGTGGAAGAGCCCGGAGTTTCGCCGCCATTTGAACCTGGTTCACCTTTTTCTGTATCGTTTCCAGCATCCTCGTCGCCGCCATCAGGTGTTGAAGAACCCTCGCCACCGGCACTGGAGTCCTCCCCTGAAGGTTTCCCAGGTGTTTTAACATCACCAACAAGGTTGTCCTTGGTCTCTACTGGAGTTAACTCATCTTCCAGGGAAGAAGAACAGCTACTAAGACCGGTTGAAAATAGAAAAATTGCTAAGGCAGCAAATCTAATGCTGCGTTGTGTTAGGAAAGTCAGGCCGGTAAACCTCATTGTTGTTGAATATAGGGATGGATACTGTGTTGTTTAACACTGCAAATCTACGTAACTAAATACGACAAATACTAATTAATTTAATATTTATACGGTATAAATCACGTGAAGTATCAATTGAACAGCAATCAGAAACTCAACTACTTACACTAAGACACGAACATAAACCAAGAAGAATAAATCAGCATTTTCATATACAGTAATATTAATAAAAAGATAGGCAATAACATGCATCTTTCAAATAAATTAACAATACATTATCGCAAATAAAATGAAGTACGAAAGAAAATAAGATGTTTTTACCCGCCACCTGCGTATTACCGCAATACACTTAGATGAACTGAAAATAAATTAAAATTAAACTGTCAGGCGCGACGGAAATCGTCTAGCGATATGCTTGGAGCTAAGAAGGTTATGTCTATAGCTAAAATTGATGGGTCAGGCTGATTGAAATTCCACATTAGAAAACCCTTTTGGCAGGCAATTACCGTCATACGGTATTTAACGCAAACCGAACGTTCAGAACAATAAGAAGTATAAGTAAACTTCAAAACATCAAGAAGAAAAATCAATAATGTTATGAACAGAACCTAATGTTATAAGCAGAACCGCGCTAAAGACAAAGCAAGCGTCGGGAAGCAGTAGTACTCGACTTGATCCTTGATCCGCAGGATCGATTGAAAATGATAGAAACAAAAAAAGCCCTGCATTTCTGCAGGGCTTTGCTCCCGAAGCTGGGCTCGAACCAGCGACCCTCTGATTAACAGTCAGATGCTCTAACCAGCTGAGCTATTCGGGAAGCTGGCGCCTAAACAGATGAGCCGTTACCGAAGCAACCTACCTCCTTTGTTTTGGGTCCGCAATATTATGGTTTTTAAATTATTATTGCAAAAAGTTATTTCACAAAATTGCTAAGTAGCAATACCTCAGTCAGAATCATATTTAAGGTCAATCCAAACCATTCGCAGGCAAGGTCAAATCTTACCGTTAAGCACCATTCCAGCTACAACAGCCAAAGCCTTGCTCCAACCAAGAGGACTTAAAATGCAGATTAATGAGAGTTTTGTAGAGCAATAACCTCGAGAAAATTTAACGCAGAGACGAAGTTTAGACGAATACACCTCGGATTTCTGGAAAAAATAGGCATAAAAAAACCCTGCATTTCTGCAGGGTTTTTGCTCCCGAAGCTGGGCTCGAACCAGCGACCCTCTGATTAACAGTCAGATGCTCTAACCAGCTGAGCTATTCGGGAAGCTGGCCATCCAAAAGAACTTATCCTATCGTAAACAACAAGCCTCGTTCGTTTTGGGAATGCAATATTAGGGCTTTTAAATTATTTATGCAATCTTTGCGAAGAAAAAAATTACAAATATTTTAACACAACTTATATGAGCCTGATAATCATAGGTACTGTAGCTTTTGACGCAATCGAGACCCCCTTTGGAAAAACAGATAAAATCGTAGGTGGTGCCGCTACCTACGCCAGTTTAGCCGCTTCTTACTTCTATAATAAAGTGAAAATCGTTGGTGTTGTCGGGGACGACTTCCTGCAACAAGATATCGATACCTTCAATCAACACGGCATCAATACCGAAGGACTGCAAATCAAAGCTGGAGAGAAATCATTCTTTTGGGCTGGAAAATACCACAACGACATGAACAGTCGCGATACGCTGGCTACAGAGCTGAACGTGCTCGCTGACTTCGATCCCATCATTCCAGAAAGCTACCAGGACTGCGAGTACCTGATGTTAGGCAATCTAACGCCACAAGTTCAACAAACGGTCATCAAACGCCTTCAGAAGCGTCCTAAGTTGATTGTACTGGACACCATGAACTTCTGGATGGACGTGGCTATGGACGATTTGCTGGAAACCATCAGCATGGTAGACGTACTTACCATCAATGATGCAGAGGCACGTCAGCTATCCGGAGAATATTCCCTTGTAAAAGCTGCAAAGAAAATCCTTAACATGGGTCCTAAGTACCTGATCATCAAAAAAGGTGAACATGGCGCTTTATTATTCCATGAAAATCAGGTTTTCTCGGCACCGGCATTGCCACTTGCAGAGGTTTTTGATCCAACAGGAGCTGGCGACACGTTTGCAGGTGGATTCATCGGCTACCTTGCCAAAGTGGGAACCATTAATTTTAACAACATGAAGAATGCCATCATCTATGGCTCTGCCTTAGCATCATTCTGTGTAGAGAAGTTTGGTACAGAACGTATTTTAAACCTCACAGAAGCTGAAGTTGCTGGTAGAATCCAGGAATTTGTAAAACTAAGTGCTTTTACAATCGAACCATAACCCCATATAAACTCCTGGGAGCAAAGCTTTCAGGAGTTTAAAACCCCAATCACTTCAAACTTCTCAAATACGGAACGCGTATGCGGCGCATCCTTCAGCTCGTCCGTAAGGTCCTGCCCTGCCCAGTGTTCGTAGTGCTTGCCATTACGCCACAAGCGGCTCGAGGTCACATCGTAGATCTTACCTTCAAAAGCGACCCAGATCTCCGGCTTATCCTGCCCATTTCGCAATGCAAGCTGCTGCTTAGTATAACTATTCATATATCATTCCTTAATGAGCCTTAATCAACTGCAAGTTCCTGAATAAGCTTGTAGCGCTTTTTAAACACTTCAAAAAGAAAAACAGCGATCAGCATGATACTAAACAACAGGAAGAAGCTCTCAAAAGGCACATAGAGGAGCCTGAATTTAATGGTATGCTGTTCATTGAACCCGAAGTAGCCCAAATAATGAAACTGCAGCACAACGGCTAAATACGCCAATACTAAAACCAGGTAGGCACGGTAGAAGCGGTACATGAAGCGGATCTTATTTTTATATTCAACAAGAAACAAGGTCAGGATCATCAAAGCGAATGTAAAAACCGGATACCATTTGGTATAAGCAAAAAAGATCATCGCGATACAAAGTCCCATCAGGATATTACTCAATGCCAGGCTATATTTCTCATAAGGCTGAGCAGGAAATCTTTCGTTTAAAAAGTTGTAAATCGCAATTCCGGCAAATGGAAACACAAAAGCACTAAGAATAACTTCATAGGGGATACCAGAATTATCGGCGCCTGCAAACCGGGAAAGATCGTAGCTAAACACCGCTATCCTTTTAAGCACCAGAGTTGCAATCATAAAGATCACCCCTGCCCCAAATACCGCAGGCAATAAAGCTTTCCATAACTTGCTTTGGGAAGATTGAATATAGAGGATCAGGGAAATGACCAGCAATACGGCCAGGGATATCAGATAAGTACTCATTCAGCGTAACAGAATTAGCTTCAAAAATAGGATTTAATCCCATTAACCCGCCGCCGCTCAACAAAAAACCAACATCATCTTGCATTGCCACAAGAAAATGAGTGCAAAAAAAAGACTGTCCGGCAAACGGACAGTCTTTTTTTGTTCCTTGGATAGCTTTAAACTACTTCAGCACCCAATACATCTTTAGAATAGGTTTTAAGGTATTTTTTCAAGATCTGACGGGCTACATGAATCCTGGTTTTCACCGTGCCGATCGGAATATTTAATATCTCCGCAATTTCATGGTATTTATAACCTTCAAAGTACTTAATGAATGGCACATAATATTCTGGCTGCAAAGTTGCAAGCGCCTTATTGATGTCGCCAATGATAAACTTGCTGTCGCTTGTATTTTTTGTTGCACTATAGTGCAGATTAGATGATGAAATTTCCTCTGATTGGGTAATCAGCGAGTTTGTCTTTACCAGACGTCTGTAGTTGTTGATAAAGGTGTTTTTCATAATGGTAAATAACCAACCTTTAAGATTTGTACCTTCTTTAAATTTACTGTAATAAGTTACTGCCTTTAACATGGTGTCCTGAACCAGATCATTAGCATCCTCCACGTCCTTAGTAAAATTTAAAGCGAATGACTGTAGAGAACCGGCATGGTTGTTTAGCTGAAGATTAAATTCATTTTTTGTCATAATGATTTAAGTTTTAAAGGTTTAAATGCAAGACAAACTCGAATTGGAATATCTGTGGCTCTCCAAGTTTGTTTAATCTTGCACACTTAAATGTTATACAACATGTGTACCAAATGAATTTAGCTTTCCGGATTCAGGTAGTTACCGGAATGATATCGAAAGAAATACTCGGATTTAAAGTATATTAACCTCTCTTTCGAGCGCAATTCCAAATTTATCAGCCACAGCCTCAATTATTTGTTCTGAAAAATTATACACTTCCAGTCCAGTAGCGCCGCCATGATTTACAAGCACCAGGGCCTGATTTTTCCAGGTACCGGTATTCCCGGAAACTATACCTTTAAATCCGCATTGTTCAATTAACCAACCTGCAGCAAGCTTTACCTTACCAGGTCCAGCCGGGAAGTTTACAACCTCTGGAAAATTCGCCTGCGCGCGCTCAAATTCCGCCACAGAGATTACAGGATTTTTAAAGAAGCTACCCGCATTTCCAATGGTTGCAGGATCAGGCAGTTTACTCACCCGGATCTCTGAAACCACTTTTGCAACATCTGCTATGCTGGGCTGTTCAATCCCCCGTCGTTGAAGCTCCTGCTGGATCGCACCATACTGCACGTTCAGCTTTGCCGACCTGCTTAAATGATAACTTACGGAGGTAATAATGTATTGACCTTTTAAAGAAGACTTAAAAACACTTTCGCGATAACCAAAGCCACAGTCATCATAACCGAAGGTCCGCTTTGCACCAGTTGCAATTTCAACCGCAGTACAGCATTTGAAAATATCTTTCAACTCTACACCGTAGGCACCGATGTTCTGCACTGGAGAAGCTCCTACGGTTCCTGGGATCAGGCTCAGATTTTCAATACCGCCATAACCATGACTTACACAATAGTCTACCAGGTATTTCCAAGATACGCCAGCTCCGGCACGCACAACAACCTCATCACTGCTACCTTGTCCCTCTGGTTCCAACACCGCTATGCCAGGAATACTAATCTTGAGTACAAGTCCATCATAATCCTTGGTAAACAACATATTGCTTCCACCGCCTAAAACAAGCACCTGTTTCGTTTTTATAAAATCAGACTGTAACACGCTGATCAGATCAGCTTCCGAATTAATCTCCACAAACCATCTCGCAGATACATCTATACGAAATGTATTATAATTCACTAATGATACGTTTTCTTTTATAACAGGGCCCATTTATTGCTTTTTGAAATGCTTGCAAAAGTAATTCTAAAGAACAGTATTAAATATCATTTACTAAATAATAAATTTACTGCATAGTTTACGCTCAACACTTTTGGACAGGAATATTTAATGGAAAATCAGGATAAAAAAAGAAACCTTATCATCAATGCTGCTTTGTTGCGGTTTGCACATTACGGACTGGCAAAAACAACAATGACAGATATCGCCAAAGATATATCCTTTTCAAAAGCCCTCCTCTACTACTACTTCCCCGACAAGCTAAGCCTTTACGTGAGCGTTATTGAGCACCTGATGCATACCATCAGCAAAGACATTCTTAAATCTGTCGAAAAAACCAATACCTGCACTGAAGGTGTGCTCATGGTCCTTCAAAAAAGACAGGGATACATTCAAAAGTATTACAACCTGATGGAATTTAATAAGCTCATCGGCCCCGAACTACCGGATGATCTTTATGAGAAATTTTCCAGAGCCCGTGCCTTTGAGCTTAAAATCATCGCTTCCCTACTGCGCCGCGGGGTAGAAAAAGGTGAATTCCAGGTCGACAATATCAATCTGACAACCGAAATACTTGTCGAAGCACTCAGCGGAATACACTTCAATATCCTCAGCCGTCATAAAAACATCTGCCCTAGTCAGGAGCAGTTCAAACAGATCTTCATCAAAGAAAAATTCCTCGCAAAGATCTTTCTTTCAGGCCTGTCAGCTTCATAGTGTCATAAAAATGCAATATTCCAGATGAGCAATATGCTATGATAGCATAACAACTTTTATGGTCGTACCTTTGACTACAATATAATAAAAGTCAGAAAGTTTAAAGGTAGAATGGTAGAGACAGATAAAAAAAGAGAACAAATTATAGAAGGCGCTATCAAGCGGTTTATTCATTTTGGAATCAATAAGACTACGATGAATGAGATTGCTGAGGACCTTTCCGTATCCAAACCTTCATTATATTACTATTTTCCGGACAAAACCAGCCTCATACTCGGAGTTGTGGAAAAGATCTTCAATGATTTCTTTGAGGCGATAATCAAGGAAAAAAAAGACCATCGCTCTATTGAGGTGATTATTCCGAGGCTTATTGAGGTCAAACACCGCTTTTTTCAGAAATACTATATGCTTCACTTGAGTGGGGGCGCTCCGGATTCGGCATTAAATTCTGCGGAGCTGCGAAACTTTGTAGAGAAAATGCGCTCTAAGGTATTGAGCTTCCATGCAGCACTCTTTCAGGAAGCCATTGAAAGAGGTGAGATCGAGGCGCAGGATAGCAACAGAATTGCGGATCTGTACATGAACAGTCAGGATGGCTTGACCTCATTATGTATCATGCAAGGCAATAAAGAACTGATGCCGGGTAAAAAAGATTTAAAGAATATGCTTGAAAGACAGCTGGCCCTTGCCAACTTATTTGTCAAAGGCTTAAAAAACCAATAACCAGAAACAATTAACAATGAAGATTAAATTTAAACAGTTAAAAGTCATTCCGCTATTGCTGCTGGGGCTGCTTTTATCAAACTATGTTTCGGCACAACAAACGCTCACCCTCCGTGATGCGGTAAATTATGCCGTTGAGAACAGCAGTAATGTGCGTAGATCCAAGTTAGACATCCAAGCCGGGAAGTACAAAACCCAGGAAGTGAGAGCACAAGCCTTGCCGCAAATCACCGGTAACGGCGGATTAACATACAACCCGATCATCGGCCAGTTGGTCGTAGGCGATCAAAGTTTCCAGCTCGGAAGAAAATGGAATGCCAACGGCGGTGTACAGCTCAACCAACAGCTTTTTAATCAGCAGGTGTTTACTGGCCTTAAGGCTGCGAAAACCAGCGAACAATACTACCTCCTCAACGAGAACCTTACCGAGGAGCAGATCATTGAGCAAGTTGCAAATACTTACTATCAGGTGTTGGTAAACCGCCAACAACGTAATGTAATCGACACCAACATTAAAAATGTTCGTGTTGTAGAACGCATTATCCTGAACCAGTATCAGAATGGATTAGCGAAGAAGATCGACGTAGACCGTATCAAGGTTAACCTAACCAATCTTGAGAATCAGCGCGACCAGGTGATCAATGCAGTTACGCAGCTGGAGAACCAGCTGAAATTCTACATGGGTATGCCTGTAGAAACGGAGATTGAACTTCCTACCACTGAACTTACAGAAGTTAAAGGCTTGCCTTCCATGGCAGATACGGTGGATTTAAGCGGCAGAACAGAGATCAAATTACTTGACGTGCAACGTGAACTGCTGGGGCTTCAGAAAAAAGCTTATATCTCCGAGTACTACCCTACCCTGTCATTAACTGCAAACTATTCTTCCACCGGACAGAGTGATAAATTTGATTTGTTTAAACGCAAAAGCAACAGCACCGCTTTCTGGTATGACGCTTCCGCAATTGGCCTTACCCTGAGGGTGCCCATCTTTGACGGTTTTGCTACGCGTTCACGAGTAAGACAGGCGAATGTTGAGATCTTAAAAGCAGAGGAAGATCGTAGAGAAACAACCAACGCATTAAACCTGGCCTACGAGAATGCGAAAATTGCATTGCGCAACAGCATCAATACCATCAACTCGCAACGTCAGAACGTTCAGCTTGCAGAAGAGATCTATCAAAGCACGCAGAACAACTATAACAACGGGTTGGCGGCACTGACAGATCTGCTGGATACCGAAAATGCTTTAACTGAAGCACAGAACAGCTATACACAGGCGCTGCTTAATTATAAGATCGCCGAAATTCAACTTATAAAATCAAACGGAAATATAAAATCGCTATTAAAATGAAAAGAGGAATTATTATAACCTTAGTTGTTGTCGCTACACTTGTGGGCATATGGCTGGTTCTAAATAACAACAAGAAAAACAATGATGCCAAGACTGCAATCGTATCAGAAGGTAGTGGTGCTGTAAGCGTTCGTGTTGCTTCAGTTCAAAAACAAGCCGTGGATTTAGACTTTAGTGCCAACGGTAATTTTGTGCCCGGCACCGAGATTAACTTTCTATCAGAGAATGCCGGAAGGGTAACCAGAATCATGGT
The DNA here is from genome assembly GCF_051965375.1 of Pedobacter sp. SAFR-022. Lineage (NCBI taxonomy): Bacteria > Pseudomonadati > Bacteroidota > Sphingobacteriia > Sphingobacteriales > Sphingobacteriaceae > Pedobacter > Pedobacter sp. SAFR-022. The sequence goes on from NZ_JBQCME010000008.1 coordinate 111,051, forward strand.
AGACGAAGGTGACCGCGTGACCAAAGGTCAGGTGCTTGCGCTTATCGATGCCGAAATTTTGAACACGGACAGAGAAACCGCTGAAGCTGCTTTGCAAAATGCTATCCGTGACGAAGCCAGATATAGCAGCTCATTTACTACAGGCGGTGTTACCCAGCAACAGTTGGACCAGGCACGCCTTGCAGTTAAAAACGCAAGATTAAGGTTGCAAAGTGCATCCCGTCGTGTGAGTGATGCAAACATCAAATCACCCATCAATGGTATCGTAAATAAAAGGTATATCGAAGTTGGTGCATTTGTAACCGCTCAAGGTACCCAGTTATTTGAGCTGGTGGATGTTTCCAAACTTAAACTCAGGGTAAATGTGAACGAGAACCAGGTAGCCAATCTTAATGTAGGTGATGAGGTTCAGATAAAAAGTAATGTTTTTCCTGCGGATAGCTTCACCGGAAAAATCACCTTTATCGCTGCAAAAGCAGACAATACACTCAACTTCCCAATTGAGATCGAAGTGGCAAACACCAAGTCGAACAAGTTAAAAGCGGGTATGTATGGTACTGCAATTTTCAAGTTCCCTAATCAGGCACCTACCATCACCATCCCACGTGGATCATTCATTGGTAGCGTTAGTAGCAACCAGATCTTTGTACTGGAAAATGGAAATACCGCGCGGGTACGCAAAGTGGTAACCGGCCGGATCATCGGTGATCAGGTTGAAATTCTTGATGGCTTGAAAGAAGGTGAGACCGCAATTGTAAGCGGGCAGATTAACCTGGTTGATGGCAGCCCGGTAACCGTGATCAAATAATTGAAAGCATAGCTTTCATAAACATTAAAAAAGATTCTGATGAAAATAACAGAAATATCAATCAAACGACCTTCATTGGTAATTGTGGTGTTCACCGCACTATCCTTGCTGGGACTGCTGAGCTACTTCTCATTGAGTTATGAGCTTTTGCCGAAGTTCAGCAATAACGTGGTCTCCATCTCTACCATCTACCCTGGTGCATCACCAAGTGAGGTGGAAAATAGTGTTACCAAGAAAATTGAAGATGCAATCTCCTCTATGGAGAACATCAAGAAGCTGAATGCAGTTTCTTACGAGAGTTTGTCGGTGGTAACCATTACGCTGACCGATAAAGCTAACGTCGACCTATCGTTGAATGATGCGCAAAGGAAGGTAAACTCCATCCTGGCAGATCTTCCGGATGATGTTGAACAGCCATCCCTGAGCAAATTCTCCCTGGATGACCTTCCGGTGATCACCATGTCTGCTTCAGCAAATATGGATGATGCTTCCTTTTATGACCTGATCGACAACCGTATTGCACCAATCGTATCCCGTGTAAACGGTGTTGCACAGGTGAATTTGATCGGTGGTCAGGAGCGTGAAATTCAGGTGGGCTTAATGGCGGACAAGCTACAAGGATACAACCTTTCTGTACCGCAGGTACAACAGGCTATCCTGAGCTCAAACCTTGATTTCCCTACCGGAAGTGTTAAAACCAACGAACAGGATATCCTCATTCGTCTTTCGGGTAAATACCAGAACATTGACGAACTGCGCAACCTGGTTGTTGCAACCAGCCCCGATGGTGCTCAGATTCGCCTGTCGGACGTTGCTGATGTGCAGGACAGACAAAAGGAAGTTGACAAACTTGCCCGTATCGACCGTCGTGGTGCGATCGCTATCCAGATCATTAAGCAGTCTGACGCGAATGCCGTGGAAGTGAGTGAAGGTGTACATGCCACCATCGCAAAGCTGATGCAGGATTACAAAACCAATGACCTTAAGATCAATGTCGTAAACGACAGTTCAATATATACCCTGGAATCTGCCGACGCGGTAATCCACGATTTGGTACTTGCAGTAATCCTGGTAGCGTTTGTGATGCTATTCTTCCTGCACAGTTTAAGGAACGCGCTGATCGTAATGGTTTCCATTCCAGCATCCCTGATCGCAACCTTTATCGGTATCCAGATGTTTGGCTTCACGCTGAACCTGATGTCGCTGCTTGGACTTTCCCTGGTAGTGGGTATTCTGGTCGATGATGCCATTGTGGTATTGGAAAATATCTACCGTCACATGGAGATGGGTAAAAACAAGGTGCGTGCCGCATACGATGCTACAAGCGAAATTGGCTTTACCGTAGTATCCATTACCCTGGTAATTGTGGTAGTATTCTTCCCGATCGCCATCAGTACTGGTTTAGTATCAAACATCCTAAGACAGTTCTGTGTGGTGGTGATCATTGCGACCATGTTATCATTGGTTGCTTCCTTTACCATTGTACCACTGCTCTCCTCCCGTTTCGGTAAATTGGAGCGTATTGAAGGTAAAAATGCATTCGGAAAATTCATCTTGTGGTTTGAAAAGCAGCTACACAAATTCACCAACTGGATCACTGGAATTTTGGAGTGGTCGCTTGCCAACCGGGGTAAAACCATCGGCCTGGTATTCCTGATGCTTGTCGCATCTTGCGGATTGATCCCTGCCGGATACATCGGTACCGAGTTCTTCCCGAAGAGTGATAAAGGCGAGTTCCTTGTTCAGCTGGAAATGCCCAAAGATGCATCTATTGAACAAACCAATTATGCAACCCAAAAAGCAGAAGCTTTCCTAACCAAAAAGCCGGAAATCACGCAGTTGATCACAACGGTAGGTCAGGCAAGTGGTGACTTTGGAGGTACACAGGCCACTGCATACAAGTCGGAAATCAACGTAAGACTGGTAGACCGTAAAGATCGCGCTGATGAAGCCAGTATTTACGCGACCAAAGTTAGCCGTGAGTTAGCGAAGAGCCTACCGGGTGTTAAAGTTAAAACGGTACCGATCAGTATCCTGGGTATTGCCGAGAATGCGCCGATTGAACTCGTGGTAATGGGCTCAGACCTGGATAGCGCCATGCGTTATGCAACGGCTGCACAGGAAGTGTTACGTAAGATCAAAGGTTCTGCCGAGATCAAGCTGTCTGTTGAAGAAGGTAGCCCGGAGATCAACGTTCAGGTAGACCGCGATAAGATGGCCGCTTTGGGCCTTTCACTTCAAACCGTGGGTCTAACCATGCAAACTGCATTCAGTGGTAACACTGACGGTAAGTTCAGAAAAGGTGAGTACGAATACGACATCAATATCCAATATCAGGCTTTTAACAGGCAAGACATCAACGATGTGAGTAACCTGATTTTTGTAAATAACGCCGGACAACAGATCAAACTTTCGCAGTTTGCAGCTATTAAACAAGGTTCAGGACCTAGTCAGCTGGAACGACGTGATAAAAGTACATCGGTTTCCGTGAAAGCGCAGGCAATTGGTCGCCCTACCGGTACCGTTGTGGCTGAATTCGAAGCTGAACTGGAACGTCTCGAGCAAACCGGTGAGTTAAAGAAGCCTTTAGGTGTAAGTTATCTTTGGGCTGGTGATGCAGAAAACCAGGGTGAAGGTTTCGGTACTTTAGGTATCGCCTTACTATCTTCTATCCTGTTGGTGTACCTGATCATGGTAACCTTGTACGACAGTTTCGTGTATCCATTTGTGGTAATGTTCTCGATCCCACTATCGGTGATCGGTGCTTTACTTGCGCTGGCTTTAACCAATAACGCCCTGAACATCTTTACGATCCTTGGTTTGATTATGTTGATCGGTTTGGTTGCGAAGAACGCGATTATCCTTGTCGATTTTACAAATCAAATGAAGGCCGAAGGAAAGAGCACGCACGAAGCATTAATTCTGGCTAACCATGCGCGATTAAGACCAATCCTGATGACTACCATTGCGATGGTTATTGGTATGCTTCCAATTGCATTGGCAGGTGGTGCCGGTGCGGAGTGGAAAAACGGTTTGGCCTGGGTAATTATCGGTGGATTGTTAAGTTCACTTTTCCTAACCCTGATCATTGTTCCGGTAATGTATATGATCTTCGACAGGATCCTTGATAAACTTGGATACAATAAAAAAGGGGTAACCATCGAAGAACTTATGGTAGAACCTTACGACCATAAAGAGGTTAAAGAATACGAAATGGAACATACGCATTAATCATATCTTTCTTTCCAGAAAAGGCCGTGTCAATTTTTGACGCGGCCTTTTTTGTATATAACCTGCGGCGACATCAGCGATGATACAGCAAGGGAACTTAAACACACCTGACCCACACCTGACCCACATCAAACGCACATCAAACGCACACCAAGCGCACACAGCTGTGTGTCTGGTGTGTTTGAAGTCTGTGTTTGTTCTGAATGTCAACTGCTACCTTCCCGAAGCTTTTCTACCGTTTGTACACCAATCACTACCATTAGCATAATGCACTTTTACAAATTCCCGCTCATCATCTAACTTTGTTGAACATCACTTTTTTGTCATAACCGAACTTCTAAGAAATGAAGCTCACAAAAACTCTTACATTTGCGACCGAATGAACGTTCAATTAGAAGATATTTGTGGCAAACGTGAGACTGTTTTGAACAGTACGCTCACGCTTATTCGTCAGTACGGCTTCCACGGTACGCCGATGAGCATGATTGCAAAACATGCAGGAGTAGCCGCGGGGACGATATATCATTATTTTGATTCCAAGGATGCATTGATCAATGCCTTGTATTTGCATGAAAGTACCCGTCTTGCTGCTGCTTTGTTGGTTGGAGATGATGAAACGCAGCCTTATAAAGAGCGGTTCACCCGATGCATGCTCAACCATTACAACTTTTATCTGAGTAACCCCGACTCGCTGTACTTTCTGGAGCAATATGCAAACTCTCCATATGCAAAAAGCCAGGTAGATAATCATGAAGAAAGGTTCAGGCACGTGATCAGTTTCTTTGAGTATGGCATAAAGAACAAGTACTTCAAAAATATTGATGCGAAGTTGCTCATGCCGATCATCAAAGGAACTTTAGTGGCAGCAGCAAACTTTCACTTGAGGGAACACATGGTATTTTCGGAGGAGGACATCAAGGTGGTAATCAGCATGATATGGGACGGCATCAAAAAACAATAAAAGATCAAACAATTTAAACTCAATACCTTTAATACATATATGAAATCACGTAATTTATTAGTTACCATGCTTTTATGGATACCTCTCCTACTCCCCGGATCGGTATTCGCACAGTCCATCGTAAAAGCAGAACAGCCACTTACCAATGCCACCTTACAACAGTGCATTGATTACGCGTTAAGCAACAGACCGGAAGTGAAACAATCCGTGCTTGACGAAGAGATTGCCGACCGTGATATTAAATCTGCGTTGTCTGGATGGTTACCGCAGATCAATGCTTCAGGTAGCTTTAACCACAACTTTAAGCAGCAGTCACAGGTGCTTACCACCAACGGGGTTTCTTCTTTATTAACCTTCGGTGCCAAAAACACCTCTTCATTGGTATTGCAGGCAGATCAGCAATTCTTAAACGCCGGCTTAATTCAGGCATCAAAATCTGCCAAGTATTTCAGACAGCAGTACAGACAGAATACTGAAGCAAACAGGATTAACACCGTTGTAGAAGTAAGTAAGGCGTACTACGACATTCTGACCAGCAATGAACAGTTAAACATCATCAACGAGAACATTGCCCGCTTACAAAAGCAACTTAAAGATGCTAGTGCACAGTATGAGGCGGGCCTGGTAGACAAAACCGATTTTCAACGTGCGCAGATCAGCTTGAGCAATTCACTTGCCGATAAAAAACGTACTGAAGAGCTGGTAAAGTATAAATATGCTTACCTGAAAGAGCTTATCGGCTACCAGGGCAAAGAGAACTTTACCTTGTCCTTCACTGCAGCCGATATGGAGAAAGATGTTTTGATCGATACCACTCAGATGCTGGATTACCAGAACCGTGTGGAATTCCGCTTGCTAGAAACACAGCGTCAATTGCAAAGCATTAACACCAGCTATAATAAATGGAGCTACCTACCAACCTTATCTGGTTTCTACAATTATGGTTTCAACTACCAGAACCAGGAAATCAGCAACCTTTATGATAGGAACTATCCAAGTTCCATCATTGGATTAAGGTTAGTGCTTCCAATTTTCCAGGGTGGTAAACGTACGCATGAGATTAAAAAATCACAGTTACAGGAACAAAGAGTTGATCTTGACCTGGAGAACGTGAAAAATCAGATTAACTCGCAATATGAGGCAGCAATTGCAACATATAAGGCTAACCTGAATGATCTTAGAACCAACCGGGAGAATGTGGAGATCTCAAGATCAGTATACAACACCATTAAACTACAATATGACGAGGGTATTAAAACGTATCTGGATCTGATGACCTCAGAAACAGACCTTCGTACCGCACAATTAAACTATTTGAATTCACTATATAGTTTATTGGCATCAAAACTAGACGTAAAACAAGCATTAGGAACAATAACCGTTAATCAATAACCCATACAATGAATAATTTTAATAGAATAAAGCTAGGTGTCCTGGTCTTGGGCTCAGTTACATTAGCCTCCTGTGGTGGCGGTCAGCAACCTGCACAGCAAGGCCCGCCTCCTGCAACTCCGGTAACCACCTATACCGTGGACGAACAACCGGTTACAACCGTAGATTCATATCCTGGTGTTGTGGTAGCACTTAATGAAGTTGAATTACGCCCTCAAGTTGGCGGTTATATTACGGGAATATTTGTTCAGGATGGTCAGCGGGTAACTAAAGGTCAAAAGTTGTACGAGATCGACCGCACAAAATATCAGGCGGCATACAATTCTGCTAAAGCAAATCTTGCCGTTGCAAAATCGAACCGCGACAGGACCAAAAAAGATGCAGAACGTTACACCAAGTTAGCAGAGCAGGATGCCGTAGCAAGACAACGTGTAGATTATGCCCTTACAGACCTTGCTAACGCAGAATCGCAGGTTGCTGCTGCTGAAGCGCAACTAAGTGCTGCGTCATCAGATTTACAGCGCTCGGTGATCGTATCGCCTCTTACCGGTACCATCGGTATCTCTCAGGTGAAGCTGGGTGCTTTTGCCACTCCAGGCACTACAGTACTAAATACGGTTTCTACAAACGACCCAATTGCGGTTGATATTGCCGTGAACCAACGTGAGATTCCACGTTTCCTTGCTTTACAGAAAAACAACGCTGTAGTAGCAGATTCGGTTTTCAGCATTCAGGGTCAGGACGGAACAATGTACCGTGCACAAGGAAAGATCGTTGCAATTGACCGTGCAGTGGATCCTCAAACCGGTACCATCAAAGTGAGGATCAGCTATCCAAATAAAGAAGGTAGATTATTTGCCGGAATGAACGTTAACCTACAGGCTTTAAACAGAGGCCAGAAAGAAGAACTTGTAATTCCATACAAAGCCGTTGTGGAGCAACTGGGTGAGTTTAACGTGTTTGTTGTTGGCGATAGCAGCAAAGCAGAAGCACGCCTTGTAAAACTTGGCAGACAGTTCCAAACCAATGTTGTGGTAAGTGAAGGCTTGAAAAAAGGTGAAACGATAGTTGTAGACGGTGTACAGAATGTTAGAAATGGTGCCGTTGTTACTTCAACGCCTCCGGGTCAAGCAAACGCACAACAACCTGCAGCAGCAAAATAATTAAATAGAATTTCAGCTATATGATATCAGAAGTATTTATAAGGCGACCGGTCACGGCCATCGTCATCTCCATATTGATTGTTCTGGTTGGTACGATTGTGATCACAACCCTACCGATCAGTCAATATCCCAACATTGCACCACCAACGGTAAACGTTTCAGGTACCTATACCGGTGCCGATGCACAAACGGTGGAGCAAACGGTAACCACTCCTATTGAAAGTCAGATCAACGGTACACCGGGAATGAAATACCTTTCTTCCAACAGTACCGCCGATGGACGTTCAGCGATTACCGTAACCTTTGATGTAGGTACAAACATTGACATTGCCACGTTGGATGTTCAAAACCGTGTGGGGATTGCAGAGCCTGCATTGCCGGAAGCGGTAAGACGTTTGGGTGTGACTACAAGGAAAGCCAACAACGATATTTTGATGGTTGTGGGTCTTGTTTCGCCAAAAGGCACCTACGATCAGAAATTCCTTTCCAATTATGTGAACCTTTATGTAAGGGACGCATTATTACGTATCCCAGGTGTGGGTGATGTGCAGTCCTTCGGACAACCATTCAGTATGCGTGTTTGGTTAGATGCTGGTAAACTTGCAAACTTAGGACTGACCCCATCTGAAGTAACAGCAGCCATCGCAGAACAAAACAGTCGTATGCCTGGTGGTACGGTAGGTGGTAAACCACAAAACAACAATCAGACCTTCGAATTCTCAGTGGTACTTGATGCCGATCTGAACTCAGTCGAACAGTTTGAAAACATCATCATCAAAACCGGTGCAAATGGATCACCAGTTTACCTGCGCGATGTTGCTCGTGTAGAATTAGGAGAATTCTCTTATGCTACAAGTTCAAGAGTAAACGGTCAGGTATCATCCATGATGGCGATCAACCAGACGCCAGGCGGGAATGCGGTACAAACTGCCGAGGGTATTCAAAAAGCTCTCGATGAGTTAAAAGCCTCTTTCCCGAAAGATATGGACTACGTAATCAGTTACGAGACCGTGTCCATCGTTAAGGTATCCATCAGTGAGGTAATCCATACCTTGGTTGAAGCGCTGATCCTGGTAACCATCGTGGTATTCTTCTTCCTGCAAAGTTGGAGGGCTACTTTGATCCCGGTACTTGCGATTCCGGTTTCCATCATTGGTACCTTCATTCTTTTCACATTGCTTGGCTTCTCCATCAACGTATTAACGATGTTTGGTTTCGTACTGGCCATTGGTATTGTGGTCGATGATGCGATCGTTGTGGTAGAGGCTGTTCAGCATTATATGGACCATGAGGGTCTGTCTGCACCAGACGCGACACGAAAAGCAATGAAAGACATTACAGCGCCGGTAATTGCAATTGCGTTGATCCTTGCAGCCGTATTTATTCCTGTAGGATTCATACCAGGGATGGTTGGTCAACTTTATCAGCAGTTTGCCATCACCATTGCAGTTTCGGTATTGATTTCTGCATTTGTGGCCTTGTCTTTAACACCAGCATTATGTTCGTTGTTGTTAACGCCAATGAACCTTACAGCAGATTCTAAAGGCTTAAACAAATTCTTTTACCGCTTTAATCAGTGGTTTGCAAGAGTAACCCAAAACTACTCCAACGGTGTGAAATGGGCTTTGAAGAAAGCGCCTTTAGTGATGGTGATACTTGCATGTATTTACGTTGGAACCGTTGGATTGTTTATGACCAAACCTTCTGGATTTATCCCGAATGAAGATGCCGGTGTATTTCTTATGGGGGTTACGCTTCCTGAAGGTTCATCAGCTGCCCGTACGGATGCCTTTATCCATAGGATCACGACTACAATTCAAAAGAAATATCCAGAAGTATTGAACATCACCTCCATCAGTGGTATCAACATTCTGAACAGATCATTTAAATCCAACGCGGCGACTTTCTTCGTACAGTTGAAAAACTGGGATGACCGCGAAGGCGACGCTGCAGGAACAATCGCGAAGGTATCTCAGGAGTTTGCAGGAGCTAAAGAAGGTAGCGTACTTGCTGTAGCGCCACCTCCGATTCCAGGGCTTGGTATCAGTGGCGGTTTCGCTTTACAAATCCAGGAAAAACAAGCCGGTGATATCAAGCAGTTTGAGGCCAACGTTGGCAAATTCTTAGGTGCTGCTAATGCGCGTCCGGAGATTGCAATGGCCTATACCTTGTTTAACGCTAGAACACCGAACTATAAGCTTGAAGTAAATCGTGAACAAGCGAAGAAAATGGGTGTTTCTGTGGGTGCAATTTATAGCACCATCTCAACATACCTGGGTAGTAGCTACGTGAACGACTTCACTAAATATGGTCGTAACTTCAGGGTGGTTGCACAAGCAGACACCAGTTTCAGAAGTAGTATTGACGATCTTGCTAAATTGTATGTTAAGAATGCAAGTGGTACACCAGTACCTTTAAGTACGCTTGTATCGCACAAACTTGTAGAAACCGCATCAATTATTAACCACTTCAACCTGTTCCGTTCCATTGAGGTGAGTGGTGCAGCAGCACCGGGCTATAGCTCTGGTGATGCTTTGAATGCCCTTGAAGAGGTTGCAGCACAGACGCTACCAGCAAACTATGATTATAACTTCTCTGGCTTGAGTTTGGAGGAACGTGAGGCAGGTAGCAGTACGACGTTGATCTTCGGCCTGATCATTGTTTTCGTGTTCTTGTTGCTTGCAGCGTTATATGAAAGCTGGTCCGTACCATTCTCTATCCTTTTAGCGGTACCGCTTGGTTTATTCGGTGCGATCCTTGCACTGATGTTCCTGCCTAAATTAGATAACAACATCTATGCACAGGTTGGTTTGATCACGCTGATCGGTCTCTCCGCGAAGAACGCGATTTTGATCGTCGAGTTCGCCAAAGAGCGTGTGGACTGGGGTATGGGTTTAATACCTGCGACTATGGAAGCGGTTAAACTGAGGTTACGCCCTATCGTGATGACCTCCCTGGCCTTTATTCTGGGTGTAATCCCATTGATCCTTTCCAGTGGTGCGGGTGCAGTATCCAGGATGACCATTGGCTGGACTGTAGCAGCAGGTATGCTTTCAGCAACCATTCTTGCAATCTTTATTGTACCGGTACTGTTTGTGTTAATCACCAAACTGGCCTACGGTAAAAAGAAACTTGCTGAACTGGAAGCGAATTATAAACCTGAAGAACATGCTGATGTACTTCATGCAGATTAATACCGTCGCGGCATGAGTCGCACGATTATATTTGAAAGAGGTTGCCCGTTATTCCGGGCAACCTCTTTTTTTTGCAATGCATTTCTTTCACTCTTTTTAGCAAGTTTATGAAAGCGGCTTTCATTACCGTGAAAGCACAAAAAAGCCGCTCCTTGTGGAAGCGGCTTTTTCTTTTGTATAAACTGAACCTAAATATGGATCGCTCTGTTTTCTGTCGCCGCCATCGCAGCTTCTTTAATCGCCTCGGTATAGGTTGGGTGTGCATGGCAGATTCTTGCAATATCTTCTGCAGAAGCACGGAACTCCATGGCTACCACCGCTTCAGCAATCATATCTGCAGCTCTCGGACCAATCATGTGTACACCCAGGATCTCATCTGTATTTGCATCTGCAAGCACTTTCACGAAGCCATCAGTATCCATGCTCGCTTTAGCGCGGCCACTGGCTTTGAATGGGAATGAACCTGCTTTATATTTGGTACCGCTTGCTTTCAACTGCTCTTCGGTATAACCTACGGAAGCAACTTCCGGCCAGGTGTAAACTACACCAGGGATCAGGTTGTAATTGATATGTGGTTTCTGACCAACAATGTGCTCAGCAACGTAAACACCTTCATCTTCCGCTTTATGCGCAAGCATGGCACCTTTGATCACGTCACCAATAGCATAAACGCCAGGCACGCTGGTTTCCAGGTGTTCGTTCACTGGAATCTTATTTCCTCTTTCTTCGGTCTTGATGCCGATATTTTCTAGTCCTAATCCTTCAGTATAAGCAGTACGGCCTACCGCAACGATGCAGTAATCTGCTTCAAATTTGACCTGCTCACCTTTTGAATTGTCAGCAGTAACGGTAACGGTTTCGCCTTCAACGCTTGCACCAGTTACCTTGTGGTTCATGAAGAACTCCATGCCTAAAGATTTTTTAAGTACACGTTGTAGTTCTTTACCTAAGCCTGCATCCATCGTTGCGATGATGCTTGGCATGAATTCAACAACAGATACCTTAGTACCTAAACGCGCATATACAGAACCAAGCTCCAAGCCAATTACACCACCGCCAATTACAACTAGGTGTTTTGGAACTTCAGTGATGTTTAAAGCCTCTGTTGAAGTGATAATTCTTTTTTTATCTACCGGAAGGAATGGCAGGCTGGTTGGTTTAGAACCAGTAGCAATGATCACGTTCTTAGCAGTGATCTGCTCTTCGCCACCATCATTTTTTTTGATCTTGATGGTGTTTTTATCTACGAAAGAACCTAAACCTTCGAAGGTGTCAATTTTGTTTTTCTTAAATAAATACGTGATACCCGCAGTGTTCTGGGCAACAACATCATTCTTTCTGGCAATCATCTGTGACATGTTCACAGACAGGTCTTTCAGTTCGATACCGTGTGTAGTAAATGTATGCGCCGCATTATGGAAATGCTCCGAAGAGTCTAATAATGCTTTGGATGGAATACAACCCACGTTTAAGCAGGTTCCACCAAAAGTACTATATTTCTCTACCACGGCCGTTTTTAAGCCTAACTGAGCACATCTTATGGCACTTACATAACCACCAGGACCAGAACCTATAACTACTACATCGTATTGCATAATCAATTTTTTTATATTCCAAAGTTAAGAAACTCGAAAAGAAAATCGGCATCGACAAAGGCTTAATTGGCAATTCCGTAGATCCGCGATAAGAGCGCTGCTATTCAGGCTTTCCGGTCCTGAAGACAAAGAAATAGTTGGCACTAAAGTTCCAGAAGAACACCAGGATAATGGCAATGGCCTTACTGAGGTAGAAATGCAATCCCAGCTGCTCATTGAATAGATAGACGAAACCTGAGTTGAGCAATAACCCTACTAAGGACACCATCAGAAAAGATGCAAACTGCCGACTCACTTTTGTTCGTTCTCTTTCGCTGAAGGTCCATAGCCGGTTGATGATGTAGTTGCTGATGACTGCCATGGTAAATCCGGCAGCATTGGCCAGGAATTTATTGAGGTGTAGTTCATCTTTTAACAGCCAGGTAACGGAGAAGTCAATGACTAGCCCTGACATCCCTGTGAAGCCAAATTTAATTAGCGACAGCAGCCGGAAAGGCAAGCGGGATTCCAGGTACGACAAACTCCATTTCTTGTTCTGCATAGCGCTAAGTAGGGATCAAAGTTACGATTTTAGTTTTTTATGCTCTGGGAGATCACAAAACTATGACAATGGGCTAATAAGCGTGTTTTTTTGTAAGTTTAACCTGATAAGTTCAACAAATATGAAAACAACCAGACTTTTACTAACCTTATTTATCCTCTTTTGCGGATCGATGCTCTTTGGGCAAACCGATTCAGCTTATGTGCGGGATAATTACACCAAAATCGAGCGGATGATACCTATGCGTGATGGCGTGAAACTGTTTACCGCCATTTACATTCCAAAAGAGAAAGGTAAATATCCTTTTATGATCAACCGCACACCATATACGGTGCGCCCGTATGGCGAAACTGAATACAAGACTAGCCTTGGCCCCTCTCCGCTTTTCATCCGGGAAAAGTTCATTTTCGTTTATCAGGATGTACGCGGTAAGTGGATGAGCGAGGGCGAGTTTGTTGACGTGCGACCACATCTGGATAATAAGAAAGGTAAAACTCAAATCGATGAAAGCTCAGATACCTATGATACCATTGATTGGTTAATCAAAAATATACCAGGCAACAACGGCAAAGCCGGTATTTACGGTATTTCCTATCCCGGTTTTTATTCCACCGCCTCCTTACCTGGAGCACATCCTGGATTGAAAGCAGTGTCGCCCCAGGCACCGGTTACAGACTGGTTTATTGGTGATGACTTTCACCATAATGGCGCATTCTTTCTGACGGATGCCTTCAACTTTTACTCCAGCTTTGGCGTACCTAGACCTAAGCCAATTACCCCGGATAAAGGTCCTCAACCTTTCAAATTCCCAATTGAAGATAACTACAGGTTCTATCTGAGCATCGGTGCCTTAAAGAATGTCAAAGAGAAATACTTCGGTGACAGCATTAAGTTTTGGAATGACCTGATGGCCAATGGCACCTATAATGACTTCTGGAAAGCCAGGAATATCCGTACACACCTGAAGAATATTAAGCCAGCAGTGTTGGTTGTTGGCGGCTTCTTCGATGCAGAGGATACCTTTGGCGCTTTGGCAACCTATAAAGCCATTGAAGATCAGGATGCCAAAGCCAACAATAAATTGGTCATGGGACCATGGTTTCATGGTGGCTGGGCAAGAGGGACTGGTGAGCGTTTCAATGACATCGAGTTTGGACAGCCAACAAGCACCTGGTACCAAAATAACCTCGAGTTCCCTTTCTTTATGCATCATCTGAAAGGTGCTCCTGCGACAGAGATTCCTGAAGCCAGCATATTCCTGACGGGCAGTAATGAGTGGAAGAAATTCGCCAGCTGGCCGCCTAAAGAGACGGAAAACAGAACGCTTTATTTCCATGCTAATGGCAAACTTAGCTTCGATGCGCCTGCAGAAAAAGAGAGTTTTGATGAATATGTAAGTGATCCGAACAAACCTGTGCCTTATCAGAATGGTGTGCAGCCACGAAGAACCCGCGAGTATATGATCGATGATCAGCGATTTGCAGCGCGTAGACCAGATGTTCAGGTTTATGAAAGTGATGTTTTAACCGAAGATATTACCTTAACTGGTCCATTAATGGCGAAGCTAAGGGTATCAACCACCGGAACGGATGCAGACTATGTGGTTAAGCTGATTGATGTTTATCCGGAAGATGCAGCAGCACCGCAGCCAAACACCAATAACGTGTTGATGGGCGGCTACCAAATGTTGGTTCGTGGTGAAGTGATGCGCGGTAAATTCCGCAACAGCTTCGAAAAGCCAGAGCCTTTTGTTCCGGGCAAAATTACCGAGGTAAATTACACGCTGCCTGATGTAGGCCATACCTTTAAAAAAGGCCATAAAATCATGATCCAAGTGCAGAACTCCTGGTTCCCGTTGGTAGACCGTAATCCGCAAAAATTCGTGGATATTTACAACGCGCAAGATTCCGACTTTCAGAAAGCCACACACCGCATTTACCATGATGCTGCAAATCCATCTTCATTGGTGGTGACGGTTTTGAAGTAGTGTCGCTGTTGTAAGGGAAATGAAAAATAATGGTAGTTTAACACTTCAAAGATTAATATAAATATATGTTCAAAAGAACACTAAGTGCCTTAGCACTGGCCTGTTTAATCCATGCTTCCGCCAGCGGGCAAGTCCTGCACAAGGGCGAACAAACAACACGCGCAGATACCCTCAGGGGCATGCTGACGCCCCTGAGAACCTGTTACGACATCAACTATTATCATCTTGATGTGAAGATCGATATTGAAGACAGGTCCGTGTCGGGCAGTAACAAATTTGTTTTTACCGCAACTGATACTTTTAACAAGCTGCAATTCGACCTGTTCGCCAACCTTAGGGTTGACCGGGTGGTCTACAAAGGCAAGGATATCCCCTTTACCCGGGAGTTTAATGCGGTGTTCGTGACTTTCCCTGCTCCAATCAAGAAGGGCAGTAAAGATGAGTTTACAGTGTACTATGGGGGTAAGCCACAGGTGGCAAATCGCCCACCTTGGGACGGTGGCTTTATTTTCAGAAAGGATGAAGCAGGAAACCCCTTTGTATCTGTCGCCTGTCAAGGCTTGGGTGCGAGCGTCTGGTGGCCAAATAAAGATCACCAGAGCGACGAGGTGGATAGCATGATGATCAGCATTTCCGCGCCGCGGGATCTGCAGGAGATATCGAATGGCAGGCTAAGGAGCCGTGTAGAAAAACCTGATGGTTACATCCAACATAACTGGTTCGTCTCTAATCCGATCAACAATTATGACGTAAGTTTCTACATCGGTAAGTACTCCCATTGGACTGACACCTACCAGGGCGAAGAAGGTCCGTTAACGATCGACTACTGGGCGCTTAAACAAGATAGCACCAAGGCTCGTGCGCATTGGGACGCGGATACCAAACCCATGCTCAAAAGCTTTGAACACTGGTTTGGTCCTTATCCATGGTATAAAGATGGCTACAAGCTGGTACAGGCACCACACCTGGGCATGGAGCACCAAAGTGCGGTAGCTTACGGAAATCAGTTTAAAAAAGGCTACCTGGGACGGGATCTTTCTGGCTCGGGCTGGGGACTGAAGTTCGACTTCATCATTGTTCATGAAAGCGGGCACGAGTGGTTCGGGAATAACATCACCGCAAAAGACATCGCCGATATGTGGATACATGAAAGTTTCACCAACTATTCTGAGACCTTGTTTACCCAGAGTTTATACGGCAAAGCAGCAGGTGATGCTTACGTTCAGGGCATCAGACAAGGCATTGCGAATGATATCCCGATCATTGGGCAGTACAATGTTAACAAAGAAGGTTCTGGGGATATGTACTCGAAGGGCGCCAACATGATCCACATCATCCGTCAGCTGATTAACGATGATGAGAAGTTCCGAAGTATCCTGCGCGGATTGAACAAGACCTTCTACCACAAGACGGTAACCACTGCTGAAATCGAAAACTATATCGCGAAGCAGAGTGGACTGAACTTGTCTAAGATCTTTGATCAATACTTACGTCACAAGGATATTCCTACTTTTGAGTACAAGATCAGTAACAACAAGCTTGCTTACAGATGGCAATCGGGGGTTAAAGATTTTAATATGCCATTGAAGGTTACGTTGAAAGGTGATGGTGAATACACCTTGATCCAGCCGACAACAACCTGGAAGGAGATATCAATAGATAGCACCGTAGACAAGGACTCGTTTAAGACGGACCCTAACTTCTACATTAACCTTAAGCAAACAAGCGAGTAAAACGCTATTCATAAACAAAAGCGGCGCACCTGATTGGGTGCGCCGCTTTTGTTTATGGTAATATTAAGATCTAAACACCTAGTAACAAGCGTGCTGGATCCTCTAATAGTTGTTTCACACGAACAAGGAAGCCAACAGACTCACGGCCATCAATGATTCTGTGATCGTAAGATAATGCGATATACATCATCGGGCGGATTACAACCTCACCTTTTTCGGCAATTGGACGCTCAATGATGTTGTGCATACCAAGGATTGCAGATTGCGGTGCATTGATGATCGGGGTAGACATCATTGATCCGAATACTCCACCATTGGTGATGGTAAAGGTACCACCTGTCATTTCCTCGATTGATAATTTATTGTCGCGGGCTTTTAAAGCAAGCTCAAGAACAGATTTTTCAATCTGCGCAAGGCTCATGCTTTCAGCATTTCTGATTACCGGTACAACAAGGCCTTTTGGCGCAGAAACTGCGATAGAAACATCTACAAAGTCGTTATAAACAATTTCTTCGCCGTCAATACGTGCATTAACTGCAGGGAACTCTTTTAATGCTTCACAAACTGCTTTGGTGAAAAAGCTCATGAAACCAAGGCCTACGCCATGTTTCTCTTTGAATTGCTCTTTGTACTTTCCTCTAAGGTCCATGATCGGTTTCATGTTCACCTCATTGAAAGTGGTTAGCATTGCGGTTTCATTTTTAACGGTTACCAGACGTTTTGCAACAGTCTTACGCAAAGGCGTCATTTTCTGTCTTCTTTCGCTTCTGGATCCCGGAGCAGCAGCAACCGCTGGCTGTGCTTTATCTGCAGGCTTAGGTGCAGGCTTTGCAGCCGCTTTTTCCGCTTTTAATGCATCTTCTTTGGTGATTCTTCCGTCAACACCGGTACCGCTTACCGCACCAGCATCAATGCCTTTCTCGGCAAGGATTTTACCTGCACTCGGTGAAGGTGTACCAGTTGCATAACTTGAACCGTTTCCAGTTGCCGTTGGTGCAGAAGATTTTTGTTCTTCAACAGGTTTTTCTTCAGCAGCAGGAGCTGCCTTTGGTGCAGCGGCACCACCTTCTTCAATCGTACATACAACAGCACCAATTGCTAATGTATCGCCTTCATTTGCTACGGTTTTTAAAGTTCCAGCCTGTTCTGCAGTTAGCTCGAAGGTTGCTTTGTCTGATTCCAGCTCAGCAATAACTTCGTCCATTTCAACTACATCACCATCATTTTTCAACCATTGTGATAAAACAACTTCAGTGATCGATTCACCTACTGGTGGAACTTTTATTTCTAAACTCATAATTGATGTATTATATCTTAATCTACATTAAAAACTTTACTCTCTGACTTATCAGCAATATCCTTTACATTCTGTGTTACAGGAACCTCTAACGCTTTCCCAATGATATATGCTTGTTGATCGGCATGCTGTTTCGCATAACCTGTAGCGGTACTGCTGCTTTCTTTTCTCGAGATCACTTCAATATCTTTAAAGAAGGTCTTTCTTGTTTTACGGGATAAGAATGGCCATGGCCCCATATTCTCCGGTTCTTCCTGTACCCAGATTGCCTCAGTGGCATTTTCATAGGTTTTGTAAACCGCTTCCATTTGTGCAAGTGGTAATGGATATAGCTGCTCTACACGAACAATAGCAACATGTTTCAGCTGATCGTTCTGTTGCTTTTCCAACAACTCGTAGTAGATCTTACCCGAACAGAACAATACACGCGTTACGTCCGCAGGGTTTACGTTTACATCATTGATCACTTCCTGGAACTTGTTCTCGGTGAAGTCTACCAATGGTGACACACATTTAGGGTGACGCAGTAAGCTTTTCGGTGTAAATACAACCAATGGCTTTCTGAAGTCACGGGAGAACTGTCTGCGTAGTGCATGGAAGAAGTTAGCTGGTGTGGTACAGTTAATCACCTGCATGTTGTAATCTGCACAAAGTTCCATAAAACGCTCGATCCTTGCAGAGGAGTGCTCTGGTCCCTGACCTTCATAGCCATGTGGCAACAACATCACTAAGCCGTTTTCACGTTGCCATTTGGTCTCTGCACTGGCCAGATACTGGTCAATGATGATCTGTGCACCATTGTTAAAGTCACCAAACTGTGCTTCCCATATGGTTAAAGCATTCGGGTTAGCCATGGCATAACCGTATTCAAATCCTAATACGCCATATTCAGAAAGGTGTGAGTTGTAGATATCAAAGGTCGCCTGAGCACTGTCCAGGTTAGCCAATGGTACGTATTCCTCTTCAGCATCTTCCAGCGTTAGTACGGCATGACGGTGAGAGAATGTTCCTCTTTCCACATCTTGTCCACTAACACGAACACGTTTGCCTTCCATCAACAAGGTACCATAAGCTAATTGCTCGCCCATGGCCCAATCGAAGACATGTGTATTGTTAGCCATGTTGCTTCTTTCGGCAAATAGCTTTTCAATTTTCTTGAAGAACTTTTTGTCAGAAGGCAAAGCAGTGATGCGTTTGGCAATATCCAGCAAGGTTTCTTCTTTAACAGCGGTATTAGGAGAGGTCTCAAAATCATTCGGATTTGCGATACGCATTTCTGACCATGCACCACCGAATTTCACATCCTGGTAGGTAGAGGTTAAAGCCTTAGCCTCATCTAAACGCTGCTGCAAGATGGCACGGAACTCCTTTTCAATTTCCTTCTCCTGACTTGGTTGCAGGTTGCCTTCTTTAATCAGTTGCTGAATATAGATATCTCTTGGATTCGCATGCTTTTCAATGATCTTGTACAGCAATGGCTGAGTGAATTTAGGCTCATCCGACTCATTGTGTCCGAATCTTCTATAGCAAAGGATATCAATGAAAACATCGTTCTTATAGCGTTGACGATATTCCATGGCAAGATTGATCGCATAAACCAGCGCCTCAGGATCATCGCCGTTAACATGGAATACAGGTGATAAAGTAACTTTGGCGATATCGGTACAGTAGGTACTGGTACGTGCGTCTTTGTAATTGGTGGTGAAGCCAATCTGGTTATTGATGACCAGGTGGATGGTTCCGCCGGTTTTGTAACCTTCCAGACCAGCCATTTGAATCACCTCGTATACAATTCCCTGGCCTGCAATCGACGCATCACCATGAATTAGGATCGGTGCAATCCTGGAATTGTCACCTTCATATTTAAAGTCAATTTTAGACCTGGTGATACCTTCTACTACCGGGTTTACTGTTTCGAGGTGAGATGGGTTTGGACACAAGCTCAAGTGTACACTCTTTCCGTTGTTTGTAGTAACGTCGGTAGAATAACCCAGGTGATACTTCACATCACCACCAAACGGTGATTCCGCACTGTAAGCCTTACCTTCAAATTCAGCAAAGATGTCTTTATATGTTTTCTGCATGATATTGGCAAGCACGTTCAGACGGCCACGGTGAGCCATACCGATCACGAACTCTTCAATACCAAGATTAGAACCTTTTTCTATTACGGAGTCAAGTGCAGGAATCAATGCTTCTGCACCTTCAAGCGAGAATCGCTTTTGACCAAGGAACTTTGTTCCAAGGAAGTTCTCAAAACTTACAGCCTGGTTAAGTTTGGTCAGGATACGCATTTTCTCTTCTACAGAGAAACGCGGCGTATTACGCGCGCTTTCCATTTTCTTTTCAATCCAGGAAAGTACTTCAGGGGTTCTAACAAACTTGTATTCTGCGCCGATTGATCCGCAGTAGGTCTGTTCAAGGAAAGCTATAATATCAGAAAGCTTAGCTGCTCCGATTCCAATTTCAACACCAGAATTAAATACAGTATCAAGATCAGCATCACTTAAACCGAAGTTGTCAAGTGCCAAGGTAGGCAGATGCTTGCGACGCTCTCTTACGGGGTTTGTTTTGGTAAATAAATGGCCGCGTTGACGGTATCCATTTATCATGTTCAAAACATTTACTTCTTTTAAAAATTGCTCAGGGGCTACATCATTTATTGTGGTTCCTGATGCTTCTCTTCCAAAATCAAATCCTTCAAAAAACTTCTGCCAGCCAAATTCTACAGATTGGGGATCTTGTTTGTAAAGTTGGTACTGCGCATCGATATATTCCGCGTTTTCACCGCTGAGATAAGACAAATTATCCATGTGTTTCAAGTGCTATAAGTCATGCAAAATTAGGATTTTACCAATAAGAACGGGCAAAATACTTCATATTTCTTCCAGAAAGCCGACTAAATCACATACATTTTTTAATGGCTTTAATTGATCATTAACAACAATATCAAATTCAGAGATTAAACTTCCTGCTACAATCAGGGGAACGTTTAGATTTTCAATTACTCTTCCCAGAATTTTATTGATGTCTTTTCCAAGGTTTAAGGAGGTAAACACAACGAAACCATAGTCCGGTTTATAACTTTCAATAACTTTTTTAAGATCTGTTGCTGGTATGCCTTGCCCCAGGTAAAGTGTTTCATGACCACAACTCTTCAAAAGATACCTTGCAAAAAGCAATCCGGTTTCATGAAGCTCGGCTTCGGGCAGGAATAAAAGGAACCTTTCAGGTTTTTTGGCTTTTGGCTTATCAAGCTTGTCGATTTCGACAATTAGTCTGTCTCGAATCAAATTCGCCGCAAAATGTTCATGAGATGGATCAATTGCACCAATCTGCCACAACATGCCAATCTTTTTCATGAAAGGGAACAGCACCTGATCCATGGTTTTCGTTAAACCAAGTTCGGCGATACAACTGGCCAGGATCTTAGAAAATGAAGCTTCGTCGAACTTTATGGTCGCATTAGAAAGGTTGATGAGTTGAACTGACTCATTACCCCAATCGGTCTTAAGCTGAAGCACCAGATCAGCAATCTTCTTTTTACTCATCTGAGCAATCTTGCTGATCTTGTAACCATTTTCATTAAGCGCCACAATATTGAGCAACATCTTCAGATCTTCCTCATCATAGTATCTGATGTTGGTGGGCGTACGCTTAGGAGGCACCAGGTTGTATCTAATCTCCCAGGCTCGTATCGTATGGGCTTTTATTCCAATCAGTCCCTCTATGTCGCTTATCGAATATTTCCTCACGAGCTTACAACAACTGGAAATCAGGTTTGTTTATAAACAGGAAGATTCAGCAACCTTTTAATCAACCGTTTAGATTGAATAAAGCCGTATTCTACTTAAAGAAGGAGAAGCTAAGCAACCGCAGGAATGTTAAGGATCTTCAGGTACTTATCTACATCGAAGCCATTTTTGGATTTCAAGCCCGATACACTATCCGCAATACACTTCCAGTTGCCCCAGTTACTCGCAGCGGTATAGTCTACAAGTTGCTCTTCGAAGTAAGCGGCGCCCTTCATCCAGTCGTACTTCAATACATGCACCAGAAATGTGGCCGCAAGCACCCGGCCGTAATTAGACAGGTAACCAGTTTCTGCAAGGGACTTCATGTAGCCATCTACCAAGGCATGGCCTGTCTCGCCGGCTTTCCATTGCTCAAAGCTGGAATTTGAGACCGTGTCATCTGCCTCCAGAACCAGCGTAGTACTTTCAAGATATGGCGCTCCATGCTTCTTGAACATAAAGCGGAAGTAATCCCTTTTGAACAGTCCAAGAATAAGGTTGGTGAAATTTGTATTGTTGCCAAAACGTTCTTCCGCAGCTTTCACCCGCCAATACACCATGCGTGGCGATAAACAACCAAGTGACAACCAGGGCGACAGCTGTGAAATGAAACCTGAAGGGTCAGAGTTTCTTGCAGAAACCTTGATGTAGATGTTGGAGTCCGGCCGTAATAGGTCACTTAAATGCCTAAGCCCCTCCTGTTCTCCACCTATTAATCCAGATGCAAGAACATTAGCTTCCGCCACGGCTATAGCATATAGTTCTTCAATGGATGGCAGTTGCCCCCATTCTTCACTGGGAACAAAGGCAATCTCGGTCGGAGCATCAAAGCATGCTTTAACGATAGCATCGCGTTCAGTTTTCTTCCTGAACTGGGTAAATACATCCGGGATGTCTTTAATTGGGAAAGGAAGATCTTCTTTATTGTATAAAGTATGGCCGATGAAGTGTTTCAGATTAACCTCAATCTTCCAGAGCCTGTCCTCAACATTTGCCGAGACCCTGGTTTCTGCAGGGGCAACTTCCCGATGGTGGTAAACCTCTGTGATACCATACTGCTCCACAAGCCCTGCAATATGGTCCTCTGGTAAGCCATGGATAATCAACAAATCGCCGCCCATTTGCTGGAACGAACTTCTAAGATCTGCAACACTTTCTAAAAGGAAATTCGTTCGAAGCACACTTGATTTGTGAAAACCAGCGTGGTCGAACTGCCTTGGATCAAAAAAATACACCGGCAAAATAGCCTCCGACTTAGCGATAGCTTCCACCAACATTTCATTATCATGTAAGCGAAGGTCATTTCTAAACCAGACTAATATGCGTTTTGATTTCATCAAGGGCGAGGACATAGTGTGTGTTATACAAAAATATACGATATTTTAGGATAGCAGAAATCAGCTGACGAATAATTACACAATTGAAACAAATCGGCCCGTTTTTCGATCATTTAGCCGGTATATTCCTGAAAACAAAACCAATTAGGCTGAAAATAGTTATGAGAATATGGAAAAACGCGTACTAATAACGGGAGCAAGTGGGATGATCGGCAAAAAACTAGTACCAGCGCTTATCAATAAAGGCTACCAGGTTTCGATGCTCAGCAGAAGCGCACGCCCCTTGCCGGACATCCGCGTTTTCCTTTGGAATGTAGAAAATCAAACCATAGATACCAGCTGCTTTGATGGTGTCAGTGCGATCATTCACCTGGCTGGTGAAAACATCGCCAGCAAACGCTGGACAGCAAGACGAAAACAACAAATACTCGACAGCAGAGTAAACTCCACAAAGCTGCTCTACAAAGGCTTGGCAAGCTGCAGTCATACGGTGAACACCATGATTTCCGCTTCTGCGGTGGGCTACTATGGCGACCGGGGCGATGAGGTACTAACGGAGATCAGCGATCCAGGTGATGATTTTCTGGCAACCTGCTGCATCAGCTGGGAAACTGCTGTAGATGAAGGTGCCTTGCTAAACCTCCGGATTGTGAAACTGCGTACCGGATTTATTCTCGATAAGGCCACAGGCGGACTACCCCTGATGGCATTGCCCGTAAAGTTGTTCCTGGGGGCGCCATTAGGCTCCGGAAAACAGTGGATCCCCTGGATCCATCTGCAGGATATGCTGAACCTTTACATTCATGCGCTCGAAAATTCGCTGCAGGGCGTTTTTAATGCTACAGCACCAGCACCGGCATCCAATGCAATATTCACGAAGAAGATTGCGCAAGTGCTACAACGCCCGCTCTGGCCTATACACGTACCGGCAGTTCTAATAAAAACAATTATGGGTGAAATGAGTGCTGTGGCACTTTCCAGCACCAACACCTCCGCTCAAAAGGTACTTAACACCGGATTTAACTTCAAATACAACCAGCTTCAGGATGCCCTGGCAGAAATATATCTATGAACGACGAAATATGCATTTGCTGGCTCCGCCGCGATTTAAGACTTGAAGATCATGCGGCTTTACATGCGGCTTTAAAGTCCGGTTATCCGGTATTATTACTGTTTATCTTCGATAAAGCCATCCTGGATCCATTACCAAAAGCAGACCGTAGGCTGGTCTTCATTCACCGCAACGTAGTGAAACTAAAAGCAGGTCTGGAGCAGCTGGGAAGTTCTATGCTCATCAAATATGGCCTCCCGGAAGATGTTTTCATGGATCTTCTTGCCACCTACCAGGTTAAAGCGGTGTACACCAATCACGATTATGAACCCTACGCTAAGGAAAGAGATCAGAAAATAGCGGCGGTTTTGCATAAGAAAAATATTCCCTTTATCACCCTTAAAGATCAGGTGATTTTTGAAAAAGCTGAAGTGCTTAAACCTGATGGAAAGCCATACACCGTGTTTACGCCCTATTCAAAACAGTGGAAAATTAAACTGAACGACTTCTACATCAAAGCGTATCCAACGGAAAAATACTTTGATAATCTGTACTCCTGTAAGCCATACCCGGTGATATCTTTACAGGATATGGGCTTTGAAGACCTGGACATCAAATTTCCAGATGTCAATTTTGCCGAAAAGCTTGCCAGTTATGAGCTCCGGCGAGACTATCCTGCAGAGGACGCAACAAGTTATATCGGACTACACCTAAGATTTGGAACAATAAGCATTCGTGAAGCGGCAAGAACTGCACTGGCGAATGCTGCCGAAAAGTGGCTCTCTGAACTGATCTGGCGCGACTTCTACATGATGATCCTCGATCATTTTCCGCAGGTACAGCACCATGCCTTCAAACCTGCCTACGAACGGATTCAATGGCGGAACAATGAAAAGGAATTCGAAGCCTGGTGTCAGGGCAGAACAGGCTACCCTATTGTGGATGCTGGCATGCAGCAGCTAAACCAAACGGGTTTTATGCACAACCGTGTTCGTATGGTGGTCGCCAGTTTTCTTACTAAACACCTGCTGATCGACTGGCGTTGGGGTGAAGCCTACTTTGCCGAAAAGCTTCTCGATTACGAACTGGCAAGTAACGTGGGTGGCTGGCAGTGGGCATGCGGCAGCGGAAATGATGCAGCTCCGTTCTTCCGCGTGTTCAACCCGGAACTTCAGGCGAAAAAGTTCGACCCAGACAACCAGTACATCTACAAATGGGCACCCCAGTATAAACAAGAAAAGCATGACCCACCGATAGTAGATCATGCTTTTGCCAGAGACAGAATGCTCCGTGTATATAAGGCTGCTTTAAATGATGGTCCGGTTTAGTTTACAACTTTCCGAACTTCAATATCAAAGTCTAAGACAGCATTCATTTTAATCTTACTTTGTGCATTCGGGCCGTAAGCAAGGCCGGAAGGTATTAAGATCCTTATCTTTCCACCTTCTTTGATCAAAGGTAATGTACGTTGCCAACCTGGCATTCTAGTGTTTAACGGGTAACTCACCGCTGTATCCGCCTTATTCGATTCAAACTCTGTTCCGTCAAGTAATCGCCCGGTGTAAAAAGGGTACACCGTTGATTGTGCATTAATTTCTTTACCACTTCCTGGTTTATCAATTATGTAGTAAACGCCGGATACATCGCGGGTTGCAGTTAAACTATTACGTTCCAAAAAGGCCTTGATCAGGTTTTCATCACGCTCAGGTTGTGAACGTTCTGACAATGTTGTTAGTGTCACCAACAATGGTTCGTTAGATGGCACGTTTAACTCAGACTCGCCATTTCTGCCAAAGGCCAGGTAAGAGGGTAATAAAATTTTAGCCTCACCACCAGGTTTAAGTGCCGAAATAACAGTCCGGAACGCAGGAACTGATCTGCCTAACACAATCCTGTCCGTATAACCTACAAGGTTTGCAATATTGTATGCATCTGTTTGCGTGTCGTAATAACTCTTACCATCCAGAGATTTCAATACAAAGTTGTACAGTACCGAGTCCGTATTCTTAAAGTTCTCCCCTGTTCCAGGGTTAACGATCTCGTAATAGAAACCAGAGGGATCCTTTGTAACCTGCAACTTATTGCTTGCAATGTATTGTGTCAGCTTGGTATCGTCGATGGTCTCGATTTGCTCGTATTCCTTCTCGCATGAACTCAGGATCGTTATTGCGCCAAAAAAGGCAACAGCATATATAGATAACTTTTTAAACATCATTTATTTAGATTGTATTTTTTAGTAGTCAGGTTCAAGGATAACACCTCCACCATCATCCGTTGCCGGATCATCGTCGGGGTCCTCTCCCGGTTCAGTGTTCGGCAATGTCGTATTCTTCCGGACAATTGATCGAAAGAAAATGGTATAATCAAGGCTTGAGTTCGGGGGAATTTGTCCAACTCGTCGGTCCGTGTAAGCCATCGTTGATGGAATCAGCAAACGCACCGTGCCACCCGGTTTAATTTTCTTTAAGCCTTCCCGCCAACCTTCTATCATGCCAGCATACTTTAACCGCACGGTATCTCCTCGTTCAACGATAATGCCGTTCAGCAGCTTCCCCGTATAGGTCACAACAACGTCGTCATCTTGCTCCAATTCATACTCCCCTTTGCCAGGATTAATAATCAGGCTATACAAGCCACTTCGATCCTTTTGAAAGTTAAGGTTCTGTTTAACGATAAACTGTTCAATGGAATCTACATCCAGCTGTAGTTGGGTATCTTCGTTGTATTCTACCAGATCACCGCATGACGAGAGTCCTATGCATAGGATCGTACAAGCAATAAAAAGGGCATTTCTGAACATATCGACAAAAATAGTCTTTTAAATGTGAGAGAACAATTTTTAACCTTTTTTAACAACAACAAAAAACCGCCCTGCAAATTCATGCAGGACGGTGAGCGTAATTTCTTTATCGTTGATTAGTAGCAATATCTATTTGCAGCAATCAATTGCTGTGCAACCTCTTGCCTTGCTGCTTTCACATTAAATGGTTCCATTTTGGTGAACCTGCGCAAGCCTACAAGCATCATGCGCAACTCATCACCTTCTGCGAATGCCCATAAAGCCTCTTTACCTGCTTTGGCAACAGCATCTATAGCCTCCACAAAATAAATGCGCATCATATTCAGTTGTCCTGCACATGCTTCCTCACCCCGCAAACTCACCAGCTTCTCTGTTCTGAGCATTGCTGATTCCGCTACATATACGTAGCTGGCCATGTCGGCGATATTCATCAAGATCTCTTGTTCTTTCGATAAGCTCATCATCAGCTTCTGAACCGCTGAGCCGGCAACCATCAAAGTTGCTTTTTTCAGGTTCTGGATAATCTTCTTCTCTGCAGCAAATAAAGTATCATCCGGCTCGCCGAAATCGGGAATAGACATCAATTCTGATGCTACTGCCGTGGCAGGGGTCATCAGGTCCAGCTCACCCTTCATTGCACGCTTCAACATCATGTCTACCGTAAGCAGGCGGTTGATCTCGTTTGTTCCTTCAAAGATCCTGTTAATACGTGCGTCGCGGTAAGCACGATCCATTGGCGCATCAGCAGAGAAGCCCATACCTCCATAAACCTGCACACCTTCATCCACTACGTAGTCTAAAGCTTCAGAGCCCCAAACCTTCAGGATAGCACATTCTACAGCAAACTGCTCGGTCGACTTCAACTTCGCTTTACTGGCATCCATTCCCCCAGCAACAAGTGCGTCATAAGCATCGTCGATATTCTGACCTGCACGGTAACTAGCACTCTCCACAGCGTAAACCTTGGTTGCCATTTCTGCAAGTTTATGTCTGATTGCGCCATACTTCGATATCATCCGTTCAAACTGAACCCTTTCATTGCTATAGTTGATTGCATGGTCAATCACCTTTTTTGAGGCGCCAATCGCCGCCGCCGCAAGTTTAATCCGACCAATGTTCAAAATATTCACTGCGATCTTAAATCCATTCTCTCTTTCAGAAAGCATGTTCTCCAGCGGCACACGGCAATCGTTGAAAAAGACCTGGCGGGTTGAAGATCCTTTAATCCCCATCTTGTGCTCTTCCGGGTTCATCGTAATACCACCGAAATCCCGCTCTACAATGAACGCAGTGAGGTTCTTATCATCATCAATTTTCGCGAACACAATGAAGATATCTGCAAATCCCCCATTGGTGATCCACATCTTTTGTCCATTGATGATGTAGTGTTTTCCATCTTCAGACAACTTTGCTTTAGTACGACCGGAGTTTGCATCGGAACCAGCATTCGGCTCGGTTAAGCAATAAGAAGCCTTCCACTCCCCGGTGCCCAGCTTCGGGATATACTTTGCTTTCTGCTCCTGATTGCCATAATATAAAATTGGCAAGGTACCGATACCTGTATGTGCCGACAAAGCCACAGCAAAAGAATGTCCCGCACCAATAATATCGGCAACGAGCATGGAAGTGTTGAAGTTCTTTCCAAAACCACCAAATTCCTCAGGAATAGAAACCCCGAGAATACCCAACTCACCGGCTTTCTCCAGCAGCGACTGCATCAATCCTTCCTCCTGCGCATCAATGCGGTCCAGGTTTGGAAACACTTCTGCAATTAGGAAATCACGGCAGGTTTGTGCAATCATCACCTGTTCTTCATCAAACTCCTCCGGAATAAAAACATCCTGGTACTGCGTTTCTGAAATTAAGAATTCACCTCCTTTTATTGTTTTTTTGTCTGTAGTGTCCATACTTGTAATATTTAATTGAGCAAGCTCATCCGTTTTAATTTTATAACATCTCAAAAATTCCCGCTGCACCCTGGCCTGTACCTACACACATCGTAACCATGCCGTATTTCTTGTCTCTCCTTTTCAGTTCATTGAACAACTGAACAGACAATTTCGCGCCCGAGCAACCCAGCGGATGTCCTAAGGCGATTCCACCCCCGTTTACATTCAGAATATCGGTGTTGATCCCAAGTTCACGCACGATGGCAAGTGATTGTGAAGCGAAAGCCTCATTCAGTTCGATCAGATCCATTTGATCCAATTTCATACCTGCCATCTCCAAAGCCTTCGGTATCGCCGCAATCGGCCCAATCCCCATTACTCTAGGAGGTACTCCGGCAACACTGTAGCTTACCAATCTGGCGATTGGTTCCACACCCAATTCCTTCAATTTCTGTTCAGAAACCACCAGTACAAAGGCAGCACCGTCTGACGTCTGGGAAGAGTTACCCGCCGTCACGGTTCCATCAGCGGCAAACACTGGCTTTAGCTTGGAAAGTTTTTCAATTGTCGTATCAGCTCGCGGCCCCTCATCAGTGTCTACCACGAAACTTCTGGTTAGCTTTTTCATATGCTCATCCAGGTAAGTCTCATTTACCGTAATCGGCAACACGCCAGCTTTCAGATGACCATTTTTGATGGCTTCTACCGCCCTCATGTTGGACTGGTAGGCAAAAGCATCCTGATCCTCACGGCTCACTTTATATTCATTAGCAACAGCTTCTGCGGTCAGACCCATGCCCCAGTACCAGTCTGGGTTCTTTTTAGCGACTTCCGGATTCGGAACCAATTTCCAACCACCGAAAGGCATACCCGACATCACCTCTACACCGCCAGCAACGATACAATCGGCCATACCGCTCCTGATCTTCGCCACAGCCATGGCGATGGTCTCCAACCCTGATGCGCAGTAACGATTCACCGTCACCCCTGGAACTTTCTCTGTATCCAGTCCCATCAGCGAGATCATGCGGCCGATATTCAGGCCCTGCTCTGCCTCCGGGGTTGCGTTCCCAACAATGACATCATTAATCTGCTCTTTATCTAAATTCGGCACCGAGGCCACAAGCGCCCTTACAACTTCCGCTGCCAGGTCATCTGCCCGCGTAAAGCGAAACACACCACGAGGTGCCTTTCCTACTGCCGTCCGGTATCCAGCTATAATATATGCTTCCATGTTTTCTTCTTTAATGTGTTCAAATAATTAGTTCCGCAGTGGTTTGCCTTTAGTTACAATACTCTGAATACGTTCCAGCGTCTTACGCTCTCCGCATAAAGAAAGGAATGCTTCTCTTTCCAAATCCAACAGGTACTGTTCAGTAACTTCGGTAGGCGCAGACAAATCACCGCCACACAGTACATAACCCAATTTTTCGGAGATCTTCTTATCATGTTCCGAGATGTATTTACCCGAATACATGCTATTTGCACCTGCATAAACGATCCCTAACCCTTGTTTCCCCAAAACCTTGATATCCCTGCGCTTCACCGGCATCGTGTATCCCGCTTCTGCCAATTCGATCGCTTTTGCTTTGGCATCTGCAATCAGGCGACTCCTGTTCATAGAGATGGAATACTTGTCTTGCTGCAGATAACCAAGTTCAAAGGCCTCTTCTGCAGATGTTGACACCTTAGCCATCCCGATCGTCAGGAATCTTTCTTTGAGTACGTTCTGCGCAATCTGCTCAGTTTTAAACTCATCAGAGGCGCGCAAAGCGAATTCTTTAGTGCCACCACCGCCCGGGATAACACCCACACCGAATTCAACGAGCCCCATATAGGTTTCTGCGTTTAACTGTACATGATCGGCATGCAAGCTGAATTCACAGCCCCCACCAAGGGTGAGGTTATGCGGCGCAACAACCACGGGTATCGAAGAATAACGGATGCGCATGGAAGTATTCTGGAACATGCGGATGGCCATATTCAACTCATCCCACTCTTGCTCTACCGCCATCATGAAGATCATACCTACATTGGCCCCGGCAGAGAAATTCGCACCATCATTTCCAATTACCAAACCACGGTAGTCTTTCTCGGCCATGTCAATCGCTTTGTTGATGGCCTGCAAGGTATCGCCGCCAATCGTATTCATTTTCGAATGAAACTCGACGTTTAAGATGCCGTCGCCCAGATCAATGATGGAAGCACCAGCATTCTTCCAAAGCGTTTGCTTACTGCGCAGGTTGTCCAGCACAATAAAGGCTTCTGCACCCGGAACAGGCACATAGCTTTTCGAAGGAATATCGTAATATAACTTAAGCCCATTCTCCACTTTATAGAAACTGGTATGTCCAGCTTCCAGCATTTCATGTACCCATGCTGCCGGCTCATGACCATACTTACGCATGCCTTCAATGGACTCCGAGATGCCTACAGCATCCCAAACCTCAAATGGCCCCAGTTCCCAGCCGAATCCTGCGCGCATGGCATCATCAATCCGATATAACTCGTTTGAAATCTCCGGAATTCTGTCTGATACATATTCAAACAAACCAAAGAAGGATGCACGGAACAATTCACCAGCTTTGTCGCGGCCCGCAGCGAAAATCTTCATCCGCTCAGGAACATTGTCAATGGCTTTCGTCATGTCTAATGTTGCAGACTTCACTTTAGCTTGTGGCCGGTACTCAAGCGTTTTTAGATCTAACGCCAGGATCTCCGTTTTACCTTCAGGCGTTTTGGTCTTTTTATAGAAGCCTTGACCGGTTTTATCTCCCAGCCAGTTGTTGCTTTCCATTTTTGCCACATACTCGGGCAGCTTAAAAAGATCGTGTGCTTTATCCTCAGGACAATTGTCGTAAAGACCTTTTGCCACTTTAATCATCGTATCTAATCCAACTACATCTGTGGTACGGAAAGTGGCCGACTTTGGCCGGCCTAAGGCCGGGCCTGTATATTTATCAACTTCCTCAACGGTAAGCTCCATTTTCTCTACCAGGTGCAGCAAAGCCATAATGGAATAAACGCCTACACGATTCGCAATGAACGCTGGCGTATCCTTACAAAGCACGGTCGTCTTACCCAAGAATTTGTCGCCATAATGCATTAAAAAATCCACCAGTTCTGGTTTGGTGTATGGCGTAGGAATAATCTCTAGTAAACGCAGGTATCTTGGCGGATTAAAAAAGTGTGTTCCGCAGAAATTCGCTTTGAAATCTTCCGATCTTCCCTCCGCCATCATGTGAATCGGAATGCCCGAAGTATTCGATGAGATGATGCTGCCTGGCTTACGGTATTGTTCCACCTGCTCAAAAACTCTCTTCTTGATATCCAGATTTTCTACCACCACTTCAATTACCCAATCGTATGCAGCAATCTTCTTCATATCATCCTCAAAGTTGCCAGTGCTGATTTTCTTAACAACAGATTTGGAATAAACTGGTGAAGGATTGGTCTTCACCGCAGTATCAAGTGCTTTATTTACAATGCTGTTTTTATCGCCTTCTTTTGCAGGGATATCAAGTAATAAAACTTCCACTCCGATGTTTGCAAAATGGCAGGCAATACGGGAGCCCATAATACCAGAGCCCAAAACGGCGACTTTATTTATTCTTTTGTTCATCATTTTCTATCGTACTTGTATATGCTAAGGTGAGTTTGTTCAACTTCTCCAGCGTTTTGATCAAATTATTCTTTTCCTGGGCACTCAGGCTTTCATTTAAGTATTCATTGAAATTTATTACCACTTCTTTGGCGAGCTTTCTTTTCTCGCGACCAAACTCCGTCAGGTAAACTTTTACCGAACGCTTGTCAGACGGTGATGCCTCCCTGTAGATCAATCCAAGTTCTTCCATGTTATTTAACATCCTGGAAAGGCTGGTTGCTTTTACAGCCAGCAATGCCGCTAACTGTGAAACTGCAGTGCCCTCCTTATCAATATTAATCAACATGTAGCCAATAGATTGTGTAATTCCGAAGCCTGATGCAATCTGGTTATAAACGTTTGATACATTCTGCCAAACCACCTTTAAAAAATAATCTACTGTTTCCTGCTGTTTCATTAATTACTATGCTTGCATAACAAAGCTAACGAAATTAAGATTGTAAACCAACAACAAAAAATAAAATTTAAAGGGATTTGTTCAAGCTGCTCAGGACTGGGGCATCGCTTGAAATTCAGGTAATATTACCTACCGCATACTCTTTATAATCATTATCAATAGTGGAAGTTCTAAACCAATTATCCTTCGAAATAGTTAAGCCTATATAATACCAATTTCTACATCTACACTAAAACGAAAAACTATGTTCCATCATTCAAAAGACCTACAATTTAATGCCCGCGTATCAAAACCCGATCCGGCATTTGCCAATATTCTATTAGAACAGTTCGGAGGCGAAAATGGCGAACTTGCCGCAGCCATGCAGTACTTTACGCAGGCATTCGGCGCCAAGCAGCCTCATCCAGACAAATACGACATGTTAATGGACATTGCCACGGAAGAGTTCTCGCACCTGGAAATTGTTGGTGCAACCATCCAGATGTTACTAAAAGGTGTAAACGGCGAGCTAAAAGATGCCGCAGATCAAAGTGAGATCATGCAGGTATTAGACGGCAAAGCAGCCAAAGAAAATATCATCCACGCGGCACTACATGCCAATCCGCAGTTCCCAATCATTACAGGCGGCGGACCAACGCTGAGAAATAGCCAGGGCATCCCTTGGTGTGCATCATACATTCACTCCAATGGCGATCTTACCGTCGATTTGAGAAGCAACCTGGCATCAGAATCCAGAGCGAAACTAGTTTATGAGCATCTGATGAAATTTACAGATGATCCTTACGTAAAAGATACCTTATCATTTCTGATGACCCGTGAGGTCGCGCATTATAAGATGTTCGAAGCAGCTTTGTCTACGATCCAGCCTAACTTCCCTCCAGGCGTACTACAGGCTGACCCACGTTTTACCCAGCAATATTTCAACCTTTCACCAGAAAAAAGCCCCCGCGGTCCATGGAATGAAGGTGAAATGCCAGATATGGGCAAAGACTGGGAATACATTGCTGATCCGGTTGCACATGTGAAGCAAACAAATGGATTAACAGAAATGGAAGACAGCAAAAAGAGCGAACTTTCAAAAACGGAAAAGCTAAACAAAGAGCTGAGCAAGGTAAGAAGCTCAGAAGTTAAAAGTGCAGAACCGAAAGGAACTGCGCAATGGAGCGACTATGCTGAACCCCTTGAAACATCCCAGAACAATAACTAGGTAAGCCGAACTTTAGATGCCCCCACAAGCTCAATGCTTTTGGGGGCATTTTTATGCAGCGCTAACTGGTAAACTCCTGTTTGGTTATACCTAACAAATGTTATTAAACAAAAGAAGGCGACTCACCGCTGAGCCACCTTCCCTATAAGCATTTATTAATGTTTTCTTTTTAGAATGAACCTGGATATCTGTTCAGACCTGCT
>NZ_JBQCME010000009.1:0-86812 GCF_051965375.1 Pedobacter sp. SAFR-022
CCAGTAATAAAGTATTAATTGTAAACAACATATAGTAAACAGACTTTCCACTGTAAACAAATACCAGTATACTACACTGCCGGTCAGCGCTGAGGTTAACAGGGGGTTGACAAGGGGTTAACAGGGCCTTAACAAGGCCCCGACAAGGCTATCGACGGGTCAAGTCCCTGTTAATACCTTGTATAGCCCCCCTCAAGGTAGCGCCTGCTGTAACGTTATTCTATAATGATGTCGAACTTGGTCAGTAATCCTGAAAGGGTAGTAGCTGCAAACCTTGTTTTCTTCACCAGATTTAAATGCGGGTCAATACTGAAATTTCTATTGGTGCTGAAGTCCATTCCAGAAAGATTGGTGCCGTCAAAGATGGCATCTACCAGGTCGCAATCGACCATGGTAACTTTTGAAAGGTCAGCTTTACTGAAGTTTACGCCGTGCAGCTTGCAGTTTTTAAAGCTGCTTTTGTTCATTTTCTTCTTGTCGAAACTTGCATAGTCCAGCAGGCAGTTTTCAAAGTGTAGGGAAAAACCGAAGTCCAGCATTTGGTAGAAGTTGATGCCGATCAGCTTGCAGTCACGGAAGGTTAAGTCCTGTGCTTTTGCTTTGCTCACCTGGGCATTGCTCAAGTTGCAGGAGGAGAAGAGACAATCAGTAAAGGCGACACCAGAAATGTCATTGAAGGTGCAGGAGCGGAATTCAGTGGATTCGTAAGCACGATCGACTCTTTCCAGACTGAAGTCAATTCGCTCGATCAGGTTTTCATACGTTTTGGCTGCTGGTGTATTGGTCTTTCTTGAAGTCATGGTTTTTTATTGGTGAAGTTAGTAAATAAGCGCTCAACACCTGGCTTTCTTAACCTGGGTCAATGGAAAGCCTTCCAGGATAGCTTAAATTTGTACTACATACAAAAAAGCAACAATCATGGACCGTCTAAGATCATTCAAAACCTTCACTAACCAATTACCTGAACAGGAATATGTGATGCCGGTATTGTTTATTGGCCATGGCTCTCCGATGAACGGCATTCAGGATAACGACTTTTCCCGTGGCTGGAAAGCTATGGCGGAAAAGATACCTGTACCAACAGCGGTGTTGGTTGTCTCTGCACATTGGTTATCCAGGGGTACGAAGATCACAGCAATGGATTTCCCGGAAACCATTCATGATTTTGGCGGATTTCCGCAGGCCCTGTTCGATGTACAATATCCGGCACCCGGAATGCCTGATCTGGCCAGGGAAACGGCTTCGCTGTTTCATTCTACGCAAGTGGAGCTGGATCACGACTGGGGATTGGACCATGGCACCTGGACTGTAGTTCGGCACATGTATCCCCAGGCAAATGTCCCAGTGTTGCAGTTGAGCATTGATTATACCAAAGGTCCTGCGTACCATTTTGAATTGGCGAAGGAGCTCAGTGCCTTGCGCAAAAAAGGGGTGCTGATCATCGGATCGGGTAATATGGTACATAACCTCCGGATGGTGGCCTGGGATAAAATGGACGAACCGGAATATGGTTACGACTGGGCGCTGAACATCAACGAGAAGTTTAAATCATTGATCACGGAGCAGCACTATGAGCCACTCTTCAACTACCAGAGTTTGGGAACTGATGCTTTGATGGCCATTCCTACACCCGAGCACTATATACCGCTGATGTATACGCTGGGACTGAGGACCACCGCTGATGACCTATCCTTCTTTAATGATAAAGCCGTTGCTGGTTCCCTGACCATGACTTCCCTGAAAATTGGATAAGTTTTTTTGCTTTAGTTATCCACATTAGGGGATAATAACGGATATTAGGAATAACCAAATATCCTATGAAAAAGCATTTCCTCTTTTTGATGCTGCTAATCGGCAGTCTACATGCTGTTGCGCAAAGCGCTTCTGGCAAACTCCCTAAAGTACTCCTACGGTTTGACGACATTGGTATGAACCATGCGGTGAATACGGCCATTGATGAAGTGGGTAAAACCGGTATTCCTTTTTCCGCTTCTGTGATGTTTGCTTGTCCCTGGTACCAGGAAGCGGTAGAAGTATTAAAGAAGTATCCGAATGTAGCGGTAGGGGTTCATCTAACCCTGACGGCGGAGTGGAAGAACTATCGCTGGGGCCCGGTACTGGGGCAATCAGCTGTGCCTAGCCTGGTGGATAGCCTGGGGTATTTCCTGCCTTCGACCACGGCCTTTCAGAAGAATAAATACAAGCTTGAAGAAGTAGAGCGGGAGCTGAGTGCACAGATTGAACGTGCGATTTCTTCCGGTTTGCAGATCTCCTATATTGATCCGCACATGGGGATTGCCTTGTCTACCCCAGAACTGCGTAGCCTTACCGAAAAGCTGGCTAAGAAGTACAAGCTGGGGATATCGCCTTTGAGCGAGGTAACCTATTTCGGAGAAGCTTACAATGATATGTGGGGCGAACCCGTTGCGACAAAGAAACAAGCCTTTATGAAGGTGCTTGAGAATTTATCCGCTGCGGCGCCTGCAAATATGGTGATTTTGCATATTGCACAGGCCACGCCGGAGATGGACGCCATGACAGATATGAACAGCAGCATGATGAGCAGCAATGCAAGTAGTCACCGGCAAACGGAATTAGATATGGTGCTTTCTAAGGATTTCCAGGAAATGGTGGGTAAGCAGTTCGAGCTGGTGACTTACCGGGATTTGATTAAGCAGCTTGGGTTACGTAATCAGAAGACCATACCTGCAGGAAAGTAGCTACAGGGTATTCAGAAGTTCCTTGACACTATCTCTCTTACCTCTTGAAATTGGAATTTCTGTACCATCAAACAGCTGCAGAAAATCTCCATATTCCTTTTTCCAGCTCTTGATATAACGGACATTGACAAGGTGAGATTGATGGCAGCGAATAAATCCGTAACCCCTCAGAATTTCTTCATATTCATAAATCGGCTTAGACACGACCAGTTCTTCATCCTTTAGGAAGAAAGTTGTGTAATTGTTTGAAGATTGGCATCGTAAGATCTCACCAGTTTTTACAAAGCGTGTTTCTTTGAGTGTATGTAGCCCAATGCGCTGTTCATCTTTGGTCGACTGTGTGGTAAGTAGGCTAAGCAGATTCTTCAGCTCTTTATTTTGTGTTTTTTGTTGATGTTTTGCAACTGCACGTGTTGTGGCTTGCTGAAGTTCTGTAATGTTTATTGGCTTGAGCAGATAATCAACGGCCGAGAATCGAAGGGCCTGTATGGCATACTGATCGTGCGCAGTAACGAAAATGATTTCAAACCAGGGCTCGGGAAAGTGCTTAAGCAGCTCGAATCCGTTCCTTTCAGGCATTTGAATATCCAGGAATACAATTGTTGGATTGAATTGCTTGATGTTTGCAATTCCACGAGCTACATCTTGTGCGGTAGCCACAATTGTAACTTCCGGACAATGGATTTTTAATAATTCCTGGAGATTTTCAATATTGTGAATTTCATCATCAATAATAACTGCATCGATGCTCATAAGAACCAATTTGAGAATTTTAATTCAATCCAGGTGCCGTTGTCGCCTGATTCATGCTTAACTTCCAGATAGATAAATTGATCGTTGCTTAGTTTGTTAAGTAGGGCAATCCTTTCTTTTGTTAATTTCAGTCCATAACCTGCTTGCACTTCTTGCTCGTTGAATCCTTTTCCATTATCATGTATGCTAATGAAGAGGTCATTGTCGAGTTTCCGTATGTTTAAGTTTATTTTTCCTTGCTGCTGAAGACCGGAAATCCCATGTTTAACGGCATTTTCGACAAGCGGCTGAACGAACAACGTTGGCACTTCGGTGATAGATGCGTCTATTTCCGGATCAACTTCTATTTTGTACTGGAACCCGAATCTTAGTTGTTCCAGTTTCAAGTAGGTATCAAGCATGCGCAGTTCTTCTTGCAAGGATGTTAGCTCCTTATTGTTGTTGACGATTGCTTCACGCATGAGTTGGGCAAAATCAGCAAGGTAACGGTTTGCCCCATCGATATCCTTGCTATTCACCAGACCCTGGATTGAATTGATGGAATTGAAAATGAAGTGTGGGTTGAGCTGTGCATATATGGACCTTAGCTCCAATTGTGCCTTCGTCTTGTTTAACTGTGCCCATTCTGTTGTTTGTTTCTGGCGAAGGTAAAGCATCAGAAAGATGAAGGCCCCTCCGCAACCTGCCAATAAGATGCCGCAGATAACCATGAACAACTTTCCCTGATACCAGGCTGGCTCAATATCAAACTGAAATTCAGTGATATGTGTAGGCTGTATGGCATATCGTATCTTTAGTATATAGTTTCCAGGTCTGAGCTCGTTGAGCCAGACAAAGTTATTATCGAAGTCATTCGGTTTCCAAGCGACTTCAACTTTGTTATTCCTGACAAGTGCGTATTCTACTTGTTCTTTGCTGGTTGCCTTTCCTTTTAACAGGAAGATCAAGCTGTTATCTTTCGCAGCTATTTTTAATTTCTTGTTTAATCCCGTTTCCTGGTCCACATCGCTAATCTTGTACTTTCCTTCCGGACTGTCTGACTGGTAAGGTCTACTTAACTTGTTCAAAAAGGTGTTTAGTTCTCCTGTCGTGTAGATGCTGGTAATGAAAGGTTTTAAAGCTTTCCAGCTGATTGCGGCCGTGGAGATGATTTTTTTACTGCTTATGTTCCTAACATCTACCACTATTGTCTTTCCTAATGGTGCAACAAAACTACCCAGGTAAGCCATTTTTGGAGAGCCCGATGACTTTTTCAGTTCCTGATCTGCAAACTTGTTGACTGTGGTGTATGGTACAAGTATCCTCCCATTATATTCATAAACAGAGAATTCATATCCATTTGCGTTGTATTCATCCACACCGCGTAGTACAAAGTGAACTTCACTGGTGTCATAAACACTGCGCAGGATAAGTGGTGACGGCCGTTCAGCGTTAAACGCACTGTCTTTGGCGAAAGGAGAGAATAAGAGATTACCAGTGGTGTCATCCCAATAATTATCATTGACGCTTTTGATTGCCGTAATGATTCTAACGGTATTTGGTTCATCAAAGGTCCCATCCGTATAGCTGTGTGAATAGTCAGCCCAGTTGAATTGTGAAAACGTACATTGTGCCGAGGCCAGTAGGACTACTAAAATCAGGTAAATTCTTTTCATTTTGCTTTCAATTTTTCTACTAAATTCGGCGCTGAGGGTACTAGAAAAAGCGAAGATGTGAATAGCCTTTGATTGGCTGTGAATTTTGCCGGTAATTTTGTTGATCTGGCGCTCCCAAGTAATTGTTATCTGTATAATTTGTGTTTGATATGAAAAACCTGGAAGAATTTAAAGCATGTTTAAGTAGTGATGAACTGCCGGAAAATCTTTCCCTGCACCTGCAGTCACTTTGGTATGATGGCAAAGGTGATTGGAAAGCGGCACATGATCTCATTGATCAGCTGGGCGACAAGCGTTCAGCGCATCTCCATGCTTACCTGCACAGGAAAGAAGGAGACATCTGGAATGCGGATTACTGGTATAGCAGAGCAGGGGAGAAAAGGCCAGCCATCACGTTGGACAAAGAATGGGAGCAGCTGGTTTCAGCATTTCTCCGTTGAACTTAGTTGCGTTAAGCGGGCGTAAGGTGTTATAAATCTGTATACATATTTTTTTAGGTATATAGTTTTTGCTATATTCGGGAATGTCAATCAATAGCGACTTATTCAAGGGTACCTTATCAACCATTCTATTGAATTTGCTGGAACAGCATGGAAAAATGTATGGCTATGAGATTACCCAAAAGGTAAAAGCCGTCACTAGTGGTGGTTTTAACCTGAAGGAAGGGGCGTTATATCCAACTTTACATAAGCTCGAGGCTGAAGGCTTACTAGAAACGAGTTCCGAGATGGTTGACGGTCGCATGCGGAAGTATTATGAACTATCTTCAGACGGGCAAAAGCTGGCGGCCCATAAACTAGAGGAGGCACGTGAATTCATTGAAAGTCTGCAGCTGCTATTAAACCTTAAACCCGCTCTATAATGATCTTGAACGAATTACAAAAACAGGAATTAGCAGATTACGTGAAATCGATTACCCGTTATATGGAAACCTATGATGAGGTTTATGATCATGTGCTTTCCGCATTGGAGCAGGAGCCTCAAGCCACATTTCAAATGAGCTTGGTTAAAGATGTGATCAATTGTGATTTCGGTGGAGAAAAACAGATCAGGCAGGAAGAAGAAAATACCCGGCTAGCACTTTACGGCGGCTTCAGCCAAATGTTAAAACTGGAATTACTAAACACCTTTAAGTATCCCGCAGTAGTAAACAACCTTGCATTGCTTGGCCTTGGGCTCATATTCTACTTCGTCAACGCAAACAGCCAAACGATCGTTTCTATAATTATTGCCGGCACATTGATCATCCTGCTTATTCCCTTGCTGCTTTTTGTATATAAGTCTTATTTCCTGGAAAGACAACAAGCCAAGCCCTCGGTTAGTAATTATGCGCTCCGCTACAATGCGCTATTTG
Source organism: Pedobacter sp. SAFR-022 (assembly GCF_051965375.1). NCBI lineage: Bacteria > Pseudomonadati > Bacteroidota > Sphingobacteriia > Sphingobacteriales > Sphingobacteriaceae > Pedobacter > Pedobacter sp. SAFR-022. Next base: position 6,483 of record NZ_JBQCME010000009.1, read on the forward strand.
GCCTTAACACTGCAACTTGTGTGTTCTATGCTAGTTTTTCATGGGATGTGCTTACTTCCTTGGAGCCCGTCATATTAGTAGCTATCCTGTGGGTGACTTACTTCTTTCTAGGTGTCTTTCTTAGAGCTTATTTGAAGATGTATAAAAGCGCCTTAAGGTTGAAGCTACACTAAAGTTCTTTCAAGAATGTTGTTTCAGGGTCCTTATGCTACTTGCTTCAGGGTGCTTTTTCATTTTGCATAAACGTCTTACTTGTATAAAGTAAGGCGCAGCCGTTTATAATCAATCTTCGCTTTGTACCTGATCAGGATATCACCGCCAATAATCCCTGCAACGAGCGGATGACCTAAATGTTCATAGGCCTCATTTACGCTTTGCAAGTCTAACCCTACAGCTTGATACTTCTTCAGTTTTAACTTTCCGATCTTCAGCTTGGGTATGGTGGCGACTGCGGTTGTGGAAGTGCTAAATAAGGTCGTTGCAACATTTTCATCCGCTGTGTTAACAGCTTCAATATCATCTGCTGCAATATTTTTCTCCAAAAGCGTTTTATCAAATACCGATCTTGAAGCACCGGTATCTAATACTGCCCAATGGCTTTCCCCAAAAACAACAATTTCCACCAGGAGGTGGAAACCGTCGTCTTGTAAGTTTATCAGTTTTAATGGGACACGAATTGTTCTCATTCAATTAGATTAATTTCATTTCGGTAAGCACATTGTTCATGCTGCGAACAGCGTCTGCACTTCTGTCAAATTTTGCTTGTTCCTCAGGGGTCAGTTTGAAGTCTATGATAGACTCCCAGCCGCTTTTGCCCACAACAACCGGTACGCCCAGACAGATGTCAGCCTGACCATATTCGCCCTCCAGCGCAACACAGCAGGTAAAGATCTTCTTTTCATCACGTACAATACTTTCCACCAGTGCAGCACCTGCGGCACCCGGCGCGTACCATGCTGATGTACCTAACAATCCGGTCAATGTTGCACCACCAACCATGGTATCTGCAGCAACTTTCTCCAGCGTAGCTTCGTCAAGCAAGTTACTTACTGGCAGGCTCTGGTAGGTTGCATATCTGGTCAGTGGAATCATGGTGGTATCGCCATGGCCCCCGATTACGAAGCCTTGTAGATCGCTGGAATTGCAGTCTAGCGCTTTGCTGAGGTAGTATTTGAACCTCGCACTGTCCAGGATACCACCCATTCCGATAATTCTGTTCTTCGGTAAGTTTAAGGATCTTAATGCCAGGTAGGTCATGGTATCCATAGGATTACTAATGACTACAATGATGGCCTCTGGGGAGTATTTAAGTATATTTTCTGCTACACCTTTTACGATGCCAGCATTGATACCGATCAATTCTTCGCGTGTCATACCTGGTTTCCTGGGTAACCCCGAGGTGATTACTGCAACGGCAGATCCGGCGGTCTGGCTGTAGTCGTTGGTTACTCCGGTGATCTTTGTGTCAAAGCCTAAGAGTGCTGCGGTCTGCATCATGTCGATTGCTTTTCCTTCAGCAAAACCTTCTTTAATGTCCAACAACACAAGCTCTTGTGCCAGCTCCTTGCGGGCGATGTTATCCGCGCATGTTGCGCCGACAGCTCCTGCACCTACTACAGTTATTTTCATATTTTCCAATTTAAGTTAGCGGTTTTAATGTCCTTCAACCCTCCGGTAAGGGACCTGTTTGCCTGCTCAATAAGGCAAAAAGCGTACCTCGCGACCCTTTCGAAGGTATCAATTTTGGGTGCTTTAAAAAATCGTTTTTAAAACTTTATTTCTAATAAGTGGTTATTTATCTAGATTTAACATTCCGGCACCGGGGGCTTAATAATAGAGAATACAGTTATGGAAAATACACCTGTAGAAAGGGTAGATATATTGTCATTTGCAGGGAAATGGTATACATTATATTCCATATCTACTTTCATGGATAAGCATTGGCGACAGACTACGGAGACCTATGTAATCCATCCGGACGGTTACTACGCAGTGTTTACGAACTTTAAAGTTGCGGGGGAGCAAACCGCAAAATATATCCGATCGAAACTCTATGTTGTTAAAGGCACCAATAACGCAGAGTTCAAATTGCAGTTTATCTGGCCTTTTAAGGTAGACTACTGGGTTATAGAATTGGCCGAAGATTATTCTTACGCGGTTATCGGTCACCCGGAATGCAAGTTCCTGTTCATCATGTCCAGAAAGCCTTACCTGGATCAGGAATTGCTGGATGAGATCATCTATCGTTGCAAGCAAAAAGGTTACGAGACCCACAAACTTATCTCTCAGGAACATCCTATTCCGAAGCTGTCTAAAGAACAAATTAACTAATAGGGCTAAACTGTAAGGCAAAAGTCTAAATTGAAATATTCGGTATTTTAAGCAGGTATTTGAGTAATTTTGGATCTCCAATTCAGAATACGCTTAAACTCCTATGTATCTTATCTTCGACACAGAAACCACCGGTTTACCACGTAACTACAATGCACCAATCACGGACACGGAAAACTGGCCGCGATGCATTCAAGTGGCCTGGCAGCTGCATGATGATCTGGGTAAGTTGCTGGAACATAAGAGTTATCTAGTAAAGCCAAATGGCTTTAACATCCCCTACGATGCGGAGAAAATCCATGGGATATGTACGGAGCTTGCGCAGGAAGAAGGTGAAGAACTGGAAGCAGTGTTGGCCGAATTCAACATTGCGCTGTCGAAATCCAGGTTTGCTGTAGGCCAGAATATCGGCTTCGACGTCAATGTAATGGCTTGTGAATTTCACCGCCTGGGCATAGAAACCAGGCTGACCGACATGCCGGTACTGGATACCTGTACCGAGGTGACGGCGAATCTGCTGCAACTGCCTGGTGGTCGTGGTGGTAAATTCAAGCTGCCCACCTTAACAGAGCTCCACAGCTACCTTTTTGGCGTACCTTTCGCTGAAGCGCACAACGCAACCGCAGACGTAGAGGCAACATCCCGCTGTTTCCTGCAGTTGCTGAAGTCCGATGCTTTCCGTCCGGAAGAACTTGGTCTTGATCAGGAATACCTCCGCAACTTCAAACAGGCTAATCCGGGTGTTATTGAAACCGTAGGTCTAACACACATTAACCTGAAGGCTGCTTCTGAAGAGATCAAACGCCGCTTACAGAAACCAGCGGAAGTGATTTCCCGCGCTACTTTAAACGACAACAAACGAGAACTGAGCAATGCAAATTTTATTCATTTACATAACCACACGCAGTTCTCCGTATTACAATCTACCATAAACATTCCCGGGCTTATCAAAGCTGCGGCAAAGTATAAAATGCCTGCAGTCGCCATGACTGACCATGCCAATATGATGGGGGCATTTCACTTTGTAAGCCAGGTGGCCAACCATAATAAAGCTGCGGAGGCAAAGAATAAAGCTGCCTTTGAAGCGGGTGAAGCGCCTACCGAGGTTCTGCTGAAGCCCATCATTGGCTGTGAGTTCTTCGTTTGCGATAATCACCTGGATAAATCTAAAAAAGACAACGGCTACCAGATGGTGCTGCTTGCGAAGAACAAGAATGGCTACCATAACCTGGCTAAACTATCTTCCATAGCCTATACCAAAGGCTTCTACTATGTGCCAAGGGTAGACCGCGAGCTGATTTCCCAGTATAAAGAAGACCTGATCGTGCTTTCTGGTAACTTATATGGGGAGATTGCCAGTAAGATCCTGAACCTTGGTGAGCATCAGGCTGAAGCCGCACTTGAATGGTGGAAAGGCGAGTTTGGTGATGATTTCTATATCGAGATCATGCGCCATAACCAGGAGGATGAAGATATTGCGAACAGAACACTGATCCAGCTGGCGCGTAAACACGGCCTGAAGCTGGTGGCTACCAATAATACTTATTACATCGATAAAAAGGACGCCAATGCGCATGATATCTTGTTGTGCGTTAAAGATGGTGAAAAGCAGGCCACGCCAATAGGTCGCGGCCGTGGCTATCGTTATGGCTTGCCAAACCAGGAGTACTACTTCAAATCGCCTGAAGAGATGAAGCAGCTCTTCAATGATCTGCCGGAGGCCATTTACCATACGCAGGAGATTGCAGATAAAGTTGAGTCCTTTAAACTTGCCAGGGAAGTATTACTTCCGAAGTTCGATATTCCTGAAGAGTTCATTGTAGCTGAAGATGACGTTGACGGCGGTAAACGTGGGGAGAACAAATACCTCAGACATCTTACCTACGAAGGCGCAAAGCGCCGTTATGGAGTCATTACGCCCGAGATAGACGAGCGCCTGGACTTCGAACTAAAAACCATTGAGAAAACGGGATACCCTGGTTACTTCCTGATTGTACAGGATTTCATCGCACAGGCTAGAAAGCTGGACGTATCCGTAGGGCCTGGCCGGGGATCTGCCGCAGGGTCTGTTGTTGCATACTGTTTATGGATCACCAATATTGATCCGATCAAGTACGACCTGCTATTTGAGCGTTTCCTAAACCCGGACAGGGTTTCCATGCCCGATATTGATATCGACTTTGATGACGAGGGCAGGAGCCGTGTCATGGATTATGTAATCAATAAGTACGGTGCAAACCAGGTGGCGCAGATCATCACCTATGGTACAATGGCTGCGAAATCATCCATAAGGGATACTGCAAGGGTGCTTGACCTACCGTTATTTGAGGCGGACAAGATCGCCAAGCTGATCCCGAACATGAAACTCGCCAAGATATTCTCGCTTGATGAAGCCGCTTTAAAAGGCGGACTTCGTGCCGATGAATATGAACGCGTACTGGAACTGAAGGCCGCCGCTTCTGCTGGAAACCTCAGCGGGGAGACCATTCAGCAGGCGAAGATCCTCGAGGGATCCTTAAGAAATACCGGTATCCATGCCTGTGGTGTGATCATTACGCCAGATGATATTACAAACTTTGTTCCTGTAGCAACTGCTAAGGACTCCAATTTATATGTTACCCAGTTTGACAACTCGGTGGTGGAAAGCGCCGGATTGCTCAAAATGGACTTCCTGGGATTGAAAACCCTGACCTTGATCAAGGATACCGTGAAACTGGTGCGTTTGCGTACCGGTATTCAGCTGGACCCGGATCAGTTCCCGATTGATGACGTAAAAACCTACGAGCTTTTCCAAAGGGGTGAAACCATAGGTATCTTCCAGTACGAATCCAGCGGTATGCAGAAGTACATGAAGGAACTTAAGCCTACCGTCTTCGGGGACTTAATTGCCATGAACGCTTTGTACCGGCCGGGACCACTGGAGTACATTCCAAGTTTCGTACGACGTAAGAACGGCGAAGAAGAAATTAAATATGACCTTGATGCCTGTGAGGAGTACCTGAAAGAAACTTATGGTATCACCGTGTACCAGGAGCAGGTGATGTTGCTCTCGCAAAAGCTGGCTGACTTCACCAAAGGTGAGGCCGACGTTCTGCGTAAGGCGATGGGTAAGAAACAAAAGGATGTACTCGATAAGATGAAGCCGAAGTTCGTGTCTCAAGCAGCAGCTAAAGGCCATTCACCGGCTACCCTGGAGAAGATATGGAAAGACTGGGAAGCCTTTGCTTCTTACGCCTTCAACAAGTCGCACTCTACCTGTTACGCCTGGATTGCTTACCAGACGGCATACCTGAAGGCACACTATCCAGCGGAGTATATGGCTGCGGTACTATCCAACAACATGAACGACATCAAACAGGTGGCCTTCTTTATGGAAGAATGTCGCCAGATGGGTGTTCAGGTACTTGGACCCGATGTAAATGAGTCGGACATTAAGTTCTCCGTAAACGACAGGGGACAGGTACGTTTTGGTTTGTCTGCCGTGAAGGGCGTGGGTGAAAAGGCCGTGGAAAGTATTATCGAGGAGCGTAAGTTACATGGACCGTTTAAAAGTGTTCATGACTTCGCCAAACGTGCAAATACCCGCACCGTGAATAAGAAAGCTTACGAAAGCTTTGTATATAGCGGGGCTTTTGATGGCTTCGGTTATCACCGGGCACAATACTTCTTTATCGGTATCAATGATAAGATGAATGGTATTGAAAAGCTGATCAAGTATGCGAACGACTTCCAGAACAATGAATCATCAGCACAATCCTCTTTATTCGGTGGTACCGTTGCAGATCTCATCCTGGAACCAAGCTTGCCTGTAGCACCAGAGTGGACCCTGATCGACAAGCTTAAATACGAGAAAGATGCAATCGGAATATTCCTGTCTGGTCACCCATTAGACAACTATCGTTTCGAGTTGAACAACTTCTGTTTACACAATGTTAAACACCTTTCTATTATTAATAAGATCCGCACAGGCGATACAAATGAAGAAACCCTTGCGGAATTCGAAGCTTTGAAGAACAAGGAGCTGGTTGTTGGAGGATTGGTTGTTGCTGCTGCACAACGCATGACTAAAACCGGTAAACCTTTCGGAACCTTCATGTTTGAAGATTATGATGAAAGCTGTGAGCTGGCGTTATTTGGTGATGATTTTATTAAGTTCAAGCAGTTCCTGACGGAAGGTTATTTTCTCCAGATCCGGGGAAGGGTAGGCGAGCGTTTCCGCAAAGAAGGCGATTGGGAGTTCAAGGTAACCTCTATGGCACTTCTGTCTGAACTACGTGACAAGCTGGCAAAATGCATTACCATCCAGATCCCTATAGAAGGTATAAACGACGACTTTATGGCCGAAATCAACGGGATCATAGAAGAGAATAAGTCCAGTACCGAACAGCAAAACTGCCAATTACATTTCGCTGTATACGATAGGGAACAGAATGTTGTTCTGGATTTGCCTTCCAAGTCATTAAGGATAAATCCGAATAATGAATTCCTGGAGAAGGTTACTGCATTGAACGTTGTTACGTACAAGTTGAACTAATGTCATAAAGCCTGCAAAGCATACCGTGGCATAAGTATTGATTATTATCTTTGTAAAATCAGATCATCCATTTAGGATAGTAAGAAACTTAATCAGAAAATATAAATTATGGCTTTAGAAATTACAGATGCAAACTTCGAGGAAGTTGTATTAAATTCAGATAAACCAGTGTTGGTAGATTTTTGGGCAGAATGGTGCGGTCCTTGTCGCATGGTAGGTCCAGTTGTAGACGAAATCTCCAAAGAATACGAAGGAAAAGCAGTTGTTGGTAAAGTTAACGTTGATAACAATCCACAGATCTCTACCAAATTTGGCATCCGTAATATCCCTGCTTTATTGTTTTTCAAAAACGGTGAAGTTGTAGATAAACAAGTTGGCGCAGTTCCTAAGTCTGTACTTTCAGGAAAGTTAGACAAACAATTGTAATCCAGTATATACACATAAAAAAAGCGTTCATGAAAATGAACGCTTTTTTTATGTGTATATCTAAGGTTTATTTGTTACCAGCATTGTTTCTACCTCTTCCGAACCGGTTAAGTAGTTCCTTTTTGAAGGTTTCCTGAGCGCGGTAATATTTGCCGACAACCTTTAAGGGCAAGCTTGATTTCAGCTTGCTGTAATATTTCTTTTCGATGTTCAGGTTGCGTTGTTTGTAGTTAATCTCATTGGTGATCAGCGCATGGATCTCATTATCTGAAAGCGATTCAATCTCATCCGTTTTACGATGGCTGATTACATTCTTATTTCTTTCCGACCAGAGGCCACGAAGTTCCTTTTGCCACTCGTTGTATATTGGCCAGAAAACCTTAGCCTCAGTAGGAGAGAGGTCCAGTTTCTGTGTTAGATAAGCAATTTTGTAAGACTCAATCTCTTCACTTCTGCCACTGCGGTCCTGTGCCTTTAGTATTGCTGGTATGAAAACGAGTAAAACTGCAATCCATAAATTTTTCATGTTCTTTATTTTTCTTTTATCGCCCAAATCGTCAGTGCTTATAGGTTCGATGCAATCTCAAATTGCGAATAGTGATTAATTATATAGTCCTCGAGTTCGGCGGAAGTGGCAGAGGTGTTGGTGATCATACCGGAACTTCCGCTTTCCATCTGCTCCATGATCAAGTCCTCCTCGATATCCCACAACATCGGATCTTCATTCAGCGCGGCAGTGTTGCTTACCTTTTCAGCAGGTTTAAATAGTCTGTCCTGGTTCAGGTAAACGGCGAAGCTGGTGATTAGGGCCAAACATGCGGCTGCGGCATATCTGGTCAACTTCGATGGCCATAGTTTCCTAATCTTTACTTCCGGTGTAGCTGCTTGTGATACAGTCTGCAGGATCGTGGTATTGATCCGATCAAAGTAGCCTTCAGGAACAGTATAGCCTGCATCTTTGGGCAATTGAAGCGCATCAAGGGTGATTTTAGCATTGATCTCCTCAGGAAGCTGCTCGAAGTAGCCTGCGGGAACTTTGGATTCCGGAAAACCGGCTTTAGCTTTCAGTTCATCTACAAAAACCGCTGCGCGGATCTTGTCACTTAAGCCTTCGAAATACTGCTCAGGAACAGCAAAAGGATTTACCTTAGGCAAACGGGAGAGATGTGGTGCCTCATCTTTCCAATCATTATGTTCTAAATTATTATCCATTACGCTTATATAGATGATGTTATTGCTAAAAGGTTTAAAACTTGATGTCTTCATTTAGCATGAAAGCTTCGATTTTTTTCACCGCAATGTGAAATGAAGCCTTAAGCGCACCTACCGAGGTACCCAATACTTCAGAAATCTCTTCATACTTCATTTCATCGAAGTACTTCATATTAAAAATCAGTCTTTGTTTCTCTGGTAAGGTCAGAATGGCACGCTGCAGTTTCAGCTGAATTTCTGTGCCATTGAAGTAGGAGGGTTCTACCAATCGTTCTACGACTTCCTGCGATACCTCATCCAGTGGGGTATTGTTCTGGCGCTTCTGTTTGTTCAGGAAGGTAATGGATTCGTTGCTTGCAATTCTATAGATCCAGGTATACAACTGTGAGTCGTTCCTGAAGTTACCCAGGTTCTTCCAGACCTTCACAAAGACGTCTTGCACAAGGTCATCCGTGTCATCATGGTTGATGACCATACGGCGGATATGCCAGTATATTTTCTGCTGGTATTTATTTAGAAGCAGGCCGAAGGCCTCCTGACGGGTTTTTTCATCTGAAAACTTTTGTAGAATTTCTGCGTCTTCAACCTGCTTCATAGATTATTTTTTACGTTTCAAGACAGCTTGAACAGCCTCAACAATGTTCACAGTATCTAAACCGTACTTCGTCATCAATTCATCCGGGGTACCACTCTCACCGAAACTGTCGTTTACGGCTACGAATTCCTGTGGTGCAGGGAACTGTGTAGTAAGTAAGCGGGCAACGCTTTCACCTAGTCCACCAAACTTGTTGTGCTCTTCACAAGTAACCACACAGCCGGTTTTCTGTACAGATTTCAGGATTGCTTCCTCATCCAACGGTTTAATCGTGTGAATGTTGATGATCTCCGCATCTATGCCAAGCTTTTCAAGTTCCTCACCAGCCTCAATTGCTTTCCAAACCATGTGGCCGGTGGCAATGATGGTTACATCTTTACCTTCATTAACCATCCAGGCTTTACCGATCTGGAAATCCTGATCCGCAGGCGTGAAAATTGGCACACTAGGGCGACCAAAACGCAGGTAAACAGGGCCCTCATGTTCAAGGATCGCTAAGGTAGCCGCTTTCGTCTGGTTGTAATCGCAAGGGTTAATCACGGTCATGCCAGGCAGCATTTTCATCAAGCCAATATCTTCAAGAATCTGGTGTGTTGCACCATCTTCACCCAAGGTTAAACCGGCGTGAGAAGCACAGATCTTTACGTTTTTGTTCGAGTAGGCAACAGACTGTCTGATCTGGTCATAAACACGGCCAGTAGAGAAGTTCGCAAACGTTCCGGTGAAAGGGATTTTGCCGCCAATGGTTAAACCTGCTGCCATCCCGATCATGTTTGCTTCTGCAATACCAACCTGAATGTAGCGATCAGGAAATTCATTCGCGAAGTCGTCCATTTTCAATGAACCCTTCAAGTCGGCACATAGTGCTACGACGTTCTCGTTGCGTTTTCCTGCTTCATGCAGTCCGGCACCAAAGCCAGATCTGGTGTCTTTTTTTTCTGTATATGTATACTTTTTCACGTGATTCTGATTAATAGTCGGATAATGAACTAGAGATTTGACCCAAAGCGCTTTCTAACTGCGCATCATTTGGCGCAGTGCCGTGCCATTTATGTGAGCCAACCATGTAGTCAACTCCATAACCCATCTGTGTACTCATCAGGTTAAGAATTGGCCTTCCTTTTCCGGTAAGTGATTTTGCGTAGTGCAATGCCTTACAGATATTATCCATATCGTTACCGTCAGAAGTAATTACATGCCAGCCAAACGCTTCAAACTTCGCCTGAAGGTTGTCTAAGGATAATACTTTTTCTGTTGGGCCATCAATCTGCTGACCATTATAATCGATTGTAGAAATCAGGTTGTCAACTTTGTTGAAAGGTGCAAACATGATTGCTTCCCAGTTCTGACCTTCCTGTAACTCTCCATCACCATGCAGCGTAAATACCAAAGATTTGTCTTTATTCAACTTCTTCGCCATGGCAGCGCCAATCGCAACAGAGAAGCCCTGACCCAGAGATCCGGAAGCAATTCTCACACCTGGAAGGTGCTCATGCGTTGTCGGGTGCCCTTGTAACCTAGCGTTAAGCTTTCTGAAAGTTGCCAGTTCTGCGATATCGAAATAGCCTGATCTCGCAAGTACACTGTACCAAACTGGCGAGATGTGCCCGTTAGACAAGAAGAATAAATCTTCTCCGATGCCATCCATATTGAAGTCGGTGTTGTGGTTCATAACTTCAAAATACAAGGCAGTCATGAAATCCGCACAGCCAAGTGACCCTCCCGGGTGACCTGATTGACAGCCATGCACCATTCGTACGATATCCCTTCTGACTTGAGAAGCAATATCTTCTAATTCTTTGATTGTATGTTTCATTTAGCTGGAATAGTTAATATTTGTAAAGGTATTATTTAAGGCTTAATTTTTTTATTAAACTGAAAGTAGTTCTAGCACCTGCGCAGAAGCATTTTTAGTGTCTACCTTTTTAACTACAGTTTTAATTACACCTTGTTCATCAATGATGAATGTTCTACGGTTGATACCCATGTATTTCTTTCCATACATGTTCTTTTCAACCCAAACACCATAGTCATTTACGATCTTGTGATCCGTATCGGAAATCAGTGGAAAGGGTAAGCTGTGTTTACTGATGAACTTCTTGTGAGATTCTTCATCATCCACACTAACCCCTAAAACTGCAATGTCCTTACTAAGTAACTGCTGGTAGTTATCTCTGAAGTCGCAAGCTTCTGCCGTACAGCCTGGGGTATCATCCTTCGGGTAAAAATAGAGTACCACAGTTTTGCCACGAAACTGATCTAAGCTGATGGGATTGCCATCCTGGTCTTTGGAATTGATTGCAGGTGCCTGCATGCCTGCCGATAGTTCTGTCATATCTTTTATTTATAAAATGATAGCGCCAATGTTTTTGAATTATCTTTCATATCTACAACAATGAGCATTAAGTTATGTTTCCCATTTGATAGACTACCATCAAACGTGTGTGACAACGTCGCGGTTTTCGCATCAAACTCCATCAGCACCCAGTTATCATCAATATATCCGTTGAAGCTTTTGATGCCGGAGAGGTTATCCCGGATCTTGAAATTCATCTTACCAATGCCACGCATACTCTTACCATCGGTAATGTTCAGCGGTGTGATGGTTGGTGCAATGGTATCTACAGCGATGTAGAAGCTTCCGAAGTTACGTGGCTTTGCCTTCACAAAACCATCTTCATATCTGCCGCCTTGCGATGCACCCGTTGTACTCACAATTAATGCCTTTTCTTCCAGGCCGCCCAAGTAAGCGGTTGGCTTAATCCAAAGGTCAAAGCCAGTATGTAAAGGTGTTAAGCGATTTTGTATGTGATGGATCACAGAGTATCCACGGGGCGCAAGTTGATTGCCTGCTTTATAAACAAAATCCAGGTCGTTGTACAGATTGCCACGCTGGATCTGCACAAACACACTGTCTGTTTTGAATTCATTTACCTGGTTATACGGGAACAGTATGCCTTTCAATGGGCGAACTGTAGCTACCACGGGGTTCTCTGCTGCTTGTACCTTGAAACTGATGGTGCTGGTATTACCTTTAACATCGGTAACGGTATATTTTAGATCGTGCAATAGGCCGTCATTGAAACTGATGCGGCCGCGGTTTTCCAGGTTGCTATAGATCTGCAATGGATTTCCCGGATCCACGAAGCTCTTCTGAATGCTTCTCCGCGTATTCAGGAACGTAGGATAATCGATATGACTGTTGATGCCTTTACTGTTCTCAAAGGAGAAGCGCTCTAATGCCGAGGTAAATACCGGTCTGCCATCCACTTCAAGTGTGATGGAGTAAACGCCGTTTGTGCCGGACATCCCGGTGTGTCTATCCGTAGTAACGATACCGAAGCCAATTTCACCACTTAAACTTACGGTATTGTTCACCCGGTAAGCGCCACCGCTACCCACCAGAGGGATAGGGATCTTCGGCGTAAATTCGCTGAATGGTTGGTTATCCAAACGATAGGCGTATAAGCCGGATATCACGGGTTTAACCCGGTCGGGCACTTCAATGCCAAAGAGCTGTGGATTGATGGTTGCCTCTGTTTTGGTATCGCGGATCTCGAAATGCAGGTGCGGCCCCCCAGAACTGCCAGTGTTCCCGGAGTAGGCGATGATCTCACCCTTATACACCGGGATAAGATCCGCTGCAGGAAATTCATCGATATCAAAGGATTTCTTTTCGTATTGGATTGCTTTTGCCTTCCCAGAAAGTTTAGCATTGTATCGCTGCAAATGGCCGTAAACCGAGGTATATCCATTTGGATGATTGATATACAATGCGTTTCCAAATCCACTACTTTGAATCCTGATCCTTGCCACATAGCCATCTGCAATGGCATAAACCGGATAACCTTCCTGCTGATTGGTCCTTAAATCAATACCCGAATGGAAGTGATTAGCCCTTAGCTCTCCAAATGAACCCGACAAAGCAGGAGGACTGATGTTTAATGGTGGCCGGAAGTCGACCAAAGGATATTTGTTGTTGCTGATTAAAAGTTGGCTTTTAGAAGCCGGGATAACTGCAAAAAATAGGATAAGGAACAGGAATGATCTACGCATCAAGCTTATTTAATTTCAAAATTCAATAATTGTTGCCCTTCTAACCAGGCTTCAAGTCTGTCTCCAGGATGAACCTGACCCACACCTTCCGGTGTACCAGTAAAGATCATATCGCCTTTTTTAAGGGTAATATATTGCGATACAAAAGCAATAATCTTTTCGAAGGAGTACAGCATGTTCTTAGTGTTGCCGTTCTGCCTGCTTTCCTGGTTGATCTTAAGTTCAAACGGAAGCTCGTACATGTTCGTAACCGAGGATTTGGGAATGAAGTTACTAACCGCTGCGGAATTGTCGAAAGCTTTAGCGAGTTCCCAAGGCAGGCCATTTTCTTTGTGAATACTTTGAATATCACGTGCCGTAAAATCAATGCCTAAGCCAACTTCTTCGTAATAGTTTGAAGCGAACTTCTCCTGAATGTGCTTGCCTTCCTTACAGATCTTCAAAACGACTTCCAGTTCGTAATGGATATCTGATGAAAAATCCGGAATGTAGAATGGACGATTGTCCTTTAAGAGTGCAGTATCAGGTTTAAGAAATATTACCGGCGAGCTTGGTATAGGATTGTTTAATTCTTGAGCATGCGCAGCATAGTTGCGCCCAATTGCAATGATTTTCATAACCGAAAGTAAAAAAGATTAGCAGAATTATAAAACGGAGATGCGTTTTACTGAAGTTTCTGCACCAGCAACGATCCGAACGAAATAGATTCCGCTGCTTAAACGGTTGGCAATAGAAAAAGTTTTGGTCTGCTCACCGCTGCCTGAGCGCTCAGTAGCGAGCGTAGTCACCTCATTACCTAAAAGGTCCATGATCTTGATGGAAATATTGCTTTCACGCTCCAGCTTATAGACCACGGTAATCTGATCGTCAATAGTGCTTGGTGAAACTTTAATGAAGGTTAAGTTCTTTTCGCTTTTCGTAGCACCTTTACTTGCTAAAGGGTTATTGTTGGGAAGAAAAGTAAAACCATCAAAAAGCGGACGATACGAAGGTAAGTTTGGCTTGATGGTTGTCGGCTTTGGCGCCTTTTTAGATCTGCTGAAATAGTTCAAACTGTCCGACCGCTGAGCAAAAACACTACTGTTGCATAAAATACCAATGCATAATATGCAGAAGAATTGAAGCAGCTTAGATTTAGTCAGGTTTTTTCTCATCGATAGCGCCAAAAGTATAAATAAATAAACAATAAACATCCCGGAAATGTTTACAAAGTTGAGATTTAACAAAAATTAACATAACCACATTTCTTTCCTTAATTAAGTGCATTTTTGAACACGATTTTTACTTCAATTTTTTTCAGTGTCAAGTACAACGAATATTCAAAAGCTCTCCGGAGCCGGTCTACTCATCAGTCTGGGAATCGTTTACGGAGATATCGGAACATCTCCATTATACACCTTAAGAGCCATCTTTAATACCGTCAGTGACGCAGGGCAACCAATTACACCAATGATTGTGCTTGGCGCTCTATCCTGTATTATATGGACGCTGACCTTACAAACAACCATTAAATACGTCGCCATCACCCTGCGCGCAGATAACAAAGGGGAGGGTGGTATCCTTTCGCTCTACTCTTTAGTGCGTAAAAAAGCAAAGTGGTTGGTTGTTCCGGCCATTCTTGGCGGCTGTGCTTTGCTTGCGGATGGGATCATTACGCCTAGTATTACCGTCACTACGGCGATCGAAGGACTGCAGTTCAAGTTTCCTGCCGTTCAGGTGATCCCAATCGTCATTGCCATCATCACAGGTTTGTTCATTATACAGCAATATGGTACCAGCCTGGTTGGTAAGATGTTCGGGCCCATAATGCTGCTTTGGTTCACCACGCTCGGTGTACTGGGAATGTTATATGTGGTGCAGGATTTTAGTATCCTGAAAGCACTTAACCCTTATTATGCGGGACATTTACTGGCTACCAATCCTATGGCGCTGGTCATCCTTGGCGGTGTGTTTCTATGTACCACGGGAGCTGAAGCCTTGTATTCAGATCTTGGACACTGCGGTAAGGATAACATACGGGTTAGCTGGGTATTTGTTAAAATTACACTGATCATCAACTACCTGGGACAGGGGGTATGGTTATTAAAACACCCCGATTACAACGCCAACATCAATCCGTTTTACGAAATTGTGCCTCCGCAGTACTTGCTCTTCATGGTTGCATTGGCAACTTTAGCCGCCATTATTGCCAGCCAGGCGATGATCACCGGATCCTTTACCCTGATTTCTGAAGCGGTACGTTTGAACCTCTGGCCTAAGGTGCTGATCTCTTATCCAAGCAATCACAAGGGGCAAATCTACGTGCCATCGATCAACTGGCTGTTGTGCGCTGGCTGTATTGCCGTGGTATTATTGTTTAAGAAGTCGATCAATATGGAAGGGGCATACGGACTTGCCATCAACCTGACCTTCCTTGCCACCACCATTCTGATCGCTTATTACATGAAGGCCAAGAAAGTGCCTTTGTACATCATTGTGATCTTCCTGGCGATCTACGGTGCGCTTGAACTATCCTTTTTGGTAGGTAACATGACGAAATTCCTTCATGGTGGATTTGTAACGCTGCTCATTGGCGCAGCCTTGTTTAGCGTCATGTGGGGCTGGTACGTTGCCAGAAAGATCAAAAACAGATTTGTTAAATATGTCGGTATCGATGACTATTTCGAGCTGATCAGCGAGCTGAGCGAGGACACTACCATTGCGAAACATTCCTCTCAATTGGTCTACCTAACCAGCGCAAACTTCAAAACAGAAATCGAATCCAAGATCATTTATTCCATATTGCAAAAGGAACCAAAGCGCGCGGATATCTACTGGCTGGTTCACGTGGATGTGGTAGATGAACCTTTTACACGGGAATACAAGGTCGAGTTCCTGATCCCGGGGAAACTGATCCGGATCGACTTTAAACTTGGCTTCCGGGTAGAACAGCGCATCAACATCCTGTTCCGGAAAGTGGTGGAAGACCTGGTGGCCAATGGTGAGGTCGACATCACCAGTCAGTATGCTTCCTTGAAGAAACACCGGATTGCTGGGGATTTCAGGTTTATCCTGTTGGAGAAGCACCTTTCCAGGTTTACAACCTTAAATCTTTATGAGCGTAGCATAATGACTTACTACTTCTTACTGAAACGTCTGAGTCTTTCTGAGGAGCGAAGTTTCGGTCTGGACTCCAGTTATGTTGATGTGGAGAAAGTGCCATTAATCTTCGTTTCCACAGACGATATTGAACTTACCAGGCTTCCAGCTTAAGTTGGTTTTTAGAAATAGCTTCAAAGCCGCTTCCTGTAAAATTGGTAGCGGCTTTTTTATGCAATAAGTAGAGCCGGTTCTGCAGATAGCTTGGATTGAAGAACGGACAGAGTTAATCTTAGTGTACGCCCAGATAGGGGAAGTATAGAGTTGAAAATAAGACACATAAACCTGAGCACATAAACACATCAAACGCACATGAAACACACACGTCGTGTGCGTTTGATGTGCGTTTGATGTGCGCTTGATGTGGGTTTGATGTGGGTTTGATCTGGGTTTGATCTGGGTTTGTCCTATCCTTGTCCTATCCTAATATAGCTATACATGTTTAGCTGTCAATTCTGAATTGATTAAATACAAAAAATGATAGTGAATGGAGGAATGGGAGATATCAAGAACAACCGCAAACGATGTTAGTGATCATGAAACAACTTTGCATGATTATTGTCTTCAGAATTTGTAAATTGGAATATGGAAAGGTTAACGATCGAAATCCCAGAATCAAAGAGCGCGCTGGTAAAACAGATTCTTGAAGCGCTAGGAGTGGTTATAAAGGCGAAGAAACAAGCTAATACCGGAGATTTTAGAAAGAAGTTAGCGGATGTTACTGTTTGGTCTGAAGACGATCTTAAGGTTTTTGAAGAAAGTAAAATAGCATTTGAAAGGTTAAAGCCTCAGCAATGGTAGCAGACACTGGGATTTTCATTGAACACCTTCGTGCTAAAGACAAGCTTTCAACTACTTTATTTAAGATAGCAGAAAGCACCGCCATTTACGTCTCTGCTATTACAGTCTATGAGCTTTATATGGGAGCTGCTACAAACAGGATGTTTTAACAATAACTGAAAATCTAACTGTACTTCCGTTTACGAATGCTATAGCTATAAAAGCCGCCGAGCTTTATCATAAGCTTCGATTAAGCAATCAAATGATCGAGTTCAGAGACATATTCATCGCAGCTACCTGTTTAGTTCATGAACTTCCAATTATCACCTTCAATAAAAAACACTTCGAGCGTATTGATGGATTGAAAATGCTGTATTAATCCCTTTGCTATAGCACCATTTACCCAATTTTGTACAGCCGGGTTTAATACAGCATTCCTACCTGGTGGTATACGTTAAATCAGAGTGTAGGTAAATATTAAGAATCTACTATCAAATAACCTCGTTATTCAATTTACTATGTCTATAGCCGTAGCAGAAGTAAACAACCAGTCCAACAATCAGCCAGATTCCGAAACCGATCCAGTTTGAAATGCCCAGCTCACACATCATGTATAAGCAGCACATCAGTCCAAGTACCGGGATCAAAGAAAGGTTCTTTTTGATGCAGTAGTAGGTGATGGCACAGCATATGAAAAAGAAGATCCACATTGGAATCTTGTGCTTAAACAAGCTCCAGCCGTATTCATATTTCTTCTCCTGATCTACATGCGCACGATCTACAAAGTCCTTGTATTGTGCCTCGGTCAGGCGGTTTAAATAAGCTTCTGTATCAACGTTCTTTTCAATCAGGTTTGCTTTTTGTTCATCCAGTTTAATCTGCTCCTGAACGGCTTTAAGCTCGTCAGCATTTAGAGAAGTAACGAAGCCAACGGGACTGTACAGCTGCGGTTGGTTGGTGATGAAAGCCGTAGATTCTGCCTTGAACATGCTGAAACCAAGCACAAGCGCAGCGATAAACGCCGGTGGAATAATGTATTTACTGTTTACATAAGGGATTTTAAACTTGCGCTGAATGTCTGTGCGGTCCTGCAACACCAATACCCCTGCACATACCAAAACGAAGGCGAATAGTGTACCAATGGAGCAAAGATCAGTAACAATGGTCAGGTTCATAAATAGGGAAGGTACCGCCACTACGAAACCAACAACCACGGTTGAAAAAGATGGCGTTTGGTATTTAGGGTGGATCCTGGAAAACGCCTTTGGCAACAGGCCATCACGGCTCATACTCATCCAAATTCTTGGCTGTCCCATTTGGAACACCAGCAGCACGCTTGCCATGGCGAACACCGCACTAACAGCGATAATACCACTCATCAGCTTCAGATCGATCTGATCGAATACAAAAGCTAGGGGATCACCCACGGCCAGCAGACTATAGTTAACGATACCGGTTAGTACCAGTGCAATGGCAACATATAGAAGGGTACAGATGATGATGGCCCACATCATTCCACGTGGAAGGTCACGCTGCGGGTTTTTACACTCTTCAGCGGTGGTAGAGATGGCATCGAAGCCGATATAGGCAAAGAATACCGCCGAAACACCTTTTAAAATTCCACTAACGCCGTTTGGCGCAAAAGGATCCCAGTTACTCACGTCGACATAGAAAACACCAACAGAAAGCACCAACAGGATCACAGCAAGTTTAATCACCACCATCGCATTGCTCGCATTTCTGGATTCTTTCATACCACGGTAAACAAGCCAGGTAATAAAGATGATGATGCCTAGTGCGGGGATATCTGCAACCACATGGAAGTCGCCGATCTTTGGCGCTGTAATCCAGGCGTTGTTTGCAATCCTGGTTGCGTCGTCCAGGTTAGAGTAGTCCTTACCTGCTGCTACCAGCGCCTCTGCATGTTCATGTGCGTTCAATGCCGTCAGGTAGTCCATGGTCATCCAATCCGGCAGGTGTATGCCCTGGATGTTTAAAGCCGGTATCTGTATGGAGGAGAGCAGTCCCGTGAAGTAGTCGGACCAGGAAATGGCAACGGTAATGTTTCCGATGGCATATTCCATGATCAGCGACCAGCCGATGATCCAGGCCACAAGCTCTCCAAAAGCAACATAGGAGTAGGTATAGGCACTTCCGGAAACGGGCACCATGGAGGCGAATTCAGCATAGGCAAATGCAGCGAAACTACAAGCTAATGCGGTAAAAATAAAAAGAAAGATCACCGCCGGACCGCCGTCAGCACTGGCTTTTCCGATGGTACTAAAAATCCCGGCCCCGATGATGGCGGCAATACCAAAAGCAGTAAGGTCTCTGACGCCAAGGGTTTTGTGCAGCGAGGTGCCATGTTCGCCATAGCCCTTATCTGCATCTTCTAAGATTTTAGTAATGGATTTCTTTCTGAGGAGTTTCTCAAGCATATATCAGTTTCCGTGTGTTATGGATTCAAACTTAGATAAATTGTTGTATTACTAATCTAACCTGGCCAATTCATTTTTGATGAAGTCAGCAAGTTCAGCAACATAATCAACACTGAAATCAAACTTGATCCCTGCAGTCTCATAGATCTCATTCATTGGTTTGGTATACCCTAATGCCAATGCTTCAAGGTATTGCTTTAAAGCTTTAGCGGGGTCTTCCTTGTAGTTTTTATAGATCGCTATCGCGCCAAGTTGAGCAATTGCATATTCAATGTAATAAAAAGGTACTTCAAACAGGTGTAACTGTTTCTGCCAAAGATTGCCATAGGACGCTTCCAGACCTTCCCAATCGGCAAAGCCAGCACCAAATCTGCTGTAGATCTGCTTGAAGGCGGATTCCCGTTCTGCAGCGTTATGTCCGGGATTGGTATAGATCCAATGTTGAAACTGGTCTATAACTGCCACCCAAGGCAAGGTTTTCAGTACATCGATCAGCTGTTCGCGTTTGGCGCGGATCAGGTCTTCCTCCTTGTCAAAGTAGACATCCCACTGGTCCATAGTAATCAACTCCATGCTCATGGAAGCAAGCTCGGCAACTTCAGAAGGGCAGTGCTTAAAGTCGTTCAACTCCAGGTTTGCCGTTAAAAAGGTATGTACCGCATGACCACCTTCATGTACCATAGTGGTAAGATCACGAAGGGTGTTTGCCGAGTTCATGAAGATGAACGGGGCCCCGGTTTCTGCAAGTGGGTAATTGTAGCCACCAGGTGCCTTGCCTTTACGGCTTTCTACGTCGAAAAGCTTGTTTGCTTTCATGGTTGCCAGCATCTGTCCGAGTTTAGGATCGATGCGCTCAAAGCAGGTTATGGTTTTATCAACTAGCTCTTCCCCGTTCGCAAAGGGCTTCAATGCGGGTTTACCACTTGTACTTACATCCATATCCCATGGTTTCAGCGGGGAAATACCTAAGTCTGCAGCACGTTTGTCTGCCTGATCTTTTAAGATCGGCACAACTTCTTTCTCTATAGCTTCTGCAAATTTGTAGCAGTCTTTAGGTGTATAGTCGAATCTGCCCAAAGCCTGGAACATGTAGTCGCGATAGTTCTCAAAACCGGCGTTTAAACTCACTTCATGTCGCATGGTGATCAACTCATCAAACAGCACATTCAGTTCGTCCTTATTAACCAGGCGGCGTTGTTGAATTGCTTCCCAGGCTTGCTGACGTACCTCGCGGTTTACATCTTTCAGAAAGGCCGCTGCTTGTTCCAGCGTATATTCCTGATCATTGAGGTGTACACTCATCGCGCCGCTGATCGCCTGGTATTTCTGTTGTGCGACCTGTAATTTGGTAAATAGTGGGACGTTTTCATCACGATAGATCTCGAGCGATTTTTTGATCGCACGAAGGTATACGAAATATTTATCCTGATCGAGCTCATCAACGAGCTCGTGGTTCACTAGTTTTTTATTTAGCGTATTATTGATCGGCGCTATTTTGGGTTCGATTTCCGTTGCAAAGTATTGAAAAGCCTGAACCAGTGTTTCGTTATTGGTGTCGCAGGTCATTCTGATGTAGCGCCATGCGAAGTCTTCTTCCAGTGCTGCTTCAAGTTCACTTTTATCTTTCAACCATTGCTCCAGATCGGCCACTGTTGGTAGTGCTCTGTTCTGCAATTCGTCAAAGATAGGCGCCAGGGTTTCCCATTTAATTTCAAGCTCCTGTGGAATGTATGTTCTTGTTTTTTTCGGAATTATTAAATCGATCATGGTTTAGAAATTATAGTTGGTTCTTAAAAACGCATCGAGTAGAAAACACAATGCGAACACGACAGATGCATAGCCATTGGTCGTAGCAAAGGCGCGGTCTACTTTACTGATGTCGTTCGGCTTTACCAGCAAATGCTGATAGGTAAGCATGAAACAAAAGAAAGCAACACCGATATAGTAAACAAAGCTAAACTCGCTAAAGAAAATTGGCAGGATCACGCAGATGGCAGAGCAGATATGCAACACCACAGAAAGCCTCAAGGCATTTTTAATGCCCAAGGCAGCAGGGATAGAGTGTAGCTTTTCAGCCCGGTCAAAGTCTTCATCTTGCAGCGCATAGATGATGTCGAAGCCGCTTACCCAAAACAGGACGGCAAAGGAGTACAATACGGGTACAATGTCAAAAGCACCGGTTACGGCAATGTATGCGCCAATGGGTGCAAGGGAGAGACCCAGCCCGAGTACGAGGTGGCATAATGCGGTAAACCGTTTCGTGTAGCTGTAGAAGAGTACCACAAAAAGTGCAACAGGAGAAAGGTATAAACACAGATCATTGATAAAAGCTGTGGCAATTACAAAAAGCAGGCAGTTGACAATGACAAATATGAGCGCCTCATTAGCGGATACGCGGCCCGCCGGGATGTCACGCATCACCGTTCTTGGGTTCTTGGCGTCGATATCGCGGTCCAGGTATCTGTTGAAAGCCATGGCGGCATTTCGTGCAAATACCATACATAGCAGTACGAGTAAAAGTAAAAACCAGTTGAATGGTTGAGTGCTGGTAGTTACGCCCAGAAAAAATCCAATCATCGCAAAGGGTAGTGCGAATATGGAGTGGGCGAATAGTACCAGCGAAAAGAATTTCTTCATCTTCTATAAATCTTCTTTTGGCGTTAGAACAGGCATTACGAAATCCTGGTTAACCTCATCAATAAACTGAAGCACTGCTTCTTTACCCTGACCTTTTTCTGCGGAGGTTACAAAGTAAGGCGGGATTTCCTCAAACCAACCTGAAAGTTGTTTTTTGAATAAAGCGACGTTGGCGTCGGTTTTTGGAGCAGACTGTTTATCTGCCTTAGTAAATACCAGTGCAAATGGCACCTGAATTTCACCTAACCAGCAGCAGAATTCAATATCAATCTTTTGTGGCTCCAGCCTGCTATCGATTAAAACAAAGATGCATTGCAGGCTTTCGCGTTTGGTGATGTAGTTGCGGATGAACTTTTCCCAGGCTTCTCTGCTGGATTTCGAAACTTTAGCATATCCATAACCAGGTAAATCGACGATATACCATTTCTCATTGATCAGGAAGTGGTTTATAAGCTGTGTTTTTCCAGGTTTCTGGGAGGTCTTCGCCAATCCGTGCTGGTTTACCAGCATGTTGATCAGGGAGGATTTGCCGACATTTGAGCGCCCGATAAAAGCATACTCAGGCATATTTGCGATTGGCAATGCCGATACCTTGGTATTGCTGCAAACGAATGTTGCTGATTTTATAATCATTTCACAAAGGTAGAAAATTAGTTTTCAACAATTACTTATCTTTGCCAATCACCATGAATGAAAAAATAACCCCGTACCACAATCAGACGGTTACCAAGAAAGAACAGGTAGCTACCATGTTTAACAACATCTCCGGCACCTATGATTTTCTTAATCATTTCATGTCGCTTGGTATTGATATCCTTTGGCGTAAAAAGGCCATTCGGCAGTTAAAAGCACAGCAACCTAAATCCATTTTAGATGTGGCAACCGGAACGGGAGATTTTGCATTTGAAGCCATCAAGATCTTAAAGCCTGAAAAGATTACCGGGGTAGATATATCTGCTGGAATGCTTGAGGTGGCCAAGAGAAAGATCAGGGAGCGTAAGCTGGAACATGTATTCTCGGTACGTCTTGGTGACTCGGAAATGCTGCCTTTCGAGGACAATCAGTTTGATGCCATTACGGTAGCCTATGGTGTACGCAACTACGAAAATCTGGAAAAGGGGCTTGCCGATATGCGCCGGGTATTAAAACCTGGCGGCAAGATCGTTATTCTTGAATTCTCAAAACCGCAGGGTTTCCCGGTGAAGCAGCTGTACAACTTTTATTTTAAGCACATCACGCCATTTTTCGGGAAAGTATTTTCCAAAGACGCTCGGGCCTATCAATATCTTCCTGAGTCGGTTGCGGCCTTCCCGGATGGTACCGCCTTTACCCAGTTGATGGAAAGGGTAGGCTTCAGTCAAACCAAACAGATTACTTTAACGTTTGGTATTAGTTCAATCTATACTGGTATAAAATGAGAAAAACCTTAATACTCCTGATTGCGTTCTTTGGTGCCATAACAAGTGCGAAAGCGCAAAACTGGGGCGGTGGTGTTGATGAAAAAGATATACATTTCGGATTTACCTTCCAGGTGCTTAGCTCTGAATATAAGGTTTTGAAGAAGCCTGATTGGGGGGATCAATATTATGACTTAACTCAAAATCCTCCCGCACTAGTGCATGATGGTTTTCGCTACATAAATGCGGAGGATAAAATTGGATATGGATTAGGCTTTGTGGTCAACAAGCGTGTAAGCAGTCATGCAGATCTGCGTTTAACCCCAACACTTGTTTTCAACGATAGGATTTTACATTATCAATTTATCAGGAATGAAACGATAGGTGGGGAGCCAGAACAACCTGCACGCGAGCAAGTGGTGCAAACCACCGTAATCGATTTCCCTTTAGGCTTTAAACTGAAATCTGACCGCCGCAAAAATTTCCGTGCATACATGATCGGAGGCTTGAAGTACTCCATGGATATCACCTCTGCCAAAAAACGGAGCAATGACGGCAAAACCTCGATGGAAATGCTATTGCAGAATAAGAAAAACTTCCTGTCTTATGAAGCTGGCCTGGGCATGGATCTTTATTTTGAATACTTCAAAATGTCGCCTGAAATCAAATATTCGTCTAGCTTCAACAGCATTTTAGAACATGACAACAACAATCCATATTCAAATCCATTGAATAAGTTGATGTTGCGTCATGTGACATTTAGTTTGTTTTTTGAATAACCGCTCAGCTGGAAATAATTCTAGCTTTGTGAAACAATAATCGTTATGAATTCAAAAATAGCATTGATCACAGGAGCAACATCAGGCATCGGCGCAGCATGCGCCCGAACGTTTGCGCAACAGGGCTATAATCTGGTTTTAGTAGCCAGAAGAACGGCATTGCTGGATGATATTACAAAGGAACTTCAGGATACACACCAGATCGAGGTAAAGTCACTCGTTTCGGATGTGCGGGAGAAGCAATCCATTACGGAAGCGCTGGAGTCGCTCCCAGAAGCCTGGAAGAAAGTTGATGTGTTGATTAACAATGCCGGTTTGAGCCAGGGTTTGGATCCGATTGACAAAGGTGATACGGAGGATTGGGATACCATGATAGATACCAATGTGAAGGGATTGTTGTATGTAACCAAGGCCGTATCCAATTGGATGATTTCGCACAAGGCTGGACATATCGTTAATATCGGCTCCATCGCCGGCAAAGAGGTGTATCCAAACGGAAATGTTTACTGTGCCACGAAACACGCGGTTGATGCGCTGAATAAAGGGATGCGTATGGATCTGCTTCCACATGGGATTAAGGTAACGGCGATCAATCCGGGGATGGTGGAGACGGAGTTTTCGATCGTGCGCTTTAAAGGTGATGAGCAGCGTGCAAAAAGTGTGTACGAAGGTCTGGAGCCACTAATGGCGCAGGATATCGCAGATGCCATCTGGTTTGCTGCAAGCAGGCCTGCTCATGTGAACATCAACGATATGCTGATCATGCCAACGGCACAGGCCTCGGCATCACTGACCTATAAAAAATAATTAACATTAATTACAGAGATATGCTTTCCAATACAATTGATCAGGAGATCAAAAAAGCCATGCTTGCTAAAGATCAGGCACAATTAAGAGGTCTAAGGGCGATTAAAGCAGCTTTACTGCTTGCGAAAACGGAGAAAGGTCCGGCAGAGGAGATTACGGAAGAAGCTGAGGTTAAAATAATTCAGAAGTTGATTAAGCAACGGCGAGAATCCTCCGACATCTATAAAACACAGGGCCGGGCGGATCTTGCGCAGGTTGAAGATGAAGAAATTGAAGTCATCAGTCAGTTCCTGCCGAAGCAGATGGATCGGTCGGAAGTGGAAGCGGTGATCGCTGGTATCGTTTCGCAAACAGGCGCCAGTTCGGTGAAAGATATGGGCAAAGTTATGGGTCTTGCAAATAAAGAACTCGCAGGTAAGGCTGACGGCAAATTAATTGCGGAAGTGGTTAAAGCGCAATTGGCATAAATTGTGCTCGGATTTTGGCAGCTGAAGGACAAAAATCCGACATAAATGCCATATTGTAGCATATGTCTGCTAACTTAGTGACATCTCTTTGTTCAGCGGCTATTCATCCGATAAGCTGTTTAACTAAAAAGATACATATGGAGCCTGCATGGCTCCGCGTATAAAACTAATACAAACTGATGAAATACGAAGTAATAGAAGAAAACGGGTTCAAATATATAGAAGCAGGAAAAGGCGAAACCCTGGTATTACTTCATGGATTGATGGGAGAATTGAGCAATTGGGAGGCAACCATTGACCATTTTAAAGATCGTTATCACATCCTTGTTCCGATCTTACCGATATATGAACTTCCTATTTTAACCCTGGGTGTAAAAAGCCTTTCTAAATACGTCTTTAAATTTATTAAACATAAAAAATTAAGCCAGGTGGTGCTGATCGGAAACTCCTTAGGTGGTCATGTAGGACTTTCCTTTACCGTGGCGCACCAGGCACATGTAAAAGCACTTGTGCTTACAGGTAGTTCTGGCTTATATGAGAATGCCTTTGGTGGCTCTTTTCCGAGAAGGGAAAGTTACGAGTACATCAAAGAGAAAGTTGCTTACACCTTTTACGACCCTGCAACAGCAACAAAGGAGCTGGTTGATGAGGTCTTTAAATCGGTGAACGACCGATCTAGGGTGATCCGGATTCTTGCACTTGCGAAATCGGCGATCCGTCATAATATGTCTAAGGAGATTCCGAAGATCACTATCCCGGTATCTTTAATATGGGGTAAGCAGGATAAAGTGACTCCGCCAGATGTGGCAGAGGAATTCCATCAATTATTGCCGAACTCGGAATTAAACTGGGTGGATAAATGCGGTCATGCGCCGATGATGGAACGACCTGAGGAGTTTAATGAATACCTTGGAAAATTTTTAAACCGAATATTATTGAAATAAATGGTAGCTGCTGAACTCATATCTAACGTCATTGTACCACTTAGCCCTGCTGATACGATTCAGCGTGGCTTGTCCAGAATGAATGAGTTCAAGGTTTTTCAGCTGCCTATTGTGAATGATAACCAATACCTGGGTGTGATTACCGAGGATGAGCTTCTGGAGATCCGTGACCCGGAAATCCGGATTTCAGATAGGCCATTAAGGCTGCTCAATCCCTTTGTGTTTCATGATACACACATCTACGATGTAATTCGCCTGATGGACCAGCTGCAGCTTTGCATTATACCAGTATTGGATGCCAGCAATAATTTTCTTGGAACAATCACGGAAAGAGATCTGATCAAATACACCGCAGAGATCTTCTCCCTTCAGGAACCCGGTGGAACAATTGTGCTGGAGATCAGTAACCGCAATAACTCACTTGCACACATGTCTCAGGTTGTTGAGGCCGACAATGCGCAGGTGCTCTCTTCTTTTGTCCGTGCATTCCCGGACTCTACCAAGCTTGAGGTCACCCTTAAGATCAACAAGACCGAGCTGTCTGGAATTATAGCTTCATTTGAAAGATACAACTATGAGGTGAAGGCAGTTTACAACACCACAAAGATTGACAATGGTACAGAAGACCGTTACAACTCTTTGATGAACTACTTAAACGTTTAAAATCCTCCATGAGAATTGCAATTTACGGAAGAGCATTTAATGACACTGTTTTACCCTATGTACAGGAGGTTTTTGATGCCCTGGATTTCTACCAGATTAAAGCCGTTATCTATCAGGAATATCATGAGTTCATAAAAAGCAAATGCAAGGTTTGTGAGGGTTTCACGACCTTTCAGAATAACGCAGAACTGATTGAAAGAGCAGACCTGCTGATCAGCCTCGGTGGTGATGGTACACTCCTGGATACCCTTGCATTGGTGCGCGATTCGGGCATTCCCGTGATTGGGATTAACTTTGGTCGTTTAGGTTTTCTAGCCAGCATCAACAAAAACGAAGTAAGGACCGCAATTGCGGCATTGATCAATAAAAATTATACCCTGGATAAGCGCAGTGTGTTGAGCCTGGCATCGAAATACAATCTGTTTGGAGATGAGAACTTTGCGTTAAATGATGTAACGATTCATCGTCGCGATGATTCAGCAATGATGATCATTCATGCTTACATGAACGATGAATTTATCAACTCTTACTGGGCAGATGGCTTACTTATTGCTACACCAACGGGGTCTACCGCGTATTCTTTAAGTTGCGGCGGACCGATTATACTACCCAGTTCACAAAATTTTGTTATTACACCTATAGCTCCCCATAATCTGAACGTGCGACCGCTTATTGTTCCCGATGATGCGACCCTGACCTTTAAGGTCGAAGCAAGAAGTGCCAAATTTCTGGTTTCCTGCGATTCGAGGACGGAAACGGTAGACCGTTCTGTTAAAATCAAACTTTCCAAGGCTTCCTTCCCTGTAAACTTGATCCGGCTAAATGGTGAAACTTACTTAACCACGTTAAGGAATAAGTTGCTCTGGGGCATAGATACCCGTAATTACTAATATGAAGTTTACAAAGAAGTTTATAAGTCTAGGAATAACTTTACTAATCTCGAGCCTGGGTCTGCATGCGCAGGTTTGGGAAGTTGGCGCTAAGGTGGGTGGGGCAGGATACATGGGTGAACTTAACCCGAACAATCCTATAAAGATGAGTGGCCTGGCTGCAGGGGTGTTCGTGAAAGCGAACTTCGACCCATACTGGGGATTAGGACTTCATTATATGCACGGTACCATTTCCGGTGACGATGCCAAATCTAACTTAACGCAATCCCGGGAACGAAACATCAACTTCAAAACACCCTTAAACGAAATCAGCTTTCAGCTGGATTTCAATTTTCTGGATTACTTTACCGGCGGTGGAAGAAGAAACATCAGTCCTTATGTGTTTGGCGGAGCAGGAGGTTTAATATTCAAGCCAACGGCGACATACGATCAATTCTACAAGACTTACAAATGGCAGTCGGAAGGGCAAAGCCAGCGATATCGTACCTACACACTTTCGGCGATCTATGGTGCGGGCTTTAAAGCCAGGATAAAGAACACGAGTTTCAGTATACTGGCGGAATTGGGCTATCGTACCCCACTAACCGACTATCTGGATGATGTGAGCGGCTATTATGCGACGAAATATGTTACTTCTTCAGAAAAACCTTTGTTAACGGAGTATGAACACGCTTTCAACATCATTTCTGATCCTTCACCTAATCAGATTGGGGCCAGGGATACACAACGTGGCGACGGAAAAAAGCGTGATAGTTATATGTTCGGTACTATCGGGCTATCATTTTCGTTTACAGAAGACTGTTTCAACTTCTTAAAACATTAAAAAGTATCAGATTGTCTACTAAGGTTTTATCAGCGCAGAACTTGACATTAACAATTTGGAACGTAAAGGCATATCTTATACCTTTGCAGTTCTAAAAACTACTTCAGAGCTTCGGCGTTTTCGTATATAAATTAATGGGATTTAAAGAACAAATTGACTTATCCAGGTTACCGGAACATATTGCCATCATTATGGATGGAAATGGACGCTGGGCCAAAAATCAGGGGAAATTTCGCGGTGTAGGACATGAAAGCGGCGTGCTGTCGGTTAAAGACATCATGGAAGGCTGTGTGGAGATCGGTGTGAAACACCTTACCCTGTATGCTTTTTCTACAGAGAACTGGAACCGCCCGATTGAAGAAGTGAACTTCCTGATGGAATTGCTCATTTCCACGATCAATCAAGAGCTTGAAACACTTACCAAGAATAACATCAAATTAAACGCAATAGGCAACATTGCTTCCCTTCCGCAACGCTGTATCGACGACCTTAAGAGCGCGATGCAGAAAACGGAGAACAACACCAGTTGTACGCTCACGCTGGCTTTAAGTTATAGTGCGAAATGGGAGATCACCGAAGCCGCCCGTAAACTTGCACAGCAGGTAAAAGACGGACAGATGGATGTTGATCAGATCAATGAAGATGCCTTTGCAGCTCAACTTACCACAACCAATATTCCCGATCCGGAACTCATGATCCGCACCAGCGGCGAGCACCGTATTAGTAATTTTCTTCTTTGGCAGATGGCCTATACAGAATTATATTTTACTGATGTGCTCTGGCCAGACTTCCGTTCAGAGGATCTTTATGAAGCTATTGTTGATTATCAGAAGCGCGAAAGGCGCTTCGGAAAGATTAGTGAACAACTGAACTAATTTTACTTTTAACACTTTTTAACATGTGTTTAAATTAACTTAGCATCGTTTTTTAGAAATAAATGAAAAGAATATACCAACTTATATTACTGTTATTGTGTGGGTTTCCGGCAGTAGCACAAATCACGCGTCCACCTGCCACTCCACAAGCTACACCTTCCTTAAAAGTCTCTGGAACGGAGCTCGATTATTTCAATCCAAAGGAGTACATCATTGGCGGCACAACCTTAAGTGGTACTAAATATCTGGACAAAGAGGTCATTATCACACTTTCTAAATTAATCAAAGGTGAGCGAGTTACCTTGCCCGGAGATGCTACGTCTAATGCCATAAAAACGCTTTGGGCAAATGGATTGTTTGATGATATTGAAATTAACATCACCAGACTTGAAGAGGATAGTGTTTTCTTTGATATACAGGTGGTAGAACGCCCAAGATTAAGTTCTTTCGAGCTTAAAGGCGTAAGTAAATCTCAAAACACCGACATTCTGGAAAGATTGAACTCCAAATCTGGTAAGTCGATCATCAACGAGAACCTTTATAACAGCACCTCGACAACCATTAAGAAATATCTTTCTGATAAAGGCTACTTCTTTACCAACATAGAATTCAAAGCCAAAGATGATCCGAATGCGGAAAACAGCCAGATCCTGGAGGTTGATATTGATCGCGGACGTAAGGTAAAGGTTCGTAAGATCAACTTTACCGGCAACAAGGAGTTTAGTTCAGCGAAGCTTAGAAAGTTCCTCAAGAAGACCCGCCAACAGGCCTTTTACAAGATCTTCGGTTCTGGAAAATTCAATAAAGAGAAATACGAAGAAGATAAACTTGCCCTGGTAGAAAAAATGCAGGACAAAGGTTTCCGCGATGCGGTGATCATCAGGGATAGTGTTTATCAATACAGCGACAAAGCTGTAGCGATCGACATCGAGGTTTTTGAAGGTAACAAGTATTACTTCGGTAACATCAACTGGGCAGGTAATGCCAAATACAGCACGGAATACCTGGAGAAAGTATTGGGTATAGAAAAGGGTGATGTATTCAGTGAATTGAAACTGGAGAAGAAACTTAGAGGCGATGGTAATAGTGATGACGTTTCAAGTATTTACCTGAACGACGGTTATCTTACGTTTAACGTAGATCCTGTACAGACTAAAATTTACAGTGATACGGTAGATCTGGAGTTGCGTATCTATGAAGGTCCGCAGTACACCAACAACAAGATCACGGTAAAAGGTAACACCATTACGAATGATCGTGTGGTATTACGTGAGATCCGTACCAAACCGGGAGAGAAGTTTTCAAAAGAACAATTGATCCGTACCGTAAGGGAGATCGGTCAGCTGGGTAACTTCGACGAATCGAAAACTGTACCTACACCGAAGCCGAACCCTGCAGATGGTACGGTAGATATTGAGTACACCGTAGAGGAAAAACCTTCAGATCAAATTGAACTTTCAGGTGGTTTCGGTGGTGGCCGTGTAATCGGTACCTTGGGTTTAACCTTCAACAACTTTTCTTTAAGAAATATCTTCAATGGTAAGGCATACAGACCACTTCCAAAAGGTGATGGACAGAAGCTAAGCCTTAGAGGGCAGACCAACGGTTCGTACTACCAGTCTTACAGCTTCTCCTTCTCTGAGCCATGGTTAGGTGGTAAGAAACCGGTAAGCTTTGGATTAAGTGCTTTTACTTCATCTCAGAAATACAGGCTTACTACAACTGAAAACCAAAGTATCCGCATGAACGGTGTTACGGTAAGTTTGGGTAGAAGGTTGAACTGGCCGGATAACTACTTCCAGTTGTCGCATGCCATCAATGCACAGCAGTACATTCTGGAGAATTACAGTGGTTTCTTGTTTTCAACTGGTACCTCATATAACTTCAACTTAACACAAGAGCTGAGCAGGGATTCAAGGGATTCCCCAATTTTCCCTACCGGTGGTTCGTACTTCAGATTCACCGTTCAGGCTACGCCGCCATATTCGTTATTTAATAATACGAACTATGCAACAGCATCCGATAAAGAGCGTTATAAGTTCACTGAATATCACAAGTGGAAATTCGAGTCGCAATGGTTCCAACGTATCACTGGCAAGTTAGTATTGAAAGCACAGGCACAGTTTGGTTTCTTAGGTTCGTATAGTTCAGCTGTAGGTCAGTCTCCATTCGAACGTTTCAAATTGGGTGGTGATGGTATGCAAGGGTTTGACTTCTTACAAGGATCTGAGCTGATTGCAATGCGTGGTTATTCTAACAACTCTGTAATTCCGGTTGGTGCAAATCAGAATAACGCCAGACAATCAGGTAGCCCGATCTTTAACAAGTATGTACTAGAACTACGATATCCAGTAATTGCCTCACAATCGGCAACAGCATTCCTGGTAACTTTTGCAGAGGGTGGTAACACCTGGGATAAGTTCAGTGACTTCAATCCTTTCAACATCAGAAGATCGGTGGGTGTAGGTGCCAAAATATTTTTACCGATATTTGGATTACTTGGCATTGATTATGGTTACGGATTTGATAAAATACCTGGTATACCTGATGCCAATAAAGGCCAGTTCCACTTTAGTATTGCACAACAATTAGGAGGATTTAACTAATCACACTTATGAAAAAGTATCTTTTATTAAGCTTCTTGCTTATTGCCGGAATGAGTGCATTTGCACAAAAGTTCGCTTATGTAGATTCCGAATATATTTTAAAACACATGCCTGAGTACAAATCAGCACAAAACCAGCTTGACGTACTCGCACAACAATGGCAGAAACAAGCTGACAACTCCTTTGCGGAATTGGACAAAATGTACAAAGCTTATCAGGCTGATCAGGTATTGCTGACAGATGATATGCGTAAACGCCGGGAGAACGAAATCATCGAAAAAGAGAAAGCCGCCAAAGAATTTCAACGTTCTAAATTTGGCCCTGAAGGTGATCTTTTTCAATCACGTGTAAAGCTGCTTAAACCTATTCAGGAAAAAGTGTCTAACACTATAGCCGAGTATGCAAAAGGAAAACTCCTGGACTTCATCTTCGATAAAAGCAGCGGCGCTACGATGATGATATACTCTAGTGCAAACTATGACGTCAGCAATGACATCATCACGAGACTAGGGTACAAGCCAGGCGCGTTAGTTAAGTAAACACAAAATCAAACATAAAATCACAAACAAGAATAAAATGAGAAAGTTAATTAATGTATTCTTTGTAGCAGCAGGATTGGTATTCACTGCTAACATTGCGAATGCACAACAAAAGGTAGCACACCTGAATTCACAGACAATTTTAATGTTGATGCCAGAGGCTAAAACAACACAGACTACGCTAGAAAATCTGAATAAAACCAAGTCGGCAGAGATCGAAAAAATGCAGGCTGAGTTTCAAACCAAATATCAAGCTGCAATCGCTAAGCAAAAAACACTAAGTGAAGCGAATAAAGAGACTGTAGGTAAAGAGTTGCAAGCAATGGATACCGAGTTAAAAGATCTTGATACCAGAATTAAAGATGCTTCAGTAAAAGCTCAACAAGAATTAGCTCAAAAACAAGGTGAATTAACTGAGCCGATCCTTAGAAAACTAAGCAACGCCATTAAAACTGTTGCTAAAGAAAAAGGTCTAGCTTATGTACTTGACGTAGCTGCACAACAAGATGGAAACAACGTGGTTTACTTCGAAGGTGGTGATGACATCACTGATGCCGTAAAAACCAAGTTAGGTATTTCAGCTTCTGCAACACCTGCATCAGCAGCTGCTGCACCTGCGACAAAGAAATAATCTTAAGAATTTAGTGTAAATTGCGGAATCAGACTCAGGTCTGGTTCCGCTTTTTTTTGCCCTCATGAGAAACAACGCTATTGGTATTTTCGATTCCGGTTACGGTGGCCTTACCGTATTCAAATCCATTATTCCGCAACTCCCGGAATATAACTACATCTACTTCGGGGACAATGCCAGGGCACCTTACGGGGATCATTCCTATGAAACGGTGTACCGGTATACTTTAGACTGTGTGGAATGGTTGTTTGCTCAGGGCTGCTCGCTTGTTATACTGGCTTGTAACACGGCTTCCGCGAAAGCACTCCGGTCCATTCAGCAGCATATCCTTCCACATAAATATCCAGATCACCGGGTGCTTGGCGTAATCCGGCCAACAGCAGAAGTGATCGATCAATATACGATTAGCAATAAAGTTGGCGTGTTGGGCACCAGGGGTACGGTGAAGTCCGCTTCTTATCAACTGGAGATTAATAAGCTTTATCCGCATATTGAGGTCGTTCAGCAAAGCTGTCCGATGTGGGTCCCGTTGATCGAGAACAACGAACACCTGAACCCCGGTGCCGACTATTTTGTACAAACCTACCTGCAAAGGCTGCTGGATAAAACAGCCGGTATAGACTGCATACTATTGGCCTGCACGCACTACCCACTGCTCATTCCAAAGCTGAAAGCGTATCTACCGGAAGGTATTACCTTGCTGAGCCAGGGCGATATCGTAGCGAACAGCCTGAAAGATTATCTGTCCAGGCATCCGGAGATTGAAGGGCATCTTAGCCTGGCGGCTGGGCAGCGCTTCGTAACCAGCGGTGATCCGGAGGTCTTTGATACTTTAGGTTCCTTATTCTTCGGCGCTTCCATCAAATCAGAGGCCCTTCTTCTCTAGTGCTGATTCCTGTGCGGTAGTTTAATTGAGCTCCTGAAAAAAGTTTAATTGAGCTCCTGAATACGTTTTCCTGTTTGCTGCAAGGCTGTGTGCATTAAGGATATCTTGCTAGTCGCCACATTAAACAAGCTAATGTCCGTGATATACAACACACTGTAATTTTTACGATCAGCCTACCGAAAGAAGTAATTCTTGTTAGGTTCTAATTTTAATTAGCGGTAAATTTGCGGCTCAAACAACACCTAATGAGCGACCAGATCAAACACGAGTGCGGAATTGCTTTTATTCGTCTTTTAAAACCCCTCTCTTATTACCAGGAAAAATATGGCACGGCCCTTTTCGGCCTGAACAAGCTGTACCTGTTAATGGAAAAACAGCATAACCGGGGGCAGGATGGGGCAGGTATTGCTACCATAAAGCTTGACGTTAAACCAGGGCACCGCTACATCAGTAGATACAGATCAATGGCACAAAATGCCGTTGCTGATATCTTCGGATATGTTCAGAACAAGTTCGTGAACATCCAGAATGAAAAACCGGAGTTAATGAAAGATGCGGAATGGCTTAAAGCCAACGTAAGTTTCATTGGAGAGGTATTATTGGGCCACTTACGCTACGGTACCCACGGTCAGAATAGCATTGAAAATTGTCACCCTTTCCTGCGCCAGAATAACTGGATGACCCGTAACCTGGTTATTGCCGGAAACTTCAACATGACCAACGTAGACGAACTGCTGGAGCAGTTGTATGAACTTGGTCAACATCCAAAAGAGCAGGCTGATACCGTTACTGTTCTTGAAAAGATCGGCCACTTCCTGGATGATGAGAATCAGGATCTATTTGATGCTTATAAAAAAGAAGGGTTAGATAATGTTGCCATTACGCACCGGATTTCAGAAGGCTTAAACATTGCGAACATCCTTCGCCGTTCCGCTAAAACCTGGGATGGTGGATATGCGATCTCTGGAATTGTTGGTAATGGTGATGCTTTCATCCTCAGAGACCCTGCTGGTATCAGACCAGCATTCTACTATGCAGATGATGAAATTGTTGTTGCAGCATCAGAAAGACCTGCAATCCAAACAGCGTTTAACATTCCATTCCGTGATGTTCAGGAGATTAAACCAGGACATGCACTGATCGTTAAAAAGAATGGAAAGGTGACGGAGGAAATGATCCGTGAGCCTTTGGAAAAACGCGCTTGTTCTTTCGAACGCATTTATTTCTCCAGAGGCAGTGACGCCGATATCTATAAAGAGCGGAAGCGTTTAGGGGAATTACTTTGTCCTCAGATTCTAAATACCGTTAATTACGACTTTAAAAACACCGTGTTTTCTTTCATTCCGAATACTGCAGAAGTTTCCTTCTATGGTATGGTTGAAGGACTACATAAACATATACGTCAGGTTCAAAAAGACACCCTCCTTGGAAAACAGGGTCAGGTAGATGATGTAGAACTGGATGAACTGCTTTCTATGAGCCCCCGGGTGGAGAAACTGGCCATCAAAGACGTTAAACTCCGGACCTTTATCACCCAGGATGCAGACCGTAACGATATGGTTGCCCACGTTTATGATACCACGTACGGGGTGATCAAGAATCATGCTGACACCCTGGTTGCCATAGATGACTCGATTGTTCGTGGAACGACCCTGAAACAGAGTATCATCAAGATCATCGACAGACTACACCCCGTTAAGATCATCATTGTTTCTTCAGCGCCGCAAATACGTTACCCGGACTGCTACGGTATCGATATGTCGAAAATGGGTGAGTTTGTTGCTTTTGAAGCAGCGATCCAGTTGCTTCGGGAACGCGGCATGGAGCACATCATCGATGAAGTTTATGCAAAATGTAAAGCTTCCTTGCAATTGCCGAAAGAAGAGATCGTCAATCATGTCAAAGAGATCTACGAGCCTTTTAGCCAGGAAGAGATCTCTGCGCAAATCACGAAGATCATCACCCCAGAAGGTATCAATGCAAAGGTGGAAGTGATCTATCAAACTTTAGATAACCTGCACATCGCTTGTCCAGGACACACCGGCGACTGGTATTTCTCCGGAAATTACCCAACACCAGGTGGAAATAAAGTCGTGAACAAAGCATTTGTCAACTGGAAAGAGGGCAGCAATAAAAGAGCGTACTAGTAGTATTACTAACCGCATAAAAAAAGAGGTTGTATCATAGGGTTCAGCCTCTTTTTTTTTGCTCTTAACAGAGAAGTTAACTTCTAAATACCAGCATGTTTAATGGTTAAACACCTCTATAAACAGGCGGATCGCGAAGATGATGATTACTGCGCCCGCCACGCGGTTCAGGTTTTGAATAGATTGTTCTTTGATCTTGTACCGCAGTTTAGCGGCATAAAAGGTCTTAACCGCATCAACCGTGAGCTGCGTAGCCATAGCTACAACGAAAAAGCCGATCTTCTCGGCAGTTTCAAAGTGCAGTTGGACGGAAACAAAGCCGCCCACCATAATCCAGAACATCAGTGTAGTTGGCGATAGCAGGCACATCAGAAAACCCTTCAGTACATAACCTCTGCGCCTGATATTCTCTGTAGCTTTCAGATCGTAATTAACCTTTACCTTATTGATCAGGTAATAAAGGCCTACACCCAGTAAAAATAAGCCTCCAATAATTCCGATATATTGATTGTATTTTGAATTGTAGACGACAAACTGTGCGCTGAAGATGGTTGCGGTGATGAAGATGATGTCACTTAATACCACGCCGATGGCTAAAGAAAAACCAGCCTTAAAGCCTTTCTCAATGCTGGTTTTAATCATGGAAAAGAACACAGGCCCTGTTAAAAATGAAAACAAAATGCCCGCACCTATCCCTTGTATTATTGCTTCAAACATTAATTTGTGTGTGTATGATGTGCTAATATGCAAATTTAAGCTAAAAAAGCGGGTCTATAACCCTAACCCATATAAAACCACCAAAACGAGGAAAAATTACCTTCAAGGGCTATCTTTTAAGTTACATTTAAAGATTGTACAGACAATGCAGGTAGTAGCACAAATTTTTTAATTATGTTTATCGCACAAAACTATTCACTAACCATAACATGAAACAAGACGAACAAAAAAATTATGGAACGGCGCTATACAGCATTATCACCGTTTTCTTTTTCTGGGGTTTCGTAGCTGCATCGAACGGGGTCTTCATTCCCTTCTGTAAGACACATTTTAATCTAACCCAATTCGAATCCCAACTAATTGACTACACCTTTTACGGGGGATACTTCATCGGATCACTAATTCTTTATTTCGCATCTCAAGCCAGTAAAGTTGATATACTAAATAAGATTGGTTACAAGAAGGGGATCATTGCCGGCCTTGTACTATCGGCTGGTGGCGCCTTGTTGATGGTTCCAGCGGTACATTCAGGCTCCTTTGCCTTCATCTTACTTGCCTTCTTCGTTATCGCAATTGGGTTTTCCTTGCAGCAAACTGCAGCCAACCCCTTTGTTGTTGCACTTGGACCTGAGGAAAGCGGTACCCACCGACTAAATCTTGCAGGTGGCGTGAACAACTTCGGTGGATTGATGGGACCGGTGATTGTAAGTATCGTATTGTTTGGATCTGCGAGTGATGCAGTGCCTAAAGCGGTGGATATTACTTCTATCAATAACCTATATTATATCCTTGCGGGTTTATTCCTGGCTGTAGCTGTATTTTATGCCTTCACTAAACTTCCTGAAGTAACCAATACCGATAAAATCGAGACCAGCCCGAAATCAAACGGCCCGATCTTCGTCATGATCCTAGGATTTTTAATGGTGCTTGCGGCAAGTCCTTTAGCACGCATGACACAGATCAGCGAATCTGTATACGTTTATTCTTCTTTAGTGATTATTGTTGGTTCATTGTTATATGCGTACCTAAACAAAAAGGAACGTCCTGAAGACTGGGGTGCCATGCGATACCCACAGCTGATCTTGGGTATGCTTGCCATTTTCATCTACGTAGGCGTGGAGGTAACCATTCAAAGTAATCTGGGTACCTTGCTTAACCTGCCTGAATTTGGCGGTTTAGAAGAGTCGGACATTAAACAATACATTTCTCTTTATTGGGGAAGTATGATGATTGGTCGTTGGACCGGTGCTGTAAGTGCATTTAACCTTACCAAGACTACTAAAACGGTTTTGACCGTAATAGTGCCCTTTATCGCTTTTGGTGTCATTCTGTTGGTAACACATGCTACTGGTACCGAAGTGGGCAACCTTTACGTTTATGCGGTTTCTGTTGCCATCATGATCATTGCATTCTTTATCGGACAGGAGAAACCAGCTAAAACCCTGGCCATTTTCAGTGTCCTTGGTGTCATTGCGATGATTGTAGGTCTGGTAACAACTGGTCCGATTGCGATTTTCGCTTTCATTAGTGGTGGTCTTTGCTGCTCCATCATGTGGCCATCTATTTTCGCCCTTTCCATCACCGGCCTGGGTAAATACACCAGTCAGGGTTCATCATTCCTGATTATGATGATCTTAGGTGGTGCCATCATTCCGCCGATCCAGGGTACGCTTGCAGATGCTGAAGGTATCCATGCTTCGTACATCGTTCCATTGATCGGCTTTGCATACCTGATCTTCTTCGCATGGCGAGTTAGCGGTGTTCTGAAAAGCCAGGGCATCAATGTTGAAGAAATCGCGGCTGAAGGAGGACACTAAGACCATATGGGTTCAAGACCTGGTTTCACCGATATATACATGAATTTAGCAACCGATCTTGCTGCCCGCTCACATTGTGTGCGGGCACAAGTAGGTGCTGTTCTAGCCAAAGATACCCGCATCATCTCGATCGGATATAATGGTCCGCCTGCAGGTACACACAACTGCGACGAAGAATGGCCGGAAACCGGCTGCGAAAAAGACTCCCGTGGCAGTTGCTTACTCGCACTCCATGCAGAGCAAAATGCCATTCTCTTTGCTACGAAGAATGGATCAAACCTGGAAGGTGCCACTTTATATTGCACCCTTTCCCCATGCATCGCATGTGCAAGACTTATTTTATCATCTGGAATTAAACACGTTGTTTTCAAAAACTCCTATGCCGAATATAAAGGCCTGGCGAGTGATGAAGGCGTGGATTTCTTAAAAAGATTCGGCGTAGAAGTTATAAAATACTAACTTTGGCCATGCTAGAAAAAATCATAATTCTCGATTTTGGATCCCAGTACACACAACTTATTGCAAGAAGAGTTCGCGAGCTAAACGTTTACTGTGAAATTCATCCCTTTAACAACATTCCGGAAATAACTGCCAACGTAAAAGGTATCATCTTTTCCGGAAGTCCTTATTCTGTTAGACAAGAAGACGCACCACAGATTGAACTAGAGCGGTTCATGCAGCATTATCCAGTGCTTGCAGTTTGCTACGGCGCGCAATACATCGCCTTACATTCTGGCGGAGATGTACAACCATCCTCTACAAGAGAATATGGCAGAGCCAACCTTGGCTATGTTTCTCAAAACAGCAAATTATTTAAAAACATCAATGAAAGCTCTCAGGTCTGGATGTCACATGGTGATACCATTACTGAAGTGCCTGATACATTCGAAATTATTGCCAGCACAGACAGCGTTCGTGTAGCAGCCTACCAGGTTAAAAACACGGAAACCTATGCTATCCAGTTTCACCCGGAAGTAACACACAGTACCGACGGTAAGCAACTATTGGAAAACTTCCTCGTGGACATTTGCGGATGTAAGCAGGAGTGGACCCCGGATGCTTTCGTTGACTCTACTATAGCAAACCTGAAGGAACAGCTTGGCGACGATAAGGTCGTTCTTGGGCTTTCTGGCGGTGTAGACTCCAGCGTAGCAGCGGTGTTGTTACATAGAGCGATCGGCACAAACCTGCACTGCATTTTTGTAGACAACGGTTTGTTGAGAAAAGATGAATACGAAGCTGTTTTGGAACAGTATAAACATATGGGCTTAAACATCAGAGGTATTGATGCCAAAGACCGGTTCCTGAGCCAGCTGGCTGGATTGAAAGATCCCGAAATGAAGCGCAAGGCAATTGGCCGTGTGTTCATCGAAGTATTCGATGATGCGGCTCATGAAGTTCAGAACGTGAAATGGCTGGGACAAGGCACCATTTATCCTGATGTGATCGAGTCGGTATCGGTAAAAGGTCCTTCTGCAACGATCAAGTCGCACCATAACGTTGGTGGTTTGCCTGCATACATGAAATTAAAGGTTGTAGAGCCATTAAATACTTTATTCAAGGATGAAGTAAGGCGTGTAGGAAAAACCCTTGGTATCGACGAGGTGATCCTTGGACGTCATCCTTTCCCTGGACCAGGTTTGGCCATCCGTATTTTGGGTGATGTAACCGCAGAGAAGGTTGCCATTCTTCAGGAAGCTGATGCAATTTATATAAACAATTTGAAGGAAGCCGGGTTATACGATCAGGTGTGGCAGGCGGGTGCAATATTCTTGCCCGTGCAGTCTGTCGGTGTGATGGGCGATGAGCGTACTTACGAAAATGTAATTTGCCTGCGGGCCGTTGAGTCTGTAGATGGCATGACTGCCGATTGGTGTCATTTACCTTACCCTGTACTCGCTAAAATTTCTAATGAAATCATTAATAAAGTAAAAGGAATTAATCGCGTTGTATATGATATCAGCTCCAAACCACCAGCAACGATTGAGTGGGAATAAAATATTCATTACCCTTGCCTTCGGTTT
Source organism: Pedobacter sp. SAFR-022 (assembly GCF_051965375.1). Taxonomy (NCBI): domain Bacteria; kingdom Pseudomonadati; phylum Bacteroidota; class Sphingobacteriia; order Sphingobacteriales; family Sphingobacteriaceae; genus Pedobacter; species Pedobacter sp. SAFR-022. The sequence goes on from NZ_JBQCME010000009.1 coordinate 47,642, forward strand.
ACTGATTTCCGCCTGTTCACCAAAGATACAGCCGAAATCAACACCAACACCTTCCGCACCTGAGAAAAAGGAGGAGCGGGCGGCAACTGAGCCGGAGTCCAGGAAATTTACGGAAGCAACAATCTCGATGTTGCTTCCGTTTAAGCTCAATCAAATAAACATCAATGCACCTACAAAGGCTGAAGTAGAAAAGGCTGCGCTCGCAATCGAATTCTACCAGGGCTTTATGCTGGGTATTGATTCTGCCGCCACTTCAGGTTTCAACTTCAAGATCAATGTACTGGACACCCGCGACTATAATGCTCAAATAGAAAGCGTCATGAAATCGGGCGAGCTTGCAAAGAGCAACCTGCTGGTCGGCCCCGTTTACCCGGATGGACAGAAGTACATCGCCAACTACACGATTGCTAACAAGCTGCCCATCGTTTCTCCACTCGCGGCCTCCCTGCCACAGGAGTTTAATAATCCAAATCTGATCTCTGTGGTTAACAACATCAACCTGCATGTTCAGAAGATTGGTGCGCACATCAGCAAGAATCATAATTCAGAAAATACCGTGGTGGTGCTTATCAATCCCAAAAGTTCAGACGATGAGGTTTTCGGAGCACCCTTGAGGCAATATTTTACCAATCTGAAGAATAAAAAGTTCAGCTTTCAGGAATACGCCTCGGTGTTTTCCATGGAAATGAAAGTGCAGAAGGACAAAAAATACATCGTCCTGCTAAGCTCTTCGAATAAGGCTTTTGTAACTGCGAGCATTGATAAGCTTTTGAAAATGCAACGTGCTGGCTTAAACGTAAGCCTGTATGGCCATCCAAACTGGACCAAACAGTCTTATCCCGCAGAAAAACTTCAGGCCTTAAACACTATTGTAAGCAGTTCTTATAAGATTGATTACCGTAGACCAGCGGTTATCGAATTTGTGAAAAAGTACAGACAGGCGTACGAGTTTGAACCGAGTGAATATGCTTTTAAAGGTTACGATATTGGCTTGTTCTTTGGGAATCTGATCGCCAGATCAGGTCCAAATTTCCTGAATCAGATGACCAAACATAATTACCGGGGCTTGCATAATGGCTTCCACTTTGTACATGACGATAAACTCGGTTATATCAACACCAGTCTGATGTTGTTACAGTACAAGAATTTTGCATTAAACACAATTGAATGAAAGTAGAACATCAGATCAGAACGTTCGAAAAGATATTTAAGGAATACGACGGTTCTCAGCCTTTACACCGCTTTCTGGTGGGTTATTTTAAGGCGAATAAACAAATGGGTTCTTCCGATAGAAGGTGGGCTTCCAGGTACCTGTACAGCTTCTTCAGGATCGGCAAAGCCCTGCCAGAGCGAAGCCTGCTGGATCGTCTTGTGGTGGGGGATTTCCTTTGCAATACCAGCAGCAGTTTATTGCTGCAAAGCCAGCAGCCGGAGTGGCATGAGCAGGTGAGTTTACCTATTGCTGCAAAACTTGTACTGGTCCAAGATCAGTATCCCGAATTCGAGCTGGAAGCGATCTTTCCCTTCAGCGAGCCGCTGTCTGAAGGTATCGACCGTCAGGCTTTTCTTGAATCTTTCTTCACGCAACCAGATCTGTTTATTCGGGTGAAAGCAAAACATGCCACTGAAATACATACCACGCTTACTGAAGCGGGGGTGCATGTAAAGGAGCTGTCGGAGAATGTGTTCTCGCTGCCTAATGGCACCAAGTTGGGGCATATTCTTCCCAACACCAAATACTATCAGGTGCAGGATCTATCCTCACAACGTACCGGCAAGTACTTTCAACCGAAGCCTTATGAATATTGGTGGGATTGCTGCGCCGCCTCAGGCGGAAAATCGCTACTGCTCCATGAAATGGAGCCAAAGGTTCAACTTTTGGTAAGTGATGTCCGTGAGAACAGCCTGAATAATCTCGATGAACGTTTCCAGGAAGCTGGAATAAATAAATACCAGAAGAAGGTCCTTGACCTACTGGTCGATAATGAGCAGCATCTGCACCACTACGAGTTCGACGGGATCATCCTTGATGCACCTTGCTCCGGCTCCGGAACATGGGGCAGAACGCCTGAAATGCTGTACTACTTCAACGAGCATAAGGTAAAGCAGTTTAACGGTCTTCAAAAGGCGATCGCGACCAATGTACTGAAGTATTTAAAGCCAGGTCAGCCGTTGATTTACATTACCTGCTCGGTATTTTCAGCAGAAAACGAAGCTGTAGTAGATCACCTGCAACAGACCTGCGGCCTGCAGCTCGAAGAGATGGAAGTCATAAAAGGTTATCATGAAAAGGCGGACACGATGTTTGTGGCGCGTTTTCGAAAAGTTTAATGACTCTTTGCATGCGCTGCCAGCCAGGCACGCAGTTTTTCCTTCAGGTGCCGGATGCCCTCAAAGAATATGGCGAGTAAGCCAATAATCAGCGTATATTGCTCAAAGCTGTTCATTGTGCGGTTTATTTGCTTAACACCAATTTAAGCTATTTTGTTTACAATCCTGTATTGTTTCTGAATAACTTGATAGCGATGGCTAGTAGAATGATACCGAAGGCTTTACGTAGAATGTTCAGGCCAGTTTTACCAAGTAGCCGCTCCAACCTTTTGGTATTCTTCAATACAAAGTACACGAAAAGCATGTTAATAATAATGCCGACCAGAATATTCTGGCTCGTGTATTCCGTTTTTAAGGAAAGCAGGGTGGTCATGGTACCTGCGCCGGCAATGATCGGGAAGGCCAGCGGTACAATGGAAACCGTTTCATGTGCTTCTTCCTTATCCTTGAACAAGGTTAGACCCAGCACCATTTCCATAGCCAGGGCAAAGATTACGAGAGAACCGGCGATTGCGAAAGAGGCAACATCAAGACCAATGATCTTCAGTAAGCCTTCACCTGCAAACAGAAAGATGATCATCAATACGGTTGCAACCAGCGTAGCCTTTTCAGACTCGATGTGACCGGCTTTTCTTCTCAGCTCAATGATGATCGGAATGGAGCCCAAGATGTCAATCACAGCAAATAACACCATAGAGGTTGTAAGGATCTGGCTTATATTGAATTCCATCAGTTTAAGATTTTAGCACAAAGGTAATTCTATTAACTACATTATAAAACAAAAGCGGCTATCTTTTGGACAGCCGCTTTTGTTTTATGTGGATTAAAGATCTTTATCTCTGACCTTCTCTGTATTTACGTCTTACAACTGAATTTCTGCGGCTATAACCATAATAGATTGCCATACCAAGGGCCATCCAGATTAATAAACGCTCCCAGTTGTGAGCACCTAAACCAATCATCATCAAAATACAAACACCAGCACCCAAGATTGGTACTACCGGCATAAATGGTGTTTTAAATGGTCTCTCGCGGTCCGGATCTACTTTACGTAAGATCAATACACCAATACATACTAAAGTAAAGGCGAATAAAGTACCGATACTGGTCATATCACCAACCACATCACCTGGAACAAATGCAGCGAATAAACCTACAAATACCAGGAAGATCAGGTTCGACTTATATGGCGTTTGAAATTTAGGGTGAACGGATGAAAATACTTTAGGTACTAGTCCATCTTTAGACATCGAGAAGAAAACTCTTGACTGACCTAAAAGCATTACCAGGATTACAGAAGAGAAACCTGCAAGGATCGCTACCGTAATCAATACTGATAACCAGTGATAGCCATGCATATAGTTTTCAATGGCATAAGCAACTGAAGCTTCTTTTCCGGCATTCTCAAACTCTGAATAGTTTGCAACACCAGTTAACACGTGTCCAAAAAGAATGTATAATGCAGTACATACTGCTAATGAAACCAAGATTCCGATAGGCATATCTCTGCTTGGGTTTTTCGCTTCCTGTGCTGCAGTGGATACCGCATCAAAACCGATAAACGCAAAGAAAACCACACCAGCACCAGCGATGATACCCGAAATACCGAAGTCACCAAAATCCTGCGCAAAAAACTGCATAAAGCCCTTTTCTCCGTTTGCATACGCTACTTCTCCAGCATTAACCGGAATGTAAGGGGTATGGTTAGCAGGGTTCATATACCCCCAGCCAATTGCGATGAAAGCAATTACAATTGCTACTTTCACAATCACAATAATACCGTTTAAGGTTGCAGACTCCTGTGTACCGCGGATCAGTACAAAAGTTAGCAGTACTACAACAAAAAGCGCAGGAATATTGATAATACCCTGAATTCCGTCTACTGAGGTCTGAAATGGTGAATGGCAATAAGCGTAGGGGATGGTGACCCCAAAGGTTTCCAGTAGCTTATTCAGGTATTCAGACCAGGCAATGGCAACTGTAGCCGCACCCACAGCATATTCCAGGACCAAATCCCAGCCAATTATCCATGCAACAACTTCACCCATAGTCGCGTAGGAGTAGGTGTACGCACTTCCTGCAATTGGGATCATAGATGCAAACTCTGCATAACATAATCCTGCAAGGGCACAACCAATTGCTGCCAGGATAAAGGAGAGTGTAACTGCCGGACCCGAGTGCTCTGCCGCTGCCGCTGCAGTTCTAACAAACAATCCAGCACCGATGATCGCACCGATACCTAACGCGATGAGGTTACCCACCCCAAGCGTACGTTTCAGTGTACCTTCGCCACTCTCAGTAGACTCCTGAATTAAAGAGTCTATCGATTTTTTAAATAACATAAATTAAGGTTTAGTTAAAGTGTTTCGATAAATAAGTTTTTTGTTTTATTTTTTTAATATAGTTCCAAACCTAAATAAAAATTGTCTAATAATAAAAAGGGATTTTCATCGAAAATCCCTGCTATAGTAACAATTTCATCCGTTTTGAAGATTCTATTTAATCTTTGATTGAACATCACTGATTTTCACCGTTTTCGGAGCCAGGATTTTGTGTTTTTCTACATCTTTCGCCGACGTTTGCGACACTGGGCCGACAGCAATGTGCGGTGCAATAATCAGAGACACGATAGACATCAGTTTAATCAGGATATTCATTGAAGGTCCGGAGGTATCTTTGAACGGATCGCCAACGGTATCACCTGTAACGGAAGCCTTGTGTGCGTCCGAACCTTTGTACTCCATTTTTCCCTGGATCATCACACCCTTTTCAAAGGATTTTTTGGCATTGTCCCAAGCGCCACCCGCGTTGGATTGGAAGATCCCCATAAGCACCCCGGAAACCGTTACCCCAGCCAAAAGGCCACCCAATACTTCAGGTCCGAAAATAAAACCTACAATTAAAGGTACAATCAAGGCTATTGCCCCAGGCAACATCATTTCACGAATAGATGCTTGTGTAGAAATCGCTACGCATTTTTCATATTCCGGCTTAGCTTTATACTCCATAATCCCAGGAATATCCCGGAACTGCCTTCTTACTTCCTGTACCATGGACATTGCCGCACGGCCTACGGCCGAAATGCAGAGCGCCGAGAATATAAAGGGTATCATACCCCCAACGAACAAACCCGCCAATACATCAGCTTTATAGATATCTATGGTTTCAATGCCGGAAATCCCTGCAAATGCGGCGAATAGTGCTAAAGAGGTCAACGCTGCGGAGGCGATGGCGAAGCCTTTGCCGGTCGCCGCGGTTGTATTTCCTACGGCATCCAGGTTATCTGTCCGCTCACGAACCTCCTTCGGACAGCCACTCATCTCGGCGATACCCCCGGCATTATCGGCGATAGGGCCGAAAGCATCTATCGCCAGCTGCATGGCTGTTGTTGCCATCATACCCGCTGCCGCTATCGCAACACCGTAAAAGCCTGCAAAATAATACGAGCCATAAATTCCGGCAGCTAATATCAGGATCGGCAATACCGTAGATTCCATGCCCACCGATAAGCCGCCAATGATATTGGTTGCATGCCCGGTAGAAGATTGCTGTATAATGGAATTCACGGGGCGCTTGCCCATTGCAGTATAATATTCGGTGATCAGGCTCATCAAGGTGCCCACAACCAGCCCCACCAGTATGGAATGATAAACATTTTCTGCAGGGAAACGGAATCCCCGGATCTCCATACTTTCCGGTAATAGCCAGTGCACCGCGAAATAGGCCGCCACGGCGGTAAGGATAATGGACAGCCAGTTGCCCAGGTTCAGCGCCTTTTGCACGCTGTCGCTATCTTTGGAAATTTTCACAAACCAGGAACCCACGATGGAGAAGATCAGACCCAAGCCAGCAATAAACATGGGTAAAAGGATCGGTGCCATACCGCCAAATTTATCGTCCGACTGGATTTCCTGTCCCAATACCATAGTCGCCAAAATGGTCGCTACATACGAGCCGAACAAATCCGCACCCATGCCGGCCACGTCACCGACGTTATCCCCCACGTTATCCGCAATGGTCGCGGGGTTACGCACATCATCTTCCGGGATCCCGGCTTCCACCTTACCCACCAGATCAGCTCCCACATCGGCAGCCTTGGTATAAATGCCGCCACCAACCCTCGCGAAAAGGGCAATGCTCTCCGCACCCAACGAGAAACCCGCAAGCACCTCAATGGTCTTCTTCATTTCCGGGCCAGTTGCTGCAGCGCCAGGATTTACAAAGGCATAATAGAGCACGATGAATAAGCCACCCAGGCCGAATATGGCCAGGCCGGCAACACCAAAGCCCATTACGGTACCACCGGTAAAAGAAACCTTCAGTGCTTTTGCAAGGCTCGACCTGGCGGCTTCCGTAGTTCTAACGTTAGCCTTCGTGGCGATACGCATGCCAATGTACCCTGCCAGGGCAGAAAATACTGCGCCTAATAGAAAAGCGACTGCGATTACAGGACTGGAATGAATTGGATTTTCCGGGCTGCCTTCCATGGTGCCCGACCAGGCCAGCAATGCGCCGGCAATGATAACGAAATAGGATAGGACTTTCCATTCGGCTTTTAAAAAGGCCATTGCGCCGTCTGCAATGTAGCCTGAAAGTTCGAGCATGTTTTTGTCGCCCGCATCTTGCTTACTCACCCATGCACTTTGTACCGCCATAAAAAGGATTCCAATGAGCCCGAAACCCGGAATCATGTAGATCAGGTTGTTTTGTAGAAACTCCATACGATATATTTGGTTTAATTGGTTAGCAAGGCAAGCCTATACAAAAATAAAAGAGTTTAACACTTTACCAAATTTATAATCGACTGGCGCTGAGCAGGCCTGTTTTAATATTGGATTTTTTAAATATCTTAGCCAACAACCAAACTATTTATCAAATTCAATGGAAAAAGAAACACAGGATCATCACTTTAAACGGGAGCTGGGCTTGCTCGACGGTACCATGCTGGTGGTCGGCTCAATGATTGGATCCGGAATATTCATTGTCAGCGCCGACATCGGCCGGCAAGTCGGTTCAGCGGGATGGCTAACCTTAATATGGGTGCTTACCGGACTGGTAACGGTCATTGCTGCGGTGAGTTATGGCGAGTTAAGCGCCATGTTCCCCAAAGCTGGTGGACAATACGTTTATCTTAAGGAAGCCTATAATAAGCTGATTGCCTTTTTATATGGCTGGAGCTTCTTTGCCGTGATACAAACCGGAACCATCGCTGCAGTTGGGGTGGCATTTTCCAAATTCGCGGCCTACCTTTTTGAGCCCTTAAGTGATGAAAACATCTTGTTTAATGTTGGTGATTTCAAGATCAATGCGGCACAGCTGATGTCAATCTTTACCATTATTCTGCTTACCTATATCAATAGCAGGGGCGTAAAGAATGGTAAGTTGTTACAAACCTTCCTTACGGTAATTAAAATTGTGTCCTTGTTCGGATTGATCATCTTTGGCTTTACCCTTGGTGCAAAGGCGGAAGTCTGGAATGCCAACTGGGCCGACGCCTGGAGTCCGAGTAACTACAACGCGGCCTCAGATTCCTGGATGCCTATTGCTGGTTCTGCCTTACTCGCTGCGGTATCTGCCGCTATGGTGGGCTCCTTGTTCTCCAGTGATGCCTGGAACGGCGTAACTTTCATTGCTGCTGAAATCAAGAATCCTGAAAAGAATGTTGGCTTGAGCCTGTTCTTGGGTACGTTCATCGTTTCCGTGATCTATATTCTGGCGAACCTGATGTATCTGTCGGTCATGCCACTCCAAGATATTGCTTTCGCGAAGTCAGACCGTGTTGCCGTTGTTGCTGCGCAAAACATCTTCGGAAATACTGGTACGCTGATCATCGCTTTGATGATCATGATCTCCACTTTTGCCTGCAACAACGGCCTGATCATGGCTGGTGCACGTGTTTATTATACGATGGCAAAAGATGGCCTGTTCTTCAAAAAAGCAGCCTTATTAAACAAATCCAGTGTGCCAGCATGGGCATTGTGGTTCCAGTGTGTGTGGGCGTCCGCCCTGTGTCTTACCGGGAAATACGGCGACCTGCTCGACTACGTAATGATCATCGTGATCATCTTCTACATCCTTACGATCTATGGGATTTTTATTTTGCGCCGTAAAATGCCTGATGCGGTGCGGCCATACCGTGCCTTCGGGTATCCGGTGTTGCCGTTCTTCTATATCATCGTAGCGGCTGCAATCTGCATTTCTTTGCTGATTACCAAAACCAGCACCTGTGGTTGGGGCGTGGTGATCATGCTTGCAGGTATTCCTGTATATTACCTAAGTAAACCGAAAGAAGCTTAACAGATATCATTTAAATCAAAAAAGCCGGTAGCGATTAACAATCGCTACCGGCTTTTTCGGTTTAAAGGCTTTTCCTTACTTCATCAGCTCCAAAAATTTCGGGACCTCCTTATCGTTGCTTGAAAACTTAAGCAAACGCTTGTTTGTACCGTAAAGGTACATTGAAGGATATTTGTCTGGTTTAAAGGTTGGTATAAAAGCCTGGTGTTTGTCCTGTAGTAGTGTTACATTTTTCATGGCGAGCAAGGGCTTCCCAAAGTTTGTCATGAAGTAATCAATGGAGCGAAATTCATCCATTGACACCAGGTATATGTTTGCGTTTGCGAGCTTTCCGCTTTGCTTGGATAACTGGGTGGCTACCTGCTGGCAGTGATCGCAGGTGGCATCAAAGAACATAATAAATGCTTTCTTGGTTGTCGGGATCTGTGCTGTCGAGAAAGCTTTACCGTCCTTTTTATAGAAAACAGCACTTGGTAGTGTCTGTGGCTGTAATTGCGCGTTGACCTGACCGGCAAACAGGCAGCATAATATGGCTATAAAGAGTTGTTTCATAGCTCTAATATCAATATTAATTAGGTAATCCAAAGCACATCGTGGCTAAAAGTAGGGGTACAGCCTATTTCTTGGTACGTGCTTCCTAGGTACTTGATAGGAGCTTGCAACGTACTTGCTACGTGTGGATACGTCTCAAACCCCTATCAACGACTTGGCAAGCCTGATGTGAAAGCAAAAGACCATTCAAGGATTGGTGCGGCGCTATAAAACTTAAATTCAATGTTTTTTGTTATTGTGGTAAATTGAAGCTGAATATGGAACAGACAGGATTAATGGAATTTTTTTTAACGCGTTTGGTGGATCTGTATCATGCTGAAAAGAAGTTTATCAAGAGTTTCGTTGCATTGTCCATCGCGGCATATACATCCGAATTAAGAACGGCATTGAATTCACCTTCTACAGAAGCGGAAACACATGTTAACCGGTTAGAGACCATCATGAAGTCGCTAAAAGTAAAACCTGCGAAGCAGGAATGTAACATTGTCTCGGCACTTGTGGAGAAAGCCAGGGATCTGATCGTCAAGAACGAGCCAGGTACGGCCATGCGGGATGCGGCAATAATTTATGCCGCGCAGCATATTGAGCACTACAAGATCGCCAGCTACACGGTATTACATGAAGTGAGTAAGGAGCTGAAGCTCGAACAAGCCAGTGTGTTGCTGGAGCAATGCCTGAAGGAAGAAAACGATACCGCAGCTTATTTGTCGCAGATTGCGAGCAACATCATCAACCCTGCGGCGGCTAAAGATGCCGTATAGATTATGTAAATAATTGGTAAGGAAAGCGCTGGAATTATAATCCCGATAAAAAAGCTGTATTTTTGCGTAAAATATATAGCAATTTGGGAACTCCATTAGATTCAGGCATAAAGGGATATAACAACTACGGGACGCATTTAAAAGCGAAGTACGAGGGGCAGCGCGTGTTTAAAGTTATTGTTGACGGCGGATTTACCTGCCCAAACCGGGATGGCTCCAAAGGCTATGGCGGCTGTACCTATTGCAATGTAGACTCCTTTACACCGGAGCTGTCCAGGAAACTTCCAACCATCCGCGAACAGCTGGAGCAGGGTATGGAGCGTGGCAAGCGTTTTTATAAAGCAGACAAGTTCATTGTCTATTTCCAGCCGAACACCAATACTTATGCGCCTACCCATTATCTGAAGATGATGTACGATGAGGCTTTGTCGATCAATCCGGAGGATGTTGTAGGCTTTTCGGTAGGTACACGCCCCGACTGTATTGATGCAGAAAAGGTAGCACTGTTGGAGAGTTATGCTGATCGCTTTGATGTGGATCTGGAGATGGGCATGGAATCTATTTACGATGAAACCTTAAACCAGATTAATCGTGGCTGTAGCCATGGGGAGTTCGTGGAAGCCGTAAAACTACTGGAAAACTCACCGCTGGATCTCTGCGTACACACGATTTTTGGCTTTCCATGGGAAACTGAAGAGATGATGCTGAAATACATCGATGAGATCAACCGCTTTCCGCAAATTAAGTTCGTGAAGTTTCATCACCTGCATATCGTTGAAGGCTCTATTATGGGCGTTAAATACAAGAAGAATCCTTTCAAATTATTTACCCTCGAAGAATATACAGATCTGCTCTGTAAATTGATTCCTTTGCTTAGGCCAGACATCGTCATCCAGCGTTTATTCGGGATTTCGGACTGGGACCTGCTTATAGCGCCAAATTGGGGCTTAAACAAATCTGCCATACAGACCTATATCGATAAAGAGATTGAACGCCGTGGTATTGTTCAGGGTTCAGCCTACGAAGTAGGGGTACTGTAAGTCCCGAACAAAGCTTCTATTTTCTGTTTTCTGTAGTTGAATATCTGCTGTAGCTTGTTGGCAACGAAAATTCCATTCGCCAGCTGTCCAAAGATCCCGAAGGGCATGCCGTAGGTAAGAATATCATTCATCAATACACCACCTGGTATTTCCTGGAAGTGATGCTGGTGGTGCCAGAATTTGTATGGCCCAAATCTTTGCTCATCAATAAAGTACTGCTCGTGCTGCACCTGCGTAATTTCTGTCATCCAATCGAGCTTGATGCCTAAAACTGGCGATACCTTATAGGTAATGATCATGCCCGGGTACATTTTCGTGGCTTCGGTCGTATTCGATGTAACCGTAAATGCCATTTCCTTGGGTGTAATCTTCGCCAGATTCAATGGTGAAGAGAAAAATGACCATGCTTCAGCTAAGCTAACTGGTATCTTCTGGGTAAATTCCAGGTGATATGATTTCATGTTGCATTAACAATCGTCAAGCTTATATGTTTATTCCGGATTTTTGGGTTTTTTGTGTTGTCTTTGGGTTGAATTTTGGTTAATGTCAATGCTTGTGTATCTAAAATTCAGGTTGATTTAGTTTATCTTGTGATTTTTTATCAAAATAACTTTGAAAATTCCGATGTAAACATTGTATTTTTGATTTAAGATCTAAAAACAAGCGCTTATTTCTGTTTTGTTGTCCTGATTAGTTGTTTTAAATTGATTTATATGAAAAATTTAACCTTAAGACAAAGCCTTCCCTTTGTTTTGCTATTGGCAATAGGCGTTTTGTGCCTGTATTTTCCTGTTTTGCCAAATTTTGATGAAGGAAAATACAATACGGCAGATATCGCCTGGATACTAATCTCCGCTGCATTGGTATTTTTAATGACACCGGGTCTTGCGTTCTTCTATGGTGGTATGGTTCACCGCAAGAATGTATTGTCTACCATGATCAAGAGTGTTGTTGCTGCTGGTGTGATCACCGTGATGTGGGTTGTGGTAAGCTTCAGTCTGGCCTTTGGAGAGAGCATTAACGGTATCATTGGTAATCCTGGTACCTTCGCGTTTTTCCAGAATGTTAATTCGGGAGCACCATGGGCAGGTGCGCCGACGATCCCGCTAACCCTGTTTGCCGTGTTTCAGTTGATGTTCGCCATCATTACGCCTGGCCTGGTCGTTGGAGCGGTAGCCGAGCGGATTCGTTTTACCTCTTACATCCTTTTTATTGTCCTATTTTCTGTATTTGTGTATTCTCCACTGGCACACTGGACCTGGCATCCTGAAGGATTTCTGTTAAAGATGGGTGTTCTGGACTTTGCAGGGGGTACCGTGGTGCATATCTCTGCAGGTATGGCTGCGCTGGCGGGGGCACTTGTACTTAAGCGTCGTAAATCTCATATTGAAAATAAAGAAATACCACCAGCAAATATCCCTTATGTACTGATCGGAACAGGGCTGTTATGGTTTGGCTGGTTTGGTTTCAACGGGGGATCCGCATTTGGATCCGGTGCCTTGGCAGTGAGTGCTTTTGCCACAACGAATATGGCCGCTGGTGCCGCCGGATTATCCTGGATGTTCTTTGATGTATTGCGTGGCAAGAAACCTTCGGTCTTAGGATTCTGTATCGGTGCTGTTGTTGGCCTGGTTGCCATCACACCAAGTGCCGGTTTCGTCGCCATTCCGGTAAGTATATTTATTGGTGTCGTGGCTGCCATCATCTCCAATCTTGCGGTGATGTGGAAATCCCGTACCAGCCTGGATGATACGCTCGACGTATTTCCTTGTCACGGCGTAGGCGGTATCGTTGGTATGATCTTAACCGGTGTTTTTGCAAGTAAGCAGATTAACCCTGCAGGTTTTGATGGCATCTTCTACGGTGATGCAACCTTCTTTTTGACCCAGCTAAAAGGGGTGGTCATTGTCGTGACATTCAGTTTTGTCATGTCATACGGCATCTTCAAGCTGGTGAACCTGATTCAGCCAATCCGTGTAAGCTCCGCAGAAGAAGAAGAAGGGCTTGATGCTTCACAGCACAATGAAAAATATTACCAGGGTACGCTGATTATTGAAAATAGCGTTGTCGTTGAAAATAGCGTTGTTGAAAGCGTTATTGAAGTCGAGTCCCTGAGAAAAGTACCAGCTTAGCTTGGTATCAATGCACCATCTTGTCAGCGCAGGTTGAACTTGCAAAAGCTTCGGGCTTAGCTTTAAAAATAAAGCCCATACTTAAGATGTATCCCATTGCTTCATTAAGTGCCTTGTTTGATTTGAATGAAGGACTTGTATTGATGTCGGCATGAACCTCCAAGCCGACATCATAAAGGTCCAGCAAGTCACAAATGGCGTATGCGGTTTCAATGGATTTCTGCACTTCTGCCAGCATCCGCTCTTTGATGCCCATGCGCTGCAGTGATTTCTCCTGATGGATATACATAAACCCTCCATGGTGTGCGCGTAGCAGCACAATTACAGTAGCAAAGTTGGTAATTGGACCTTTAACCTGTGAATCTGTGCCAATACAGATCTTAAGTTTATGTCCCATTTCGCTTTCCCGGATAATCGCCTGTTCAATTTCTTCAAGTATCGGCTTGTGAATAACTTCACCGCTGAATTTCTTCCAGTTCATAAGAGTTGGAGTTAAGAATGTAGCTACCCTAAGATAAGGCTTTAGATGTAAAAAAAATGTTAATTCAGCTACTTAATTCCTTAATATCAGTATGTTGGGCTTTTTCGTCGCGGTTTTTAGGATTGTTTGGCTTCTGCTAAATGTGTAAAAACTCAAAACAATACCATATTAAAGGGGTAGTATTAGTACATATGACAAAGAATAAAACCATTATTGTTTCCAACCGTCTTCCTGTGAAAATTGTAGAAAAGGATGGGGTTTATGAATTAAGTCCAAGCGAGGGTGGTCTGGCTACCGGTTTGGGCTCCATATACAAGACCGGGCACAACATCTGGATTGGATGGCCTGGCATTGAAGTGCCGGAGGAACGACAGCAGGAGGTTACGGAGAAGTTAGCCGCGCTGAACCTGATCCCGGTATTCCTGAGTAATGAGGAGATCAACCAGTATTATGAAGGCTTTTCCAATGAGGTGCTCTGGCCAGTATTTCATTATATGACTACTTATGCCAACTATGAGCAGAGTTATTGGGACTTTTACCAAAGTGTAAACACAAAATTCGCTGATTCGGTAGTCGCACACCTTAAAGAAGGTGATACCGTTTGGGTCCATGATTATCAGTTGTTGCTGCTACCGGGCATGGTACGCGCGCGACAGGCACATATCACGATTGGATTTTTCCAACACATCCCCTTCCCATCTTATGAGATTTTCAGGCTTATCCCCTGGCGGGAAGAGCTGCTGGAAGGAATGTTTGGCGCTGACTTGCTCGGCTTTCACACGTTCGATGATGTTCGCCATTTCCTGAGTGCGGCGAGTAAACTCTCTACTTCTAAATATGCTAATAACGTAATCAATTACAATGAGCGGCAGATTGTGGTCGAGGCCTTTCCAATGGGTATTGATGACCAGAAATTTGAAGTGCTGGCCAGCAATGAGCGTGTTTCCGCGCACATCCAGTCTTTCAAGGAATCTAAACAGGGTTCGAGAATGATCCTGTCTATTGACCGGCTGGACTACAGTAAGGGCATTATTCCAAGATTACAGGCCTTCGAGCTCTTCCTGCATTGTTACCCGGAGTATATCGAGAAGGTAGAACTCTACATGATCGTTGTACCCTCACGAGATAGTGTACCACAATACAAGGAGCTGCGTGAGCAGATCGATCAGCTGGTCGGCAATATCAATGCGAAGTTCAGAACGCTGAACTGGGCACCGGTGCATTATTTCTATCGTTCCTTCCCGATTGAGTTCCTGTCGGCCTTATATAGAACCGCAGATGTTTGCCTGGTAACGCCAATGCGGGATGGGATGAACCTGGTAAGCAAAGAGTTTGTGGCTTCAAAAACGGACAACAAGGGTGTGCTGATCCTTAGTGAGATGGCCGGCGCTTCCAAAGAGCTGAACGACGCACTGATTGTAAATCCAAACAATATTGGTGAGATCATGCGCTCACTTGTACAGGCCCTAAACATGACAGATGCGGAGCAGGAGCATCGTATGAAGAGCATGAGGGCCATCGTGAAAAAATTCAATATACATTTATGGGTAAAGAACTTTATGGATAAACTGGAAGAGGTGAAAGAGATGCAGGCAGCCTTACTAACTAAATATGCCTCAGCCTCCATTCGGGAAAGAATAAAAACTGCGTATAATAAAGCCGGCGATCGCTATCTGTTCCTGGATTATGATGGAACATTGGTGGGCTTTAAGGGAGATATTGACAAAGCTTCACCAGATGAAGAATTGCTGCATTTGCTTGCGAACCTGTCTGAGGTGGAAGGGAATAAAGTGATCATCATCAGCGGAAGACGGCATCAAACGCTTGAAGATTGGTTCGGGCATTTGAAGATGGACATGATTGCCGAACATGGTGCCTGGCAGAAACAATCAGGTAATGAGTGGAAAAGTTTACCCTTGTTAACCGACAAGTGGAAACTGGACATCCGCGCAGTATTGGAGACCTATACGGACCGTACGCCAGGTTCTTTCATTGAGGAAAAAAGCTATTCCCTGGTTTGGCACTACCGCAAGGTAGAAGAGGGATTGGGTGAATTGCGTGCTCAGGAAATTATCAATCACCTTCGGATCATGGTTGCCGATAATGGTCTGCAATTGATGCCTGGCAATAAGGTGCTGGAGTTTAAGAATATTGAGGTGAATAAAGGAAAAGCAGCCTTAAACTGGATGCACGATAATCATCCGGACTTTATCCTGGCGCTGGGTGATGATCATACGGACGAAGATATCTTTAAAGCAATTCCAGAAGAGGCCTACACCATAAAAGTTGGTGGAAACATTTCTGCGGCAAGATATTATTTGAGGAACCCAACCGAAGTCAGGTCCCTTTTAAAAATGCTTTGCAGTTAGAGAAAAACAGGTCTGTCTAATTTGATGGCGATGCGGTGTGCAGCATTCATCAAGCCTACATGGCTATAAGCTTGAGGGAAGTTGCCCCACTGACTGCCATCATTTTCATCAATATCTTCACTGAAAAGATTAAGATGATTGCCATATTGCATCAGCGACTCAAACTCCTTAATCGCATCATCAATCCGGCCTACACAGGCTAAAGCTTCCACATACCAGAATGCGCAGATGAGAAAGGTAGATTTCGGCTTGCCAAAATCATCTGCGTGTTTGTAACGGTAGAATAAGCCATTGTCGGCTTTAAGTTCCGCTTCCACCGCAGAGAGGTGATCTTTCGCTTTCTGCGATTGCGGATCCAGATAGTTCATCAGGATGAGTTGCAGTGTGCTTGCATCAAGGTGTGGGCTGTTCACGCCATGGGTGTACACTTTTCTTACCGGATCATAACAGTCTTCAATGTGCTTAGCCGCTTTATCGATCAATAGCTGCGCACGCTGTTTACTTTGCTCATCATTGATGGTTGTCGCCATTTTCAATGCCGCGTTTGCACCTGCCCATTGAAACAGGTTCGTGTAGCAGTGGTGATTGGCAATATTCCTGAATTCCCAGATTCCTGCATCTTTCTCATCTATGGTGCGCTCGATCTTTTTCAGCAGATAGTCGAGCCATTGCGCAGAGCCATGACGTTCATCGAAAATGAAGCGGTTATCATGGTATAAAGGCAGCATGGATATGATCACCTGACCATAGATATCATTTTGAATATGCTCAAAAGCCTGGTTTCCGATCCTTACCGGTTGATTGCCCTGGTAGCCTTTGATGTTCCCGAGAATACGTTCGGTTAGTTTCCGTTCGCCGGCAATGCCAAACAAAGGTTGGTAACGCTCGTCGTTGCGGAAGGAAATATCCGTGATGTAGTTGAAGTAACGCTCCATCTCTTCGAAGTGTCCGATGTGGTTTAAGGCTGTAATGACATAATAGGTATCACGCATCCAGCAATAACGGTAATCCCAGTTCCGTACACTGCCCGGGTGTTCTGGAAGGCTGGTGGTACTTGCGGCAATGATTGCTCCGGTATCTTCATACTGGTGGATTTTTAAAACCAGGGCGGAGCGTATGACTACCTGTTGCTGAAAGCCAGCAATGGAAGAGTGTTTGATCCAGGTGCGCCAGTACTGCTTTGTGCTTAGCAGGAAGCGTTCCGCTGTACTATCAATTGGTGCTTCCAGTTTGTAGCCGAAGGTGGTGATCAGGTATTTTGGTTCATTCAGCGCAAAATAGCGTTCGTCTTCGATGTAGCTTAAGGAAATGTTGGTGCTGAGCTGCAGCGTTTCATTACCTGATTGATATAAGATGTGATTACTGCCGCGACTGCGGGTAAATTTGTCTTCACCATAATTATATACGGGGCGGCATTTCACCTTTACACGAGGGTTGCCGCTGATCACTTCGATTTTTCTAATGAACATGAGCGGTTTGTAGTAACGCTCATATTGTCTGAAGCGTGGTGCGAAATCGGTTATCCGGTAAGTGCCTTCCGGATTGCTGATTTCTGTGCAGAGAATATTAGTATTCTCCAGGTAATACTGTTTTGAGCTGTATTCTCCCGCAGGCCGGATGGAGAATTCACCGCCTTTTTCATCATCAAGTAAGCCGCCGAATACAAATGAGCTGTCGAATCGTGGCCAGCAAAGCCAGTCTACATTAGTGTTTTTGTTGATGTGCGCCAGGTAAGCACAGTTTCCAATTATCCCTGTTTGATAGGTGTGTCTATCCATTTAATTCTTGTTAGTTTTATTTGTTTGTCATTATAAAGAACAACTTATCTGGTGAATTGTTGTTTATCCTATAGTTGTAAATGGTTGTATCTTAAAAAAGAAATCCAATGAACACGATTAACCCAGATTTGATGAATGAATTTTATTTGCTTCAGGCAAGCAGATCTAATGAAAAATATCTTGAATTATTGGATGATCACCTTTATTCTCCGATCCAAAAGGCGAATACCTATATGAGTGCTCTGGTGAGCAAAAGAGGCGATATGCTCATACAGATGGAGTCGAGGGTAAACAGAACCCTGCGCCGCATTAAAAAGCGTTACCTTAAGTTTTAAGCCATTCGGGGTGCTTCCCGGCAGATTTGTTACCTTTGTTGCTTATGGTACAAAGAGTTCTTCAGAATCTGAATATTTCCGCGCTAAACGAGATGCAGCTTGCTGCGACAGCTGCCGCTGCAAAAGGTAAGGACCTCATCTTGCTGGCACCTACGGGTTCAGGTAAAACGCTGGGCTTTTTGCTGCCGCTGCTGAACAACCTTAATCCGGCCACCAAGGGTGTACAGGCTTTGATCCTGGTGCCCTCCAGAGAACTTGCACTGCAGATTGAACAGGTCTTTAAGGCTATGGGAACAGGATTTAAGGTTAACTGCTGTTATGGCGGGCATGCAGTGAAGGTTGAGAAGAACAACCTGGCCGAAGCACCAGCATTACTGATTGGAACGCCAGGCAGGATCGCCTACCATTTGAAGCACGAAAACTTTGATGAATCTACCATAACCTCCCTGGTGCTGGATGAATTTGATAAAGCCCTGGAATTTGGCTTTCAAGATGACATGTCTTACATCATCGGTCAGCTGCGCTCCCTGAAGCAGCGGTTTCTGACTTCTGCTACGAAGATGGAAGTCATTCCGGAGTTCGCAGGTGTACGTAATGCAGAAGAGATTGATTTTTTAGCCAGTGCTGCAGTTACACCCGATTTGAAACTTAAAAAGGTAATTACGACTGCAGAGGAGAAATTAAACACCTTGTTTAAACTGATCTGTAAAATTGGGGATCAGCGTACGCTGATCTTCTGTAATCACCGGGAAACGGTGGATCGTATCAGTGACCTTTTGATCGATAAAGATCTTGCACACGATATTTTTCATGGTGGCATGGAGCAGGATGAGCGTGAGCGTGCGCTGCTGAAGTTCCGCAACGGCAGTATAAAACTGTTGATCACCACGGATCTTGCGGCCCGCGGCTTGGATATTCCTGAAGTGCAATACATTGTACATTACCAGCTGCCATACACCGAAGATGCGTTTCTGCATCGTAATGGTCGTACAGCCCGGATGAATGCCAAAGGAACGGCATACCTGATCATGACCGAAGAGGAGAAATATCCCTTCCTGGCTGGAAACATTGAAACGGAAGTTTTGAAAGATAAAGGTTACAAGCTTCCGAATGACAGTGAGTGGCAGACTTTGTACATCGCTGCCGGCAAAAAAGATAAGGTTAACAAGATTGATATCGTTGGACTACTCTTGAAAAAAGGTGGCTTACAGAAGGAAGATGTTGGCTTGATTGAGGTTAAAGATCAAAGCAGTTATGTTGCAGTGAAACGCAATATGAGCCGGAAGGTGCTCGCGGCATTAGCCAATGAGCGGATCAAGAATAAGAAGGTGAAAATAGAGATAGCAATGTAATATGAGCAATAACGATATATTTAAAAAGCTTCGGGTAGCGCTGGAACTTAATAATGATGAGATCATTAAGATTATGGAACTGGTAAACTTCAAAATTACGAAGAGCGAACTGGGCTCATTTTTCAGGAGTACCGACCATCCGAACTTTAAACCCTGCGGTGATCAGATCCTTAGAAACTTCCTCAACGGACTGATTATCTACAAGCGTGGACCAAGGGCACCAAAAAATGAACAGAAAGATTAGGGCGCATAATGCCTTATAATATTAGTCATATTTAGCAATTTTCGCTATGTTCGCATAGCAAGGAGCTGTTATGCGCATATTACTATTCCTTTTGTTCAATCTTTTATGCTCTGGTTATGCGATTGCTCAAGCTACGAATAAGGTAAGCGGAACAGTAAAAGATTCTGTGAACAGGGCCATTCCGGGCTCCTCCATTCGTATTGTATCAGGAAAAGACACGCTGCACGCGGTAACGGATTTCAGGGGTAAATTCAGTATCTCTGGTATCTCTGGTCCGCGGGCGCAACTGAACATCAAAAGTATGGGCTATGTCCCGCTTGACGTTGAGCTCGAGTTTAAACCAGGTCAGAAGTACAATAACGTACCTTACTTTCTGCAAAAAGATAAAAACACCCTTAAAGAAGTGGTGATCACCACCCAGGTGATTCCCGTTCGTGTACTTAAAGATACGATTGAATATAATGCTGCGGCTTTTCTGGTTCGGGAGAACGATCGTGTGGATGAGCTGCTCAAGCAGTTGCCGGGCTTACGCTTCGATCGCGACGGGCGACTGATCTCCATGGGGCAACCTACCACAAAACTCCGCGTAAATGGGGAGGATTTCTTCACCAACAGCGTTAAAGATTTCATCAACCAACTTCCGGCAGATATCATTGCCAAAGTTCAGATCATCAACGATTATGGTGATGAGTCCAGCTTCACGGGTAATAAGTCTGGTGAATCGCAGAAGATGCTGAACCTGGTAACAAAACCCGGCAGGGGAAAAGGGAATTTCGGAAATACGGCGGTATATACCGGCACGAATGAACGTTATGGCCTGCAAACTAATGGTAACCTCTGGCGGGAGAAGAAGCAGGTGGGTCTTAAAGGAAATATCAACAGCACGAATAATCCTGCAGGTATCAACAGGAATATTTCAACGGGAATGAATTATCGGGATAAGCTAAGCGATGCGGTGACTGCCAGTCTGGCTTATTCTTATGATAACAACAAGAATGAAAACCATCAGCTTGATTATACCGAGACTTTAAATCCTTCGGGTTCACTCTATACGTTAAACGACTATAACCGGAACACCAATACCAGCAAGCATAACCTGAGCTGGAATCTGCAGTCTATTGGTAAAACGAGCTATATTCAGGCTTCGGTTTCCGGTAATTTCCTGAATACAAACAGCGACTATCAGGCTTCATCCGAACAGACTGGTGTTAACAAACAGGATTTAAGAAATACGATCATTACGGATCAGTACACACCAGAGTTTGCAGGTAATTTCGCGTTTTCACATCGCCTGAAGAAGCCTGGAAGAACACTGTCGGTAGGCTTGTCAGCTAAGAACGGCATTTCGCAGCAGGATGATAATATGGACAACCTGATCCGTTATTATAACCCCAGAACGGGCCTGTTTGCAAAGGACTCCCTGCTAAACCGTTTGATGGATACGAAGAACAGACTGAGAAGTGTGTCAGGCACGTTGAGATTCTCGGAACCATTGTCTAACGATCATGATTCCCTGGTAAGTAAGAATTTGGATATCGTTTACACCTATGACCTGGAAGATAATGCTAATAACCTGCTTACCAGAGTGAAGAATGCCTTCGGTCGAAACCGGATAGTGGATTCATTAAGCAGTACCTACACGTCCCGATTCGGAGCGCACTTGCTGGGCGTCAACTTCAGATATGGGGCGGAGGACCTGAGTTATAACTTCGGCATAAGTGCACAACCGAATGTCTTGACCGTAATAAATAAACGGCCTTACGGTACCATCAGGCATGCTGGCTTTAATATTACGCCGGTTGCAAATGTCAGCTACAACATATCGGAGCGTACGAGTTTAACCTTTCTTTACAACGGGAACAGCTCGGCGCCTAACCTTGCACAGCTCCAGCCGGTGCCAAATACCAGAAACCTGCAGAATGTGATTGTTGGTAATCCGAACCTGAAATCTACCTTCCACCAAACGGCGAGCTTGTCCTTTCAGAACAGTAACCTCGAAACCGGGCGCGTACTGATGTTTGCGCTGAATGGTGGGGTGGTACAAAATCAGGTTGTAAGCAATGTGATACTGAGGCGGGACACGCTCAACGGGCTAAAACAGGAAACAACCTTTCTGAATGCGAATGGCGCTTACAATGTGGATGGGATTTATTCCTGGTCCCAGCCCTTTGCTGACAATGTGATCAATCTGGAAGTTAGGGGAACGGTTGGCTTCGGGAACACGGTCTCCTACTCGAATTTCGTGTTAAACGAGAACAAGGGCTTCAATTTTTCGCAAGCGGTATTGCTGCGCATGAGTAAAAAGGCACTTTCCATTACCGGCGATGCAAGCTACAATTATAACAGCAACCGGTACTCTTTGGGATATAGTAATTTGAAGAATATTCAGGTGTATGAGTTTAACCTGAGCATGAAAGCTACTTTACCGCAACGTGTGATCCTGGGCTTTGATGCTTTGAAACGTATCAATATAGGTTACTCAATTGCTTCGAGCAATCCAACAATCATCAATATGAGTCTGGAGAAGTCTTTTCTACGCCGGGAGCGCGGAACTTTTAAGATTCAAGCCTATGACATTCTGAATCAGGGTAACTATTTCATCAGGAATGTGTCTGACAACTCCATCATTGACAGTAAAAACAATCAGAATACCAGATATCTGCAGGTAAGTATAAACATCAACCTCCAGCAGTTTGGAGGTTGATGTAAAGCCAGATTAGGCTAGTTTTTTGTATTTAATGCGGTGAGGGGTGACGTCACCAAGTCGTTTCTTGCGGTTTTCTTCGTAGTCGCTGTAGTTACCTTCAAAGAAGTACACCTGTGAGTTGCCCTCGAAGGCAAGAATGTGTGTACAGATGCGGTCGAGGAACCAACGGTCGTGACTGATGACTACCGCACAACCACCGAAGTTCTCCAATGCTTCTTCCAGTGCTCGCAGGGTGTTTACGTCGATATCATTGGTCGGCTCATCCAGTAATAGCACGTTGGCACCTTTTTTCAAGGTAATGGCCAGGTGTACACGGTTTCTTTCTCCACCTGACAGTACGCCTACTTTCTTCTGCTGGTCGCCGCCGTTGAAGTTGAACTTGGACACGTAAGCACGTCCGTTAACAGCCTTGTTTCCAAGCTGAATGTTGTCGAGTCCATCGGTGATGTTCTCGTATACGGTTTTTTCAGGTTCCAGGTCATTGTGGTTCTGATCCACATAACCCAAGGCTACCGTTTCACCTACTCTGAAGTCTCCAGTGTCCGGGGTATCCTGACCAGTGATCAAGCGGAATAAGGTGGTTTTACCTGCACCATTTGGTCCGATGATACCAACGATACCTGCTGGTGGGAGGGAGAAGCTCAGGTTTTCGAACAGGATCTTATCTCCATAGGCCTTAGTTACGTTGTTGGCTTCGATAACGACGTTACCTAAACGTGGACCAGCAGGGATGAAGAGCTCCAGTTTGTCTTCGCGCTCTCTAGAGTCCTCGGAAGCAAGTTTTTCGTAGTTGGATAACCTTGCTTTAGATTTTGCATGTCTCGCTTTTGGAGCCATACGTACCCACTCCAGCTCGCGCTCGAGGGTTTTTTGGCGTTTGCTTTCGGTCTTTTCTTCTTGTGAAAGACGTTTTGCTTTTTGATCTAACCATGAAGAGTAGTTTCCTTTCCAGGGAATACCTTCACCGCGGTCAAGTTCGAGGATCCAACCGGCCACATTGTCAAGGAAGTACCTGTCGTGGGTTACTGCGATAACGGTTCCTTTGTAGTCTTTCAGGAATTGCTCCAGCCAATCGATACTTTCTGCATCAAGGTGGTTGGTTGGCTCATCGAGTAGCAATACATCTGGTTCCTGAAGCAGGAGGCGGCACATGGCGACCCTTCTACGCTCACCACCGGAAAGTACACCAATCTTGCTGTCGGGATCCGGGCAGCGTAAAGCGTCCATTGCACGCTCCAGTTTGTTGTCCAGCTCCCAGGCATTGGTGGCATCGATTTTATCTTGTAATTCACCTTGCTTGGTCATGAGCCTGTCCATCTCGTCAGGGTTCTCATACACCTCGGGCAGGCCGAACTTTTCATTGATCTCTTCGTATTCTTTCAGGATGGCTGTGATCTCAGCTACACCTTCTTCAACGACCTCACGGACAGTCTTTTCATTGTCTAAAATAGGTTCCTGGGCAAGATATCCGACAGAATACCCTGGGGAGAATACAACCTCACCTTGATAAGATTTGTCAAGCCCAGCTATAATTTTCAATAACGAGGATTTTCCTGAACCATTTAGTCCGATAACGCCTATTTTTGCACCATAGAAAAAGGACAGGTATATATTTTTTAATACTTGTTTCTGTGGGGGGTAAATCTTATTCACCCCGGCCATTGAGAATATTATTTTTTCGTCTGACATAATTGCATATTGGTTTGCAAATATCAGCAATAAAGTCAAAAAAAGCAGCGTTTTGTGAAATTACGGCACCAGGGTGTTTATATTTAGCGTGGATGGCGTAATTGTTGATAAAATAAAAAAAATGGTCTCGCTTATTTAAACATAATTTATAGTTTAGAGCATTCCAGTAAAGAAAGGTAGATATGGAAGCTAAGTTTTCACCACAAGTTAAAGATGTGATTTCATTTAGCAGGGAAGAAGCCCTGAGACTTGGTCACGATTACATAGGCGCAGAACATCTATTACTAGGCCTTATCCGCGAAGGCGACGGTATGGCAATAAAGGTTCTTAGGTCACTTGGAGTAGATACTTCGAAGTTGCGCCGTGCCATTGAAGATGCCGTTAAAGGTACATCAAGTGTAACCGTAAATTTGGGCAACATCCCACTTACGAAACAAGCTGAGAAAGTTTTAAAGATCACTTATTTAGAAGCTAAAATATTTAAAAGCGACCTGATAGGTACAGAGCATTTATTATTGTCAATTCTGCGCGACGATGATAACATCGCCTCACAGATCTTATTACAATTCAGCATCAATTATGAGATTTTCAAACAGGAAGTTGAAGTAAACAAAAACAACTTTAGAGACGATATACAGAACAGTGCCTCTGCAGGCAGTGATGATGATTATCGTGAAGAGGAGAGCTTCAGCGGTCCGAAGAAAGTTTCAGACATCAAATCTAAAACCCCTGTATTAGATAACTTCGGCAGGGATTTGACTAAAGCTGCAGTGGAAGGTCGCCTTGACCCAATAGTGGGCAGGGAAAAAGAAATTGAACGTGTTTCTCAGATCCTATCCCGCAGGAAAAAGAATAACCCGATCCTGATCGGGGAACCAGGTGTGGGTAAGTCTGCCATTGCAGAGGGACTTGCATTACGCATCGTTCAGCGTAAAGTATCAAGGGTGTTGTTCAACAAACGTGTTGTTACGCTTGATCTTGCTTCACTTGTTGCTGGTACAAAATACCGTGGCCAGTTTGAAGAGCGCATGAAAGCGGTAATGAATGAACTGGAGAAATCTACTGACGTGATCTTGTTCATTGATGAGATTCACACCATCGTAGGTGCTGGAGGTGCTTCGGGCTCATTAGATGCTTCGAACATGTTTAAACCGGCCCTAGCAAGGGGTGAAATTCAATGCATCGGTGCAACCACTTTAGATGAGTACCGCCAGTACATTGAGAAGGATGGTGCCTTGGACCGTCGTTTCCAGAAGGTAATGATTGAGCCTGCATCTCCGGATGAAACCATCGAGATCCTTAACCGCATCAAAGAAAAGTATGAGGATCACCACGGTGTGACTTATACCGACGAAGCGATCAATGCTTGTGTAGCCTTGACTTCAAGGTATATCACGGACCGCTTCTTACCAGATAAAGCGATCGATGCTTTAGATGAAGCGGGTTCAAGGGTTCACTTAACCAATATTCATGTTCCTGAGAAGATCATCGAAATTGAAACCAAGATTGAAGACATCAAGGTTGAAAAGAACAAGGTGGTTAAAAGTCAGAAATATGAAGAAGCTGCGAAACTGAGGGATACTGAAAAGAATCTTTTAGAAGAGCTTGACCGTGCTAAATCTGAATGGGAAGCTGAAACCAAAACCAAACGTTACACCGTAACGGAAGATAACGTAGCGGAGGTTGTTTCCATGATGACTGGTATTCCGTTGCAACGTGTTGGACAGACAGACAGCCAAAAACTGTTGAATATGTACGATACCGTAGCGAACAAAATTATCGGTCAGGATGATGCGATTAAGAAATTAACCAAAGCCATCCAACGTACAAGAGCTGGATTGAAAGATCCTAAGAAGCCAATTGGTTCATTCATCTTTCTTGGTCCGACCGGGGTTGGTAAAACCGAACTTGCGAAAGAGCTTGCACGCTTCATGTTCGATAGTGATGATTCATTGATCCAGATCGATATGAGTGAGTATATGGAGAAATTCGCTGTGTCACGCTTAGTGGGTGCGCCTCCGGGATACGTAGGGTACGAAGAAGGTGGTCAGCTTACGGAGAAAGTCCGCCGTAAACCATATGCAGTGATCCTTTTGGATGAGATTGAGAAAGCTCACCCGGATGTGTTCAATATCCTGTTACAGGTATTGGATGAAGGACAACTAACCGACAGTCTTGGACGTAAAGTTGACTTCAGAAACACCATCATTATCATGACTTCTAACATCGGCGCACGCCAGTTGAAAGACTTCGGACAAGGTGTTGGTTTCTCTACATCTGCTAAAGCTAGCCAGGTGGATGCACATTCAAGAGGGGTTATCGAGAACGCCTTAAAGCGTGCTTTTGCTCCAGAGTTCTTGAACCGTGTTGACGATGTGGTTGTATTCAATAGCCTTGGTAAGGAAGAGATCTTCAAGATCATTGATATTGAACTGAAATCGCTGTTCGGTAGAGTTCACAACCTGGGTTATGAAATCAAGCTTACTGATGCAGCTAAGGACTTCATTGCTGACAAAGGCTTTGATAGTAACTTCGGTGCTCGTCCACTAAAACGTGCGATCCAGAAATATCTTGAAGATCCAATCGCTGAAGAAATCTTAAAAGGTGATGTAAGCGAAGGTGATGTTCTTGAGATCGACTACAATAAAGAAAACGATCAAATTACCGTGGAGAACAGAAGTCCTGGTAAGAAAAAGAAGAAAGAAGAAGGTGCATAAACCTTCTGGATAAATGAAAATCCCGTTGATCAGCGATCAACGGGATTTTTTTTGCTGTAAGATTTAGCGCTACTTTGGCTTGATACGTTCTATTTACACTGGCATCATACTTTCTATTTACATGCTAGAAAACATCAGAAACCAACAGTTACCTCAGAATAGATTCAGTTGTGCCTTCGGCACGCGGAACTTGCTAGAGTCGAGCTCAACGGGATTTAAGTTTAGTTTGTTAAGTCTGCAATGTAGCTTGAAGGTGTCACTGATGAGTTGAGCAATATTTCCGTTTCCACGCATGCGTTCTCCGAAACGGCTGTCGTTCACCTTACCACCATGACATGATTGAATCATGTGCCAGACCTTGTCAAAACGATCAGGGTAATTCTTTTCCAGCCAATCTTTGAAGATTCCCCCGATAGCTCCATTTAACCGAACTACAGTATACCCGGCGTTAGTGGCCCCACGTTCTGCAATCGCTTTCAATATCGCAGGCACTTCATGGTCACTTAAGCCCGGGATAAGCGGGGCTACCATTACACCCACCGGAATGCCAGCCTTACTCAGCTGTTCTACTACTTTAAGGCGTTGCGCAGCCGTTGCAGTCCTCGGCTCCATCTTCAGGCGCAGGTCTTCATTCAAGCTGTTAATGGATACATAAACCATGCAGAGCTTCTCCTGCGCCATTTCTTTGAGGATATCCAGGTCACGTAGTACAAGTGAATTCTTGGTGATCATACCGATTGGCTGCTTATATTCGAGCGCAATCTGAAGCAACTGCCTGGTAAGCTTGAATTTTCGCTCTGCGGGCTGGTAGCAGTCAGTATTTCCAGATAGTGAGATGATCCCGGCATTCCAGCCTTTCTTCTCCAGGAACTTACGGAAAAGCTGCGGAGCCTCCTTTTTGACAATGATCTTGCGCTCAAACTCCAGCCCTGCACTGAAGCCCCAATACTCATGGCTGTTTCGGGCATAACAGTAGGTGCAGCCGTGCTCGCAGCCCTGGTAGGGGTTAAGAGAGTAGGCCATCCCAACGTCTGGGCTGTCAACCTTGTTCACCACCGACTTTGCATCGCCGAAAATGAAAGTGGTTTTGCTGTCCTTTTCCTCCCAATCATCTATGCCTTCAACATGTTCTTTCACGTAATCGTTCTTCAAGAAATGATTATGTGGGTTCACCTGAGCACCGCGGCCCTTAAAATAACCAGATGGATTCTCTGCGTTCAATTCCATAGTGCGAATTTACTAAAAAAATTAGTAATACACCAGGGTAACTTGTAGACCTTAATTATTTTACAGGTTGTGGAATATAATCCATTGGAACCATATCCGCTATTTTTTCATAAGCCCAATATCCTTCGTACAATAACGATTTAGGTTCATAAATTCCTCCATTTTCGTAGAAATGAACCGGCGATTGAAGCATGTTCACAATGGAAATCTGGTAGTTCGGAATATCCAAGGGACGGCTAACGGAATGCCCAGACATATTGCTGTATGCCGGGGTTTCCCGCTCTTTGGTGTAAACCACGTAGAGCTGGTCTTTGAAGCGCATAGACTGCAAGTCGCGATATTGCTGCTGCACCAAAGTATCCAGCAGAATTTCCTGTCTGTTCAGGGTACTGATCTCCTTAGGCATCTCCCGGACTTTCATCCAGTATTTAAGTGAATCATTCACCGCCGAGCCTAGACGAATCACCGCATTGCCATTTTGTGTAAGTCGTCTGATGTGTTTGTTGATAATGCTGTCTAGAGGACGTTGCGTATTTGGAATCTTAATTAGCTTATGCAATAAATAACCTTGTTCCTTGCTCTTGCCAGCATATAGGGATTTGAAAAAGTGCTGTGTGGAGCCATAGTATGCAGTTTCCCTTTTGTTGATCCAGCGCTTCTTGGCCGCCTTACTACCTTTTAACTCCTGGTAATTTGGAAGGCCGCTGTAATAAACAATCCGTGTGTTGTAATTATACTCGAAGAATTGCAGCATATAGCGCAGCTGATAACCTAAGGCTTTATTCTCGATGATCAGAAAATCATCCGACTTTACCGTCAATATCCGGCGATCCTTATCATAATCTACCCGCAGTACTCCAGGATTCAGAATTTTGCACTTTTCCGAGTTAGGTGTCCTACCAATGAAGAACTCTTTAAATACCTGTAAATATTTCTCCCGGTTGGGGTCTGTACGAATAACCACTTCGTTCAGTTGAATGCTATTCTCCTGCAACACAATCTGAATGCTCACAGACTTATCGGAGAGTACAACATTTTTGGTATAGGGCAGGAAGCCCATCATCTGCACCAGCACATCATAGTTGCCGGGCTTCAGATTACTCAAGGTAAATCTTCCTTCAGCATCTGTTGATGTGGCATTTTTATAATTGCTCAGATAAACACCGGCACCAGGTAGTTCAACGCCTTTCTTGTCCCTAATTACGCCTGTGATGGACAGGTTCTGTGCATGTAAAGCGATGCTCATCAAGAGGAATGAACAGCAGAGTAGGAGGTGTTTAATCATGTCCTCAAATAACTAATATATTAGTTATATATGCAAATAAAAAAGTCCCCATAGGGGACTTTTAACATATTATTTAAGGGCAGATACCTTTGTGACTGACAGCTTATTCGCCTTCGTTACCGATACCTAAACGCTTCATTACATCATCACTTACACCCGTAGATGAATAACCACCATCATGGAACAAGTTCTGCATGGTAACCATCCTGGTTAGATCCGAGAATAAGGTTACGCAGTAGTCTGCACAAGATTCTGCATCTGCATTGCCAAGAGGAGCAATTGAATTAGCAAAATCGTAGAAGTCACCGAAACCTTTGATACCTGTACCAGCAGTGGTTTTGGTTGGAGATTGAGAAACGGTATTAATCCTTACCTTCTTTTCTACGCCATAGTGGTATCCGAAGCTTCTTGCGATAGATTCCAGCATTGCTTTAATATCAGCCATGTCTGTATAGAAAGGATAGGTACGCTGAGCAGCCATATAAGTTAGGGCTACAACGCTACCACCTTCAGCAATTGCATCCAGTTTTTTCGCTACAGCAAGCATTTTATGGAAAGACATCGCAGAAACGTCGATACCTTTCATGAAGTAGTCGTAGTTAGATTCTGTGTAAGGGATTTTTTTACGGATATTAACACTCATACCGATCGAGTGCAATACGAAATCTATTTTACCACCTAATATTTCTTGAGATTGAGTAAACAAGTTGGTCAATTCATCAACATTGGTTGCATCAGCAGGAACGATTTGTGAGCCAGTTTTTTCAGCCAAAGTGTTGATCTCACCCATGCGCATAGCAATAGGGGCATTGGTTAACACAAATGTTGCGCCCTCTTCATGTGCTTTTTCAGCAACCTTCCATGCGATAGAATTTGCATCTAATGCACCGGTAATGATTCCGCGTTTACCTTTTAATAAGTTGTACATATTTCTACTTTTAATGTTGTTGTTAAGGCCTAACTTAACAAACCCGAAGTTAGCAAAATTTTCTTTTCAGTATCTGGCTTATTCATTTTTATAGCCCAGCAGGTCTTTCGCATTTTCCAAGGCAGAGCTTCCCGGGTTTTTCCCGCTAAGCATCTCAGCGATAGCATCAACCCGCTCCGTTGCCGACAATCGGCGGATCCCGGTAGTGGTCTTATCTTTAGCCTCATGTTTGTATACAAAGTAATGGGCCTGGCCTTTTGAAGCGATTTGGGGGAGGTGTGTAATGCAAAGCACCTGCATGTTTTTCTCCAGATGTCCAATTACGTCCCCGACACGCAAAGCCGTTTCTCCGGAAATACCTGTGTCAATTTCATCGAAGATCAAGGTCGGCAATGCGGTGTGTTTCGCCATGATGGACTTAATGGCAAGCATTAACCTCGATAACTCTCCACCTGAAGCAATTTTGCCTACCGGTGCAGGAGCCTGACCAGCATTTGCTGAGAATAACAAGGTGATCTGATCCTTGCCGTCTTTACCTAAGTCCTCCAGAACAGTTTGCTCCAGATGGATCTTAGCATTTGGCATGCCCACCTGCATCAGGATTTCATCGACCTGCTTTTCAGAGTTCTTAATAGACTTGCTCCGGTTCTGAGAAAGCTTATCCGCTTTTTTCTCCAATTCGGCACGTCGTATCTCCAGATCCTTCTGCAGTTTTTCGATCTCCTCATCGCCACTCAGCATCTTGTTTAGGCTGTTGCTTAAATCCTCGCGGATCTGGATCAGCGCTTCAACCGTTTTCACCCGGTGTTTCTGTTGCAAAGCATAGATCACATCCAGACGGGTGTTAATCTCTTCAACCCTTGCCACACTGAAAACCACAGATTCGTCCAAAGCCATCAACTCTTCAGAGATATCCTTCAATTCGATCAGGGCAGATTTAAGTCGTTCGTTCTGCGCTTCGTATTCCGGATTATACTTTTCAATGCTGTTCAGCTGACTAACCACTTCCTTCAGCATTGGTAGCACAGCAATTTCCTGCTCGCTCAGCATTGCGTAGCTGTTTACCAGACTACGTTTAATGCTCTCCGCATTATTCAGGAGTTCAAGTTCGGCTTCCAACTGTTCCTGTTCTTCAGCTTTCAGGTTAGCCGCCTCAAGTTCATTGAACAAGAACTGCTCATAGTCCTGTTTACTTCTGGCTTCATCTGCAGCAGTCTGCATGGCCACCAGTTGTTTGCTGAGCTTACGATATGCATGATACTTATGGCGATAATCGGTAAGCAGTGGCATATGGTTGGCCAGCGTATCCACGATGGACAGCTGGAAAGCCGCATCACTAACTTCCTGGGTAGCATGTTGCGAGTGAATGTCAATCAGCTTTTCGCCCACCTGTTTCATCACCGAAAGCGTTACCGGGGTATCGTTAATGAACGCCCTTGATTTGCCATCAATGGAGATCTCACGTCTCAGGATGCTTTCTTCCTGGTAATCCAGGTCATGTTCAAGAAAAAGATGTTGTGAGTTCTCGTTCAGTTTAAACGTCCCTTCAATCACACATTTCTTTTCCTGATTGAAAAAATACCTGGTTTCTGCCCGCTGACCTAATATCAGCGACAAAGCGCCCAGCATAATGGACTTACCAGCACCGGTTTCCCCGGTTACAATGTTCAAACCTTTCTCCAGCTCAAGTTCAACACTATCAATTAATGCGTAATTACGTATAGAAAGTTTTTGTAGCATATTTCATCGCTAAATTAATGAAAACTTAGCCTCGCATGTTTATTTTCTTTACAACAAAAAAAGGCAGATAAAGATCTGCCTTTTTCGATAATCGTTCTTTGACCATTCAGCTGGTCAACAATCAGGACTTTCTTTTTTCCTGTTTCTTTTTCAGTTTCTCCACCTTTTCTTCAAATTCCTTTTTCAATTTCTTGTATTCTTCAGAGTTGCGAAGTGCGATAGATTCATTTGCATCCGTGTCAAACTTGAAGTTCAGATTCAAGTTTTTAAGTTGATTTTCTATCTCGGGGCTGATCATCATTCTCTGAAGCTCCTTAGAGCTTTCACGCATCTCCTCGTTCAACTTCTTCATCTCTTCACGATGTTCAGGACTGTTCATTTTTAAACGCATTTCCTCGGCATGCTTTTTCATCTTCTCTGTAAGTGCCTTGCGTTTTTCTTGCTCTTCTGGTGAACTAAACTGCCTGGTGAAAACTTCACCTCGCTTCTGCATCTCCAAGCCAAGCTTCTCCCATTTAGCCCGCTCTTCCGGTGAATTAAAGCGCTTGGCGAAGGCTTCGCCCTTTTTCTGCATTTCGAGGGCCAGTTTCTCCCATTTGGCTTTTTCCTCAGGTGAATCAAAATGTTTGCGTATCGACTCTGCATTTCTTCTCAAGGAGATCACCGTTGTGGAATCCATTGGGTAACCATCAGATTTGAACCTGTAAACATGGGCTGGCTCCTCAATGCGGAGACTATCCGGAAGCTCGCTAACCGCATTGTATTCCTTTTTATTGCCTTTTTCATCTACTGTGATGATCTTAACCTTTTTCTTCTTTTGTGGTGGGGTGTCTATCGGCAGGTCTATTTTAGGCATTGCCTGTACATTATCCAGCGTAAAATGTCTGACCACGTCGGCAGCTGCGGTTTTTACAGTTTCCTTGTCTTTAGCCGGACTTACCCATGCCAGTGAAATAATCGTTCCCAAGGTAAGGGAAATCGCAAAGATGCGTTGCTTCGCGCTCATGTACGTCGTCTTCATATCGGTGATTCTTTTAATTCTATGGTACAAATGCTGGCTGTTGCCACTTGCGGCAAGTGATAAAGCCGGGGTATCTTTTTCCTTTAAAATTTCTATTTTCAACAAGGCATGTGCATAGGTCAGGGGTGTGCCGGTAAACTTCACCACGAGATCATCGCAATCATGTTCGCGTTCTATGCGGATAAACCTGCTGCTGAGCCATACAAAAGGATTGAAGAATAACACCGTTTCTATAGCAGTTTTAATCAGGTTGAGCAGAAAATCATTGCGACGCACATGAGACAATTCATGAATCAGGATAGCTTCTACCTGTTGCAGATCAAGCTGTGTCGCCATGCTTACCGGAAATAAGATGATGGGTTTAAAAAAGCCGATAACCAGCGGCACATTGACCTTGTCAGATAGCTTAAATAGTACAGGCTTTGCAATATTCAGTTTTAACAGCACAGCCTGGAACTTTTCCTGCCACAAGGGCGGAACACAATCATGCGCAGCATGTTTAACCAGTTCAAGCTTTTGGTAGCTGTACCAAAGAATTATGATTTGCACGATTACACCCAAGCCATAAAGTGCAACCAGGTAGGGAAAGTAGTGCTCCGCAACAGGCACAAACCCGGCAGTTTCTGGAGCTGCGGCCAATTCTGCTGCCAGGGAAACCTGTTGGTTAAGCGTTAAGGTTAATGCCCCGCTCGGCCCTTTTAAAATGGAAACAAAAGTTAACAGGAAACTCGCAAACATCAGGGCTATCGCGCCAAAGGCTAGATTATGCTTCAGCCGCGCCGTTATTCGGGGGACAGCCATGAGGATCAAAAACAACAGCCCATATATTACTGCGCCTTGCCATAGGGAATGAAACATACTCCATCCAAATGCACTGATGATTGTGTTAAAAAATGTTTCCATGATTTTATTTCTTACTTAAATCGTCTAGATATTGTTTAATTGCATCCAGCTCCTCCTTGCTCGCTTTGTGGTTTCCTAAGGCCTGCATCACCATCCGGCTTGCAGACCCATTGAAAACGTTGTCAATCATCCGGGTAACCAGGTGTTGCTGTGTCCGTTGCTGGTTTACCAGGGCTTTGTAAACGTGGGTCTTTGAGCTGGTGTCGCGGGCGACAAGCCCTTTTTCATGCATGATCTGCATCAGCTTCAAGGTGGTTGTATAGCCGGCATCTTTGTTTTGTGCCAAGACCTCGTGCACGTCCCGCACGGTGCAGCTCTTTTTTGCCCATAAAATTTGTAGAATCTCTAATTCACTTTCCGTCGGTTTTATCTCTATCGCTGTTGCCATCTTTTATACTACGAATTGTTTCGTATATAAAACTACGAATGTATTCGTACAATGCAAATTATTTTTGAAAATATTTAGAAATGAGGAATTGTGATCTAGGGGATTACCTGGAAGCTCGTTAGCTATGTTACCTCGGGGGTAGCACCGAGTGAGCCTGTGCTGGCTTTACTTTAGCGCCTCGTATCTGCCTGCATTTGCTGGATCAATACCCGAGAGCAGATCCAAAGCACTGCGTTTTTGGGCAGCATTGAGTCCTGAGAAGATGTTACCGAACTCTTCCGCTTTACCCGAAAAGAAGATATTCGGAAAGTAGGCGCCAAGTCGTTGCTTGTCTAATCCACTAAGGTCTGTGAGGCTTTTAAAAAGATTGCGCGATGCAGTATGCTGGTCCTGCGCCAATCGGTCGAGACCTTCAATATGATAGCTGTAAATGAAATCCCGCAGTTGCAGGTAGTTGCTGTTCAATAGGTTTTCATTAAGCCAGTAGCGGTTCCTTAAACCATCGGCAGCTTTCCAGCCGGCATTACCAGAGCTCTGCGCAACATTCATCACCTGCTGTGCCTTAGTAAAAAGTGGTGTTCCCCCTTGTCTGGCAAAGCTGTCCTTATCGAGGCCTATAATGGTATAAGCATAAAAAGCCAGCATGGAACTTAGATTATTGATAAACAGCTGATCCGAAAAGTCCAGCGGTTGCCCTTCTGTGTAGGTAAAATTGAAGTCCTTGTCGCTTAAATTTAGCAGCGTACTGTTGTAGGTACTGCCAAATACAGGCCGGGAGGATTGTATCTGTGCTTCTGCCTGGTAACCGGCATTACCGTCCCAGGCTCTAACGGTAATCACGAAATTACAGGTAATGCGTTCTTGTGGCAGGTAGGTGTCTGCGCTCCATTTATTATTGTTCAGAAAGTTGCGCATGGTCTCTTGCAGCATTTGCAACGTTGCCGGATTGAGATTGGAAACAGTCGGGGCGAGCAGTTGTACCCTGGCATTCAACTCTTGTGCGTACGTTTGCTTGAGCAGGCAACACAGAAGGATAAGCAACAGGATACGTTTCATATCAGAGCAAGCTAATAATTTCCTGGCAGATGTCGGCTGCTACAGCAGCTTTGGACTTTACCTCATAGGTCTTCTTCTCCAAGGCTTTATTGATGATGGTGATTTTGTTGGTGTCGACACCAAAACCTGCACCGGAATCGTTCAGCGAGTTCAGGACGATGAAATCAAGGTTTTTACGCTGCAGTTTTTGCTTTGCATGTTCCTCTTCATTGGTAGTTTCTAAAGCGAAGCCCACCAGGATCTGATCCGCAGTTTTTTGACTGCCCAGTTCGGCCAGGATGTCTGCGGTCTTTTTTAGCGTTATGGTAAGTGTCTGATCCTGTTTTTTAATCTTTTCCTTTGCAACGATCTCTGGCGTATAATCTGCTACAGCTGCGCTCATGACTGTGATGGATGCCGCTTTGAAATGTTCCATACAAGCCTGGTGCATTTCCGCGGCACTGCGCACATTGATGCGCTTGATGCCTGCACTGGACTGCTCTGCACTTGGGCCGCTGATCAGCGTAACGTCCGCGCCGAGGTTTTCAAAGGCATGCGCTATTGCAAAGCCCATTTTCCCGGAGGAGTGATTTCCAATAAAGCGGACAGGATCGATCGCTTCATAGGTGGGGCCGGCAGTAACCAGCACCTTTCTGCCAAGCAGAGGCATACCCTGGGTGATCTGAGCGTTTAGAAAATCCATGATTTCTTCCGGTTCTGCCAGGCGACCTTCGCCCACTAATCCGCTGGCAAGTTCTCCACTTCCCGGTGCGATCATCAGGTTTCCAAAGGCCAGTAGCTTACGGATATTTTCCTGTGTACTTTCATGCTTCCACATGTCCAGATCCATTGCAGGCGCAAAGAGCACCTGGCATTTTGCGGAAAGGTACACTGCTGAAAGCAGGTTGTCACAAACGCCGTTGGCCATTTTGGAAAGCGTATTGGCACTGGCAGGTGCGATTAGAATGTAATCGGCCCATAATGCAAGCTCCACATGGTTGCTCCATACGCCGGTTTCTTCCTCGTAATATTTGGTATAAACTGGATTTTTAGAGAGGGTAGCAAGGGTAAGCGGCGTAATGAAAGCTGCCGCATTTGCAGTGAGAATAACCTTGACGTTTGCACCGGCTTTTACGAGCAATCTGACCAGGGAGGCCGATTTATACGCTGCGATGCTGCCGCAAACGCCAAGGATAATATTTTTATTTTTAAGCATGCTTTATTGCAATTGGAGATGCAATGGTTAACTATGCCTTGGTATTTTCTTCTTTTGCTGGGTTTCTGTGGTAAACCTTACCATTAAGGAACTCATCAATAGCGATCAATGAAGGCTTCGGCATACGCTCATAGTGCTTGCTGATCTCGATTTGTTCTCTGTTTTCAAATATCTCCTCCAGGTTATCATTTGAAGACGCAAATTCTGCCAGTTTACCGTGTAGCTCTTCTTTGATGTTGTTAGAGATCTGATTTGCCCTCTTCGCGATGATCACTAAAGACTCATAGATATTCTCGGTCTTCTGATCTAAATCATTAACATTTCTGGTAACGGTTGTATTTGGTACAGCGGGTTTGTTCGTATTCATTATGTTGTTGGGGTTTTAATCGTGTTTCTAGTACTATCTCTTTTCGCTTCTTTTTCAAGCGTTTCTTTATACTTCTCAGTTTGTTTTGCAACTTCTGCCAGCACACGCTTCGCATTTTCAATGCCAGCTTCGCTGTCGGCTTTTAAATCGTTTACTTCTTTCAGGTATTTGCTTTCCGGATGCGATTGTACAAACTCATCTGCAAACTGGATTGCTTCAGTATAGCGCTCTTCCTGGCGGGTTTCAAAACTGTTCTTTGCATACAGGTACTGTGACTTAACGGTCAACAGGTCCATTTCTTCTGCATACTTAATGTCCGGGAATTCTACCTGAGCCGTTTGCAGTGCTACTACGGCAGCTTTATAATTGCTGATGTCGTAACCGCCAAGGTCATAATATAATTTAGCATTGGCGTAAGCCTTATCTTCCAATTTGCCCCTTAGATCGTTGATGTACTGTGTAGCCTGTGCAACACGTTCACTTTTAGGATATAGGTTGATGAACAGCTGCATCGCGTCAATTGCTTTATACGTGTTCTCCTGATCTAAGGTAGAAGCCGGCGACTCCAGGTAGAAGCAATACGCATACATATAGCGGCATTCCTCTGCATTTTTACTTGTTGGATAGATATCGGCAAAGCTTTTAAACTGAAAGCGGGCAGTAGTGTAATCGCCTAAACGATATAGGGTATATGCGTAATAGTAGTTTAAGTCCTCCGCTTCAGCCCGTCCCCGGTACTTCTGCGTCAGGTCTTCGAATAAAATTAATGCTTTTGAATAGTTCTTGTTATTATAAAGTCTAACAGCCTCTTGATATTTCTTAGCAACGTCATTGCTAAGGCGGATTTTTTCAAACTGACTTTTACATCCGGCAATAGATAAAGTCAAGATTGTTAGTAGTAAAAAAGTTAAGTGTTTAATTTTAAACATTCTGCAAAGATAAGTAATAATACGACAACGTCAATTAAAAATAATAGTCCGCTAAGCTATCGAAAGGCATTCATCCTTTCAAGTCATTAACATTTTTTAACACAAAAAAAGAAGGGCAGCATGCACGGCTGTGCTGATGTATTTGACGTGGCTGAGGTCTGGATGCTCACTGGTTAAACATTCGTGTTTAACGGTCCCGGTGCATACCCTGTTCAGCTTCATGCCTGATGCACAGCAAACACAGAGCAGACACACCTACGGTGTGCGTTTGATGTGGGCGAGGTGTGGGTCAGGTGTGGCTGAGGTCTGCGTTTGATCCGAAGCTGCGGCGTGCTGGTTCTAGAGGATTTGATGCGGCATTTTGGGGCCTGACTGTTCCAGAAGGCTGCGGTGATTTTTTGAATTAATTCCAAATTGGCTATACAAGCGGACGCTGTATTGCGGCTGGCACTATACACCTGTTGATTTTTCTTTAGCTGGACGGTGAGTGAATGTTGTGTCAATTGGAGTTCTTAACAGCTCCTCAAATGCTCACCGCTCAAGCGGAGTTTTATTTAGGACCTATATAGTATAAGTGTGTATGCTCCGTAATGATGGATTTGTGATTCTGCTTAGCAGAGCACGCTATATAGCTATGCTGAAATCCTGCTGTCCCGGAGTGTATCCTATTATATATAGCAATGACTGTATTTATATCTAAACATGGGCGGGGTGGCGATTCGAATTATTTGATGTTGTTTTGTAGTTGGAAGGCCGAGCTAATTGTAGCATAGGCCCAAAAGGAAAGTTCATGGGTACCAGGCTTTGGAATTGGGATGTTGCTGAATTATTAAAGGCAGTACTGAGCTTGGTGCATTTTATCGAAAAGTAGACCGGGTTGAAGACAGGCTGATGTTAAGGTGAGTGATGTTAAATTAACTTAAAACAGCAGCAATGTGTTGGATTGACCAGGCCTGAAACTGAAATTTGAGGCTGAAACCACTTTGAAATACAAGTTTTAACCCGCCGCTTTACCTTATTGTACAAGCGACACGAAGCATTGTGAAAAGCTGTGCAAATAATTTGCCTTGTCTCACAGCATCTTAGCAGGTTTAAACAGGATATTTCTACCTATTGTTTTGCAGCCCGGAAATTTTCCTCTACATTTGCACTCCGCTTCGGAGGAAGGGAAACAGTGAAAAGGATAAAGAAGAAAGATTTGAAAGGCTGAAAAGGAGTAAGATAATGTCTCTTTTTGCGTTTACCGGAAACGGCAAACGAGTTCCCTAAACCGGAACAAACAAAAAGAAAAAGATTTAGAAATAAATTCTTGACAATATCAAAATCATTACTACCTTTGCAGTCCCA
>NZ_JBQCME010000010.1:0-65845 GCF_051965375.1 Pedobacter sp. SAFR-022
TTTGTTGGGCTTTTCGTTTTTCATATCATTTCTGTTTTTGAAAAACTCTCCATGTAAACTAAATTCAGGAATCTACAGTAACAGGTTTTGACGTAAACAGGCGCTGCTTAACCATGATATCGGCATCAAGCTTTCAAAAACGATATTTTTTACGTACCTTTGTGAAACATTAGGCTACTCTCTGGCACAATCTTGTTAACCAATTTTAATTGGCTTTCATTCTCCCGGAAAACATTTCCAACTGAGATTATAAATTTTATTCAGGTCAGTCGCATACTCAAGTGCTCATCTATTAAGATTGACTTTTACGGGAACCGCAGAGAGCAGTTATTTTTTTACTTAAACTACGTATATATGGCTAAGTCTCAAGCAACCTTCATGAAGAAGCAACTCGAAAAAAACAGACAGAAAAAGAAAGAAGACAAGTTGCAAAGAAAAGAAGAGCGTAAGCAAAACCCAGGCGGAAGCGATCTAGAAAGCATGTTAGCATACGTTAACGAATTCGGCGAAATCGTTTCTACACCGCCAGAAAAGAAACCTACCACTCCACCGGAGGACAAATAAAGATACCTGCCCTGACTGCAAAGTTCAGGGCTTTTATTTTCCTGAGCTTTTCAGCCCATTATTAACGCGATAACTATTCCTCAAATTACATCATGTGCAAGCAGCTGTGAAGCCTTGTACCTCGCATGTTCCGGTTCTTGGTTATAGCGTCTGTCCTGATTTTTATTCAGGCGATCTATGCAGGATAAACCTGAATTTCAGCACAAAAGGTAGAACTACGAACAATAAAAGCGTGTTTTAAGCAGGTTAGCACTACGTTCAAAGCTCTTTCTATTAGTTACTCGATTATAGAAAAAAGCTTTACCTTAGCTAAACTGTGTAGAAAAACGTGCTAAATATGAGCATCAGTTTCCTTTGCAACCTGACTAATTCAGCACAACTTTATTCTCGCAGCCTAATTTTAATATAACGTCTCTTAAATTATGGAAGATTGCGCAACGATTGCAGACCTGTTTTCGATCCGGGTAACCAGCACTCCCGATAGCATTGCGTTAGAACTTAACGATCAAAGGTTGAGTTATAAACAGCTCGACGAGCTGTCGGACCGGGTTGCAAGCTTTTTGTCCGACAAAGGTGTGCATGCTGATATGATCATTCCCATCTGCCTAGACAGATCATTTGATATGATTGTCGCAATACTCGGAATTATCAAGTCTGGCGCGGCATATGCACCGATAGACCCCAACTATCCGCCGGCAAGAATAAAATATATTCTCGATGACCTTCATGCTCCCTTTACGATTAGCAAGCGTAATTGCTGCCATAAAATAGATGGCGAAGTGGTTCTCGTAGATCAACTTATAACGACCAATGCTAAATTTAAAAAACATCAGTCTAAGCCTTCCGACCTGCTGTATGTAATTTATACCTCTGGATCTACAGGATCGCCAAAAGGCGTTATGGTTGAGCATCATTCACTTGTAGCTTACATTGAAGCACAATCAGAATACTTCAAGATCACGGAGAACGAAAAAATACTGCAGTTTTCCAACTACTGCTTTGATGCTTCCATTGAACAAATATTTTTGGCACTGCTAAACGGAGCCTGTCTTGTACTCATGAACGAAGAACATTTACAAGATGCGATTTTGTTCTCGAAGTACGTCAAGGAGAAGCAAATCACCCACTTACATGCCACACCTGGATTTTTAGATAACCTGCCTGCAGGCGAATACCCCGATTTAAAAAGAATTATTTCAGCTGGCGATCTCTGCAAGAAGCAGCTTTTCATGAAGTGGGCTGGTAAACTTGACTTCTATAACAAATATGGGCCGACTGAATCAACAATTTCGGTCCTGGAGTATGCTTGTAGCCGCGATGAAGTTATTTCTTCGAAAGTGCTTCCCATTGGAAAACCTATTGGAGACACTAAGGTTTATCTGCTCAACGAACAACTTCAAGAAGTTGCGGTTGGGGAAACTGGCGAAATTCATGTGAGCGGTACGCAGGTTTCCCGCGGGTATCTCAACCAACCAGCATTAACAGCGGAGAAATTTATTCCAAGCCCTTTTGATCCCTCGGATCGGCTATACAAAACGGGGGACCTTGCGCGGTATTTACCAGATGGAAACGTGACATTTCTGGGAAGGATGGATGATCAGATTAAGATCAGCGGATACCGTATAGAAATTGGCGAAATTGAAAATGTGTTGATAGAAGCACCTGGAATTTCCCAATGCGTGATTGTTGCAGACAAAACTTATATACATGGATCCCGGCTGGTTGCTTATGTAGTACCAGAGGATGTTTTCAAAAAGGATGAGGTACGAAGCTTTCTCCTCTCGAAATTGCCGGACTATATGGTTCCGCAGCTGTTCGTAACCTTAGATCAAATACCACTCACCCCAAATTTAAAGGTAGACCGAAAAGCGCTGCCGCATCCGGACGCCTCTGAGCTACTATCGAATACTTTCGTTGCGCCCAAGCATGATACTGAAAAGACGCTAGTGACCATATGGAAGTCACTACTTGGCGTGAACCGGGTAGGTATTGAAGATAACTTTTTTGAACTCGGTGGCACCTCGCTGCTTGCGCAGAAACTGGTGACCAGCCTGAAAACACATGGGCTGCAGCTCCCAGTAACCAAACTGTATGGCAACCCAACTGTTGCGGCCCTTGCCGCATATTTAGATGGCAGGAGCTTACAGCCGCAGCTAGTGAAAACGCGTAAACCGCAATCACGAACAGCGGAAGTGGCAGTGATTGGAATGTCCGGCAGATTCCCCGGAGCTGATGATATTGCTACATTCTGGGACAACCTAAAGAATGGAAAAGAAGGTATCAGCTTTTTTTCAGATGAAGAACTACACCCTTCCATATCAGCTTCGCTGAAGTCTAATCCCGACTATGTAAAGGCTCGGGGGATAATTAACGACCTGGACCAGTTTGATCCTGCGTTTTTTGGCATCAATTACAAGCAAGCGGAGCTGATGGACCCTCAGCAGCGTTTGTACCTGGAAGTTGCTTGGGAAGCACTTGAAAGTTGCGGACATGTGCCAGACAAATTCAAAGGTACGATAGGCGTATATGCTGGCTGCCGGTTTAACACCTACTACAGCAACAATGTCGCTTCCAATGATAACCTCATTGAGCAGGTAGGTTCTTTTCAGGTAGGCACGGTGAGCGACAAAGATTATATCGCTTCCCGAACTGCATATGCCCTAAATCTAAAAGGTCCTGCTGTAAATGTACAATCCGCATGTTCCACTTCCCTCCTGGCAATTGCTCAGGCGGTAGAAGCAATTCGTAATGGACACTGTGACGTTGCACTTGCGGGTGGTTCATCTGTCCTGGTGCCGGTGAAAAGCGGGCACCTATACCAAGAAGGGGCTATTCTCAGTCAAGATGGCCATTGTCGCACATTCGACGACCAGGCGACCGGAACTGTATTCAGCGACGGCGCGGGTGTGGTTGTACTTAAAGACAGGAAATTGGCTGAGGA
This sequence comes from Pedobacter sp. SAFR-022, assembly GCF_051965375.1. Classification (NCBI taxonomy): domain Bacteria; kingdom Pseudomonadati; phylum Bacteroidota; class Sphingobacteriia; order Sphingobacteriales; family Sphingobacteriaceae; genus Pedobacter; species Pedobacter sp. SAFR-022. The sequence continues at coordinate 3,506 of NZ_JBQCME010000010.1, forward strand.
AGATGGAGACATCATCTTCGGGATAGTAAAAGGAGTTGGTCTGAGTAATGACGGCGCGGAAAAAAGCAGCTTTACTGCGCCCAGTGCAGAAGGTCAGGCGCATGCCATAAGTATGGCCATTCAGGATGCCGGGATTGATCCTGCTGACCTCTCCTATATCGAAGCTCACGGAACAGCGACACCTATCGGCGATCCAATTGAAATTGAAGGCTTAAGCCTTGCTTTTGGAAAGCAGGAAAAGAAGCAGTATTGTGCAATTGGCTCTGTGAAGAGCAACCTTGGGCACTTAACTGCAGCTTCCGGTGTTGTTGGTTTCATCAAAACCTGCCTTGCCTTATACCACAAGCAAATTCCACCAACAATACATTACGAACGTGCAAACCGGCACATCGATTTCACCAACAGCCCCTTCTATGTGAATGATACTTTGTTACCATGGACGTCCAATAAAAAGAGAATAGCCGGGGTAAGTTCATTTGGCGTAGGCGGTACAAACGTCCATTTGATTGTTGAGGAAGCAGAAAATCTCATCGTACAAAGTACGAAAAGCCGACCCGTTCAACTGCTGTGCTGGTCTGCTAAGGCACAGGAAAGTCTCGACCTTTATGGTGAGCGCTTGAGACGATATATAGATAGCAATGAAGAAGTTAATCTAGCTGATGTATCGTATACATTGAACACCAACCGTCAAGAGTTTGATTTCAGACGTTTCTATATCGCTTCCGGAAAGCAAGACTTTGGAGGCCAATTTCAGCAGCACCCTTGGTCAAAACATACCCGAAAGATAAAAAAGGGCCAGACCGCTGAGCTGGTATTTATGTATCCTGGACAGGGAGCGCAGTTTCTTCACATGGGGAAAGATCTTTACGAATCGGAGCATGTGTTCAGACAAGCGATGGATGAAGTTGCTGACCTGTTTTTAGAAGAAACCGGAGCGCATTTGCTCCACATCATCTATCCTACCAGCACTGATGAGGAAGCAGAACAAGTGCTGCGGAATACAAAGTACAGCCAGCCAGCGTTGTTTTGCATTGGCTACGCACTGACGAAGTTGTGGATGAGCTGGGGAATTTACCCAACGGCATTTATAGGCCATAGTATTGGAGAATTTGTTGCTGCCTACTTCTCTGGAATTTTTTCATTGAGGAGTGCTGTTAAATTGATTGCCACCAGGGGTAGAATGATGAGTGACTTACCGGCTGGCAAGATGCTGTCGGTACGTTGCTCGGCAGAAGCAGCAAGGGCTTTTCTTTCCGCAGAAATTGATCTTGCAGCGGCAAACAGCGATAATCTTTGCGTACTGGCAGGAACTAACGAGGCAATCGATCATTTAAGCACACAGCTTGATTCGGAAGGCATCCTCAACCGAGCACTGGCCACAAGCCACGCTTTCCACTCCCATATGATGGATCCTGTTGTTGAACCATTCAGGAAGATCGTTGCAAATATCACGCTGAATGAACCTGTTATCCCAATCCTATCTACGGTAACCGGGACCTGGTTAACGGCTGATGAAGCCATGAACCCCGACTATTGGGCAGGACACCTGCGATCCACTGTAAACTTTGGCGGAGCAATAAAGCAGCTGCTTTCTAGCTCATACGAGATATTTCTGGAAGTTGGGCCTGGTAACACCACAGCTACACTGACCAGACAGCAGGCGGGGAAAATGCCGGTTACAGTTCTCTCCTCACTCGGCAGAGATGCGAATAGTTCTTCTTATTACCCGCTCTTAAATGGTCTTGCTGAACTCTGGCTTGATGGTATAACGCCAGACTGGGCCTCCTTTTATGAAGCTGAAAGCCATGTAAAGGTAATGGACCTGCCAGGCTACGCCTATAACAAAAAGCGCTTCTGGGTAGAACCTAAAATAAACAACCCTTCTGCGGTTATAACCCAGCAAGAAATTCAATATACTCCAGTTCAAAATCATACATCAATTTATATGAGGAAAAATTTACTTACCAATCAAGTCAAAGAAATTTTAGAGAACGCTTCCGGCATTGAGTTGGCAGACGTTTCCTCAGACATGAGCTTCATCGAAATGGGGCTCGATTCTTTATTATTGACCCAGGTAGCCTTAATCTTAAAAAAGCAATTTGCTGTTCCTTTAACATTCCGGCAGCTCAATGAAGAATATGGCACCCTGGACTCGTTGGTAGATTATTTGATTCAGCAATTGCCTGAGGAGGCTCCGGCGGCATTACCCCAGCCTGCTGAGCAGGTAGCTGTAGCGCCTCCTACAATTAACAATGTTTATCCATCGCAAATGCCGCAACCCTCAGTCCAGGGAAGCAATGTAGCAATTGATCTTATTAGTCAACAGTTACAACTATTGGCCAAGCAACTTTCGCTATTGCAAGGTGGACAGATCAGCATGCCGGCCGTTGCAGCACCGGCAGTTATGGCGGCAGTATCAGAACACCGACAGCCAACTGCTCCGGCGAAGCCCCTGGTCGCAGCGGCAGATCCAAATGCTCAACTTAGCGCGGAGGAACGTGCGGAGATCAGCAAACCGTTTGGCGCCGCTGCACGAATTGAGAAGCATTCGGCCAGCCTGAATTCAAAACAGCAGGAATATCTTTCGGATTTGATCTTACGTTATAATGCGAAAACCAGCAAAAGTAAAGCATATACACAATCAAACCGGGCGCACATGGCTGACCCTAGGGTCGTTTCAGGATTTAAGCCTGCGACGAAAGAGCTGGTTTATTCTATTGTAATAAACAAGTCGAAAGGTAGCCGTTTATGGGATATAGATGGAAATGAATACATAGATGCATTAAACGGATTTGGATCGAACATGTTGGGTTATCAACCGGATTTTATCAAGGAGGCCTTGATCAATCAGATTGAACAAGGTTATGAAATCGGACCCCAACATGAGCTTTCGGGTGAGGTATCAAAACTAATTGCTGAGTTTACTGACTTCGATCGCGTTGCCCTTTGTAACACCGGTTCAGAGGCAGTACTCGGAGCAATGCGTATTGCCAGAACCGTGACAGGTCGTACGACTATTGTAGCCTTTACCGGCTCTTACCATGGTATTGCTGATGAAGTTATTGTACGTGGAAGCAAGAAGTTAAGAACCTTTCCTGCTGCGCCGGGCATTCTACCGGATGCGGTGCAAAACATGCTGATTCTGGATTACGGAACGGAAGAGTCACTGCGGATCATAGAAGAACGTGCCTCGGATATTGCGGCCGTACTTGTGGAGCCAATACAAAGTCGTCGGGCAGACTTCCAACCAATAGATTTCCTGAAAAAACTTCGAAAAATCACAGCCGACGCCGAAACGGTGTTGATCTTCGATGAGGTTATATCCGGATTTAGATTCCATCCCGGTGGAGTTCAAGCCATGTTCGGCATTAAGGCTGATATTGGCACCTACGGAAAAGTTGCCGGCGGCGGTATTTCTATCGGTATCATTGCAGGCAAAAAGAAGTACATGGATGCATTAGATGGTGGATTCTGGCAATTTGGAGATCAATCGATACCTGAAGTGGGCGTGACTTATTTCGCGGGAACTTTTGTTCGCCATCCCCTGGCACTTGCCACCGCCAAAGCTTCTTTATTATATCTAAAGGAAGCCGGTCCACAGCTACAGGAAAGGTTGAATGCCAATGGAGATTATATTGCACGCACAATTAACGCCCTTTGCCGAAGATTAAATGTTCCGATGTTCATTGCACAATACGGCTCCCTATGGCGTATAAAGTTCATTGAAGAGTACCCTTATGCAGAACTATTTTTCACTTTGATGCGCCTTAAAGGTATTCATATCCTCGAAGGCTTCGCATGCTTTCTGACTACCGCCCACTCGACAGCTGATATTCAGCAGATCATCCGGTGTTTCGAAGAGAGCCTGGTGGAATTGAAATCCGTTGGCCTGATCCCGCATTACGAGCACCCAAAGCAAACAGTGGATGTAACGGAGGATTTCATGAGTACAATGCCGGTACCGAACGCGAAGTTGGGGAAAGATCAGATGGGAAACCCGGCATGGTTTGTAAAAGATGAAAACAACCCTGGTAAATACCTGCAAGTAAGCAATTAACCTTTTTAGAATGACCAAATATATTCCAGTTGATTTTGACCCCTTTGGCGAAACAAAGGAAATTGAGAGAATTACGCCTACAAACGATTCGCAAAAAGAGATCTGGCTTGCCTGTATGTTCGGCGGCGAGGAAGCTAACCTCGCTTACAACGAGTCCATTTCACTTGACTTCGAAGGAAATCTCCAGGTCGATGATTTTAAGCGTGCTGTTAGGGGGCTCATTCTTCGCCATGAGGCACTAAGGTCAACTTTCAGTGCAGATGGGGAGTGGATTTTTACCTACAAAGATTTTCCAGTCGACTTTGTTCTGGAAGACCTTTCTCCTTTGGGAGCCTCAGCGCGCAGAGCACTGAATGAATCAATAAACAAGGAACTTGCCATTGCGCTCAATCTACAAGAAGGGCCATTGTTTAAGGTATACCTTCATAAACTTGCCGCTAATCTTCACGTATTTACGATTATCAAGCACCACGCGGTATGCGACGGCTGGTCTTCGGGCATCATTCTGGAAGATATAAGCAAGATGTACAATGCCTATACAAAGGGACTTTCAGTTGCGATGGGTAAAGCCTGGCAGATGAGTGACTACGTGAAGAATGAGCGTTTGTTTAAAACTAGCGCGGACTATCAAACCACGGAAAGCTACTGGTTAGATCTTTATAAGGGAAAAATCCCAGTTGTTGACCTGCCTACAGATTACCCGAGGGTATCACCTCGCGGATATAAAGGCATGCGGTTAGACTTTGAACTTGGTAAGGGGCTTTTAGACCAGCTGAAAGTATTGGCTGGTAAATCAGGTGCAAGCCTGGTAACAACATTGCTCACGGCGTTTGAAGTTTTCCTTCATTCAAAAACGCGGCAGCATGAGCTTGTTGTTGGACTACCCGCTTCCGGGCAGGCCGCGTCCGGTCTGAATGATGTTGTGGGGCACTGTGTGAACCTGCTGCCTATAAAGACGGTTATTGATCCGACGCGGTCGTTTAAACAGCACCTTAAAATTCGAAAGAGTGCCATACTTGATGCCTATGAACATCAACGACTAACCTTCGGAGAACTGATTAAAAAGCTTTATATCCCCAGGGATGGCGCTCGCATAACCTTAGTTCCTGTAATCTTTAATATTGATATGGGAATGGATCAGGCGGTTTCTTTTGATGGCCTTAAACATAGCCTGATCAGTAACCCCAGAGCGTATGAAACATTTGATATTTTTCTGAACGCTACAGGGTCAAAAAACAAGCTGGTATTAGAATGGTCTTTTAATACAGGCCTTTTCAAGCCTGAAACTATAGAGATTTTCCACCGGGATTTTACCGCGATCCTGGAGAAGATTGTGCTAAATAGCGATGTTATCATTTCATCCCTGGCCCAGCATGAGGAGCATGAGCTTGCGATATCGGTTGAGCAGAGTGGGTTGAAATTCAGCTCGATAAATGACCTTTTGGAACAGGTTTATAGAAGCTACCCTGCTAAAACTGCAGTTTCCTTCAATGGTCAGCACTTAAGCTACAATGCGTTAAACACAAAAGTTAATCAACTTGCAAACAAGTTAATTGTTCAGGGCGTAATGCCAGGTGATTTTGTTGCTGTCTTCATAGATAGATCTGCGGATATGTTGGTTTCGCTTTTAGCAATACTTAAAGCAAGTGCCGTTTACATCCCCTTAGACCCATCCTACCCTAAGGACAGAATTGAATTCATGCTTGAAGATTCAGGTGCAAACTTTCTGTTAATCTCAAGAAAATATCAAGGGTACTACCAAGATCGTACAACTGAAATAATAGCAGAGATTGAAGACCAAACCGATCTCTCCGTTCCCTTGCCTGATTTTACACCGGTATCAGGGTCTGATCTTGCGTATGTTCTTTACACATCCGGATCCACCGGGAAGCCAAAAGGTGTAAAGATCAGTCATGGCAACTTGTCTAATTTCTTATTGAGCATGCTCGATCAACCTGGCATCAATAAGGACGATAAACTTTTAGCGATTACAACCATATCTTTTGATATCGCTGGCTTAGAGCTTTTTTTACCGCTTATCGCGGGTGCAGAAGTCATAATTGCTGACGCAGCCTCCGCGAAAGATGGTCGAATTCTCGCAGATATGATCACTGAAAGCGGCATCACGATGATGCAGGCTACCCCATCAACCTGGCAGATGTTGATCGACTCAGGCTGGAGCGGATCATCATCCTTAAAGATTTTGGCAGGCGGTGAAGCTTTAACCGACCAAATGGCTAAACACTTACTTCCACGCAGTTCGGAATTATGGAACATGTACGGCCCTACCGAGACGACGATATGGTCCACCTTGAAACAGATAAGACAAGATGATCGGACCATTACAGTTGGTCATCCAATTCGAAACACACGGATATTCATTCTTGATGAACACGGCCGTGAGGTACCGAAGGGGATTGTTGGCGAGGTTTGCATTGCCGGCGATGGCGTAAGTCAGGGCTATTTGCACCGGCCAGAACTTACCCAGGAGAAGTTCATTATTGAACCTGGAAGATCAGTATCGGGTAAACGGATGTACAGAACAGGTGATCTAGGTACCATACTTCCCAATGGAGAACTACAATGCCTGGGGAGAATGGACCAGCAGGTAAAAATTCGAGGCCACCGGATTGAACTCGGTGAGATTGAATCAATACTCTCCACTGCACCTGGCATAAAACAAACCGTTGTTGCGGTAAGTGAAAACGATAAAAAGGAAAAAAGCCTTGTAGCATACGTGACACTTGAGCAGGAGATGGAGCAAGAACAAGCTTTATCCTGGAAGGATCGTTGGGAAACATTGTACAATATTGGTGCAGAGACGAACAAGAATGAGGCCCTGCCCGACCAGAACCTGGACGGGACGCTACTGGAATATTATGAAAACGGCAAAGAACTTGCCGCGCAGTCTGAAGAATGGCTCCGGAGCTCAGTCGAGCGAATCAAAGCCCTGCATCCACGCAGCGTATATGAGATTGGAAGCGGCGCCGGACAGATTTTATATGAACTTACGGACGATGTAGACTATTATCTGGCTACCGATTATGCGCAGACTGCAATTGACAAACTTAATGAGACGCTTTGCTCAAACCCGGAGAAATGGGGTCATGTTGAAGCAAAAGTAGCCAGTGCTGACGATTTCAGTGCCGTGGGAAACCGGAAATTTGACCTTGTTCTATTACACAGTGTGGCGCAGTACTTTCCTGGGGCCGACTACCTGATTGATGTGGTTAAAAAAGCATTAGGCGCTATTGATGGGACCGGGTGTATATTCATTGGTGACATGCAGGGACAAAACTCTTTAGAGATGTGCCATGCGATGGATCATCTTCCGAAAGCGCCAGAAAAGAACACCTTAGCTTTTTTCAAAGAAATTATAGAGAACCGCGTAAGGATTGAGGATGAACTGGTTGCTGACCCAGCGTTTTTCTATGGACTTAGGACTACTTTTCCAGAAATCAAAGCAGTCGATATCCAATTAAGGAAAGGGAAGTCCATCAACGAAATCACGAAATACCATTACGACGTCTGGATATATGTAGGCGCTGAAAAGCCATATGTTACGCCAGCGATCAGTCGAACCTGGCATTCCGATACTAAACTTTCAGATGTAGAGCAAGTTCTTCGCGATAATCCATCTTCAGTTGTGGAGTTAAAAGGTATTTACAACAGTCGAACAGCTAAGGATTGTCATTTGTTGAAATTGATGCATACTGCTAATGAGGAAACGTTGCTTGCTGACATCAAAACAGCGGTAAATGCCGTGACTGAAGGTATGCATCCGGATCTGTTTTGGGCTACAGCAGAAAGGCTCGGCATTAAGGCACACGTTCGTTGGAGTTCAGATGGGACAGATGGTCTATTCGACGTTGTATTTATTCCATCTGCCTTTGGAGCGGTGTTGCCAGATGCTCCATATGGAAGTGGACGCACAATCGATATGGCCAGTCATATCAGAACGCCCTTTTCGAAGGAGCGGATTACAATCTCAAAAGCACAGATCTTAGAATGGAAGAGGTATGCCGGTGAGTTGCTTCCGCCATTTATGGTTCCAGAACAATTTGTCGGACTGAAAAAATTCCCATTAACACCGAATGGTAAGATAGACCGGAAGATGCTTCCAAAAGTGGAGTCTAAACGTATGGAAGCAGAATCAACGGGTGAGCTCCCTTCAACGGAAAATGAGCTTCTGGTGGCTGCTATCTGGGCAGAGGCTCTGGGCTTGGAGAACCTGAAGGTTACTGACGACTTTTTCGAGCTTGGAGGGCATTCTCTTCTTGCCATGAAGGTCATGGTTGCCATAGAGAAGCGTACCGGGAAGCGTTTGCCATTGGCGACACTATTTGACAACTCTACTCTCGGCAAAATGGCGCTTCAATTGGAAGAAGACAAACCAAAGATGGCCTGGAGTGCTCTAGTACCCATCCGTACTTCTGGCAGCAAAAAGCCATTATTCCTTGTTCATGGAGGTGGGATGAATATCCTGGTCTTCAAATCACTTAGCTCCTATTTCGATAAAGACCAACCAATCTATGGTATCCAGGCGCTTGGGTTGAATTACGAGATGGATGTTCCAGATTCGATTGAAAAAATTGTAGAAAAATATCTGGAGGAAATGCTGACGGTACAAGCGGATGGTCCGTTCATGCTTGTAGGATATTCTTTGGGTGGAATCTTAGTGTATGAAATGGCTCGACAGCTGAGCGCAATGGGTAAGGAAGTTTCGATGGTCGGTGTAATCGACACCTACGCGAGCACCGGTGAGGATTTGACTGACACCAAACAGTTACTGAAAAAGGTGACCCGTCAGTTTAATAAGGTGCCTTTCTTCACAAAATCATTTTTGAATTACCCGGCTGAGACACTTTCTTACCAAAAGACAATTCTGAAGAGAAAGCTTAAAGGCGCATTAAAGGCAGAAACAACGGACAGGCAATTTGAGCTTTCTGATTATGAGGCGGAAATCTATGAGCGGTATAGTACTGCTTTGTCAAAATACAAATTGGCAGCCGATGATATTGAAGTTACGCTATTCAGAGCTAAGAAAAGGCTATATTATTTGGATGATAACCAGTATTTAGGCTGGAAGTTATATGCAAAAAAGGGCGTTAAGATCTGGGAAGTTCCCGGAGATCATAAGACGTTTTTATATCCGCCACATGATGAGGAGTTGGTTAGGGTGTTGCAGTCTGCTATTAACTCGATCAACCATTCAGGTGAAAATTCTCGAAAACAGGTTATTGCATAAGAAAATAATGCTTCAGGAATCACCGAACTGGCTGCACTTTTCGGACTTTGGATGCAAAATGCCAGCTGATCTAATCCACATATTCCGGATAGCCACTGAAGCGTGCTATCCGGGTATTGAAAGAGATTATACAAGGGTACTATCTGCGAATGAGTTAAATCGTGCATCGAGGTTCCTTCATATCAAGGATAGGATTAACTATTTAGTCCGGGCGTATTATGTGCGTCGAATTTTGTCCTGTTTTGTACCTGAAGCTCCCGAAGCGCTTCAGATCTCCAGAATTGGGAATAAAAAGCCAGCACTGGAAAACATCCATTTCAATGTAAGCCATAGCCAAGGGTATGTAGTGATCGTGGTAAATTCAAGGCCGATTGGTGTCGATCTAGAGTATATTGACCCTCGATTTGATTTTGACCTGGTGCTAGAACAATGCTTCAATGATGAAGAACAAGCATTTGTGAATGAGGGAAACCGGCGAATTAACTTTTATAGTTTATGGACTAGAAAAGAGGCTGTTTTGAAGGCTACTGGGGAGGGTTTAACAAACGTCTTACGCTCGATCAATTGTTTAGACAATAGCATTAGAAGGCATGATCATTTGTACAACGTGAATAGTTTTTACTTTGATGAACAGTATCTGCTGAGCCTAGCTGCGCTTGATGGCCCAGTGCACTATAGATACTGGGACGTTTGTAGTTTGACAACATACCCATAGCACCTCAAGTAGCTAAGGACAAGGATTGATCTTCAAGGCATTACTTTACATCTTTATACTAAAAGTCTGAGAAAGCTTTTTAGTTATCGAGAAATAATGTGTAATTTGCGACGTAATTTTACATCAATTGTAAACTGCATGATTGCAATTATCGCTCGAAAATTCAAAAACTTACAAACCAACTTAAAGCTTAAAAGAACGATCAAACTGGTATGGTCGGCTGCCAAAGGCTGGATGGTATTTTCGGTGGGTATGATCATCGTGGAAACCGCTCTTTTTCTTGGGTCGCTTTATGCGCTGAAACTATTGGTAGACGCGATTTCGAACCTAGACATTCAGGATCCAAATGCTGAATATCTAATTATAAAACATGTAATTATTGCCGGTGTATTCTCCATTTTATACTCCATTGCACGATTTGTCTCGGCATATGCAATAGAAGTACAGGCTGCCAAGGTAGCTAACTTTATCGACGACAAAATACATCAGACTGCAATTCAAATGGACCTTTCCTATTATGAGAGTCCCTCCTATTATGACATACTGAAACGAGCTAAGGATGCTGGAGCTGATCGTCCTAACCTTGTAATTACGACGCTCTTGGAGATTACTAAAAACGTACTTAATCTTTGCGCAATCGGATCGCTTTTCATTGCAATTAACTGGCTACTGCTTCCGCTTTTATTTGTATTTGCTTTGCCCACCCTTTTTGTTCGTATATATTTTTCGAATAAACAGAATGAATGGCGTATCAAGCACACCCCACTTGAACGTAAGTCAGGGTATTTGAGTAATCTCCTCACATCAGACACTTCAGCTAAAGAAATAAGAAGCTATAGCCTTGGAAACTACTTCAAGCAGCTATATCTAAGCTGCAGAATGGAGATTTTACAGGAAAAACTTAACCTGAGCTATAAGCGGACTTCAAAAGAAATAATCACCACGGGCATTGGGAGTATCGGTTTTTTCACTTGTATTGCGTACATCGCTTTAGGGACAGTAAAAGGAACTAATAGTGTCGGTGATATCGTATTGTTTTTAATGATTTTTCCTCAGTCGTTTAACTTAGTTCAGTATATATCTTCCGGAATTTCAATTCTTTATACCAACAACATTTTCATAAACTCCATTTTTGAACTTTTCGACTTAAAACGTTCGCAAGCTGATGATACGCCTACAAGAGAGATACCCTCGCGTATGAACCTGGATCTTGAAGTTAAAGGCTTGAACTTCACCTATCCTGGTAGTGAGCGTACAACTTTGAAGAACATTTCCCTCCGCATTCCATCGGGCAAAATCATCGCAGTCGTTGGACTTAATGGCGCAGGAAAATCTACCTTGATTAAGCTCCTATGTGGCTTGTATAAAGTTGACTCAGGCGAAATTTCATTAGGAAACATCAATATCAATGAATTTGACGTGTCAGCTTACCGACGACAGGTGAGCGCTGTTTTTCAGGACTTTTCCCGTTACAATTTCAGTGCTGAAGATAACATACGTTTTGGGAACATTAACAAAGAGGTTGTGTATGATGAAATCGTAACAGCATCAAAAAACGCGGGTGCAAGCACATTTGTTGAAAAGCTTCCAAACCAGTACAAAACGATGATGGGAAAGTTATTTGAAGAGGGGCATGAGGTAAGTATTGGACAATGGCAAAAGTTAGCTATTGCGAGAGCACTTTATAGTGAAGCTCGTTTTCTTATTTTAGATGAAGCCACAAGTGCATTGGATGCCTTGGCAGAAAAAGAGCTTTTCGATTCCTTCAGAAAACACATTGGAAACAGAGCTGCCATAATTATCAGTCACCGCCATTCTGCAGTGAAGCACGCAGATTACATATATGTCCTGTCTGGTGGCCAGATACTACAGGAAGGGACTGACAGCGAGTTGTTGAACATGGAAGGTGACTATGCAAGACTCTTCAAAGAAAATGTAGAAGCTTAATGAAGGTAAAAGGTAAAAGATTAGCTATTGTAACATGCTGCCAGGATGATTGGGGTGGAAGTGAAGAACTTTGGTCCAGGAGCCTTACTTACCTGAACAAATCGGATATTGAGGATATAACGTTGTTTAAGAATAAGGTGAACTTGAATCATCCAGAGTTTAAGAAGCTGCAGCATGAAAACATTACTTTCCAGGAGTTAAATCCAAATTTGAAGGGTCTCGGACGCGTGTTATCCAAATCACGTTTTCTTGCCAGACGCTTTGGAGCTCGACTTGGACTCATGGAATACTACTGGGACAAAACTGCACTACGTCTTTATAAGCTTCTAAAAACCAACCGACCTCATCTTGTTGTAATTTCACAGGGTATCAATTTTGACGGACTGGTATATGCGTATCAATGTTTAAAGCTGAACATTCCATATATAATTGTAGCACACAAAGCAGTGAGCTTCTACTGGCCTAATCATGAAGAAAGGCCTTATATGAAGAGAACACTTCTTGAGGCTAAACAGTGTTTTTTCGTATCCAAACATAATCAGAATTTGACAGAGGAACAGTTTGGAATGCGGCTAAAGAACGGTAGCATCATATTAAATCCGGTAAAAACTCAACCTAAACCACTACCCTATCCACATACGGTCGATGGTCTTAAACTTGCATGTGTGGGCAGGCTTTTTGTTATTGATAAGGGTCAGGATATCTTGCTTAGGATACTGGCACAGGATAAATGGAGAGAACGGAATATTTCAGTGACGTTTTTTGGAAGTGGGCCAGACAAAGAAGGACTGAAGGAAATGGCAGCATTGCTAAATGTTAACAGAGTTATCTTTTCTGAGTTTACCAGCGATATACATGAGATCTGGTCTACTCATCATGCCTTAATCCTGCCGTCGAGGAGTGAAGGTCTTCCGTTAACGGTGATCGAAGCCATGTCACTTGGAAGAGTTGTTATTGCTACTAATGCAGGAGGAACGAATGAGATTGTGGAAAATGGGGTGACTGGGTTTATCGGCGATGCTTCAGAGAAAGACTTTGATGAAGCTATGGAAGCTGCTTGGCACAATAGAGGTAATTGGGAGTCGATGGGCAGAGCCGCTGCTTCTCACATTGACAGCACCATACCCCAGCATCCAGAGACAGAATTTGCACACTTTATAATGAACACTTTAAATGAACGGTAAGCCATTAGTTTCTGTAATTATTCCGACGTATAATAGAGGCGATAAACTGTCTGTTGCGATTGACAGTGTGTACAATCAGTATTATGATAATATTGAGCTGATTGTTGTAGATGACGGCTCTAGTGACAATACCGCTGAAGTTCTAGAAAGGTATCCTGATGCGGTGTTTATCAGACAACAACATGGAGGGCAAGCAGCTGCCAGAAACAATGGACTGCAGAATTCAACCGGAACAATTATCGCTTCTTTGGATTCAGATGACTACTGGCATCCAGATTTCTTAACGAGATGTGTTGAGAAGTTGGAAAACGACAAGTTGGATTTTGTATTTGCTAATTGGTCACAACAGGCCAAGGTTGGGAACGATTGGGACTTTTTAAATGGAGATCCTTTTCTGATACCTTATTTCGAGAAAGTTGTAGATTCCTGGGTTGTACTTGAATATTCAGAACTGCGCAAAGTTTATATGGAGGCTTGTCCCTCACCATCTTCATCTGTAGTGATTAGAAAATCGAGCATTGTGTCTGGTTGGGACAACAGAATCAACATCGCCGATGATTGGTGTATGTATCTGGAAGTGATCCTTTCAAAGGAATGCAGGGCCGCTTTTACGCTTGATAAATTATGGAAAAAACGCATCGATGAGATCAACATTTATGATGGACGTAAACGAAATGAGGTTTTAAGACATCTTTACATCTCCGATACCCTGACCATGATGGACAAGTTCAAGAAATTGCTAACCCGGTCTGAAATGTATATCTTCAAACGGAGATATATGGCGAGTCTGGTAGAACTCGCTAAACATGAACTGATCAGAGAGTATAATATCAAAGAGTGTTTGAAGCTATTGAAAGATTCATTTACTGTAAATGTACCTTTTACCCTAAAAATGATTCCCGACGTGTTTATGCGGGGGTTAAAAGGCAAATATGATGCACTTTCCAGTAGAGCGTAGAACGCAGTCCTCGATATGAATTTACTCAAATTCACGCGGTATGTTGAATGGTGGGAATACAAGCTTCCTCCGCTTCTTTCTGTAGCCTATGCTACTGTAATCTACTATAACTATCCACTGCAAAGCGCGATAACGCAGATTTTACTGTTACTGATTGCGGTCATTGTGGGAGCAGTTTATGTGAGTGTTGTAAATGATGTAACAGACATTAAGGATGACTTGGCCGCTGGTAAAAGAAATAGCATGGCAAAGGTTCCAACTCCTATTCGAGTTGTTCTTTTAGCCGCTATACTTGCAGGAAGCTTATTTTTCAGCTGGTTGCTCTATCCTGATATAAAAAGTATATTTTTCTATAATATGGCTTACCTGGCATTCAGCCTGTATTCCATCAGACCTTTCCGTTTTAAGGAGCGTGGCTTATTAGGGGTGGCATGTGATGCAATGGGTGCTCATCTTTTTCCGGCACTGCTGATGACAGCTAGTTTGATCTATTTTATGGAGGTTGAAGGCCAGCTGTTGTGGTATTTGGCAATTGCGTTCTGGTCGTTCATTTATGGAATCCGTGGGATATTGTGGCACCAGTTTCATGATCGGGATAATGATCTGAAGTCTGGAACAAAGACGTTTGCAACCGCTACGGATCCAGCGGGCTTTAAACCCGTTGAGCTTGTGCTGTTCATCATTGAACTTGTCGCTTTTTTAACTTTCATTAGTTTCGTTATGGATGGAACAATTCTATGGAGTGTATTCATCTACGTGGGTTTAGCAGCATTGCGCCTGCTGATTTTTAAACGTAAACTCCGCATTATCCTGACCAAAGCGTCTGAGGGATATCAGCTGGTGCTTAATGAATTTTATATTGTGTATCTTCCGATAGCCTTGTTAATTCAAATTTGTTTAACGGAACCTTTCGCGTGGCTTATTCTTTGCGCTCATATTCTGATCTTCCCAATGAACATATTCAGTGCTGTTAGGGATTGTTTTATAGGTTTAAAATGCATTATTGTAAATAGATTCTAAATGCAAATTGCACATTTAATAGTAGCTCATAAAAACCCAGAGCAGTTGCTAAGGCTATTAAAACGACTGCAACATCCGAACTTTGACTTGTTCGTACATATAGATAAAAAAATTCCAATTGAGCAGTTTAGTCACATCATGCGTGATGCCAAATTCTTATTTATAAAAAACAGAACAGCTTGTAACTGGGGAGGAAACAGTGTTCTTATGAGCATCATCAAATCAGTTCGTGAAATTGTTGATTCAGGTAAAAAATATGATTTTATCAATGTAATTAGTGGCCAGGATTACCCTTTGATGTCGACTGAAAAAATGTTAGCTTTTTTTCAGTCGAATCTAGGAACAAGCTTTATTTCATATGATCACGCTTCCGATTCCCAATGGTGGCAACTTGCACGGAATCGATATGAAAAATATCACTTTACTGACCTGAACGTTCCTGGGAAGTATTTACTTCAGAACATAGTGAACACTCTATTACCAAAAAGAAAATTTCCATTTTTTAAAACACTATATGGTGGAAGTAAATCAACTTGGTGGACAATCACAGGCGATTGTGCCTTGTATCTAGTGTCAACTCTGGAGGAAAATAGGAAGCTTAACAGTTTTCTAAAGTATGCATGGTGCACTGACGAATTTGTTGTAGCTACCATTATCATGAATTCTCCATTCAGACACAAAACAGAAAACAATAATCTTAGGTATATAGATTGGTCCGAACAAAAGGCAAGCCCAAAAACGCTTACCTTTGAAGATCTAGCTGCAATGAAAGCTTCTAATATGGTATTTGCTAGAAAGTTTGACATTAAGGTTGATGTACGTATACTAGATATGATAGATCTAGGGTTGTAATAACCCAACGGGTAGCGATCTAGTTTGACACCAGAAAATCTTCTAAGATGTACTTTCTTACATCCTCTTCATTTTTAGCATGTAAAATTTTGGCTTTTGAAAGTTTCGGATACAGCGAATTATAACAATTAAAGTGGTGTTCAGGTCCTTGCTTTGATAAGATCAAATTAATACCTCCAAAATAGCTGGCAAGTACTGAGGTTCCACCATGTATTGACACAAAGTGGCTTGCATTTGCATAAACCATTAATTGAAGATGGTTGAAATTATTGGCGTTTCCTCTATTCTCTTCGTAAAGTTCTTGCAGAAATAGTACTTCCGGATGGGTGTCTTTGAACCATTCGAATTCATTGAGGTCATAAGTCTCGCTGTTATCTTCAGTGATATTTTCCGGCCGGGGACGATTATAGACTATCGTGAATTGATCCTTGAGATTACTGACAATAAAATCCAAGGTCGGTATATCAAAGTAACTAATTGGAGGTCCATTCCATTCCATGTTGTACCTATTGGCAATAATCAACAATGGTTTTGGGTAAACATAGATGTCGTTTTGATATTGTTTTTTCAACGGAACTGCAAGCCATTTGCTCATGTCATAATCATGACTATACAAGACACGTGGGACCTCAAAATTATAGTTCCCTTCATTAGTTCTGTTTTCAAATACTTCAGCATGATTCTCCGAAAAGTAATAGAATTCCTTCGTAAACTTAGAAGATTTTGTACTCAGCAGTGTACCATTTTTGTGATGCCAATAAGCAAAAGGCAATACAAACTGTAACTCCGGCCCAAACTCGCCATGAAAACTTATTTCTTTGTATTTCTTCTTGAATATGTAGTCTTTAAGAAAATACTTTGCCTGAGCAAATCTAGAATTATATGTGTCTCTGTAAAAATATCTTAGTTCAGGAGGAACTTTCGGATGTTTGATTCGTGTATATAAACTGAACAGTTTATTGGTAAGTATTGAGGGCATGTATTTGCTATGAAATTTTGAGAAAGATAACAAAAATTCCCAATACAATGCACATACATGTTAATTAGCACTCACATCGAAGTCTTTGTACTTGTTAGCTGACAAGGATAATAAAAAATATATTATCTTAGAAGCGTCAAGCCTTTCTCAACTACTGACGCCCACTGATACAATGCTCTTAAAAAACAAAGTAATTATATTCCTAGGAAATGCTCGTTTTGATGGAAACATACAATCGACATCGTTTTTTATTGCTAAAAACCTAGCAAAACACAACAAGGTGTTTTTTATTGATTATCCATTTACCCTTAAGGATTACCTTAAAACATCATTTAACACAAAGGAGCTTAAATTAAGAAAGCGAAAGTTTTCCTATTTTTCAGATGGAAGACTTAAAACCGACACCGATAATTTAGAAATCATTGTCACGCCGCCGGTACTCCCAATTAACTTCATCCCGGAAGGGATAGTCTTTCGCAGATTGCTAAACATTAATCAATTTATTGTAGCACAAAGGCTGAAAAAAATCATTTCAAAAGAGAAAATCACAGAATTCATTTATGTTAATGCCTTCAATTTCCACTATCCAGGCATAGCTGAGAGAATAAAACCAACCTTGAGTGTCTATCAATGCGTGGATCCTATGATTGTTCCATACGATATGAAGCACGGCATCTATTCGGAAAATCAACTTGTAAGAAAAAGCGACTTGGTGATTTGTACCAGCAAAGCCCTTTACCTCGAAAAGACAAGTCAAAACCGTAATACATACTTCGTTCCAAATGGAACCAACTTGAACCCGAAAAGCACATTGAGTACATCAAGTATCTTGCACGAAAAATTGAGAGACGTACCGGGTCCATTGATAGGATATTTAGGAACAATCGAGCGCAGAATTAACTATGAGCTTATCATGGATGTAATTTCGCTTAATCCTGATAAATCCTTTGTATTCGCGGGCCCCATTTCGGAAGGGTTCGTGCCAGATGCACTTTATCAATTGCAAAACGTGCACTTTCTAGGGTCAATTCCTCATCAAGAAGTGCAACAAATTATAGACAATTTTGATGTGGCGATCATACCTTTCAAAAAAGATCAGGTGAGCAAAACGATCTTTCCGATAAAGCTATTTGAATATTTAAGCGCGGGCAAAGCCGTAGTGGCAACAGACTTCAACGAAGATCTAAGGGACTATACAGATGATTATGTGGCATATTGTGAAACGCCGATTAACTTCAGTGCTGCATTGAACGACGCTTTGCAGAACGACAGTGAAGACAAAAGAGAACAGCGCAGGCAACTTGCCAAAAAGAATACATGGGAGGTAAGAGCCGCCCAGTTTGCAGAAATTCTTAACTCCCACTTGAACGCTAAAGTTCAGTAGTATTCTAAGATAACTTTCTTGCTGATTTCTCCCAGGCTGCACTTTGGGCATTTTGAAAGTACCGAACAATGCCTGCAATCACTGCATAGTTCATCATGCAAAAATAGAACGGAATAAATAAGGCCTTGATTCTAATATTTCGTCGTTCAAAGTATAATCCGAGTACGCTTAATAAATAAAATGCGAATTGTGCAAAGAGTAGCAAAATAAAAAGCGAGTCGTTATTTTTAAACACGATTATCACATTAATTATAAAAATAACTGGGAGTAAGATAGGTGTAAGCGTCCATCTTAGTACTCTATGACTTAAGTATTGGAAGGTTAATGCAGGATAAATAAATGGGTTAGCAGCCTTCTTTAGGCGCAATATCGACTGAATTCCACCAGCGGCTATTCTTATCTTACGCTTTAATTCTTCCTTTACGTTTGCAGAGGCAGTTTCAATGGCAAATGCATTCGGTTCATATGCAATTATGTACCCCTTTTCCGCAATACGCATGGCGATCATATGATCATCAATAATTGTGTCAGCCTCAACTGGCTCATAAAGCTCTGTCCTAATACTAAATAGTTCTCCAGCAGCCCCAACATTAGAATACAACTCATAATCAAGTTTTTTCAGAAAGGATTCGTATTTCCAATAGAACCCCTCACCTGCCGAGCTAGCATCTGCTGCTTCCTCTACGATTATACGTTTTTCACCGGCAACGGCACCTACACTTGCATTCTGATAATGCTTAACCAACTCTTTAACGGCGCATGAGTTTAGAAATGTATTGGCATCAGTAAATAATAGAATTTCGCCAGTAATATAGGGGATTGTTCTTTTAATTGCAGCCATTTTGCCGGCGCGTTGATCTTGATGGAGAAGAAGTACATCCTGATATTTCCTGACCTTTGAAGCGGTCGAATCAGTGGACCCGTCTGTAACTACAATGATTTGAACTTTATCTTTGGGATAGTCTAATCCGAGTGTATTAACGATCTTGTCTTCTATCAAATATTCTTCATTATAAGCCGCAATCAATATAGAAACGCTCGGGTCTGTGTAGTTTTCAACCAAAGCAACGCGACGCTTGAACAGACGTTTTAACCGCACAAGTATGTATAACAATAGGCCGTAACCGATGTATGTGTATACAATTATTAAAAGTCCAATCCAGAATGCAATGATCATATTTATTTTATTTTAAAGCCAAGAACTCCACTATCTTTTTTATTTTGGAAATTCCAAAACACACCTGCAAGAACTTGTTTGGCGAGGTCAATGCGTCCCCGGAGTAAGTAAGAGGTAATATTTATGGCTGAAACAAAGGGTACATAATATAGGCTAAACAAAATGGTTGTTAGCAAATCAGTATTTCTCCTGATAAACAACATTCGATTACGTGTCATAAAGTATGTTTTGATTGGACTCTCCTTCCCTACGCTTATTGATTCCTTATGGAATACGACTGCTTTGCCAGTGAACCAAATCTTTTTCCCTGCTTTCTTAAACTTCTCACACCAATCTAGTTCCTCGTAATATAGAAAATACGACTCTTCCATCAAACCCACGCTAGATAAATCATCCCTACGACACATCATTGCTGCTCCATGGCAATAGGCTGTTTCTCTACTTTCCTTGTCGTATTGACCTACATTTTCTACCATGTTTCCAATACCTTCATTACGGCAGGTTAAGTAGTTCATTGGTGTAAAGCCTGCATATTGAATTATTTTGGGATCATCGAAATACGCGATTAACGGAGAGACTATTCCAATTTCAATATTCGAGTCAAGCTCAGAGGTAAGGACATCTAACAAATCTGGCGTTATTTCAGTATCATTATTCAAGAATAATAAAAACGTACCACTAGCAATTTTAACACCGAGATTGTTACCCCCGGCAAATCCCAAGTTAATCGGGGAGCTTACATATTTTAATTGGGGGTAAATGGATTTGAAAAGTTGACTATGATCTTCATCACAGCCATTGTCGACTAAGATAACTTCTGTCTCATTCTGGTTAGTATTAGCCACGACGGACTTTAGAAATTCAACTGTTACTAAAGGCTGATTATAGTTGACAGTTATAATAGATGTCTTGATCATATTTGACTTACAAATTTCCACGTTTTAATTCTAGGTATGCATATGCACAAGCGCGGGCTGTCAATGCCATATAAGTCAACGATGGACTTTGACATCCAGAAGATGTCATGCAACTGCCATCCGTAATAAATACGTTTTTGACATCGTGAATCTGATTATATTTGTTTAAAACAGAGGTCTTCGGATCTAACCCCATCCGCGCAGTACCCATTTCATGGACAGTAGATCCTCCAGGTTTGTCATAAATGAAGGTTTGCACCTCTTTAAAGCCTGCTTGATCAAGCATCTCACCTGATGTTTCCCTAATATCATTCATCATTTTTTCTTCATTATCTTTGAAGGAGAAGTCAATTCGTAACTGAGGAATCCCCCATTTGTCTTTTTTTACAAGGTCTAGAGTCACTTTATTTTCGTGATATGGTAAGCACTCACCCCAGCCCCCCATCCAAACACTCCAAGGTCCAGGGACCGTAATCTGATTTTTAAAGTCTCTTCCAAAACCCTGAGTCTTGCGAGACATATCGGCCCATTCCATCCGCTCACCCCGACCCTGTATATTGTACCCCCTAATAAACCCATGATCTTCATCAGCACTCAAATTCCGATATCTTGGAATCAAAAATCCACAAGGACGGCGCCCTTTATAGTATCGATCATTAAATTCGTGGTGTATACCCTGGGCGCCCGCGGACGAATGATGATCCATTAAATTATGTCCTACCTCGCCACTGTTGTTTCCAAAACCGTCGGGAAACAAATCTGATTTAGAGTTCAATAAGATTCCCGCGGTTGCGATCGTTGAGGCGTTTACGAAAATGATTCGGGAGCTGAAATCAATGACTTCATTTGTTTCAGAATCTATAATTCTTACGCCTTTAGCTTTTCCTGTGTCTTGATTGAGAAGAATTTCAGTTACAATGGAAAATGGCCTAAGTGTTAAATTGCCGGTGGCAACAGCTGTAGGTATTGTTGAACTATTACTACTGAAATAGCCACCGTATGGGCATCCTCTTGAACAAAGATTTCGATTCAAACACGGCCCGCGATTTTGCCAGCCTCGAGTTAAGTTGGCTATTCTTGCAATTGTCAATAATCGGGTTTCATCGTTTCGCTTAATACTATCTCCCAAATGCTGCTCGATACAGTTAAGTTCCATAGGAGTCAGGAATTCCCCGTCAGGCAAATGTTTCAGATTTTCCTTACGCCCACTTACACCTACAAAAGACTCTACATAATCATACCATGTTGATAAGTCCTTGTATCGTATTGGCCAGTCAACCCCCACTCCCTCTCTTGCATTCGCTTCGAAATCTAAATCGCTTAATCGATAACACTGTCGGCCCCATGTTAACGACCTTCCACCAATCTGGTATCCCCTGAACCAATGAAATGGCTGTTCTTGAATGTACGGGTGCTCCAAATCGCTCACATAAAAATGCTTGTCTGCGGGGCTGTATCCATTACTTTGTATAGGGTCAGCGAGTCGATCCTCTAACGTATTATTTAAACCATTTTTGAAGTCCCAGGGATTCATGGTAGCAGTCGGGTAATTATCGATGTGCTTGACATCTCTCCCTCTTTCAAGAAGTAAAGTCTTGAGACCTTTTTTACATAGTTCCATTGCAGCCCATCCACCGCTTATTCCTGATCCTACAACTATAGCATCGTATGAGTGCTGTTTTTTTGCTTGGTTATTGATGTACATGTTATTTCGTAGCCCAAGATTTTTGATTGGAAGATAATGGTATGCAGGCCTTGTAAATTCCAGGTGTGGGGTCATAAGCAAGACCTTTTGTAGCTCCCAGGTGAGATATACAATATCCTTGAACGGTAAGCTCACGAAGTTTATAAAAGAATGACTTTCCAATAAACTTATTTTTAATCTTCAGTAGAAGATCTGAAGACTCAATCAAGCTGTATGAAAAATGCTTTACAATTTCCTGCTTTGAAGGGGGATCACATTCTAAAAACGTCTTACCAAAATTGCTCCTAGCAAACTCTTCCACTTCTTCAAGTCCGGATAAAAAACTTTTTTGATCTTGTTGGTTATGACATTTATTCATTACAGAAATGATATAGTTCGCCACTCCCGCTTCTTTGGCTCCTGGAGTATCGGTTTCCGGAATAATGACTTCAGATAGCTCTGATATTAAAGAGCTTTTTATCTGCCAGTCATGTAATGTTATATATGCGTGAGGTTCTGATACTTTTAACAAGTTAAAGACTGAATAGGAACCAATGCCTAGGCCGGTAAGTGCCAAAATTGATTTTAAATAGTTCCTTCTGTCCATTGAGTGCGATTTCCCCAAAGATAGTCATGTACCTTCAAGTTTTAAATTAAATATGCATAACTTCCGCTATTTTTGTAAAACTTTTAATTATCGTTGAAATTCCTTGACTCAAAAGATTTTCGTAGATTATCGGTGTTTAACTACTATCTTTAAATTAGCTACTAAAAACTATGGTACCCGTCTCCAAAATCCTTCTAACGCTTAGTATATTTCTTTTTATTTCCTGTGCATCATGTAAGAAAAGTCCAATCTCAGTTGAGACACAACCGAAGCCTGGGTACGAACAGCCCGAAGATGTCAAGCAGCAAGTCAAGGACAGTATTCCTGCAGACGCTAAATTGATCAATATTGGAGTTGGATACGGAAATCTAATGATTGATGGCAATACTTTAAATATCACAGGGAATGCGAAGATTTTGATAATGGAAGGGGCATATCAAACCGTTACATTGAAGAATTTGATTGCGCAGGATGGTTATAGAATTTACGTAAAAGGCTCTGGCGTAGTTAGCGTAACGGAATCAATGTACACAGATAATCTTAAAAATGTGACTATCTCTGGTGAGATTAACGATGACATAAAGCACGGATTTAAATTTCAAGATATTAAATATCGCGCTATTTTAATGAATGGAAGTCTTACTGGCGTTACCCTCAAAAACTTGCAGTTTAAGAACGTAAGTAATTATGTTATAGCTGGTGAACGGAGCAATGGACAAGACTTCCGCTATCTAGGCACGCCAGAAACAAGGACCCAAAAATTCAAGATCCTAAATTGTATATTTGAGAATGCTGGGACAATATCATTCGGAGGTAGCTTTGATAAGAATAAGGGTGAAGATACCGGCTTTTTTCAGGATGTTGAAATTGCATACAATACATTTCAAAACACAGATGCTGGCAGTGTGTGTTCGTTTACTAATGTGCAAAATTACAACATACACCATAACGTGGTAAATAATGTAAATTTCACAAATAATAATCATAATGGTATTTTCTTTATGGAAGGGAGCGGCAGTTTCCACGACAACAAGCTAACTAATTATCAAGGAAATGCAATTCGAATGTGGCTTTACTCTAGAGGAAACGTTCCCGAAACGAACATGATTTACAACAATATTTGCTATAATACCAGAAAGTATGGTGCATTTGAACTTCAAGCTTTTGAGCGACAGATCGCTCCCGGAAAAACCACATTCGTTAACGCCAAGGTCTTTAACAATACCGTTGGCAGAATGAACACTTCAAAAGATTGGGACGGTCAAATTTTAGATCTTTATAACACTGGTGGGAGTCTAGAATTTTACAATAACCTAGGCTTTGAACTTGTAAGTAACACAGCACAGCCTTCTAATATGATTCACAACATAAGCGGGGTAAAACCTTTAGTGGACAAAAATAATCTTTATTACAAAACCTTAAATGATGCCGTTTACGATAACGTTAACTTTAAATCCAAGGTTCCGGGGATTGGAGCGTTATAAGGTTTGGTTATAATATTTGCCCCAAACTGAGCGGGTACGCTGTGTACGACGGATTTCTTAATGCTTCCAAAGTCGAACTTTTCAATTGCGAGCTTTTCAAATTTACATAATCTACAGTGGCAGGATGAATCTTATAAAGTTCACCTGCTGCTACACGCCGCCAGCAGAGCACGTCAATCCATTAGCTCCCCTTATTAATTTATGTCTCCTAGTGTAGTTGTATCTGCATCTATTCTTCAGCCAATACCTGCACCTACATTATCTTTAAACAAGTAACGATCTGAAACTTTCTTACAAACGGCATAATTAAGCCGTTCTCTAACTTTCTGCATTGGTCTGCCCAGGGTTGTAGATATCGTAATTTGATGTTCCTTACCACGAGCTTGAGGCTACAGTACTTGCAATAACCCAACACCCGCAACAAGTTCAATTTACTTCAACTCATATTTAGGAATAGCTTAGATCACTACCTAGTCGTACCATTTTCTTTTGGAAACAGCGAATTATAGCTCTTTATTATAATTCCTTTGATTTCTCTATATCCAATAACATACATATTCCAAAAATTAAAGGCATTGTATCTATTTAATGGTACATATGCTATGAATATAGAAAGTACTATCGGAAAAATGCTTGCAATTCCGATAGCGTAGACAGATTTAAATAACATTATTCCGATGTAGTCGGCAAGTAAATTTACCGCCAGCATACACAAAATCTTATAAAAGTTAATTTTGGGCATGTGGATTACGTCAAGTGTTAAACCAAAATACCGGTCAGCGGGATACAGGACAGTCATTACCATAAAAATTCTTAGCAGATTTACAGCTTCTGTATTCAAATACTTTTCGCCACCGATGGCCAATATAATAGGTTCCGCAAAGACTATTGAAAGCAATGCTATACCGAATATTAAAATGGAAACTATCCCGATCATCTTTTTCATTACAAACATCATGTTATCCTTGTCATCATTATTGAAATACCCTGATAAGCTCGGCATGCCGGAAGATGCAAAGCTAAGTAGTGGCATTTCAACAAGTTGGATTAATTTTCCAGATAAATTATAGATGGCCAGTGCAGCCGGTCCGAGGAAATAACTGATGAAGAACGTATCAATAACTTTAAACAAATTAGAACTGACATAAGTGCCCACGCTGTACTTTCCAAAGTCAAATAACTGTTTAATCGAATTTTTGGTTGTGAACCTCAAAGAGTTAATTCTAGACCAACCGAATATCATAATGATAATACTTGCGCTTAGATTACACATAATGTAGGTCAAAATAATCGACTGCAAGTTGGCGGCCTTTAAGGTCATTAGCACGATCACCGTGCCAGTAAATAGAATTTGGTTGATTAACCTTACCCAAAGATACCGGTCAAATCTTTTATCAGCTTGTAAAACCAAACTTGACATAAACGTCGGCAATGTCGCCAAGGAAATAAGTGAAAAGTACTTTATTAACAAAAAGATACCTTCATCTGTTATTTCCAATGGTAAAATATAAACAATTCCATTAATCAAGATTAATATCGCTGTTATTACCAGAGCTATAGCCCAAGCTGATCCTGCAACTTCGCGTGCCCTCATTTCATTGGTACCCGAGTAAAACTTTATGAATGATGTTGTCAAGAAGCCGGATCTTAAAGTATCAATCAAGCCAAAAATCGCCATAAAGAATACGTATATACCGATTTCCTTCAACGATAATGCACGGTAAAGTAGTGCCATCGTTAACATGCCGAAAGCTGCCATTACACCATTTCCAATTAATGATTGTAAATGGATGTTTTTTAGCGAGAGTAAGATATTTCTTATGAGCTGCATGGGGAATAATATTCGGTAGTCAAGAACTTAGAGGCTATAATTTAAGATGACCATTCCGACGGCTCAATTCAATGTATATATTCTCGATTTGCTTGGTCATTCTCTCGTTATCGTAGTCTCTTTTAATTGTTTCTAAAGCATTTGCACCTAAACTGTTTAATAGTTCCACGTTGCCAGCAAGCATCACAATGGAATCAGCTAGTACTTGCGGTGATGACACCGGAACTAGAATTCCATTTTTCATGTGTTCTATTACTTCTTTGGTCCCATCAATTGCAGTAGCAATTACAGCTTTCTTCATAGCCATAGCTTCTAATAATCCAATAGGAAGACCCTCCCATAGAGATGGCAGACAGTAGATGTCTATTGCCTTCAACACAGCAGGAACATCTTCCCTAAACTGTGTGAATATAATTCTATCATGAACTTTCAACTCCTTCGCCAAAGCTATAGATTGTTCTTTCAGATCCCCTTCTCCAACAAACAAAAACTTAATCTTGAGGTCTTCAGGTATCAAACTTATCGCCTTAATTAAGGTAAATGGATCCTTTTGTTTCGTTATTCTAACAACGTACCCCACGAGGATGTCTCTCTCACCAATACCGAATTCGCCCCTAAGGCCAGAAACCCCCAGTCGATAGTTAAACTTATCAAGATCAATCCCTGACCGTATTACTTTCGCTTCTGCAATCTTAAAGTGGCTTCGTCCATCCAAAAGATTGTTGTTTGAAACACAGATAGTAAAGTCAGATTTCTTTATTAATTGCGATTCACTAAACAAGCGAATTTTTTTGACAAAGAAACTCTGATCAGGATGGAATGACCAACCGTGTACAGTGTATATCAGTGGAATTCCACATTTTCGTGCGGCATAGAAAGAGTTCGAGTTAGCACGAGTTCCGTGTGCATGAACAATATCAATTTTGTTGTCTACTAGGATCTTTTCTACCTGACCCCACTTTGTAAAATCAAACGGCTTTTCTGTTTTCAATACATAAGTCTTGATACCTCTAGCCCGCATCTTGTCTACCATAGGT
Source organism: Pedobacter sp. SAFR-022 (assembly GCF_051965375.1). NCBI lineage: Bacteria > Pseudomonadati > Bacteroidota > Sphingobacteriia > Sphingobacteriales > Sphingobacteriaceae > Pedobacter > Pedobacter sp. SAFR-022. The sequence continues at coordinate 30,587 of NZ_JBQCME010000010.1, forward strand.
CCTTCGGTGAATGCTAACAAGAGACTTTCAAAATGTTCACTGTTCAATTGTTCTATTAAATTTATTACATGCGTTTCACCACCGCCAATTTTCCCCTGTCGGATTGTATGCAGAACCTTAATCTTGTTTTTCATGTATCTGTATGTTATATCGCGTTAGTGCGGTCATGTCTTGTAGCAACAGAGAGCTTATTGGCTCTTTTGGCATTCACCAGAGCAAATATTTGTAATAAAACGAACTTAGGAATCGATATAAGCGCGCGATAAATGCTTTTATCTGCCGTAAAAAAGAATAATGATCTAAAGAAAACAAATAGAAACAGTATTCCAGCGAACACTAAAAGCAAAAGAAATTCCGGATAATAGATCACATCCACAATAGCAATCATAAATGCAAATAGAAAGAGTAAGAACAAAGGCGGACGCAACAACATAATACTAAATATGAACTTGTTCCAGCTTCGATAAAATACGGAAGATGCCATCATCTTCGCTCCCCAAGAAGCGTATTTGAACCATGTATTTATCCAGCGTGCGCGCTGTTCTACTAATTGTTTTGACTTGCTTGTTTTGGTGTCATATACCACGGCATTTTTAGCAAAGGCAATTCTCGTTTCAGAGTCAACTAATTGATACTGTAAAAGTTTATCAAACCCCGCACCACTAATTACTTGCCCACCAAGCGCTGTGACGTATAGCTGGGTAGAAAACGCCATCCCTGAACCAGCTAAAGAAGCCGAAGACCCAACTTTGAATAGCAAAAACCTATCTATATAACGATAGTAAATGTCTCCAGCCTCATCAAGGCATGCCAATTCCGAATTCAAGTTCTTGGCCTTCCTTACGCCCTGGACTGCATCAAATCCGGCATCAAAATATCTATTTAATTCACGAAAATATTCTGGATCAACTATATTATCACTGTCAATTATAGTTATTCTATCATGATTTCGCTTAAAGTTCTGAATTGCATAAAAGTGCGACCTTATGTTATTAGCGAGTACCATTTCCGGCCTAAGGACATATACCCTCGGGTCTTCAAACACTAGAGATGAAATGTCACAGTTGTCAGCCACAACGTAAATGCAAAAGTTACTATAACTACACTCCAAAATCGAGTTAACTACGTCAGGGATCAATTGTACTTGCTCGTAAGCTGTCACAATTACAGCATAATCAGCCTCTTCCACCATCACATCTTTTAATACATGCCTTTTAGACTTAAACAAAAGTAATACAGTTAATACTGCTGGATAAATACAAAAACCAACAACGTATAAATGGAAGAAAACTAAGATGAAATCTATAATACTCATGGAGAGTTCTACTAGGTAATGCAAATTTAATTTAAAAAAAAGTATGTTTGATATGGGTAAACATTTCCCCAACTGATTTCTCCCAGGTATGTGTCCGTGCGAATATTATTCGCTGCTCTTGTAGGTTTTGATCATCTGACGATATAGCTTTGCTTATTAATTCGACATACTCCTCCTTAGTTTCGGCCAGGAACACGTAATCTTTGAAAATTTCCATTGACACAGTCTTAGTGGCTATGACAGGTTTTCCAAAAAGCAGATATTCATCGATCTTCCGAGGGTAATTTCCAAGAGTAATTTCGTTAACTAGTTGGGGATTTATACAGACATCGAAGTATCTGATATATGTCGAAATAAGATAGGTCGGCTTTTGCCCTAAAAAGAAAACATTGGAGATACTATGAAGCCTACTATGTCTGAATTCATTGTCTTCATAACCTACAAGTACTAACGAGTACGAAGGAAAACTTAAAGCAATATGCACAATAATATCGATGTCGAGTCTTGCACTACTCAAAGCACCAACATAACCGATTATTTTACCGGTAACATGTTCAAGATCTTCAGGCTTACTGGGTTTTAAGGTGGGTTGATCATCAATTTCGGCCCCTTGCCCGATATTGTATGAATTCGGATTGTATTTTCGACAGTAAAGTGTCAAGTATTGAGAATTGCAAAGACAGAGATCAGAGTTTTGAATCAACAATGGTTCAAGCCTTGATCCATGTTTTTTCCAATATGGCACCCCAATTAAAAAGTCCCTTAGATAGTAAATACTTATTGTTGGTTTTAGAAGTTTGGCCACATAAAAACCCTTAAAGATTTCACCATCATTAAACAAAACATATTTTTCGAAATTTAGAACTGATAAAGCTGTTGCTATCGATTTTGCAAACTTCCTATTGTTTCTTTTGTTAAAAAAATCAAATATAATATCACTGTTAATCCAATTGATTGATTCTACCATACAATCAGGATAGTAAATCCAGAGATTATGTTGAACTTCAACAAGCGCTTCTTCCTTGTGATTGATCACTCTAAGACGTCTTATTACATCAACATCACCTCTTCCTTTCAATCTTGTAATTCTATCTAAAGGGGAATTCACATAAAGCACGCGGTTAGTTTTACTTAGTTCTAGTGCAATGTTTTTGCAATTGCTACCTATACCAGTATCCCAAGATTGCTGACCAATTATCAAAATATCAAGTGTGGTAATAAGTTCGTTCATAATCTAAGATACCGTAATATGACCTAAGCTAATTCCCATCGACCATCATTAATGTTGTATTTTTTAATCACTTTTGCGGGATTACCAACTGCAACAGTAAATTCGGGAACATCTTTCGTAACTACACTGCCTGCACCAATTACACAGTGGCGTCCAAGCCTCACTCCAGCCGTTACCACGCAATTTGCACCGATCCAGACCTCGTCTTCGATGATTATTTCTTTACAGGTAACAGGTTGCTTCGAGGTTGGAATACTTACATCCTCATAACCATGATTTAAACCTGAAACCACTATATTTTGGGCCAGCATAACATCGTTCCCAATGCTTACCGGCCCAATTACTACGCAGCCAAGGCCTACAATTGTATTTTTACCGATAATAACATTCCCGACACCGTTGTTAATTGTAGCAAAATCCTCTATTATCGATCTGTCCCCCAGTAAAAACGCATTAAATGGGAACACATCCATTCTGGAACTATTCCGAATAACTGAGTTTCTACCCTTTTTATGCTTAAAGGGATTCAAGAACAACCTGACCCAAATTCTTGGACTATGTTCATTTTCAGGAATTAGTAACCTTAAGGCAAGTCGCTTCAAGCGTGGATCGGCCTTTATTTTAGAAATAATCGACATATTCTTAATTTCGTGCTAGTCAGGTTTACGTTTCAATCCGCTTCTCAAACCGATAATAAAGCAAATTAACACTGGTAAGGCAAATACTTCAAATGGCATAAGTAGTTTAAAAAATTAATCCTTCCTCTTTCTTTTCTAGTTCCGGGCTTTTATAGATGAATACCCATGATAGGTATACGACAATTGAAGAAGGCATCGAATTAATCACCTCGTTGCCATAACTACAAAATAATATACCAGCAAATCCGGAGGTTAGTGCAATCATCTTTATCTTAACGCTCTTATTTTCTAGTCGCCATACAATTCCACAACACTTGCCGAAGATATACAACATAATTGACAGCCAAATTGTAAATCCTACAATTCCATACATCGCCCAGACTTTCACAAAATAGCTGTCAGGAGGGACTGTTGACAAAAATTTATCGGAGTTATACAAAATTCCATTATGCCCTGTTACCCCTAAGCCACCCCCAAATGGTCGAGTACTCATATATTCACGTAAAAGCTTCTGAGTATTAAACCTAACGTTCAATGAAGGGTCGTCAGGGTTTACAGCAGATCTCAACCTATAAATCTGATAATTACTATTTCCAATATAAGTGAATTTCAGGAACGACAAAAAGAGTAGGCCAATCAATCCCCCTAAAAGGAGTACCTTAAGATTCTTACTTAAGATTAGTGCAACAAATCCCCCAACAACTAAGGCGAATAGTGCCCCCCGCGTGCCTGATATGAGCATTCCATATAGCATTAAAACCGAACAACATAGAAAAACAACTTTGATCCATCTTCTAAAAGGTCCAAATCCCAAAATTAAAGAGATAAGTCCCAACTGTGCCTGTGAAGCACCGAATTGCCCAGCGTCACTATAGAATGAAAATACCCGCAACCGGCCAAACAAAATGTGTGTTATTGCCCCACCCTCATTTAAGAACGCTTGTTCCCCTGATGAGGGACCAAAATATAGTTGTTTGATTCCATTTAATGATGCTAGTGTCGAGAGGCCAACTATGACTAAAAGGAAGACATCTAAATGGCGATTATCCCGAAATATTAATAACCCTAACATAACCATTGAAAGAGGATATAAGGCTGTAGAACGAATTTCAGAGATCCAACCCATGAAAGAAGCACCAGGGTTTAGGACTTCAAGGATACTTATTACAAACCAGAGCAACAATAAATATAGTAGGTCGTGGTTGATACTAGTATATTCTTTAGGTGGAGTTTTTATCAAGACCGCTACAAGTGAAACTAAAATCAAGCCCTCAATCAATAATCCGTATTGAAATCCACCAATCTCTCTATCAAAAATTCCATAGATAAAACAATAAGTTAGCAAGATAAATAAAAGTACAACCCTCATCCTACAACTTATGCTACCTGATCACCCTTATACTTGTTCAGTACCCAACCTATAAAGCCAGGATGTTCACTAATTACCTTGATGAGATTTTTATCAGCATCATTTAGAACTCTACCCGACTCATATACGCAAAGAGTCTGTTCAGTGAACATTAGCCACTCTTTAGTAATATTCATCTCATTTAGACTATTGATATCAATGATGATGAGATCGAATTCGCGACGAAGAATGTCAAATCCAGCTTTTAGGTTCTTTACATTCTGAATCTCAAAGAGCGAATTTTTTTCCGTTGTCTTATTCATTATAGTGATCAGGTCTTCAACATGAATTTCTTTTTTAACGAGAAACTTTTGGAAGTTTTGGTTTATTGAAAGTTCTTTACTCCCGGAGGAGGTAATAGGCTGATCATCTGCAATCAAAAGTATTTTTTTTCCGGTCATTGCGAATGCATAGGCAAGGCCATACGAAAGAAAAGTCTTTCCTTCTCCATTATCAAGGCTGGTCACTCCAAGGATCTTGGTGGCGCGTTCATCCATCTTAGTATTGATCTCAAACCGAAGGGATCTTAACAAATCTTTAAAAATTTTGAAATCATTATTCTCGCCTTTATTCGCCCAAATGCTTCTAATTTCGCGATCGGATCCCCCAAGCATGTTAATCATTCCAATACACTTGGATCCGGTAATCTGCTCAAGCTGGCTAGCCGTTATAACGGACCTATTCGTTATAAACAACAACACCAAAAATGAGAAACACAAGAAGATACTTGAAAGACCTGCACCAGCGACATATAGCCCTCCTTTGGATGGCTCAGGACTGCCAGGTAATCCATATTGCTCGATCTGTAGTTGAAGGCCTAATTTTTGCTTTGCGGTACTAGTATTATAGATCTCCAAAGCCGCCGTGTACTCTTTAGTTGCTAACTCTGCTTCCCTTTGATAGTTTTGTATATCGGCGTCGAAAGGAACCATACTCTGATATCTAGCTCTCAAAATAGATAATTGATTATCCAATGTTCTAATACTGCTTTTAGCTTGTTGCAAGGCAATTTCCAAAGCCAATTTTTGCTGCACCAAGCTTTGTTTTGAGGTTCTCGGATCTAATATATTTTCATCAATGTTTTTAGAACTCTTTTCACTAATGATTTTTGTTAAAGAATCAACTTTCTTTTGGTCTTTCGCATTAAAATTATTGTCGATGTAGCTGGCATTCGCTATTTCCAATTGCCTTTTCAATCTAACTATCTCTTGGTTATCATTTCTGCTGCTTCCTCTAACATATGGATCGTTGCCCTTCAATTTCGCCTCTATTACGGAGATTGCTCCAGAATTAGATTGAATTTCTTTCAAAGCTTGTGCTCTTTCAACTTCATACCGCGATATTTGCGTGTATACTGTTGCGGACTGTTCATCTAAATTCAATACGCCTTTCGACCTCTTAAATTCAGAAAGCGCATTGTTCTTTTCATTCATAATGATTTCCTTACGTCTTAACAAAGAATCAAGCACCGCAAGAGAAACATTCTGGTTAGTATTCATTTCGGAACTGTGATTCAGGATGAATTCGGAAGCAAGCGTATTAACAACGAAAGCTGATAATTCAGCATGTTCAGACACAAAATCTATATTGATGAAGTCACTATTTTCTACATGGGAAATCTCAACTTTTTCAGCTAAATCTTCCTCCCCATACCCCATAGAAGTGACGATGTCATACAGACGATATTTGGCCTTGTTATCAGCTAGAGTAAGAAGCGATTTATTTGAAAGTCTCGTTTTAAAAATCTCTAGTAGCTCTACTTTCTGTTCCTGATTTAAAGAATCAAGCTGCTTACTATAGCTTCTAAATGGGCTCTTTGAGTTCTGCAGATCATGAATCATAAGGTGGTAGGACAGCAGATCCGAGATCTTTTTAGCCTTTAACTTCTCAATAATACCATTAAACTGTAGACTTACTGCAAAGAAATCAGTTGTCTCACTAGAAACTAATTTCTTTGAGGGATCAAGAATACCTGTCGATATACGTGCCTCGGAACGATATTTCTTAGGCAGATTTTTCGTTAAAAAATAAGTAACTGTAGCAGCAATTATAGGCACTATGATCAAAAGCCACTTATATCTGTTAACGAGTTTTAGAAATGATTTTATATCCATCAATGTGTTATTTAACGTCAGAAAGCTTCACCCCAATAATTTCTTCAAGTAAATCCTTAGCTTTCAAATATTCAATCTCCGTTGCTACTTTTTCCGACTCCGAAGCAGACTGATTTAGCCTGGATTGGTTGTAAGCATCAAGTGTGATCTCACCTTTTTCGAACTTGTTGCGCAGACTTTCGCTAACACCTTTATTATCCTGCGCTATTTTTGTCGCGATCTTAAGTTGGCTAATCTGCTGTACGTAATCGTAATATCTTCTTTTAACCTCCATCTCGACAGCTTTGTCATTCTGTTGAGCTTCTAAAACAGCAATCTTGTAATCTGCTTTCGCTCGTTTAACCTGATAAGGCTTGGCCAAAAGGTTTCCAACATTGACACTCACACCTAACTGAATACCATTGAAGTTGTATGGATTCACGGGATCAAGAACAGACTTATTTTCCGGTCGATAGAAATAAGAACCATTTAAAATGTCGAGATATGATGCTTGTGCAATAGAGATACCTGTTTTTACGAGTTCCTTTTTCGCTTCAGCAATCTTCATCTGTGGGAAGTTTGTTTTTGCCAAGTCAATATACTTTTGAAGATCAGAGTAATTGATATCTTTCAATATTGATTCCTGTGCATTACTTTCCACACTTCCAAGTAAGAAAATAGATAAGGTAATTTGTAGTAGTTTTTTCATTGAGAACTAAGAGTTAAGATGGTTGTTTTATTTAAGATCGGAAAAGACTAAACGTTTTCCTTTTGAATCAAAGCAGGTATGGTCTTTAAGATAATTTTCAAATCCAGCAAGATTGAATAGTTTGCTGCATAAAAATTATCAAGTTCCTTGCGCTCCTGATCAGACATATCTTTTTGACCACGCTTACTGATTTGCCAAAGGCCAGTAAGTCCGGCAGGGCCCAAAAAGCGGGTCGACCATTCATTAGTCGTTAATTGCTCGGCTTCATAGAGCGGTAAAGGTCTATTTCCAACCAGCGACATATCTCCGATTAACACATTTACAAGCTGAGGAAGCTCGTCAATACTCGTCTTTCGCAAAAATTTTCCAACCTTGGTGACGCGGGGATCATTTTTAAACTTCACAAAGGCAGATTTCGCCTTTGTATCGCTTGATTGTACATCACCGGAATATTGGTTAAGATCAGAAATGGTGTCAAGCATTTTGTCTGCATCACTGCGCATTGATCTAAACTTGTAAAAGTTAAAGATTTTATAGCCAGCACCTACTCGCTTGCTTTTATAAATCACAGGGCCTGGCGATTCTAACTTCACACAAATGGCTGTCACCAGTAACAACGGAGAAAGCACCAAAAGTCCAATGCCTGATGCGACAATGTCAAAAGCACGTTTTACCATCGGCACCTGATATTCGACATCCATCTGCTTTGACAGTTCCAATAACCGCGGCTTTATTAGCTTGAACTTGATAAGAAAATTCAAGCGCTCAAAAAAGTCTTCTAACGGGAAGGGATAAGTATAATAGTCGTTTACCTTTAGCTTTAGCGCTTTTTTCCTCCAAGCCTTATCTTCTTTTATTCCAGCTAAAACAACGATCAAACCTTGTAGAAGTGGATTACTCTTGATGTAAGCAACCTGCTCAAAACAATCCTTATTATCATCAACCTCAATGATCAAAATATCTGGCAGGGACAACAAAGACCTATTATCCAGATACACCTTAAATTTCAAGGGATGGTCAAAATGTTCCAGACTGTAATTTGACCTATCATCAAATATTGTCGTTTTTAACAAATTCCCATAGTACACGATCTTAGCGGTTATCATCGGAATGGTAGTTGTTGAAATCATGAGGCGAGAAGTTCTGAAATGGAGGTTTTTAGAGCTGTTGGATTAAAGGGCTTTTGGAGATAGCACTCGACATTAAAGGACATGTCTTCAACTCTCTGAGCCAAGTCGTCAGCGCCGGACAATATAATTACCGGCGTATTCCTATAAAAGCCACTCAATTTTAGATTTTTTATTAATGAACTGCCATCGAAATATGGCATCATAAGATCAGAAATGATCAAATCAGGATCATTTCCTTCCTCTAACCACGCTATTGCTTCTATCCCACTGGTCTTGATAACCAGGTCGTACGTCGAAGATAAGATGAAGTTGAGCAATTTAAGGATACTAGGTTCGTCATCTATAATAAGAATCACATTCCTAGAATTCATACTATTGTCCATAAGTGATTAAAAGTATTAAGAGGTTAATTACCAATATTTCACAAACTTAAGAATAATTTTTAACCGTTTTTGCACGCTTGTCTTTAAAAATTAAATATTTTTATTTCTAAATGTGGAGATATCCCCCAACGACCCTCGACTATAAATATAAATACATGTTAGTCCGAAGTCGTCTCCGCATTGATCTAGTCTCCTTGAAGGCTATATTGAACTCTAAAACAGCTATTTACCTTCGATCATTTGGATCATATTTAAAATAAATTTGTAAATTGGCGACAACACACCCACATTGGGTATAATATCCACACAATATTTCTTCATGATGTGAAGAATTTCACAGTGGATGAGCATCGGTATCATATATTAGGTTACAGAATCTTAAAACTCTATGGATAATAACACGCTCTCACAAATTACTTACCTGGAAAATTGCGCTAAAGCCACCAGATCAAACTACAAAGAATTTGAGAAAGGGCTTGAGCTCGCTTCGTTTTTATGCGACACCTCGGGTGCAAGTTTAACATTACTGCCCGAAAAAAGAAGGTGGCAGAAAGTTGAAAACATTCATACCTCCGGTACCTTCTCGTACAATGACGACCCATACTTCCGGCACGTCTTGGAATGTCCGACAATAACCGAATTGTTTGAACCTGTCGTGGATATTACATCGTTAACGCCCAACGATTTCTATGACACACTAAATTATTACGCAGGTGTCCCCTTGTTTAGCTCAAAAGGTGAAAGGATTGGCAGCCTTGCCGTTTTTAACCGCAGTCTGAAGCCCCCTTTAAATGGGCATCAGCGAAAGCTAATGACCTTACTTGGCAGCCAGCTGGTTGCGCTATACGAAGCAAGCGAGAAAAAACAAAAGTTCAATCAACCGTCAAGAGAATCTAAGGCCAGGGATTTTATTTTCGAACCAGAAGATTTTCAAACAAATTCTTTTGAACAAGGTTCTGAACTGACAACAGACACTGAAATAATTAAGCAAGTTCAGTATTTGAAATCTAAAATACGCGAAATTGAGCAAACAAGATGCCTGTCCTCCATCGGAAGTTGGGTTCTTGACCTCAGCACATCTACATGTTTATGGTCGGAAATGATGCTAAAGATATTTCAGCTCGAAAAGGCCACACAACCTTCCATCGAAGATGAATTATCATTTTATACGCCACAAAGTAAAGCATTAAGAATAGCCGCCTTCCACGCTGCCATACAAGAAGGTATCAGCTGGAATTTAGAACTACAGATAAAAAGAAAGGATGGCAGCAGTGCTTGGATAAGATCCTACGGCATTCCAGATATACAGGATGGAATCTGCAAAAGAGTTTTCGGAACTGCCCAAGACATTACCGCGGTTAAGAATATAGAAGCCGGACTTGTAGCAGCAAAAGAAGAAGCTGAACTGGCTAATAAAGCTAAGTCTGAATTCCTCGCAAACATGAGCCATGAAATTCGGACACCTTTGAATGGAATAATAGGGTTTACTGATTTGCTCACAAAGACTGACCTAAATGAAACACAACAAGAGTACTTGAACATTGTCGCGCAATCCAGCAATGCACTGCTTAACACAATCAATGATATTTTAGATTTCTCGAAAATAGAAGCTGGAAAGCTGGAGATACATCAAACGAAAAGCAGTCTCCATGAATTAATCGGAGAATCAGCGGATGTTGTAAAGTACCAGGTCCAAAGCAAACAGCTCGAGTTGATCGTGGACATATCAACCAATGCTGCGAAAATCGTTTGGGTAGACGAGATCCGACTAAAACAAATTCTGATAAATCTACTCAGCAATGCAGTGAAATTTACCGAGGTCGGCGAGATTTCACTGAGACTGCATCCAACAACCTCAGAAGATTCTAATGGGGAGGTAACCTATCGCTTCTCTGTAACTGACACTGGCATTGGGATCCAGCCTGATAAATTACTTAAGATTTTCGAGGCTTTCTCCCAGGAAGATGCATCAACTACAAAAAAATACGGGGGAACGGGTCTTGGATTAACCATTTCCAACAAGCTGTTAGAATTGATGGGCAGCAAGCTGGAAGTTTTGAGCCTTCCTGGAAAAGGCAGTTTATTTTTCTTTGATTTAAACTTAAAAACTGAATCCTCTGAGATGGTCCGGGTGCAGAGTTATCAGGGTATTAACAAAGTACTGATTGTAGATAACAATTCAAATAACCGAACGATCATTAACAGAATGCTACTTCTTAACCAAATTGAGTCCCAAGAAGCTAGTAGTGGCATGGAAGCCATTAACTTGATTGCAGAGGGTGGGAAATATGATGTTATTCTGATGGACTATCACATGCCCAACATGGACGGTCTTGAAACCATCAGAAGGATTAAAAAGATCTACGGCAATCCACGAATTGAACCTGCTTTTATACTGCTCCATAGCTCCTCAGACGAGGTGATTCTCCGGGAATGCGGCAGACTTCAGATCACGCATCGATTGCTGAAGCCTATCAAAATTAAAGATTTAAATAATGTGCTTAACAACCTGATATCAAACGCAGAGACAATTCAACACATCAAATCGCAACGCGCCGAAGCAATCGCCGAATCTTTTAACATTATCATAGCTGAAGATAATGCTGTAAATATGCTATTAGCTAAGACCATCGTCAAAAGAATTGCTCCAAATGCGACTATTTTCGAGGCCACTAACGGTGTTGAAGCTGTTGAAATTTACAGCAAGGAAAGCATCGACATCATCCTTATGGATGTTCAAATGCCGGACATGAATGGCTATATTGCTACCAAAGAGATCCGCAAAATTCCTAGTCAGCGACAAATACCAATCATCGCATTCACCGCCGGGAATGTCAAAGGGGAGAAAGAAAAATGCCTTTCATCAGGAATGAACGATTTCATCACAAAACCTGTTGTTGCAAGCACGATTGAGGCTTCCCTAAAGAAATGGTTGAAGCCAACGGATGGTATACATTCACAAAAATGAGGCATTAAAAAAGCCCAGCTTCCGCTGGGCTTTTCTTGCATAAATATTAGTAAAGCAAGTTGCTAAATTTCTGAGCTTAATTCGCTCTCCCTGATTTTTTATCTTTATCTCTACCGATGATATAGCCGGTACCCGCACCAACTACGCCACCAATAATAGCACCTCTACCCTTTTTCTTATCAATCAAAGCTCCACCAAGCGCTCCGGCACCAGCGCCAATGGCAGTACCTTTAGCTGCAGAACTCCAGCCTTTTTTCTGAGTAGTAGTAGTAGTCGTAGTTGTTGCTGAATTTTGAGAAGTTACTGCAGGCGCATTTGCCGCACTACGCTCTTCTGCCAACATCATCAAGCGCTTTTCTTCTGCTTGCTTTGCCTCTTCAGCCTTCTTTTTCTCTAGCTCCGCAAGCTTAGCTTTATTTTCAGCGTCCGCCCGTTTAAAGCTATCTAATCTGATGCTGTCCTTAACTGCAGCAATAGCAGCTTGTTTTGCGGCCTCTTCCTTTTCCTTATTGGAACAAGATGACATCGCCAGGGCAATAAACAATATGGCAAATAAATTTTTCATAATTTTAATATTATTGTGTGCAATTTACATTATAGAAAATATAGTGCCAAAGTGCACCTCTATTATTTATCCATCAAAGGAGACGAGCCCCGCGTCTCTGTTGAGTCCCTATTATCATCTTCGCCATCAGGGTTGTGCGATATTACATCGTTATCAATATTATACCGACGGGAAAGTGTTTGATTGTCGGACGACCGGTCAGCATCTAGGCCTAAGTTGTCCTGCTCGTCATGCCTCAACTCCCGTCCTTGCTCAGGCAACAACTGCTCTCCAGCGGATGGGTTTTTATCTTCTTCCTGATTTGATCCTTTCGTTTCCATAATCATCATTTTAATTAGAAGAACAATCTTTCGCCCCCCAGGTTTGCATTACTGATGTCAATTCTCTATTTTCACCGGAAATATAGATAATACAATATGCGTACAACAGGAAAAGTAAAATGGTTTAATTCAGCGAAAGGTTTCGGTTTCATCACTCCTGAACAAGGAGGAAAAGACATTTTCGTGCATTTTTCAGCAATCGCAGGAGACTCATTCAGAGAACTTAATGAAGGAGATAATGTGGAATTTGAATTAAACGATGGAAAAAAAGGCCCGGAGGCCTCCAATGTAACAGTACTCTAACCTGTTAAACACATCCAAGATCTTAAAGGGTTTGCGCAAGCATGCCCTTTTTTGTTTAGTAGAGATACCTTCAATTTTGCGTATGTGACGCTATTTAAAAATTCAAGGCGTTAAACATTAATAGCAATAGCTGATATATTTGATTTATGGAATTAACCATTTGGGGTGCTGCAGAACAGGTTACGGGCAGCATGCACCTGCTAACATTTGACAATTATAAAGTCTTAATAGATTGCGGACTTGATTATGAGAGAGACACTTATCAGGAAGAAAATCAAAACTTCCCCTTTGATCCTTCTACATTAGACCTTGTTATTCTTACCCATGCACATATTGATCATACTGGTAACCTGCCAACTTTGGTTAGACTTGGATTCCAGGGTCAAGTGTTGTGCACGCCAGCAACTGCGGATCTCACGGAGTTGCTTTTGATGGATGCCGTTAACATCTTTCTATCCAAACAAAAGAAATCCGGGCGGGGAAGAGGCCGCAGGCAACATTCCTCAGGTCCTCCTCCCCTCTATCTCCAGAAACATGTGAACGATACCATGGAACGATTCATTACAATCGGTTTTCACAAGAAGTTTCAATTTCATGAACAAGCATCTTTAACCTTTGTCCCTATCGGGCATCTTCTTGGTGCAGCAGCTGTAATCCTTGAAATCAACGATGGAGGTACAATCAAGAAAATTGGCTTTACAGGAGATGTGGGCAGAAAGAACTATCCAGTACTGGTAGATCCAGAAGTATTGCCGCCACTCGACTATCTTGTGCTTGAATCCACATACGGCGGGAAATTCCACACCAAAGATGAATCCCTTGAAGAGAAGCTCGTCCAGACCATCCAGGAAGCATGTATAAAGTACCCTGGCCGACTAATTATTCCGGCTTTCAGCATCGGAAGAACCCAGGCCCTTGTATTTACGTTGAACAAGATCTTCAGTAAAGGACTGCTACCAAGGGTCCAGATATTTGTCGATAGTCCAATGGCTAACTTTGCGACGGACATCTATAGAAAACATCATGACCTCGTCAATGATGATGCGAAGGAGTTTTACCGTACCAAAGGCGATGAGTTTGACTTTGAGGCCCTATCGTATGTCACAGATAAAAAGGAAAGTGTAACGATATCCAACTATCACGAACCATGCATCATCATCTCCTCAGCAGGTATGCTGGAAGGCGGAAGAATACAGGATCACCTTTTCCACAACATCCAGAACTACTACTGCACGATATTATTCATTGGGTACTGTGCACCAGGAACATTAGGTAATCGTCTGCTACGGGGCGACCCGATTGTACGGTTGAGGGGCAGAGATTTAATGGTATATGCAAGTATTAAGCAAACAGATCTTTTAAGCGGACATGGTGACCACCAGGATCTGATTGATACTTTAATTACCCAGGATCCAGGAAAACTGAAGAATATCTTTTTAGTACACGGTGAAAGAAAAAGCATGGAGCATCTCCGGGATGCCCTTACCGAACTACAGTATAATGCGACAATTGCTGTTAAGGGCACCACTTATCGTATTTAGTATTGTTTATATAGGATTTTTCCAGGAAACATGCAAATTTTACAGGCGACTGTACTAAAATTTATACACAAATCCGAATGCCAGTTCAAACTTGCGATTTCGCGTCTTTTTGAAATTTTACAAGTTAACACGCTGCATATTAGGAGTTTAATTTTATAAAAAAACTTGCTTTTTATTTGGCAGGGTTATTACATATAGCAGAACAGTAAAGATTATTAATGCACATCTAACTGTTAAAACATGAATTCAAAAATTACAAAATCGGCAATGATTTTATCCTTGGTTGGATTATCGTCCGGATTATTCGCTCAGGAATCAACTCCTGAAACTACTGATAGATTTTCTAAGAAAGATTTCCGCACTTGGTCTATTGGTCTTCATGGCGGTATGCTAACCCCTCATACAATCTTCCGCGGAAAGAATAACGACTTCAGTACACCTACTGAAAACTGGGGATACGGTGGTTATATCAAAAAACAAATAATACCTTCATTCGGCATACAAGCAGATTTCCTCGCTGGTCATGTTGAAGGACTAAGAGCCACCACACCATCAACCACTGTAAATACAGGAACTGAAATTGCGGATTCAAGATTTAAATCGCATGTTGAATGGGCTGCAAGCGTAAGCGGTAACTTTACAATTGCGAATTTAAGCATGAACCAGAAGCGCAGCGTAATCTCGCCTTACCTAACCGGTGGTATCGGATATATGTCTTCTAATGCAGAGACTACAAATGTACCGGGCGGCGGTAAAGGATATTCCGAAGATTGGTTTGTACCGGTTGGTGCAGGTATCAAGTTTGGATTAACCAAAGCGGTTAACCTTGATCTTGGCTATACGGTTAACTTTGTTAAAGATGACAACTTTGATGGATATGTCGCAGGAAGTCGCAACGACAACTTCTCCTACGCACATGCTGGTATTGAGATAGCGCTTGGTAAAAAGGGTTCGTCCCAATTATCAAACTATAGTGCCGTAGCTGCACTTCGTGAGGCATCTGAAGCAGAAAGCGCCGAACTAAGAAGAGCATTATCCACTCAGGAACAAAATGCAGCCAGAGACAGAGAAGCTTTGATGCAGGATCTTGCAGATGATGATAACGATGGCGTAGCAAACAAATTTGACAAGTGCCCAAATACAGCCGCAGGTACTGTGGTTGACGGATCAGGTTGCCCACTAAAAGCTCCTGCTCAGGTCGTAAGAGAGCGTGTTATCGTAACTGAAGCTGATCGCAAAGTCGTTGACGAAGCCATTAAGAATCTTGAATTCGACTTAGGAAAAGCAACTATCCGTTCTAAATCCTTCTCTACGCTAGACAAGGTAGCCGCACTTTTAGTAGAGAAGAACTTTAGCTTGAAGTTAGCTGGCCATACTGATAATAGTGGGTCAATGGCGCTGAACCTTAGATTGTCTAAGGAACGTGCTGAGGCCGTTAAAGCCTACCTGGTTAATAAAGGCGCAAATGCTTCACGTATTGAAGCGACAGGTTACGGTCCGAATCAGCCGATTGCATCCAATGCAACTGCGGAAGGCCGCCAACAGAACAGACGCGTTGAGTTCACGTTGTTCTAAATTAAAATCGAATCTACCAAAAAAGGGCGCTTACATAAGCGCCCTTTTTTATTGCATTAGCTTTGAGTACGCGACCTTAACTAATGCTTTGACAAAGGGCAAGGGTTTCAGGCTTAGAATGATTCTGAGGTCTTCTGATAATGAACTTTCCGCATCCAGGAACTTAAAGATGTAGTCGGCAGGGGCATTTCTGAAAAGATCACAAAACAACTCATGTCCCTTATACCTTTCATCATCTAGCACATTCAATAATATTGCGTCGTACATTCTTTGCTTCGCGTTAATTCCTTCCTTAATGGGTAATGGCTTTTCCGAAGCCTTCCAGCTACTAAGAATTCTTGAAATTGTTTTTTGAACATTGGTGAAAGTATATCCCGTGGCACCTCTGGTGTCTCCTCCTATTGTTCCAATGTTTATTATATTTCCATGTTTTCTTTCAAACTGATGATCTGTCATTGGAATTATGCCAAACTCCGTATGCGTGATTTTATATTTCTTGAGCTTTAGAATATCCTTTATATAGGTAGAGATCGCTTGGTCATAAGAAACCTGATCGAGTAAAGATTTAGAGAATAACGTATATTCAACAAAGAGTTTACCTGAGCCCAGTGGAAGCGTGTAAAAAAACGTGGTTCCATGCTCCTGGCTTGTTCTATAGTCCATGAGATACGCCACATCCTTGTTCATCGTGACCTCGGAGGATTCTATCACCACCCCTTTGAAATGTTGTAAGAAATACTGTGCTGTATTAGTGAGTTTTGGCTTCTTATAGATGGAATTGAAAGCAAAAACAGACTTTATGGTATGATATTCCGTATCAGCGCGACAGCAATCATGGTCCGAAGTAAGGGTTACAATTCGCTCATTTAAAAACTGAACATTCTCAAGGCTAGTCAGATAGGCAAGCACATGTTCGTAAAAATCCACACTCCTGATGGAATGATAACAATATGAACCCGTGTTCAAGGGAATCTCCTCTCCTGAGTTAGAAAAAACCAGCAGCCGGGGCCAACTCTTATATATTAGATCATCAAAATCGCCACTTGTTTTCTGCCAAAACGACCAGGTTTTATCGTTTTCCCTTTTAACGATTGGATCAACAATAATGATTCTTTCACGCTGCCATATGCCCTTTTTTAACGCACGATAAGCCAAGCTTAAGCCGGCCAGACCAGCACCGCAAATTAGTATATCGCAGTTAAGTTGTTCTTTTACTTTACCTCCCATAGAATATCGAGAAACCAGCGCTTTGAATCAAAAAAGGTTTCTACAACACCAAAGTTAGTCTGATTCGCCAATTCCAGAATTTCTTCAAGCGAATATTTCTGTGAAATCTCCATATCTACCACTTCAGCGGCATCCATTTGGAAACGCTGGCCGGCAATCTTAAATTCCTGGGCCTGCAAGCTAAAGAGATAACTCTTGCAGGCACCAGTGAGTGGATCATAGCTATTATAATGTTCAAAATTTGAAATCTCGATGTCACCACCAAGCTCATCATTAATGCGCCGGAGTAAATTCAAGTTGAATGCCTTGGTATAACCTTCTGAATCATTGTATGCTTTAAAGATGGCATGAGGATTTTTCCTAAGATCAAAGCCGATCATCACGTAATCACCCTTGTTTAAGGCCCCATGGAGCTTGTTGCAAAAAGATAGCGCCTCACTGGGGTTCATATTACCAATATTCCCTCCGAGAAATAATACGGCCTTGCGTCGACTGGAGATCTCCTTCGCCTTCTCTACCATTGGAAAATACTCTCCGTTTAAGCCATGTATATGTAGTCCAGGCACCTTTTCCGGAAGTGTTACTTTCAAGTAGTCTATTATAGAGGCTGAAATATCAATTGGCATATAGGTAAACGGAGTTTGTTTGTCTACTAATGCTTGTAAAAGATAGCTGGATTTCGACGCGTCCCCAGCGCCAAGTTCCAGCAGGTCAAATTCATGTAGTTTACTCTTGAACAGCGCTGCAATTTCGGGTCCACGCGCTTTGAAAATTTCAAACTCGCAATTGGTGAGATAATACTCATCACTTTGCATAATTTTCTGAAAAAGGGCATCGCCTTCTGCATTATAAAAGTATTTGGAATCTAACTTTTTGGGAATGGCACTTAAGCCTGAGATCACATCATTTAAAAATTGTTCATTCATTTTTTGCTAGTCTAATTCCGCTATACATCCAGCGTAGCTGCGGGTGAAAGAAATTCCTGTAAGTTGCTCTGCTATGCCCCGGAGCCGTTGCAATTGATGCACCCCGGAGTACTTTTTGGTTAATCATGAATTTGCCGTTATACTCTCCTATTGGTCCAGGTACCCGCTTAAACCCCGGATACGGTAAGTAGGCACTCTCCGTCCACTCCCACAATTTACCCCAATTAAAATGACGAGCCGCAATCTCCCACTCAAATTCTGTGGGCAATCTCATACCCTTCCACTGCGCGAAAGCCCAAGCTTCATAGAAGGAGATATGCATAACCGGTTCATCAGGCTCCAGTGCTTTCAGCCCACTCAAATTGTACCTATACCAAGTTCCATCGATCTCATACCAGTATAGCGGTGCATGAATTCCATTCACCTTCATCCAGTCCCAACCTTCAGCATGCCAGAATTCGAAGCGTTTATACCCCCCGTCGTTTATGAATGCAAGGTACTCTTGGTTTGTCACCAATGATTTTGCAATTGCAGCTTCCTCCAGGAATACACGATGACGGCCCTTCTCATTATCAAAATGAAAGCCATTGCCAGCATAACCGACTTCATACAGCCCGGCATCAATATTATGCCATCCGGAATCCAAACCGGCAAGATCGTTTTCGATGGTATCCTCCTGATATGGTGGGAACAGTGGATTGTGACCCAATATATATTTGATGTCGTACCATAGAAGTTCCTGATGTTGTTCTTCATGATTAAGCCCAAGTTCAACAAGTTCAGCAATAGGTCCAACCACCATTGTAGCGCCCAGGAACTTCATCATTGCTGCATCAACATGATCGCGATATCGATAAACCTCATCCACAGTCGGACGGCTTAAATTGCCCCTATCGGTTCGTATTACACGAGCACCCAAAGACTCATAATAGCTATTAAAAACAAAGTGGTATTCAGGATGGTATACTTTGTACTCAGGTACGTTTGGAAGCAACACAAGCGTTTCAAAAAACCATGTCGTATGGCCAAGATGCCACTTGGGTGGACTAACATCAACAATTGGTTGAACCACGTAATCTTCTTTCTCCAATCTGGAACAAATTTCAACACTTCTGGCTCGTACTGTTCTGTACTGCTCTGAAATCAAGTTCATTTTACAAGTTAATACATCTATTAAAAATAAACAAGGCATATAGTTGCTTGTGCCAAGCAGCTATATGCCTTTCTATATACAATTTTCGACGGCTTGGGAAGCTCGTTTAAAAATCAAGATTACCCTCAATAGAATCGTCCATTGTTTTGCCGGTAATCACTGAAGCCGCCATTTTAGCAAACGCAACAACGTCACCATGTTTATTATCCCAGTAGTAAACATTCGTAGGTACCACTTTCAACAACGTGATGTTTGGATCTTCCTTGCCACCCTGAAACCAGGTTTTTAGCAGTGGCTTCCATAGTTCATCTATCTTGGCCTGATCGGTGCTAATCTCCGTGATGCCATATACGTTCAGAAAACCTGAATTCGTACTTTCCTGAAAAAGAACATGCGTGAAGGGATCACTAGAAATTTCGCCGTTTTTAGTACTGTCTTTCATGCTCATAAACCAAAGACTTCCTTCATCGTCAACCTGCAGCACATTCATTGGCCGGATAGAAACGGGTAGTCCGGTTTTAATATTCGTACAGAAAAAGCAATTCTCCGCCTTGGTTGCAATAGCTTTCAACTTTTCCAGCGCTTCGTGACCTTTTAATGTTTTGATATGCTCATCATTGGGTTGGGTGTTATTTGAGCTATCCCTTGATTGATCGTTATTTTCCATATTCTGATGTTTTATGCTATTAACACCATCGAAATGGGATTGTTTAAACCCTATCTGAAATTTAACCTGTCAGCGGCTGCAAACATTTTAAAGACCCCGTGGTTATTTGCGCATGATTCCATTTAACATTCGAATTACCAATACCGGACAAAATCTGACACTAACCGTTTTACCTACTGAAGCCGGGTATTACAAAATAATCTACTATGCAGCAGTACTAACCGCAGTGCAAAAGACCCAGAACGGTGACTGGATACTTGTAACAAAAGATGACATTGAAGCAGGAGATCTTCCCTTTTACCTACCGAGCGCTGATGGTGATCGTCTGGAACCTAGCTTAGATAAAACCTTTGCAAGCGCAGTTGGCTCCGCAATTGAGTTGGAACTTGACCAGAAGGCCTAATGCACTTTTAATAACTCAACAAACTTAGTCATACCTTCAACCGCTTTCTCTTCTATCCTTATGATATTTTGATAGCCCTGAATGAACGGAATCTTTGGGTCTATGATATACTTTGCGGTTTCCCTCGGCACAAAATCTATAAGACCTGCGGCTGGGTAAACAGCCAATGAACTACCAACAAGTAAAAAAATATCAGCTTTTGTACAAAGTTCAGCAGCAACCGAAATCATTGGAACTTCTTCACCAAACCACACTACATGAGGACGCAACTGACTGCCCTTCTCGCATTTATCCCCCATTCTGATTTCGGCACCGGCAACAGGATAGGTCAAACTCGGATCAAGAGATGATTGTGCCTTTGTGATCACCCCATGAAGATGTAGAACCGAGGTCGACCCCGCACGCTCATGCAAATCATCTACATTCTGCGTAATGATATCAACCTGAAATTCCGACGCTAAAGCTGCCAGGATGAGGTGTGCAGCATTAGGCTGTGCCTCCAGGACTTGCCTGCGTCGCTCATTATAAAACTGCTGCACCAAGGTCGGGTTCCGCTTCCAGGCTTCCGGAGTAGCAACATCCATAATATTATAACCTTCCCATAGGCCGTCGGCATCACGGAAGGTTTGAAGGCCACTTTCTGCGCTGATCCCCGCACCGGTTAAAACAACAAGTCGTTTTTTCATATTCAAATATAACAGGTACAAAAAAGAAAACCCCTTTTGATTGAACAAAAGGGGCTTCCAGTATACTAAGTGATTTAAACTGTTATCGCACGCTGACCTGCATTGAAGTTCAATACAGGGAACTTTGCTTTTAAAACTTCAAATGCGCCGAACATAATAACTCCATATCCGATTGTACCATACAAGAAACGGTACTCAAACGGAATAGCAGCAGCCAATACACTCCAGAAACCAGCAAGTGTTTGCGGATAGAAGGCAGATCCATACCAGATTCCGAAATCAGTCACAATCCAGTGAATCATTACGGTTGCTAACGTCGCTGCAAGAAAGCTAAGCACGTTTACATTTTTCATAATGAATTTGCTGGTTAATACCATTAGCGCAAACGCAGCATAAACCCAGTACCAGCCTTCATATAAAAAGCCGTTACTTGCCGATTTATAAACCGTAAGTGAAAGAAGAACATCACTCAACAGCAATGTTAAAATTGGAAAGCTGAAAGATTTCAGGTTATTGTTAAAATAAGCACCCCCGAACATCGCCAATGCGCCAACAGCTGAATAATTAGCTATTGCCTCCAAATCGCCAAACATTGGAAGTAGCACTCTTGAAAGGCCAATAATCACTATGAAAAGGATTAAGGTTAGTGTACGTGGATTGAATTTGATATCTGCCATGATTGATTATTGTTTATACAAAATTATCAATTTTATCTGAAATTAAAAGCAATGCCTGCATTCATGTTAAAGCCCATACTGCTGTACCCGTAATATTCGGTATACTGCTCGTCAAAGACATTTTTAAGATCAGCAAATAACCGTAGCTGCGTTTTTGGTAGTTTATATTCCCCGTAAATATCTACCAGGTTGAAGGCCGGCATTGTCACGATGTGTGGATTGTTAAAGTCAAAATCACCATCAGTACGTTTACCTAGCCGCTTCAGATTGGTACTTACAAAAAATCTGGAAGTAGCCTGCAGTCCCAGGTTCAGGCCGAAAGTGTGTTTAGGTCTGCGAAAAAGGGTGTTCTCCGTTTGATTGTTCACAAAATTGAACTCATTGCCTTCAACATAGGCATAGAATCCCGTGGCACTGAACGGGCCGATTTTTAGCCGGGGTTCAACCTCAAAGCCTTTTGCTTTCTGACTTAATTGGTTAACGTATCCCCGGTTGCCATAAACAATAGCATCGGTAAGATCGCGGTGAAAAGCACTGATCCTTAAACTTAGATTATTGTCATTGCTCCTGACGTTTATCCCTGCTTCATAATTCTGTGAGCTTTCTGGTTTGAGGTCTACATTCGCGCCATATAAACCAAATAACATATCCAGTGTTGGTGCTTTGAAGTTTGTAGATACGGTTCCAAATAATTTAACATACCTCGTCAGATCATATGAGGGTGTAATGCTGTAGGTGTAATTGTCCCCATATTCTTCATGATTATTATATCGCCCCCCGACCTCTAAATTAAATCCCTTAAGATCATGTAAAAACAACGAGGTGTAAGTGCTGAAAAGATTAGCATGCGCACGATAGCTACCTTCAAGCTTTGTCAACCGATTATCTACACCTACAAGCAAGGTCAAGTTACCTCCGAGTTGCTGGCTATAATATAAATCAAGTAAGTTCATCTTACCTTGCGACTGACTCACTCCATACTGGTTTCTGGTATCGTTCCAGGTAGTTTCGTAGCTATAGTTGAAGTTCAACTTGCCTGTACCGAACTCGTATTTTGTATTTAACCCTGCGTTGTAGTGTTTTGTCTTGTACCTGTTATCCGGATTATCTAAAAAGGCACCACCATCAAAATCATAACGCCCATAAAAATATCGGAAAAATGGACTGATACTCAGTTCCTTTGTCGCTTGCAGCGAAAAATTCGCGTTTAAAGCAGCAGTCCGGTTTCCATCTTTTTCAAACGGGACTCCAGTGCCTACCGAATCAGCGGCTTCCGATATGCCAGCGGTTTTTGCCTGCGTATATCCAATATTGTAAGAAAAGCCTGAAACGTTACTGTTTATGCCGATAGTTCCTTTATAGGTGTCGAAAGAACCAATGGACCCGTTACCAAAAACGCTACTCACATCTGAACTCCCCTTTTTAGTGATGATATTAATCACTCCAGCAACCGCGTCAGAGCCATAAATGGTTGACTGTCCACCTTTAATGATCTCTATATGATCAATTTGATCAATTCCAAACATCCGCAGGTCAAAAGCAGAACCAGCTCCGGAGGGATTTGCGACAGGAATGCCATCGATAAGCACAACAGCGTAAGCACTCCCTGCACCGCGGATAAATAATCCTTTGTTCAAGCCCTGGTTACTTGTTGCGCCACCCACAATCACGCCAGCCTGCTCACTAAGCAACTCTGGCAACGTTTTACCTGCACTACGTTCCAGTTGCTCAGCGCTGATGATGTTTACCACCTTACCTGTCTGATTTTGTTTTTGATCGTTTTTGGTGGCCATGATCACCACCTCCTCCAATGATTTCACCTCCTGCGCAACAGCAGAGTTTAAAGCCAAAAGTTGTGCAAGCCCAAGACCTGCAAGTGCATAAAGTTTTTGTTTCTTGTTCATTTCTGTGGTTTAAGCACAGCAAACAGTAGAATAAAAAGAAATGAGCAGTCTGTACACTACGAACCCATCTCCAGCTTCAATCCCCGAAAGCTATGAAATAATATGCTGGTGGCAGGTCTTCTGACTTACTCCCAAAACAACCGCCTTCCCATTTTGCAACAGTGGCATGGATGGCTGTTTTGTTTACAGAGCTTACAGCTGCGGGACAGTTACGGAATTACACCGTATTCCCTTTTAATCCACATGAGATCGAAATTCCATGCAGAACCAAAAGCGCTGCAAATGTATCAATATTCTCTTGTGAAGCAAATAATTCTAGGTAGCTGCAGCAACTTCAATACCTAAATTGATAACAGGCAGATGTTCCTCAACCTGCTATTATTTAGTTCTTCCTTAAAATTTTAGTAATTTAATTACGTTAATTTGCAACCATATATAACCTTTACTACTATTTTATACTGACCTTAAACCTATGTTTAGAGAAATCGGGAATAAATTCATCCGTTATACGCTCATATTAATTTTTGCTATTATCCTTTTCTTCTGCGCCCTACAACTCAATTTCCTCTGGTTGTTTGGATATTCACCTTCTTACACTGACATAAAAGCACCTACTCAAAGGGTAGGTTCTGAACTTTATACGGCCGACGGAAAACTCATCGGCCGCTACTTCAAAGAAAACCGAACTCCAGTCGATTTTAAGGAGATTGCACCAAGTGTGATCAACGCCCTGATCGCAACAGAGGATGTCCGTTTTTATGATCATATGGGCATAGACTTTCGTTCCCTATTATCAAGTAGTATCTCAACAGCCACTGGAGACAAACGTGGTGGAAGCACAATCACTCAGC
Organism: Pedobacter sp. SAFR-022; assembly: GCF_051965375.1. Taxonomy (NCBI): domain Bacteria; kingdom Pseudomonadati; phylum Bacteroidota; class Sphingobacteriia; order Sphingobacteriales; family Sphingobacteriaceae; genus Pedobacter; species Pedobacter sp. SAFR-022. The sequence continues at coordinate 55,260 of NZ_JBQCME010000010.1, forward strand.
AACTTGCCAAGAATCTTTATCGTACACGTTATAACAAATCTCAGGGCTTCACGGGTAAAATCCCTTTGGTCAGGACAATTGTTTCAAAGCTGAAAGAGTGGATGACAGCAGTAAAGCTTGAATCCAATTACTCAAAAAACGATATCATTACCATGTACCTAAATACGGTTTCATTTGGAAACAATGCATATGGTATCAAAACTGCAGCAAGAACCTACTTCGACCGGGAAACCGACCAGTTAACTGTTCCTGAATCAGCCATGCTGGTGGGTATGCTTAAAGGCACAACATTATACAACCCGATCCGGAATCCAAAAAATGCGCTCGACCGCAGAAACGTTGCCCTGGCGCAGATGGCCAAATACAACTATATCACTGCGGCGGAGTTTAAATCTTTTAAAGAGACGCCTATTACCCTGAAAGCTGGTGACCTTGAAGAAAGCAGCGACGGTGACTCCTATCTACGCACAGCCGTTGCCAAATACCTGGAGAAATGGTGTGAGGAAAACAACTATGACCTTTATGAGGACGGGCTAAAGATCTATACGACCATCGATTCCCGGTTACAGCAGTATGCTGAAGAGGCTGTAGCAGATCAAATGAAGACACTGCAAAAACGATTCTACAACGCCTGGGGAAAGGAAGATCCATGGTATGATTCTGAAAAACAAAAGGTAGACTATCCGGACAGGGCTATGCGCAACCTGAGAATCTATAGTTTATTGCAAAAGAAATATCCAAATGACCCGGATTCCATAACGGCATACTTCAATAAAAAGAAAAAGATGAAAGTGTTCTCCTGGAATGGAAACAGGGATACACTATTCTCTACCCTGGACTCCATTCGATATTATGGAAAGATCCTGAATACAGGAATGATGACACTAGATCCTTTCAGTGGGAAAATTAAGGTATGGGTCGGTGGTATAAATCACAGGTTCTTCAAATATGATCACGTGAACCAAGCGAAACGTCAGGCAGGCTCGACCTTTAAGCCCTTTGCTTACCTGGCTGCACTGGAAAGCGGCATGAATCCTTGCGATACCTACGTAGATAAGCCTGTAAAGATAACCTATGATGAAAAGGGTAAGAAGGAAACCTGGGAACCGAAAAACGCAAGCTGGGGAACAACCTATCAAACCATGTCACTAAGGCTGGCCATGGCAAGATCTGTAAACACCATCACCGCACAGGTTACTGAAGATGTCGGTTGGGACAAGGTCGTTCAATGGGCACATAAAGCGGGGATTGAAAGCCCGCTTCAATCTGTCCCATCGGTGAGCCTAGGTCCAAATGATGTAAGCGTGTTCGAAATGGTCCGGGCTTACGGAACCTTCCTGAATAAAGGGGTAAAAACCGACCCGATACTAATTGAAAAGATCACGGATCTGGATGACAACCTGATTGAAGATTTCAAGCCAAAAACCGAGCGTGTGTTATCAGAAGAAATTGCATGGCTAATGCTATATATGTTGAGGGGCGGTATGGAAGAACCGGGGGGAACATCACAAGCATTATGGGAATGGGATCTTTGGAAGAAAAACAATCAGATTGGTGGAAAGACAGGTACCTCTTCAGACTATGTAGATGGCTGGTATATGGGCATTACTAAGGATCTTGTAACTGGCGTATGGGTCGGTTGCGACGAACGTACCGCCCACTTCAAAAACAGTCAGACCGGTGAAGGATCCAGAACCGCACTGCCGATCTTCGCCAAGTTCATGGAGAAAGTTTATAAAGACCCGAATTCCGGCTATACCTTCGGCCAGTTTCCAAAACCAACCGTGGAGATCACCAGGAATTATAATTGCCCAACCCCGCGCTATGTGCCCGACACAACGGCAACAGATACCACAATTGTTGACTCCCTTGACGTAGAACCATTTCCTGTGGAAGACCCGGTTTTTGAACCAGTACAAGAAACCGTAAAATCAGAAACTAAAAAGCCTAACGAGCCTGCACAGCAGAAACCAGTAGCGTCGGAAGAACCACTTACCAGAAAAGAAGAAAGAGAATTAAGACGAAAACAGCGTCAAGCAGAAAAAGAAGCTAAAAAGAAATCGAACGGAGATACATAACCTTAGAGCGTGTATGAAAATAACAGGTACCTTTTCTAAAATTGCTACTGCAGCAATTATGATCAGCTTTATCGGGTCCACTGGACTTAAAGCACAAAGCTTTGGACAAAACCGGGTAAGGTATAAAAATGAAGATTTCAAGGTGCTTCAGACACCAAATTTTGAGATCTACTATTACCTTAAAAATGAAAAGTTCATCAGGAAGTATGCGCAGGACGCTGAAACCTGGTACAAAATGCACCAGTCCGTATTTAGAGACACTTTCCAAAAAAAGAATCCGATCATCCTTTATAACAACCATCCGGACTTCCAGCAAACCACAGCTTTGAACGGCGAAATCGGCATTGGTACAGGTGGTGTGACTGAAGCACTAAAAAACAGGGTGATTATGCCTGTAATGGAGCTGAACAATCAAACCCGCCATGTTCTCGGGCATGAGCTTGTACATGCTTTTCAATACCACACTTTACTGGAAACGGATTCCCTGAGCCTTGAAAATGTAAGCCAGGTACCCCTATGGATGGTGGAAGGTATGGCAGAATATATGTCTATCGGCAAAACAGATGCATTCACATCCATGTGGATGCGGGATGCCTTGCTCAACCGTGACATTCCCTCACTTAAAGACCTCACGAATTCGAACAGGTATTTCCCCTATCGATATGGGCAGGCATTCTGGACCTTTGTTGGCTCGACCTACGGAGACAGTACGATCGTTCCCCTGCTTAAAAATACAGCAAAATACGGGTATGAGAATGCACTTCGGTTTACCTTGGGCTTTGATGACAAGGCACTTTCCGGACTATGGAAGCAAGCAATCGAGGCGCACTACCGTCCGATGCTAAAAACAGATAGTAGCCAGGTTAAAATACGAGGTACAAAAATTGTTGACAACAAAAACGGAGGCAACATGAACGTAGCCCCGGCAATTTCACCGGATGGCAAGTTCCTGGCATTCCTCTCCGAAAAGGACCTGTTTGGAATCGACCTTTTTCTTGCAGATGCGAAGACCGGAAGAATAATTAGAAAACTTAGTAGCCAGGCTACAAATACACACATCGACGACTTTAACTTCCTCGAGTCTGCCGGTGCTTGGTCTCCCGACAGCAAACGCTTTGCGTTCAGTATTTTTAGCAAAGGGAAGAATCAGCTGATGATTGTAGATGTAAACAAAGGCAAAACTTTGTTACAGAAAGATATGGGCGAAGTTGAGCAATTCGGCAATCTCACCTGGTCGCCAGATGGAAAATCAATAGCATTTTCAGGAATGGTTGAGGGGCAGAGTGACATCTTTGCGTACGATCTTGACGCGGAGAAAGTAGAGCGTTTAACAAATGATGCGTATTCTGACTATGCACCAAACTACTCGCCCGACGGCCAATACATTGTATTCTCATCAGATCGTGCGGCAATGGAAAAGGGACTTAAAGCGGCGAACTACCCACTAAATCTTGCCTTGCTTAACCTGCCGGACAAAAGCGTTAAAAACATTGAAATTTTTGAAGGCGCCAACAACCTGAATGCAATCTTCTCCGGCGATAGCAAACGTATTTTCTTCCTCTCAAATCGTGATGGCTTTCGAAATCTCTATGAATACAACCTGGAGTCTGCTACAATAAATCAACTCACCGATTATTTCACTGGAATTAGCGGTATAACAGAATTTTCACCAGCAATTACGGTATCCAGAAATGACGAAATCATCTATAGTTATTACCGGTCGCAACGGTATACATTGTACAATGCTTCACTCAGTAACTTCAATATTAAAAGTGTAAACGCCGATGATGTCAATTTTAGTGCTGCCGTCCTTCCCCCGTTTGAAAATGCTGGGGTAACAACAGTAAACAACAATTTGCAGAACTTCAGCAACTACGAACAGGTGCAGCCGGATTCACTGGAAGTCATTCCTTACAAACCTAAATTCAAGCTTGATTATCTTGCAAACAGCGGCGTTGGTGTCTCAACAAGTCGATTCGGAACTGGAGTACAGGGTGGAATTGTAGGTATGTTCAGCGATATCCTCGGTAGAAATCAGATCATAGCAAACCTGTCAATCAACGGGGAGATCCACGACTTCGGTGGTTTGGTGGGCTACATCAATCAAGCAAACCGCATCAACTGGGGCTTCGCAGTATCACATATTCCCTATATAACGGGCTTCCGGGATATTGCAGTCGAGGAGCTGCCAACGGATGATCCAAATACCAAAATTCCGGTTTATAATGAGCGTACGAACATCATCAGGACGTTTGAAAATCAGGCACAATTATTTGCAGCATACCCCTTCAACAAAGTCCACCGGTTTGAAGCTGGAAGTGCCATATCCAGATACAGCTATCGTGTAGACCGCTGGAGCAACTACTACCAGAATTTGGATGGTTATGTTGGTGGATATCTTGGCTCAGACCGCAAGCATATTCCTAGCGAACAAGCAAGTCAGGAGTTAGGTATAAGTCTTCGCTCATTTAACATTTTTCAGGTTAATGCGGGCTTTGTGGGTGACAATTCCATCTTCGGACTAACTGCACCTTTAGATGGATTCAGATACAGAATCTCTGGCGAACAATATTTTGGTGATTATCAGTTCAGCGCTGTAAACGTGGATTTAAGAAAATATGTGCGTACCAAGCCGGTGACCTTTGCTGCTCGTGCATTCACCTATATGCGTTTGGGCGAAGACGGCGAAAACCTCTATCCACTATATGTAGGCTACCCATATCTGATTCGCGGATATGAAGCCAATTCATTTTACAACAGCGATAATGCTCAAGTTGGAACCTTTGATATCAACCAACTATCGGGAAGCAAAATGGCTGTATTCAACTTTGAGATGCGTTTACCATTTACAGGGCCGAAACAACTTGCTCAGATTCCATCAAGATTTCTGATTTCAGACTTGAACCTCTTCTTTGATGCCGGTTTAGCTTGGGACGAATATTCTACTGTATCATTCAAAAGTCAACCAAGTGGTGAGCTGCTTGAAAATGGCCGTCCGAGGGAGCGTGTACCTGCGCTAAGTGCGGGCATATCTCTTAGAGTAAATATGTTTGGATATTTTGTATTGGAACCATATTATGCTTTCCCATTCCAGCGAAAAGATGTTAAAGCCGGTGTATTCGGATTAACCTTCGCTCCTGGCTGGTAACCATAGGCCATACCAAACAAGATCGCTACAAAGCATGCGAATCCAAACAAGGGTTCGCATTTTTTCTAGGAGAGCATCCCCATGGAAAGTTTAACCTGATTGTTGATCGGCTTGTTAACCATGATATGCTCAAAATCCAGACCGATAGTCAGATCAATCCAGTCCGGATTACATGACCTTACCAGGCGCTCCTTTTGCATTCTTGTAAAACGGCTAACAACTTTGAAACGGCTCAGGGCCTGTGCTTCAGTTTTAAACTCTTCGAAATATACTAGTCTCGTTAACTGCATGCCACTGTCAAAGAACAAACTCGGCATGGTTTTATAAAAGTCAAGTGTCTTAATTAGGTCCGAACTCATTCCAACATGAAGACTGGTCCTGTTACGGTCGGTTACGATGTAAACAAATTTTTTCATCTTATTAGGCTTAACGGTTACAACTAATTAAATTAGTATACCTCTTTGCTAAACAAATAAATATTACTAACTTTATTGGTACAATAATACTAACTATTTTAGTATAAACAAACATTTTATAAACTTTTATTTTATGTCGAATATTTCGTCTAACCTGAAATACTTAAGAAAGAAAAAAGGAATGACCCAGCAACAATTTGCTGATGCACTGGGCATTAAACGTTCATTGGTCGGCGCCTATGAGGAAGACCGTGCAGAACCGAAATACGACTTACTAAAGAAAATAGCAGACTTCTACGAATTTACCATTGATGAGTTCATTAATGAAACCATCAATGATAAGTGGAAACCAAAAACAAAAGCACAGGGAGCCAACCTGCGGGTGCTTAGTATTTCCGTAGATAAGGACGATAATGAGAACATCGAACTGGTACCTGTAAAAGCCAGTGCCGGTTATCTTAATGGCTTTGCAGATCCGGAATACATCCGCGAGTTGCCGAAGTTTCAACTTCCAATTCCGGCTTTAAAACAAGGAACATTCCGCGGCTTTGAGATTATGGGTGATTCTATGCTCCCTATCCAACCGGGCAGCATCGTTGTTGGAGAATACCTGGAGAACTGGTCTGAGATTAAACCCGGGGAAACTTATATCATCATCAGCAAAAATGAGGGCGTAGTCTATAAACGTGTAGGGAACAAGTTCAAAGAGAACAAAGAGTTAAAGTTGATTTCAGACAACAAGATGTATGATCCTTATACGATCGCATCCGATGATATTCTGGAGATCTGGAAAGCGAAGGCATACTTTACCACCAGCCTACCGGAGGCGACAGCCGACCAATCTATGGAGACACTTACACAGATGATGGCTCAGATGCAGAAATCCTTGCAGAACCTGAACAAAAGCAACTAATCCGAAAGCCTTAACATTTTTTAACATTTAAGCATTAAACTTATCTGGAGTTACATGATCTATTCTTTAAAACAACTTACAAATGAAAAAGATCGTATTAACATTAGCTATAGCAGTAAGCGCATTTACTGCAAGCTACGCACAGAAATCAGAAAGAGGCCCTGTTACACCTGAGCAGAGAGCTGAAAGAGTAGCAAGCCAATTGAAAGAAAAACTTGCATTGACCGATGCGCAGAAGACTGAGGTTTATAAGATTGAAGTTGAGAAAGCGAAAAAACAAGATGAATGGCGCAAGGAACGTGTGCAGGAGATGAAAAAGGTTGCTGAAAACCGGAAGGCCGAAATGAAAGACAGCGAAGACAAGCTTGCTAAAGTTTTAACTCCAGAGCAGAAAGCTAAATACGAGTCTCTGAAGGCTGAACGTAAAGATAGAATCAAAGATCGTCAGCACAGAAAAGGACGCAACCCTGGTCAGGTAAGACCATCCTCAACTAAAGAGAATTCTTAAAATGAAGACATAAAAAAAGGGAGCAAATTTGCTCCCTTTTTTATGTAATGGCTGGAAACTATTTTACTGCATCAATAACAGCTTTAAAAGCTTCCGGGTGATTCATTGCTAAATCAGCCAATACTTTACGGTTTAAACCGATATTTTTTGACGCTAATTTACCGATCAATTGAGAGTATGAAATACCGTGTTGACGAGCTCCAGCGTTGATACGTTGAATCCATAATCCACGGAATTCTCTTTTCTTAACCTTACGGTCACGGTATGCATATTGCAAACCTTTTTCAACCGTATTTTTAGCGATTGTGAATACTTTACTTCTTGATCCCCAATAGCCTTTGGCCATATTAAGGACTTTTTTCCTTCTTCTTCTCGAAGCTACTGCGTTTACCGAACGTGGCATAGTTGTGTTGTGTTTTGATAAGCGGTGTTGCGTTTTTCAGCAAACTTACTACCGGGTACCTGGTTAGAAAAATTTAATTATTTACCGATTGCAAGCATTCTTTTTACGTTGCCCATATCTGCAGCCGAAACCATACTGGTGTGGCTAAGATTGCGCTTACGCTTAGTTGACATCTTGGTTAAGATGTGGCTTTTGAATGCATTCTTTCTTGCGATTTTACCTGTTCCAGTAAGCGAGAAACGCTTTTTAGCACTGGAATTGGTCTTCATTTTTGGCATAACCTGTTATTATTTATGTTAATTATTATTTTTTAGCAACTTTCGGCGCCAGTGTCAGAAACATACGCTTACCTTCTAACTTCGGTAGCAATTCCACTTTGCCGATATCTTCTAAAGCCTGTGCAAACTTAAGCAAAAGAATCTCTCCTTGCTCCTTGTAAACAATAGCTCTTCCTTTAAAGTGAACGTATGCACGTACCTTTTCACCATTCTCCAGGAAACTAATGGCATGCTTCAGCTTAAACTGAAAATCATGATCATTGGTATTTGGTCCGAAACGGATCTCCTTAATTACAGTTTGCTTTGCATTGGATTTAATCTCCTTCTGCTTTTTCTTTTGTTCGTAGACAAATTTGCTGTAATCAATGATTCTGCATACAGGAGGTACTGCATTTGGAGATATCTCCACAAGATCCAGCTCTAATTCATCAGCTAAGGCCAAAGCTTTTGACAAAGGATAAATCCCTGGTTCAACATTATCTCCAGCTAATCTAACCTCCTGCGCTCTGATATACTGATTAATATTATGTTCTGCTTCTTTTTTCTTAAAAGGAGGACGTGGTCCCCTATTAAATCCTGGTCTGCCTAATGCCAAATGTGTATCTTATTTAAATTGTTATTTCTTTTATTAATAATTCACCAAATTCCTGAATGGTCATCTCGCCTAAATCCCCAGCGCCATGTTTCCTTACTGCTAGCTTTCCTTCGGCCATTTCTTTCTCGCCGATAATTAGCATATAAGGCAACTTCTTAACCTCAGCATCTCTGATCTTTCTTCCGATCTTTTCATCACGAAAATCAATCAATCCGCGAATATCCGAATTATTTAGCTCATCTAAAACTTTTTTCGCATAATCTTCATATTTTTCTGAAATCGGAAGAATGATAAACTGTTCAGGAGATAACCAAAGCGGGAAATTACCAGCGCAATGCTCAATCAACACCGCAACAAATCGCTCCAATGAACCGAAAGGCGCACGGTGGATCATTACTGGCCGGTGTTTTTGATTATCGCTTCCGGTATATTCCAGCTCAAAACGCTCCGGTAAATTATAGTCTACCTGAATCGTTCCCAACTGCCATTTCCTGCCTAAAGCATCTTTAACCATGAAATCAAGTTTCGGGCCATAAAATGCCGCTTCACCGTATTCTATAACTGTTGGCAGGCCTTTTTCCTCCGCTGCTTCGATAATGGCAGACTCCGCCATCTTCCAGTTCTCATCTGAACCGATGTACTTTGTCTTATTGTCAGGATCTCTTAACGAAACTTGCGCAACGTAGTCATTGAACCCAAGTGATTTGAACACATACAATACCAGGTCAATAACTTTCTTAAATTCTTCTTTCACCTGATCTGGACGGCAGAATAAGTGTGCATCATCCTGAGTAAAGCCCCTAACGCGGGTTAAACCATGTAATTCGCCACTTTGTTCGTAACGGTAAACGGTACCAAACTCCGCGAAGCGTAAAGGAAGATCTTTGTAAGAACGTGGTTTCACCTTATAAATCTCACAGTGGTGTGGGCAATTCATTGGTTTTAACAGGAACTCCTCTCCTTCCTGCGGTGTTTTAATGGATTGGAAAGAATCCTTACCATACTTATCCCAGTGTCCGGAGGTGATGTATAGATTTTTATGACCAATGTGCGGCGTAATTACCTGCTCATAGCCCGACTTCGATTGTGCTTTCGTTAAAAATTGAACCAAACGCTCCCTTAAAGCGGTACCTTTTGGCAACCACAGTGGCAAGCCCGCACCTACTTTTTCTGAAAAGGCAAATAATTCAAGTTCTTTACCCAACTTCCGGTGATCACGCTTCTTAGCCTCTTCAATCATTTGAAGATATTCGGTAAGCTCACTTTGCTTTGGATAAGTTACACCATAGATCCTGGTCAGCTGCTTTTTAGTCTCGTCTCCGCGCCAGTAAGCACCTGCAACATTCATCAGCTTTACCGCCTTGATAAATCCCGTATGCGGAATGTGTGGCCCACGGCATAAATCGGTAAATGCACCTTGTTTATAAAAGGTAATTTTTCCGTCTTCCAAGCCTTCCAGAAGGTCCAGTTTATACTCGTCACCTTTTTCCTTGAAGTAGTTTATAGCATCGTCTTTTGCAACTGCTGTCCGCTCAAAAACCTCTTTTTGCTTTGCAAGTTCCAGCATCTTGCTTTCGATCGCCTTAAAATCATCCGAGGAAAACTCACGATCTCCAAAATCCACGTCGTAGTAAAATCCCGTTTCGATAGCGGGACCAATACCAAACTTTGTACCTGGGTATAGTGCTTCAAGCGCTTCTGCCATAAGGTGCGCAGAGGAGTGCCAGAAAGTAGACTTACCTGCATTATCATTCCAGGTAAGCAGCTTTACGCTAGCATCACTTTCAATTGGGCGGGAAGAATCCCAAACCTCATCATTTACTTCGGCTGCTAAAACGTTTCTAGCAAGACCTTCGGAAATTGATAATGCAATCTGATGAGCGGTTACACCGCTTTCGTAAGACCGGACAGAACCGTCCGGGAGTGTAATATTAATCATCTACAACTATGATTTTTAGGTTAAAAATTTATCTCATAAATCACCTACAATGTGATCTTAATGGACAAAGTTAGATTAATATTTAATATCTCTCCTACCTGTTCAAAAATTCAATAAAGTTGGAATCGGTTAAACATTAACCAGCCAATCACAAGGGGTTGACAAGGCGATCATAAGGCTTTAGCCTTGTCAACGCCTTGTCAACCCCCTGTTAACCCCTTGTCAACACCATGCCAACCACAAGTTGTAGTATACTGGTATTTGTTTACAGTGGAAAGTCTGTTTACTATATGTTGTTTACAATTAAT
>NZ_JBQCME010000011.1:0-53978 GCF_051965375.1 Pedobacter sp. SAFR-022
ATAAGCGACTCTTCTAAATTCGACTTTGATACTTTCCAGATTTAAAAGAGAACTGCTTTTATTTATAGTTAGCATAACATAACACCCGCGCGTGTCCCCATCCTTTGGTTTTCCAACCGAGCCTAAATTGATTACATGCTTAGAAACACCGGCATTGCTTTCCATGATCCTGTGATAGGGTTTATGGGAATGTCCAACAAATAAAAGGTCAGCACTTGCTTCTTCCATCATTTCCAGCACATGTTTCTCCTCGGTGTCAAACAAGGTATATTCATCTACGCTCCGGGTACTTCCATGGGCCATTACGATATTTAGTTTTTCGCTATCTGATTTAAATTCCAGTCTGATGTGTGCAGGAAGTGTTAACAAGTATTCCCGATGATGTTGTTCAACTAAGTGATAAGCATACTTTTTACCTGACTCGGTTAAGCTCTGGGGCGTGGTAATTAGGTTTTCGACTTTTAAGTCATGGTTTCCGGCAAGGGTAGCAATACCTCGCCTACGAATTTCAGCAATGACTTCATTTGGCCACACGTTATAACCTATCAGGTCGCCAAGGCAGTATACAGCATCAGGGGCCTGCTTGTCCAGGTCTTCCAACATGGCTTTAAAAGCCGGTAGATTAGCATGTACATCTGAAAAAAGTGCAATTTTCATTATTGTATTATTTCCAATGTCTTAGAGGGATAGTATTTTTTTCTGAAGTAAAAAGCAAGGTTCACCAGGGCGATCAGTGCAGGAACTTCTACTAAAGGTCCAATCACTCCGGCAAATGCCTGACCTGAATTGATTCCAAATACGCCGATGGCTACTGCAATAGCAAGTTCAAAATTGTTTCCTGTCGCGGTAAAGGCAATAGAAGCGCTCTTGGAGTAATCTGCCCCAAAATAACGTCCGGCAAAAAAACTCATGACAAACATGATGGAAAAATAAATGACCAGTGGAATGGCAATTCTAACTACATCCATTGGGATGTCTACAATTAGTTCTCCTTTTAAACTGAACATGATCACAATGGTGAAAAGTAAAGCAATAAGGGTAATGGGCGAAATCATAGGTACGAAGACATTATTAAACCATTCTTTTCCCTTAAGACTGATCAGCGCATATCTTGAAAAAATTCCAAGCGCAAAAGGCAACCCTAAATAAATCGCAACACTTTTAGCTATTTCACTAATCGTAATATTAACCTCCAAGCCTTTCAATCCAAAATAAGGAGGCAATACCGTAATAAAGATATAGGCAAATACACTGTATAATAATACCTGGAAAATGCTATTCAATGCAATCAGGCCTGCTGCATATTCCCGGTTTCCTTCGGCAAGTTCATTCCAGACTACCACCATGGCAATACATCTGGCAAGGCCAATCAAGATCAGTCCCACCATATATTCCGGATAGTCTTTTAAGAAAATAATGGCTAGAAAAAACATCAGTATTGGCCCAACTACCCAATTTAATATCAGCGAAACGCTTAATACTTTAGTGTCTTTGAATACTTCACCCATTTTTTCATAACTCACCTTTGCAAGCGGAGGGTACATCATCAGGATCAGTCCAATGGCTAAAGGAATGTTTGTAGTGCCACTAGAAAAGGAATTGATAAAACCGGAGGATGTAGGCACGAAATATCCTATGCTCACCCCGAGAGCCATTGCAATAAATATCCATAAGGTTAAATACCGGTCAAGGAAACCAAGTTTTTTTCTTTCGGCCACAGGGGCACAATTATTTGCGCTCATTAAATCTTTTGGTTTATATGTTCGCTGATAAAGTCAGCCGAGTAAACTTTGATCAGGTCTCTTACCCTTCTGAATTCGTCCATGACTTCTTCCGCAGTTCCAGTCGCTTTTGCAGGATCCGGAAAGTTCTGATGAAAGCGCTCCACCTTGCCAGGAAAATAAGGACAGGCCTCGTTTGCATTATCACATACGGTGATCACTGCGTCGAAGGGAATAGATAGATATTCATCCACGTGGTTGGAGGTATGGGATGAAATGTCAATATGGTCTTCTGCCATCACCTGCACCGCTTTTGGATTTACACCATGGGTTTCTATTCCTGCACTATAGATATTGGCTTTACCTTCTGCATAATGACGCAGATAACCTTCAGCAAGCTGGCTTCTGCAGCTATTTCCTGTACACAGGACTAATATATTTTTCAATTTTCTTTAAATTATAGTTTGACTTCTTCTTTCTAATAGTACGGTATTCCGCCAAATGCCATGTTGTTTTCCTATCTTTTCCCTGACACCAAGAATCCTGAAACCAGCTTTTTCATGGATTTTTAAGCTTGCTGCATTTTCTGGAAAAATTCCAGCTTGCAACGTCCAGATGCCTTCCTGTTCACTTGCTTTGACCAACTCATGGAGTAGATTAGATCCAATACCTTTTCCACTGAATGCCGGATCAACGTACACACTCACTTCTGCAACCCCGGCATAAACGCATCTGGAAGAAACAGGAGTTAATGCTGCCCATCCACGCACAACACCATCATGATCATCAACAAAGCGACAGGTTTTTAAATGTGAATCGTCCCATTCCTTAAAGGACGGGGCCGTGGTTTGAAAAGTAGCATTACCGGTTGCAATGCCCTTTTCATAAATTGATTTAATCTGCTCCCAATCTGAAGGATATAAATTCCTAATACCCATATTCTTTTAGTTAGCAGCAGCCACCTCCTGGAGTGCATGTATTTGCAGCGCCTGCCAGGTTTACCATTTCAAGTTTTTCTTTTTTTTCTGGAATACCGCATTTGTCCATGGCAAGGCAAGCAGTGGTTTTAGAGATTAAAACAAAGTTATCTCCATCATAGGCTAAGTCATATTTACCAATGGTTTCCGATTGGTATTCTACTTCTATATCCAGATCTTCCATACCAATAACCTGCTCTGACAAGGAAATAATATTTAAAAGTTTTCCTGCTTTCAAACGGTGCTCATAGTCATTGGCGTCCCAAAGCTGGAAATTTGCTACTTTCTCATGGCGTACAGTACCGCCACAGTCGATAAAGTCTTTTGTGATCACACCAACTTCGGTAACATGAAAATGTTCAGGCACAACCTGCCCGTTCTCTAATTTAAAATTAACACTTTCTCTTTCAGCCAGGATTCCTTTAATTTCTGATAATTTCATAATGGTCTATTTAATATTGCAATTTAACGATTGATTTAGCCTTTAAAAAAACTAACAGCAGTCAGCTTCTTGTTTGTAAGCGCCTAAAAATGCGCCCATTTGGGTCTCTATTAGTTTCCAGGTTACCGGATTGATACAATAACATACACTGACCCCTTCAATGGTACCCTGAATAATTCCGGCATTCTTAAGCTCTTTTAAATGTTGAGATATAGTTGCCTGAGCAAGACCGAGTTCTTCTACCAGGTCGCCACAGATGCAGGTATTAGAAGCAAGAATCCTCTGCAAAATTGCAATACGGGCAGGGTGGGCCAATGCTTTTAATAACGTCGCCAATTGGTTTTGTTCGGTGCTGAATATTTCTGTTTTAGTAAGTCCCATAACTATGTATTGCAATATTACGATATATAAATTAAAGCCTGCAAGTAATTTCTAATTATGCCATATGAACCATTCTCATTATATCCTCGTTTTTCGATAATCTATCTTAAGCATAAACCGATGCCCTTAAACAAATCAAACCTATCCTCATTAACCCTGAAATATCTTTTCTCTTTTTGCAGATTATCATAAACCCATTCCATTAATCAAAATGATTTTTCTATTTTTGATAATGAGTTTTTGATAATAAAAATAACATGAAAATAGGCTACGCAAGAGTAAGTACCGCAGACCAAAATTTAGATCTTCAATTCAATGCGCTGACAGATTATGGATGCACGACAATATACCAGGAAAAGATATCCGGCAAGAATACAGACAGACCCGAACTAAAAAATCTTTTGGCGACTCTTCGTAAGGGTGATCGGGTGGTCGTTTGGAAATTGGATCGTCTTGGTCGTTCTCTTCGTGACCTGGTAGATCTGGTTGCTGTGTTCAATGAAAAAGGAGTTAATTTTGTTAGCCTATATGATCACATTGATACTACAACAGCTACAGGTAGATTTACATTTAATATTTTTGCTTCATTAGCAGAGTTTGAAAGGGAAATTATCCGGGAACGTACTAAAGCGGGGCTCGTTGCAGCAAGAGCAAGAGGTAAAAAGGGAGGCCGTCCTTCAGGCTTATCCCCTGAAAAGCTTCAGTTGGCAATGACTGCTTTGGATCTTCATGATACGGGGAAATATTCCATTTTGGAAATATCCAAAAGGCTACAGATACCCATCGCTACCTGCTATCGATACATTAAATATGCGAGAATGGACACGGTTAATTGATTTTCACGCAAAAACATGCACAAGATCGCGGACTAGAACCTATCTTATAATTATGAAAAGTATAATCTTTATTCTGCTTATTTTGACTTGTAACGTTAACCGCGTTAAAAGTCAGAATATTATTCCTGAGACCCCAACACAGGTTAGTGTCTTTCCTCCAACCAAGCAAATTGACTATAGAATTCCAATCATCAAAGCTCTTGGAAAGCATATGGATATTGATCGTCTTTTAAAAAGTCCGAAAAATCATGCACATGTGTTTTCTATTAGCCTTGCGTTTAATGCAGAAGGGAAAATTGACTCTATATACTTCAATGAAAACATGTCTAGCAATTTAAAAGAAATTATTAATTCAGGTTCAAACCTTTATAACCTCTCCAAAGCACTCAATTCCATAAAATTTAACAATGAATTTACTAATAAGATAGCTTTATTGCCTATCGTGCTTAAAAGATGGGAAGACCAGGAAATTGACAATGCAGGTGAATTTTTAAGTGATTTATCAGCATTATGGCCTAGATTAAAATTAAAAGACAAATCCAAGCAGGTAGTTTTCCTTGAACCATTCGTTAATCATTATTCGACGATTAATTAGCATTACACTCGTTTGAGTAGAGACACCACTCATAGCTTGACTTTTTTAGGAATTGTTCATAAACAACACTACATTCAATAGCTAATCTAAACCTTTCATGAAAATGGTGGGAATAATGGAGAATGCAAAAAATAGTCACAAGCTAGAATTGTCTACAAAGGGAAGAACTCTCTTTTTGCCGTACGCTGGTACGGGCTATTAATAAGTACCATCTTAAAAAACGAGGGAATAATGAAAATAAAATGAATGGAATAAATTTGCCTATTTATAAAAATGAAAGGGCAACTAGAATGCTGCCCTTAATCAATTAATGCTCACGGTGATTGGCAACTTAAGCAGCTACTCCTGTCATTCTTCTGCATTCTTCCGCACAAGCCTTACAAGCATCTGCACATTCCTGACAATGCTGGGTATGATGATTACTACACTCATCTCCGCATTGCTGGCAAATATCTGCGCAAATACGGCAAATGTCTTGAGCAAAAGAGCTACCCATACTCATCAATTGAGCGGCAGAGTAGCAGATGGCTGCACATTGCATATCAAGCTCAATACACCGCGCCATCATTTTCACGTCTTCTTCCTGAGTGCATGAACTTGCACAATGATTGCAAATTGAAGCACACTTTAAGCATGCATCAATACAGTTTTTCCATTCATGGTATCCCATAACTTTAATTTTTTAGGGTTATAAAAAAAATTCCTATATAGATAACATGGTTATTTCCAGGCGGTTTCATTTTGTTTAAGAAAAGCTTTAATCCCGTGATATGATGCTTGTTTAAACGGTAGAAGAATAAGAAACTGGTTCTCGTATTCAAATAAGGAGGAATAGTGATAAATTAAATTCTCAACACCTACTTTAAGATTTTGCACATCATTTTATTAGTATTATATTTGCAATACGGAAATGGTGTCCTTCCGATTCAACCGCTTTTTTCAAAAGCTGATGGCGCCTACAATAGAAATTCCAGCAGGTGATAAAATCTGCCGGTCAAAGTATTGTAGGTGAAAAAATTAAAAATAAATTCTCAACTCTTATTGCTGGCAGCTATCTTAATTGCGCTTGTCTTACTTTGTCTGTCTGCCAAAGTGAGGTCAGTGTTAGCAATGGTCCTGCCGGTTGAAACTGAATGGTTCTTGTGGATAAATCAGCACCATAATGCATTCTGGGATACGATCATGTACTGGGCCAGTGATAAGCGTTTTTGGCTTCCTTTTTATGCCTTCATTATTTATTGCCTCTTCCAGAATTTCTGCAAAAAAAATTGGCAGGTTCTTATTACCATTGCGCTACTAGTTGCTAGTGCAGATCAGATTGCTTCAGGACTGATTAAAAACACCGTTAAGCGTCTACGCCCTTCCCATGAACCGAATCTAACTACGATCATTCATTTAAGTAAAGCAGGTGCGGGTGGGATGTATGGATGGCCATCCGCTCTTTCATCACCTATCTTCAAAAGCATTCTTTCCGCTGGTTCGGCATTTACCGGATCATTGCCGGAGCAACGGTTCTTGTACTCATTTACTTTGGAATTATTCAATAACGGAAAATTAACATAAAACTATGTGGTGGATCTACGCGCTATTATCAGCTTTCTTTGCTTCCCTTACGGGCCATCTTTGCAAAAGTCGGCGTAACCAATGTCAATTCTGATTTGGCTACTGCCATACGAACGGTGGTAATACTGATTGTAGCCTGGGGGATCGTAATGGCCAGAGGCGAACTTAAAGGAATTACGGAACTGTCAAAGCATAACCTGCTATTTCTTTTTTTATCTGGCCTTGCCACCGGCTTGTCCTGGATATTCTACTACAAGGCTTTGCAGATCGGGAAAGTGTCCCAGGTCGCCCCTGTTGATAAGTTGAGTGTTGCCCTAACTATTATACTTGCAATGGTGTTCCTGAAAGAAGCCCTTACCCTGAAAGTATTCTTTGGTGCCCTGCTGATCATTGGGGGAACACTGGTTTTGATCTTTTGAGAAACTCAATTATTTGTAAGCAACCGAAATACTAAAAATCAATATAAAACAAAAAACTATGAAATTAACTAAAATTCATGCCCGTGAAATTTTGGATTCCAGGGGCAATCCGACAGTAGAAGTAGAAGTCACTCTTAACGGAACAACAGCAAGGGGTATTTCTCCATCCGGGGCAAGTACGGGTGAAAAAGAAGCCGTAGAGCTTAGAGATGGTGATCCAGAGCGCTATAATGGTAAAGGCGTGGAAAAAGCAGTAAAAGGGATTAACGTCGAAGTCGGCAAATCAGTCACCGGCTTATCCTTTGAGGGTCAGCAGGCCTTCGATGATCATATAATTGGTCTGGATGGAACCGAGAATAAATCAAGGCTCGGCGCAAATGCGATGCTTGCGGCCTCAATCGCCTTCGCCCGGGCTTCGGCCGTTGCAAAAGGGATTCCCTTGTATAGGCAGCTAGTGGAAAGGGAAGGTTACGTAATGCCCGTACCGTGCATGAATGTCATTAATGGGGGAAGGCATTCTGATAACAACATCGATTTTCAGGAATTTATGATTGCCCCTCATAACGCCCCCTCGTTTAAGGAAAGTATCCGTATGGGCGAAGCTGTTTTTCATTCCCTGAGAAGTCTGCTAAAAGCGAAAGGCTATTATACCGGAGTTGGTGACGAAGGTGGGTTTGCGCCAAATCTGAGTTCTAATGAGGAAGCCGTCCAAATCATCATGGAAGCGATACATATTGCCGGTTTTGCTCCAGGCAAGGATATTTCCCTTTGTCTTGACCCAGCGACCAGCGAAATGTGGAATAATGGAAAATATGAATTTTATAAAAGTTCTAAAGAACGGATCACAACAGATGAAATGATTGGCTTTTGGGAAGGATGGTTAAAAGAGTACCCAATTATCCTGTTGGAAGACGGGTTGGGCGAAAACGATTGGGAGGGATGGAAAAAGCTGACCAGCCTTTTGGGAGACAAAGTGGAATTGGTTGGAGATGATATATTCTGCACCAACCCGAGTATTATCCAGCAGGGAATCGACCAGGGCATTGCAAACAGCGTACTGATTAAATTGAACCAGATCGGTACAGTTTCCGAAACGCTAAAGGCCGTAGAACTAGCCCAAAAAAACGGTTACAATTGCTTTATTTCTCACCGCAGTGGTGAAACTGAAGACACGACAATTGCGGATCTGGTTGTCGCTACCGGTGCGGGGCACATCAAAACAGGAAGTGGCTGCCGCTCTGAAAGGGTATCTAAATTTAACCAGTTGCTTCGGATAGAAGAAGAACTTGGTGATAGGGCATCATTTGCAGGAATCAATACTTTTTATAAAAAATTATAAATCAGCCGCTAACCTACAATGAAACATAATAAATTTTTATTTGAACACCTTTCGGTTTTTAAATATGCGGTTCGATGGACGCTGCTTATACTTCCTGTTGCCATTGCAATAGGAAGTATGGTTGCCTTGTTCCTTTGGCTGCTAGGCTGGGCCATTCACTTTCGCTTTCAGCATACCTGGCTCATTTTTCTGCTACCTTTAGCAGGTATTGTGATCCACCTGATTTATCAGTCAGTTGGTAGGTCCTCAGAAAAAGGAAATAACCTGATCATGGATGAAATCCATAGGCCGGGTGGTGGAGTGCCCAGGCAGATGGCGCCAGTAATCTTAATAACTACAGTGATTACCCATTTGTTTGGCGGATCGGCTGGAAGAGAGGGAACCGCGGTACAAATCGGAGGAAGCATCGCAGGAATGTTTAGCCGCTGGTTTAAGCTAAATGAGGTAGACACCAAGATGCTCCTTACCGCGGGAATTGCAGCCGGGTTTGGGGCGGTGTTCGGAACACCGCTCACCGGTGCCATATTTGCAATGGAAGTTCTGGCCATTGGAAGAATAGAGTACAAGGCTTTACTTCCCGCATTAATTGCCAGCGTGCTTGGTGATCTTACTGTCTCTGCCTGGGGCATCCATCATACCGCTTATCACATCGATCTCATAGAGAAAAGTGCCTACTTTCTATCTGAATACCTGCCGGTAAACCTACTCCTGCTTAGTAAGGTTATTCTAGCATCCACATTGTTTGGTCTGGCCAGCTACCTGTTTGCTGTAATGGTGCATGAGATCAAGGCCTTTTTTTCTAAAGTATGTAAGATCCAGTGGCTTATTCCTGTTATCGGTGGTCTGATTATTATAGGCTTGACTTACGCCATCGGGAAACCGGATTACTTAAGTTTGGGCGTGGATAGCGAATACCAAGGAGCCGTTACAATTCCCTCTGCTTTTCAGCCTGGCGGAGCAGATACTTGGAGCTGGTTATGGAAGACCATTTACACAACTTTAACATTAGGAACTGGATTTAAAGGTGGTGAGGTAACGCCTTTGTTTTATATTGGCGCAACATTAGGCAATGCACTTTCGACCTTATTAAATGCTCCAGTTAGTTTGTTTGCTGCCCTTGGATTTATTGCTGTTTTTGCTGGTGCAACGAATACACCCCTTGCCTGTACGATTATGGGTATAGAACTTTTTGGTAGTGAATACACCATGTTTTTTGCGGTAGCCTGTTTTACAGCCTATTTTTTCAGTGGCCATTCAGGTATATATTCTTCACAGCGTATTGCGGTACCCAAAATATTTACGGGAACATAAAATATTGACTTATCCTGTTCCTGTGGATTATCATAAAGAGGTGAAATTTTTATAAGATCCTTGACCAATGCAATCAGCAATTTATATCAAAAAACAACGCTATATCGACCGCTTTCCTTCCTCTCTTTTCTAAAGCATCAAGTACAGATGATTTAACTGCCTATGTTGTTTTAATAAGGTAGAGCAGTAAAAGTATACTAGCTATGAAAACTAAAGCGGTTAAAACTTTAACAAAAAGTGTTGAATGGTAATACACCCCCTGATTCAATTGTTCTTTCGTTGAATTATATCTTAAGTAAGAACAAATGATAGTAATTGCTCCCAGGGCAACTAGAAAAATCCCGATAATGCGGGAATCTCCGGTTTGGTGCAGGGGCACTTTACTCCCCAGTGCGGCACTGATCTGCTTGATAAATAGCGAGAATTTCATCACCACGAAGCCAAATCCCATGATACCAATACTGGTTCTGATCCAGGCCAAAAATGTTCTTTCATTAGCCAAATGGTCTCCTGCATGCTGTTTGGTGTTTTCCTGATCTTGAATTTTCATCTTGTTCTGTATCGGTATATTACAGCAATATATTTGCATGCTATGTCAATATCGATGCCAGTTTGGAGATGATAACCCTGGTATCCCGGATGCAAGTAAGCCTGTTTGATTCAGTGCCGGCAGGATAGCAGGTAACTGCAATTTCTTCGATAAACGATAAGCCTGATAGGTCAATAGATTCTTTAACCTCTTGTTCAATGCTTTTCATTAGGATCATGATTAATCGGGGTTGATATGTTCTGATTTTATGAGCTAATTGCTCTATTCCCCCCTGCCTCTGGTTCTTTCTGATTTTAACTGACGATTTATCAATAGGTGTACAAGTTAGATGTTCCAAAAAGCATCCAGTGCCTTTAAAGAACTGCAAAAAATCTTCTACAGATTTAAAATCGCCAAATACCTCACTAAATGCAAGATAAATTGTTCGAAACAGATTAGTATTTCCCAGGTAAAAATGTTTATCGCCACCTCCAGGAGCTTCAGAAACAAAGAGCAGCAGCACTTTAGCTGGCTGATATTGCCTCGAAATTTCGGTAACACTATACATTATAGTTGTAGCTTTTAGCGAAGCGCATAAATAGTTCCGCCAGAGCGTCCTGCTGACCATGAAGCTGAATGAAATGAAACGGCCTTTCGATAACCATATCCTTGATATCTATGATGCGGCATTCATTATTCTTGAGCTCTTTCAATATGGAGTGGATAGATAAAAAAGCCAGGCATTTGCTGTGAATCAGATAGGATTTAATGCTTTCGGTACTACCTAACTGCATTTCTATATTTAAGTCCCCCACCTTTATCTGGTGTGCTTTTAAAGCATATGCAATAACATCTAGTGTACCAGAACCAGGTTCACGAAGTAATAAATCATAATCCTTCAACTCATTCGGTTTGATCATTTCCTTTTTCATGGCATAATTGTGACCAGAACACACCAGCACCAGCTCGTCTTTTAGATATTGTTCGTATTTAATCTGTGGGTTCCGGGAGATGCCTTCAATGATTCCAAAATCTATTTCCCTAGCAATCAAACGCTGCTCTACATCTTCTGTGTTTCCGGTAACCAGTTGAATTTGTATATCCTTAAACTTATTGTGAAACTGTGCCAATACAGGTGGAATGATATATTGTGCCACAGTACTGCTGGCACCAATCCTTAATATTCCTTTATGCTGTTTAGTAAGTAGATTCATATCATATTCCAGTTCCCGGTAGGTTCCAAAAATCTGTTCTGCGTAATGCACCAATAATTCGCCGGCTGGGGTGAGGCTGATTTTTTTGTTTCCACTGCGTTCAAATAATGACATTTTGAACTCCTGCTCTAATTCTTTAATGTGTTTGGTTACAGCAGGCTGACTGATAAATAACTCTGCCGAAGCCTTTGTAAAATTCAGCCTTTTAGCGACAGCATAAAATACTTGCAAACGGAAATCTATCATACACAGTTTTAGTAGATAAGCTAAAATAAAAACAATTTGTTTCAACAGGTACTGACATCATAACCTTATGTTATCATCAATAACTTTTTATGCTTTTTCTGATGTGTAGACTAAATGCACATTTGTAACAGAAAAACATTGATTATGAATAAGGAATCAACAGAAAAAGAAATCAAACAAGCACTTATATATACAGCCAGGACAACGGCTATCATTGCGTTTCTATTTGTTGCTTGTGGAACCATTTTCATCTGCACTTTATTTTTTAATGGGCAGCCAGATGTAGAATTGACAGCAAAAACCAAACAGGATGTGGAAACCGGTATAGCTGCTGTTAACGTCAAAAGCCAGGTTGTACCTGCTGATGCCTGGAAAGCGCCTGATGAAAATACGATTCCGGCGGATACCAAGTACGGCCAGATGATCAGGTATGGCAAAGAATTAATAGCACATACGAGCAAATATTTTGGGCCAAATGGATCCATAGCCCGTATTACAAATGGTATGAATTGTCAGAATTGTCACCTCGACGGTGGAACCAAACTGTTCGGAAATAATTATGCTGGTTTTATTTCCAGTTTTCCTAAAATGAGTGGCAGATCAGGAAAGGTTGAACCTGCATCGGCACGTATTGCAGAGTGCTTCAATCGAAGTCTTGCAGGCAAAGTACCAGACGAATCTGGTAAAGAGATACAGGCAATGCTGGCTTATATGAAATGGCTTGGAACAGGTGTAAAAAAAGGGGAGAAAGTGTTTGGAACGGGAACCGAAAAATTAAAATACCTGGATAGGGCAGCGAATGTCAAACATGGAGCGATTTTATATACCAGTAAATGTCAAAGTTGTCATGGTGCAACTGGTGAGGGAATACTCGAAGAAGACAAACTAACTTATGTTTATCCGCCATTATGGGGCAAACACAGCTACAATGATGGCGCAGGGATGTATAGACTCAGTAACTTTGCGGGGTTCGTAAAGAACAATATGCCATATGGTGCCAGATATGGAGATGTGCAGTTAAGTGATGAGGAGGCCTGGGATCTAGCTGCTTTTGTGAACTCACAGCCAAGACCACATAAAGATCAAAGAAAAGATTACCCTGATTTGTTAAAAAAACCTTTTGATGCGCCATACGGACCATATGCCGACAACTTTTCTGAAAATCAACATAAATATGGTCCATTTGCACCAATTGTAAACTCCGAAAAACAAGTAAAATTAACAACTAAATAAATTGTCAAAATCTAAAATCATGAAAAAAATAACCTTAATCTGTACACTATTTTTGCTGATCACAGCAACCTCGGCCACTTTTGCCCAAACTACACCTGCTAATTTTACAGGTGCAAAAGCCACCCTGAAAAATTATAAGGCACTGTATGTAATCAATAACGGTGATGAAAAAAAGATTGCAGGAACACTTCGAAACCTAAAAAATGCACTCGACGATCCCAGGTTAAAAGGGAAAATCAATGCAGAACTTATTGCCTTTGGAGATGGCGTAGCTGTTTACCAGAAGAACGGATCTTTTGAAAAAACATTATTAGAACTGCAGTCCAGAGGAGTAATTCTTGCACAATGTGAAAATACCGTCAGAGAAAGGAAGATCGAAAAAAATACCTTATTTGATTTTATCAGTTATGTGCCCAGCGGCAATGGTGAAATCATCATCCGTCAATATCAGGGATGGGCAGTTGTACATCCTTAAACCAAATAATTAAAAAATCATGAAATATATAAATCACACCTTTTTAGCCACAGTTGCATTTTTATTGCTTTGTGGAAATGTTAAGGCCCAGGATCATCGCTTTGATCCGCCCTGGAATACTCCACCTGAAAGTAAAGTTCAGTTCACAGTACCTGGAGTAGACAATGTGCCTGATCTTTTTGGAGACATTAATGATCCCCAACTGGTGGTTTTCTTTGCCGGTAACCAGTTTATGTGCATTGACGAATTAATTGCAGCCTTTAAAAAGTCATATCCACAGTATCTGCGGGTATTTGCCGAAACGCTTCCCCCAGGCATTTTAGCCCAACAAATAAAAACCGGTAGCATTGTGGTGGGCAACATGAGAATTACCTTAAAGCCGGATGTTTATACAGCTGGTAAGAACCGGATAGACATGACCCCTGAATGGTTTAGCAAAACGACTTTATATGCTAGAAACAGGTTGGCAATCATGGTCCAAAAAGGAAATCCGAAGGCATTGAAGTCACTCAAAGATTTAGCAAATAAAGAGCTGAGGATCAGTATGCCAAATCCAGAGAATGAAGGGATCGGTAAACGTATTGAAGAAGCCTATGTGAAAGCTGGAGGAGAAACATTAAAATCTACCATCATGGAAGATAAAGTTAAAGATAAGACTACTTATCTTACCATGATCCATCATCGCCAATCACCAATGAGGATACTATACAACGAAAGTGACGCCGCTCCAGTATGGTATACTGAGGCCTACTATCAGAAAATGATTGGCCATCCTGTTGAGCTCATTGAAATTCCTGAAAAAGAGAATATCCATGCGCAATATATAGCCGGACAGTTAAAAGATGCGCCACATCCGGCCGCTGCAAAAGATTTTATGGATTTTTTGATCAGTCCGCAGGCTGCTGCCATCTACAAAAAGTTTGGTTTTGATTTACCTTAAACATAAACACAATGAAAAATATATTTTTAACCATATTGTCAGTCGTTGCTGTAGTGACCATTGGGAATGCACAAATTCCAAATGATACTTTATATGTCTATGGTCCCGGTGGGCCGCTCGGACCGATTAATGAATGTGCGAAGGTTTTTGGAAAGCAGCATGATATCGTAATTAAAGTCACTGCCGGGCCAGATAATGAATGGATGCCGGATGCAATGAAACATGCAGATTTGTTCTTTGGAGGCGCAGAATACATGCTTTCAAAATTCATGTCTGACCACCCAAACATGATAGTGGCGAACTCTCGGACAGAGTTATATAAACGTGCTGCAGCGATCCTGGTACGGCCCGGCAATCCTAAAAACATCAAAAATCTGGGCGATCTCTGTAAACCAGGTGTGAAAATTCTTGATGTGAATGGGGCTGGGCAAATGGGGCTTTGGGAAGATTTAGCAGGTCGACAAGATCTGATTGCAAACATACAGCAGCGTATAGCAGGTACATTTGCAAATTCGGCATTGGGTATTGCTGCCTGGAAAAATGATCCTCAATATGATGCCTGGATAACATTTGGCTCCTGGCATAACCGTTTACCAGACCTCACCTCAATGGTTAAGATTCCTGTTACACAAACAGTCTATAGAGGTACACCTGTAGTGAAGAGTAGCACTGGTACGCATAAGTCGGAAACTGAGCGTTTTATCAAGTTTATGCAATCCGATAAAGGACATCTCATTTTCAAAAAATGGGGTTGGGAATAAATAATGTCTAAAACTTATCTTCTATAACATGAAGTTATGGAAGATAAGTTTTAGTAATTTGATCCGGGTTTTTTAGTTATGGATCTTTGAATCAGAAAACAAAGACAATGAAAACCATAACACAAATCAAAGACAATTCAAATTCTTCTAAAATAAAAGCGAGTAACCTGCTAAACTTAAATTTATACACCCGTAAAATTATCTTCACCCTGGCAGTTTTGCTGTGCCTCTTTCCATTTATGTCGCCTCCTTTAGCCTTATTGTTAGGATTAGTATTGGCGCAACTAATGGAACATCCCTATCTGCATTTAAATCACAAGGCTACAAACCTGCTGCTAAAAATTTCTGTTGTCGGGCTAGGATTTGGAATGAATGTATTCAGTGCAATGAAAGCAGGAAAAGAAGGCGTAATGTTTACTGTAGTCTCTATTTTCGGAGTACTTATCATTGGTTTTATCCTGGGAAAAGTATTTAAAATAGAACGTAAAACATCTTTTTTGATATCAGCTGGAACGGCGATCTGTGGTGGAAGTGCTATTGCTGCATTGTCGCCTGTAATGAACGCAGAAGAAAAACAGATCTCCGTTGCAATGGGTACTGTTTTTATACTCAACTCGGTGGCCTTATTTCTTTTCCCTGCTATCGGACATGCGCTTAACTTGTCACAGTCACAATTTGGTATGTGGTGTGCCATTGCTATCCACGATACCAGTTCTGTTGTTGGGGCAGCCAGTAAATATGGTGAACAAGCACTACAGATAGCCACAACTGTTAAGTTAGCCAGAGCACTATGGATTGTTCCTGTAGCGTTTGGTACATCTTTCCTGTTCAAAAGCAACAATAGCAAAGTTAGTATACCCTATTTTATAGGGCTATTTATCCTGGCAATGATCGCCAACACCTACTTACCCTTTATTAAGCCTTTTGCGCCCTACTTTGTAGCATTAGCAAAAGTAGGCTTAACTTTAACATTGTTCCTGATAGGAAGCGGACTCTCATTTACTATCTTGAAAGCAGTGGGGGTAATGCCACTGTTACAAGGCGTAATTTTATGGATAGTAATTTCAAGTGCTGCATTGTGGGCAGTAATATCTTTGGTTTAAATTACATTAGTTACTGATCATCACCAGCTTTTTTGAAAGATCATCAATAAGAATCACATGTTTATAATCGGCGCCACTTGTTCCTACACTCTTAATAATCCCCGAGGATTGACCGCTAAAAGCTCCTTTTTCATCGGTCTTAAAAGAATTGATGACATAATCAGCGTTAAACGTATCATTTGAGGAGTTGGTTAACGCTAAAGTATACGAAGTATTTGGCTCGAGTTTTTTAAAGTCCTGTACGACAAGATCAGTCAAGCCTACGCTTCTTACGTTTAGCATGCCTGATGACATTGAATTATCCTTATTCATCAATTTAATCACCTGACTTTTGTCTGCAAGATTAAGCGGGGTTAAATTTTCTTTTGAGGCATTTGCAGGGCTGGCATTAGCAGCGTACAACAATGCTTGCGGACATTGTCCAATAGCAATGGTTTTTACAACGGCCATTTTTACCAGATCAACCACTTGTACCTGGTCATCATTTTCCAATCCGACATATGCAAATTTACCATCTGCTGAAGTCCAGACGCCATGTGGCAATGATCCTGTCGCAATGCTATCAGTAAGCTTGAAATCTTGTGAAACACTAAATACTTTTAAGCTGTTTTCTCCGCCAATGGTTGCCAGCATCACAGGTGAATTATTAACTAAAGTAAAAGTGACATGGTTGGTAATTGGACCTGTATTTAGTACTGTATGTATAGTATTTGTCTCCGTGCTGATGACAGTGATCTTCCCTACATCCTTATGTGTCAATGCAATCCATTTCCCGTCAGGACTACAGAATATATTTGGAGAAAATGGACTAACTACTGGAATACGCTTTACAATAGCATAGGAAGTTGAATTCACTACATCCACTTCTGCAGTAAAGCTGGAACAAATATAAGCCCATTTTCCATCTGGAGTAAAAGCAACCATTCCCGGGCCGTCGGCTACTGGAATTTGTTTGATTTCAATCAGTTTATTTGCATCGATTACGCTGATATACGATTCTCCTCTTACCGATATCCATGCCTGTGATCCTGAAGGGTTAAAGGTTGCCTCATGCGGTGAACGTCCGATATAAACAGTTTTTAATACTTTATTTTTTGCTGTTGAAATAAAGGTTACTGAATTTGATCCAATGGAAACCGCTGCTAGTAATTGCTTTTTAGGGGAATAACCCAGGCCATGAACCAGGGCCTGTCCCTTATATAGAGGACTTAAGATATCAGGTTGGGGTTTACCAAGAACAATATTTCCTAATAAAGTTTGTGTTGAGGGATCTAAGACAGAAACCGTATTAGATATCTGATTGCCTGTATAAACCCTGTCTTGGGCATAGATTGATTGTGCTTTTGATTGTAGGGCAAAACTGGATATAAATATCGTAAACAAGGATATCTTTTTCATATGTTAATGGGAGGTTGTAAATGTCTTCATTTGTTGGATTTCTATCTGTTCATCTGAGATAATATTCTCGGCCAGTCTTTTTACATTTTTATTTTTTCCATACCGCAACTCAACTTTAGCCATGTCGATGGCAGCCTGATGGTGAGGAAGCATTATTTTTGCAAAGGACAGATCAGTATCCGACAATTGTTTTTCTTCAGGCATTTGCTCCATCATCACTTTCATCATCTTCTGGTTAGCGTTTTGATGTTGGTTGCCTGTAGCGATAAATCCTTCAGGATGGCTAAGCAGGAGTTGCATTTGCTGAATCTGAGTTTGTTGCTCAGCTTTGATACTTTTAGCTAGCTGAATCATTTCTTTATTTTTTCCGGCCTTAATCTCTTCTTCTGCCATATCAATAGCTCCCTGGTGATGTGGGATCATCATTTGTATGAAATCTCTGTCTGCAGATGTGGTAGCTGATATTTCATCCATCTTCATCATCATATGGTCCATTTGCCCAAGGAAGACATTTTTTTTAGTTGCCATTTGCATGTGTTCATGTTGTGCTCGTGCAGAGAAACTAGCAAATAGTAAAAGTATAGACGTGAATCTGATCATGGTTTGATGTAGAATATTAAATGTGATAAACTGTTTATGCCAGACAAGCCTTATGCGATAACCGCAAGATCCTGAAATTTGTTCTTATTGAGCTATATTACATCTACATCAATTGGCGAGATAAAATTAACCATGTAAGTTCTTCTGTCTAAATCATGCTCCATGGGTTGCGTTTTGCCATTTTGATCTGTCGCTCTAGCCATTAAACTATATCTTCCAGTCTTAGCAGGAACCACCCATTCAAATTCAAATAGCTGCCAGGCGAAAGGGATAGCAGGACCAATTAATTTTGCTGGTTGCCATGAATTGCCTTTATCCGTGCTTATTTCTACTTTCGATAGGTTACTATCACCTGACCATCCTGCACCCCTTACTTGATAAGGTTTTCCAGCCGGCACCGCTTCAAACAATACCGGCCTTGATATTTCAGACTTAACCAATGTAGTGGTTACGGGCGTCAAGGTAGGTAGTCCTTCAACACGCTTCCAGTAAGCATATTCAATCGTCTGCCAATAGCCATCAAACGGCTTTTCAGATGCAGTAATTTTCATCAGCCATTTCACAGATGCCATACCATACCATCCTGGAATAATTGCCCTTGCCGGGAAACCATGTTCAGCACTCAATGGTTTTCCATTCATTTCATAGGCGATGATGATGTGATCCTGCATTGCTATATTTAACGGAATGCTCCGGGCGAATTTGATTTTTCCTGGTGATTTCGGCTCTTCTGTAATCATCCCCTCATCATTCCCTTCCAAAATAATGTCTACCGTACCCACCTTTATCCCAGCCTTTTTTAACAATACGGATAAAGGTACTCCTGTCCATTCAGCATTGCTGATCCCACCTTGTTCCCATCCTAAACCCTTCACTTTTGGGGCGAGGTTAGCACGTCCGTTTCCGGCACATTCTATAGTAGCCATTACCTTTTTTGCAGGAAGCTTTTTAAGTTCGCTCAGATTGATTTTTATGACACGATTGGTGTTGCCGCCAATCTCTAATTCCCAATTTGCAGCATCAATATTGGGAATGTTAAAATGACTCCTGATGAAGAACTGGTTATTTGGAGTAATCCTGTTTTTTAACGTAGGAAATGGAAACTCCATATTTAATGGCTTTTTCTCTCGCGTGATAAGTCCTGGAAAGTCATTGTCTTCTCTGGTTTGTTGACTCTCCTTCGCCGAAGCCCAGGATGGTATTGTTGCGCCAGCTATCACCGGGATAATTCCAGTAACAAAATTACGTCTGTTTAACGTGTAGTTTTGTGATGTTTTGTCGTTTTTCATTTCAATAAATGTAGGTGATTACAATATAGCCAAAAATCTCTCATAGGATAACTTGTATTCTTCCATTTTCTTGATGGTTGAGAGGAAACAACTGTAGACTTTACTTCATCGCTGGCCTGCTAGAAAAGACACAATAATTCTATAACTGTTTATCAAATACTCATCTCAATTTCTATCAAAAAATGGTGGAATACTGGAGTATTCAATATTTGGCGAAAGCTAGATCGGCGTCGAACAAACCGCAATTTCTCTCTTTTGCCGTAAAGCTTCTATTGAGGTCAGACAGCCAGGCCGTCTTCTTAAAAGAGGATTTAATGATATTTCCGCTTATAAGTTTTTATGTTAGATATGTCACTGTTGGAGAACAGCTAAACTTTAATGGTATTTTAGTCCAATGGATATAGTAAGGTCTTTATGTTATTTTATAATCGCTGGCATATTTGAAATTGGGGGTGGTTACCTAATTTGGCAATGGCTAAAAGAAGATAAGCCATTTTGGTACGGTATACTTGGTGGGATAATTCTTGCTCTTTATGGAGTCGTTGCCACTTGGCAAACAGCCAACTTTGGAAGGGTATATGCTACATATGGAGGTGTGTTTATAGTTTTAGCTTTAATATGGGCGTGGAAAGTAGACGGATTTAAACCTGATAAATATGATATAGTAGGCGCTTCAATTGCTTTGATCGGCGCCTGTATTATAATCTACGCTCCGCGAAATTAATCGCAAATTGTATTCAACTCTCTCGAGACTTATTTATTAATGCAACCATTGCATGGAATGTGTCTTAAAGCATTATCATGAAGCCGTCATTGAATTTAGAATGAGTAAACACCTTTAAACGGTATCCAGATCAGATTGCTACAGGCTAATCTTTTGAATCCTTACCGCGTTTAAAATAGCAAGCAACGCAACACCAACATCAGCAATTACGGCTTCCCACAGATTTGCAACCCCTCCAGCCCCAAGTGCTAAAACAATAATTTTTACTGCCATTGCTAAAATGATGTTTTGCCAAACGATGTTCCTTGTAATCTTACCTACTTTAATAGCCGAAACTATTTTAGAGGGCTGATCATTTTGAATAACAACATCTGCAGTCTCGATCGTTGCATCGCTTCCTAGCCCACCCATGGCTATGCCAACATCAGCTACAGCAACTACTGGAGCATCATTCACACCGTCTCCGGCAAACGCAATTTGTAAACCCTGATCTTTCAAGGATTGTACTTTCTCAACTTTTCCTTCAGGAAGAAGATCCCCATATGCTGCATCGATTCCAATTTGTTTTGCCACCGCATCCACTACCGATTGTTTGTCGCCAGATAACATTATTGTTTTTATATTCAAGTCGTGCATTGCCTTGATAGTGGCAGCTGCATCTTCTTTAATTTCATCAGCAATAGTGATGTAACCGGCATACCTATTATCAATTGCTATCACAACAATGGTGTACACGATTTGCTCAATTTCTGGTGGATAGGAAATGTCAAATTTCTTGAGGAGTTTCAAGTTCCCTGCAAGCACTTGTTTGCCATCAACTTTTCCTTTTAAACCATGACCAGCTATCTCTTCAACCTCACTTGCGGTTAAAGTGCCTAAGTCCTCCCCTGCATACTCTACCACTGCTTTTCCAACCGGATGGGTAGAATTTTTTTCTAAAGCCGCTGTTATTCTTACCAATTCCTGTTCGCTAATACTTTGGGCAACTACTTGCTGAACCTTAAATACCCCTTTGGTGAGTGTTCCGGTTTTATCCATCACAACAGCATTTACTTTGGTCATAACATCAAGAAAGTTTCCCCCTTTAAAAAGAATTCCGTTTCGGGAGGCTAAGCCAATACCACCAAAGTATCCCAGGGGAATTGACACCACTAATGCACAAGGGCAGCTTATTACTAGAAATACAAGTCCCCGATACAACCAGTCTCTAAAAACGTAACCTTCTACAAAAAAATAGGGAAGTGCAACCAACGCTAAAGCAAGAAAAAATACAATGGGAGTATAAACCTTGGCAAAGCGTGAAATAAAAAGCTGTGTCTGAGACTTGCGAGCAGTAGCATCCTGTACCATTTCAAGGATCTTGCTAAGCTTACTGTCCTTGAATAGGGAACTAACTTTAATCTGCGCTACAGTATTTAAGTTGATCATTCCCGCTAAAATTGGTTCGTCTTTGTACTTGGTGTCTGGTTTACTCTCGCCAGTTAAAGCTGCTGTATTAAAAGATGCATTCTGGGAAACTAAAATACCATCTAAAGCCACCCGTTCTCCGGGTTTGACCTGTATTGTTTCTCCAAGTGACACTTGTGAGGGCGTTACTATCTGGTCAACTCCATTTCTAAGTACGGTAACTTCATCTGGTCTGATATCCAGTAGCGCTTTGATATTACGTTTTGCCCTACTAACAGCCGAATCCTGGAACCACTCGCCGATTTGGTAAAAAACCATTACTGCTACACCCTCTGAATATTCACCGATATAAAATGCTCCCAGGGTAGCTACACTCATTAGGACAAATTCATTAAAGATATCTCCCCTCCGTGCTTTGCGAAATGCAAGATTAAGTACGCTTCTGCCAGCCAGCAGATAAGCAATGGAATTAACAGTGAAGCCAATGGGGTTGCTTAGTTTATAATTAAAACCAAATTCCAAAATCAATTCGGTGGCCAACATTAACAGGGCAAGGATTAAATCCCAATGTGCAAGCACTCCGTTTGTTTCAGTGTCTTGTTGCCCGTGATCATGCCCGTCATTCTGAGAATGTGCACTTTCTTGGTTAATTGGATTTGGCATAGTTGCCAAATCATTAAGCTGCTTATTTTTAATTTCTTCCATTATTGTTGTTTTAAAAACTCCTCCATGATCTAAGTCAACAGGGGGTAGTTATGAAGTATTCTAATTCACAAAGTTACCTAAGCATTGCATGCAATAGGATTGCATTATCTATTTGAACAGCCAGGACACACACCCTTAACAATAAGACTTAACTCTGCAGGGACAAAACCTTCAGGAAGCTTTAATTCCGGTACACTTGTATTAGGCAGACAAGTGGTCTGTTTGCAAATGTTACAGTTAAAATGTACATGGAGGTCATGATGACCTGTCGTACTGCAATCCTCTACGCAAATCGCATACTTAGTTGCGCCACTTCCATCATCAATTGCATGAACCATTCCCTTCTCTTCAAAGGTTTTGAGTGTTCTGTATATGGTGATTCGATCAGCGGGGTGGAGTTCACTTTCCAATTCAGTCATAGGAGTGGCCGATGATTGTTTAAGCAAACAATCCAATACCAGCATGCGCATAGCAGTGGGTTGGATTCCCTTTTCGATCAGCATTGTTTCAATATTGGGACTCATATTTATTAGTTTATTTGCAATACAGATTGAGACTGGTTTTCAGCAGGCCAAATACATTAGTGGTGCTCCTCGCCACCTCCTGAAGCTTTGGACTGAATATAAAAAGCACCTTTAGTTACAATTAATGCATTTGATGGAATAGTTGTCAATGGGATGATCTCTATATAGCCTAAATCGGAAACGCCTGTGGCTACTTCAATAATCTTAAAATGAAACTCTTTGTCCCGCACTTCTTCCTTTTCTGAATCGTTTTTTTCGCCTTCAGCATGCTCTTCATTTTTGATCATTGAACTATCTACTATGAAAATATAGCTTTTGCCCTGAGCACTTACTACTGCGTCAAGCGGGACAGCTTGGGTAGTTTGATTTCCGACATCAATTAATGCGGAAACATACATGCCCGGTATCAGGTTCCTATTTGACCGGTTATCAATACGTGCATGGGCAATCACCGCTTTGCTATCATTTTCAAAGGTTTTATTAATGCCATAGATCTTTCCTGTGATTTGCTGGTTATTTTGATTTGTTAAAACAAAATCAACCTGCTGTCCGGACTTAACCTTAAATAGGTCCTTTTCATATACCAGAAGGTCACAATGTATTCGGCTGTTATCAGTGATGTTCAATAAAGGTTTATTTATATCGGCGAAGCTTCCAGTAGTTGCCATGATATGACCAACTACACCGCTTATTGGAGCTGGAACTGCAATCTGGGTGATGACAGCACCCTTATCCAAGGCTTTAAAGCTTATTCCCATTTGTCCAAGTTGACGCTTCAGTGTCCTAAAGCGGGACTGTTCTGCAAAATAGGTAGCCTCAGCTTGTTGAAAGACTTTGCCAGTACCGGCTTTTGCATCCATCAGTTCCTTTTGCCGTTCATACTCTTTCTCAGCAAAGGAAAGTGCACTTTTCGAAGCGAGATAGTCCTGCTGCACCTGGGCAAACTCAGGATTCTCCAGCGTCACTAATGTTTGACCCTTTTTAACGTAATTACCTTCAAGCACGTGGATCTTTTGTATCAGCCCACCTATTAATGGGTGAACTTCCGCATTGTTTTGTGGAGGAACTTCCAGGTGCCCGTTAGCCTTGACCACACTTTTCAGATTTTTTAATTCAATCTTTCCAAGGGTTATTCCTACAGCTTGCATCTGTTTTTCAGTTAAAGATAAAGCGTCTGTATGTTCCTCCTCTTCAGATTCAACCTCAGTTGTTGGATTACTACCTTTACATGAGATTATTAATAGCACAGCTAGCATCAATAGCGAACTGATCAGGTATTTATATAGTTTAATAGTTACGGCTTTCATTATAATTTTCCTTTTAGATAGTTGAGTTGAAGTGTTGCTTGATTAAGAAGATGAATCGCTTCCAGATATCCCATTCGAATATTGATAACATGGGACAAATTTTGAAGATGTTCGACATACCCAATCTCACCTTTTTCGAAAGCAAACTGAGATATTCTTAATATTTCAGCAGCTTCATCAAGCGCTGAAGACTGATAATATTCCAATGCGGCAAGCTGTTTAGATACTTCATTGCCCTGCTTTCGATAATCTGATTCTAGCGTGTTTTGAAGATTAGCAAGATCAGCTTCTGCAATCTCTTTTTGAATAGCAGCAACCTTGACTCTGGCACGCTGTGCGCCTGAGATTAAAGGAATACCAACACCTAGCTGAAATCCAGCGATACGTGTCCCAGGAAAATATTCCCGGTTTATATTAGCGGGGTTAAAGCCACTTACTAAAAATTGGTGAGAGTAGCCAGCCACAAGGTCAGGCAGCAACTTTCTTTTCTCCAGGCGAATGCGATCATTACTTAGCCCGATTTGTTGCTGTTGTTTTAACAGCGATAAATTTGACTTTAAAGAATCCAGCATTAGTACACTTGGCTTCAATGGCCTTAGTGCTTCAGCTATAATCAATTCTACGCTGCCAGTTAGCTTGTGCAATTCTGCCTGAGCAATTTGTAAGTCGCTTGCAGCCTGCTTTTGCAGCATTCGAATTTCTTTCTGTCTGCTTTGAGCAGCCAATTTTTCCAAATAAGAAGTTTCTCCTGCTTTATACCTTATACCTGCCCTTTGATCGAAGTTGCTGTAGATACTATCTAGTGACTTAAGTAGTGATCCTTTTTGTTGAATAAAAGCAAGCTGCTGGTAGGCTAAACTAATATCACGAATCAGGACTAGTTTTGCTAAATCAAAGTTCGTTTCTGCAACCTTGCGTTCTCCATTCAGTACCCTTTTCTGGGCTGAGTAAACTGAAGGAAATTCTATGGTTTGGCTTATGTTTAAGCTGTTGTCATTTCCTCCCCCGGCTGTTGGGTCTTGTGATATGCTCAGCTGGGTTTTGTCCGGATCGAAAGCAGTACCCTGAAGAACCCGCGCTTGATTTACAGCCAGGTTTCCTGCCTTTAAACCTGGGTTATTTGCTAATCCTATGTCAATGACCTGCTGTAAGGACTTCGGGGTTTGCGCAGATGCGTTTTCTGTCACCATACTGAAAGCCAACAGCAAAAATAATGGTAATAAGCCACCTTTAATGCCCGTCTTAAGATTACGCTCCTGTTTTTCAAAAATCAGCACATACAGGGCTGGAAGAATAACTAAAGTCAGAAGGGTTGCAGTGATCAGCCCACCAATGACAACAGTTGCAAGTGGCTTTTGAACTTCGGCTCCCGCTGTATTGGAAAGGGCCATTGGTAAGAATCCAAGGGATGCAACTGACGCAGTCAATATGACTGGTCGCAGGCGCACAAAAGTTCCTTTTCGTACCCTTTCATAGATGTCAGTAATACCTTCTGATTTTAACTGATTAAAATATCCAATCAGTACAATTCCATTTAAAACAGCAACACCAAACAGGGCAATGAAGCCAACACCTGCGGAAATACTAAAGGGCATACCTCTTAAGGTTAATGCAAAAATACCACCAATAGCAGATAATGGCACGGCAGTAAAAATAAGCAAGGTCTCTTTTACTGACCGGAAAGTAAAATAGAGCAGCGCGATAATTAAAAGTAACGCAGCAGGTACAGCAATTGTGAGTCTTTCTTTTGCCTTATTTAGATTCTCGAATTGACCACCATAGGTGGTATAATATCCCGAAGGTAACTTCAGCTCTCTTGATAGCTTTTGCTCAATCTCAGTTACAACGCTTTCGACATCTCTTCCTCGCACATTGAATCCGACATAAATTCTTCTGCGGCCATCTTCATGGGAGATTTGAGCGGGTGCATCCTTAAGTTCTATTTTTGCAACCTGATTCAATGGAACCTGATTGCCGGAGGGTAGCGAAATGTAAAGATTTTCAATGTTGCTGATATCTTCTCGAAGATTGCGTTGCAGTCTCACCACTAAGTCAAAGCGCTGATCACCTTCAAAAACCACTCCTGCTACATTTCCTGCAAAAGCTGTTTGTAAAACAGCATTGACCGCTTCAATCGATAGTCCATACTGGGCTATCATGTCTCTGTTATAAGTGACCAAAATCTGGGGAAGACCACTTACCTTTTCTACGATCGGCTCACTTACGCCGTCAACATCTTTAATAAGGGATGCAATTTTATTCGCGTTTTCCGATAGCACTTCAATGTTTTCCCCGAAAATCTTTATTGCTACGTCCTGCCGAATTCCAGTCATTAGCTCATTAAAGCGCATTTGCATTGGTTGTGTAACCTCCACATTAATACCTGGTATTGCCGATAGTGCTTCTTCAATTTTTTCAGATATCTCAGCCCTATCTTCAGCACTTGTCCATTCCTCTTTTGGTTTCATAGAAAGCATCATGTCTCCCCGTTCAATAGGCATAGGATCTGTTGGAATCTCTGCGCTCCCAATACGGGTTACAGCTTGCCTTATTTCCGGAAACTTTGCTATCAATATTTTTTCTGCTTTGCTAAAGGTTTCAATTGTACGGGTTAATGAAGTACCCTGCATCATGCTAATTTCCACCGTCAAATCCCCTTCTTCAAGTGTTGGAATGAATTCTCCGCCCATACGACTGAATACCCAGATGCTTATAGCAAGAATTACAACCGAAATCAACACCACAATACGCTTCATCCTTAGCGTTAGATCTAGCACTGGTCTGTAGATCCGATGAAGAAGATCCATAATCCGGTCGGATAAATTGCGCTTATGTACAGTCTTTTTACTTAGGAATAAAGCACTCGCCATTGGCACATAAGTGAGCGAAAGAATAAATGCCCCTAGAATAGCAAAGGCCACTGTTTGCGCCATAGGCTTAAACATTTTCCCTTCAATACCAACCAGGGAAAATAAGGGGAGATAAACAATCAGAATGATAATTTCGCCAAAGGCTGCACTATTTCTAATTTTAGAGGATGCCGTATAGACCTCCTCGTCCATCTGCCTTTGATTAAGCTTTGCAACACCATTCAGGTGAAAATTCCCTGTAGATATCCGGTGAACGATACTTTCCACAATGATTACAGCTCCATCCACAATTAATCCGAAATCAATCGCACCAAGACTCATTAGATTTCCCGACACCCCAAATAATCGCATCATGGCAAGGGCAAACAGCAGTGCCAGGGGAATAACTGAGGCAACCACCAGACCCGCTCGAAAGTTTCCAAGGAGCAGCACGAGTACAAAAACTACTATCAGACCACCTTCTATTAAGTTTTTCTCAACTGTTCCAATAGCCCGTCCAACCAGTTCAGTTCGATCAATAAAGGGTTCAACAACCACACCTTCTGGCAAAGACTTTTGAATCTGGGCCATTCGATCTTTAACATTCTTTATTACTTCATTGAAGTTTTCGCCTTTAAGCATTAGAGTAATACCAGCTACAACTTCGCCCTCTCCGTTTCGAGTGACAGCCCCATATCGGGTAGCGCTTCCAAACTGTACCTTCGCTACATCACGAATGAGCACCGGAGCACCCTTGGTATTGGATATCACTATCTTTTCTATATCTGTAAGGGTTTTAACCTGGCCAAGACCTCTGATGAAATAAGCACTATTTTGCTGCTCAATATAAGAGCCTCCGGTATTTGCGTTATTTTTCTCTAAGGCATTGTAGATGTCTGTAACAGTAAGTCCAAAAGCATTTAACTGGTCATTATTAACAGCCACCTCGTACTGCTTAACATACCCACCCCAGGCGCTAACTTCAGCCAGGCCCTTGGTGCTTGTTAGCTGTCGGCGGATGATCCAGTCCTGGATGGTTCTTAAGTCAGTTGGCGAATATTTGGTTTCATAACCAGGCTTGGTATGAACAACGTAATGGTAAATTTCTCCAAGGCCAGTACTTATCGGCCCCATTGAGGGTTCTCCCATTCCATTAGGAATTTGTGATTCAGCTTCCTTTAGTCGTTCGGAAACTTGTTGCCTTGCCCAATAAATATCAGTATCGTCTGTAAATACCACAGTGATAACAGAAATACCTGAACGAGAAGTGGAGCGCTGCTCGACAACATTGGCAATGTTGCTCAAAGCAAGCTCAACAGGATTTGTGATGAATTGCTCAACTTCCTGAGCCCCAAGATTGGGTGCCTGGGTAATTACCTGCACCTGGTTATTTGTAATATCCGGAACAGCATCAATAGGTAGCTTTAGAGCTGAATAAACGCCCCAAATAATCAACAGCAGTATACCCACAGCAATCACTACCTTATTCCGGATGGAATAAAGAATAATTTTATCTAACATGAATAGTTATGATTAGTAAATAAGAAAGTATCTCAAAAAGAGATCATCAAGAGAATGGCCTAAGCAATTCAGAGCAGAAGTTTAGCTCAAACGGGGAGGTTGCCATACGGCAAACATACTTTCTATTACTTTTCCGGGAAGGTGCTTTCCGTACAAGCGGTCCGGACCTTGAGGTGACTTAATTGTAAAAGTATTAAATAATGTCAGCGTCGGGCTTGTACAGCAAGAGCACTGGCAAAAAGGAGAACAAATATCTAATGTGTGCTTTGCTGTATTATCAGTACTACTAATTTCAACCTTCCCTTCATCAGAAGAAAGGTCCAAATCCGTACATGGCATCAGGCATAAAACCAGTACCATAAAACTTAATATGTAGCTAAGTATCCTCACTCGGTAGCAAATATAAAATTTAATGCTCACAAATTATGTTCTTCAACAGTAAACAAAAGTAAGGGCATGTGGTATGCAATGATATTGCAAATAAATATCACTTCTGAATTTTGCATATTGTATTATCAAAAAAGGGTCTATTTATGAGAAATTAGTGTTAAGTCACTAATATGAACACTGGGCGGCAGATAACCACCGTCTCAGACAGCAAAAAGAAGAATTAATACCTGTGCCCAGGAAAAAAGCGGACTAAAAAAGAAAAAATGTTAAGGTGCTTTTGGCGGTGGCTAAATACCAGTAAGGAATGATCTTTTTAAACATAAAGAGACGTGATAGCTTTTGGTGACCTGGTTGATTGGCTTTAAAGGGGACTATCTTTTTAATCCGTTTTTTCGATTCTGGTCCTGTTCATTTTTCTTAGAAAACATTTCTCTTAACTGCTCCTGCCTTTTATGCTCATATACCCTATGTTCAAATTTTGAAAGAAGCGTAAGATCCCGGCTTTCCATTCCTCGTACTTGCGGCTTAAATTCCGGCTTAATGGCTTCCCGCTGCTCCCTTTTTAGGTTATCATTAGCTTTTTCCTTCTCCTTAGCGGCCCCTGTCAGTTTATCAAGCATATTAATCTTTTTAGGCTCCTGCTGCATCAGCTGACTATACCGCTTTTCGCTGTCCTTAAACCGTTCAAATTGCTCTTTGACATCTTTTACAGACCAATCAAAAGTGCTTTTTTTGATGCCTATTTGAAGCCCGGCATTTGAATAGATGAAACGGTCCTTTTCTTCCTTGAACCCATTTTTCTCCATGATACCAGAAACATTGCCTCCCATATTTCCCCGTTGCAGTTCAGCTTTAATTTCCTTAATGGCACTTTCTATCCGGAGGTTATAATCCTTTACAAAATCGTGCTCTCTCTTTTCTTCTGGAGTTGGCTGTAAACTTTCCTTTTTTACCCCGGCTGAATGTGTCTCAAATTTCGGAGCTTCAATGTTTCCTTTACCTGGTGCGTCTGCTTTGAAAAGGCTTGCATCCTTCTGCTTTTGTACATGTTCTTTCAGGGCCGATTTAAGGAGATGTGGATTAACATTTCTAAGCAGCTCAACCTTTACCCTGTTTTCTTCTAGTGCCTTGCTTATCTCGCTCCATTTATAGTCTATAGCGGAGCCTTTTACAGAAATATTATCTTTTTTAAAGCTGATACCCGATATCCCGTTTTTATTCTCTGAAAGTTGAACATCTACTCCTCGCCTCTCTAGTTCCACCTTCAATTTTTCAGGACTATCAATCTCTTTTTTAGATAGTACTTCCTGCAAATGCTTGCGGATTTCATTTTTCTGTTCTTGGATTATCGGATTTTTATCTCGGACTGCCTTATTTTGTTTTTGCTGTTTATTGGTCTGCTTTTCCTGTTCATTTACATACCGGAAACCTTTCTCCTCCCTTGCATCATAGACAACCGTTCTGCCCTGCGTTGGTCTTAGGCCCTGCTCCTTTTCTACCTTGTCACAGGCAACTTGCAGCCGGTCCTTGATCCGGTGATCATTGAGTAGCTCCCCGTCCATACTCACCCGGTTGGCAACAACATGATAATGGTCATGGGCCTTGTCCTTATGCTGCACCACTACGTACTGGTGATTATCTTTTTCAATGCCGATATCTTTTAAAATACTGTCGATCGCCTGCTCCGCCTGAACGCGGCTTAATTTTTCATCCGGATGAAAATTAATTTGCACATGAAGCACCGGTTTCTGAACCGTTTTCCGCTCATCGGCTAGCTCTCGCATTTGCTTCCCCATTTCCCTGCTTGAGCCGTAAACCTGGTTAAAGTCGAGCACTTTCGCGCGCATCTGCTCCGGATACTTTTTAGCTTCCTGAAGGGCGTAAGATATCGCCTTGGAAAATCCGTTTCCAGTATTAGCGTTTGCGGTAGGCATAGCGAATTTTTTCTATAAGTTCTTTTAATGTACCACTCACCTCGGCTGGGATAATGCCGGTGGAATTGGCGTGCCGTGTCAGCTGGTTGAGGTTATTTGCAATCCCGTTCAAAGTCTTTTTTTCTTCCCCATCTACCTTTATAATACTGCCCGAAAGCAGCACCTTGCGGGCATATTCGCTCACCGAAATGCCGGCCTCTTTGGCTTTGTCCTGAATGATTCTTTTATCCGAAGGGGACACCCGAAGGATAATGTTGGTCTCTTTTTCCATCTTCAAAAACTTTGGTTTTTGTTTGCTTCGCTTGGACATAAGCAGCGCGTTTTGTCCTTGCGTTGCACTTCCAAAAAGTAGCGCAGCGTTAAGCTTTTTGGCGAGGGTTGGTGGTGGATATAATGGAGTGAAACGAAATGTATATACATCTGCCCCCCCTCGCTTCTTTACGCTAAACCCTAAGGTAGGGAGAATTTAGGATTTGGCAAAATCCTAAAGACGAAGCTGGCTTAGGGGCGGAAAAGCATAACCGGGAGGTTATGTCTTTGGAGCAGACCGAGAACAAAAAATGCCCGTCGAGGGCATTTTGGGTTGAAGGTCAACTATCCATATATACGAATATCTGTATATTCGTATATATGGATATCTTAACTGATAAGCCTGATTTGGCTTCAAATCAGGCGGTGTGTTTTAACTGCGAAAATGTACTTACAAGCAAGGACCAGTATGATATGGTTTTATGCTCATGTGGAGCTATGGCTGTGGATGGGGAATACCATTTAAGGATTATAGAAATCAAAGAAAATCCAGCTCATAATGGTGGCTTACCACCTTTGGCTAAAAATGGATTTATAATGAAATTTTAACTTGTCTTATTTATCCGATAATTAAACGCAGCTGCGCTTAATTATTATCATACTAATTGCTGGTAAGTCAAAACACAAATCCTTCATCTATTGTCTTCCAATAATAGGATTGTAAACCTCACGAAGTTTAGATTCCAATGCAGGAGCAATCATATCATAGTTAGTAACATCTAATGGAATCCATCTAACTCTAAATTTCCTTCCATATAAATTAGTTCGGCTTTTAAGCTTCATTGCAAAGGTAGTAGCATCAATATTCTTAATAATGTGTTCATTGATCCTATTTCCTACTTTTCTACTTTTACCTATGTATATAGGTATCCAGTTTTTTAAACTTTTATGTTTTGATACACGTATTCTTTTGATACCAGGAACCCATGAAATTGGGAATTTTTTCCAGTCATCTGAGAACTGTGACATCCAATCATTAACACTCAAACTTGTATCATGGTAATGCAATTCAAAAATATAAAGGCCATTGCGATTATATGTAGAATCACATATTTTGGAAATTTGCTCGGATAATTCAAACTCTTGTATAGTTACAAATTCGAGTTTACCTGCAATTTCATCTAGTTCAATATCGATCTTAGATAAAAACTGATCTATTTCAATAATTCTATTTAATGCTTTGTCTAAATTTATTTTAGTTTCTAAAGCTTCCTGGATTTCGCTCATATTCGAATTTAATTTATCAAGTTACTACTGATATCCCTTACGAGCTGGTTTTGGACGCTCATCCTCTCTTGTTCGTAAGTACCATATTTCATTGTTGTTCTTACTTATGCCTTTTATTGCTCCCAATTCAGTCAATAAAAGGCGCAATTCATCATCAGTAAACGCACCAGTTCTTTTACGCAAGGTCGAAAATTTCCGATCTGTATATGTCTTGTGATTTAAAAGTTCTAATAGATAGCTTTTTGCTTCCTCCTTACTAAGATTCTGAAGGCGATGCATTTCTATGTTATGATTAAACTGACCCTTCTGCAGTAGATAGTTGATACATCCAGTAGCTATAGCACCAATAAGAACACCAGATAAGGTCCAAAAGGGAGCATCGGATCCTGAATTAAAATTGAATAGATTAATGTCAAGTATAAAGGTTAACATATAATAATTATGCTATTTTATCATTAATAATCTCAACTTCACTCTCTTTAAACCAACCATATTTAAGTAGATTTAATTTGACGGTGACTGGATTATCTGAGTATGCAACTATAGCTAAGCTATCTTTTGCTCTTGAACATGCTACATAAAAAAGTCTTTTTGTTCTGTCTATTCCAGTCTCCTTTCCCTCATCCATATTTTTTTGATCTCCAGGGCTTAATTCACGAGAACCAAATAATTTGTCATAGCTGAAAAGAAATCCTTTTGCCTCTTCATCATCTATAATAACCATTACCCGGGAATATTCAAGGCCTTTAACTCCTTGATGAGTACCAAAATTTGATTTTTCACTTAAATACCTCTCATA
Source organism: Pedobacter sp. SAFR-022 (assembly GCF_051965375.1). Classification (NCBI taxonomy): domain Bacteria; kingdom Pseudomonadati; phylum Bacteroidota; class Sphingobacteriia; order Sphingobacteriales; family Sphingobacteriaceae; genus Pedobacter; species Pedobacter sp. SAFR-022. Next base: position 33,069 of record NZ_JBQCME010000011.1, read on the forward strand.
ATAAACTATCTGTGAAAATGGAACCTCTAATGCCCTTTCCCATGCTTTTAAAGTAGTATCAGTACTGATTTCTTCATCTTCTTCATTCAAACTTTTAATAGAACTTACATTATTGCTTGCTAACGGATAAAGTGCCTCTGGTATAGGAAATAAGCCTGAATCTTCAATATTTCTTACTATCTGCATAAGACTGGGATCTTGGTTACCATTCCATAAGGCACATAAGTCCCGGCATGCTCGATTTGTTAACTTTAATGTTTCACTTGGGTCATTGCTTTCTATCAGTTTATTTCTTTGCAACAAAAGCGAATGGCTTTTTACAATTTTAGCAAGAGTAAACTTGTCTCCATCCTGGTGAGCTTTGATAAGTGGCAGTATTATTCTGGTGAAAAATCCAATAGTAGAATTTGATCCATCGAGAAGACCTGTTTTTATTTTATCCTGTTCATATAGTGGTTCAAAAAACTCAAAAAAACCCATTCTCCTAGCAGCCATATGATGTTCCAGGATCAGCATTTTTACTTGATTAGAACTTAATGACCAAAGAGGATCATTAGTTGCTATGGCCATTTTTTTTGCTACCTCACTTTCTATAAAAGCCTTATTAGCATCCCGGGTTGATATAAAAAATTTAACTATACCTTCTTGTTTTTCTGGCCTTGGAACTTGTATTTGGTTATCTACTGTTTTACGAATATCATTTACAAGGTTAATAATTCGTTTATTTGACCTATGGTTCATCACTTTTGAAGGTGTAATCCATTCAGTAGGTAGATTTTTGTCAAGATTTTCTTTTCCATCGGAATAAATGCGTTGCATAGTATCACCAAATAAACCCAAGGAAAAAATTTTGCTTTTACGCTTTTGTAGTGCAAACAATGCGTCTATTAAATCTTTTTTTGTATCCTGGCTTTCATCAACAAGAATAATAGGGAACCGGCAGGCAACTATATCCTGCATTAGATGCTTATTTTCTATAAAATCAGCTGTAATTGCTATAACCTCAGAATGATTCAATGAATCTTTAGTAAGATTATCTCCATTTGGATTATACGTAAATCTTAGAATATTAGGCAATGAATTAAGCCTTCTAGTTTTTGATTCAATTTTGCGGGCTCTTTCAACAGATGTTTTGTTCATTAAATTCTTGCTTTTACCTTGAGCAATAGCAATTTCTGCAATTTCCTTGGTTAAATTTATCCTTAACCAAGCTTTTATATCTGAAGTTAAGTGGCTAATAAGTTCCCAGCTAAAGCTGTGGATTGTACTTACATGAAAAGCCATATCATAATCTAAGCGGTGAATAATTTCATCACAGGCTGCATTCGTATACGTTATAACAGCTACTTTTTGGCGTCTAAGTTTGAAGTATTCACCATATAACTCCTTAAAACGAGTTAACACATTCACCAAGGATCTCGTTTTTCCTGATCCGGCTCCTGCGAAGAGAAAAAAACTCTTTGGAGAATCCGGGTTTAAACAACTAAAGATTTGATCGTCTACCCCGGCATCCCGATCATTACCTGCATTGAATTCACCCATTTCAGATTGTCAATATAGATTTATCAGCAACCAACTTTTTTTCAAGCCAACTAAGCCCCTCTGCAATATATTCAGGAGCAGTTAATTTTATCGGTTCTGCTAAGTAAAGAAGTTCTAAAGCAAACTCAGCCTTTTTAGCACTACTAGCTGTTATTGCCTCATACATTTGCTTAGCAGAGTTTGCTATATCAGTGTCTTTAGCTGCAGTTGTCATTTTTTTCAACAAACCCGTACATTCACTCAATTCAGCAAATATTTGACGGTTAGTCATAACTAATGAATCCTCAAATGTGTAAGGATAAACTTCTACTACGCCCAATTCACCCTTTATCTTAATTGGAAGTTGGTAGGAAACTTTTACAAAGGACCTAGCGTCTGCTCTACCCCCTACATCTAGTTTCAAAAGTTTATCAATGCTAGAAATTTTCGGTATCCAGTTTTTCAGCGTATTATTTCCAGAAAGAAGTCCTTTACCTAAATCCGGCTGTACTTTTGATTTTCCCTCAGTTGAATCTATATCAGTAATGATCAAACAGAATATACTTAAGTTTTCTACCAGTTGTTGTAATGTATGTGCATGACTACCACCAATTTCTAAAATTGATAAGTAACAGTTGTCCAACTTACTATGGTGCTTAATAAAATACGGAACCAGCATTCGTTCAGCTGGACCTTCTACCATAATTACTGCATCAGCAAAAAACAGATCACAATGGGTGGTTTTTAAATAGCGTTTAGCAAAACGTGTTGTAGCATCATCAGTTCCAAACGTTTTCGAAAGATTTACAACTGTAGACGTAGTACTTTTACCTGAAATAGCTTCTGCTCTTTTGAAATAGCGTAGTGAAGTAAAACTTGCTTCATGTGCAATGTGGCTAGAGTGTGTGCTAATTACTAATTGAGTTCTAAATTTGGAACTGCGGAGTTCTTTGTGGTTACGAAGCACATCATATGCTTTATTAATAAAAACCTGTTGTACCTGAGCATGTAAATGTGCCTCCGGTTCCTCTATTAATACTAGATGAAGAGGCTCGAAGTCAGCTGATTCCTTGCTTGCATTATTGATATAATTTCTACCTACCTGCATCCACTCATCGCGAAAACGGATGAGTTTGAAAATGATTGATATTAAATTTTGATAACCTAATCCATTGTATTTCTCTGGAAGAGACAAACCATCATCAAGAGCATATTGCACTGCAGATTCGTGATTCAACCCATCCAACGTGTTAAAACGGCTTGAAAGATTAATTGTAGGATTTCCAAATCCAGGATAGTTTAAGAGTTCGAGTTCTTTAAGAGAGGTGCTAAAACATTCTTTTAAATTTTGGTCAAATATTTTTTTTGCATCATTTATCGCTCGAAGTGCTTTGATGTCATCACTAGATGGGTTTACTGTAGGGTTTAAGTGTTTGTCGTAATAATTTCTTAATTGACTTGAAAGATTTTTGACAGTGGCAGTATTCTCCGAACTATCAGAATTTACGTCAGAGAATCCCCTTTGAGCATTGATAATATCTACTTTAATCAAACCACTAAAAGCATCTCCTTCCACAGGCAAATCAAATTCGCTTAGAACTTGCGGTACTTCTCGCTGATCTGGATCAAGTAAATATGTATGAACAGAGAAATACCTATTTAAATTACTTTTTTCGTCAAGAAAATCCCACAAACTAGTTGGCCATATTTTAAAATCGTCAACAACATCGTTTTCTAAGAGCGCGCTTGAAGTTTTGTATGATGAAGTAAATTCTTTAAATAATTCCTCCATATTTGATGGTTCATACCGTAATCTTATTCCTAATAAGCCCCCAGTCCAATCGAGAGTAGGAATTAAATGATGGATATAATGGAGTTCGGAATTTTCAACTTTTAACCAGATATCTAAAGATGGTAAACTCTGTAACCATGAGTCTAGGCTTAAGTCTATTTCATCGAATTCAGTAGCAAGATGCCATTTTTTGCCAATTTCATTTATAGCGGTCCAATTAGATAGTGTAAAATCTCGTGTAGTGAATTTGCTCTTATACTTAAAAAAAAGTATGAGAGCATCCATAGCCGTCGTTTTTCCACTATTGTTTGCACCAACAAATAATGTTTGATTTTCAGAGAAATCAATTCGACAATCCTTTAGTTTTCGAAAATTCTGTACATGTACAAAGCTTATTTGCATTCTGAGAAGCATTAATTTAAAAAATAAATATACTATTTCTCATCTATATTAATTGATACTGCTAGGCTTCTTTCAGATTTTATCTACGATGAGAATCTTGAATAAATTATTAAGGCTAATAAACACTTTAATGAATTATATTATTATTTAAACCTTCGTATTTACAGTAACAATAATTAGATAAAACACATACTTTTGATATAATAGTAGCTCTTAGCAATGATGCTGTCCATTCAGGAAACCGAGTTCAAGCTTTGATCCTAGCTGATATTAAGTCATCAGCATAATAGGCTAACAGGTTAATAAGATTTATATTAAATATTAAGAGGATGTGCCCGCAAGCACAATATATCCAGGCGTTATATTATATGGGGTAGGGTTGCTGAGAGTACCCGTCTCCTTCGTAATCAATAGGTAATGATTCGTACGTAAAATAGCAGATCAGTATGTCTGTTCTTCTATTACGAATAATTTCACTCGGTTTTTGCTTGAAAGATAGCTCTATCAAATATCTGCCGGTTTGCACGATTTCTAAGAAGGACAAATTTAACGAATATCACTTCATCCATTATTACCTTATGTTATAATAGTGAGATGACAGTATAATAGAAAATTCCGTTACTTTATTTCAGATAAATATTTATCCAATGCTAAAATGGCGATATCTTTTTGCGTAAGTTCTTTTTCTACACCAAATGATTTCATTCTTTTGAGCAGTTTTTTTGGAATCCAAACGTTGAGCTGCCCTTCAGGCTCTTTTTCTTCTACCCTACCCTTAACGGGATTTACTTCTTGGATGGGCGTTTTTGGTTCTTCTTTTTTTAATCGGTCGGCAAGGTTGCCCAACTTATCTTTATAATTAGTCATAATCTTAAATTTATGTAAATACAAAATTACATATTTATGTATCTATGCACTAATCGAATTTACTATTTCTTCAGCTAAAGCGGTTATTTCTTCTTTGGCTTTACTATCTACTCCATTTAATACCCCTCCCGTTATTGGCGATCTGGTGAAGCTTACCCGGTCATGGATAACTGTAGTCAATAAAGGCACATCAAAGTTTTTTAAGAGTTCTTGTACCTCAGAGGTTACCCCTGACCGGGGCTTGATCATATTTAATACAATGCCCGCCTTAAGCCCGGCATGTTTAATTTGAGCTTCCCTAACTAAGGCGACAGTAGAGCGTATGGCCATCACGTCAAAAAATCCTGCCTTTGTAGGTATGAGTACATAATCAGAAATCAAGAATAATTCCGGCAAGCGGTTGGAAAGATACGGGGGGGTATCAATAATGACTAGCTGATGTGCCAAATTACGGATAGCTTCAAAATTATCTTCCTGAATGATAGAGAGCTCCGGCAGATCATGCTTGAGATCTGCTATACTTCCTTGTAGATCGGTATCCACCAGGGCTACTGTTAGCTGATCCTGAAAACAAATGGCTAGATTTAGAGCTAATGTACTTTTTCCTACGCCGCCTTTTTGATGTGCTATGGTAATTATTTTTGCCATATACAAATATACATAATTTTGTATTTATTCATTTATATATATATGTATTTATGTAAATACATATATACTAAGTATTATTTAATAGAGAGACACTTCTCATATTCGTTAAATATGTCACCCATAGTAAGCCTAATGATACTCTTTATGATTAAATATGATAGACGTAATTTCGTTAAATTTGTCCCGGATAGTTTTTCGGAGAAGGCTATGGTGTACAAAATTAACGACTTTAAGCCGCCCGCGATATAAAATCCTTGGATTGATAGATTTTCTTTCCGTTTTTCAATTTCAAACTGCCTTTTCTTGTTTATAATAGCTGTGAAGGACTTCTTTTCCGTAAATGCTTTTTTATTGATTAATAATTGTTAATCAAATTGATTATATTGAAGCCTCTGTATATTCTTGATTTACAACAATATACAGAGATACATAGGGACAGATATAACGATTAAAAGCGACAGATATAACGACTTTATGGGACAGATATAACGACTTATAGGGGACAAATATAACGGCTAATTTTCCTATGGGGGACAGATATAACGACTTTTTAGGGCATACCCAACTAATCTTGATTGCCGTATTCATTTTTTAATGCTTGTATAACATATTCCGGCACCTTTTTAATCGCAGTCTTAGACGATTTTCCTGCTTCATGAATAAAAGTGTATACTTCAATGATTTTATTCCTTAGATCGCCTATAATATCGTCTCTGTAGATAATGTGGGCAATGGAATTTATATGTTCGGTCCGAAATCCTAAATGTGCCTTTAGTAGATGAATGTTGTCTTCCTTCAAGCGGATTAGCTGCACGTCTTCTTCATGCAACGTCTTTTTATGTTTTATGACAAAATTAAATTTTGTTATTTTCCTTCCAGTGAGGGTGGTGTTAAAAATAAAGAAAACGTCTGCTATTTCTTTCAATTCTTCCTCAGCAGGCTTAATGACACGTCGGATAAGATCTTTGGTCTGCGGGTACTTATCAACAAGAGAGAGCCTTTCGCGAAATTCCTCCGGACTAATAGAAAACACCTCTTTATCTTTCCAATGGGAGATCATTTCGTATAGCTTTTGGGTATAACTATTATCAGTCAGGTACATGATGTTTTCTGCAAATTGCGTTAACCCATTAGTTGCTTTTACCAGTTCCTGAGCAGTCGCCTTGTGGATTACCACGGTTACAGTCCGAGAGTGTTTGGTTAGTACCGCACGCTCTATCAGCCCGGTCAATATTGTTTCTTCCTCAGGGTGTTTGCTTTTTTTACTTTTGGTGGCGGGTAGCACAATTTGAACGTTAAAGCTTCGTAACTCCTGCAACGCATTTTTCACGTGGGTATAATTATTGGAGTTCTTGACAATATCATTTAATGAAAATGTGAGCTTGATACTATCGTCCAAGTTGGAGAATATTTCAAGTTGACCTATAGGCATGCCTTTCGCCACCAAAGAGATTTCCTTTTGTAGCAAAGAAATTATTTTAGTTAGGATACGTTTCTGCGTAACCGTAAAATCCCATTTAGCCATCGTAATACGATAGGGCTGCCGGATAATTTTATAGTTAAGGATTTCTTCGCTTATCGCCATAATATCGATTCCGAATATAGGGATTATATTTAATTGTTGAAATACATATTTACATATTTATGTAAATATGTAAAATCTAGATAACAGCAATCCTAAACTTTTAAAATCCTATTACTATATGTTTAGACCAGTCAAAGAATAGGAGGAGGGCCTCTAGTTTAAAGGCGGTTATATCGTTTAATATAATCATTTTTGTTACCTTTTTTTGAATTTTGGTAACACATAAACTTACTTAAATTATTATCTTTACACAAACGGCAACATGGGTAAAACACATTCAGAAATTGAGAATACTCTCAAAAGAAAGAAAAAAGGAAATCTTATTTTCCCTACTGACTTTAGGGGAATGGGAAGTGAGGCCGCAATTAAAATGGCACTAAACCGCTTAAATAAAGAAAACATTATTAAAAGGATTGCTCATGGCATATATCTTATACCTAAGATTGATCCGCTTTTCGGTGCTATATCACCATCTCCGGAGGAAGTAGCAGAAGCGCTGGCAAAAAAGGAAAAAGTTAATATCAAGCCAACTGGTGCATATGCGTTGCACAAGCTCGGGTTGACTACTCAGGTTCCAACAAAACTCGTTTACCTTACAGATGGGTCACCACGAGAGATCAAAATGGGTAAGACTATTATTAAATTTAAAGCCACTACTTCTAAGAAATTAGCTATGGCAGGGCCGTATAGCAGCCTCATTATCCAGGCTCTAGAAGAACTTGGAACAGACAATATAGATGAACAAACCGAAAGTAAAATTAAAGCCTTGTTAAGGAAAGAAAGTCCGGCCCTGCTCCTGAATGATTTAAAACTGGCGCCGGCAAAGATTAATGATTATATAATTAAGCTCCTATAATGACAGATTGGTTAAACCTTACAGACGCACAGCGCAAAACAAGTATAGATCAGGCTGCAATTACTAGTGGAATAAATTCAAAATCCATAGAAAAAGACTGGTGGGTAACGCTTACGCTGAAAGCGCTGTTTCAAACTGAATATGCTCAATTCCTAGTTTTTAAAGGAGGAACGTCATTAAGTAAATGCTGGAAGGTGATTCAAAGATTCTCAGAAGATATTGATATCGTTATAGACACTGAGTTGTTTGGTATACCGTATGTAGATGAACCGACCAAGAGTTATTTATCCAGACTAAAAAAGAAGGGTTGCAAATTTACCAGCAACGAGTTAAAAAAAGCAATAGAAAAGCAGTTTATAGAACTCGGTGTTACCGAAGGAACATTAGAAATCATAGCTGAGGACGTAGATCCAACTATGACCGATAAAGATCCACAAACCTTATTCATTAAATATAAATCACTATACGATCCCAATCCCTATTTGGCTGACCAGGTCAAAGTTGAGGTTGGTGTACGTTCCAAAATTGAACCCTATACTAGAAAGGAAGTACAATCTATTTTAACAGAAGTATATCCTAATGATGTTTACCCAGAAAAACCATTTACGGTTCAAGTGGTAGAAACCCATAAGACGTTCTTGGAAAAGGCATTCCTTCTACATGAAGAATTTAAAAAGCCAAACAGACATAAAATACGTACAGAAAGAATGTCCCGTCATTTCTATGATCTGGAGAAACTAATGGATACCGAAGCATGCAAAAAAGCACTTGCTGACCAGGACCTTTATGCAACCATTATACATCACAGGGCGCAATACAACAAATTGAATGGCATCGACTACACGCTATTAAATAGAATAACTATTTGCTTTGTGCCACCAGAGGAATTTGTTGAAGGATATCTCAGTGACTATGCGACTATGAGAGAACATATGATTTATGGAGAGTCCCTAGAACCAATTAAACTGTTTGAAAGAATTTCGGAGCTGCAAAAAAGATTTAATTCTTTCGAATAGGCCGCCCAGATCCGTTACCGGTAAAACTCGTATTTAAGAATTGGTAACGTTAAAACGAATTCATGAATTTGGCCAAAATGAAATCATGAACAGCCTATTCGTACATTCCAAGAAATAGACCGTTTTTTGATGTATAATGAGACGGGTTTTTGATTCGCTTTTAGTTAGAATGTTCCCTATTATACGCCTAAACCAAGTCAAGGAATTAGTAACCATTTAGATAATATGTTTACTATCAGTTCATCACATGTTGAATAAAATAATTATGCTGATCTCCATCAATGCAAGACCTTGATATTCTTAAACAGATACTTAGCTCCATTGACTAATAATATTTACATTCAATCTCATAAGTGAATATTAATCAGCAATTTTGGTTTATTAGATACTTACACGCATGGATCAGAGCCTAATCAAACAATACTTACTTGCATCCTTTCCTCAGTTTGAAGCGCGGTTAATTGAAACGCTAATTGATAATGCCTTTTTGAAAGAATTCAATGAAGGTGATTTATTGATGAATACCGGGCAGAACATGCGTTTTACAATGCTGGTCGTTGAGGGATTGGTTAAACTGTACCGTGAAGGTGAGGATGGGAGTGAATTCTTTATGTATTATATTCATCCTGGAGGCGCTTGTGCGCTGTCTATGATTTGCTCTACAAAGCAACAAACTAGTGAAATCAAGGCAAGTGCAGTAGATAAAACTACTGTCCTGGCAGTTCCTACTACGCTGATGGACGAACTAATGAAAAATTATAAGACGTGGTACTACTTTGTTTTAGAAACCTATAGATCAAGATTTGAAGAATTACTAGTTGTTATTGATCATATATCTTTTAAAGCGATGGACGAAAGACTAGAATTCTACCTTGAAAAGCAACATCATGATCTCAATACGAGGGCATTAATGCTAACACATAGCCAGATTGCAAATGATTTAAATTCCTCAAGAGAGGTAATTTCCCGTCTTCTAAAGAAAATGGAACAGCAAAAAAAGGTTATCCTTCATCGCAGCTACATCGAATATCTCAAATAAGCTCCAGTGTGACTCAAGTCACCATTCTGGTATGTTTTACAGCCCATATTTGTACTACACTTTACAATATGGAAATCATTGCTTATTTCGCTTCTGCATTAATTGGTATATCGCTCGGACTTATTGGTGGTGGTGGGTCAATTCTCACAGTCCCTGTAATGGTATATCTTTTTGGCGTTAATCCCCTTCTTGCCACATCCTACTCCTTGTTTATTGTAGGTACAACAAGTTTGGTAGGTGCATATCAAAACTTCAGGAATAATCTGGTCAGCATCAGAACCGCCCTGTTATTTGGTCTATCTTCAATAATCACCGTATTTGTTATAAGGAAGTTCTTAGTCCCTATCTTACCTACACAATTGTTTTCTATTGGTGGCTTTCAGGTTACCTTAAATATGATGACCATGGTGCTTTTTGCGCTACTAATGCTAGTAGCTTCCTTCTCCATGATCAAGGATAAAGCAATCATAGAAACAAAATCTCCTGCCTATTCGGGACATACGCTGAGGCTATTGATTTATGGTGTAGGAATTGGTTTTGCTACGGGACTTCTGGGGGCAGGCGGTGGCTTCTTACTTATACCTACTCTTGTGATTCTGCTGGGCTTGCCAATGAAAGAGGCTGTTGGAACGTCCTTAATGATTATCGCCATGAATTCCTTAGTAGGTTTTACAGGTGACCTGGGACACTTTCAAATTGACTGGCTCTTTTTATTTAAAGTTACCGGAATAGCGCTGGCCGGGCTCTTTTTTGGAATATTTTTAAGTAAAAAGGTTGACGGATCAAAACTAAAGAGGGGATTTGGCTGGTTTGTTCTAATCATGGGTGGCTTTATCTTGATAAAGGAACTTTTACACTAAAGGCTGAAGGATTTTAATCTGTTGAGTGACAGAAGTCACCGTTATAAGGGCCTGAATCTTCCGAAATTTGTTCAATTAACAAGTTAACTTAAATTAATCATACAACATATGCTAGAACTACTCAAACAACAGTGGCCATGGTATACCTCTGGTGCCGCCATTGCCTTTATCATGGTTTTACTTTTATACTTTGGAAAATCGTTTGGTGTTTCCTCCAACCTGCGGACGATTTGTACCATAGCTGGTGCAGGTAAGAAAGTGAAATTTTTTGACTTTGACTGGACTACACAAAAATGGAACTTGCTATTCATATTTGGTGCAGTATTGGGCGGGGTGATCTCTTCCACACTCTTAAAAAATGATCAACCATTACAACTCTCAGAAGCTACCATAGCTGATCTAAAGACCATTGGGGTAGGTTTTGAAGGTGGCCTAAATCCGTCGCAATTATTCAGTCTTGATGCAATACTTTCAATAAAAGGTTTTTTAATTCTGTTAGTTGGAGGCGTACTGGTGGGATTTGGGGCCCGCTATGCAGGTGGTTGTACATCAGGCCATGCAATTTCAGGCTTAACTAATCTGCAGGTACCATCTCTGATTGCAGTTATCGGTTTCTTTATTGGTGGGCTTGCCACAACCTATTTAATACTTCCATATCTCTTCTAATCTATAAAATTCAAAAAAATGAAGTCTTTAAAATTTATAGTAGCTGGCATTTTGTTCGGCATAATAATGAGTAAATCTGAGGCGATTTCATGGTTTCGTATTCAGGAAATGTTCCGTTTTCAATCTTTTCACATGTATGGGCTTATGGGGACTGCTGTAGTATTAGGTTCTCTTGCTGTGTTCCTCATTAAACGGTTTAAAATCAATGATTATAAAGGTAATCCCATTGCTTTTCAAGATAAGGATAAAAGCTTTCCAAGATATATACTGGGAGGGACCATCTTTGGGTTAGGTTGGGCACTAACAGGCGCTTGCCCGGGTCCAATGTTCGTAAATATTGGCCATGGCTATTTTGGAATGTTGATTGTAATATTTGGAGCATTAGCAGGGACATACCTTTATGGGGTAATAAAAAATCGGCTTCCTCACTAAGGATCAGGGTTGGTGACTTAAATCACCGTATAGAAAAAGTAATTGTTAGAAATTTGTATATCAAATCAGAAGAACATGAAAATTGAACAATTTGAAGATAAGAATCTTGCTCATTACAGTTATGCCGTTTTGAGCGAGTGTCAGCGTGAGGTTGTATTGATTGATCCTGCCCGCGATCCTAAGCCATATTATGACTATGCAGATAGACATGCTTCAAAAATTATCGGAGTTATAGAAACACATCCACATGCAGACTTTGTAAGTAGTCACCTTCAGATTCAACAGGAAACCGGCGCAAAGATATTTGCGAGCAAATTGATGAATCCCGACTATACCTTTATACCGTTTGATGAAGGTGCTGTGCTTGAAGTTGGCAAAGTCAAATTTAAACCAATGAATACACCTGGACATTCTCCAGACAGCATCTCTATTGTCCTGGAACACCAGGGAGAAGACAAAGCCGTATTTACGGGGGATACGCTATTCATTGGCGATTGTGGAAGACCTGATCTGAGAGAAAAAGGTGAAGATTTAGATTTGAAACGTGAAGAGCTTGCAAAAAAAATGTACAGCTCGCTTCGAAACAAGCTGATGTTGCTTGATGATGACGTAATTGTATATCCCGCTCACGGAGCTGGCACATTGTGTGGAAAGGCCTTAAGCAAGGCTAGTAGCAGTTCTATTGGCGCTGAAAAAGCAGCAAACTGGTCTTTACAGGATATGCCTGAGTCTGAATTCATTAAAGAATTAACTGCCGATCAACCATTTATACCAAAGTATTTTCCTTACAACGTTGATTTAAATAAAACAGGCGCTCCTGTATTAAAGAATAGTTTGGATAAGGTTATAGTGGGGCAAAAAGTTGATGATCTGAAAAAAGCAGCTCTACTTGATAATCACATAACCATTGTGGATACACGAAATTCTGCAGCCTATAAAAGGAAACACCTGAAAAATTCCATTAACATCATGGATGGTGAGAAATTTGAAACATGGTTAGGTGCATTGGTTGCCCCTGGTGATAAATTCTACCTTGCAGCAGAAAACGAAAATGCTTTAAAACTCTTGAAGGAAAGGACCGCTAAAATTGGATATGAACCATTTATCAAAGAGGCATTTGTGCTGGATTTTGGAACTGAACAATCAGCTGAATTAGACTTTGAAGATTTTAAGGAACACCCTTCGGCGTATACGGTTGTTGATATTCGAAATCAGCCAGAGGCTGAAAGCCAACCTGCTTTCCAAGGTTCAATCAATATCCCATTGCCAGAGCTGAGCAACCGGTCAAACGAGATTCCAACTAATAAGCCTATTGTTGTTCATTGCGCCGGTGGCTATCGAAGTGCTGCAGGAAGCAGTTTACTGGAAAATAAGCTAAATGCTAATGTGTTTGATTTAAGTGACCGAATCAAAGAATTTATCGGCAAGCACTAATCCAATTAGGTTCGCATTCCAAAACATCAAGGTATATTTACAACTATACCTTGATGTCTTTATAAAACAATGACCGCATGAGACCATATTTTTTTTTAATCACTGTACTAGTTTGTTTGTTTTATATTAATCCAGCAAAAGGACAAAGTAAAGTGATCCATTTTAGCGGCGCTAAGGCAACTAAAAGCCATTATAAAGTATTGTATATCCTTAACAACGGTGAAGACAAAAGAATATCTGCAACGCTAAGAAACATTAACAATGCATTGGATGACCCCAGATTGAAGGGGAAACTTGAGGTCGAACTGGTTGTATTTGGTGACGGTGTGGTTCTTTTCAAAAAAGATGGAAAATACCGTGAAGTGCTTATGACATTAAGGAATAAAGGTGTGCTTCTGGCACAATGTGAAAATACCCTAAGGGAACGTAACATTGGAAAAGATGAACTATATGACTTTATTCATTTTGTACCTAGTGGTAATGGTGAGGTCATCATTCGTCAACAACAAGGCTGGTCTGTTATCCATCCTTAAACGGCATTAAATCCGGTACTTTTTGCCAATAAATAAAAAACACTACTTTTGCGCTTGATGAAGAAATTACTCCAACATATTTTTGACCTTTCCAATAGCAAGACAGCCAAGTCTTTGTCTATAGGTATGCTCGTCATTTTGTGTTTGGTATCCTCATGTTCCATTAGAAAAGGGATAGAGTCATTCTTTTCTGACGGGGCTACTACAGCACTGGGTTTCAATAAAGCTTCTAAAGCAAGTTTAATACAAAAGCAGGGCTTGAAGTTTAACTCTATCAATTGTAAGTTATTAGGGCAAGGGTTTGAGGATCAGCAGGTGTCTTTGAAGCAGGCCTCCTCACCGGTCGCATTGGTTCCACTTTTATTTTTCGTTCTACCGGAATTTCTAATTTCGCTTTTAACTGGTTTTAAAACCCCAACAGTACTCCCAGTTCCAAACTCATGGCTACGTTGGTCTTATTTACCTTTGTTTTTACAAAACAGGCTTCTTCTGATATAGAATTGTTTTAAAACAGCGCCCGCTGTTATTTACGCTGACATCAGCGAAACATCAATTCGACAATATCTAATTTCAATTCTTAGCGATGAAGTATTTTCTTCAAATGTCGCTTGTGCTGTTTATTCTATGGAGTAAATCATCACAGGCACAGCAAATTCATACCCTGTCTTTAAAGGAGGCATGGGAACAGGCAAATGATAACTATCCTGGTCTTCACGAACGAAAGTATCTGATTGAAGAGTTTAAAATCAGAAAAAAGGAAGCTCAAAGTCAGGCTCTCCCACAAGTACAGCTTCAAGCACAAAGTTCCTTTGGAACCTTGAATGGCAGTGCGGGAGCGTTTTTCCCTGTTCCTGGGGTTTTTAACGTATCAGGTAGCAATGCAATCTTGAACCCAGACTTAAATAACGTTTATAATACTTTCGGGTCAGTCTTGGTAGACTGGACAATTTTTGAGTTTGGACGGCAACGCAGTGCAGTAGAAGCAGCTCAGTATCAGGTACAGGCTGCAGAAAGTGGTTATCAAGCTACCGGCCTTTCTTTACAAAGTAAAGTAACCAGGTTATACATTGATATCTTGTACAATAGAGCAAACCTGCAATGGGCCCAGGCAAATGCTATTAGGCTAAATAACATCAGGGAGGTGACTACTAGCCTGGCGCGGGCAGGTATAAAGCCCGGAGCAGATACGTCATTGGCGGCATCATCATTCTTACAAGCAACAGCCAATCAGCAGGAATGGCTTGGCAAATTAAATGCAAGTAAGATTAATTTCACTGAAGTGGTGCCGGTGCAAAGCTTCAACCTGTCCGAAAATGGATTTCTTAAATCTGATATACAGCATCTAAAAACAGATTCGGTGCCAATTACTCATCCTTATCTAAAGGTCATTAATGACCAGATATCCTATGAGCAAACGCAGGAAACCTTAATTACTAAGGAGGCATTTCCTTCACTTTCAGTTCTGGGTGGGCTGTCAACAAGAGGAAATAGTATCAATCCGGATGGATCCATGACACCGGGACTTACATCTGGCTTTTCCAATTATGCAAACAACTACTTGATTGGCTTAGGACTTAGCTGGAATATCTCCGGAATTTACACGAGTTCATTAGGAAAAAGGCGTGTTAAGCAAACCATTAAGGGAGTGCAGGCTAAGTACGATATGCAAAAACTGCAAATGGAAACGGCCCTGTCGTCGGTTAATTCACGAATCAATCAACAAAGAATACAGCTGATTCAAAATAGGTTGGCAGAACAGGAATCAAGAAAGGCTTACGATCTATACCTGGTTAGGTATGAGGGCGGATTAATTAGCTTAACAGAATTGCTACAAATTCAATCTTTCCTGCAAATAGCCGAAAAGGAATTCATTGAGGCCCAGCAGGTCTTGTGGAATCTGCTGATTACACAAGCAGAAGTATCTGGCAATTTCAACTATTTGGCTACTCAATTTAACTAACATTATGAATATGATCAGGTTTGCATTAAAGAAGCCATTATCAATTATGGTAGCTGTTATAGCTATCACTTATTTTTCCTTTACAGCAATACGCAATATCAATGTTGATATTTTCCCAAAGGTCGAACTTCCTGTTATCTATATAGCGATGCCCTATGGCGGCTTAACGCCGGCATATATGGATGGATTTATGGCAAATGAGTTTCAAAAGGTACTCATATTTGTTAGCGGAGTAAGCGAAATTGATTTTAAAAGTGTTCAGGGTTTTACCCTGATGAAACTATCTTTCTATCCGGGTACTGACATGGCCCAGGC
This sequence comes from Pedobacter sp. SAFR-022, assembly GCF_051965375.1. Lineage (NCBI taxonomy): Bacteria > Pseudomonadati > Bacteroidota > Sphingobacteriia > Sphingobacteriales > Sphingobacteriaceae > Pedobacter > Pedobacter sp. SAFR-022. The sequence goes on from NZ_JBQCME010000011.1 coordinate 48,995, forward strand.
CTCTGCAGAAGTTTCGACCCAGGTTTCAAGAGCTATGGGGTTCCTCCCCCCTGGTGCAGTTCCGCCTCAGGTTGTTCGGTTTGATGGCAGTTCTCTTCCAATTGGTCAGCTGGTCTTCGAAAGCCCTAAGCGGTCCATTACTGAACTCCAAAACCTCGCCATGACTAAAATCAGGCCTATGTTCGTAACTATTCCCGGGGTAACTGCGCCTGCACCATTTGGTGGTAATGTTAGAACCATGGTCGTTAAGGTTGATCCAACCCTTATGCAGTCATATGGACTTTCTGCAGAGCAGGTCACTATGGCTATTGCAAAAAACAATTTTCCTTCGCCTGCCGGAAACATCAGGATTGGCGATCAAAATTTGATGAGCCCGGTTAACTCCATTGCTACCGGACCTGAAGACTTTCTTAATATTCCAATAAAGTCAAGTTCGGCAAATACCATTTTTGTCAAAGATATAGCCTCTGTAGAAGATGCAGCGGATGTCACAACAGGTTATGCCATTATAAATGGTAAGCGCTCAGTCTATTTGCCAGTCATTAAAAAGGCCGATGCCTCTACACTAAAGGTCGTAGAGAATTTGAAAGCAGCAATTCCAAAACTTAAAGCTGCCATGCCCGAGGATGTTGATATCAAGTACGTTTTTGATCAATCTGGTTATATTGAAAGTTCTTTAGAAAACCTGATACATGAAGGCATATTAGGGGCGGTTTTAACTGGCCTGATGATTTTCCTGTTTTTAGGCGATTCAAGAGGGGCGCTGATTGTGGTACTTACCATACCCATTGCCATACTCTCGGCGGTTATTATGTTATATCTGTTCGGACAGACCATAAACGTCATGACCCTAAGTGGACTTGCATTGTCAATCGGTATACTCGTCGATGAGGCCACGGTAACGATAGAAAATATCCACCAGCATTTTGAAATGGAAAAGCCAAAGCAACGGGCTATTTTAGACGCTCTTTTGGAAATCTCCATTCCGAAAATTCTTATTCTTCTTTGTATACTGGCAGTACTGATCCCTTCATTTATGATGAGCGGGATACCAAAGGACATGTTCATGCCACTATCACTAGCCGTTGCATTTGCGATGATTGCATCCTTTATAGCTTCTCAAACATTTGTCCCGATTATGGCTAACTGGCTAATGAAGCCTGAGTTACTTGTCCATCAAAAAGTAAGCTTTCAAAAAAAGAAACTAACCAGATTTGAGCAATTCAAACGAAAATATCTAATACTGACCCGTTACAGCCAAAACAGAACCTGGAAAGTTATTGGTATATATACACTACTTTCCCTTACAATTCTAGTTGCCGGAGGCCTAATTATAGGAACCGACATTCTACCGGCAAGCAATAATGGCGATGTGCAAATGAGGATTGTTGCCCCAGAAGGCACCAGGCTTGAGAAATCTGAGGATTACCTAAAAAAGGTAACCAAAATTGTTTCAGATCAGCTACCTGGAAATGCGATAAAGATCACATCTGCATATGTAGGTTTACAGCCTTCAGCTACGGCAATTAACCCAATATTTCTATTTACCAGTGGCTCTCATGAATCTGTCTTGCAGGTCTCTGTAGATCAGGATCTTTATACAGGTTCCATGACCTTACTAAAAGAAAATATCCGAAATGAAATTGGTAAACAATTGCCAAAGCTAAAGATAAACTTTGAGCCTATTGAGATGGTCGAAAAGATCATGAGCCAAGGGGCTATGACGCCTATTCAGCTTAAGGTCGCAGGTAGCCAGTTAAAAGTTGCTGAGCAATTTGCAAAGAAATTGGAGGCAGAGCTAATAAAAATGCCATTTCTGCGTGACGTTCGTATTGCTGAACCCGTTAATACCCCAGGAATTCAAATTAACGTAAACCGGGAGCTGGCCGCTCAATTTGGTTTAACTATGGAAGATGTAGCCAGAACAATGACTATGGCCACTTCATCCACGCGTTTTACAAACAAAAACCTATGGGTAGATCCGAAATCGGGTTTAGTTTTCCAGGTGCAGGTACAGATACCTGAATCGGATATGCAATCTCTGGAGAATTTACGTGCGTTGCCTTTAAAGGCTGGACAGCCTCGACCGGTACTCGAGGATGTTGCTGAACTGCGATCTGTAAAGATGCCTGCGCAAGTAAACAGGCAGGGACCAAACAGGTATGTAAGCGTGCTTGCAAATACCTATCAAACAGACTTAGGTGCCGCTTCAAAAGCGGTAACCGAAGCAATTAAAAATGTAGGAGAACCTCCACGTGGAGTAAGAGTATCCACTGAGGGTTTAATGCAACTGTTAGATGATACCCTTTCAGGACTTCAGACCGGCCTGGTGGTAGCGATGGTCGTTATCTTTTTAATGCTGACTGCATACTATCAATCGTTTGCCGTTTCAGGACTAATTCTATCTGTGGTCCCTGCTGTAATTGGGGGAAGTCTACTACTACTACTGCTTTCTGGAAGCACATTAAACTTACAATCGTACATGGGAATCATTATGTCGGTCGGAGTTTCCGTTTCCAATGCTGTATTAATGGTCAACCAGGCAGAGGTCAATCGTCTAAAATATGGATTGTCGGCACGTCAAGCTTCCTTTCTTGCTGCCTCTTCCAGGTTAAGGCCAATTATCATGACCACATTAGCGATGATTGCAGGAATGATTCCAATGTCGCTTGGCCTGGGAGATGGTGGTGACCAAGTCGCGCCACTCGGTCAGGCCGTAATTGGGGGACTATTACTGTCTACTCTAACAGTTCTGCTGATTTTGCCACACATCTATGCTCTTGTTATGAAAAACAAATCAAGGTTTAGCCCAACTCTGGATCCTGATGATCCTGAAAACAAAAGTTTGATAATACAATACTAATTCCCACCAGACCCATTCGCTAGAATTATGAAAATGATAAATTTTAAATACATGAAGGTTGCCAATTTTGCCATCCCGTTATTACTGATTATGGCGAGCTGCAGCCAGAAAAAGCCGAGCAAGCAGGTTACAGCTGATCAAAAGCCCGCCCCTGCACCGCAGGTTGAGGTAGTCCAACCTATTCTTGATCAACCAAATTATGTACTGAATCTCCCTGGAGAACTGCACCCTTTTGAACATACTGACTTGTACCCAAAAGTGAAAGGCTTTGTGAAAAGAATATTAGTCGATCGGGGTACTCGCGTAAAAAAAGGGCAACTATTAGCCATATTAGAAGCACCAGAAGTAAGTCAAAAGTACCTATCAGAGAAATCATCAGAAAACAAACTTTACGAAGATTACCTGTATAGCCGGCAATCTTATGAACGCTTTAAAAAAGCGGCCCTGAAGGCAGGATCTGTAGCTGAGATTGAACTTGATAAAGCAAGAAGTAAATTCAAAAGTGACAGTGCCGCTTATGCTTCTGCCAAAGCCAACACGGGTATTTCTGCTCAGCAAAAGCAATATCTACGGATAACAGCGCCGTTCGATGGAATTATAGTCGATAAAAATGTATCAAATGGGGCTTTAGTTGGCGACAATTCTCAGATACCAATGATCACCATCGTACAGACAAACCAACTACGCTTAACTGTCGCCATTCCAGAGAAACATTCACAATCATTGAGCGAGCATACTCCGGTATCTTTTACCGTAAGCAACTTGCCAGGAAAAGTATATCAATCTAAACTGTCCCGAAAAAGTGATTTTGTAAAGCAAGAATCCAGAGCAGTGAACGCAGAATTTGATGTACCGAATGCAAAAAATGAACTCCGGGGAGGTGAATATGCGCAGGTCAAACTGAATCTACGCAGACCATATCAAACATTGTGGTTACCTATGACAAGTATTATACGATCACAATCCGGGATTTTTGTTCAGAAAGTGATTAATGGAAAAATTGAACGGGTTGATATCAGTTTGGGCATTCAACAGGGCAATTTACAAGAAGTTTTTGGCGAGTTAAACATTGACAATCAGTACGTAAAAATTGGTTCTGAAGAACTAATAAACGGAACAAACGTAAAAATTAAGAAATAAAATGAAGACAAGTAATCAGCAAAACAGCAAAACATTGAAAAGTTATATCACCTTTTCAAACGTCAGCAATATAGTGGTGTTACTACTGGTAGTAACTTTGGTATTTAGTGCAGATGCAAAAGGCCTGGTAATTGAGGGCTTAATGAAGATCGGGCTATTCCAACCTGATGTACCTAAGGTAGAGTCCAAGTCAAAAGCTCCAGCTGCCAATACGACCTCACCAACTCAAGATGTAAAATTTATGGACAGCAAGGGTAATACCATCAACCTTTCTGATCAAAAAGGTAAGGTGGTTTTTATAAACTTTTGGGCTACATGGTGTCCCCCATGCATCGCTGAAATGCCAACCATAGATCAACTGCATGAAAAATATAAAGATAAAAGTGATATCATGTTCTTGATGGTTGATGTAGATGGGAAGGTTGACGAATCAACCACCTTTATGAAAGATAAAGGCTTCCATCTTCCGGTTCATATTCCTGCAAGTGAAATGCCCAAAGCATTATTTGCCGGAAGCATGCCAACCACAGTCATCCTTGACAAATCAGGAAACATTGCCTTTCATCATGTTGGCGGTGCAGATTATAGTAATCCTAAGATTTCAGAGTTCATAGATCAACTTGTAAAGCAGTAATGTAATAAGTTTGGAAATCCAGGTATGTCATTACCTGGATTTTTAATCTTTTTTGTATATCAGAATTCGTAACTATGTTTAGCGTCTAATGCTAGACCAAATAAGGTATTTGCTTTTATCATTATTCCCTGGAATGTTGCGAATATGACCGGAACTATCATTATTTCACAGTTCTTATAAGCTTACTTATTATCTAGCTTCTATTAATACTTGCGCAAATTCATCTGGCAAAGGACTTTCCAGTATTCCCTTAGTAGCCTTGTCAAGGTCATAAGCGACTCTTCTAAATTCGACTTTGATACTTTCCAGATTTAAAAGAGAACTGCTTTTATTTATAGTTAGCATAA
>NZ_JBQCME010000012.1:0-29353 GCF_051965375.1 Pedobacter sp. SAFR-022
CAGTAATAAAGTATTAATTGTAAACAACATATAGTAAACAGACTTTCCACTGTAAACAAATACCAGTATACTACATAGCCGAACTGAATAACCGGGATCAAGGATTATCAAGGCGTTGACAAGGGGTTGACAGGGGGTTGACAAGGCCTTGACAAGGCTAAAGCTTTGTTAACCCCTTGTCAACCCCCTGTTAGTGGTCCGTATACCACAACTGGCATGTTAAGACAGGTTAATATTGACCTCCAACTATGTTACTACACTGAGTTTTTGCGTTTAAGCAATTTTAAAAACAAGCATTAAAGGGATATAATTTACTTTACTACCTTATATTTTTTTATTTTCGCAAAACATAAATAGAAATACATGGAAGAATTTGAAGTAAGCGATGCTTCTAAGAAGACTAAAACCATTTACATATCCACCATATTTAGTATTGCCTTGGTTCTGGTTATGCTGGGTATGCTTGGCCTGATCCTGGTTCACGCCAAAAACCTTTCTAATTACGTGAAAGAGAACATTGTACTTAACATCATTGTAGATGAGGGTGCAAAGGAATCTGATGTGCTTCAGCTTCAGAAAGAATTGGATGCGAATGTTGCCATCAAACAGACCCAGTATGTGAATAAGGAACTTGCCGCTAAAAATTTAACGGATGATCTTGGTGAGGATTTCGTGAACTTCCTTGGTTATAACCCATTGCTTTCGACGGTAGACGTGTATTTAAAGGCTGATTATGCCAACAATAAAAGTATTGAAACACTGAAAACGCAGCTGGCGAAAAATCCAGTGGTGAAAGAAGTGATTTATCAGAGTTCATTGATCGACATGGTCAACCAGAATATCAATACCATTAGCTTGATTATCCTTGCATTTGCGGGTATCCTGTTGCTGATCTCTATCGCCTTGATCAACAATACCATCAGGCTAGCTATTTATTCTCAACGTTTTCTGATTAAGAGTATGCAGCTGGTTGGTGCAACCAGAAACTTCATCCGCAAGCCTTTTATTTTGATCGCAGCATTGCACGGTTTAATTGCAGCACTAATCGCGATCATCATCTTGCTTGGTTTCTTATTCTATGCACAAAGGGAAATTCCTGAGATCGTGATCCTGAGAAACTACACCGAATTCGGTATTGTGTTGCTGTTCCTGGTGGGTGTGGGCATCTTCATCACCGCTATTAGCACGCATTTTGCTGTTACCAAATACTTACGTTTAAAAATTTACGATCTATATAGATAATGTTAGAAAGAAAAACTCCTCCTGTACATCAGGATACCAACAATGACATGGTTTTCAGCAAAAAGAACTACCAGTTACTGATCATCAGCATGCTGATCGTTGTTTTTGGATTCATCCTGATGATCGGCGACACTGACATCTACGATGTACGTAAGACATTGATCGCACCAATGGTTGTTTTGTTTGGTTTTGGTTTTGGCGTTTACGCTATTTTAAAGAAGTAAGCGTAATACATGACCTATCTACAAGCACTGATCCTTGCAATTATCGAAGGATTAACCGAGTTTTTGCCCGTTTCTTCCACAGGACACATGGTTATCGCCAGCTCAATCATGGGTATTGGTGAAGATGATTTTGTTAAACTATTTGAAGTCGCCATTCAGCTTGGCGCAATCCTGGCCGTTGTGGCCCTTTACTGGAAAAAGTTTATTGATTTCAGCAAATGGCAATTTTATCTGAAACTGCTCATCGCTGTGATTCCGGCCTTATGCTTTGGGTTCATATTGAACGACTTTATCGATAACACCTTAGGCAACCCGATTTTCATTGCAGTGGTACTGTTGGTCGGGGGTGTAATATTACTGTTTATCGATAAATTCTTTAAAAATCCAACCATCCATGATGAGCAGGAAATGAGTAATCTTACCGCATTCAAGATTGGATGTTTTCAGGTACTTGCAGTTGTTTTTCCAGGTCTTAGCCGCAGTGCAGCGACCATTATCGGCGGTATGCAACAGAAGCTAACCAGAAATGCCGCAGCAGAATTCTCGTTTTTCCTTGCAGTTCCAACCATGTGCGCTGCCACCGGATATAAGCTCCTTAAAGGTTACGAGCTTCTGAATGCCGAGAACGTTAAGCTGCTGCTTTTTGGAAACGTGGTTGGTTTTATTGTTGCAATTATTGCAATCAGATCATTTATCGGTTACTTATCCAAACATGGATTTCGTATTTTTGGCTGGTATAGAATTGCAGTCGGACTAATCATTCTCGGATTGTACTTCGCCAATGTACCACTCGTAGTCGCATAATGTCTGAAATTATAGAAATGCCGGTTCCGGCAACAACATTCCCGGAGTTTAACTTCGCTGAAGGTGAACTTTTACTCATCAACAAGCCCTACAAATGGACGAGCTTTGATGTTGTAGGAAAGTTAAGGAACTCCTTCAAGCCGCTGAAACTTAAAGTGGGCCATGCTGGTACGCTTGATCCGCTCGCTACCGGATTGCTGATCATCTGTACCGGTAAACTTACCAAACAAATCGACACCTTCCAGGCGCAGGAAAAAGAATACACGGGAACCATGATCCTTGGTGCCACTACGCCATCCTTTGATATGGAGACGGCGGTAGACCAGGAATATCCCACTGATCATATCAGGGAAGCGCAAATTCATGCAGCAACCGCGGCCTTTATTGGCGACATCCAGCAATATCCACCTGCACACTCTGCGGTGAAAGTAAATGGAGAACGCCTTTATGTTAAAGCCCGGCTTGGTGAAAAGACCGAGTTGCGATTAAGGAATGTGACCGTATCAGCGTTTGAGATCACGAGAATTGCTTTGCCCGAGGTTGATTTCCGCATCGTTTGTAGCAAAGGCACTTATATACGTTCACTGGTATCCGACTTTGGTGCAGCTTTGAACAGCGGCGCTTATCTTTCAAAACTTACCCGGACCCGCAGCGGCGATTTTTTGCTTGAAAATGCATTCGAGGTTCAGGACCTTGTAACCCATATCCGTAGTTTAAAACAAGCTTAGCAATGGCCGATCGTGCGGAGAACAAGTATCTTCACCTCATTAAGGAGATATTGTTTATTGGAGCCGGTGTAACTTCGGCTTGTTTTGGGCTGAAAAGCTTTTTGATGCCAAACGGTTTTATTGATGGTGGCGTTACGGGTATGTCGCTGTTGATCACTAAACTGACCAGGTTGGAGCTTTACTACTTGATCGTAATCATTAATATTCCATTTGTGATCCTGGGTTTCCGTCAGATCGGGAAAACCTTTGCCGTAAAAACTTCTATAGCCATTGTCCTGCTGTCGTTGATGCTCGCTATACTGCCTTTTGAACCCATCACACATGATAAATTATTAATCGCGTTTTTTGGTGGACTATTCCTTGGCGCGGGTATCGGACTGGCCATGCGCGGCGGTTGCGTTATTGATGGCACCGAGGTGCTCGCCTTATACATCAGCAGAAATAGTGTACTTACGGTCGGTAACATCATTCTGATCTTGAACATCCTCATCTTCTGTGTTGCTGCAATTCTGGTGAACATTGAAACTGCACTTTATGCCATTCTTACTTATTTGTCAGCTTCAAATACCATAGACTACATTGTGAACGGCATTGAACAATACACCGGGGTTACCATTATCTCAGACAAGAATGAAGATATTAAAGCTTTCATAATCAACGATATGAAGCGGGGCGTTACGATTTACAAAGGAGAAGGCGGTTATGGAATAAAAAAAGACATTGACATTTTATATACGATTGTCACGAAAATTGAGATGAGTAAACTACAGACCGCCATCAGGCAAATTGATGCGGATGCCTTTGTGGTTCAGCAACAGATTGCAGACCTCAAGGGCGGTGTAGTAAAAAAACATGCCTTACATTAAAGATCAAGCTTTGAAAATATACCATCATCTATCGGATTTCAAAAAACTGGACAACGCTGTTGCAGCGATAGGAACCTTTGACGGCGTTCATTTTGGCCACCGTAAGATCATCAGCCGTTTGGTGGAAACTGCCAGAGCTACCGGTGGCGAGACGGTAATATTAACCTTTTTCCCGCATCCGCGGCTGATCCTGGATCCCGAAAATCAGGAGTTGAAGATGATCAATACCATCAATGAAAAGGCTGCCATTTTAGAAAAACTTGGCGTCGATCACCTGATCATCACCCCTTTCACCCGGGATTTCTCCAACCTGAGCCCAGATGAATACATTAATAATGTTCTGGTAGGCACCATTGGTATTAAACACATTATTGTGGGTTATGACCACCGCTTTGGGAAGGACCGGAAAGGTGGCATGCAACATCTTATTGCTGCCGGCAAAATCAGAGGTTTTGATGTGGAAGAGATTGCGGAGCAGGACATTCATGACGTTGCAGTGTCTTCTACCCAGATCCGCAAGGCGCTGTTATGTGGCGATGTTGCTTTGGCGGCTACCTTCCTGGGTTACCACTTTAGTATCCGGGGTCGCGTGATTAAAGGCGACAAGATTGGCCGCACCATTGGCTTCCCAACAGCAAATATCTTTGTGGAGGAAACCTACAAACTCATCCCTTCGGATGGGATCTATGCCGTTACGGTGACCTTGAATGAAGGCAACTTCAAAGGTATGGCTTATATCGGTCAGCGTCCAACCATTAACGGTATGACGCGCAACATTGAAGTGAACATTTTTGACTTCAATCAGGAGATCTACGGGCAGGATATCACCATGACCTTTATGGAATTTCTACGCCATGACGTGAAGTTTACCGGTCTCGAGGCATTAAAACATCAGCTACAACAAGACAAAGAAAATACGCTTAGCTTTTTCAACAAATTGTAGAATTAACGTTCCGAAGCCCGATTTCGGGTCAAAAAAGCTTGCTTTTTCCTTATATTAGGCCAAACCGCATTCTTTTATGAGCCATCTCCCTGTATTAATTATCGACCTTGCATTAATCCTTGCTGCTGCTGGTGTAACGACACTGCTCTTCAAGAAAATCAAGCAACCGCTGGTTTTAGGGTACATCCTGGCGGGATTACTCGTCGGTCCACATGTTAAATTTTTACCAACCGTTACCGACAATGAAAGCATCCACATCTGGGCAGAGATTGGTGTAATTTTCCTTTTGTTTAGTCTTGGACTGGAATTCAGTTTTAAAAAGCTGGTCAAGGTTGGTGGTTCTGCTTCCGTTACTGCAGTGGTAGAAGTGGTGTCCATGCTGTCAATTGGTTTCGCTGCTGGGATCGCTATGGGTTGGTCGACCATGGACAGCATATTTCTCGGCGGTATTCTTTCCGTTTCCTCCACTACGATTATCATTCGCGCATTTGAAGAACTTAATGTAAAACATAAGAAGTTCGCCGGACTGGTCTTTGGTGTGCTCATTGTGGAAGATCTCGTAGCGATTTTACTTTTGGTGTTGCTATCCACCCTTGCAGTGAGTCAGCAGTTTGCCGGTGTGGAAATGTTAACATCCATCCTGAAGTTGTGCTTCTTCCTCGTGCTTTGGTTCATTGCCGGTATTTTCCTGATTCCGACCTTCCTGAAGAAAACCAGGAAGCTGATGAACGATGAAACGATGCTCATTGTAGCGATTGCCTTGTGTTTATTAATGGTACTGCTGGCAGTAAAAGTTGGCTTCTCTGCAGCACTTGGCGCCTTTATTATGGGCTCTATTCTGGCAGAAACCACACAGGCAGAACATATTGAACATCTTACCAAATCTGTTAAGGACCTCTTTGCCGCGATATTCTTTGTTTCTGTAGGTATGCTGATCGATCCGAGCATCCTGATTGATTATACGGTACCAATTCTGATCATTACACTGGCAACCGTATTTGGAAAATTCCTAAGCTCTGGTCTTGGTGCCTTGATCTCCGGGCAGCCGCTGAAAACAGCGGTTCAGACGGGGATGAGTCTGGCGCAGATTGGAGAGTTCTCCTTTATTATCGCAACACTTGGTTTATCGCTCAAAGTAACCAGCGACTTTCTATATCCGATCGCTGTTGCGGTCTCTGCCATTACGACCTTTACCACCCCCTACCTGATCAAAGCGTCGGAACCCTTTTACAATTTTCTGGAGCGTACGCTACCTAAGAAATGGGTGGCGGGTATTCAACGATACAGCAGTTCTACCGCTGGGATCACCACGCTGAGCGACTGGAAAATTCTTTTACGTGCCTATACCACAAATACCGTTATACATTCCGTCATTCTGATTGCACTTGTTTTCTTTGGATCAAAGTATATTCAGCCTTTTATCACGGAGCATATAATCAACGGTGACCGTGGCATCATCATCAGTTTGATCCTGACCTTGATTTTGATGGCCCCATTTGTCTGGGCACTTTCCATCAGAAGGATGCAGCGTAATGCATATTCCCATCTTTGGTTAAACAAGAAGTATACACGCGGGCCGCTGATTGCACTCGAAGTGTTGCGAATAGGCCTGGGCACTTTCTTTGTAGCCTTTTTGATCTTCCAGTTCTACGACACCTTTGTGGCAACTTTGATTGCAATGGCAATTATCATCGCAGGAATATTCGTGTTTTCAAGAAAACTACAAAGCTTTTACGATCGACTGGAAAACCGGTTCCTCGGCAATTTAAATGCCCGCCAGGCACAACATGCACCAGAAATTCTTCCTTGGGATACCCACCTCACCGAACTTGTGGTATCGCCGGATTCGGTGTTGGTTGGCCAAACACTGGTGGACCTTGCCGTGCGTGAAAAGTACGGGATCAACATTGCCTTGATTGAAAGGGGGAAACGAATGATTCCGACGCCAAGCCGGGATGAACGCCTTTATCCACATGATAAAGTGCTCATCATCGGCAGTGACGATCAACTGGCAACGGTAAAACCCTTGTTTGAGGGTCAGGGTGACGCGAATGAGGCCTATGATTTTCCTAAAAATGAAATGACCCTGCAGAAGGTTGTCATCAACAGCCAGTCTCCAATCTATAAACAAAGCATCAGGGACTCCGGTATTCGGGAGAAATCGCAGGGCTTGGTTGTCGGAATTGAAAGAAAGGGTATTCGCATACTGAACCCGGATTCCAATCTCGTATTTGAAAATGAAGACATTGTGTGGATTGTAGGAAATCACAAAAAGATTCCCGAGCTCCTGAGATAAATTTACCACCGAAAACACCTTTTAGAATGAAAATAGACCAGGAGAAAAGTGACTTCCTTGACGAAATGCTTGACCATTGGAAGGCTGAACGACTGCTCAGTGAGGATGACGTAAGGCGTTTAAAGAACAGCTATGAAACCAAGTCCTTCGACTGGCGACGTTTGGCGCAATACTCCTTCTGGATTGCCATGGCTTGCGGGGTGATCTCCCTGGGTGCCCTACTGATCGACAAAGACATCCTGACCTATCTGGAAAAACTTTATGATACCCCTGATATTCTAATTAGCCTGCTTTCGGCTGCAGCTGCTGGCGTATTATATTACTACAGTTTTAAGCGAAAAAAGACCCATACCTCGCAAGTATTTAGTAACGATGCCATGGTATTCTCTGCTGTAATGCTTACCGCAAATGCCATAGCTTACCTCGGGAAAAGTATTGGGAAGGGAGATGCAAATTATCCGCTGCTCATCTTGTTTTCCGTGTTCGTTTATGGCTGTCTGGCATTTGTTTTTCGTTCGCGCCTGATCTGGATCTTTGTACTAATATCGCTCGGTGCCTGGTATGGTACGGAAACGGGGTATCTCTCCCGCTGGGATATGTATTTCATCGGTATGAACTACCCCTTGCGCTTCGTCGTATTCGGTTTTGTGCTCACTGCGGCTGCGCTGTTGTTGCGCAAAGTGAAAGCCTTTACTTTTTTCCAGCCCGCTACCTATATCTGTGGCATGATCTATCTGTTTGTTTCCCTTTGGCTGCTTTCCGTGTTCGGCAATTATGGCGATCTGGACGAATGGGCGGCTGTGCGACAATTGGATATGTTCTACTGGGCAATCATCTCCGCAGCAGTATGTGCGGTTAGCATCTTTGTGGGGCTTAAGTACCGCGATGATGTCGCACGGGAGTTTGGGATAACCTTCCTGTTTCTAAATCTTTATACCAGGTATTTCGAATATTTCTGGGACAGCTGGCATAAAGCCTTGTTCTTTTGTGTACTTGCAGCCTCCTTCTGGGTAATTGGACGCAGGGCAGAAAAGATATGGAACCTGGAATTCCTTAAAAACAAGTGATCAGGACTTAATAACCTGCTCGTAAACAACTTTAATCAGGTGATAGGCAGAAAGTGCAAAAAACAGGATGGCAATGCTTTTATTAATGACATAGCTGCTGAGTGTAAACTTTTCCTGAATGTATTTCGCAAATCTGGCAAAACCATATAAGACAAGACCTGCACCTATTCCAGAACCAATACTGAAGGTGGTAAGAGAAAGCGTACCGGTGTCTATCCATTCATGAGAGATCAGATAGGTTCCCAGAAATAACCAGTAAGGTACTTGCATTGGGTTCAGGATACCTAATAGAATGCCGTAACGCACACTGTCCTTCTTAGAGGTATCTGTTTTCGGCATCTCTTTTCTGGAGCGCCAGGTAATTGCGCCAAGCACCAGAAATACAACGATCATGGCAATGTCTATGATGCGGTCGAGCTCCACACTGGTTGCAAACCACTCCACAAAGCGCATGATCACGAAGGTGAACAGCATTTCGACCAGAGAGAAGGAGATGATGAAATAGTACGCTTGTTTTAACCCTTTGTTGAGTGTGATCTGCGCAGCAGTGAGGTTGATGTTACCCGGAGGAATATAGCCCACCGCATTGCAGATTATTCCCAGTAAAAGCGTTAAAACAAGCATGGCCGAAGATACAATTATTTCAAATGCTCGGCTAAATACTTACCTGTATAGGATCCATTCTGTTTGATCAGATCCTCTGGGGTTCCTTCAAAAACAAGCTTTCCGCCCTGATCACCACCTTCCGGACCAATGTCGATCACCCAATCTGCTGATTTGATCATGTCCATATTATGCTCAATGACCAGGATGGTGTTACCCTGTTCGATCAGGGTATTTAGTGCCACGAGCAGTTTCTTGATGTCATGGAAATGGAGCCCTGTTGTCGGCTCATCGAAGATGAACATGGTCTTGCTGGCGTTATTTCCCTTGATTAAAAACGATGCCAGCTTGATACGCTGTGCTTCACCCCCGGAAAGGGTATTAGAGGACTGCCCCAGGTGTACATAGCCTAAGCCCACATCTACGAGTGGCTGCAGTTTGTTGATGATCTTGGGCTCGTTTTTGAAAAACTCCAGGGCTTCATCTATCGTGAAGTCAAGGATATCGGCCACATTTTTATCCTGATAAGTTATATCAAGTACCTGCTGTTTAAAGCGCCTTCCGCCACAAGCCTCACAAGGCAGGAAGATATCGGCCATAAACTGCATTTCTATCTTCACCTCGCCCTCTCCAAGACATACATCACAGCGGCCACCTTCTACGTTGAAGGAATAAGCGGCAGGTTTTAGCCCTGCGGCTTTCGACGCGGGTAGTGCCGCGAATAAAGATCTGATGTCGTCCCAGGCTTTTACGTAGGTTACCGGATTTGATCTGGATGACCTGCCGATCGGATTCTGGTCTACCAGCTCTACCTGGCTTACCAGGTCTGTGTTACCGAAAATGCCGTCATACGCACCAGTTTGCTCCCCGGCATAATTGCCAATAGCCTTTTGCAATGCGGGGTATAGAATCTTTTTGACCAGGCTGGTTTTTCCTGAACCGGATACACCACTTACCACGGTGAAGATGCCCAACGGGAATTTTACATCGATGTTCTTAAGGTTGTTCTCCCTTGCGCCTTTGATCAGGATATGGTCCTGCCATTTGCGCCGCATGTTTGGTATCGCTATACGCTCTGCACCGGAAAGATATTTACCGGTGAGGCTCTTTTTGTCTTTGATAATCTGGCTGTAGGTACCGCTGAAAACCAGGTTTCCACCGTGTGTACCGGCTTCCGGACCAATATCAATGATGTGATCGGCAGCTTTCATCATCTCCTCTTCATGTTCCACAACCAGCACGGTGTTGCCGACGTTTCGAAGGGATAACAGCACTTCGATAAGTTTATTGGTATCTCTTGGATGCAGACCGATACTTGGCTCATCCAGCACGTAGATGGAACCTACCAGACTACTACCCAGGGAAGTTGCCAGATTAATGCGCTGCGACTCCCCTCCCGAAAGGGTGTTTGACAAACGGTTCAGGGTTAGGTAACCCAAGCCGACGTTGTTCAGGTACAGAATACGGTTTACAATTTCTGACAAGATGCGTTTGGAAATCTTTTTATCGGTTTCCGATAGTTCAAGTTTATCAAAAAAGGACTGTATGGTTGACAAAGGCATTAAAACCACGTCAAGGATCGACTTACCGCCTATTTTCACGTAGGAAGCATCCTTTCTTAAGCGGGTACCTTTACAATCCGGGCATACCGTTTTTCCGCGGTATCGGGAAAGCATTACGCGGTATTGAATCTTGTAGGTGTGTGATTCCAGTTCCTTGAAAAAAGCATCAAGACCTTCGAAGTACTTATTTCCGGTCCAGAGCAGCTGCTGCTGTTTTTCCGTAAGCTCACTATATGAACGGTGGATCGGGAAATTGAATTTGTCAGCATGCTGAATCAGCTTGTTCAGCCACTCTCGCATCTTCTCGCCTCTCCATGGTGCAATCGCGTTATCGTACACGCTTTTACTTTTATCGGGGATGACAAGGTCTTCATCAATACCGATAACATTGCCGTAACCCTCGCATCTTTTGCAAGCGCCGTAAGGGTTATTGAAGCTGAAAAAGTTTGGCGTCGGTTCTTCAAAGCGAATACCGTCCAGCTCAAAGCGGTCGCAAAAATGGTTTACCTTTTCTTCGTGCTCCACAAAGCAGTCGCCTTTACCTTCGAAAAAAGCCGTTTGCACAGAATCTGCGATTCTACTTAGCGTTTCTTCATCATCGTTCACCACGATACGGTCGATTAGGATCTTTATCGTTTCTGAATCCTTGAGTTCAGCATCTTTGAAGCTTTCATCTTCTAAAATGGCCTCGATCTTAAATAACTTGTCGTTCAGGTAAACCCTTAGAAAACCTTTTTGCAGCAACACTGCCAGCTCTTCTTTGATGGAACGGTTGTTATGTGGATGCAGTGGGCAGAAAACAGTTGCTACAGCATCATTGCCAAGACTGGTGATGAAGTCTACCACTGTTGATACAGTATCTTTTCTCACGATCTCGCCTGACTCCGGGGAGTAGGTCTTTCCGATCCTGGAGAAGAGCAGTTTAAGGTAATCGTATATTTCGGTGGAAGTACCAACCGTTGAACGTGGGTTGGAAGTGATTACTTTCTGTTCTATGGCGATGGCAGGTGCAATACCTTTGATGTAGTCGACATCGGGTTTATTCATCCGGCCCATAAATTGGCGGGCATAAGATGAAAGGCTTTCGACGTACCGGCGCTGCCCTTCGGCATAGAGGGTGTCGAATGCCAGTGATGATTTTCCAGATCCAGACATACCGGTTATCACAACAAGCTTGTTCTTAGGGATGGCAACATCTATGTTTTTGAGGTTGTGCACCCTGGCTCCTTTGATGATAATATTTCTCTGTGGATCTTTCTCTAGTTCTTTACTCATTTATCTGTCCTGGATTCTTGCAAATATAACCCTATTAACTTAATTTAAGTTTTTTGGCCTGCCGCAATAAACTAGCCTAAGATTGAATTTTTAAGATTTTTTAACACTTCTTTGGCTGAATTGTGGAAAAAAAATGCTTCTTTTGAAAAGAATAACACAATATTTTGAAACCCCATCTTAAACCCCAATAAGGAGAAGCGCTATAGATAAAAACTCTACTAAATATTTTTTAGCAAAAGCAAGGAATTTAGTATGGAAGCTCCTATGAAGTTACAGTTAAACAGTGACCAGGATTTAGTGAAGTTATACCTTAACGGTGATGAATCAGTGTTGGAGGAACTTTTACGAAGACACAAAACCAAAATATATACCTCTATTTATTTGTTGGTAAAGGACCAGTATCTGGCGGAAGATATTTTCCAGGATACCTTTATCAAGGTAATTAACACACTTCGCTCCGGTCGTTACAATGAAGAAGGCAAGTTTTTGCCCTGGGTACTGCGTATCGCACATAACCTGGTTATCGATTATTTTAGAAAAGAAAAACGTACGCCGGTAATTACCAGCGCTGATGGCACCGACATCTTAAGCCTGTTACAGGTTAATGAAGAAAGTGCGGAAGACCGTTTATTGCGCGAACAGACCCATGCCGATCTGCGTGCGATGATCCATCTGCTGCCTGATGAACAAAAGGAAGTGCTGATTATGCGTCACTATGCGGACCTTAGTTTTAAGGAGATTGCAGATCTTACCGAGGTTAGTATCAACACTGCCCTGGGAAGGATGAGATATGCCCTTAGTAACCTGAGAAAAATGATGAAAGTTAAGGAAGTGACCTAATTCATAAATACACATTTTTTTAACGTTGAAGGTAAAATAAATGTTGACTTGTTGCGTTTTGATATAAAACTTAAAAACAATTTGATGCTTATGATAAAAACCTTTACTACAACGAATTGTGTAAACATTTTACATCAATCACAGGAAGCCTGTAATGCGCAGCATATGGATGAAAACGATGTAAAACTTTATGAGAGTCTAAAGCCCGAACTGGACAGGTTATACTATACACCCTCCGACGAACTGATAGACCGTATTTTGGCTTATTCTAAAACAAGCCTCTAAGCATTGAGCTGCCCGAAAGGCAGCTTTTTTTTTAGGGTGTTGTGCCTGCAGATTGGTAAAAGCTTAGAACTTCTTGTCTGGCTTCTTGTCTATTTAATTGAAAACTTAGTTCGCTTGTAGGTGAACCATCTGTCGTATTCATAAATTCTATTGAAAGTTTCGTCTGATGGTCAATTTTTCATCGGGTTTTTGGGCTAGCTTAATCGCGGGTCAGAGATGCTGATGACCAACGACGTTCTTTGTTTTTGCTGAAGTGTTTTCTTTGACATGTAAAGCCTTAACCTGTTTGCAGGGATTCGGGTGCTGCTGATGCTTATGGATTGCTTCAGGTCAATTTTACGGTATTTGCGGTGTTTGCGGTTGATTGTTTAAAGACGGTAATTTTCAGTTTGCCGCGTTTCTGTTATCGATTAGTGGATTATATTTGTGTATGCTTAAAAAAGAAAGGTATCAGCAGTTTGTGACGCACTTCGCTGCAAAACAACCTGATGCTGAAACTGAACTCATTTACAACAATCCCTATCAACTATTGGTCGCTGTGATCTTGTCGGCACAGTGTACAGACAAGCGAATCAACCAGGTTACCCCTGCCCTCTTTCAACGCTTTCCCGATGCGAGGGCCTTGGCAGATGTTACGCCTGACATTGTTTTCGATTACATCAGAAGTGTGAGTTATCCAAACAATAAAGCTAAACACCTGGTGGGCATGGCAAAGATGCTCGTGAATGACTTTAACAATCAGGTGCCATCCGACGTTAAAGAATTACAGAAGCTGCCTGGCGTGGGCCGGAAAACAGCAAATGTAATTGCTTCAGTGGTTTACAACGCACCTGCTATGGCCGTGGATACGCATGTGTTCCGGGTTTCCCGCCGTATCGGGCTAACGAACGGAAAAACAGTACTGGCCGTAGAAAAGGATTTGGTAAAAAACCTGCCGGAGGAACTGATCTACATCGCACACCATTGGCTGATCCTGCATGGTAGATATGTTTGCGTGGCAAGATCTCCGAAGTGCAGCATCTGTGAAATTACCCATATGTGCCGGTATTATGAAAGGATTACAAAACCAACTAAAAACATTAGTTTAAATAACGAAAAAATATAATTATTTACGGATCAAAGCTTTTTTATTGATAAAATAAATTGTACTTTTGCTAAAGTAATTAGCACAGACACACTGAATAATTGTTTTTCAAAACAATAGATATTCTATATTTACTCAAAGAATTTTAACAATATGAACCCAAACGCAGAAAAATTAAAAGCATTACAGCTTACCCTGGATAAGTTGGAAAAATCTTACGGTAAGGGTACTGTAATGAAGCTAGGCGATGCCGCAATAGAACAAGTCGAGTCGATCTCTACGGGTTCTATTAGTTTGGATATCGCCTTAGGCATTGGTGGTGTTCCTAAAGGCCGTGTGATAGAGATCTATGGCCCGGAGTCTTCAGGTAAAACCACATTAGCTACACACATTATTGCGGAAGCACAGAAAAAGGGCGGTGTAGCTGCGTTTATTGATGCAGAGCACGCGTTTGATAAATTTTATGCAAAGAAACTTGGCGTCGACGTAGAGAACCTTTTGATCTCTCAGCCAGATAATGGTGAACAGGCACTTGAGATCGCTGATAACCTGATCCGTTCTGGTGCAATCGACGTGATCGTTATTGACTCGGTAGCTGCATTGGTACCTAAAGCGGAGATCGAAGGTGAAATGGGTGATTCCAAAATGGGATTACAGGCGCGTTTGATGTCTCAAGCTTTACGTAAACTTACAGGTACCATCGCTAAGACCGGCTGTTGCTGTATCTTCATCAACCAATTACGTGAAAAGATTGGGGTGATGTTCGGTAATCCGGAGACCACTACCGGTGGTAACGCATTGAAATTCTACGCTTCCGTACGTTTAGATATCCGTAGAACTTCTCAAATCAAAGATTCTGATGAGGTTTCTGGTAACAGGATCAAAGTGAAGATCGTTAAGAATAAAGTAGCTCCTCCTTTCCGTATTGCGGAATTTGACATTATGTTCAATCAGGGTATTTCTAAAGTTGGTGAGATCATTGACCTTGGTGTTGATTTCAACATCATCAAAAAAGCAGGTTCATGGTTCTCTTACGGAGATACCAAACTTGGACAAGGCCGTGATGCCGTTAAGCAATTGCTTTTAGACAACCCAGAGTTATCTGATGAGATCGAAGCAAAAATCAGAGAAGAAGTTACCGGTGAAAAACTGGAAGAAAAAGAATAATCTGATTGCGTGACCGGAATCTAAGCAATCACCAATTCCAATAAAGGCATTAGCATAATGCTATTATTAAAATAAACAGCCCTGCATGATGAGTGCAGGGCTGTTTGGCTTTAAGGTATATGGATCAGGTTTGTTATAAATAAACCTTATGTAATACATCCTAGAAAGGCATTCTGGATAGTGGCGCAACATCCTGGCCAACAAAGTCCTGGTTGATGTACTTGTAATGCGCAGCCATCGCGATCATGGCTGCATTGTCAGTGCAGTACTGAAATTGCGGAATGTATGTTTTCCAACCTAAGTCCTCTTCCATCTGTTTCAATGCTGCACGCAAGCCAGAGTTCGCGGATACACCGCCGGCAATTGCAATCTCCTTAATCCCGTATTGTACCGCTGCTTTCTTCAGCTTACCCAATAGGATTTGTACAATGCTATGTTGAACAGAGGCACAGATGTCATTCAAGTTTTCCGTAATAAAGTTTGGATCCACTTTTACATGATCCCTGATGAAGTACAGGATAGCGGTTTTAAAACCACTGAAGCTATAATCCAGGTCCTTAATCTGTGGCACTGGGAACTTGTAGGCTAAAGGATTTCCAAGCTTGGCATGTTTATCGATCAACGGTCCTCCGGGATATGGCAGGTTCAGGATCTTGGCTGTTTTATCAAAGGCCTCACCCGCGGCATCATCCAGGGTTTCCCCTACGATCTCCATATCGAAATAGTTCTTCACCAGAACAATCTGGGTATGTCCACCAGATACCGTGAGGCATAGGAATGGGAATGCCGGTTTAGGGTCATCGATGAAGTGCGCAAGGATATGGGCCTGCATATGATTCACAGAGATTAAAGGCACATCAAGCGCCAGCGCAAAGGACTTTGCAAAGGAAACACCCACCAATAAAGCACCCAATAAGCCTGGCCCTTGGGTAAAAGCGACAGTATCAATATCTTTTTTGTCAACCTGCGCATCAAGCAGCGCCTGATGGATTACAGGCACGATATTTTGCTGATGAACCCTGGATGCAAGTTCGGGGATTACACCGCCATAATTTTGGTGAATTGTTTGGTTTGCTATAACATTGGACGTAATTTTACCGTTGTTACAGACAGCAACGGATGTTTCATCACACGAAGACTCGATAGCAAGAATTATAGACACGATTTTTATTTATTAAGCTACAAAAATATCAAAAAACTATTAAAAATAATTCTTTGGCTGATTGCATCGGTTTTACTGTTGGTTGCTGTTCTTTTATTCTCCCTCCAGTTTAAACCGGTACAGACGTATGTCGCGAAAAAAGCAGCGGCATACCTGTCGAAAGAGCTGAATACCAGCATCTCCGTCACAGGGTTATATTTGAAACCTTTCAAGTCTGTAGTACTGGAAAACCTGGTCGTGCTTGATCAGGAAAAAGACACCTTGCTAAGCATGCCCAAGTTCATGGTCGACATGAACCAGCTATCCTTGAAAAAGCGCATTGTTGACGTGAACACCGTACAATTAAACGACGGTATCATTTACCTCAAACAATACAAAAGCGGTAAGAGCAACCTGGATTTTATCATAGATTACTTCGATTCGGGCGCCCAACCTACAACAC
Source organism: Pedobacter sp. SAFR-022 (assembly GCF_051965375.1). Classification (NCBI taxonomy): domain Bacteria; kingdom Pseudomonadati; phylum Bacteroidota; class Sphingobacteriia; order Sphingobacteriales; family Sphingobacteriaceae; genus Pedobacter; species Pedobacter sp. SAFR-022. Next base: position 16,591 of record NZ_JBQCME010000012.1, read on the forward strand.
CAAAAAAGAAGAAAGCTCCTTATAAAATCACTTTTGGAAGAGTGATCCTCAACAATGTCGGTTTCCGCTATGTAAACCAGAAATCATTGGCTAAGGTTCAAGGGGTAAACTTCGATGATGTGCATTTATCTGCACTGAATGGCATATTCGAGCAGTTGAACACCACGGATCACCTGATGCAGGCCAACATCAAAAACCTGACCTTCAAAGAGAAAAGCGGGTTTTACCTGAAGAACCTTTCTGCATTTACAACAATAGACTCTAATCAGATCGAACTGCAGAAGCTTTTACTGGTAACTAATGAAAGTAGATTAAGGGACTACTTTCGGATGAAGTTTAAGAGTTTCAATGACTTTAATGACTACATCAACAAAGTACGTATGAAGGCGAACTTTAAGGATAGTCACCTGTCTTCGAAGGACATCGCATACTTTGCTCCTCAAGTTTCGGAGATGAACCTAAGCCTGGATATTGATGGGCGGATTGATGGTCTGGTAAAAAGCCTGGATGCAAAGGCACTATCGGTTAGGGCCGGTAAGGCAACCTACATCAAGGGCGACTTCGTAGTGAAAGGGCTGCCCTACCTTAACGACACCTACATGGACCTGAAGGTCGACATGTTGGGCACCAATAAAAAGGACCTGGATGAGCTATTTACGAGGACCACGGGCAAGTCGGTAAAGGTTATACCTGCAATCGTTTCGAAATTTGGCAATGTGAATTTCAATGGCCGCTTTACCGGCTTCCAAAATGATTTCATCGCTTACGGGGAGTTTAAGACTAAACTTGGCCGCCTGGTATCAGATGTAAATATGAAGATCAGTAAACAAGGCATTCCCTCGTATTCCGGAAATGTCAAAAGCTACGACTTCAACATTGGCGAACTTCTGGATGAGGCATCTCTCGGCCGTGTGTCTGCCAGCGTAAATATTGAAGGTGTAGGCATGGAAATTCAAAGCCTCAAAGAAAAGGTCAACGGAAAGATCGACTATATTGACTTTAACAATTACCGGTTCCGGAATGCCGTCGTAAATGGAACCTTCGATAAAAAACTATTCGATGGAAGTCTGAAGCTAAACGACAAAAACATCAACCTGCTATTTGATGGTACCGTGGATCTAAATCCAAAGCTGCCGGTGTTCAACTTCAACGCGACGTTGAAGGAGGCAAAGTTGAAGTCTATCAAGCTCATTAAGGATTCGTTGAAAGTAGATGCAGTATTCGCCACCAATTTCAGCGGAAACAACCTGAATAATATTCAAGGGAACCTGCTGATATCGCACGTCAAGCTCACCAACCCTAAAGGGGTCTACAATGTCGACTCCCTGGAGCTGAACGCTGCAGGCCTGGGTACGGATCGTACGCTTTCCATCCGCTCCGATATTTTTGATGCAAGTATTAAAGGCCAATATGACCTCAACTCTATTCCCGCCTATTACCAGGCGCTGGCAAAGACCTACATCCCCTCGCTGAAAACCTCTTCGACTAAATACAACGATCAGATCTTTGAGTTCAACCTCCTGGTGAAACGTTTTGAACCAATTGCAGAGCTGGTAGCACCAGGCCTGGAGATTGAGGACCAGGCGATTTTGGTTGGTAATTTCAACTCCAAAGCTAACATTGCGACGCTAAACGGCTTCGTACGCAAGATCAAATATGAAGGGGTGACGGTCAACAATTTGATCCTGGATGAAAATACCACCACTAACCAGCTACAGGCCATCATCACCTCAGACCGTGTGGACCTTAATGACAGCTTGTACATCAAGAACGTCAATATATCTAACGTGCTGCGCAATGACAGCCTTGCCTTAAACATCAAGCTATCGAACGCTGACGATGTCAACCAACTTGACTTAAATGGGCTGGTAGAATTTGCTGGTGATACGACAGCCAGGGTCAGTATATTACCTTCACTAGTGAAAATAAATAACGAGGACTGGAAAATTGAAGAAAAGGTAAGGATCAACTTTGCCAACGGCAAAACGGAGATCAGGAATTTTGAACTTACAAACGGTAGCCAGATGTTAAGCATCAACGGTAGCCTTTCTAAAAACCCGGCCGATCTGCTGAACCTCGGCCTTAAAGACTTTAGCCTGGAAACACTTAATCCCTTCGTGAAAACGCTGGGCATTAAGTTGTATGGAAAAGCGAATGGATATACCAGGTTTGCCAGCCTATTGGCCTCGCCGAAGATTAGCGACAGCCTGAGGATTGACTCACTCATGTTTAATGAGACTTACATCGGCAGCCTGGTCGACACCTCCTCATTCGATGGTACAAAAAAAGCAGCAAACATCTACACCAGGATATTTACAAACGATGCGGAGACCTTTAAGTTAGATGGCCAGCTCGACCTTGCAGAAAAACAGATAGATCTGGATGTAATCATGAATGAAAGTAAGCTTGCTGTGCTGGAACCTTTCGTGAAGAATCTAGTTTCTGACCTGAAAGGCAGCATCTCTTCCGACATCAAAGTGCGCGGTTCATTCGAGAAACCTGAAATTAATGGTAAGATCGGTTTAAACCAGGCACAGCTCACCGTAAATTACCTTAAGACCGCTTATACAATCTCACAATCGGTAGAGGTTGATAACAGCGTTATCCGGATTGATGACCTGCGTTTGAAGGACATTAATGGCAACATTGCCACTGCAAATGGCTCGGTGGATTTAAATAACATTAGCAATCCAGTGCTGAATATCGACATTGACGCGCAGAACTTCATGGCGCTGAATACCAGTTCTAAAGACAATCCGCTGTACTTTGGACAGGCTTTCGCATCAGGAAACTTCCGGTTCAAAGGACCAGTAAACCAGATGTTCATCGGTATAGATGCCAAAGCGGAAAAAGGAACCATCTTCAATCTGCCACTCAACAGCTCGGAAACGGTCTCCAGTAAAGACTTCATCACCTTTGTACCTAAAGACACCGCTAAGGTGGTTAAAAAGGCCACCACGTTCGAAGGTTTAACCATGAGCTTCAAGCTTTCCATCGATCCAAATACAACGGCCAATATCTTTACAACATTGGGCAATCTCAGTGGCAGAGGTAACGCAGACCTGAACCTGGAAATCAATAGCTACGGCGACTTCGAGATGTCTGGCGACTATATCATTGAGTCCGGTAACTTCGACTTTACCGCCCAGGAAGTTATTAACAAGAAGTTCACCATCAGGCAGGGCGGCAGTATCCGATGGACTGGAAATCCGCTGAACGCACAAATCCAACTTAAGGCCATTTACTCCCTTCGTGCAAGTCTGGGCGAGCTGTATACAGCGGCAAACAGAACGACTAACAATACTGGAAACGATCGGGAACTTACAGAGGTTGAGATGGGTCTATCAGGACTACTCCTTAAACCAGACATCAAACTGGACATCTTCTTCCCATCCAATCCAGGGATTAAAGAGGAATTCCAGGCCTACTTCAACGACATGAACAACATGAACCTGCAGGCATTGAGTCTGATCATCAGAAGGAGCTTTGCGCCGGGAACTGGTGCCGATCTCGGCGAACAGTTAACTTCAGGGGTCACGAGCACCGCGACAGAATTGCTGTTCAACCAGTTCAACAATGTGCTTTCCTCTCTAAATCTAGACTTCGTCGATATCAACATCAGATCATTAAGCGAAGCCAATGCATCCTTTAAATTCTTCAACGAACGGATTGTGTTAAACGCAGGTATTGTTGACAGACGAAGCAGCAATGACCTTGCCCTTATCGGATTTTCCAAAAACAATGTAGGTGGTGAGGTGGAAGTACTTGCACTCATCAAAAAAGATGGATCCCTGGTTGGTAAGCTTGCAAATAAACCCCCAACGCAGCAAAACCTGTTTGTCAATTCGGGAATAAACCAGTACAACAACAACGTCACATCACTCGGCCTGATCTATACCCAGCAATTCGATTCCTTCAAGGAATTTCTGCAGAAAATAACCGGAGAATTCAGACGTAATCAACAAAAGAAAGCGGCACAGGAGCTGGCAGAGAAAGAAGCTGCAGAGAAGAAAGCACAGCAGGAAAAGGAGAAAGCCGCCAGAGAGAAGGAAGCGAGACAGGTACCAGTAAATGGATCTACCAGCGCCCGGAACAACGACAGGGAAGTTCCTAAACGAGAACAGCCCCTGAATACAGAGGCTGTTCTTGAAGATAGACAAAGGAAAAAATAGCTTAGCCTTTCATAATATGATGACCCATTTTATCTCTTTTAGTTTTGAGATATTGTTCATTGTGCACGTTGCTTTGAATCTCAATCGGAATATTCTCCACGATCTCTAATCCGTAACCAAGTAGGCCGGCACGTTTTGTTGGGTTATTAGACATTAATTTCATTTTAGTTACCCCTTGCGCACGCAAGATCTGTGCACCTACGCCATAGTCGCGCTCATCTCCTTTAAAACCGAGTTTAATGTTGGCTTCAACGGTATCAAAACCAGCATCCTGCAGGTTGTAAGAGCGTAGTTTGTTTACCAGACCAATACCGCGGCCTTCCTGATTCATGTAAACAATCAGACCTTTACCTTCACGTTCAATCATCTCCATGGCTTTATGCAATTGCGGTCCGCAATCACAGCGGCAGGATCCGAAGATATCGCCAGTCATACATGAACTATGCACACGCACAAGTACAGGCTCATCTTCCGCCCAGGTACCCTTACTTAAAGCAAGGTGCGTAGCGTTGTTGTCAATCTGAGTGTAAGCAGTCATCTTGAATTCACCAAATTCTGTAGGCAGGTTCACGGTAACTTCCGGAATAACCATGCTTTCTTTAGACAGGCGGTAAGTGATTAAATCTTTAATCGCTACAATTTTCAGCTGGTGCTGTTCTGCGATTTTTATCAGATCTGGAAGACGCGCCATCTCACCATCATCCTTCATGATCTCTACAAGTACACCAGCAGGTTCCATACCCGCTAATCTTGCAAGATCAACAGAGGCCTCTGTATGTCCTGAACGGCGTAGTACCCCACCGTCTTTTGCCCTAAGCGGGAAAATGTGGCCTGGTCTGCCCAAGTCTTTGGGATCTGTATTCGGGTTTATTAAAGCTTTTATGGTTTTTGAACGGTCGGAAGCAGAAATACCAGTAGTACAACCATGGCCAATCAGATCGACAGATACCGTGAAATTCGTTTCGTAAGCAGCAGTGTTTTTTCCAACCATCAACTCGAGGTTAAGCTCATCACAACGCTGTTCAGTTAAGGTTGCGCAGATTAAACCTCTGCCGTAAGTTGCCATGAAATTGATCACCTCTGGCGTGGCATTCGCAGCAGTGGTTACGAAGTCACCCTCATTTTCCCTGTCTTCATCATCTACAACTATAATTACTTTACCAGCTTTTAAGTCTTGAACGGCTTCCTCTATCGTATTTAACTTGATGTCCATTGTTAGATTTTTAAAGTACTAAATGCTGGTTATAACCAACCAGACCAATTTAGAACCTATACAAAGTTACAACCTTAAAAGATATTTTCGGGCAATTTATATCACAGATAAGTAATCAATCCTTTGAAGAAAATCAACACCTATTTTCAAATAGAATGGCTGCTGTTTGTACCTGCAATCCCTTTAGTTAGTGCTGCTATTTTAACAGCCGATTGAAACAGATTGTACGCGATACCCTACCCAGCAATCTTCTTTTTCCTTTTAAAAAGATTGATCACTAAGCTCTTGTAATATCCGGCATCAAACAGTGCAGAATCAACCGTTGCTTTATACGTCAGGAAACCTGCGAGCGGGCTCAGCAGTATAATGGCCATCCATGCACCCGCAACCGGCTGCAGGTTACCTTGTACCGCAGATTTTTCGGATACGGTAGAAATGATGTGGTAGATCAAAAAGAAAATTACAGCCATCACTACCGGTAAGCCCATACCGCCTTTGCGGATAATGGCGCCAAGCGGTGCGCCAATAAAGAACAGCAATATACAGGACACCGCAAGCGTGTACTTCTTCCAGTATTCGATATCGATTTTGATCAAGTTTATCGATTTCTCCTGGTGCTCCGTTTTACGCACAACAGCAGATTGATGAACGGCATTCGCGATATCCAGCGCACTTTGAGCCACCATTGCACGTTCATCTTTTGGAATTTTATTCATGACATCGCCTTTTACAACGATAGGTTTAATTTTAACCTTGGTATAACCCTTAGTGTAGTTGTTTTGCTTGTAATAGCTGCCGATGTTCTCTTTCGCAACTTTGTTTAGGCTATCCAGTTCCTTGGTCAGCGAATCCTTTTTATGGACCAGACCTTTCAAGTTTAGCATCGCATTGTTGGACCTGAAGCTATTCTCATCCGTCTTATTCATCTTAAAGCTAGAGAGGTCAAACGGAACATCCGTTTGTTTAAAGCGTATGCGATATAGTTCCTGACGGGGATTATAGTAGGAATTTTTGCCCGGGGATTCCTGATAACGTACGCCATCTTTAAGCTTCAAAAGCAAGGTGTTATTATCAGGCGTTTTATTCATGGTGCCCTCTTTGGCCATGATGATGTTGGCGATATCGTTTTTGTCGTTCGCTTGATAGATCATGATGCCTTCAAGGCGACCATCGTCCCATTTCTTATCCACGCGAATACTGTATCCAGGAATACTGTTGTTGAACACCCCTTCCTTAATCAGGAAAGCGAGCTTTTTATTGCGGATGTCCCAGAGCAAAGAACCAAACTTGAGATTGGTCTTTGGAAGCATGTATTCAGAGAAGAGAAAAGCACTCACAGAGAGCATGATGATGACAACAAACAAGGGCATCATTGCTTTTTGAAGCGAAACACCTGCAGATTTTATCGCTACAAGCTCATAGTTCTCCCCCAGGGTACCGAAGGTCATGATTGAAGATAAGAGTACCGCTAGTGGAAGTGCCATAGCTACCTGGGCTGCAGAGGCATAGAACATCAGTTCCAGAATTACATACCATTCAAAACCCTTCCCGATTAAATCGTCGACGTACTTAAACAGGAAAAACATGAGCAAGATAAACATCACCACAAAGAACGTGACGATGAAAGGCCTTACAAAGGCATTAATCAATAGAATATGAATCTTTTTCAAGATGCAAAGGTACGCAAAGGTGTTTAATATCAGGCACCGATCACGCTATGTAAATAGGTAATCTGGTTGTCCCAGATCTGGGTACGTTCGTTTAAAGTTTCATCCGTCGCGAAGTCGGTAATCGACAGTGCAACATCATTGGTTAGCTCGTCCTGCACGATCTCCATTTCGAAATAACAATGCGGATCATCTTCAAGCCATTTGAATTTCACGAGCCTGTTCTCTTTTATGCTAAGCAGCTTCGCTTTTTGCACTTCCCCATCCCAGCTGAAAGTGTAAACCTGATCACGGAACAATACATCATCAGCAAACCATTGCGAGAGTCCATTGGGTTCGCTTATAAAGCTAAATAAGATACGCGGTGACGATTTTAACTCGTACTCTAACGTAAATTTCTTCTTTTCTGACATTGTAAGTCCCTCTTCCTGAATTTAATCGAACAATTTTAATTTTTTTCTTTCTAAAGAAAAGTAATTTATTCTATATTTGCAACTCTTTAAAAAATAACCATAATGCCCGGCGGGGTAGCTCAGATGGTTAGAGCGCAGGATTCATAACCCTGAGGTCGGCAGTTCGATCCTGCTCCCCGCTACCAGGAAAGCCAATATAACATTAAACTGTTATATTGGCTTTTTTTATGGATTTAAATCTTAAAGCAACTCGTTACCAGGCTGATTTTTAATATCTTAACTTATTAATTCAGCCTTATGATATACCGGTTGTTTACTGCTGCCACACACCTAAGTGGGTATGTCAGGAGGTATCATCTGCTACATTTCAACTTCCAGGGTACGGATGTGAGTCCCCGCAAAGTGTATTATCCGCAACCAGAGCAGTGCCTCACCTTCGATCCGCTGGGGCGCGTTACTGGCATCAACAAACACGAAAGTGATACGCAAACGCGGGGCTACTGATTAAAAGCAGCGGCCATCAACCCGCATTAAAGAAATTCAAGCGTTATGAAAAATTTAAAAACACCAATCCTGCTATTACTTACTTTAGCTGCGCCCTTGAGCTTATCCGCTCAGAAAGCAACAGAGTCACAGATCAGACAGCTGGAGGCCTTGGAGGTTCAAGCTGTTCTAAAGGGTGATACGACTACCCTGTTCAATAAACTCTGGGCACCAGAATTCATTGTAAATAACCCTGCAAACCAGGTGGTCACCAAAAACGATGTGGCAACCCTGATTCGCAATGGGAAGCTCAATTACGAACATTTTGATCGCATCATAGAAAAGGTTTCCATTGTTGACAACATCGCTATTGTGATGGGCCGGGAGGAGATCAGGGCCCAGGGCGTTACCGATCATGCGGGCAAAGCGCTCACCAGACGATACACGAACATCTGGATGAAACGAAATGGAAGTTGGAAGGCCATTGCCCGGCAAGCTACAATTGCCGCGGTGGAACAATAACTACCTTCCACCCTGCATAAACATCTTATACCATACCATTAAGGTATGATCCGCTCGGCGCGCAGGGTTTCAAACAACTCGTAAAAAGAATCCTTCGTAGCCTTATAGGCCGTAAAGCCCAATTTCCTGCTTTTCGACATATCTGTCATCACCTCTATAGGCCGGCCTAGATCCAGATCGGTGTGCCATGGAGAAGCCAGGCGCACCAGATCAGCCTCTTTCAAGTTGTACTTATCGGCCATCTCCTTCCAAAGAACATGGTCGCGGGCCATTTCTGCTTCAAGCGGCTGAACCTCGCCATCCCAGCCTGCAACCTCAACATCAAACCATGCCGCAAGCTGCTTCCACAGCCAGCTCCAACGAAATACGTCACCATTGCTGATGTTAAAAGCTTGATTTGCCGCCGCCTCGGTAGTAGCTGCCCAAAGTAGCTGTTCTGCAAGAATTCTGGCGTCCGTCACGTCCGACAGTCCATTCCACTGTGCTTCAGAACCCGGCCAGCGGAAGGGCCTGCCCGTTTCCTTACATATGCTAGCATAGACAGCCAAAGTAGTGCCCATGTTCATGAGGTTACCCACCACTTTGCCAATCACACTATGCGGACGATGAATACTCCAGGTAAAACCATCGCGTTCAGCTGCCGCATACACCTCATCTTCCTGTGCGTAATAGAAGTTCTCAATTTCCAGGCGCGGATGCTCCTCCCTCACCGGGGTTTCCGGAAGCGTCCCAGATTTTGCATAGGCATCGAAAGGACCCAGATAATGCTTCAGCCCGGTCACCAATGCCACATGTTTAACCGATTTCTTAGGGGAAAGCACGTCCAGGACATTGCGAACCATACTGCTGTTTACCGCAATGTTCTCCGCTTCCGTTTCTTTACGCATCCATGTGGTGATGAAAACGTGCGTAGGCGCGATCGATGCCAAAGCTTTTTCCAAGCTATCCACATATAATAAATCGGCTTGTACCGGATGCAATCCTTGCATCTCTGTATTTGGGTTTCGAGCAAGTCCATACGTAATCCAACCTTCAGCAATCAGCTTTTCAGCAAGATTGCTACCGGTGATGCCGCTGGCACCTACAATTAATGCGATATTATTCATGTTATAAGCAACGATACAGAGGAGATTTTGTTTCCGGTTAATTACTAAAGGCGGAGTGGCCGGGTACGCGGAACAGGCGCAGAGAAAGAAAAGCGCCGACCTGCAATGCAGACCGACGCTTTGAAAGCTATATTCATATTTATCTACTTCTTGACCGGTTGTAAGCCACCGCTGGAATCTACGGTTAGTCGATCAGTACTCTCTTTAACTGCACTATCCACCAACTGGAGTGAATCTGAAGATGATGTATCAAATGATGTGGTATCGTTGATGGTACTATCTGCTGCAGCATCATTATTTTCAGGGGAGCTACCACAGGCGGCCAATCCGATTGCGGCTACCGCCAGCAAGGAGAAAAAGTATCTTTTCATATATAAGGGTTTAGGTTATTATTGATCTTGTACCGGATTCTGACTGCCATAATCAGGTTTACCTTCCTGGTCCATAGCAGAACTGCTGGCATCCTGTTGCTGGGCGTTGGAAACACCAGACTGACCCTGCTGTGGCGCATCATCATTCCAATGGCCAGACTCCAGGAAAGATGCAAGTTTGGAAAGCTCCTCATCCCAGGCAGATGCCTTTGGTTTTAGAGATTCCTGCTGTTCATCTTCCAGCTGACTGATGCTTATGCTACTACCCGAATCTGAGCTTTCAAACAGCACTTCCAGCTTGTACGCACTGTTTAATTTCTCATCAGGCAATTGCCAGTTCCAGGTATATACAAGGCGCTTATGCGGCTCAACTTCCTGGTAGCTGCCATCTATTTTCAGGCTTGTGCCCTCCTGCCCTTCAAACTGGTAAGCGATCTTTCCACCTTCACGCATTTCATTCTCCACCTGGATCAGCGTTAAGCCCATCGGCTTCCACCATTGTGTCAATTGTTCAGCATCTGTCCATGCCTTGTATAAAGCCTCTACAGGAGCTTGAAAGGTTTTATTGGCATGCAATGTCGATTGTCCATTAGATTCCATAAAGATGATTTTCTTATTAAAACATCCTTCAGAAAATATTGTGTTAAAATTCTAAATAAAACTGTATCGCACAACCTTTTAGTTTGCGTGCTGCGTCATCTCAGCAGCCAGTTTCATCGCATTGTAAGCATTAATAATTCCGCCTGTACGGGATAGCTCCGAAAACAGAATCCTGCCGGACGCCCCCTTTCCATCCTGATGTTTGACCTTACGATCCACCTTTCTTACAGATTTAAGAATGATGTCTTTCACCTGCAGCGCCGTTAGCTCGGGATAGTAGCTTAAGATCAATGCAGCAAGTCCGGAAACCACTGGCGCAGCCATACTTGTACCATCAAATTCCTCATATTTGGATCCCGGAACAGTTGAATTGATCATGAATCCCGGTGCAAAAACATCTACGGTGTACTTCCCGTAGTTGGAAAAGGATGCTTTAAGTTCGTCATCCTCTTTATAGGCACTTGCACCTACTTCAATCCAGTTTTTTGCATGTGGAAGATCAAATTTTGTAGTGTCCAGCAAGGGCTTAAGCGGCCCCTTACCTCTATTCAATCGTGGATCCGGTCTGGATGGCATCCGGTTACCTTGACCACGCAGTGGCGGTGGCGTAAAAAGATCTTCAATAGGTTTCTTGACCTTCTTGTAATATGCTGCGGAAGCCTCGCTATCGTAATACTTTGTTGGAAAAACATCTGCCTTATCGTTGTTCAGGTTATCATTACCGGCAGCATGAACCAGTAACACACCTTTTTCTTCCGCGTATTTAATAGCTTCGTCAACTACAGCTTTGTCCCATTTGAAGTTCTTACCAAAACTCATGTTGATAATCCTTGCACCATTGTCTACCGCATATCGGATGCCGTTCGCAACATCTTTATCGCGCTCATCACCCTCTGGAACCACACGGATAGGCATGATCAACACACTTTCTGCCACACCCTTTATCCCAATGTTATTCGCACGGTTCGCCGCGATGATCCCGGACACATGGGAGCCATGTTCCGCCCGCGGGCCCATTACATCGTTGTTTCCATAATTGCGCTCCCGTCCGTTAGCATAATCGTCACCAACCAGACTATCACGAACGTCATACTTAGGATTCAAATTATACTTGAGTGTAATCTCGGTACCTTCGTAAGCCTTTTTAATGTCTTTATAGAACTCGGGATAACCGCCACTTTCTCTGCTACCTTTACGAATGATCTTTTTAACCTGCTCTTCAATCTCGTCCCCGGGCTTATAAGCCTCAATGTCCTCAAGTGAAGGCATCTTTTTCTTAGTCACTGAAGCTACGGAGTCCAGAAGTTGATTAATAGCGAAAAGAACCCGGTAATTCTGGTCAGCATCATCATATTTTCTACCGAGTTCGGCAGTTACGCGCCGGTATAATGCGAATTCTTCCTTGCTCAGGCTGTCCAGGTTCTTGGTGCTGGTGGTTGATTTATATTTAGGGCTAAGCTTCCGGTAAATTCTTACCAGTTCCAGGTTGTCATAAACCAGATTCCCCTTCTTAGAACCAATGAAGTTCCATCCATGTACATCATCGACATAGCCGTTTCCATCATCGTCAATGCCGTTACCGGGAATCTCCTTTTTATTCGTCCAGATCTTACCTTTCAGGTCTTCATGATTGATGTCTACACCGCCATCAATTACGGCTACGATTACTTCCTGTTTAGCTTTTTTGCTATGGAGCAACTCTTTATAGGCTTTTTCGGTACTGATGCCGAAATAACCACTTTCAACAACATCTAAATTAAACCAGTTTTCAGGTAACTTAACCTTCTTGTCTTGTGCCTGACTACCAATGCTGCAGCAGAGCAGCAATAACCATATTAATTTATATCTCATCTATGTATTTGTGTGTTAGCCTAACCAAAAATAATGCCTACTGTAAGCAAGAACTTAAACGCAGTTCAACTTGCAGATGATACAAAATAAAGGTAACATTCCCGAAGATAATTAAAAGGAACCCGAGGCCGAAATACCAGTAGGTCATAGAAGAAATCAATCAGTTTCTCCTATCTGAGAAGGTTGAATAACATTATCTTAACACTAGAACTTATAAGAGGCATCCACGGCTCATTAATTGGACTAAGAAAATCTAAAAACCCGTATAAACAAGAAAAGCCTGCAAGTTTTAACTTACAGGCTTTCTTTAAGATTTGGCACCGACCTACTCTCCCACGTGTTACCGCAGTACCATCGGCTCTGGT
>NZ_JBQCME010000013.1:0-28867 GCF_051965375.1 Pedobacter sp. SAFR-022
TGTTGGGCTTTTCGTTTTTCATATCATTTCTGTTTTTGAAAAACTCTCCATGTAAACTAAATTCAGGAATCTACACACAAAAAAAGCGGGCTGTTGCCCGCTTCTTAACTATTTATGAAATGATCTTGTAACACAAGTTTAGCTGTGCTCCCTTCCAGTTACTGAACTGGCTTTTTATTCTCTTCTTTGGTTGGACTTAAGTTCAGGATGTCATCACCGTTGTTCATCTTCTGTCCTTCAAGCTTATCGCTGATTTGCTTTGCTTGTTTATAATGGGCTTCCAGAATTGGCAGGGTCTTCGTTGCGAAGGCCTTAATTGCCGGATCCTGGGCAGACGTTGCCGTTCTGAATAACTCAAGGGTGGCGATATGATCTGTTACCATCATTTGCATATAATGCCTGTCAAAGCCGTCGCCTTGCAAGCCTTTCATGGCATCCATGTGTGCCTTTTCTTTCTGAGGGAATGTATTCGCAAGCTGCAGTCCCTTGTTCTTGGCGATACCTTCAAGTTCTTTATTGGCGGCTGAATGATCTTTGATCATCATGGTAGCAAACTCTTTGACCATCGGGCTTTTAGATTTCTGCAAAGCCAGGTTGCCTGCTTCAACTTCCATCATGCCACCGATGCCGGCCTTGTTTACGAATTCAGATTCTACCGGCACCAGTTTACTATCTTTCTTAGTTGCTGCATCACCAATAGTGTCCAACGCGGTGTCTGAAGATAAAGTTGTGGCCGTTCCTGCCACCTTCTCCTGGTCTGAGCCGGAAGAGCAAGCCTGAAAGGCCAATCCGGAGATCATTAAAGCAGCGATTAGGTTTCTATTTTTCATAATTGAATGGTTTTAATTGGATATAAATCCTCATTTATTTGGTTCTACATGCTAACAACAGCTATAAATATCAAAAGTTTTAAAAGGCTACAAGGCTTGGGAAAAGTGCGCTGAGCCTGGAACAGCATATACCATAAAAAAACATTTTTTCCAAACATTTCCGCCCGCTTGCAGTTGTAATGTCAACCAACCAGAACAATAAAACATTAAATAGCTAACCTATGGCAACGACTAAAAAAACAGAATCCGCAGCTGAAACTAAGAAGTCAGCAGCGCCTAAAAAATCATCAACAAAGAAAGCATCCGGAATGACCGGCAAGATGAAGGATTCAGAATTCCATGAATTTTTCGTTGATGGCTTAAAAGACATTTACTGGGCTGAAAAACACCTGGCTAAGGCATTACCTAAGCTAAAAAAAGCCGCTACGAGCGAAGAGCTTGCACAAGCTTTTGAAAAACATACTGAAGAAACTGCAGAGCATATCGCACGCTTAGAGCAAGTATTTGAACTGCTGGAAGAAAAAGCAGTGGGTAAGAAATGTGAAGCAATGGAAGGATTAGTTAAGGAAGCAGAAAGCATCATTGAAGAAACCGATAAAGGTACAATGATTCGCGATGCTGGATTAATCATGGCTGCACAGAAAGTTGAACATTATGAAATTGCATCTTACGGTACGCTAAGAACTTTTGCGGAGATCATGGGACATACAGAAGTTGTTGATCTTTTGGACCAGACCCTGGAGAATGAGAAAGCCACTGACGTTATCTTAACTGAGGTTGCGGTTTCTTCGATCAACGAGCCAGCGTCTGAAGAATAAGAGCTTATTAGTTAATTTTTATTTTAACCCGGACGCCCTATGTGTCCGGGTTTTTGGTTTTTAACCCATCCAACATGGCTTATATTGACTATTACAAAATCCTCGGTGTTGGCAAAGATGCCAGTGCAGAGGACATCAAGAAAGCTTACCGGAAACTCGCGCGCAAATACCATCCTGACCTCAACCCACACGATAAAGATGCCAACAAGCGCTTTCAGGAGGTGAATGAAGCGAATGAAGTGCTCAGCGATCCGGAGAAACGTAAAAAATATGACCAGTACGGTGAGAACTGGCAGCATGCAGCGGAGTTTGCACAAGCCGGAAATTCAGGGCAACAAGCTGGCGGACAGCAACAGGAAAATCCTTTTGCTTCGGGTGACTTCTCCGATTTTTTTGAATCGATGTTTGGAGGTGCCGCATTCGGCGGTGCTGGAAGATCTTCGTCGCGAGGAAACAGCCGTTTCAAAGGGCAGGACCTGCATGCCGAGCTGGAACTTGGCCTTATGGATGCTTATGTAACGCATAAACAAACCATCACCGTTAATGGAAAAAACCTTCGGATTACCATACCTGCAGGTATCGCTAACGGGCAGGTCATTAAACTAAAAGGACAGGGCATGCCCGGCATCAATGGCGGTCCTGCGGGAGATCTTTACATTACCTTCGGCATCGCGAACCACCCGGTTTTCAAAAGACTTGATGACGACCTGTATCTTAACCATGAGATTGATCTTTATACTGCTGTACTTGGAGGCGAAACCATGGTGGAAACGCCAGACAGCAAAGTAAAACTTCGCGTAAATCCAGGCACCCAAAACGGCACCAAGGTGAGGCTTAAAGGGAAAGGTTTCCCCGTGTATAAGAAGGAAGGTGAATTTGGTAACCTGTATGTAACCTACCAGGTAAAACTTCCGACTACATTAAGCGCACAACAAAGAGCGCTGTTTGAAGAATTGTCAAAAATGCAATAGTTAAAGTTATGGCAACATTGATCACACTGAAGGAATATAGTATTCAATATAACATTGAACCAGAATTTTTGCTTGAACTGGAAGAATCAGGCATTATCTTTTTTCAGGAAGAAGGGGAAGAAAAATACATTTTGGAAGAGCAGCTCAGTGAATTGGAACGCTACATCCGCTTCTATTACGACCTGAATATCAATATTGAGGGCATCGATGCCATTAGGCATTTGTTGGCGAAAGTTGCTGAAATGGAGCGTGAAATAAAGATGCTGAGAGGTCAGCTACACCTGCATCAATAATTTGAATTTATGGGATATTCGCGAGCTCGCTTCTCGCCGATGATGTCAGCATGAGGTAATACTTCAAGCTATACCCCGGATTTTAAAACTTGCTGGGACCTAATTCGTTTAAAATAATGAATATTAGCTCAGATTAAGGATCATGATTACACTGGAAAACGGATTACTGAAAGCAAGCTTTGTACAGAAAGGCGCCGAACTTCAATCGCTAAAAAGCAAAACATCTGGTATAGAATACATCTGGGACGCTAATCCAAAGGATTGGGCTAAACACAGCCCTGTGCTCTTCCCTATTGTTGGTGCCCTTAAAGATAATCGTTACGCCTACCAAGGTGAGCAGTACGAGCTTTCCAGACATGGTTTTGCCAGGGATATGGAGTTCGAGCTCGAATCAAAGTCGGCCGATGAAGTTGTTTTCACCCTCAGGTCTTCTGAAAGTACCAAAAAAGTTTATCCTTTTGAATTTAGCCTTAGCCTGATCTATACCCTTAAGAGTCATGGCTTGAGTTGTACTTACAAGGTTTACAATCCATCGGACGCTGATCTTCTATTCTCGGTAGGTGGCCACCCGGCTTTCGCAACACCTGTTGATGAAAATCTGCGATACGAAGACTATTACTTACGTTTTAATCAGGATGAAGAGCTGCTGATCAATAAGATCTCCGACAACCTCATTTCTGAGGAAGTTAAAAGCATCCCGTTGAAGGATAAAGTGTTGTCCCTTAAATATGACTTGTTCTATGAAGATGCGTTGGTAATCAAGGCATTGAAGAGCAATAAGATTAGTCTTCAGAACAAAGTTAACTCCCATGGACTGCATTTTAGTTTTGAAGGCTTTCCATATTTTGGAATCTGGGCCGCCGAGGATGCCAATTTCGTGTGTTTAGAGCCCTGGTGTGGCATTGCGGATAGTGTTAACCACAGTGGGCAACTGAGCGATAAGGAAGGCATCGTGATTCTTTCAGCTGAAGAGTCCTGGCAAAGGACCTGGCAGGTCGATATCTTTTAAGGCTTTTCGCGGATCACCCTACCCTCCTTCCAGAAAACAGCACTGCTGCTATCAGGATAATTTCTGGTTGTAAGCAGCGCCAACCTGTCTTTATCCACGATGAACAAGGAGCAAAAATAACGTCCTTCATTTTCGGGTAGATCAGGGTAAGGAAAACTCAGATTACCGAAGTTTTTAGCCATGCTGTTGCCGACCATCACAACCACTGAATTCTTTTTCCAGCCTTTATAGCGGTCGAGCTTACGGCCGAGTTCGGTCTGCATGGAGATCACAGTTTCTCCAGAAGGGAACTGAACTACTGTCGGTGCACCGCCCCAGACCGGATCCACCGAGCCTATCCATCTACGGCCATTATCCTTTGTTCCCACAGTCGCGTAATTCCAGTTTGCCTTCATGGAGGTCCAGATGATTTCTGGTGAGGTCATATTCTCAACAGCTTCCACAGGGATGATGATGCCCTTATCGTCTTTCAATACCAATGGCACCGGCATACCGTCGCGTCGGCCGGGCGTAAAAGCAACCATCTGCGGACTCGACCAAGTAGCACCATTATCTTTAGAGCGGATCAACAGCACTTTCTGTTCATGGCGACCTTTTGCCGCCTTGGTGCTTACCAGCTCATTGGAGAAGAATAGTTGAATTTCGCCGTTGGGGAGCTGTGTCATACCGGGTTCCCAGGATCGCCCCAGGGCAACAATTGATGGTTCAGTCCAAGTTTCTCCGGCATCTTTGCTGATGCGGACCTGCAGATTATTGTGCACACTATCATCCGGAATGCCTTTGCCGGTATATGCAAGCATTAACCATTTGTTGTTTAGCACCAATAGATCGGGGGTAGAAAATCCGGAATAACGATCCTGTTGATCATCTTTCACAATGATCCGTTCTTTCGTCCAGCTTTGGCCATTGTCAAAGCTCTTCTTAAGTGCGATGTTATCCCACTCGTGCCCTTTAGGTCCACAATGGTACACCAGCAGCACGGTATCGCCATTATAGCGTCTTGCTCTCCCGTACTCTGCGAAATATTCCTCATGAGAGACTTTTCGCTCGGTTTTATCCCAGATTATTTTTGCATTTCGGATGGTGTCGTCAATTCTTGGAAGGTCATCTTTTGCAAACTGAACTTTCACCTGCTTTTCAGGTGCCTGTTTACAGGAGCTTAGGTATACAAAGGAGCTAATTGCTAAAATGATAAGATTGAAGGCCAGTTTCTTCATAGACAACGTTTGTCTACATTAAACAGTTATCTGGCTGGATTGATTGCAGGTATTTGCGCTTAACAGAATTGTTATAGTTGCAGTGATTGCACAAGCCCTTAAACACCGAAGCCCCGGTTGGACCCGGGGCTTCTGCTATGTTTTGCCTAGCCCTCGCGGATTACCCGCTCCTAGGACTTTTTATCTTGTATTTGCTTTATCAATATAATCAAAAAACGAATATTTTCAGCAAATGTTTTGCGCTTTAAATTACAGGTATTTTCCACCCGTGTGCTTGCTGTTGAACGCGATAGGGCTACTTCATCACGCTCGGCGCAGGCATTAACGCATAAGCATAGGCGACAAGCTCCGCTGCCCGGTGACTGGCGGTATGTGCATTGAGAATTTTGGCTCTCGCACGTTCACCAATTTCTATACGGGTAGCCTCATCCATTGTCTGCAGGTAGTTCAAGGTTTCTTCCCCCGAGTTCGACACCAGGATCTCTGTTCCAATCTCGAATACGGAATCCAACCCTTCCCAGAAGTCGCTGATGATTGGCACGCCACAAGCGGCTGCTTCAAACAAGCGTACACTGGGCGAATATCCTGCCTTGATCATATCCGCCCGGGTGATGTTTAAGGCGAAACGCTGGGCATTATAGAACTTGCGGTGTTCTGCAGGTGGCAAGTGGTGGATGTGTTCGATGTTCGCAGGCCATTCTATGGAATCAGGATATTGTGGCCCCGCGACCGTAAAGCGGCCTTCAGGCCAGGCTTTCGCCGCATCAAACATCAGTTTTTCCAATGGCGGCTGACGGTCATCGCTGTAGGTACCCAGATACCCAAGATCCATTGTTTTCTCCACCTCTTCAGGGAAATACAAGGCGGGATCTACGGAGCAGTACAAAGCCCTTGCACATGGTGAGCCATACTTTTCTTCGAGTAACTTAAGCGTTGGTCCGCCGGTGAAAGAAAGATATAGGTCATACTTGGCAATGAGCTCAGGACTTAGGTACTCGTAATCGTTTCGTTCCAGCTTGGCAAGGGTCACTGGCGTATCGATGTCATAGAATGCCTTGATACCTCTTGCGGTCTGGCAAACCCATTCCCCAACCGGCACACCTTCTGGTACGTAAGAACCCACGATAACAAAGTCGGCAGTACTTACCGTTGAGGCGTAATTATTTTTAAGTTCCTCCAGATCTTTGTACAAAATGGTTTTGCAGTATTCCGGGTTTGCAAGATCCCTGTTTTCTGCATACCAGGGTACATCACGTTCCAGAAACGTTACCTTGTGGCCTGCTTTATCCAATTCCTTAACGAGTGCCCTAAAGGTCGTGGCGTGTCCGTTGCCCCAGGAAGAGGTGATGGATAGACCGAGTATGGTGATGTTTAAAGGCTTTCTATTCATGCTGGATCAGAATTGGTGAGTTGAAAATGTGCTTTAAACAGTTTATCAGCTTCAAGCGCCCGGTGTGCATAGGTATGGTGCTTTAAAACACGTTCTTTTGCGGCTTCCCCGATGGCCCTTGCTTCTTCAGCGGATAGCTTGCTGAGGATCTCTGCAACCTCATCACCACTTCCTGCTACAAGGATTTCTTTTCCCGGCTCGAAGAAAAAGTCGATACCTATCCAGTAGTCGGTGATGATACAGGCACCAGCCCCGGCAGCTTCAAACACGCGGGTGGCTGGCGAAAAACCCATTTTTGCCATGCTGTCTCTGCTGATGTTCAATACCGCTTTTGGCGTGCAGTTAAAAGCATTATGCTCTTTGGTGTAAACGTGTCCGATGTACTCGATGTTTGATGGCATGTGTTTATCGCCCCAGCCACTGCCTCCAATCTTCAATGTTTGTTCTGGCAGCTTTGCTGCAGCCTTCAGAAAGAATTCTTCTACACGGGATTCGCGGTCAGGTAATCTGTTGCCTAGAAAAGCCAGGTCACATTTAAATTTTTCTTCCTCTGGTACCGGGTAATGGGTTTCAGGGTCTAAAGCATTATAGATGGGAATACACCTGCTGGCACCAAAGGCGGTATAAGCATCAATTACCGGTTGCCCGCCGCCATAGGTTAAGATCATATCGTATTGTGGCACCAGCGCACGAAAAGGATCCTCAGGATTATTGGTCATACGCTCCAGCGTAGCAGGTGCATCCACGTCCCAGAAGATCACCAGCTGATGTTCTTTTCTAAGTTTAAGTACCTGCTCTTCGAGCAGCTCATCAAAGACACCCACCCCACTCGCTTTAATTACAATATCGGCCTCAGCAGCTTTTGCAAGTACTTCATGCGCACTTCCTTCATTGTTTTCATACACGACGACTGTGGCCCATTCTGGATCGGGAATATCCCGGTGCTGCTGGCGCTCATAGGCATCAGGTTCATAAAAGGTAATTTGGTGTCCCAATCGGTTCAGTTCTTTGATGATGCCTCTGTAATACGTAGCGGCACCGTTCCAATAGGCGGAAACAAGGCTTGAGCCGTAAAAGGCAATTTTAAGTTGATTCTTCATGTTTATTTGTGGTTAGGTTTTGGGAGTGTCTCCAGGATCTGCAATAATTCATCTACACGGTGGGCACAGGTATGTCTGGCCTGTATGGTCTTCAGCCCATGTTCCGCGATTGTTCGGCCGGTTACCTCATCGCTTAGAATGCTGGAAAGATGTGCTTTCATGGCTTCCTTGCTATCCGCAACCAGGTAATCCTTTCCGGGTGTGAATAAATGCTCGGCATCATCCCATGGTGAGCAGACCAGCGGAATGCCGCAGGCCATCGCTTCGAACGGGCGAATGGTTGGTATCCCCGGCAAGGACTCGACATAGGGACGCCTTGGCACATGGACGGTCACTTTGTACTTCGCGAAGATTTCCGGTGCTTTATAGTTTGGTAGCCAGTTACCATATTCGATACCAGCCTCTTTCAGCGCCTTTAAAGCAGTATCGGGATAACGCACGCCATAGATCTTTGCTTTCAAACCGAGTTCCTTTACAGGATCGATCAGGTAGGTTTGAAGCTCTTTAGTTCGTTCATCATCGCCCCAGTTGCCGATCCAGACCAAGTCGCCCAGTTGCTCTTGGCTCTCCCGTGGGTGGAAGATCAGGGTGTCTGCAGCTTCATGCCAGGTCCATGCGTTTTTAGTCCATCCTTCTTTCAGGTAAAGGTCACGTATCACATTGCCAAATGCGAGTACACCATCATAATGACGCAGATCGTACTGTTCCATGCTGGCGCGTTCGGTTACTGCACGGTGATGGGTATCATGAAATAGCAGTTTGAATTTCCCTGTTTTAGCATGGTACTCCCCGATTGCTTTTACGAGGCTATGTTCATTCCACTCGTGGACAATCACCAGGTCCTGATCTGCCAGCAAGGCATCCAGATCAATGTGCTCTGCTTCGTAGAAAATGGATTTCAGTTGCGGGTAGGTTCGCTGAAACTCCTCCAGGTAAGATTCGCCATGGCCTTCAAGCAGGTTGGTTAAACTCCAGTTATCTTTAGGCTCGTACACTTTTACCTCATGTCCTCTATTGATCAGTTCGGCGACAACGCCTCTCAGGAAGTGCGCATTACCGTGGTTCCAATCGGACAATAGAGAATGGTAAAACATGCTTATTTTCATATATTCTGTGTGTTTTTAGGATACTAAATTGGTTTTTACCAGCTTTTGGTACAGCTGCAGATACTTTGCCGCCATGTTTTTCAGGGAATACTGACGGGCTTTTTCTTCAGAACGCTTGATCATTTCAGCGGCAAGTGCCGGCTGCTGCTGCATGTGGATGAGTAATGCGTCGATTTCGGCAGGATTATCTGGATGGAAGTATAATGCCGAATCTCCCCATAGTTCTTTCAGCGTCGGGTTATCAGCAAGCAACAACAGACAACCGGAAAGTGCCGCCTCCAGCGCGGAAAGCCCGAAAGGCTCATACTTCGCCGGGAGTACGTAATAGTAAGATTCGGCTAAATATTCTTTGATCGCCTCCTGGCTTAACTTACCCAATAACTGCACGTTTTCAATCTCCACTACTTCAGCGGTATTGGGGTCGATGTTATCGCCAGCGATGAGAATTGGAAGTTTCTCAGGATTAGAAATCTTGCTTAATATGGCGAGGTTTTTGGCTTCATCCCAAATGCGCCCCATGGCGAATACCTGCTGCTTTTTTTGCTTTGTATAGAATGTCTCGGTGTCGCGCCCATTGTAGATGACGGCGATGTTATCCATCGGGCCGTAGAGCCTGTTTATTTCAGCTGCATAGGTGCTGGAGATCGAAACTACTGCATCTGCTGCCTTTAATCCTGCGGCAACACGCTGCCGGTATTCATCCCATTCCGCGGGTGCGGGTTCGTTTAAGACACCTTGCCACCAGGATAATACACAAGAGTGGGCAACGACCATCACCGGCGCTTTAAAGTCCAGCACTGCATGCATGTATCCGTTCAAATGGATGATGTCCGGTTCAAGCTCACGTTCCAGCTTTAGCAACCATTCACCGGAGGCAGCCACATCGTTCCATGGATTGTCCATCCATTCGAGTTTGTAATTGCTTTCGTATAACTCGACGTTGGGGATGTTCTTAACTTCAGCATGCTGACTTTCTGATAGGCAACAACCCATGGTGGCAAAATGTACCCTGATACCTGCGGTTTCATACGCCCGACAGAGATCCATGGCATAGGTCCAGACACCCCCAATGGGGTCTGCAGTCATGAGTACTTTCCGGATTGCTTGGTCTTTTATCATCATAGGCGCATTACGCTATCTTCTGCGCTATTTTCTTTTATATATTCTATCGAGGATCTCCGCTGCTTTGAGGTATTGGTAGGCTTCCGGGTTAAACTTGTTCCCTTTATCAGCAAGCGCTTCCGCCCAGTGGATTGCTGCTTTTCCGCCCCATGCATCACCAGGTGTACTGATGACCTCACGGGAAGTTCCATAGAAACGTTCGGTGGAGAAGTCGTAGAAAGATCCATTTACATTTTTGAAAGATACGCCACCCTTGGTACCATAGATGCTAACCTCAATCACAGCATCTACGCCCGCAGGTAGATTCCAGGAACAGGCAAGTTGAACAGCGATTTGGTCATTTAGCAGCAGTTGAGCTACTGCATAATCTTCTACCTGGGCTACGATGTCCTCGATCTTCTTTCCTTTAGAGAACAGCTGACTGCTGACTTCGTTCACTTCAGGGTTGTTAAACAACCACACCAGCAGGTCAACGAGGTGCACACCCAAATCCATTACACAACCACCACCGGCAAGCTCAGGATCGAAGTACCATGGCTTGTCTGGGCCATAAGCATTGTGGAATACCAGGTTTACGCCATAAATGTCGCCCAGTTCTCCCGCATCCAGCACCGCTTTCAAAGCTTTAATGCCGTTTGTAAAGCGGTAAGAGAAATCGACACCAAGCAGGACATCCTGCGCCTCTGCGGCTTCGACCACTGCTTTTACTTCGAGCGCATTGCGGCCTAAGGGTTTTTGACAGAATACCGCTTTACCTGCTTCGAGGGCTTCGATAGATTGCGACGCGTGTAGCGCACTAGGGGTAGCGATGATCACACCATCTACATTCGTGTTCAGAATGGCTGGTAAGGACTCCAGCACTTCAGCACCTGCAGCAAACTGTAAAGCTTCTTCAGCGTACTGGGTATTCGGGTCGGAAACAACCTGAATGGCTGCTATATTGCTTTCTGCTATGGCTTGCAGGCGATTGCGGCCAATCCAGCCCACGCCAATAAACCCCAGCTTAGGTTTTTGATCTACAATTGTTTCATCCATCTCTACTAATCTTTAAACGTTATCAATGCTTTGGTAAATCCTTCAGGGTTTTCGTGGTGCAGCTCAAATGCCTGTTGAAGTTCTTCTGCCGGAAAAACATGGGTAAACAAAGGCTGTGGGTCTATCCGACCGTCCTGCACTGCCTTCACTGCATTCCGCATACCTTTCAGGTATTCTTCGGGGTCACGTTCATGAGCATTGATCACGTCCATGCCACGCCAGTTCCAGAGTTGCATGTTTACCTGCCGGGTTCCATCCTGATGATAACCAGCGATGATTAGCTTACCGCGTATACCGGTTAATTCAGCTGCAAGATCAAGCGGCCATTGTTTCCCTGTAGCCTCAATTACACGCTCACAGAAGTTTCCATTCGTAAGTTGTTTCACTTGCTCAATGATCTTCCAGTGATCATCCATCGGTATGACTTCATCTGCCCCTAGTTTACGGGCAAGTTCAAGCGAGGAGTTTTTACGGGAAATTGCGATGACCTTTGCACCTGCATGATGGGCCAGTTGGATGAGTAATGCACCTAAAAAGCCAATGCCGAGAATGGCCACGGTTTGCCCTGCACGGATGTCGCTGCGTTCGAAGATGTTCATGGCACAACCTAAAGGTTCTCCGGGGAAAGGCATACCGTCAAGTTCAGCCGGTAGCTTGATGAGGTTGCTTGCTTTGGTTATATCATATGCTGCAAAGGCGTTGTAGGTGATGGCAGCAACACGTTCGCCCTTGCTGAAACCCTGCACATCTTGGCCCAGCGCATCAATTCTGCCCCAGCCTTCATGCCCTGGATTGCCGGCCGGTACAGGATATTGGAACCAGTCACGCCCCTCCCATACCGGAAGGTTCGAGGCACATAACCCACAGCCCTCC
Source organism: Pedobacter sp. SAFR-022 (assembly GCF_051965375.1). Taxonomy (NCBI): domain Bacteria; kingdom Pseudomonadati; phylum Bacteroidota; class Sphingobacteriia; order Sphingobacteriales; family Sphingobacteriaceae; genus Pedobacter; species Pedobacter sp. SAFR-022. The sequence continues at coordinate 11,765 of NZ_JBQCME010000013.1, forward strand.
ATCTTAATCCTGACTTCATCTGCAGCAGGCTCGGGCATGCTTATTTGTTTTCTTGTAATGGTCTTTGGAGCGGTAATCTCCAGTGCTTCCATTACGGTAGTATTCGTATTCGTTGTATTTGTTTCTTGGATTTCTGCTTCCATTATATCGATTCGCGCGAATATATATTGTTTGTTATGGTGGTATTCCTGAACTCAACGAGCCATTGATACAGTTGTTGAATACCTTGTTGTGCAGTGACCTGCGGTGCCCAGCTGCCCGCATTACTAAATTTGCGGATATCGGACACATAATAGCGCTGGTCTCCCGGGCGCCATTCGCCAAAATCAACATCTAAAGCTTCCCCATGCATATTCTCAATGAGTTTCAGCAGTTCAAGTAAGCTAATAGTGTTGTTTACACCGCCGCCAATGTTGAAGGCTTGCCCGGTCAGATTGCCCATCTGCTGCTGTGCGATCTTCATTGCAAGTACAAGATCTTCCACAAAGAGGATATCCCGAACCTGCTTACCATCGCCATAGATGGTCAGTGGCTTTCCTTCCAGTGCACTGATCAAGAAGTGTGCGATCCATCCCTGATCTTCTGTTCCAAACTGGTGCGGGCCATAGATACAGCTCATTCGGAACACGACGGCCTGAAGGCCAAAGGTTCTTGCATAATCAAGGATATAGGCATCAGCCGCGCCTTTCGAGCAGCCATATGGGCTATGAAAATCGATGCTCCTTGCTTCGGAAACACCGGCAGCAGCAATAGCAGCATCTTCTGGTGCATAACGGTCGCCCTTTAAGATTACCTTTAAGTCTTCCAGATCGCCATAGACCTTATTGGTAGAGGTAAATACCAGTGGCGGCTGCTTTTCAGACTGACGAATGGCCTCCAGCAGGTTGATGGTTCCTCTTGCATTAACCTCGAAATCCATTAGGGGATCAGTACAGCTGGTGGTAACGGCCACCTGTGCCGCAAAGTGGTAAACCGCATCGGCGGCGTTCACCGCCTCTCTCAGGGCAGCTTCGTCTCTGATGTCAGCAATTTCTATCCTGAGGTTGGATGAATTATGTTTTTCTCTCAGCCAGTTGAGGTTTTTCTCTACCCCATTCCGCGAAAGATTATCGTAAATAATCACAGACTTACCTTCCGATAACAATGCATCTGCCAGGTTCGTACCGATGAATCCGGCTCCGCCTGTTATTAAAGTTGTGTGGTTACGGTGATCAGTTGTTGATTTGCTATTCATATAGCCGCAATTAAAGTTTCTAAGTTAAACGGTTAATCCCCTTGCTGCCAGCTCTTCTTTAGCCTGGTCCACATTGTCTACGGCAACCTGCTCTTCAAGCCATTCGGCGAGCTCTTTCAGGCCATCCTCGAAATTCACCTCCGGTTCAAAGCCAAGGATGCGCTTAGCCTTACTGATGTCTCCAAAGCAATGTCTGATATCTCCTACACGGTATTCACCTGTGACGTTATGTTCAACATCCACACCCATGGTCTGGGAGAGCTTTCTTGCAATTTCATTTACAGTATAACTGTTTCCACTCCCAATATTAAACACCTCGTAAGCAGCTTCTTCTACTTCAAGCGCAAGCCTGCAAGCCTTAGCAACATCTTTTACACTCACAAAATCGCGTTTTTGCTCGCCATCTTCAAAAATCAATGGTGCTTTATTGTTAAGATATCTTGAGGCAAAGATGGCAAGTACACCTGTATATGGGTTGGATAATGCCTGACGCGTTCCGTAGACATTGAAAAAACGCAACGCAACTGTCGGAATATTATAGGCTTTTCCACAAATCAAACTCATGACTTCCTGATCGTATTTAGATAGTGCATAAACAGAAGCTAAAGAAGGCTTTTTAGATTCAGGCGTTGCAATTGGCTTTAGTGCTGTACCATTATGCTTTAGTTCCCAATCGCTATTCTTTAGCTGTTGCAACGGGCGGTTTGCATCTTCTACAACATCGCCATTGTCAGCCACATAAAGACCTTCTCCGTAGATACTCATACTGGAGGCAACGATCAGACGCTTAACGGGATTCTCGATCAATGCTTCCAACAGGACTGCAGTACCACGGTTATTGACATCAGTATACTCATTTACTTCGTACATGCTTTGTCCCACACCAACCCGTGCGGCAAAATGATACACGGCATCTACGCCCTTTAATGCGTTGAGTACGGCAGCTTTATCACGCACATCACCGACAATTAGTTCAACGTCAGGATGAAGATACTCCGGACGCTCCGCTTCCGGCCCATGGACCTGCGCAATCAGGCTATCCAACACTCTTACAGTGTAACCTTTACTAATTAGTTCATCGCATAAATGGGAACCGATAAAACCTGCTCCTCCTGTAATTAAAATTTTATTCATAGTTAATGTGTTACATTTAGCTTGTGTTCAGCAACATCTAAGTTGCTGCAAAAACACCTGCAGTTCGCGCTTCCTGAACAACAAAGCCAGCCGGTTCTCGCTGAAGCTTCTTCAATGCTGCATACAGATTCGCCAAACTACCTGCGATAAATCTTTTAATGTTTATAAGCGGTCTAAGTTAATTAACTGCTTCAAGCGGTTTAATTCCTTTCTACTCTTGCTAGTTACCTGAATTTCAAGGGTAGAAATTGCATCGCTTGTCGTATTCATATCCGAAAAGAAGGCGTTATATCTACTTTTTAACTTTTAAAACCGTATTTAAAACAATGGTTAATAAAAAAGGTTTACTTACTAGTGAATTTATTGAAGAAAACTTAATTATGCTGACTACAAACACATTACATTGAAAATATCAAATTAAACAGGCAAAAAAGGCAAATTGAAAAACAAACAATTCTATTTTTTTGTCTTCAAACAAATATGCAGGCAAATACAAGATGCCGCCTGTGGCTAGCTGGAGTAAGAAAATTAGGTAACAAATAAATACAACCTTAATGGACAACAAAATACCTTCCCCTTATGAAATGGGTGACTCAGAGATCAGGGAAAACATTCAAAAGCTTGGCAAGTGGTTTCACAACATTGAACTCAATGGCGTAAAGACCGCACCCGACCACTTTCTAGGAGATTACCCGAACGTAAAGTTCCAGATGTTTGCAGATGCTATTCCTAAAGACCTTACCGGGAAATCTGTTCTTGACATCGGCTGTAATGCCGGTTTTTATTCCATTGAAATGAAACGTCGCGGTGCAGAGCGGGTGCTTGGCATCGACTCTGATGAGGTTTACCTGAATCAGGCACGTTACGCCGCTAAGGTTTCTGGTGTCGATATCGAGTTCAGAAACATGTCGGTTTATGATGTTGGCGCCTTAGGCGAAAAGTTCGATGTCGTGATCTTTATGGGCGTGCTGTACCACCTGCGTCACCCGCTACTTGCACTGGACATTCTTTATGATACCGTTGTTAAAGATTTGCTGATCTTCCAGTCTATGCAACGCGGTAGTGACCAGCTTGTGCCAGTTGAAGCGGATTACGACTTCTGGAACACAGACATTTTCAAACAACCGGAGTTTCCGCAGATGTATTTTATTGAACACCGCTATTCTAACGACCCGACCAACTGGTGGATACCAAACCGTGCGGGCATGGAAGGGATGTTACGAAGTGCCGGTTTTGAGATTATACAACATCCTGAACTTGAAGTTTATATATGCCGCCGCGGTCAGTTGATTGATGACCAGGTTCGTGCAGTTTACCCGAAAAAGAAATAACATATTATATGATTGAAGCCGTTAAGTTCTGGAACGAACCGAATAACAAATCACATTGGAACTTTGAAATTGACGAGGGATGGAAAACCTTCTCGGACATGGTTAAACTAGCAGCCATCGCTGCAAAAGCCGAAAAACCGGACATTACACGCGTTCTTGGTGGAATCTCACCAATCGACCCCGGTTTTATTCAGCATCTTAAAAGTCTTGGTACGCTTGAAAACCTGAATGCAGTAGCCGTGCACGGGTTCCCCCTCGACTGGAATTTATGGAACATCAATGAGTGGCCTGCGAAGATCGCTGAAATCCGCGCAGTAACGGACCTGCCTGTATGGGTTACTGAAGTCGGTGTTTCCACCTTTGGTGCCGAAGAAGTACAGGAGTTTGGATTCCGCCGTACCGCGGAACTACTAACCGGCTTGGTTGACCGGGTTCACTGGTATAGCCTTTATGACTTACCGCAAGCCTGGGGTGCTACCACACGTCACCGTGAAGCCGAAGGTTCATCATATTACCGCCACTTCTATATGGGCTTGCTACATGAAGACGGCACACCGAAACTCGCCCTTAAACACTTTTCAGATTATACACCGGAATTCGGTATTTGTCAGTGGTTTCATTTTGAAGATCACCGCCTCGAAGAAGCGGTTTCCTGGTTGCGTAAATTAGGTGTGAAACGCCTGCGCACTGGATTAAGCTGGGCTGATTCTTTGAGACCGGGTGCAGATCAGTGGTTCGATAAGATGATGAAAGCGCTTGATGAATTTGATCTTACCATTACCTTCTGCTTTACACCGGAGGAAAAAGGTATCGAAGCACATCACACCAGTCCACCACACCACATAGAAGAATACGCTGATTTCTGCGCTCGCATGATGCGCCGCTATGCTTAAGTTATGTACGACAGAAAATCGCAGCACGAAAACGAGCAGCAATCATCTGACGAGTTAAAGCGGATCCCAAATGCCTGGATGCAGTTTATGCGTTCTGGGGCATTCGAGGAAGCCTGGAAACTGAGTGATAAAGTTCTTGCAGCCGGGGTTAATCGTGATCCCCGGCTGCCAAGACATTACCAGTGTGTATGGGATGGCAGACCATTAGCAGGAAAAAGGGTACTTGTGCGCTGCTATCATGGCTTGGGTGACACCATTCAGTTCATCCGTTATATTCCAAAGCTTAAGGAAATTGCTAAAGAGGTCATCGTCTGGGCACAGGAACCACTGATTGCCCTACTGAAAACCATTCCTGAGATCGACCTTCTTCTCCCACTACATGATGGGCAGCCCGAGGTAGGCTACGATGTAGATCTGGAAGTCATGGAGCTTCCTTTTATATTCCGCACCACCTTGGATACCATTCCCTCAAAGATCCCCTACCTTCATGCAGAACCACTGAAACTTTCTGAGGAACACAAGTTTAATGTAGGATTGGTGTGGCAGTCGGGCAATTGGAACCAGGCCCGCTGTATCCCTTTCGAAGCACTCACTCCCCTAGCTGAATTGAACATTGTAAACCTTTATATCCTACAGGGCAATGCCGAAGAAGCGGGATGGCAAGAAGGCTTTGGCATTCATCCTGGAGAATTTGACCTGTATAATTATGCAAGGGTAATTCGAGGCTTGGACCTGATGATCAGCGTAGACTCTATGCCAGCACACCTTGCCGGAGCGATGAACGTCCCAGTCTGGACCATCCTGCATGACCAGGCGGACTGGCGGTGGATGGACCAACGGAATGATAGTCCCTGGTACCCTTCAATGCGATTATTCCGCCAGAAGGACAAAGGCGATTGGCAAAAGGTGATTGCGGAAGTAGCCAAAGCGCTACAAGCCCTGGCTATGCTTTAGCCTACCTTGATGAAGCTATTGAATTGATTACAAATCAGTATGAAACTTTTATATAGCTTACTTTTTAAATTCTAAATAGCGTTTCTTCATCTCGCCAAAATTCCCTTTATGATAGGCTATGCCGTGGTAAAAGGAAGCTGCATACCTCGCCCAAGACAAGTATATTCCGGCCAGGCCAGTTTTACGAGCCAGCCAAAACATCCTATGGCTCCACTTGGAGATCCAGTAGCGAGTACGGTAAATAACCTTTCGTGATTGCTCAGCACGATCTGCATCCGGCTTAACACGTTTTTCCGGTTTAACACCTTTAGGTGCCCAGGTCAGACGATACGCCAGGCCCTCCCGGCGTTGCCGGAATCCGGCAGCCTGCGTTTGTTCCACAAATGCGCCATCAACGACTTCAAGCTGCAACCTACCCTCTTGGATCGCATCAACAATTAGCCCGCTAACCAAGGCAGAACGGGCAACGACCACATTTGTACCCTTGCCATCCGAAGAATATGGTTCTACCCAGGCATCCCCAAAAGCAACGTCCGCCGTTTCAGAAACCACATCGTCGCAGAAGTTGCAGGCACTGCTCATAAAAAAGCCGGCACCCCAGTCGCCATCAGCCAAATGCCACCAATCTTTATTAACCTGCTTGCCATCTTCCATCCGCAGCATAGCATTGTACCAGTTTGCAGGACGATCTGGATACTTATAACGGTATTCTACTTCCTTCACCTGCTGGAAGGGTACGTTCATCTGCCACGCAAAACTCTCCGCGAAATGTGCACTCTTCATATGCCCACAGAAAAGTCCAAGCGTAAAGCTGATGCGCTCCCGAAAAACCGCGTCCTCCTTACGGAGCAATTGAACGGCTTTAATCATACATGGTAAGGCAACTACCGCGTAACGGCCTGGCGTCTCTTTTATGGTGCGCAGCATGTCCGACAACTCCACCGGGTAATAACGTGATTTCGCACCTTCGTTAAGTTCGTCCTGATTTCTCGAGATGCGATACTTAAAGAACCGGCCATCAGATTGAGGATCCTTAACCGCTACAACATGAGCAACACCGTCAATCAGGCCTTTACGCAACAACTCTGAAGCAACCCAGGTCACCATGCCTCCGGAACTCCCCTGCAAGCGAAAATCGCTTTCCAGCACGTGACCAACGAAGGCAGTCTGAAAACGACCTACCGTGTCACTGTGCTGTGGCGCATCAGGAAAACTCCTGACAGCTAGTTCATCCTCTTTCTCCGCTTTTGGCGAAAACGGACAAGTGTTGCTGAAGCGCGCTGAGCGCCTTTTGTACCAGCTGGAAGGACCTTCAGGTTTATATAAGCCATAAGCATCAAACTTCATGCTTGCGCCGGTTCCCTGTAACTGCGCTTGAGCGGCACAACTTCCGCAGCCTATGCATAAACCCGACTTAACAATATCTTGAGGGCTGTATAACTCTGGCGCGGATTTTCCCAGGGCCGTTCCTTGTTGAACCATCACCTTTTGCTCAACATTGCCTGTATTCTTCTTATGCTGAATATGCTCAGGTGCTGCGACCTCAGCACTGATGGTAGCAGCTAAATTATCTTTCTCAGTCATGACAACTCCAGCAATTTCGGTGCTAAAGCCTCATCCAAATAAGCGTTGGAATCCGCCTGCAGGTTTTGAATTCTTTGATGAATTTGTGGAGCCAATGGTTCTGTTAAACGCGCATGATAAACAGCTGAAGGAGTATCTTCCATAATCAGATGCTTCTCCGCACCTAGCTTATTCATCAGCCCCTGCACCTTGATGCTACGGTATGCTGAGGTTTCACAAACGAAGGGTTTGGAATTAATCAGAGAAAAAACACAGCCATGAAAGAAGTTTGTTACCACCGCTTTAGCACCTGCCATAAAGTTCGCGAAATCATGAGGATCAGCCGTAAGCCAGTTCTCATCCGCCCAATCATTCCGATAGCCAATACTCACCAAGGGAAGCTGCTCCCGATCTGCCCAGGCCCTAACCTCACGAATGAAGAAGTCCGAGAAGTTATGCCCATATAGAGCAACATAAGGTGCAGCAAATTGTGACAGATCCCTATGCTCATAATTAATCGGGAACTGCAGGCATGGATCTAGTACCATATCAGGTTTAAAACCTAAAGACTGTTCTATAATCGTGCTTGAATTATCGTCCCGTACTGAGATATGATCAAATTGGGAGAGCTTATTTGCCCAATCTTTTTCTAAGCCCCAGGAGGCTTGATAATTACCGAAACTAGCTGCATAGGAGATCAAACGCCCGGTCTTTAAACCATCCCCATAAAACAGCGGACAGTAGTTGTACCAGGGATGAGATAAGTTCCAAACTTCATCGCTACCAACGACCACTAGATCATAGTCGTCCATTTCAGCAGGATTGTTGAGGTCGAAAGGCGCAGACAGCGGAAGCCCCTCAAACAACTTGAAGAACTTCTCTACTTTCTGGCGATATAAAGCATGATCCGAGGCCGGAACATGTGTCGGCAGAACAGGCTGAAGTGCACACTTCCACTCGGAGAAGTTCACCCTGCTGGATTGATGATCGAGAATTACAGCGTGGTGTCCACGCTTTTGCAGCCCTTCCACAAGACCTTTCGCCTGCCAGTAGCTTCCATAATTTATACAACGGTGAAACGTGAGTACTCCAATTTTCAGGCTTTGACTTTTCGTATTTTCCAAATGAATATATTTAATCTGAAGTAAACAGAATTGACAATTTAGGTAATGGTTGTAAAACAAAAAACCTAACATTAAGTTTAACAAAGCATGACTAAATTTCTACTCATCAGGCATGCTACGACGGATGCTGTCGGTAAATACCTGTCTGGCAGGCATTCGGGAGTTCATCTAAATACGGAAGGTAAAACACAGGCTCAGGCACTTGCAAACCGCTTAACTAACCTAAAGATAGCCGCTATTTATAGTAGCCCATTGGAACGGGCGGTTCAAACTGCCGCCCCTATCGCGGCGCTGCAGCACCTGAATTGCCAGGTCAACGAACATTTCCAGGAGCTTGATTTCGGACAGTGGACCAACAAAGCATTCTCCGAATTAGAGGGCGACGAGAATTTTAAACGCTTCAATACCTTTCGGAGCGGAACAAGGATTCCGGGTGGTGAGATGATGCAGGAAGCGCAATCTAGAATTGTCCGGGGTCTCCAACAGCTTGCTGTAGATCACCCGGTTGCAACTGTCGCAGTAGTGAGTCACTCGGACATGATCAAGGCTGCCATTGCTTTCTATACCGGAGTGCCCATAGATCTGATGCAACGTCTCGAAATTAGCCCCGCTTCTATCAGCATCTTAGATGTATATACCGATTTTGCTAGTCTGCAGTTGCTGAACCATACGGGCAACTTACCATAAACCTGAATAAAAACACGCTTGAGGCAGCTTTCAAGCGACCAGTGATTTAAAACATAACTTACATGTAACAAGCACTTTACAAGACACGTCTAACTTAGCAGTGATGAAAATGACTTCATTCTTAAAGAAACTGCTATGGACACCTATAACCTGTTGATCTTTCTGATATTGCTTTGCGTTGTGGCATTGCTGGTTGATGCGAAAGAGATCGATTATGAAGATTAGCAAAAGCTAATTTCACAATTCTTCAAAAATTATACAGCCGTTTGTAAAGTATTCTGTGACCTGATTTCAGAAACATATTCGGGATTTCAGATATTTTTACAATATGTGTATAGGAATTATTTACGACGACCATGCCAATGATATTTGGCACAAGATTGCTGCTGATTTACAAAGCGTTAAAGCAGCTTTGAAAACGATTAAATTACCACTCCCAATTGCATGTATCTACGATACGAAAAAAGGTGATTTCATCGAGTTTAATGAGCGATACCTAGCCTTCAGGAATATACTACTTGAATACGCTAAGAGTATCCAACACTAGCCATTTTCTTTTATTTTAATACCTTAAGCGCCTCCAAACCGGAGGCGTTTTATCTTTAAACGCTATAGCGATTTGCTACCTTAGTTGAAATTTTCTAAGAACATGAATCTGCAGAACAAATGCTTCAAAGCACTTTCGGTATTACTCTTTGCCGGAATTACCATGGTTCAGGCCCAGACCAGTTATCAATACCGCCTAAACCTGAACGATGTCAAAGACGACAAGCTAAGTGTCACGCTGATCACGCCAGAGGTTAGCGAATCTGAAATTACCTTTTATATGCCCAAGATCGTCCCTGGCACCTATCGCAACAGCGATTTCGGGAAGTTCGTAAGCAACCTTCAAGCCTACAATGCGAAGGGTCAGCCGCTGGCGGTAAAACAAACCTCCGAAAACAGCTGGCAAATAAAAAAAGCAAATACCCTGAGCAAGATTGTCTACGATGTGGAGGACACCTGGGATTCGAAGATCAAACATGAAGTATATTCCATGGCAGGCACCAATTTCGAAGCAAACAAGAACTTCGTGCTCAATACTTGCGGTATCTTTGGCTACCTCGAAAACAAAAAGGACATCCCTTTTATGCTGAACATTACCAAGCCAGCAGGTTTTTACGGTAGTACAGGACTAGTACCAACCAAAACCAGCAGTACGGAGGATGTTTATGAAACGAAAAATGCCGATCATCTCTATGACTCACCAATCATGTTCTGCATTCCAGATACCACCACCATCAAAGTTGGTAATGCTTCCGTGTTGATCTCCGTTTATTCACCTAATAAACTTGCAACATCCGCGGTGATTGCGAAGAACCTGGAAACACTGCTACAAGCAACCAACAAACACCTGGGTGGTAAGCTTCCGGTAGACAAATATGCGTTCATCTACTACTTCAATGGAGAACAAGCCCCATTTGCCACCGCAGGCGCATGGGAACACTCCTACTCATCGTTCTACAGCCTGAAAGAAGAACCACAAGAGACAGCGATCGGCAACTGGGTAGACATCTCCTCACATGAATTTTTCCATATTGTCACACCGTTAACCATCAGTTCCAAGGAAGTCAAACAGTTCGACTTCAACAACCCAGTGATGTCACGCCACCTATGGCTGTATGAAGGCTCTACGGAATACGATTCCCATCTGGTGCAAGTAAGAGCAGGCATTAACACGCCTAATGAATTTCTACAGAAACTTGCACAGCAGTTAAGCTACTCTAAAAACTACTTCAAAGACAACCTCAGATTTACGGAATTAAGTCAGGAAAGTGCCGGTAAATGGCAGGATCAATACGGCAACGTTTACCTGAAAGGCTCCCTGATCTCAGCCGCGCTCGACCTTTACCTGCTGAAACTTTCAGGCGGTAATTACAGCTTGAAGAACCTTAAACATGATCTGGGCATCAAGTATGGTAAAGATAAATACTTCAATGATGATGAACTTTTCGATGTAATCACTTCACTGACATTCCCTGAAGTACGACAGTTCTTCGCCGACTACGTAGAAGGGGAAAAGTCCATTCCCTATGAAACCTTCTTGAGTTATGCAGGCGTTAAAATTGTCCCGCCAGCCGCAGACGATAAAAGCAAATCTTCAAAATTGATGCTTGACCCAAATGCCACTGCAGAACAGATCGTCCTTCGCAATGCCTGGCTGAATACCAGCTTTGCTATACCAGCAATCAATACAGCAGCTGCGTCAGATGTCAGCAGTATCGATCAGCTCGTAAAATCGCTCTATGATGTGATCTCCGGCCCTGCTGGTGAAAGGGACTGGAAACGCTTCGAAAGCTTGTTCTATCCCGGTGCGTATATGGGCGCCATTCGCCAAACTGCCCAGGGCGCTGCGTTCAACAAGATCAGCCCGTCAGATTATGTTAAATCTAACGGGGAAGCGTTCAAGAAGTATGCCTTTACAGAAAAGGAATTGGGTAGAACTGTCAATGAGTTCGGAAACCTTGCACAGGTATTCAGTAGCTATCAGTACCAACTTTCTACTGAAAAGCCGACTTCCAGACGAGGTATGAACAATATCCAACTGATTAAACAAGATAACCGCTGGTGGATCATGAGTTTGCTTTGGAATGAGGAAAGCGAAAATCTTCCAATTCCGGCGAAATACATTACTCAGAAAACAAAGAAATAGTTAATGCCGTAGATCAGGGCGGTCCACATAACCGAATTCCTCATCTTCTTTCAACTCGGGATACTCAAAAGAGCGATCGCGCAATACCAGGATCACACCGCCGATCAAAACTATTGGGCTGATCATGATCAGCACGTTTTTCCAGAAGTCGGAAATTCCGGTTGCCATCATGATAAAAAACGCTACCAGGAATAGCGTTAAAAGTATAACGGTCACTTTAGCATTCATAACAGGCAGGTTTATAGTTGCATAACAACTTAAACCTGCCTGTGTTTTTTTTTAATTCTCCAAGCTTATACAGAAACTATCCGCAAGCACAGCAGGATCGTCACTGTCGATTTCCTCTTCATGAGGAATGCTGTAATACTCACCGCAAATTTTCAAACCAGCTCCTGTACGTTCTAGTTCAACCTTCAAGAACCCGTGTTTATCATCACAGAAGTTCAATAGCTGCACATCTTTAAACAGAGAATTGTCGTTGGTAAACCGATCGTCATCCTCAGACGCAACTGCATGTAGCTCATCGTAACCACCGCCACCTGCAACAATAAACAGCACCTTGTCGCCATCGGGATACTCTTTTTCCATGCGTTGATAGTTGTGTACATGACCACTAAAAACCACATCAGGTTTTACGCCGGTTTCGGCAAATGCACCTTCCAGGAATTCGATCATTGGTATGCTGGAGCCATGGTTGATATCTGCGGAATATGGTGAATGATGGATACAAACGATCACTGCCTTCTCCGGCCGCAGTTTGTCCGCAGCAAGCAATTCTCTTCTAAACCATTCACGCTGTTCCTCGGTCACAATGCCAAATTTGGGGGTGTTGCTATGTAAGCCAATAAAGGTTGCCAAAGGTGTCTCCAGGGTCCAGTAGACATTAGGCTGGTTCATGCTCTTACGGCTTGCGCCAGCACTAAAGGGAATGGTCCTTTTCTCGGTGTCGCAAAAAACAGCGGTAAAAGCATCCAGGCTCTTATATGGTTTACTGTCCGGGTTTACTTCACTATCGTGATTTCCAGCGATAGCCACAATTGGAGCGGGGTAACGCTCATAAGGCGTAAAGAACTGCTTCTGGTATTCACTCGCTTCCCCAAAGTTGTACACCACATCTCCCAGATGATAGAGAAATTGCGGGTCATCTGCCTCGGAACCATTTTCTTTGAAGTGTCGGAGCATCTGCGCAACAACAAGCTTCTGAAAGGATGGATTGCGAACACTTCCCGTATCCCCAACCATGTGGAACACCATCTTATCCTGCGGAGGATCAGTAATGACCTCCTCTAATCCCATATGGTACGGATACCGCCCCGATGGTTTAGGTAAGGGTTGATACTTGTAGCTGTCGTCAGGCTGATTCTTCTTGAATACTGGTGTTTTATATTTTGTCTCGGAAATTGATAGTTTATACATAGTGTCGCACAAAGATAAAGTATGCTTGTAAACTCCACATTAATATCATGCCATCTTCCTTTTAAGTCGCACTGAACTTTAAGTTTAATGACTTGCAAACAACAATTACATTACATCCAGATTAAACAATTAATATCCATGGATGTTAGTTTTGGAGCATGAAGATCGAACAGGAAATCAAACACGAATTCTTAAGCGCCCAACAGCGGGCACTGACCAACCTGATTTTCACTTCTAATTGGGCCTTAAACCGGATTGCTACAGCTTTGAAGCCCACCAGCCTTTCGCTGCAACAGTTCAATGCCTTGAGCATTCTGTACGGGCAACCGCAACGAACGGCTACGGTAAACCTGATCAAAGAAAGGCTGATTGATCGTATGCCCAATACCTCCCGCCTGCTCAACAAGCTTTTGGAAAAGGGTCTTGTTCAAAAAGAACGCAACCTTAACGATCAGCGGGTTGTTTATGTTAAGTTGACTGCTGAAGGCGCTAGATTAAAGGAACAAGCCAGGCGAATTATAGATGATCTTGAGATAAACCTTGAAAAAGATCAGGCAGATCTATTGAATGACTTGCTTGAACAGATCAGGAAATAAAAATTTAAACAAATAACATCCATGGATGCTATCATAAACCCATAAAAACAAATCCTATGAACAAAGTGATTCTACTTGCGAACAGACCAGTTGGAAAACCGTCTGCAAGCGACTTCAAATTCGAAGAAATTGAAATGCCAAGCCCGAAAGAAGGTGAAGTACTTTTAAAAACGACTTATGTTTCTGTAGACCCCTACTTACGAGGCCGCATGAGCGATGCGAAATCCTATGTTGCTCCTTTTGAATTGAACAAGCCAATGAGTTCGGCAATTATCGCGGAGGTAACTGCATCTAAGAACCCGGACTTCAAGGTTGGTGATTATATTACAGCGGGTCTGGACTGGAAACTGTTTCAGACTTCCAATGGTAAAGGCATCACGAAAGTAGATCCTTCCGTAAGTTTAAGTGCTTACCTGGGTGCGCTGGGCATGACCGGACTAACTGCACTTATGGGTCTTCAGGAAATTGGCAAGCCTAAGTCGGGTGAGACTTTAGTCGTATCTGGTGCAGCAGGTGCTGTGGGCAGCATCGTTGGTCAGATCGGAAAGATCATGGGTTGCAGGGTTATCGGGATTGCTGGTTCCGATGAGAAAACCGAGGCACTGAAATCTAAGTTTGGATTTGATGAAGCAATCAACTATAAAACGACGGAGAACATGCAGGAAGCAATCGCTACTGCTGCACCTGATGGCGTAGACATCTACTTCGATAATGTTGGCGGCGACATTTCCGACGCAGTGATCTTTAATATGAATAAATATGGCCGCATTGCAATCTGTGGCACCATTTCTTCCTACAACGATACCGAGGCGTCTACTGGACCGAGGCTGCAACCTTACGTCCTTAAAAACAGCATGCTCATGCAGGGTTTCATTGTCAGCAATTATGCTGAGAAGTTCCCGGAAGGCGTAAAACAACTTTCAGAATGGCTGAAAGCTGGTAAACTACAATATTCAGAAACCATCGTCAACGGCTTTGACCAAATCCCTCAAGCCTTTATGGACCTGTTCGAGGGCAAAAACGAAGGCAAAATGGTTGTTAAAATCTAATAGAAAACTAATGTTAAATTTCGAGTTTCAAAATCCAACAAAGATCATTTTCGGTCGTGACCAGATCAGCAAGTTAGCGACGCAGATCCCTCAAGGTGCGAAAGTGATGATGCTTTATGGTGGTGGCAGTATCAAAACGAACGGCATCTATGAACAGGTTACTAAAGCCCTGGCTGGCTTTGATGTCATTGAATTTGGAGGCATTCCCGCCAATCCAGAATATGAGATCCTGCTTCAGGCCTTAAAAGTCATTAAAACCGAGCGGGTAGATTTCATGCTAGCTGTGGGTGGAGGTTCCGTAATTGATGGAGTGAAGTTCCTGTCTGCAGCGGCATTGTACGATGGAGAGACACCTTGGGACATCCTAAAAAACAGTATCAGAACCTTTAAAGGTCTTCCATTCGGCAGTGTGCTGACCATACCTGCAACGGGTTCAGAAATGAATTCAGGAGCAGTGATCACCCGCAAGGAAACCCTGGAAAAATTATCCATGGGCGGCCCTGGATTATTCCCTGTATTTTCCATTCTGGACCCCCAGGTAATTGCTTCTATTCCAAGACGCCAGTTGGCAAACGGCATAACCGATGCTTTCACTCATGTACTTGAACAGTATATGACCTACCCGATCGAAGCATCTCTCCAGGATCGCTTTGCGGAAAGCATCATGCAAACGCTCATTGAGATCGCGCCCAGGGTAATGGAAAATCCAGCTGACTACGAAGCTGCGGCCAACTTCATGTGGTCATGTACCATGGCACTTAATGGTTTAATACAAAAAGGTGTCCCAACGGATTGGGCGGTTCACGCCATCGGTCATGAGCTTACGGCATTATTCGGAATAGATCATGCCAGAACATTAGCAGTAATTGCACCAAGCCACTATCGTTTTAACTTCGAAAGTAAAAAAGAGAAGCTTGCTCAATATGGCCGCAGGGTCTGGGGCATCACAGCAGGTAATACCGATGCACAGGCAAACGCTGCCATCGAGAAGACCGAAGCTTTCTTTCATTCACTTGAAATCGACACCAAGCTTTCTGAGTACACTGGACAATATGAAGGCACAGCCGAAAAGATTGAACAACGTTTCAATGAAAGAGGCTGGCTGGGATTAGGAGAGCATAAAAAGCTTGCACCTGCAGATGTCGCTCAAATCGTTACCATGAGCTACTAACAAATTTTAAACAACATAAAAAGCCACCCAAAGCAGGTGGCTTTTTATCTAATTATACATCTTATATCTGTGAGTAAGCAGCAGGCTGCAAAAAGGTAGCAGTGATTTTAGACACCAGCTTAGCATCGGCATATTCTGGAATCGCGCTGATCTTTTTCCATTCCGGATCCCCTCCAAAAGATTTCCAATGCTGGTCATGGGCCGCCATGTCATCAAAAGTCACCATATAGATCAGATTCGGACGGTATTGACCGATCACGGTTTCTCCAAAAAACACAGGCTTAAACCCTAAACGTTTGAAGATATCAATCTCTCCGGCATCGTTGAACATCTCGCGCTTCTTGGTACCAGCAGCTTCACTTGCGTGTTCATATCTGCGGAGCTCAAAGATGCGCTTGCCTTTTTGTGGAAGCTCCAGCCCAGGCATATGCGTAAAGGCTTTCAATAGCGAGCTTTCTATGCGCTCATAAGCTGGTGCCGTTGCTGGCGCATTCAAATAAGCTGAAGCGGCTGCAAGGTAGCCCTTATCCTGTTCAAGCTTGGCATGCACACTTTCAAACTCGTTTAGCGATTGAAATGGAATTAGTGCAATCAAGGTAGATTGTCCGCTGGGCTTTAACTCCGTAAATACACCAACATTTTTAATCCCTAGCCTGTTCAGCGCTGGAATTGCGGCTTTTTCGAAGTAGTTTTCCACCAGGCTTTGCTGGGTCGCATCCTTTAAGGTATAAGTTCTTAATTCATAGTACATGCGGTTCTCGGTTTTAGAGGTTGATTTTCCAAAGCTCAGTTGCGGTAGTATTGTCGCCGCAGCAGTGCCCAGGACCGTTGTTTTCACGAAAGATCGTCTTTTCATTGTCGATGGTTAGTTTAACTAAGGTAAAGTTCCATAAGGAAAACCATAGCATTTATTTGCGATATTTGACAGCTATGTCGAAAGGTAGAAACAAAAAGCAAGCAGAAAAAGTTCAGCCATCATCACAAAAATACATGAAACGTAAGATCATCATGATTGCAATCATTGTGATCCTGGCTATGATCCTCTATATTGATTCCAGAACGCATTTTATCGAACGCATGGTTGGCGATAAAACCATTGAAATACGTATTAAAAAATAACCAACCAGCTTTCCCACTACACTACCCTCAAAATACGCTTGCACATTAAGGACTACCATCGCGGTGTAGATTCCTGAATTTAGTTTACATGGAGAGTTTTTCAAAAACAGAAATGATATGAAAAACGAAAAGCCCAACAA
>NZ_JBQCME010000014.1:0-2065 GCF_051965375.1 Pedobacter sp. SAFR-022
ATCTAACAGACAAATTAGAATAAGACTATTATTAATTAAGTTAAGAATGGTCAGTGTTCAAACAAAACATTTTACAATGGAGAGTTTGATCCTGGCTCAGGATGAACGCTAGCGGCAGGCCTAATACATGCAAGTCGAACGATACTTTCCAGCTTGCTGGAAAGGAAAGTGGCGCACGGGTGCGTAACGCGTATGCAACCTACCTTAATCAGGGGGATAGCCCGAAGAAATTCGGATTAACACCGCATAAAATCACAGTATAGCATTATACAATGATCAAATATTTATAGGATTAAGATGGGCATGCGTGACATTAGTTAGTTGGCGGGGTAACGGCCCACCAAGACCACGATGTCTAGGGGATCTGAGAGGATGACCCCCCACACTGGTACTGAGACACGGACCAGACTCCTACGGGAGGCAGCAGTAAGGAATATTGGTCAATGGAGGCAACTCTGAACCAGCCATGCCGCGTGCAGGAAGACAGCCCTCTGGGTCGTAAACTGCTTTTATTCGGGAATAAACCTATCTACGTGTAGATAGCTGAATGTACCGAAGGAATAAGGATCGGCTAACTCCGTGCCAGCAGCCGCGGTAATACGGAGGATCCAAGCGTTATCCGGATTTATTGGGTTTAAAGGGTGCGTAGGCGGCTTATTAAGTCAGGGGTGAAAGACGGTGGCTCAACCATCGCAGTGCCTTTGATACTGATGAGCTTGAATATACTAGAGGTAGGCGGAATGTGACAAGTAGCGGTGAAATGCATAGATATGTCACAGAACACCGATTGCGAAGGCAGCTTACTATGGTATTATTGACGCTGAGGCACGAAAGCGTGGGGATCAAACAGGATTAGATACCCTGGTAGTCCACGCCCTAAACGATGAATACTCGCTGTTAGCGATATACAGTTAGCGGCTAAGCGAAAGCGTTAAGTATTCCACCTGGGGAGTACGCTCGCAAGAGTGAAACTCAAAGGAATTGACGGGGGCCCGCACAAGCGGAGGAGCATGTGGTTTAATTCGATGATACGCGAGGAACCTTACCCGGGCTTGAAAGTTAGTGAAGTTACCAGAGATGGTAGCGTCCGCAAGGACACGAAACTAGGTGCTGCATGGCTGTCGTCAGCTCGTGCCGTGAGGTGTTGGGTTAAGTCCCGCAACGAGCGCAACCCCTATGTTTAGTTGCCAGCACGTTATGGTGGGGACTCTAAACAGACTGCCTGTGCAAACAGAGAGGAAGGAGGGGACGACGTCAAGTCATCATGGCCCTTACGTCCGGGGCTACACACGTGCTACAATGGATGGTACAGAGGGCAGCAAGCTGGCAACAGCAAGCAAATCTCAAAAAGCCATTCACAGTTCGGATAGAGGTCTGCAACTCGACCTCTTGAAGTTGGATTCGCTAGTAATCGCGTATCAGCAATGACGCGGTGAATACGTTCCCGGGCCTTGTACACACCGCCCGTCAAGCCATGGAAGTTGGGGGTACCTAAAGTATGTAACCGAAAGGAGCGTCCTAGGGTAAAACCGATAACTGGGGCTAAGTCGTAACAAGGTAGCCGTACCGGAAGGTGCGGCTGGAATACCTCCTTTCTGGAGTAGAATTGACTACTTGCTGCGTTTAAAATGATATAAAATGACAAAACATCTCAAAAAGAAAACCCATAGAATGAAACATCAATAGAGTGTTCCATACTGAAGTGAAGGTATTACTAGAGGAAAGGGATATGTAGAGCAACCTCAACATGCCTTAACCAACAGTGAATTTAGTCCCGTAGCTCAGTTGGTTAGAGCACTACACTGATAATGTAGGGGTCAGCAGTTCAAATCTGCTCGGGACTACTACTAAAATTTCTAAGGGGGATTAGCTCAGCTGGCTAGAGCGCCTGCCTTGCACGCAGGAGGTCAACGGTTCGACTCCGTTATTCTCCACCATCACCCTTACCTAATACAAAAGGTAAAGAAATAAGGAAACGTAAAGAATCCTGGGGATAGAAAAGTTCTTTGACATATTGGAAGAAGTTAAAAAAGAAGAGCAAACAACAATAGAGACGTTGTTAGCT
>NZ_JBQCME010000014.1:2165-5120 GCF_051965375.1 Pedobacter sp. SAFR-022
TTAACAACAATCAAAAAAAGCATTTCCATAGGCGCAAAAGGCTATGGAGAGAAGAAAGTAAGAAAGAGCACACAGGGGATGCCTTGGCTCTCAGAGGCGATGAAAGACGTGATAAGCTGCGATAAGCTTCGGGGATTAGCAAATATGAATTGATCCGAAGATTTCTGAATGGGGAAACCTGGCTAGTTGAAGACTAGTCGTATATAATACGCAAACCTGCCGAACTGAAACATCTAAGTAAGCAGAGGAAGAGAAAATAATAATGATTTCCTAAGTAGTGGCGAGCGAAAGGGAAAGAGCCCAAACCAGTTATGTTACGGCATACCTGGGGTTGTAGGACTACGATATGGTATTGATGAAATGAAGTGGAACAGGATGGGAAGCCTGGCAATATACGGTGATAGCCCGGTACACGTAAGTAACATCAGCCTAGTAGGATCCTGAGTACCGCGAGGTCGGAGACGCCTTGTGGGAATCTGCCGGCACCATCCGGTAAGGCTAAATACTCCTGAGAGACCGATAGTGAACCAGTACCGTGAGGGAAAGGTGAAAAGAACCCCGAACAGGGGAGTGAAATAGAACCTGAAACTGTGTGCTTACAAGCGGTCGGAGCGTCCAGGTGGCGTGACGGCGTGCCTTTTGCATAATGAGCCTACGAGTTACTCTTCTCTGGCAAGGTTAAGTGTTTAAGACACGGATCCGAAGCGAAAGCGAGTCTGAATAGGGCGTATAGTCAGGGGAGGTAGACGCGAAACCTTGTGATCTACCCATGGACAGGTTGAAGGTGCGGTAACACGTACTGGAGGACCGAACCGATAAACGTTGAAAAGTTTCCGGATGATCTGTGGGTAGGGGTGAAAGGCTAATCAAACTGGGAAATAGCTCGTACTCCCCGAAATGTTTTTAGGAACAGCGTTGTGGTAAAGTTATATAGAGGTAGAGCTACTGATTGGGTGCGGGGGAGTCAAATCCTACCAAATCCAGACAAACTCCGAATGCTATATAATATACGCAGCAGTGAGGCCCGGGGTGCTAAGGTCACGGGCCGAGAGGGAAAGAACCCAGACCATCAGCTAAGGTCCCCAAGTTACTACTAAGTTGAACTAACGAGGTGCGATTGCATAGACAGCTAGGATGTTGGCTTGGAAGCAGCCATTCATTTAAAGAGTGCGTAACAGCTCACTAGTCGAGCGATCGTGCATGGATAATAAACGGGCATTAAGTAGTACACCGAAGCTATGGGTAATATTTATATTACGGTAGGGGAGCATTCCAGCGGCAGCGAAGTTATGACGTAAGTTGTGGTGGAGCTTCTGGAAAAGCAAATGTAGGCATAAGTAACGATAAGGCAGGCGAGAAACCTGCCCACCGAAAGGATAAGGTTTCCTGATCAACGCTAATCGGATCAGGGTTAGTCGGGACCTAAGGAGAACCCGAAGGGGATATTCGATGGACAACTGGTTAATATTCCAGTACTTTTTATAACTGCGATGTGGGGACGGAGTAGTGACACTGCCGCGATCTGACGGAATAGATCGTTAAAGGCTGTAGGTATAGGACTGGTAGGCAAATCCGCCGGTCTTGCTGAACGCTGATAGTACCGCGAGCCTTCGGGTAAGTGGATAGTGCAGGTAATCAGACTTCCAAGAAAAACCGCTAAGCTTCAGGTTATAAAAACCCGTACCGCAAACCGACACAGGTATCCGGGAAGAGAATTCTAAGGTGCTCGAGTGAATCATGGCTAAGGAACTCGGCAAAATGGCCCTGTAACTTCGGGAGAAGGGGCGCTGGTAGCAATATCAGCCGCAGTGAAAAGGCCCAGGCGACTGTTTAACAAAAACACATGGCTTTGCAAAATCGAAAGATGAAGTATAAGGCCTGACACCTGCCCGGTGCTGGAAGGTTAAGAGGGGATGTTAGTCGCAAGGCGAAGCATTGAATCGAAGCCCCAGTAAACGGCGGCCGTAACTATAACGGTCCTAAGGTAGCGAAATTCCTTGTCGGGTAAGTTCCGACCTGCACGAATGGTGTAACGATCTGGGCGCTGTCTCAGCCATGAGCTCGGTGAAATTGTGGTCCCGGTGAAGACGCCGGGTACCCGCAACGGGACGGAAAGACCCCATGCACCTTCACTACAATTTAACATTGACATTGGATACAGGATGTGTAGGATAGGTGGGAGACTATGAAGCGGCGTCGCCAGGCGTCGTGGAGTCAACGTTGAAATACCACCCTTTCTGTATTCGGTGTCTAACTCGACTTAGTCGAGGACATTGTTTGATGGGTAGTTTGACTGGGGTGGTCGCCTCCAAAAAGGTAACGGAGGCTTTCAAAGGTAAGCTCAATACGCTTGGTAACCGTATGAGGAGTGCAATAGCATAAGCTTGCTTGACTGTGAGGCAGACAAGCCGAGCAGGGTCGAAAGACGGATATAGTGATCCGGTGGTTCTGCATGGAAGGGCCATCGCTCAAAGGATAAAAGGTACGCTGGGGATAACAGGCTGATCTCCCCCAAGAGCTCATATCGACGGGGAGGTTTGGCACCTCGATGTCGGCTCGTCACATCCTGGGGCTGGAGAAGGTCCCAAGGGTTCGGCTGTTCGCCGATTAAAGTGGCACGCGAGCTGGGTTCAGAACGTCGCGAGACAGTTCGGTCCCTATCTGTTGTGGGCGTAGGAATTTTGAGTGGGGCTGACCTTAGTACGAGAGGACCGGGTTGGACTAGCCTCTAGTGAATCTGTTGTTCCGCCAGGGGCATTGCAGAGTAGCTACGCTGGGAATAGATAAGCGCTGAAAGCATCTAAGTGCGAAACTAGCCACGAGATGAGAATTCCATATAGGACCGTAGAAGACTACTACGTTGATAGGTTACAGATGTAAAGCTGGTGACAGCATAGTCGAGTAATACTAATCATCCGAAGCTTTCAAAAGCAGAATACTGTTGTTTGTTCTTCA
>NZ_JBQCME010000015.1:0-1317 GCF_051965375.1 Pedobacter sp. SAFR-022
ATAATGTTTACAGTGATTGCAATTTGATTTTTACTTTATAGCTGTGTACGTTCGATATTATGGGTGTATTCCGGGGTTTGATAGTTGCAGCTTGCATGACGTCTTAGATTATTGTATTTGTATATGGCTTTATGGACGTGCTGACAAGCTTGATTAAAGGTTTTAAAAGTTTCGTACATACCAAACTCTCTTTTCAGTATTCCATTTAGCCGTTCAGCAATTGCATTGTCGTAGGGGCTTCCAGTCTGGGTCATACTAATCCGGATGTTATTATCATTGAGCATTTTGATATAGTTGTCACAGCAGTATTGTGTTCCTCGATCCGAATGATGGATTAACGATCGTTGAGGATATAGTCTGTTATTCAAGCCTTTTTGGAGCGCTTTTATGCATCCTATGGCCTTTAAGTTTTTCGACAGGTAATAACCCATAATCTTTCTAGAATAGGCATCGGTAACCAACGAGAGATAGGCAAAGCCAGCAGTCGTGTTCAGGTAGGTGATGTCACTGACCCAGATCTGTTCGGCCAGCTTTGCAGCTGAACGCTGCACCAGATCAGGATAGATCTTGAACCGATGAAAGGAGTTCGTAGTTCGAACAAATCTTCGCTTGGGTTTGATTAACATCTTGTTTTCCCGCATCAGATTAAACACCGCATCTCTGCCCATGGTAAAGCCCAAACGTTGCAAGAAGCCTGCATTTAAATCCTCGTAGAGCTTCATACAACCTGTTTCTGGCAGTGCATCCCGAATTTCACGAATTCTTTGTAGTACAACATGGGTCTTTAACATCCGCTGATTTACATTCTTAAGATGGTTATACCAAGCTTGCCTGGTATAACCAAATGCTTCACACAGGTGCTCTATGGTACAAACAGGCCGTGATCCTTTAAGTTCAGCAATCACTTCTGACCAGTTTTTTTTTTAAGATCAGTGTTGTACTTCTTGTTGGCAATGGCAATTACCTTTTCCAGAACAACGACCTTCAGTTCAGCCATAGCAACTCTTTTTTCCAGCGCTCTACGATCTTCATCTGTAAAGCTGCTTTTTTCCGGTTCAGTAGGTTCCTTCATCATAACAGCCTGATTTCGTTTGTAACAAGTTACGAACCAATTGACAGTATCTTCTGATAAACCGTACTTTCTTCCGACCTGAGCTTGGCTATAATCGCCATCTAAATACTCCAAAGCGACCTGAACTTTTAAACTCTCGGAATAGGTAGCAATCCGGCCACCTTTTCCTTTGTTGGGCTTTTCGTTTTTCATATCATTTCTGTTTTTGAAAAACTCTCCATGTAAACTAAATTCAGGAATCTACA
>NZ_JBQCME010000016.1:0-1196 GCF_051965375.1 Pedobacter sp. SAFR-022
CGCTGAGCCACCTTCCCTATAAGCATTTATTAATGTTTTCTTTTTAGAATGAACCTGGATATCTGTTCAGACCTGCTTCAATGAAACCTCTGTAAGCCCATTTCGCTTTGTAGTCTTTTCCGAATAATAATGGATGGTCGTGGTTGAACTTGGCATATCCTTTATTGAAGAACGAGTCTCTGTCTCCAACACCCCAGGTAGTGATACCCCATTGTTGTTTCTTTGGAACGTTCTCCATGTAACCTTTTACGATCGCTTTGAATTTAGCGCCTTGTTCCCTTGCCATCGCATCAGTCAGATCAAAGGTTTTTGGCATCTGGTATTTTACAGAGATGTCGATCTCAGAGATGTGAACCAACAGGCCTGCATCTGCAGCTACTTTCAAGTTGGTGTTGATCTTGTTTACGTCAATTCTTAACACCGTGTGCATCTGGAAGCCCATACCGTCGATCTTGATACCTCTTTGTTTTGCAGTAGCAACAAGTTCCATGATCTTACGCATTTTCTTGCCACCGAATTCCTGTCCGTAGTCGTTATAGAATAACTTTACTTTTGGATCTGCCTGCTGTGCATATTTGAAAGCTTTGAAGAAATACTCTTCACCAAGTTTGCGCAACCAGATGTTGTCTTTAAAAGTACCATTATCTGCGATCGCCTCGTTTACCACATCCCATGAGGTTACCTGACCTTTAAAGTGCGAAACAACGGTAGTGATGTGTTCTTTTAATAACTTGTCGAAGTCAGCTGCATTTCCGTTATAGTTCAATAACCATTTCGGCATGGTGTCATCTTTGGCCCAGATCAGACAGTGACCATGAACAACCATTTTATTTTCCTGAGCAAACTTTACAATCGCGTCAGCTTTGCCAAAGGTATACTTGTCTTTTTCAGGGTGTGTAGATTTAAACTTGAAGTTACTCTCCGAGCTTAATCTGTTGAAGTCTTTTTTAAGGGTGCTCGCATACAGCGGTTCTTCTAATCGCTCTTTAACCACCGCCGCACCGATCGGGAAATCAAATACACCTTTTAAGGTATAGTTCTTTAAGTGGTAGCTGCCTTTCTCTGCGGTTTCTCCCAGGTCACCTGCGGAAACTACGGATTCACTTTGATTTACAGATTCCTGTGGTGCAAAATCCTCATCTGCGGATTTCTTACATGCGGTGAAAGTGGTTGCGAATAAAGCTAATGCTAATGCT